>JAZRDV010000023.1:0-20812 GCA_045660465.1 Alistipes sp. | reverse complement strand
ATTATATGCGGGTTGAGCCGATATTAAAGAGATTTATTGCTCGGGCTCGTGCCCTGCGCTTATTATTATAGGTATCGGCTCTAAGGCTTCGCCTTTCGAATCCCGGTAATGGAGGTTGAATAAAAAGTGTATTTTGTCGTTGCACTCGCCCTCAAAATGCTCATTTACAGCTAAGTAAACTGCGTTTTTCGGACTTCGCAAGCCTAAAACTACATCTTTTTCTTCAACCTCATAAATCGCGGAAAATGACTAATTCGCTTTTAGTCAAGTGTTTTTTTTGTTGTGTGGGGTTTTGTGGTGTTTGCCGTGGTGGTTAGTGGCGTTATCGTGGTGCGCCGCAGTTTCACTGCTCATGTGCTACATGCGATGCGCTGCTCATGCAAGCATGGCATCCCCTCGCATGTAGCCCATCAACAAGTTGACGGCCCACTACCATACTATCTATCACACTATCTATCACACGAAAATGCCCTTTTATCGTTTGCCACCGAGAAGATAGCGGTTGAGGGGGTGATTGCGCTGTATGAGTTTGATTATGAGCATCGACAGAGCGATGGTGCAGATGCTCTCCACGAGCAGTAGTGGGTAGCTAAGGCCGCTCAGCGAGCGTGTGAGGTCGCCTGTTAGGCCATTTATGTATACCGACACCACGTAGATGCCGAGCGTGTTACGGCCGATATCCGCAATGATGCCTCCATGCGTTATTGCTCGCTTCAAGCCGACATTATTGAAGAGCGTGTAGAGCGACGAGAGAATAAATGAGCTACCCACGAAGCCTATTGCCGAGCGGTATAGGTCGATGGATAGCTGCGTGCACACGTCGTTGCCTACGAGCGTATAGCCCGATACGTAGATGTAGTCCTCTACGTCGAAGTGGTAGAGCATCGCAAAGAATATCGCGCCCAAGAGCAACGGCAGATAGGGCAGAGAGTAAATCCTATGGAGCTTCTCGGCGAGGTTGTAGCGATTGTAGAGGTATCCTCCCACGAAGAATGGGTACATGTAGGCAAGGAGACCTATATTATAATTTACGGGTGTGGCGAAGAGTAGAAGGAAGAGTGCGATATATACCCAAATGCTGTCGTTGAGTCGTTTGTTTATTATGACTACGCCCACCGACCATAGGAATACAGCCCATAGGAACCACAACACTGTCAGTTGCGATAGGAATGTCGAGACGATGTTAGATAGGCTCAGGGTGTCGGAGCCTATTGAGCGCGCGATATGCAGCATCAGCGATATTGTGGTCCAACAGATGATGGGAACAACGAGGCTTCGTGCTCGGCCGAGTATAATCTCCTTTGCGGGCTTGCGCAGTGCTCCCCGAAAGAGGTATCCGCTGATGAGCATGAAGAGAGGCATGTGGAAGCTGTATATAGCCTTGAATAGGGGGTTGCTGAAAAATGCGGTGCTCTGCACATATTCTGCCCCCGAGCCATATTGAATACAATGACCCACCACGACCAGGAGTATTGCAAAGGCCTTGGCGGTGTCGAGATATAGATTTCGCTTCTCTGTTGATGTGTTCGAACTCATGCTCCGTATTTTTAACAAAAGTAGTAATATTTTCCGAAACGGCAATGCACTACATGAATTGGATGGGGCATGTCGCACTGAGATTTTGTGTCAGAGTGTGCGGTTGCGATTTATTGTCAGAGTGGTGCAGCAGTGGCGATGACATGAAAAAGCCCTGGATGGATGGGTGTCCGCCTCGTTTGATGTCAGAAGGGGTTAGGCTTGACCTCGACATGAAATCAGGGTGATTAGCACGAGGGGATTTCGTGTCAGAAGGCTGCAGATACAACGCTCGGCAAAAATCCCGACGATGGGTAACGAGCGGGTACGTTTGATGTCAGAAGGGGTTAGGCTTGTGTTGATTAGCGAGATGCCTTTTAGCGTCAGAGTGGTGTAGCAGTGGCGATGACATGAAAAAGCCCTGGACGGATAGTACTTGGCGTACATTCCATTCAGGGCTTTGATTGAAGCGTCGCTGATGCGCCGCTATCACGCTAAAAGCCTACTCCCACTCAATCGTGGCGGGTGGCTTCGACGATATATCGTAGACTACGCGGTTGACGCCACGTACTTTATTTATTATCTCGTTCGACAGACGTGCCAAAATCTCATAGGGGATGTGTACCCAGTCGGCGGTCATGCCATCCGTAGAGGTTACGGCACGCAACGCTACACAACGCTCATACGTGCGCTCGTCGCCCATAACGCCAACAGACTGCACGGGGAGCAGAATGGCGCCTGCCTGCCAAATCTTATCGTACCAGCCGGTCTCGCGCAGGATGTCGATATATATCTTATCAACGTTCTGCAATATCTCAACCTTCTCGCGGGTGATGTCGCCGAGGATGCGGATAGCCAAGCCGGGGCCGGGGAAGGGATGACGGCCTATGAGACGCTCCGACATGCCCATAGAGCGACCTACGCGACGTACCTCGTCCTTGAAGAGTAGGCGCAGAGGCTCAACAACCTTCAAACCCATCTTCTCGGGCAGACCGCCCACGTTGTGGTGCGACTTGATGACTACGGCGGTGCCGTTCACCTGTGCCGACTCCACGACATCGGGGTAGATGGTACCCTGGCCGAGCCACTTCACACCTTCGAGCTTCTTGGCCTCAGCCTCGAAGACCTCGACAAAGTCGCGGCCGATAATCTTACGCTTGGTCTCGGGGTCGCTAACACCCGCCAAGTCGCCGAGGAACTTATCCGACGCATCGACACCCTTGACGTTGAGGCCCATGCCACGGTATGACTCCAACACCTCCTCGAACTCGTTCTTGCGGAGCAGACCCGAATCTACGAAGATGCAGTATAGGTTCTTGCCAATAGCCTTGTGCAGCAGCACTGCCGCCACCGACGAGTCGACACCTCCCGAGAGGCCGAGGACAACCTTGTCGTCGCCGAGCTTCTCGCGCAACTCCTCGACGGTGCTCTCCACGAAGCTGTCGGCAGTCCATGAGCAGCTGCAACCGCAGATGCCGACAACAAAGTTACGGAGCATCTGTGCACCCTCCTCCGAGTGGTACACCTCGGGGTGGAACTGTATGCCCCATGTCTGCTCGCCCTCGATGCGGTAGGCGGCCACGGGAACATCCTCTGTCGAGGCTATGATATGGTAGTTTGCGGGAATCGAGGTGATAGTATCGCCATGCGACATCCACACCTGCGACTCAGCACTGAGACCCTGCATCAGGGCATCCTCCTTCTCTACAACGTGCATACGGGCACGGCCATACTCGCGGCTGGGTGATGCCTCGACCTTGCCACCGAAGAAGTGGGCGAGGTACTGCGCACCGTAGCATACGCCGAGCAGAGGCAGCTGACCCTTGATGGCATCGAGAACGATGCGGGGGGCCTCAGCGTCGCGCACCGAGCGGGGTGAACCGGACATGATGACGCCACGCACCGAGCTGTCTAATGCCGGAACGTTGTTGAAGGGGTAAATCTCGCAGTACACCTGCATCTCACGAATACGTCGTGCTATGAGTTGCGTATATTGCGAGCCAAAGTCTATGATTAAAATCTTCTCCATTGCTGTTTTACTCTCCACGTGAATAGTTAGGTGTCTCGCTGGTGATGGTGATATCGTGGGGGTGGTTCTCCGTTACGCCGCTCGACGTGATACGGATGAAGCGCGCCTTCTGTAATGCGTCGATATCCTTAGCACCGCAGTAGCCCATGCCGGCACGAATACCGCCCACGAGCTGATATACCGTCTCCGAGAGCTTGCCCTTGAAGGGAACACGACCTACGATACCCTCGGGTACGAGCTTCATGATGTTGCCCTCCGAGCCCTTCTGGAAGTAGCGGTCTGCCGAGCCTGCCTTCATGGCGTCGATAGAGCCCATGCCACGGTATGCCTTGAACTTACGACCGTTGTAGATGATTGTCTCGCCGGGAGACTCCTCCACGCCGGCAAACATCGAGCCTACCATCACACAGTTACCACCTGCGGCCAATGCCTTGACAATATCGCCCGAGTAGCGCAAGCCACCATCGGCGATGATGGGTACGCCGGCCTTCTTGGCCTCGGTCGAGG
This sequence comes from Alistipes sp., assembly GCA_045660465.1. Lineage (GTDB taxonomy): Bacteria > Bacteroidota > Bacteroidia > Bacteroidales > Rikenellaceae > Alistipes. The sequence continues at coordinate 16,761 of JAZRDV010000023.1, read as the reverse complement.
CGTCGTATATTGCCGAGAGCTGGGGTACACCCACACCTGCGATGATACGTGTTGTGCAGATAGAGCCGGGGCCGATACCTACCTTGATGCCGTCGGCACCATTCTCGATAAGGTACTTCGCTGCCTCGGCAGTTGCGATGTTACCCACCACAACATCCAACGAGGGATATTTATCCTTAATCTGGCGCAAGAGACCTACAACACCCTTGGTGTGGCCGTGTGCCGAGTCCAAAACTACGGCGTCAACCTCCTCGGCAACCAGGGCAGCTACACGATCCATGGCGTCGGGCGTGATGCCGATGCCGGCAGCTACGCGCAGACGACCCTTCGAGTCCTTGCAGGCGTTGGGGTTATCTTTGAGCTTGGTGATGTCGCGATAGGTGATAAGACCCACCAACTTGCCATTGTCGTCCACCACGGGGAGCTTCTCAATCTTGTTTGCGAGAAGTACCTCGGCAGCACTTTTGAGGTCGGTCTCGTGTGTTGTTACGATATTCTCCTTGGTCATCACCTCGTCTATAAGACGCTCCATATCGCTCTGGAAACGGAGGTCGCGGTTGGTGACGATACCTATGAGCATACCCTTGTCGTCGACAACGGGGATACCGCCGATTTTGTTCTCCTGCATGAGCTGCAAGGCGTCGCCCACGGTGTTATCCTTGCGGATAGTTACGGGGTCGTAGATCATGCCGCTCTCGGCGCGCTTCACACGGCGCACGTGAGCTGCTTGCGCTGCGATGGACATGTTCTTGTGGATAACGCCGATACCACCCTCGCGTGCCAGAGCAATGGCAAGCGTAGCTTCGGTTACTGTATCCATGGCGGCAGACACAATAGGTATGTTCAGTTGAATATTTCGAGAGAATCGACCAACTGTCGAAACCTCGCGAGGCAGAACCTCAGAATAGGCCGGTACGAGCAACACATCATCGAATGTGAGACCTGTTGTCTGTACCCTTTCATCGATAAAAGACATAGCAATCAGGTTTACTTATTTTATGTTGCTCACAAAAGTAAGCAAAATTTTTGACGTGAGCAACCCTCAGCCCTCATTTTTTCAACAAATTTTCGTAAGATGTGTGATGCCTCTCGCGCAGATGTATGCGCGAAACGGTGTAATACGTTGAGCGATAGCCGTTTAATGAAATAGACGTTACGGCTCTACTTTTTGCTCTTCCACTTGGGTGTGATGCCTATGAAGAGCTCGAAGTTGATGCCCGGCATGGGGCGTGAGAGCACCGAGAGGTACTCCTCGTTGAAGAGGTTGTTGATTGCGCCCTTCAACGACAGCTCGGCCCATTTGAACTCCACGACCTTTTCGAGCGAGATGTTGCTCATGAAGTAGGGCGGTAGTTTACCCGATAGCGAGATGTCGTTCGACGACATTGTGTATCGCTCCGAGTAGTAGCACCACTTGTAGAGAAATGTCCATCTGCGCCACGATAGTCGGCCTGTTACCGTAGACGAAAATTCGGGGACGTAGGGTAGCTGCTTACCTACCGACTTGTCGGCCGGGGTGCGCGGCTCGCCCTCGTTTATCGAGGGTGTCCACGAGAGGGTGCCATTCAGTTCGAGCTGCCACTCTTTCGATAGTGCTACGTCGAGGTCGGCTTGCAGCTCCACGCCGTAGGCGTGCACATCCTTGATGTTGTCGGGCGAGAAGAAGCCTTTGGGCGTAGGTAGCCAAATAATCCAATCCTTGATGAACGACTCGAACCAACTTGCCGAGCCACTTAGCGAGTAGATGCCCTCCTTGCCCACGGCAAACGATACTCCTGTGTCGTATGTCCAGCCGCTCTCCTTGCGTAGGTCGGGATTGCCTCCCGGTAGGAAGTAGAGGTCGTTGAGCGTCGGGAAGCGATAGTTGCGCGATACGGAGGCCTTGGCCACGATGTTGCCTCTTCGGCTGAGTAAGCCATCGACGAAGAGTGCGGGGATGATGGGTGTCCACTCCCTGCCGAAGAGCTCCTCGCGGAGGACTAACGATAGGCCTAAACGGTCGATGGGTCGCCACTTGGCCGATATCGAGCCCGAGAGCTCGGGACGTCCCTTGCGGTAGCCGACGATAGCCTTGTTGCCATCCTGACGTATGATGTTCTTATCCTCGCTTTGGACGATATGCTGGTGTAGCGACAGGTTGGCCGTGAAGAGCCACTGTTGACCGATGTAGTACTCGCCATCGACCTGCCCGTAGAGGGTGTTTATGCGACTTCGCGAGCGTGTCATGTGGGCCATCGTGCCGTTGCCAATGTCGCGTTGATAGTCGTAGGCCATCCACGTATAGATGTATCCCGCCTTTGCTCCGAGCTTCCAATTGTCGCGCAGGTGGTCCCACGACACAACACCTCGGAAGGTGTGTTCGCGCTGACGGTTGTCGAAGTCGGTGTCGTCGCCATGGTCGACGGTGAGCATCGCCAACTCGCGATTTGAGTCTATATACCAGGCGTTGAGACCGATGCGGTCGCCCTTGCCGGTGTTGTAGTAGACCTCCTGCAAGATGTGAAAATCTCTGTACGCGCCACTGCGGTTGCGCTCGATGGGGTAGTATTGTTCTATGATGTTCATCTGCTCATCATAGATGTTTATCTTCTTGTCGTGGTTGCGGAATTTATAGTCGTTGGGCGACGACGAGTATACGGCGCGTGTCGAGAGCTGCCAATGGTCGTTGCCGTAGGTTAGGCGCACAAACTCGTCGAAGGTCTTGAACGACCCTATGCCCTGGATGTATTGCAGTCCGAAGCCGTCGGCATTTGCGGGCTTTGAGGATAGTCGCACCGAGCCTCCCAGGCCGCCTCCCGTCTCATTTACGGAGGATGTGCCGTGCAAGAGCGACGCATCGTCAATGAAGTAGGAGGGTATCATCGAAAAGTCGGTCATGCCGAGCATTGGGTTGTTTATCTTCATGCCGTTCCACGACACCTGTGTGTGCGAGGGCGATGTTCCGCGAAAGGCTACCGTCGAGAGTGTGGCGCGACCATAACTCTTGACGAATATCGAGGAGTTGAACGTGAGCACGTCGGCCATCGAGAGCGATATATTCTCTTTGAGGGCCAGCGTGTCGAACTTGGTCTGCTGTATGCCTATCTCCTTTATCGGACGATGACCTATGACCGCTACGCCTTCGATATCAACATAGTGCTCGCCATCGCGATAGGCATGGGCGCGCTGCCCCTCCTGCGCACTTAGCGTGGCGCAGTAGAGGGTCGTGATGAGGGTTATGAGCACAAATCGTCGCATCGTTATTTCCAGCAAAAGGCTCCCGGGATTATACCCACGTAGAAGCTGTCAATGAGTTCTCCATCTTTCGAGTAACGATATACCATGCCCTGCTGCACATAGTCTATGGCGTCGGCGATGTAGACGTCGCCCGAGCGCGGGCAGACGGTCAGTCCGTAGTATATCGTGTCGTGGTAGGGTAGAAATGGGCGCAGGGGCACTCTGTCGGCCGTGACGTCCATCTCCCAAATATCGTCGTTTATCCAGTATAGCTTGTCCCTCGTGCCATTGAGCTGTACCTCCGAGGGTGCATCGCCGAAGTCGAAGTCGAATCGCTGCTCTATGGTAAATGTTTCGGCATCAATGCGATATAGCGCAGGTGCTTCGTGTCCGTAGGGCGAGCCTTCGTAGCCACCATCCGTCACGGTCCATATCTTGTTGTTGCAGTCCAAGGCTAAGGAGGTGGGCTGTATTCCCACTTCGAGCTCATCGACAATCTGGTCGGTCTCGGTGTCGATTTTGAGAATGCGGTTTTGGTACGACCAACAGTTTACGTAGACGTACCTACCCAGCTGCACCATCTGCTCCGTAGAGCCCGACTCCATGGTCATGTTCGGAACGTCGATATATCCCGTAATCTCGTAGCGTTTGGGGTTGACGATAAATATGCGGTTATCCCAAAGCTGTGTGATGTATGCCTTCTCGTCTGAGAGAAAGTGTATGTATCGTGGCGAGGTGAGGTTTGTTATGCGTCCCACCTCCTTGAATGTGTTGATGTCGATGGCAAAGACCACGTGCGAGTTATTCACCACCACCCAGCCTATGCCGTTGCGGATGGTCATCGACTGCGCCACATCGCCCAACTTCATCGCATTGGCGCGATAGAAGACCTCGTTTTGCACCTGTTTTGTCGCGGGGTCGTAGTACGAGAGTGTGGCGTTGCCATATTGGAAGTTGCCCTCGTTGCAGATGAAGAGCCCCTCGCCCGATGTCGAGGTGTCGAACTCCTCCTCTATGCCATACTCCCACTTCATGCAGCCGACGTGCAAGAGTAGTAGCGCGGTGATAAATACTCTGAATATCTTTGTCATCGTCGTCTGTTGGCTATTTTATCATGTTGTAGTCGCTTATGCCGCACACCTCCGTCGATAGCTCTCCGAGCCAGCCACTCTGGGCATTGACGCCCACCTGCACCTTTACGAAGTCGATATAGTCGAGGTCGATAGGCTCCAATTCGAAGTCTATGGCATTCGCGATTTTGAAGTAGTTGGCGGCATTGCCCTCTGCGCCGCTATTCTCCCCGGGTAGTCGGTCTATGGGGCTGAAATTGTCGACATAGCCCCAATCGAAGTGCTTGTTCACCCAATAGGTGCCGTTGCCCGACTTATCGTAGTTGCGAGGCTCCAAGCATGTGCCCGTGAGGGTGTAGCTCTCTGCCTCAATCCACAGCGGATAGTAGTAGTCCTGCGAGTGGAACGATTTAAGGTACTCTATCTGGCCGCTCTGCCCGAGATTATCGGTCCACTGTACGGGCATCTGTGGTGCTGAGGGGCGATAGTAGGTTATGGCATACTGCTGTGAGGTCTCCGCTTTACCCGTCTCCGAACCCGCCAACTCGTACCATGTGTCATCGGGGAGCCCGTTGCCGTTCTCGTCCTGCATAACCCACACTATGCCCGGCTCCGACGAGCCGTCAAACGAGTTACCGAGAATTGCGATGTCGTAATCACCCGAGTTATCAATGCTGTGGTCGAAGCCTGCGATGATATATCCGCCGAAGCCACCCAGTGATACCCAATTTCCCTTTCGCATGCGCTCCTCGGCATACGCTATCGCTGCTTCGGGCGTTGTCTGCGTACCATCGAAGCCGCCTGTTTTCAGTTCGTTGATAAACTGCCCCGGCGCAGGGGTGTATTCGTATATCTTGACCCATTCGGCCGCCGATGCTCCGCTTCGAGGACGGTAGTATGCTCCCGCCTCGTAAACCGTGATGCTGAACTCGTGGACGATGACATCGGGTGTCTTGTCGACTTCGGGATTTACAATCTTCGAGGCCGTAACCCTCAGTGTGTGCTCACCGACGTTGTCGCTTTGGAATGTGTAGTCCGCGCTCCATGCTCCGACGTAGCTGCCATCGACCTCCCATACGTACTCTATGTCGTCGTGGCTGACAAACGAGGGCTCGATGTGCAGCTTGCGTCCCACGACGGTGTGGTATGATGTCTTGTCGAAGGTGTATGTAAAGGGCATCTCGTCGATGTTTACCACCTTTATGGTTATGCTTTTTGAGTCCGTTCCGTCGTCGTTGCTCGCCGTGGCCGTGATGACGTAGTCGCCACACTCCGTGGCCTCAAAGGCGTAGCCTACATCTTCGGCTACCTGCCTGCCATTTACGCTCCACACGACTTTCGTCGCGAGTGTGGTTTGGCGATATGTGGCGCGGAGCATCTTGCGATAACCAATGGCGACCGTCGCGTCGGCCATGTTGATATCGACGGTGGGTGTCTCCAACTCCTTGACATCTATGCGCAGCTCCTCGCTATCGGAGCCGACGGCGGTAGCGACCGTAAGACGTATGTAGTACTCGCCGCACTCCTCGCGCATGAAGCGAAGCGAGGGCTCGGTACCCAGCAGTCGGCCATCCATCGTCCATCGGTATGTTGCACCCTCGGCATACTCGTATTGTGGCGCGATGACAATCTCTCGCCCCTGCTTTACGCTATATACTCCCGTTCGGCTGTCGAGCGTAATCTTCGGATAGCTCGATGCAATCTCCTCGTCGATATTGCACGACAAGGAGATTGCAGCGATAACACTTAAAAACAAAAACTCTAAAACTTTTCTCATCTCTATTTTACTTAAATACCTCGCGGCTCTCCGTAAACTGAACGGCTACATCGTCGTAGGCGAAGTATGCAGGTTGCGAGAAGCCATAGCCATTGTCGTTCGTGCCCAGCACGTTGAATTCAACGTAGAAGACCTCGCCCAACGATGTTAAATCCCACTTTGTCCACTCGGTGATAAATATCTCGTTCGCAACATCCCAGAGGGTGAATTCGACGGTACCCATCATCTCCTCGTTGAGGTCATAGCCCGTAGCCGTGATGTAGAACTTATCGTCGCTACCCGCAGGGTCGGTCAGGCCGTTGCCGTTGAGTAGGCCATTGAGCACGTAGGTCGATATGTTGACGTACATGTGGTCTATAACGCGAGGTATGCCATCGCCCATATAGAGCTTCGAGAGCTCCTCCGTGCCGTTATATCCCGAGCCGTCCATATAGCCGAAGTGCATGCAGAAGTTCGACGAACTGTTGTTGCCGCCCATGCCCTCCTCGCCAAATACGGTGAGCTGACTCATGTAGTCGCCATAGGTCTCGAAGTCGAGGTTTGCGTAGTTCGATATGGCATGGCCACCACCCCAATAGGCGTAGCTGCCGTAGTTGCATGGGAACTCGTGGTAGAGCATCGTATTGTTCTCGTCGAACCAATAGTATGGCTCCGAGCCACTCATGTCGTAGATGAGTGTATCCATATATTGGTCGGCGGCGATAAGGTCGCTCCATGTCTCGATATATGCGCCACAGTACGATAGCTCGTAGGGCTCGAACGTTGCATCCTCATCTTCAAAGGTAAGGGTACGTAGCGTGGTCTGCTCCTCAACGACCCATTCGCCGGCCATAACGTCGAGCTTTACGACTGCGCTCTTGCCCTGCTCCGACACTACGCTAATGGCCAAGATACCCTCCTTGTCGAAGTGGCACATATCCTTGGCGGGGGCTGTTATGGTGAGGATGTTGGTGTCGTAATGAGCCTTCCAGCCTATCGGGGCGGTTGGTACATAGTCGGCAATATTGTCCGCATCGACGATAAGCTCTACGCTCTTGCCGTACTCCACCTGAACAAGTTTGGGACAGTCGGCGATGATAAACTTGGGCGCACTCTCGTCGTAGCGAGCAAGACGTAGCTCTGTGCCGTTTGCGAGGGTGATGATGACGTAATCGGGATTTGAGGTGTCTACCTCCTTGAAGAGCGAGTCGCCAGCAGCTTCGGTAGAGCCGTTCGAGCCATCCTTGCCCTCGGCAACAACGCCTGTCGATAGCCACGTGATGCCGCCATCGGTCGATATCTCCCACTCCTTGGTCGTGGCGTTGATGCGTATCTGCGGAGCTATGGCATCCTCGCCATTCTCGCCATCCTCGCCGTCGATACCATTGGCTCGTACCATCTCTTCGTCGACAAGCAGCCACTCGTCGTTGGCAGTCCAGTAGTAGTTGCCGTCGCTATGCTGCTTTACAGAGATTATAGGTGCATTGGAGCCATTCGCACCATTTGCTCCATTCGAGATGTTGGCCGTCGTGCCATCGGTGAATAGAATGGTGTAGCCGTTGGCGGTAGGTGTTACTGAGGTTACGTACACGTTTTTCTGCAAGGCACCAACGATAGTCTGCAATGCCACGATATCCTGATTGGCCTTAATGGCCGCCTCTTCGAGGGTCGTAACACGATTTTTAATCTGCTCAACCTCCTCCCAGAGGTTGCCATCATCATACGAGCAACTGCTCAATGCCGCGAGCGTAAGCGTTACGCACGCGACCACACGGTAAAAGTGTCTCATAGTCTTATTAATTAGGTTAAAAGTTTGTCGTTCGCCGCAACCATAACTTTTAACGAGACTATGCCACAAAGAGTCCGCAGCAGATGTACGAGTACAATGCCGCGATATACACCTATACGGTGCCCATATAGCCACTCTTCGTTTCATACTATTTACCCTGATTTACATCAAGTCGCAGACTGCCCATTCGCCGCAGGCATAATCTCGTTATAAACGCTTGGCAGGTCTTCTGACTTGTTCCTGTTTGCGATGCCTTCCCAGACCTTCGTCCAGTGGCTTAGATGATGTCGCAAACCGATTAAGAACTCACAGCAGCGGGAACTGTTCGGGATTTGCACCCGATTCCCTTTTAATTTCGATGAGGAGAGTACCCCCTCTGAAAACCAATGCTACGGCAAAGGTATAAAAAAAATATGCGACTCACAAAGGAAATCGCATATTTTTTTTGATACTATATTTATATAGTTGGCTACGCCTGCTGATTGTTGCTCTCCGAAGAGTCCTTCTTGCTACGGTCGTAGATGAAGCGGCGTATCTTCTTGGTGGGGGTCTTCTCGAATTCGCCCTCGTTGTCCACGACCTTCGAGATTTTCGAGAAGCGGTTGACCTTCGAGTTTACATACTCCATAAGGTCGCGCTTTATCTCCTCCATCTTCAATGTGAGCTGCTCCTTGCTTACCGACATCTTGTGCTTGAACTCGTCGTAGTACTCCTCCAACGCCTCGGTGTTGAAGTACACCAGGGCTATGAGCTTGCCATCCTCCTCGGTAACTACCGACTCGGCAACAAAGCGGTTGCTGTTGAGCACCTCCTCGATATCCTCGGGGTAGATGTTCTCGCCGCTGGGGCCTACAATCATATTCTTCAAACGACCCTTGATGAAGATGTAGCCATCCTCGTCGATATATCCGAGGTCGCCCGTGCGGAACCAGCCGTCGTCGGTAAATACCGCCTTTGTGGCCTCCTCGTTCTTGTAGTAGCCCACCATGCAGCAGGGGGTGTTAACTACAATCTCGCCCTGCTTGGTGTCGGGGTTGATATCGTCGAGACGTATCTGCACGTCGGGCAGCGATGGGCCTGTTGAGCCTACGCGGACACCCTTGCCCACAACGCCGGCGATGAGGGGTGCAGTCTCCGTAAGGCCGTAGCCGATACCGTAGGGGAAGCCCGCATCTTTGAGGAACTGCTCGGCCTCAGAGTCGAACTTGGCACCACCGATAGCAAAGAGACGCATGCGGCCGCCAAAGAGTTTTTTAAGCTGCTTGCCCGCAACCTTGTGGAGCATCTTCTGCGACCAACGCCAGCCGTAGAGCGTACGTAGCAGAGCATTCTTCTCGAATGTGGGGCGCACCTTGCCGCGGTAGATTTTCTCCATGATAAGGGGCACCGAGGCGATTACCGTGGGGCGCACCTTTGCAAGTGCGGGCATGAGTGCCGATGCGGTAGGTGGACGGTCGAGGTAGTGAACATGTGCGCCTCGCGAGAAGGGGTATATCATGCCGAGCGTGCACTCGTAGGTGTGCGACATCGGAAGAATCGAGAGTAGCACATCCTCCTCGTTGTAGTCGAACAGCGGGGGGATGATGGTGGTCTGCGCAGCGATGTTGTAGTGGGTGAGCATCACGCCCTTGGGCTTCGATGTTGTCCCCGAGGTGTAGATTATTGCTGCGAGGTCATCGGGCTGAGGTATAGCCTTCTCGGCGCGCTCCTCGACACGCTGCGAGATAACGTTGAGACCTTTGGTACGAATCACGATGTTGAGCGACTCGACGGTCTGCTTCGAGAGCTTGGTGTAGAGTTTGTCCGAAACAAGTATGGCCTTAGCCTCTGAGTGTTGGATGATAAGGTCGAGCTCCTCGCCCGTGAAGTCGGGAAGGATGGGTACGGCGATCATGCCTGCTGTGGTTACCGCAAAGTACGATACGCCCCAGTTGGGCATGCTGCTGCTGAGGATAGCCACCTTGTCGCCGGCACCTACGCCCGCGTTGAGGAGCAAATCCTGCACCTTCTCGATTCTTTCACCTACCTCCTTGTACGATACATCCTCGCCGCCAATCATCGAAAATGCGATGCGCGACGAAAACTTCTCGACACTGTGCTTAACTATCTCATATAGAGTATTAAACGTCATAATCGTAGGGTTTGTGGTTAATAAAAATTAATATAAATCGGGCGCAATTTACCAATTATTTATTAAAAATTGTTAATTTTGACTCGATTTTTTTTCAATGATTGCCCGAAATATTATAACGAATATTGCTCGCGAGGTTGGTTTCGACTTGGTGGGTGTGGTGCGTGCCGAAGAGCTCGCGGCTGAGCGTGGCCGTTTCGAGGGGTGGCTCGCGGCGGGCAACCACTCGTCGTTGTCCTATCTCGAACGCAACGTCGACAAACGCTTCGACGGCCGCCTTTTGGTCGAGGGGGCACGCTCCATTGTGGTGTGTGGCGTATCCTACCTTTCGGAGTATGGTCGTGGCTACTCGGCGGGGTGTCGGACGAAGATAGCATCCTACGCCCTGAATGTGGATTATCACACCACAATAAAACAGATGCTTGCAAAAATTGCCGAGCGACTTTTGGAGGTCGAGCCTCGGTTGCGCTTCCGTGCATTTACGGACTCGGCACCCGTCGCGGAGAAGAGTCTGGCTGTGCGCGCGGGCCTCGGATGGATAGGGCGTAACTCGCTGTTAGTTAACCCATCCTACGGCTCAATGTTGCACCTCGGCGAACTCTTCATCGATGCCGATGTCGATGCGTATGATAAACCCCTTGCAGAGGGTGGTTGCGGCAGCTGTCGGGCATGTGTAGGTGTCTGTCCGAATGGTGCAATTTTGGATAATCGCACCATAGATACCCGACGCTGTATCTCGTGCCGAACAATTGAACGCGAGGGGGAGGCTTCGGAGCCCATTTCGCTCGACGGCTGGATATTTGGCTGCGATGCCTGTCAGTCGGTATGTCCCCACAATCGTCGTGCGCCACTGCATCGCAATCCTCTCTTTAATCCCATTCTCGACCCCGCGGCACTTACCGTCGAGCGGTGGCAGAGCATGACCCCCGATGAGTTTCGTGCAATGGCGGGCTCTACGCCATTGATGCGCAGTGGCTTAGAACGAATTAAATCGAATATCGACAAGTAGCGAGGTAGAAAACTTGTGGCATAAAAATAGACCGTATGGCGAAAAAGTCGATTTTATGTGTCGATAATTGGCCAAATATTATTATATTTGCGGGATAATTTTTATGCACGATGATTAAGCAATTCAAACTTTGGAACAATATAGCGGGTTGGGCGGTCTTTGCGGTGGCCACCATCTCCTATCTTCTGACCATGGAGCCCACCACAAGCCTTTGGGATTGTAGTGAGTTTATCGCCACCTCTTATAAGCTCGAAGTGGGCCACCCGCCCGGGGCACCGCTCTTCATGATGCTTGCCCGCATAGCCTCGCTTTTGGCACCGTCGCCCGAGTATGTGCCGATGATGATTAACGCCATGAATTCGGTGGCCAGCGGCTTCTGTATCCTCTTCCTCTTCTGGACTATTACGCATCTGTCGCGTCGTCTTTTTATGCGCAACGACGAGGAGTTTACCGTTGAGCGCGCTATGCTCACGCTCGGTGCCGGTGTTGTCGGAGCGTTGTCGTATGCCTATACCGACACCTTCTGGTTCTCGGCTGTCGAGGGTGAGGTTTACGCCCTCTCGTCGATGTTCACGGCTTTGGTCGTATGGCTGATGCTGAAGTGGGAGGAGAATGCCGACAGAGCTACCTCCATGCGCTGGATAATATTGATAGCCTATCTGATGGGTCTCTCAATCGGTGTCCACATCCTTAACCTGCTGACTATCCCGGCGTTGGTGATGATATACTTCTTCCGTCGCTACGATATGCGCACGCCCAAGGAGTACTTCATCAAGATATGCGTGGCGTTGCTTCTGTCGCTCCTTATTTTGGGCGTTATCAACGGCCTTATCATACCCTATACGGTTGCTGCGGGTGCCGCTGTCGACACCTTTGCGGTCAATAGCCTCGGCATGCCCGTAAATTCGGGTATGCTGCTCTTCATTGCTGCTGTTTCGGCTGCTCTTGGCTATCTGGTGCTCTTCACACACCGTCGCAAGATGCGTCTGCTCAATAGCATAGTGCTGGTTATCACGGTTATTCTCATAGGCTTCGCCTCTTACGCCTCGGTTACAATTAGAGCTATGGCCAACCCGCCTATGAACTCGAATAATCCCTCGACGCCCCACATGCTGCTCAGCATGCTCAACCGCGACCAGTATGGCAACCGACCTCTATTGTGGGGTCCCTACTACTCGGCACAGCCGCTCACCACGGTGGACTACAACTACTATCCCGCCGCAGACTATATCGACTTCGCTGCGGATGCGGATGACTATGTACCCACCGAGACGGTAGATACGAAGGCTATGATGTGGCTCAACCCCGAGACCAATGAGTATGAGGAGCGCGTAATCTTCGATAACTACCAATATCCGTCGGAGGCCATGCACTTCATGCCCCGCATGTGGAACTATGCGCGTCGCGACAACTACGGCTCGTGGGTGGCGATGCGCGATGGTCATCCTACCGTTGAGCGCACCTCTCGGGAGGGTCTTGCGTGGTGGGAGCCTACGCGTGGTGAGGATGTAGCCTACTTCATGAGCTACCAGATGGGCGATATGTTCTGGCGTTACTTCCTGTGGAACTTTGTTGGACGTCAGGACGATGTTCAGCTCCAAAAGGACGAGAACGGTACCTATCTGCATGGCGGATGGCTCTCGGGCGTAGAGTTCATCGACGAGCTCTTCTGCGGCCCGCAGGATAACCTACCCGCGGATATGGCCCGCAATAGAGCACGTAACACCTACTTCTTCCTGCCGTTGCTGCTTGGTCTGATGGGTCTTATCTATCAGCTTAACCGCGATTGGCGCAACTGGATAGTGGTCATGTTGCTCTTCGTGATGATGGGTATCGCTTTGGTTGTCTACTTCAATACCTCGCCCAATGAGCCTCGTGAGCGTGATTATGTCTATGCCGGTGCCTTCTACGCCTTCTCTATATGGCTTGGCCTCGGTGTGCTGGCTATTGGCGATATGCTCTCGCTGCTGGTGGCAAAGGCCAAAAACAGGTCGCGCATGCTCCTCTGCACTGCGGCCGTGTCTGTGGCTCTGGGTATGAGCGTTCCGGTGGTGCTCGCCGCCGAGAATTGGGACGACCACGACCGTTCGGACCGCTATATGGCGCGAGACCTCGGCTGGAACTACTTGCAGACAGCACCCCATAATGCCATTATCATCAACTATGGCGATAACGACACCTTCCCCTTGTGGTATTGCCAGGAGGTTGAGGGTGTACGCAAGGATGTCCGCGTCATGAACTCGTCGTACTTGGGTGGCGAGTGGTATGTCGACGAGATGAAGTTGGCGGCTAACGATGCGCCCGCAGTCCCCTTTACCATACCTTCGACGAAGTACAGTTTTGTGAACGACTGGACGCTGGTTGCAAATGTCGTGGATGTCCTCGACACGAGCGAGGCGCGTATGCTCAGTCGCGCAAAGCGTTATATCGAGAATAGTGGCCTCTATACTATCAACTTCAAGGATGCTAACGGTAGGACTCAGACGCTCAGCCTCACCTACGCCAAGTGTAGCTCGTTGCTCTCGGACTGCGCAAAGAGTATCGACGAGATAGAGCCTCTGTTGCAGAGCTATATCGACGAGGGTAGCGAGCCAGACAAGCACTTTATGGAGCTATATGCACAACTCGACGAGGCCTATAATCTCTACGACGCTATTGTGAGCAACAAGACCTTCATCGAGGACTACGCGCTTATCGACCGCTACTACGCTCTCAACGACAGCATCACCGCTGCGGAGCTTAATCTCACGGATGCCATACGTCTCTTCGTCTCGGATGAGCCTATGACGCTGGTTATCAACGACGGTCGCATGTGTCTGCTTGCCGAGGGCGAGAAGATTGCCCCCGAGCAGCAGAGCGAGGACTACCGCATGGTGGGTAAGCTGCGCCCGACGATGGATAGTTATATCGACGGTGCCGAGGTCGACTACCTGCTCGGTGCCTCGCGCTACTATATCGATGTCGATAAGGATGCCGCCATCGCTGCGGGCATCGTTAGCGAGGAGGAGCGCGACATTATGGTCGATAAGGTGTATATCGACATCGACAAGTCGGTGTTGTCGAAAGATCACCTTCTCATGCTCGACCTCTTTGCCAACTTTGCATGGCAGCGACCTCTGTCGTTCACGCAGTCGCACCTCATGCAGGACTATGGCATTGTCGACTATGCACGCTTCGATGGCTACTGCTATACGTTTGTGCCCATCGAGACCGCATATTCGCGCGGTGCGGATGTCGGCATGATGAACATCGACGCCCTCTATCCGCTATTCATGGGCCAGAGTGTCGAGGGCTCTATACATCAGCCCCTGCGCTACGGTAACCTTGCCGACGAGGATGTCTATGTCGACTACTTCTACCGCTATAACCTCTCGGCATCTCGCGCCAGGGATAACTTCGCGCGTGTGGCGTTGGGCTTTGCTCGTCGCAACCACGACGGCGACCTTGCCAAGGCCGAGGCGTTGCTCGATAGGGGTCAGCAGGTGTTGCCGCCCTCGAATGTCGAGTACACACATAGCTCGGCTGTGGGCTATGTGCGCGGCTACTACGCTATCGCCATGCAGCACCTCTATAATGCAACCCTCTTTGTCGAGGAGGCTGTTGCGCAGCTGAGTGCCCGTTTGGATGTCGAGAACAACATTGCGGACGAGGGCGATGCCTTTGCCTACTTCTATGCGCTGTCGGATCGTGCCGAGGAGCTTGTTGCCACGGCCGAGCATCGTGGTGTGGATATCGCCGAGGAGCTCAGACTGCTATCGTATAGCGACGAGGAGTATGTTTTGGCCGAGGATATCTTCGAGAAGGGCGACATCTATGCCGCGAAGTACATAAAGTCGCGTGGAGAGTGGGTAGACCACTATTTGCAGTTCGCTACGCGCGAGGCCTTCACGCCGACCATCAGCGAGAATCTCTACAATGCGGCACAGGATATCATCGACATCCTCAACATGTCGGAGAGCATGGCCGGAAGCTATGCTGCTGTTGCCGATATGGAGGGTAGCTCGCCGCTTATGCCGGGTCAGCTCTCGTTCGACGCCCTGGTGGGCCGCTATGTCGATGCCATAAGTCGTGTTACGCCAACCGACGTTACCGACCCGCGCATGGATATCATGTTGGCGCATATAGGACTCTTTGTCGATGTCTATGAGACGATGCCCGTGCGTGAGAGCGTGATGCGCCAAATCGAGGAGTTCTGCTCGCGCAAGGAGGTATCCGATGCGCTATATGCAATGTATGAGTAAAAGAAAATCGAAAAAATAAATAACCGTAATATGATGGAAAAGATTGTTTTGTACAACACGCTCACACGTCGCAAGGAGACGTTTGAGCCTATTAATGCCGAGCATGTGGGCATGTACGTATGTGGTCCCACCGTTTATGGCGATCCACACTTGGGCCATGCGCGTCCCGCTGTAACCTTCGACCTCTTGTTCCGCTACTTGCAGTCGTTGGGCTACAAGGTGCGCTATGTGCGTAACATTACAGATGTGGGCCACCTCGAACACGATGCCGACGAGGGTGAGGATAAGATTGCCAAGAAGGCGCGCCTCGAGCAGCTCGAACCTATGGAGATTGCGCACTACTACACGGAGCGTTACCACGCTGCCATGCGTGAGCTCGGTGTGCTGTCGCCCTCGATTGAACCTCATGCCTCGGGACATATCATCGAGCAGATAGAGATGGTTAAGCGTATCCTCGATGCGGGCTATGCCTACGAGTCTAACGGCTCGATATACTTCGATGTCGAGAAGTATAACCGCGACCACCACTACGGACGCCTCTCGGGACGTAACCTCGACGATATAGTGACCAATACCCGCGAGCTCGACGGTCAGAGCGACAAACACCACTCCTTCGACTTTGCGCTGTGGAAGAAAGCCTCGGCCGAGCATATCATGCGTTGGCCCTCGCCGTGGAGCGACGGCTTCCCCGGCTGGCACATGGAGTGCTCGGCGATGAGCACCAAGTATCTCGGTGAGCAGTTCGATATCCACGGTGGTGGCATGGACCTCATGTTCCCGCACCACGAGTGCGAGATAGCGCAGTCGACAGCCGCCCTCGGCAAGGACTCGGCACGCTACTGGGTGCACAACAACATGATTACCATCAATGGCCAGAAGATGGGTAAGTCGCTTGGTAACTTCATCACCTTGGAGCAGCTCTTCACCGGCAGTCATCCCATCCTTGCGCAGGCCTTCACGCCTATGACCATCCGCTTCTTCGTGTTGCAGGCACACTACCGCTCGACGCTCGACTTCTCGAACGAGGCGTTGCAGGCGGCAGAGAAAGGCCTCGACCGTCTGATGAAGGGTGTTGAGGCTCTCGCCAAGATTAAGCCTGCGGAGCGTTCTACGGCCGATGTTAAGGAGTTGGAGAAGCGTTGTAGCGAGGCTATGGCCGACGACCTTAACTCGCCAATGGTTATCTCGGCACTCTTCGACTGGGTGCGCATCATTAACCAGGCGGCTGAGGGTCAGCAGACCTTCACTGCCGAGGACCTCGAAATGTTGAAGAGCACCGTAAATCGCTATGTCTTCGATATTCTCGGTCTGCGCAACGAGAAGGCCGCAGAGACGGGCGGTAAGGATATGGTTACACCCCTTGTTGATATGCTGCTCAACATGCGCATGGAGGCTAAGGCAGCCAAGGATTGGGCAACATCGGATAAGATACGTGATGAACTTATGGCCATCGGCGTCCGCGTTAAGGATCGTAAGGATGGTTTTGATTGGGAACTCCTATAATTTATCGTGATAAGCGGCCATCTACTTCCGCTAACGAATTATCTCG
>JAZRDV010000022.1:0-96216 GCA_045660465.1 Alistipes sp. | reverse complement strand
ATTGGGCAACATCGGATAAGATACGTGATGAACTTATGGCCATCGGCGTCCGCGTTAAGGATCGTAAGGATGGTTTTGATTGGGAACTCCTATAATTTATCGTGATAAGCGGCCATCTACTTCCGCTAACGAATTATCTCGCCAATGGGCAGTACGTCAAAGTACAGCCCATCGACTCGAAATTCGCCGAGCGTTGTATCTGGCGCGCTTCTGACGATAAATTGGTTTTATCGTGATAAGCGGCCATTCTCGGCCTCTCAATCATCAGCCCGGATGCGCAGTACCCCAAGTACAGCCCATCCAGTCTGATTTCATGTCGAGGCCAAGCCTGGCGCGCTTCTGACGATAAATTGGTTTTATCGTGATAAGTGGCCATCTACTTCCGCTAACGAATTGTCTCGCGATAAGGTTTAAGGAGATTAAGGAGTTTAGAGAATTTAAGGAATTTAAGGAGGCTAAGGAATTTAAGGAGTTATCCCTAATTTCCCTAATTTCCCTAACTTCCCTAACAAACCTCCCTAACCTCTCGGGTGCCCCCCCCCACATAACTAAAAACTTGTTTGGATGATTACTCAGGAACAGATAAACGACATACGCCAACGCGTGGAGCGTCTTGCACACTCCATAGATATTGAGCAGCGGCATATAGACCTTCAAAACGAGCAGGAGCGCACCGAGGAGCCCAACTTCTGGGACGACCCCGAGGCGGCGCGCAAGCAGCTCAAAAAGGTGGCCGACATCAAGGCTCTGCTCGACGACTATGCCTCGTTGCGTCGTGCTGCCGATGACCTGCTGCTTGTCGCAGACTTCGTAGCGGAGGGTGTGCTCACAGAGGCCGAGGTCGAGGAGCAATATGCGGCAGCTGTCGAGGCTGTCGAGAAGTCGGAGTTACGACAGATGCTCTCGGGTAAGGAGGATAAGTTGGGGGCGATAATGGATATAAACGCCGGTGCCGGAGGTACGGAGGCTCTCGACTGGGCACAGATGCTCATGCGCATGTACACGCGCTGGGGCGAGGCTCATGGCTACACCGTGAAGGTGGCAAACTATCAGGCCGGCGAGGAGGTGGGCGTTAAGTCGTGCACATTGGAGTTCGAGGGTGAGTATGCCTACGGCTACCTGCGCAGCGAGAGTGGCGTGCACCGCATGGTGCGTCTCTCGCCCTTCAATGCCAACAACAAGCGACAGACGACCTTCGCCTCGGTATTTATCTCGCCCGCGGTGGATGATACCATCGAGATTAATATCTCGCCGGCGGACTACGAGTGGGATACGTTCCGTTCGAGCGGCGCGGGAGGTCAGAATGTAAACAAGGTGGAGACGGCAGTGCGTCTGCGCTACCACGGCAAGGACCCCGACACGGGAGAGCCCGTGGAGTTCCTTATCGAGAACATGGAGACGCGCTCGCAGCTCATGAACCGCGAGAATGCCATGCGCATACTGCGCTCGAAGCTCTATCAGCGCGAGCTGGATAAACGTATGGCCACGCAACAGGCACTCGAAGCGACCAAGAAGCGCATAGAGTGGGGCTCGCAGATACGCAGCTACGTCTTCGACGACCGCCGTGTAAAGGATCATCGCACGGGATATCAGACATCGAACGTCGATGCAGTGATGGATGGCGACCTCGATGGCTTCATCAAGGAGTATCTCATGCAGTATTAGTTGACTATGAAGGTGTTCTATCAGATACTGTTTGCGGCTATGCTCTTGGCCTCGTGCGGCACCTCGCAGGGTGCGCGTACGGAGCAGTGCGCGGTGCATGGCGCAGAGGTTGAGCGTGGCGAGGTGTTGGTGGGGGCCACCGACACAGCAGCATACATGCCCCTGCTCCGTGAGCGTCGCGTTGCGGTGTTGGCTAACCACACGGCGATGTTCTCGGCGGATGAGCACCTTGTGGATATGTTGCACCGCGAGGGTGTCAATGTCGTCGGCATCTTCTCTCCCGAGCATGGCTTTCGTGGTAGGGCCGAGGCGGGTGCTGCCGTGGTTAACTCCGTCGATGAGCGTACGCAGATACCCATCTTCTCGCTCTACAACGGCAATACGAAGCGTCCCTCGGACGAGGTGATGCGCTCGTTTGACATTCTTGTTGTCGATATGCAGGATGTGGGACTCCGATTTTACACCTACTACATCTCCATGATGCGCATGATTGATGCCTGCGCGGAGTATGGTGCTGAGGTCATCGTCCTCGATAGACCCAACCCCAATGGCCACTATGTCGATGGCCCGATACTCGACATGAAGTATAAGTCGGGCGTGGGGTGGTTGCCCATACCCGTGGTACACGGCCTGACGATGGGCGAGTTGGCACGCATGGCTATTGGCGAGGGGTGGGCAAAGCCCGCGAAGCTGACCGTTGTCGAGTGCCGCAACTACGACCACACGACACACTACGTGTTACCCATAGCACCATCGCCCAACCTGCCTACGCAGCACTCCATATATCTATATCCCTCGACCTGCCTGTTCGAAGGTACGGTGGTGAGCTTGGGACGTGGCACCGATGCTCCGTTCGAGATATATGGACATCCCGCGATGTCGGGGCGCACATTTACCTTTACGCCCGCGCCCAACGAAGGCTCGCATACGCCACCACATAGTGGCAGGGTATGCTATGGCGAGGATTTGCGCACCGTCGATAACGAAGATATATGGCGCGAGGGTCTGACGCTACGTTACGTTATAGACGCCTACCGCGACCTCGATATGGGCGATAAGTTCTTCACGCCAATGTTCGAGAAGCTTATCGGCGTGGCGTGGGTGCGCGAGATGATTATCGCCGGGGCCTCGACCGATGAGATTGAGGCGCGCTGGGCGGACGACGTGGAGCATTTCAAGGCTCTGAGGCGTCGCTATTTGCTTTATAGTGAGTAACGAGTAAAACAATAAAAACAGATTATAAACATGGGATTTTTCGATTTATTCAAGAAGAGAAGAGACGACTCCGAGCAGACGGAGCAGAGCCCCGAGGCTGTTGAACAGCAAGAGGTTGCCGCCGAGGAGGAGCGCAAGGAGCTCGAAGCGGGCTTGGAGAAGACCAAGACAGGCTTTTTCGACAAGCTAAAACGCGCCATTGCGGGTCGCACGACGGTTGATGCCGACGTGTTGGATGACTTGGAGGAGGTGCTCATAACGTCGGACGTAGGTGTCGATACGACAGTGAAGATTATCGAGCGTATCGAGGCGCGTGTAGCCCGCGATAAGTATATGAACACCGAGGAGCTGCATGCCATACTTCGTGACGAGATAGCCTCGCTCATGGAGGAGTCGCACCGCACCACCGAGAACTTCGGCATCGAGGTTAAGGAGGGCATGCCCTATGTGCTCATGGTCGTAGGTGTCAATGGCGCGGGTAAGACCACGACCATAGGCAAGCTCGCAGCGCAGCTCACGCGTGCCGGCCGTAAGGTCTATATCGGTGCTGCCGACACGTTCCGTGCTGCGGCTATCGACCAGCTTGCCGTGTGGGCCGAGCGTGCAGGTGCCACGATGATACGCCAGGATATGGGCTCCGACCCCGCATCCGTAGCCTACGACACGCTGCGTTCGGCGGTGGCTAATGGCGCCGATGTGGTGCTCATCGACACGGCGGGACGTCTGCACAACAAGGTGGGCCTGATGAAGGAGCTTACCAAGATACGCAACGTGATGTCGAAGGTCATACCCGATGCTCCCCACGAGGTTATGCTCGTGTTGGATGGCTCGACAGGACAGAATGCCTTTGAGCAGGCGAAGCAGTTTACCGAGGCTACGCAGGTTACGTCGCTGACCATCACCAAGCTCGATGGTACGGCCAAGGGCGGCGTTGTTATCGGCATTAGCGATAAGTTTAACATTCCGGTGCGCTATATCGGTATTGGTGAGGGTATTAACCAGCTGAAAATGTTTGACCGCCACGAGTTTGTGCGCGCTCTCTTTGGTGATAATAAATAGACCTTAGCAACGTGAAAAAGATAAATATCATCACTCTCGGCTGCTCGAAGAATACCGTCGACTCGGAGCATCTTGCAGCCCAACTCGCGGCGATGGACTATAAGATAGTCTTCGACAGCGACCGTACGGATGCCGATGTTGTTGTTATCAACACCTGTGGCTTCATTGGCGATGCCAAGCAGGAGTCTATCGACACTATTTTGCGCGCTGCGGCCTTGAAGGAGGCGGGTAAGATTGAGGAGCTCTTCGTCATCGGTTGCCTCTCGCAGCGTTATGCCGATGCACTGCGCGAGGAGCTTCCCGAGGTCGATGACTTCTTCGGTGTCAACGATTGGGCCGATATCGTGGCACGTCTCGGTGCGAAGTATCGCAAGGAGTTGGAGACCGTGCGCGAGGTCTCTACGCCGTCGCACTACGCCTACCTCAAAATCGCTGAGGGCTGCAATTGGATGTGCGGCTACTGCGCAATACCCCTTATCCGTGGCCGCCACCGCTCGGTGCCTATCGAGGATGTCATCCGCGAGGCCGAGTCTTTGGCCTCGAAGGGCGTAAGAGAGATTATGGTTATCGCGCAGGATACCACCTACTACGGTCTCGACCTCTACGGTGAGCGTCGTCTTGCCGAGCTTTTGGAGCGTCTATGCCGCATCGAGAAGATTGAGTGGATACGTCTGCACTACGCCTATCCAACGGAGTTTCCGGACGATGTTATCGAGGTTATGGCGCGCGAGAAGAAGATATGTCGCTACCTGGATATCCCCTTCCAGCATATATCGGACAATCAGCTTACGCTTATGAAGCGTCGCCATACGAAGGCCGATGCCTATCGCCTTGTCGAGAAGCTGCGCAACGCCATCCCCGATATCGCACTGCGCACCACGCTGTTGGTGGGCTATCCCGGGGAGACGGAGGCCGACTTCGAGGAGTTGCAGCAGTTCGTGCGCGACTGTCGTTTCGACCGTCTCGGCGTCTTCGCCTACTCCGAGGAGGAGGGCACCTACTCGGCTACACGCCTCACGGACGATGTCGCGGAGGATGTCAAGCAGTCGCGCGTAGACCGTATCATGCGTCTGCAAGAGCGCATATCGCTCGAAAACAACGCTCGCCGCGTGGGTCAGACCATGCGCGTTATCATCGACCGCAAGGAGGGCGATTTCTATATCGGTCGCTCGGAGTACGACTCGCCCGAGGTCGACCAGGAGTTGGTTATCGACAGCTGCGGCAAGCGTCTCATGCGTGGTCGCTTCTACGATGTGCGTATCACCGATGCCGAGGATTATGACCTCTATGCCACGCTCTTGCAATAACTTAAAAGCGCATGGCGCAAGAGCGAAAAAACGGCGTAAAATTTTGAAGTTAACGAAGAAATTGTTATCTTTGAGCGACAAATAAATTATAATGCTGCCCTATGGCCGAGAAGGAGATTGTAAAACGACTGCGCGAGCAGGTGGAGAGGCTTATCGCCGACCACACGCGTATGATGGGTGAGTGCCGGCAGTTGGTTGCCGAGCGCGATAAACTCCTTGCCGACAATCGTCATTTGACCGAGAAGGTACGCGAACAGGAGACCCGTATACGAGGCATGGAACTTACGGCGGGTATGTGCTCCTCGGCAGGCAGTGTAGAGAGGGCGCGAGCACGTGTCAACAGTTTATTGCGGGAAGTTGACAAGTGTATAGCCCAGATGACGCGCGAACAACAGGATAACGATTAACCACGATGGCCGAAGGTAAGATTAAGATAAATCTCTCGATAGCGGGACGTAACTACCCGATGAACATCGAGCCCGAGAAGGAGGAGCTGTGTCGTGAGGCTGCCAAGCGTCTGAACAACAGCATCGCCGAGTTTGCTCGCGTTCCGAACTTCGACGCCACGGATCGTCTGGCTATGGCCGCCTTGCGCTACTCGATGATGTTGCTCAACACGCAGCAGTCGTCGTCGCTTGGTGATGGCGATATCGAGGAGCTGCACGCCATCGAAGAGCGTATTCGTGCCTACATTAAGTAACTGACGAACAATAAGGCGGGGTGTCGGCCTTGACGACATCGACGTTCTTTACATAGACAATCTATCCCGCATAGATTCCTTAAAAGCTTTGCGAACTGTACATTTTATATAACATTGGGACAACTCTCGTGAATGTATCAAAATCAGGCCTCGACCCTCAGTGGTGTGTCGCGTTGCGGCACCGGTGGAAGATTGCGAGCCACGGAGCCCCACCTATGACTTATCCGCGGATTCGTCAAACAAGTTAAGGAGTCCATGCGGTTTTTTTTTGAAACATACATTAATTAATTATATATAACACTTAAACATTATCAATATGAATATTGCATTGATAATCGCCGGAGTTGTTGTCGGCGCCATCGTAGGTGGCGTTGTGGCCTATATGGCCGTTAAGGCACGCTCCAAGGCCATCGTCCAAAAGGCGGAGGCCGACGGCGAAATGATAAAGAAAGAGAAGATTCTTCAAGCCAAGGAGAAGTTTATCCAGCTTCGCAGCGAGCATGACCGCCATGTCAACGAGCGCAATCAGAAGTTGCAGCAGAGTGAGCAGCGTGCCAAGCAGTTGGAGAACACATTGCAGCAGAAGGAGCGCGAGTTGGACAAGAAGTCGTCGGAGTGCGACCGTCGCCGCGAGCAGCTCGACCAGCAGTTGCAGGGTGTTGAGGCACGCAAGGAGGAGCTTGCAGGCGTTATCAAGGAGCAGAATGCACGCCTCGAACAGATTTCGGGCATGAGCTCTGAGGATGCCAAGAACATCCTTATCGAGAATATGAAGAATGAGGCTAAGGCCGACGCTGCGGCATTTATCGCCGAGACCATCGAGGAGGCTAAGCTATCGGCTACCAAGGAGGCCAAGCGTATCGTTGTAGCCTCTATCCAGCGTGTCGCTACCGAGACTGCCATCGAGAATGCCGTTACGGTGTTCAACATCGACTCGGACGAGGTTAAGGGTCGCATCATCGGCCGCGAGGGTCGCAATATCCGCGCCTTGGAGGCCGCTACGGGCATCGAGATTATCGTTGATGATACCCCCGAGGCTATCATCCTCTCGGGCTTCGACCCCGTGCGTCGCGAGATAGCACGTCTGGCACTTCACCAGCTTGTTACCGATGGTCGCATCCACCCCGCACGTATCGAGGAGGTTGTGGCTAAGGTTAAGAAGCAGATTGAGGAGGAGATTATCGAGGTGGGTAAGCGTACCACCATCGACCTCGGTATACATGGCCTGCACCCCGAGCTTATTCGTCTTATCGGTAAGATGAAGTACCGCTCGTCGTATGGTCAGAATCTGTTGCAGCACGCCCGCGAGACAGCCAACCTTGCAGGTATCATGGCTGCCGAGCTCGGTCTCAATCCTAAGGCAGCACGTCGTGCCGGTCTGTTGCACGATATAGGTAAGGTGCCCGACGATGAGCCCGAATTGCCACACGCAATCATCGGTATGAAGCTCGCCGAGAAGTATAAGGAGAAGCCCGACGTATGCAACGCTATCGGTGCACACCACGACGAGACGGAGATGACCTCGCTCATAGCACCTATCATCCAGGTGTGCGACGCTATCTCAGGTGCGCGTCCCGGTGCACGTCGCGAGGTTGTTGAGTCGTACATCAAGCGTCTCAAAGAGATGGAGAGCATCGCACTCTCGTACCCCGGTGTTGTTAAGACCTACGCTATTCAGGCGGGCCGTGAGCTGCGCGTGATTGTGGGTGCCGACAAGCTCTCGGATCAGGAGTCTGAGGCACTATCGCACGATATAGCCAAGAAGATTCAGGACGAGATGACCTATCCCGGCCAGGTAAAGATTACCGTGATACGTGAGACTCGTGCGGTGTCGTATGCCAAGTAGGATTTTCTTGTGATAAGGGGCCATTCTCGGCCTCTTTTTTTTGACAATGGAACAATGCTAGTTTGAGACTATGGGACTATGGGAGTTTTTCTCATTGTCCCATTTTCTCATTGTCCCATCGTCAAAAAACTGAAAAGTGAAAAGTGAAAACTGAAAGGTAAGGTGTCTGCGACGCATGTTTTATTGGTTGTTGCGCGCAAAAAAACTCACGCATAACTACCTACTTCTACCTAACACTACCCACCACTACCCATTGCGCGCAAAAAAAAACTTGTCCCATCGTCCCGCTGTCCCACCGTCCCACCGTCCCACCGTCCCCCCCCGGTCATTCTACATTTTTGCACTATTTTTTTGCTATTCAGATAATTCTTTATATCTTTGTCCTTAGTTTTCGTTAATGAGATAAACTTCAAAATACATTTTGCAATGAAAAAAATCTTTTACTTTCTATCGTTGCTCATGGCGTGTGTTGTAGTTGCAACATCGTGTGAGCCCGAGAACAACATCCCCGAGGGTCAGAAGCCCACTATCGAGCTGACCGTCGGCGAGGCTACCGCAACGTCGCTTACGTTCGAGATTACGGCAACCAATGCCGAGAAGGTTGCCTACATGGTTGTTGCTGCTGCCGCATCGTTCGATGCCGACCAGATTATGGCAAGCGGTGTTCAGGTTGACCCCGCCACGACCTCTGTTACGGTTGAAGATCTGGAGAGCAACAAGAGCTACCTCATCGTGGCTGCCGCATCAAACCAGAGCGGTAGCGCAATGGCAACGCCCATCTCGATGAAGACACTCAAAGATGGCGAGGAGCCTGAGCCTGAACCAGAACCAGAACCAGAGCCCGAACCCGAGCCCGAGCCCGAGCCCGGTGAGGACCCCGAGTCTCCTTTTGAGGATGGATTGGAGATTGTGCGTACTTCGAAGGGTGCCTGGTACGACAAGATTAACTACTACGTAACGCTCGAGGCTGCAACCGGCGAGGTGATGTTTATCGACTTGTACTGCAACCCCGGTCTCTCGGACGGTAAGTATATCCCCGAGGGTCGCTACACTGTGGTAAATCAAATAACCGACTACAACACCATTCTCTATGATACGTCGGGTTTGAAGCAGAGTGCCGATGACGAGTATGGCTTCAATTTCAAGTCGGGATATTTGGAGGTGTCGGTTGTAAATGGCAAGTACTTCCTTGTATTCGAGTTTGTACTCGACGATGCGACCTCTACGCCTGTACGAGGCTCATACTACGGCTCTATGTCGGGTGCTTCGGTGCGTGGCGATAGCGAGCTTTTGACCGTTAAGAAACTTACATCGTCGTCAATTACATTCGACATTAACGTTGAGGCAAACCAGGAGTGGCGTTGTGTGGTTATCGAGAAGGTAACCTACGATTTGTATGGTGGTAAGACCACACAGTTCCTTGCGAACTACGGTTTCCCCGGTGTTGGCCCTCAGCAGATTGTTTGGGCTAATGGTGAGCCTCACCCCAACTCTGACTTCGCAGCACAGGGTGTTAAGGTGGAGGTTGGCCCCGGTACGGACTATATCATCCTCGTAGCGTTGTACGACTCTGCATCAGCAAGCTACACAAGTGCGGTCTTCGAGAAGGTTGTTCACACTCTCGACCCCGAGCAGAGCCAGGAGACTGTCAATGTGGAGATTCAGAGTATCGAGCCCAATAAGGTTATCTACTCGCTCACACCCAGCGCAAATGTCTTCTCATACCGCACATGTGTTCTTAAAACAGAGCTCGTTACGGAGGCCGAAGAGGTGTATTACACCTATGGCTTCTCGTCGTTCGAGGCATTTATGATCTACCTCATCGAGTCGTCGGCGTCGGAGTCACGCATCTTCTATGAGCCTGCGACCGTTGAGTGGAGTGGCTTGTGGTACGACTACGACTACACTATCTGTACGCTTGTACTCGATAAGAGTGGTGCAAAGGGTCTCTCGTTTATGGAGTTCCACACTCCTCGCGAGTAAGCTATTAGCGAGAGCACGATAAAATTTAGGCTGCCGTCCTCGGAGGATGGCAGCCTAAATTTTTTGTGTCGTCGCCAACTGTTTGTCGTGTGCGATTATAGGTATCGCTCCACGTTGATGTAGTTGTTATCTGAGCGTGTCTTGGTCAGATGGTCGGGTAGTGTGCAACGCTCGTATGTCGCCGTCTCGTTGCTGTCGAGCGTGTCTGTCCATATCATCACCTCTGCCGATACCTCGTAGTAGTAGGTCGAGCTCCATGCCGCGCCGTCGCTGTACGTTCCGCCTATAACACCATCCTCGGTCGTTGCTGTCGCTGTGAAGCACTCCCAGGTGAAGGTCGATATGCGTTGCCATAGCGTTACCTCTCCTGTCGCCTCTATCGAGAGGTAGACCTCGAAGTTGGGCTTCATGCCGCACCACTTCGTAAGATGCCAATCTCCCGCTAACTCCGATGTGTCGCCACCTATCGGGGGTGTTGGCTCAGGTTCGGGTTCTGGCTCTGGCTCTGGCTCAGGTTCGGGTTCAGGTTCGGGTTCAGGCTCAGGTTCAGGCTCTGGCTCAGGTTCGGGTTCAGGTTCGGGTTCAGGCTCAGGTTCAGGCTCGGGCTCAGGCTCAGGCTCAGGCTCGGGTTCAGGTTCAGGTTCAGGCTCGGGCTCAGGCTCAGGCTCTGGCTCAGGCTCAGGTTCAGGTTCAGGTTCAGGCTCGGGATTATCCCCCGGCTCCTCTTGTTGGGGAGGAGCCACGGGTTTATCCTCTTCGCAGCTCGTAAAAGCTACGCCTACTACGAGTGTTAGTAGGCATAATAGATATCTCAGTCGCATAGTTGCACGCTTTCTTACAACCACGCACCGTTCGATGCTACCGAGCGACGCACGACGATTTCGGCCTCGCGTGTTACCTCCATACCACCCATATTATTGCCACCGCCGACGCTCGTACCACCGATGATAGCCGTCACGCGCATACGCGCAGTGCCCGCCTTGGTACATTTCAGCGTGATGGTGCCGTTTGTGATTGTGGGTGTCGCGTTAAGACCGATGGCCGACATATTATCTATTTCGATGTTGGTATAGGTCAGACCCTCAGAGCTGTCACCAAAGTAGTTGTCGAGCGATATGCTCTTCTGCTCACCCTTCGCAAGGTAGATACACGGAGTACCCTCAACATTCATCAGTACGCGGTGTGCATCGATATATCCTGCGCCGAGTAGGCCTTTGTAGCGTGCAAGGTCGATAGTCACATAGCCTGCTTGACCTGCATAGTAGCCCTTTGTGCCTGTCTGATACTTGTCGATGTCGTGTACCGAGGTGAGGATTATGTTCTTGAACTCGTCGCGTGTGAAGCTCTTGCCGATTTTCAGCGCATACGACAAGCCGAGGGCAGCGCAACCCGAGACGTGGGGCGTGGCCATCGAGGTGCCGTACATGTAGTCGTAGTTGTATGATACTGACGTAGAGACAACCTTCTCGTCCCAACCGCTACTCTCGCCACCGGGGGCACAAATGTTGGCTCCCGTGCCATAGTTGCTATACGTACCCGCCGTATAGTCGCATGTAAAGGCCGTAACGCAGATATTCTTGTAGTATGCGCCGGGGTACGACGGAACGCCGTAGCCATCGTTGCCCGCAGCAAAGAGGGCGATACCTCCGTCGATGACACCTTCGAGCTTGGCATTGTTCTCGAAATACGATATTGCATCCAAGAGCACGCTATAACTTGCTGCGAACTGCGAGTCTGAGGTGTATGCGCCCTTAGAGTATGCCCACGAGTTGTTCATGATGACAGCACCATTGTCGGCGGCATATCGCATCGCCTCGGCAATGCGCGATGCCGTAACTGCGGAGCCGTTTTGGTATATCTGGCACGTCATGATGCGGCATCCATCACCCTCGCCCGAGCCACCGGCTACGCCCGCAACACCCACGCCGTTGTTGCTCACCGCGGCGATAGTGCCGGCAACGTGTGTGCCGTGGTCATCGAAGTATATAGTGCCGTTGTAGTCGTTGAAGTTGAAGCCGTGCACGTCGTCGATATATCCGTTGCCGTCATCGTCCTTGCCATTGCCCGCAATCTCGTCGTCGTTGACCCACATATTGGCTGCGAGGTCGGGATGCGAATGTTTCACACCTCCATCCAGCACCGCAACGATGACGCGAGGGTCGCCCGTGCAGTACTTCCATGCGGGAAAAACATTTATGTCGGCACCCGCCTGGTGGATGGCCCACTCGTAACCTACGCCGTCGTAGAGCTTACCATCGTTGTAGAAGTGCCACTGCTCGCAGAGATACTCGTCGTTGAAGGGCACATCGTCGCTCGTGGCGCGTGTTGTGGCGTGCAGCTCTGCCGGCTCCGCTACGATGTCGTCGCCTACGTACTCCATGATTTTATTGAACTCGACGTGCTTAACGAGGCTGTTGGTGGCCACCACCTCGGCGATATTGTCGAGGTTGGCACTCTGGGAAAACGATAGCTCCCACCAACGATATATATCCTCGCTTAGCAACCTCTCCTCCGAGGTGTTGCCTGCGGGGAAGAGGGGGCGTGCCTCGATGTCGATGCCGTCGATACTCTCAACGCTAAACTCCGTGGTGTAGCTGTTGAGCTTGACGAGCAGCGACCCCTTTACGGCACACTCCGACGTGTTGATAATCTTCGTGCTTGTCTTCTGCCCCTCAGGTGCCTCGTCCATGTTGGGCTGCGTACATGCCACCATGGCGAGGGCTGCGAGAAGGGTTAGATGAAATCTCTTCATACCTATTTGTCGTTTATAATTTTTTTTCATTCATCGCGCCTAAAATGTGCCGAGCGCATAAACAATCTTCTGACAGTACAGCTCGTCGGCTTTAAGCTCTATGGAGGGGAAGTGAGCGTGGTTTACAGCGTCGCTGTATGCCTGACACTCGATGGCCACACCTGCGTAGTCGTCATAACGACCGCCCGACTTGGTGATGGGGCAGCCTCCGGCGAGCCAATTACCCGTGTAGAGAATGGCTGCGGGCTGCGACGAGAGGAACGTAACCTTACGTCCCGTAGCCTCGCAGCGCAACTCGCCAACCTCCTTTAAGATATTCTTCTGCCAGCCATCCACCGCGAAGCAGTGGTCGTAGCCGTGGAAGTTGCGTATGTTGTTGAACTCGGCATCTATATCGTCGCCAAAGCGTCGCCACGACAAAAAGTCGAAGGGTGTGTCCTTGACGTCGAGAAGCTCTCCCGTAGGTATCTGCACGGTATTCATTTCGAGCACCTTCGAGCAGTTGAGACGTAGCTCGTGGTCGAGAATGGTCTTGCCCGAGCCCTCGCCATGGAGGTTCCAGTAGAGGTGGTTGGTGAGGTTTACGACAGTGGTCTTGTTGCTCTTGGCTAAGAACGTGATTACAATCTGGTCGTCGTCATCGAAGTCGTAGACAACCTCCACAACGAGCTCACCGGGGTAGCCCTGCTCCATATCCTCCGATACGCGCGAGAAGACTATGCGGTTGGTCTCCACGCGACCCTCCCAATAGCAGTTGGCGAAGCCCTTGCTGCCGCCATGTAGGTGGTTGGGGCCGTTGTTTACCTCCAAGCGGTACTCCTCGCCCTCGATGGTCATCCGTCCGCGGGCGATACGTCCCGCAACACGACCTACGCTCTTGCCGCTTGCCGCGCCATCGCCGATATAGCTCTCGGCATCGCGGTAGCCGAGGGCCACGTCGTCGATATTTCCGTTGCGGTCGGCAAACTTAACGCTGACGATGGATGCGCCTATGTTGCTGAGCTGTACCTCCGAGCCACGGCTGTTGCGCATGGTGTAGAGGATGATGCCCTCGCCCTCGGGCGTAGAGCCCCATACGTGCTGCAAAATCTCCATTACTCCACGGGTTTAAGGTTCGTAATGAGCGAGTCTATACGCTTCAAACACTCCTCGCGGCCGATGAACTCCGTAACGTCGTACATGCCGGGGCCCTTACCTGCTCCGACCAACGCCAAACGCAGCGTGTTCATAACCTGACCTACCGAGTAGCCGTTAGCCTCAATCCACGGCTTAACCACATCCTCTGTGTTCTCCTTCGAGAAGTCCTCGACAGAGGCCAAGAGGTCGCGTAGCTTGGCGAGCATCGCGGGGTTGTCGCCCTTCCACTGCTTCTTGGTGAGCTTCTCCTCATACTCCGTGGGTGCCACGAAGAAGAACGATGTGAGGTCCCACAGCTCCGTGGTGAGCGTTACGCGCTCCTTCATGATGCCTGCGGCACGTCCTGCAACCTCGTCCGAGACGTCGATACCATGCTCACGAAGTATGGGCTGATAGATTGTGGCGAGCTGCTCGTCGCTCATGCGGTGTATGTACTGGGCATTGAACCACTTAGCCTTGTCGGGCTGGAAGCGGGCACCGGCCTTCGATACGCGCTCCAACGAGAAGGCGTCGATAAGCTCCTGCATAGAGAATATCTCCTGCTCCGTACCGGGGTTCCAGCCGAGAAGTGCCAACATGTTGATGAAGGCCTCGGCAACATAGCCATCCTCGCGGTAGCCGTGTGCCGTGTCGCCCGTGGGCGAGAGCCAGAAGAGCGGGAAGACGGGGAAGCCCATCTTATCGCCATCGCGCTTCGAGAGCTTACCGCCACCCGTAGGTTTCAGCAGCAGCGGGAGGTGTGCAAACTCAGGACGTGTATCCTCCCAGCCAAAGGCCTTGTAGAGGAGGTAGTGCAGCGGAAGCGACGGTAGCCACTCCTCGCCACGTATGACGTGCGAAATCTCCATAAGGTGGTCGTCGACGATGTTTGCGAGGTGGTATGTGGGCAGCGCATCGGCCGACTTGTAGAGCACCTTGTCGTCGAGCGTCGAGGTGTTGACCTCGACATGGCCACGGATAAGGTCGTCCATGGCTACAATCTCATTTTCGGGCATCTTGAAACGTACCACCCACTGCTCGCCACGCGCTATGCGTGCCTCAACCTCGTCGTGGCTGAGTACGAGCGATGTGGGCAGCTTCTCGCGTACCTCGTAGTTGTAGGCAAAGGTGCGACCTGCCTCCTCGGCCTCCTTGCGCAGTGCATCCAACTCCTCGGGGGTGTCGAAAGCGTAGTATGCCCAGCCGGCCTCGACGAGCTGCTTGGCATATTTGAGGTATATCTCGCGACGCTCACTCTGACGGTAGGGTGCATGGGGGCCTCCCACGCCTACGCCCTCGTCAATCTCTACGCCACACCACTTCAACGACTCGATGATATACTCCTCGGCACCGGGCACGAAACGTTGTGAGTCGGTATCCTCGATACGAAGAATCATCTTACCACCATGACGGCGCGCAAAAAGGTAGTTATATAGGGCTGTGCGCACACCTCCGATGTGGAGCGGGCCTGTGGGGCTGGGCGCAAAGCGTACACGTACTTCTCTTGACATGATATTGCTATGTTTTTTGTTGGTTATCGAATCTTGTAGTTGGCATGTATTGTAATGCTAGCCTTCTTGTCGCGCGACGAGAGGTTGAATGAGCCACCCCATGAGTACTCCTCGTTGCCCGTTGCCGAGGTAATCTGGAATACTCCTGCGCTTGAACTGTATAACTCGCCGAGCTCGGCCTCCGAGCTTGTGGCAATCTTCAATGCGCGCTCGCGTGCGTCGGCTGCGGCAGCAGCGATAAGGTCGTGCTTCACGGCGTCGAGCTGCGAGTAGTAGTATAGAGGCTCGTCAACCTCGATGTTGACACCCTCTGTGAGCAACGAAGGAAGCTCGCGTGCTGCGGTCTCAACGATGTCGACATCCTTCGACTCGATGCTGAATGATTGGTATATACGGTAGCCGGCAAAGTGCTCGCCAACGTAGTGTCCATCCTCGTACACCGAGCGGCTGAGCTCGTCGACCGAGGGCATGTGGAACGATATGTTGTCGGCCTTCACGCCACGCTCCGTGAGGAATGAGGTAACAGCCTTGCGCTGACGCTCGATGTCGGCATATGCCTCGTTCACCTCGATGAACTCGGCCTTGATGCTACCCTCGATGACAATGAGGTCCGACGTAAACTCCGTCTCGCCGAGACCCGTAACCGAGATTGTGCCACGCTGGGTGTTATAACGCTGTGTGTAGGCTGCGGCGAGAACTACCGCAGAGATTACCACCGCCGAGGCGATAATCACATATTTCCAAAGGTTTTTCATGGTTATAAATTTTTATTACTATTTTCGATTGTGTTAATTCATTGTCTTGCGACTATACGTTGAACAGGAAGTGCATGATGTCGCCATCCTCAACCACATACTCCTTACCCTCGATGCCAATCTTACCCACATCGCGGCATGCGCGCTCGGAGCCAAGCTCCACATAGTCGGCATACTTGATAACCTCGGCACGGATGAAGCCGCGCTCGAAGTCGGTGTGGATGACACCGGCAGTCTCGGGAGCCTTCATGCCACGACGGAATGTCCAGGCACGGCTCTCGTCGGCACCCGTGGTGAAGAATGTCTGCAAGTCGAGCAGTCGGTATGCAGCCTTGATAAGACGGCTCACGCCCGACTCCTCCAAGCCCATATCCTGCAAGAACATCTGTCGCTCCTCGTAGGTCTCCAACTCGGCAATGTCGGCCTCGGCCGAGGCAGCAACGATAAGCATCTCGGCCTTCTCGCTGGCAATGGCAGCCTTCACAGCCTCGGTGTGAGCGTTACCCGTAACGGCGGCCGCCTCGTCGACGTTACATACGTACAACACAGGTTTGTCGGTGAGCAGGTTGAGGTCGTAGACCGTCTTGCGCTCCTCTGTAGTGAGCTCCACGGTACGTGCTGAGAGTCCCTGCTCCAACGCCTCCTTGTAGCGCAGGAGAATGTCGTACTGACGCTTGGCAATCTTATCGCCCGCAGTGGCCTGCTTCTGGCACTTGCCGATACGGTTCTCGATGGTTTCGAGGTCTTTGAGTTGCAGCTCCGTGTCGATGATACCCTTGTCGCGCACGGGGTCTACCGTGCCATCGACGTGTGTAATATTCTCGTTCTCGAAGCAACGCAACACGTGGATAATAGCGTTGGTGTTGCGGATGTTTGCCAAGAACTTGTTGCCGAGACCCTCGCCCTTCGAGGCACCCTTCACCAGACCGGCGATATCGACAATCTCGATGGTGGTGGGCACCACGCGCTTGGGGTTATCTATCTCGGCGAGCTTCATCAGACGCTCGTCGGGCACCGTGATGACACCCACGTTGGGCTCGATGGTGCAGAAGGGGAAGTTTGCCGCCTGCGCACGAGCATTCGACAAACAGTTAAATAGGGTAGACTTACCTACGTTGGGCAGTCCTACGATTCCACATTGTAATGCCATAATCTATTTCGTTTTTTTGTTTTCGTACCAAATGTTGAGTGTAAAGTGTCGTTTAGTCGTCCGCCTGTGTGATGTTTACCAACGCCTCGCGGTAGGAGTTCAGTATTCGCGACTTGGAGATAAAGCCTAAGTATTTGTTTTGCTTATCTACGACGGGCAACATCCATGTGTTTGCCTGCTCGAAGCGAGGCATGATGCTCTGTATCTGCTCGTTCTGCAATATGCGGTCGGGCGGCTGTATCATGTAGTGCATGATGGATGTCGACCACTTATCGCGGTTGAACATGTCGCTGCGCAGGTCGTCGAGCTGCACGACGCCCAGCAGACGTCCCGCATGGTCGAGCACGGGGAAGATGTTGCGGCGGGCACTCGATATGATGTTTACGACGTCGCCCAGCGTGAATCCCTCGCGAAGACGTATGAAGTCGGTCTCCATAAGCTCGTCGAGACGCAGGAAGACGAGGGCCGAGCTATCCTTATCGTGTGTGAGCAGCTCACCACGCATGCGCAGCTGCTTGGTGTATATCGAGTCGCGGTCGAGACCGTAGTTCACGGCAAACGAGATACACGACACGAGCATCAGCGGGATGAAGAGGCCGTAGCCGCTCGACAGCTCGGCGATAAGGAATATGGCCGTTAGCGGGGCCTTCATCACGCCCGACATGACACCCGCCATGCCGACGAGCGTAAACGAGGTAATCGACACGTCCCATCCGAAGACGGCACGGCAGATGACGGCGAGCGATGCTCCGGCAAAGGCACCCACGAAGAGTGATGGTGCGAAGGTACCACCCACGCCACCTGCGGCATTTGTCGTAGCCATAGCCACAACCTTGAAGAACATGATGGCCAAGAGGTAGACAATCAAAAACCAGTCGGCCGAACTGAGGTCGTAGAAGAGCGAGTTATCGAAAAGCTCCTTTGTGTTACCGTTCATCAGCGCGGTAAAGCTGCCATGACCCTCGCCATAGAGGGGCGGGAAGATGAACATCAGCACACCGAGGATGATACCCGCGTATATCCACTTGCGGTATTGGCTCTTAACACCATTGAAGAAACCTCCGACGCGCGAGTTTACCGACGTGAAGTAGAAGGCCATGATGCCGCAAAAACATCCGAGCAGCACGAACAGGGGTATCTGTGCCACCTGAAACATGTCGGCCTTCGATAGCGATACGGCATATATGGGGCTAAAACCGTGCAGCGTGAGCGACGTGATGGTTGCCGTTACCGAGGCCATGAGTAGCGGGATGATAGACTTCGAGGTGATGTCGAGCATCAATATCTCCAAGACGAAGACCACGCCCGTGATTGGGGCCTTAAAGATTGCAGCCACCGCAGCACCGGCACCGCAGCATAGCATCAGCGTGGTGTTCTTGTAGTTCAGGTGCGCGAGCTTACCTACGTTCGAGCCTATGGCCGCTCCCGTGAGCACGATGGGTGCCTCGGGGCCTACCGAACCACCAAATCCGATGGTCGTGGCACCACCCACTATCGACGTCCAGCAGTTGTGTCCCGCGATGCGTGAGCCCTTGCGCGACATGGCGTAGAGCACGCGCGTAACACCCTCCGAGATACCGTCCTTTACGATATACTTCACGAAGAGCGTGGCGAGGATGATACCTATCGACGGATAGACGAGGTATAGCCACTGCGCCTGGTCGGCCGGTGTCCACGAGGTCAGAGCATCGGTGATGTTGTGCAGCAGGGTGTTGAAGATGAATGCTCCCACACCGGCACATAGACCTACGATGATGGCTAATATGGCCAGCGTCTGTGAGTCCGACAGACGGCGCGCCACATATAGAAAGCCGTCGTAGATGTGCTTCTTAATCTTATTTTCGAGTTGTATCATTACAAGTCGTACGAAGAGTTGTTATTTGCGATACTCGGCAGCCTGACGTGCTATGAGCTCCGAGTCCTCGAAGTAGTTAATGCGCATTGCGCGACGCACATCAGCAAGCGTTGCCGCAGCCTCTGCTCTGGCACACTCCGAGCCGCGCTCCAAAATCTTGTAAACCTCCTCGATGTTCTGCTCGTAGTGCTTACGACGCTCGCGTATGGGCGCGAGCAGCTCCTCCAACACGGCGATGAGGAAACGCTTAACCTTAACATCACCCAGACCGCCACGACGGTAGTGGTCTTTCAGAGCATCGAGATTCTCGTAGTCGGGCAGATACTTCGCGAAGTGCTCAGGGCGCGAGAAGGCGTCCAGATAGGTGAATACGGTGTTGCCCTCCACCTTTCCGGGGTCTTCGACACGCAAGTGGTCGGGGTCGGTGTACATGCTCATAACCTTCTTCTTTACCTCGTCGGCCGTATCCGAGAGGTATATGCAGTTGCCGAGCGACTTCGACATCTTGGCCTTGCCGTCGGTGCCAGGCAGACGCAGACAAGCCGAGTTTGTGGGCAGCATAATCTCGGGCTCGACAAGCGTAGGGCCATATACGGAGTTAAACTTGTGGACAATCTCGCGAGTCTGCTCAATCATCGGCTCCTGATCTTCGCCTACGGGTACGGTAGTGGCGCGGAAGGCGGTGATGTCCGATGCCTGTGAGATAGGGTAGGTGAAGAAACCTACGGGAGTACCTTTGCGCTGCTGATTCTCCTCCTCGGCGTTGTTGTCGGCGAAGCCACGCATCTGAATCTCGGCCTTGACGGTCGGGTTGCGCTGCAAACGCTGCACGGTAACGAGGTTCATGTAGTAGAACGCAAGCTCCGTAAGCTCGGTTACGTAGGACTGTATGAAGATTGTCGAACGCTCGGGGTCGATGCCGCATGAGAGGTAGTCGAGAGCCACCTCTACGATGTTCTCGCGCACCTTGTCGGGGTTGTCGGCATTGTCCGTCAGGGCCTGTGCGTCGGCAATCATGATAAAAATTTTGTCATACTCGCCAGAGTTCTGCAACTCTACGCGACGGCTCAACGAGCCTACGAAGTGTCCGAGGTGAAGTTTGCCTGTGGGGCGGTCTCCTGTAAGTATTATCTTTCCCATAATAAATTGTTTCTTAAATGTGTTGTATTAACTATTTTTGAGCGACACCTAATTATATATCGCTCGTAGGCGACAAATTTAGCAAAAATTTGGAGACTTTCGTGCAAAAACTCTTGAAATATAGAATTTTTTTATAACTTTGTACAAGGCAAACAAATTATCCTTATAACGAATATGACTATAATCCAACTTGAATACCTCTTAGCAGTAGCTAATTGTGGTAGTTTTTCGGTAGCTGCGGAGCACTGTTTTGTTACGCAGCCGTCGCTCAGTATGCAGATTAAGGCTCTCGAAGAGGAGCTTGGTGCTGTGCTTTTAGATCGCACGAAGAAGCCTATCATACCGACCGCCGTGGGCGAGGTTGTCTTGGAGCAGGCGCGCGAGACGCTGCGCTCCTACAAGCACATCAGCGAGACGGTTGCCGAGATGCGCGGCGAGTGTGCCGGCAAGATGCGCTTAGGCGTAATTCCGACCATTGCGCCCTACCTGCTGCATAAGTTCATTCCGGCTTTTGTGAAGCAGTATCCCAAGGTCGAGTTGGAGATAAGCGAGATGGTTACTGCAAACATCATCGATGCACTGAAAAAAGACCGTATCGATGCTGCGCTTGTGGCCAGCGGAACGTGTGGCGAGGGTATCATGGAGCACGACCTTTTCAGCGACCATTTCTACGCCTATCTGTCGCCTTCGCACCCTCTCTTCGAGAGGTCTAATATTCGTATCGAGGATATTGATTTTAAGGACCTTATCTTGTTGAGCCGAGGAAACTGTATGCGCGACCAAATCTTCGAGTTGTGTCAGGCGGCACACGATATTCCGTCGCACTTTTACTTCGAGTCGAGCTCGATAGATACGCTTATGCGCATGGTCGATTGTACGTCGTGCATGACCATCATTCCCGAGATGGCTTTGGAGTTTATTCCGCAGTCGAAACGTGGTCGTGTGAAGAGCATCGCCAAGGGTGCAACGTCGCGTCGTGTGGCGTTGGCCGTAAGTCGAACATACGTAAAACAGTCCATTGTTGAGGCACTCAAAAAGACTATCTTGGAGTGCGTCGATCAGGATAAAGTATAGCCCGCGCAGCGGAGTGTTTGATGGGTGATTTTTGTCCGAAATGCGGGACGATGTAGTCCGAGAGTAATATATTTTATATATTTCGGCAGTAGAATCGTTCTTGTTTCGTGAAATTTTACTATCTTTGCAAGGATAAAAATATTTATACGTCGGCAGCTTTCGGGGTGTGTTGCGCTCGGAGTGTCGAGACAGATAAAAAATAGATTAAAAAACGAACTATGGAGGAAAATTTGGAAAAGTTGATTAATACGATAGTTGAGGCAATCGACGACAAAAAGGGTAAAGGTATTGTATCGCTCGATTTGTCGGGCTTCGATGGTGCTATTTGCTCGCATTTTGTAGTGTGTAACGCAGACTCTACCACACAGGTAGACGCTATCTCGGCAAGCATCGAGGATAAGGTGTTCGAGGTTATGGGTGAGTGGCCCGTGCGCGTCGAGGGTCGTCAGAACTCTTTCTGGGTGGCGATGGACTACACCGACGTTATAGTTCACATCTTCCAGTCGGAGTTGCGCGACTTCTATCGTTTGGAGGAGTTGTGGGCCGACGCACCGATGAAGCGTTACGAGTTTGAGTAGTGCCCTCAGGGGTGTAGTGGTTGCGTCTCGGCAGTTGCTGCGGGGCGTGGCCGTGTGTGAGAAAACGAATGAAACGAAGAGAAAGTAGACAGTAGAAGATGGCAAGTATAAAGAAGCATCCCACAATGCGCCCGAGGTTCAACTTTATGGGCTTTTGGGTAATTGTGGCATTGGCGATAGTATATTATTCGATTACGCATGAGTCCGAAAATCCGCCCATCGACGGCGATTGGGCTATGGTCGAGGAGCTCGTGGAGCG
This sequence comes from Alistipes sp., assembly GCA_045660465.1. Lineage (GTDB taxonomy): Bacteria > Bacteroidota > Bacteroidia > Bacteroidales > Rikenellaceae > Alistipes. Next base: position 74,251 of record JAZRDV010000022.1, on the reverse strand, counting down.
AGGTTATGTGCGCGAGATAGATGTTTTGGATAAGGAGGCGGCGAGTCTCTACCTTACCGAAGCGGCACTCGACTCGTTGGCCGAGGATAAGCGTTTTAGCAGCATGCCGCGCACCGGAGCGCAGATGACCTTCAATACGGGTGGCGATGTGCAGTACTTTGCCGAGAAGATTGAGGATGCCGAGAGGCGCGCAGCCGAAAATGGTGTCGAGGCCGAGAAGGTTATCATCAAGTATGAACGCTCGGAGAAGGGGTGGTTTGCCTATGTTTTGGACTTCCTGCCATGGATACTCATCATCGGTGTATGGATATTCATCATGCGTGGTATGTCGCGCGGTGCCAATGGTGGCGGTGGCGGTATCATGAATGTGGGTAAGGCGCGCGCTCAGGTCTTCGATAAGGATAAGAAGCAGCGTATCACCTTTAAGGATGTTGCCGGCTTGGAGGAGGCTAAAATTGAGATTATGGAGATTGTCGACTTCCTCAAAAAGGCGGATAAGTACAAGGCTCTGGGTGCCAAGATACCCAAGGGTGCACTGTTGGCCGGCCCTCCGGGAACGGGTAAGACGCTGTTGGCTAAGGCCGTTGCGGGTGAGGCCAATGTGCCTTTCCTCTCGATTTCGGGCTCGGACTTCGTCGAGATGTTCGTGGGTGTGGGTGCTTCGCGTGTCCGCGACCTCTTCGAGCAGGCTAAGCAGAAGGCACCGTGCATCGTCTTCATCGATGAGATTGACGCCATCGGCCGTGCTCGTGGCAAGAATTCGGGCTTCTCGGGTAACGACGAGCGCGAGAATACGCTCAACCAGCTGCTCACGGAGATGGATGGCTTCCAGACAAATACGGGTGTTATCGTGCTTGCGGCAACCAACCGTATCGACATTTTGGATAAGGCTCTTATGCGTGCGGGCCGCTTCGATAGACAGATTGAGGTCGGCTTGCCCGATGTCAAGGAGCGAGAGCAGATATTTGGCGTTCATCTGAAAAACATAAAGCTCGACGAGAAGCTCGACGTGTCGTTCCTCGCCAAGCAGACGCCCGGCTTTGCGGGTGCCGATATCGCCAACGTATGTAATGAGGCGGCACTCATCGCCGCGCGCCACGATAAGAGCAGTGTCGGACAGGAGGACTTCCTTGCCGCTATCGACCGCATCGTAGGTGGTTTGGAGCGTCGTAATATGCCCATGAGCCCTGCGGAGCGTCGCTCGACGGCTATCCATGAGGCGGGACATGCTACGGTGATGTGGCGATTGAAGAACTGCGACCCTGTGCTTAAAATCACGATTATCCCGCGCGGTCGCTCGTTGGGTGCCACATGGTATCTGCCCGAGGAGCGTGTGAACCATAATACGGAGCACTTCATGCACAAGTTGGCCGGTCTGCTTGGTGGCCGTATCGCCGAGCAGCAGTTGCTCGACATTACGAGCACGGGTGCTATCAACGACTTGGAGCGTGCAAGCAAGACGGCCTACGCCATGGTTGCCTACTATGGCATGAGCCCCAAGGTGGGCAACGTCAGCTTCTACGATGCTACGGGTCAGCGCGACACCTTCACCAAGCCGTTTAGTGAGCAGACAGCACAACTTATCGACGAGGAGGTGCGCCGCATCATCGACGATGCTGTTGCCCTCACGCGAGATATCATCGACCGTGAGCGCGAGAATATCGAGCGTCTTGCCGATATGCTTATCGCCAAGGAGACCATCTTCGCGGAAGATGTAGAGTCAATCTTGGGTAAGAGCGCGCAGCAGATAGCTAAGGAGGAGGCCGAGGTTGCTGAGACTAAGGCTGTTGATGCCGAGGTTGTCGAGGATGTTGTTGAGGCAGAGGCCGATGTTGCCGATGCTCATACGGATGCCGCTGATATGCAGACTACTGAAAAATAGTAAAACAGGATTTTATGGGAGATAAACTTCGCAATGTATTGATTCGTACCCTCAGTGGTGCTGTGTTGCTCGCCGTTGTCTTGGCGGCGGCATACATCAGTCATCTGACCTATGCTGCGCTACTCTTCGTAATCGCGATAGTGGGTATGTGGGAGTTCTATAAACTCGCCTCAGCGACGGGTGCAAAACCTCAGCGATGTGTGGGCCTTATGGCCGGTGTGGCACTTCTCTATCAGAGCTTCGTGCTCTTCGACAGCTTTGCGCGTGGCGAGGGACTCTTCGCGCTCGAAGGTGTCGACTTCGTGGGTATCCTCGCCTTTGTGCTACTCATTGCCGCGAGCTTCGTTGTGGAGCTCTTCCGCAATATTAAGTCGCCTACGCGAAACATCGCGACGACGCTCATGGCTACGTTCTATGTGGCGTTGCCCATGTCGCTCATGCTCTTTATTCCGCTTATGTTGGCGGGTGGCCAGTGGCGCGCCGAGGCCTTCCTGTTCTATCTGTTCATCGTATGGGCTAACGACGTCTTTGCCTTCCTCGTGGGTATCACCTGTGGACGCCACCGTCTCTGCGAGCGTATATCGCCCAAGAAGTCGTGGGAGGGATTCTTCGGTGGTGTTGCAGGTGCCATGGCTATGGGTGCTGTGGGTGCTGCGGTTGTCGGTGGAGGCTACGCCTTGTGGCTCGGCATGGCGGCTGTCGTAGCCATAACGTCGGTGCTCGGCGACCTCGTAGAGTCGATGTTTAAGCGCGAGGCCGAGGTTAAGGACTCGGGAAATATACTCCCCGGACATGGAGGCATGCTCGATAGGTTTGATGCGCTGCTTCTGTCGTCGCCCGCAGCCTTTGTCTATCTGATAATCATGATTTTGTAACAATAACTGACTAACCAAAACCTAAAACCGTATGAAGATTAATAAAGAGGGTTATAAGATAATCGGTTTCACGGGACTTATCTGCCTGGCTATATGGCTTATCGGCTTTTTCTGCATCGACAGCATCGCAGGACATATTTGGTTTATGGCCATCTTCCTGCTTGTCTTTTGGTTCTTTGTGGCAGCCTTCTTTCGTGAGCCGCGCCGCGTTCAGATTCACGACGACGAGCTTATCTTCTCACCGTGCGATGGCCGCGTAGTGGTTACGGAGGTGGTGCACGAGACAGAGCATATCGACTGTGAGATGTTGCAGATTTCGATTTTCATGTCCGTGACGAACGTCCACATGAATTGGCTGCCCGTAGGTGGTGAGGTGGAGTACACGAAGCATCATCACGGACGCTTCCTCGTTGCATGGCATCCTAAGTCGTCGACCGAGAATGAGCGTACCACGACCGTTGTGCGCCTCAAAGATGGCCGCCGTGTGCTCATGCGTCAGATTGCGGGCTTTGTGGCACGTCGTATTGTGTCGTACGTTAAGCCCAATATGAGCGTTAAGCAGAATGATGTGCTGGGCTTCATTAAGTTTGGCTCGCGTGTTGATTTGCTTATCCCTAAGGACTCGGAGCTCTACGTTGAGATTGGCGACCCGGTTATCGGCTCGCAGACACCTATTGCGCGTTTGAAGCGTAAGGAGGCTGAGGCCTAAATTTCGATAGCTAATGACGATGAACGCCAATAAGATTATTAAGGGTGTAGTTACCGTAACGGCGATATGTATTGCACTGCTCTTGCTGTGGTACCTGTCGCGCGTGGTGCTCTACGTCCTTCTCTCGGCCGTTCTCGCCATTGTGGGTCGTCCTCTGGTGAAGTATCTGCAACGTCTTCGTATAGGTAGCTATGAGCTATCGCGCACGGCAGCCTCGCTCGTTACGCTTGTTGTTATGTGGCTCGTTGCGGGAGGCCTTATCGCGCTCTTCGTGCCGCTGGTCTTCGATAAGGTCAACGACCTCGCCTCGCTCGATATCGACACCTTCATGGCGGCCATCAGACGCCCCGTAGAGGATATGCAGTTGGCCTTGCAGCACCTCTTTGCGTTCAGCGAGTTCTCGATAGAGGATACCATACGCACTTATCTGTCGAGCTTCATCCACAATAACCTTGTGGGTGCCTTCTCGGATGTTGCGGGCCTCATGGTTACGGCTGCTATATCGCTATTCTCGGTAACCTTCATCACCTTCTACTTCTTGAAGGAGGATGGACTCTTCTATCGCCTTGTTGCGTTGTTCTTCCCCGAGCGTTTTCGTGGTAATGTATACCACGCGTTGGACTCTATCACGATGCTTCTGTCGCGATATTTTGGAGGTCTGCTTGTTGAGAGCATGCTTGTTATGACCATTATTTCGGTCATCCTCACACTCTTTGGGCTGCCCTTCGACGATGCGCTGATGATAGGTCTTATCATGGGCGTTATGAACCTGATACCCTATGCCGGCCCCGTTATCGGTTGCGTCGTGTCGTTGTGTATCGGCGTACTATCGCCTATGGGTGGCGACGTCGGTCATGCCGCCACGCTCATCACGCTTACGATTATATGCGTGAAGGTTGTCGATGACTTCGTCATACAGCCTACGCTCTACTCGCGCCGTGTTCAGGCGCACCCCTTGGAGGTGTTCCTCGTGATTCTTATCGCCGGCTATGTCGCAGGTATGTGGGGCATGCTGTTGGCTATTCCTTTATATACCGTCCTTCGTGTCTTTGCTCGCGAGTTCTTCTCGGAGTATAGCCTCGTAAGGCGTCTCACGGGTCAGATGACCGATGATGTTAAGTGATATGGTTGAGATTGAGGCAGAGGTCATACATGGCCGTAAGATAGGCCGCGCGTTGGGCTTTCCTACGGCAAATATGGAGCTCACGGGCTACGATGTGGAACATGGTGTCTACCGCTCGATGGTCGTTATCGATGGTGTGAGCTATGTTGCTATGTCGAATGTCGGCATGCGACCCTCTGTGGGGGGTAAGGAGTTGTTGTTGGAGACCCATGTTATAGGCTTCTCAGGCGACCTGTACGGCCGACGATTGAAGGTACGCTTGGTTGAGAAGCTACGCGACGAGAAGCGTTTCTCGTCTATTGGCGACCTTAAAGAGCAGTTGCAGAGAGACTATGACACCATCAAAAATTTAGCGTTATAAGGGGGCGATTGCGGCCTCCTTTCATTTTTTTTGACTATGGGACTATGGGAGATTTTTCTCATTGTCCCATTTTCTCATTGTCTTATTGTCTCATTGTCTCATTGTCTTTTCGGAGACTTTGGGACTTTGGGACGAGTTTTTTTTGCGCGCAATGGGTAGTTATGGGTAGTTGTAGGTAGATATGGGTAGTTGTAGGCGAGTTTTTTTTGCGCGCAACAACCAATATAACTCGCGTCGCAGACACCACACCTTTGAGGCAAAACTTCGTAATGCCTCGACTTTGCTACGGCTCGGCATAGTGAATACATTCACTCTGCTCTCGCCTTAATCGCAAAGTTCACTTTTCACCTTTCACTTTTCACTTTGTTTTTGCGCGCTCCCCACTACTACCTATTTCTACCTACTATTACCTATCACTACCTAATAAAATCTGCGCGCCGTTTTCACTTTTCACTTTATATTGCGTCGCAGACACCACACCTTTCACCTTCCCCTTTCCCGCATAAAATAAGGTGTCGCACAAACTTTGTGCGACACCTTATCTTTATAAATATCGTAGCGTTGCGGCTACTTTGCAGGTTTGAAGCCCTTCACCTTCTCGAATGTTTTATATGTCGGCGTGTCGTAGGGCAGGCCCGTCTCCTCTTTGAGAATTAGTTTGTTGCCATCACGCTCTATTGTGTTGCTAAAACCCAAATACTCTTGGGTCAAATGAATTGCGTCGCCTTCGATATTCAGGTCTGTCGTATAGCTGATTTTCACATCGTCATATGAGCAACCATATATATATCCATTTTTGAACTCATATAATCTGCATATACCATCATCTTTTAGGATGCTTCCAATCGATACGGTGTTGCCGTCAAAGATTAATACCTCCGTAACTCCGCAGTCGAAATCGTAAAACTCTGCGGGGATATCATATGTAACATGTGCCCATACGCCTGATATATCCCTACCGTCGAACTTCGTCTTCTCGAAGTCGGCAAAGTTCTGCTCACATGCCGTTAGTAGAAGCATGCCCGCAGTAGCCATCATAAAACCAAAAAGCCGTTTCATTGTTATAAGTTTTTTGTCTGTTAGTAACTATGTTTAAGCAAAGGTAGTAAATATTTCGAGATGTTCCAAGTATGGCGTCTTAATTTTTCGTGTAGCACTCTTATTATTGTCCGCCGCCATTGCTGATGCGGCCGAGCTCTTCGGCCGAGCCGCTCTCAACGGCCTTGGCGCGGAACTGCTTACCGGCGTTGAAGTTATACGATATCGAGAGGTTCACGGCGGGACGCTGCCACGGCTGCTTTACGCTCATTATGCGTGTGAAGGCTGCCTCCTCGATTGTTACGCCCTGTGCCTGAGGTATGAGGTTTATCACGCCGAGTCGTACGTTCAGTTTATCGTCGAGCATACGTTTCTTTACCGATATGTCCATATTACCAAAGTCGTCAATTCGGGTGTTGCCCGCCACTAAGCCGTGCATGTATCGGCCACTAAGCTCGATAAAGAAGTTCTTGGGCAGCGTGAACGACATCTGTGCGTTGGCGAAGCCCATGAAGTTGCGACGTATGGGCTCTTCGGGGTGTATGCGCTGACCCATGTATAGACCCATGAGGTTGACATTTGCCGACCACCACTTCGTAATCTGGAAGGGTAGGTTTACCTGTGCGAAGAAGCTGTTGAGCGTGGGGTAGTTTATGGTCTGCAAGATGAGCAGCTCGGGGTTCTCGCTGTCGGTAATTGTCGCCTGCTGTATGGCGTTCTGCTGAATCTTCATGCCGAGCGTTATGGTGTACTTGTATTTGAGCACGGCGGTGAGCGATAAGGAGTTGTCGTACGACGGTTTGAGGTTGGGGTTACCGCGCTGTATCATATACTCCGAAATCTTTGTCTCGTTGGGCGACAGTGTCCAGAACGAGGGTCGCGTGATGGTGCGTGCATACTGCGCTATAAGCGAGTATGCGCCATCCTTCGTCAGCGAGTACGATACGTTGGCATTGGGGAAGAGGTCGAAGTAGTCCTGCTTGACGTCGCCCGCCTTGTCGCGGAAGTTGGTGTACTCGCCACGCAGACCTCCCACAATGCCCCAGCGGCCCAAGCGTGCCGAGGCGATGATGTATGCTGCGCCGATATTCTCGGTGTAGCCTATGTCGTAGCTCTTGTCGACGTTAGGTAGCCACGCCTCGCCTTTGAGGTAGTCGTAGTCGGCCATGTTATCATTATTATTATATGTGTACTTCGCACCCGCTTTGAGTGTCAGCTTGGGCGATATCACCTTTTCGAGGGCCACCGTCGCCGTTCCGAGCTGGTTGCGGCTAAGGCTGTTGTCGCGATATGTCGAGTCGCGAGTGATGAGTGGCATAAGGGTGTTGAACGTGCTGTCGAAGTAGCGGTTGTCGTGTGGCGAGTGAGAGTGTGTATAGTCGCCAATGAATTTGAGCGTCGAGCCCATATCGTCGAGCTTGTATATGTAGTTGAGCGTGGCGGTTACCATGTGGTTGTCGCCGTGGCCCTTATATGTGCCAATGCTGCGTGTTGTCGCGCCCGCGCTCTGGTGCTCCGTCCATGTGTCGGTTGTGCTCTTGCCGCCATAGTAGTTGTACTGCACCTCGCCGCCTACGGAGTGGCGGTTGTCAATGTCGTATACCACGCCCACGTTACCTCCGCTCCATAGCGATGTCTCGTACATCGACGAGCCGGCGTCGATGATTGTTCCCGATGTGTAGTCGGTGTGCTCCGACGATTCTGTGGCATTGCCGTTTGTGCCGGCATAAATACGGCCGTAGGCGTTCAGCTTGCCGCGGTTGTAGTTGAGCGATACCGAGGGCATGACATTGAACATACCCTTTGTCGCCTGTGTTACGAGCGATGCCGAGCCCATCAGACCCGAGTCTATGCGCCTCTTGGTTGTGATTTTGAGGATGCCTCCCGATGACGAGGCGTCGTAGTCGGCTCCCGACTGCGGTATTACCTCTATGCGCTGTATGTCGTCGCTACGCAGCGAACGCAGATAGGCTATGAGCTGCTCATCCTCCATCTTCACCTCGCGGTCGTTGAGGTATATCTTCGAGCCCGATGCTCCGTTTATCGAGATGTCGTCATCCTGAATCCATACTCCGGGTGCCGATTTCAGCAGCTCTTCGCCATCCTTGCCTATGGCCATAGGCGAGTTGGCAACATCCACAACAAAGCGGTCTGCCTCGCGGCGTATGAGCTGCGCCGTAACTACCACCTCGTCTATGGCTGTCTCGTCCTGCTCCAAGAGAATGTCGCCCAGGTCGGTCGCCGTGGCGAGAGAAACTTCGCGACGGTAGGGCTTGTAGCCTATGTACGACAGCTGCAATGTGTAGTTGCCCTCGGCGACGCTCAACGTGAAGCGTCCCTCGTTGTCGGTAGTGCCTCCCGCCGCCTGAGAGTTGTCGCTAAGAAGTACCGCTGTGGCGTAGGCTATGGGTTGCGCCTCGCCATCTACTACGCGACCTGTCAGCGTTGTGCGCTGCGCATAGAGGCCTGTTGATGTGAACAGCATCGCTGCCACAATCGCCATAAGTCGTAAGCTAACTCGTTTCATCGTATCTCTGTTTTTATTGTTTTATCTTCTGCCATTGAGGGTGCTTGCTCTCTGCTCTCAACTTTTCAACTGCAAAGTTACCCCCCCCCTTGAATTTCCAAATTTTTTGGCAACTTTTTTTACTCTGTCTGCAACTTTTTCATATATAACGCTCAAAGATGGCGTTTAGTAACACCGCCTAAATATTTTTTTCGATATATTATCGCTCCTTTTATGCAGTGTTTATATTTTGTTTTAGGTGTATTACATTACTAATACACTGCAAATATATTCGCAATAATTTATTATTCCAAATTTTTCGCACAAAAAAAGAGATAATTTCTCTATACCTTATATTTATTGTCCTTGTGGGCTGTTGTGGTATATTTGGGTGCAAAAAGTTGTTGAAAAATTTGCAGACTTGAAAAATATGCTTACCTTTGCAGTGTACTAATATGCTGATACACGGATGAGCCCTTTGCTGCGGCGCAAGATTAAGTCCGTGTTGGTGCAATAAACGTAAAAACGACTTATCATGATTCAAACAAATGCTCTAACGTTTGCCTACTCATCATCGCATCCCGTGTTGAGTGATATTACGCTGAGCCTCGGCGAGGGACATATTCATGGGCTTCTGGGGTGTAACGGCATAGGTAAGACCACGCTGTTGAAGATCCTTTGCGGCATTATGCGTCCCGATAGGGGGCGGGTGTCGGTATTTGGCTACGACCCTGCGGAGCGTCGCAAGGAGATGTTCGAGCAGATGATAATCATCCCCGAGGAGTTCGACCTGCCCAATATCTCGCTCATGCGTTATGCCGATATCACCGCGCCGTTCTATCCCCGCTTCAATCGCGAGCAGATGTTGGACTACTGCCGTGAGTTAGGTGTGAACGCCGAGCAGAAGTTACACTCGCTCTCTATGGGTCAGCGCAAGAAGGCTTATATTGCCTTTGCGTTGGCGTGCAACGTGCGACTGTTGCTCCTCGACGAGCCGACAAACGGTCTCGATATCCCCTCAAAGAGTGCTTTCCGTCGTCTGTTGGCGGGCTATGTTGATGATGAGCGCATGGTGCTTGTGTCGACACATCAGGTGGCCGATGTCGAGCAGCTTTTGGATAACATCGTCATCCTCGACGAGCAGGGTGTGGCACTCAGTGCTACCACCTCGGAGATATGTCGCAAGTTGCGCTTTGGCGTTAAGCGCGAGGGCGACGATGTGCTCTATTCGGAGCAGACCATTGCGGGAGATATGGTCGTGGCGCGTAATGTAGACGACGAGGAGTCGTTGCTAAATATTGAGTTGCTCTTCAACGCTGTAACGGCAAATCGCGAGGCTGTAAGTGCGATATTTCATAAGTAGGCTATGGGAATCTTTTCACTTAATCGCGTAGTGCAGTATGCCCGCTACAACTACATTGCGCAGGCCAAGACCTACAAATGGAATTGGCTCTCGATGTTTGCCGTACCGCTCTTTTTCGCTATGCTAAGCAGAGATGTGTATACGGCGTCGGGTATGGCTATGTTCTTCTATCTTGTGGCAGCAATCACCTTTCCTGCCCGTGAGTTGACCATGCTGCGCGGTCGTGGCACGAAGGTTATGGCGATGACGTTGCCCGTATCCAATGCTGAACGTTACATCTTCATGCTTTTCGGTGTGATTGTGGCACTGCCACTAATCTCGCTGGTGACGTCGGTGCTTGCTATGGTTGCCGCTATGCCTTTCCACTTCGGATATTTAGATTTGGGTTTGGCTCTTGTCGTACACATTGAAAGGTTCTACTTGTCGTGGGAGATATATGTTCTGGTGCAGCTGTTTGCCTCGGTGTCGTTGTTTATAGTCATCATGGCGCGTCGTAGCCTGATATGGGCCTATGTGGTGGCTATTGTCGGGCTGATTTTACTTATGAATATCTTGGGCTCAGTGACGGTGCATAATAGCGTGGGTATCGGTCTGTGGATTGAGGAGAATGATAGGCTGGCGCGGGCGTTTATAATGGCAATATTTTGTCTTATACCCGTGGTCTTCTATGTGTTGGGATATGTGGCACTTTGTCGCCGACAAGTTAAGTGGTAGTTTTTTTGAGTAAAAGTTAGATAATATGAGACCAAAAGTTGTGCTTCAACTCCTCGTTAAGCACTATACGGAGAACCGAAATAGCTATCTCGCAACCATGCTTGGCAGCTTCTCTCTGCCGATGATAATGTCGTTGCTGTCGAAGAGCTCCGAGGCGGGAATATCGCTGCTGATGTCGGTAGCAATATTCAACCTCTTCTACGTCATGTACCTCTCTACGCGAGGGTTGCGCCAGCGTCGCACCTTCGTTATGGAGGCTGCGCTGCCTGTGTCGGTTACGGAGCGTTACATCTTCATCATGCTGAACACTACGCTGCTGCTGGCGGTGTGGCTCCTGGTGATATATGCCGCCGTGGTGCTTATTGTCGTAAACCTCTATCCGCCCGTCTTCCCCTATGTCGGCGATTTAATCTTCAAAAACTACCACCTCTACATAGGCTTGCTCTGCACACATGGTGTGGCACTGCTCATCAACCTCGTGGCACGCCGTCGTGTTATATGGCCCTATCTTGTGGCGGCCGTTCTTACCATGATAGCGCAGTATCTCATATCGGAGTACTCGCCCGTGGGTGCTGTCGAGAGTGTTAAGATGTGGGTTAACATCTGTGTCGCCGTTGTGGCGTGGGTAGTGGGGTATTTCATGTTGCGTTACCGACAATTAAAGATGTAGCCTATGGTGCAGTTTTCGGAGGATAAGCCTATTTGGCGACAGATATACGACCTTATAGCCAAGCATATACTCTCGGGCGAGTGGCCTGAGGGTGAGCGTATTGTGTCGGTTAGGGAGATGGCATCACAGGTGGGTGTTAACCCAAATACCGTCATGCGCAGTTACGAGCGTTTGGAGGCCGACGGCATAATCTTCAACCGTCGCGGCATCGGCTTCTTTGTAGCCGAGAGTGCCCGTGAGCGACTCCTCGCCCTCCTTCGCGAGAAATTTATGACGGAGGAGCTGCCCAAGCTACGCGAGCAGTTGTTGTTGCTGGGGTTGATTGTCGAGGTCAAAAATTTAGCGTGATAGCGGCGCATCTACGGCACCGTTTTCTTGACCATGGGACTATGGGACTATGAGAGATTTTCTCATCGTCCCATTTTCTCATTGTCCCATTGTCCCATTTATGACTATGAGATATTGAGACTTTGGGACTATGGGATTTTTTTCTCATTTTCCCATTGTCCCACCGTCTTATTGTCCCATCATCCTATCGTCCCATCATCTCACTTTTCCTCTCCTCCCATACTACGTATGGAGTGAATGGCAAATTGTTGATAACTTCTGTGAAATTTCCCGCGAAATTTTGCGCGTATTTCAATAAAAAATTCGTAACTTTGCCTCAATTATGCAAATACTCGATTAAACAAAAGTTTATTATGTTAAGTGTACTCTATTATCTGGTTGAATTAGTCTTGGCGACAATACTTTTTGTGTTGTCATTTATCGCGTTGGCGGTGTGCTACCCCTTCGATAAGCGTCGCGTCGTTGTGCATACACTCTCAAAGTGGATTACGGACTGCATCTTCGGACTTCCGCCCTTCGTGGGACGCGATGTCATAGGTGCGGAGAATATCGACCCCAAGCAGCCCTACGTCGTGGTGCTCAACCACAACTCGATGGTCGACATATTGTGCCTCTACAAGATACCTCTCATCTTCAAGTGGGTATCCAAGAAGGAGGTTTACCGCATACCTCTTGTCGGTCAGTTGCTCTTTGCGCACGGCGATATTGTCATCAACCGCGCAAGCACCAAGGAGGCTATGGCCTTAGTGCACGACAGAGGTAAGGAGTGGCTGGCGAAGGGTGCGTCGGTGGCCATATTCCCCGAGGGTACACGCTCAAAGGATGGCGAGATTCACAACTTCAAGGCCGGAGCATTCATCCTCGCGAAGGATGCCGAGGTACCCATCCTGCCCATCGTGCTCGATGGCACAACGTCGTTCATACGTCGCGGCTGGATGGTAAATTGGCGCAACCGCATAACAATCAAGGTGCTCCCACCCGTTAGTGCTGAGGAGGTGCGCGAGCGTCCTATCAAGGAGATTATGGCCGAGGTGCACGACAAGATGGTCGATACGTTGGCCGAAATCAGAGCATCGAAGTAGTGCTATGACGCAATTTGTCATTGTGAAGAGGTAATTTTGCAACCCAAACAAAGAAGCGAAAAAACAGAGACAAGATATATGGCAGAGTTGAATTTGACGGATAAGACCGTTGCCGAATATAATAGCGATGCGATAGTTACGCTCTCGCCGCGTGAGCACATACGCCTACGACCGGGTATGTATATCGGTAAGTTGGGCGACGGTACTCAGGCCGACGATGGTATATATGTGCTGCTCAAAGAGGTCGTCGATAACTCGATTGACGAGTTTATCATGGGTGCCGGCAAGCGCATAGAGATAACCATCGACGGCGACAAGGTGTCGGTGCGCGACTACGGTCGTGGTATTCCGCTCGAAGCCCTTGCGGATGCGGTGAGCAAGATGAATACGGGTGGTAAGTATGGCGGTGAGGCCTTCAAGAAGACTGTGGGTCTGAATGGTGTCGGCGTCAAGGCCGTAAACATGCTGTCGAGCCACTTCCTCGCACGCTCGGTGCGTCAGGGCGAGGCTCGTGCGGTGAACTTCTCGCAGGGCTTGGAGCTTACGGATCGTCGCGAGAGTGGCGTAGCGGAGGCCAACGGCACCTATGTGGAGTTTGTGGTCGACAGAGAGGTCTTTGGCGACTACACCTACAACATGGAGTTTGTCGAGCAGATGGTTAAGAACTACACCTACCTCAACCTCGGCCTCACGGTGGTGCTCAACGGCACGTCATATACGTCGAAGAATGGTCTTTTAGACTTGGTCAACGATAACCTTTCGAGCGACCCTCTCTATGCGCCTATTCACCTCTCTGGCGAGGATATCGAGGTGGTCATCACCCACGGCAACGGCTATGGCGAGGCCTACTACTCGTTCGTCAATGGTCAGTACACGCCGCAGGGCGGTACCCATCAGGCGGCCTTCCGCGAGGCGGTGGCCAAGACCATCAAGGAGTTTTACCATAAGGACTACGAGCCGGCAGATATTCGTACCTCGATTATCGCTGCTATCTCGGTGCGTGTCAGCGACCCCATCTTCGAGTCGCAGACCAAGACCAAGCTCGGCTCGAAAGATAAGGAGGAGGGTGTAACGATGCGTCAGTTTGTGGGCGACTTCCTCGCCACGAACCTCGATAACTACCTCCATAAGAACCCCGAGACGGCGCAGACACTGCAAAAGAAGATTATAGACAACGAGAAGGAGCGTAAGGCTATCTCGGGTGTGCAGAAGCAGGCGCGCGAGGCGGCCAAGAAGGTATCGCTGAACAATAAGAAGCTGCGCGACTGCAAGATACACTACACCGATAAGTCGGACTTGGCGGAGCAGACGATGATATTTATTACCGAGGGTAACTCGGCATCGGGCTCTATCACGTCGAGCCGCGACCCACGTACACAGGCCGTATTCTCGCTGCGTGGTAAGCCGCTCAACTGCTACGGTATGACCAAGAAGGTTGTATATCAGAACGATGAGTTCAACCTCTTGCAGGCGGCACTCAACATCGAGGAGGATATGGATAACCTGCGCTACAACAAGGTTATCATCGCTACGGATGCCGATGTCGACGGCATGCACATCCGTCTGTTGCTGACCTCGTTCTTTTTGCAGTTCTTCCCCGATATCATACGTCTGGGCCACCTCTACATCTTGCAGACGCCGCTTTTCCGCGTTCGTAACAAGAAGGAGACGCACTACTGTTATTCGGATGAGGAGCGTGTGGCAGCCATAAAGAAGTGTGGCGCACAGGCCGAGATTACGCGCTTCAAGGGTCTCGGTGAAATCTCGGCTGCCGAGTTCAAGGAGTTCATCGGCGAGGGTATGCGTCTGGATAAGGTGCGCCTGACGAAGGATGACCCGATACACGACCTCTTGGAGTTCTACATGGGTAAGAACACCCCCGACCGTAAGGACTTCATCGTAGGCAACCTGCGTGTGGAGGAGGATATTGTCGAAAACCTCAAACAACTTAACTAATGGAGGATAACAAGGATATGATGGATGTTGAGGCTCAGGATATCGAGGCTCAGGATATGGATATGTCGGATGCCCCCAAGGGTAAGTATGGAGCTCTGACTTCGGCGGAGGATAATGTGCGCCGCCTTACGAGCATGTACAAGAATTGGTTCTTGGACTACGCCTCGTATGTTATCTTGGAGCGTGCCGTGCCCCACTTGGAGGATGGTCTGAAACCCGTGCAGCGACGTATTCTCCATGCTATGAAGTGTGTTGAGGATGGTCGCTTCAATAAGGTAGCCAATGTCGTAGGTCAGGCTATGCAGTATCACCCTCATGGCGATGCCTCTATCAAGGATGCCCTTGTGCAGCTCGGACAGAAGGGCTTGCTCATAGATATGCAGGGTAACTGGGGTAACATCCTCACGGGCGACGAGGCTGCTGCGGCCCGTTACATCGAGGCACGTCTCTCGAAGTTTGCCCTCGAAGTGGTCTACAACAAGAAGACTACGGAGTGGATGCTCGCCTACGATGGTCGTAAGGAGGAGCCCGTTACGCTGCCCGTGAAGTTTCCGTTGCTCTTGGCGCAGGGTGCCGACGGTATTGCCGTAGGTCTTGCCTCGAAGATATTGCCCCACAACTTCGTGGAGCTCATAAACGCCTCTATTGCGCACCTTCGCGGCGAGGAGTTTCAGCTGCTGCCCGACTTCCAGACGGGAGGTATCATGGACGCAAGCAACTATAATGATGGCTTGCGCGGTGGCTCGGTGCGTGTTCGTGCCCGCATCTCGAAGATTGATAAGCGCACGTTGGCCATCACTGAGATACCCTTCTCGACAACGTCGGAGTCTATCAAGGAGTCTATAATCAAGGCCAACGATAAGGGCAAGATTAAAATTAAGAAGGTGGATGACAATACGGCCGAGAAGGTTGAGATTGTAATTCAGGTGGCTGCCGACGAGTCGTCGGATAAGACTATCGATGCGTTGTATGCCTTTACCGACTGCGAGGTGTCGATATCGCCCAACGCCTGTGTCATCGTCGACAACAAGCCCGTGTTTATGGGCGTAAGCGAGATATTGCGCTACTCTACGGAGCATACCAAGTCGCTGCTCGGTCGCGAGTTGCAGATAAAGCTCGACGAGCTGAACGATGCATGGCATGCGGCGTCGTTGGAGCGTATCTTCATCGAGAATAAGCTCTACCAGCTTATCGAGGGCTGTCGCACGCGTGAGGCGGCCTACGAGGCTGTGGACAAGGGCTTGGAGCCCTTCAAGAAGAGGCTGCGTAAGGAGGTTACGTTGGAGGATGTGCAGCGTCTTACCGAACTTAAATTCATCCGTATCTCGCGCTACGACTCCGAGAAGGCCGACAACGAGATTAAGCAGATTGAGGCCGACATCAAGCAGACGAAGCACGATATAGAGCACCTCACGGAGTATGCTATCGCCTACTTCGAGCGTATCAAGACCAAGTATGGCGAGGGCCATGAGCGTCGCACCGAGATTCGTGAGTTCGATGCTATCGAGGCGTGGAAGGTGGCATCGTCGAATGCCAAGCTCTATGTTGACCGTACTGAGGGCTTCTTTGGCTATGGCAAGAGCATGAAGGATTCGGAGTTTGTCTGCGACTGCTCGAATTTGGACGATGTGATAGTCATATTGAAGGATGGTCGTTACAAGATTACGAAGATTTCGGATAAGGCTTTCTTCGATAAGGGCATCTACTATATCGGCATCTACAAGCGTAACGACGAGCGCACAATCTACAATATGCTCTATCGCGACGGTCGTGGCGGTGCCATTATGATGAAGCGTTGCGCCATAAAGAGCGTTACGCGCGACAAGGAGTACGACCTGACGAAGGGTACGCCCAAGAGTGAGTTGTTGTACCTCTCGGTGAACCCCAATGGCGAGGCCGAGATATTGAAGATTTACCTGCGTCCCCGTGCCCGATTGAAGAGGTGTATCATCGACCTCGACCTCTCGACACTCGCTATCAAGGGACGTCAGAGTGTGGGTAACCTCGTTACGCGTTACAGCATCAATAAGATTGTCCTCAAAGAGAAGGGTGCCTCGACACTCGGAGGACAGAATATATGGTTTGACGAGGATGTACGTCGCCTCAATGCCGATGGACGAGGACGTCTGCTCGGCGAGTTCAAGGGCGAGGATAAGATTGTGGTGTGGACGTCGAAGAACCAATACTACATCACGGGCTTCGACCTGCAACAGCACTTCCCCGACGATACGATACGTGTTGAGCGTTACCGCTCGGATAGAGTATATGCCGTATGTTACTACGACGGTGAGCAGAAGTACTACTACATGAAACGCTTCCAGTTGGAGGCTACCGATAAGGTTCAGTTCTTCTTGGACGAGGGCTCGGCGATGCGCTTTGTAGCCATAACGGATCGTCTAGGTGCGAAGCTCGCCATAGAGTTTGGTGGTCAGCATGCGCAGCGTCCGTTGGAGCTTATCGTCGTTGACGACTTCATCGGCATAAAGAGCCATCGTGCCAAGGGTAAGCGTCTTACGACCTATGATGTTGCCACGCTCACGTTCATAGAGCCCGAGGAGCCCGAGGAGCCTATGATTGAGGATGAGGAGTTCGTGGAGGATGATGCGGCGATGGATGCTGCACTCGATGGCGACATGGAGGCTATGGATGACGATATGGATGTTGCCGCCTCGGAGGATGTAGACGATGAGCCCGCCGTGGAGCAGACCACGGAGGAGGTCATCGATATGGAGGAGCTCATAAGTGGCGATATCGAGGTAGACCCTACGGTAGACTATAAGAAGAAGAGCGAGTTGGATAATAGCGGCTTCTCGGCAGCACAACTCGACCTCTTCTAAAAGAAGTGAAGGCATGTTAATCTTCTTGGTAGGATACGCCGGCTCGGGTAAGAGCTCGATGGGTAAGCACCTCGCACGACGTCTCGGTGTTAAGTTTATCGACACCGACGCCGAGGTCGAACGTGAGGTGGGGGCTACCATTGCCGAGATATTCCACTACGAGGGCGAGGAGTACTTTCGTCGCTCGGAGAGGGAGTGTGTCGAGCATATCGCCGAGCAACACATCGACGCTGTGGTGTCGACGGGTGGCGGTCTGCCTACGTGGGCCGATAATATGTCGTGGCTCAATGAGCATGGCATGACCGTATACCTCGAACGCTCTGCCGAGCAGATACTGTCGCGCCTCTCGGCGTATGGCCGTGAGCGTCGACCCATGTTCCGCGGTAAGAGCGACGAGGAGCTGCTCGCCTTCATGAAGACGCAGATGATGGAGCGCGAGCCTCACTATACGCAGGCTCGTATGACCATCGACTGTCGTACGATGAGCGATGCGGAGGCCGTGGAGTATATAGCAACAAACCTTAGAGCATAGAACAATGAATAATGCACCCATAGGAGTTTACGATTCGGGCTTTGGAGGCCTCTCGGTGTGGCGCGAGATACGTCGACGTCTGCCCGAGGAGTCGTTGCTCTATCTTGGCGATGGCAAGAACTGCCCCTATGGTGGCCGTGGTCGTGAGCAGATAACACGCTTTGCCGAGGAGGCTGTGGAGCAACTATTGGCGGCGGGGGCAAAACTTATCGTCGTGGGATGCAATACGGCAACTACGGCCGCTGTGGAGCATCTGCGCGCACGTTGGAGCGATATACCCATCGTAGGCTTGGAGCCTGCGGTGAAGCCCGCCTGCCTTACGACCAAGACACGCCGCATCGCGGTGTTGGCTACGGCACATAGCCTCGCAAGCGACATGTTTCTGCGCACGGCAGCCCGCTACGCTCAGGATGTCGAGGTTGTGAAGGTTGTGGGCGACGGCTTTGTTGAGCTTGTCGAAGAGGGTAGGGAGCATACCCCTGAGGCCGAGGCTGCGGTGCGCCGTGTTGTTGAGCCGCTATTCGATATGCAGGTCGATAAGATAGTGCTGGGCTGTACGCATTACCCCTTTTTGGCCCCTGTTCTACGCCGCGTCATTGGCGACCGAGAGATAGATATCATCGACTCGGGCGAGGCTGTGGCGCGTAGGGTAGAGTGGTTCTTGGAACGCTACGACATGCGTGCCGAGCGTGGCTCGATGCCGAAGTACGAGTTTATGACCTTTGCCGACGAGCAGTACCGTGCACGCCTTCAAGCAAAGGCTCTCGGTGCGGAGCTATCGATGAACGTGGATAATAATACCGAACTAAAATAGCTGAACTATGGCAGCAATGAGAGATAAAAAGAGAGATGGCTCGGAGGTGGAGCCTATAACCACCACGACGCGCGAAAATATTCGTTGGATAACGGGCTTTGTGATGTTGGCCGCAGGTGTCTTCATCTTCTGCTCGATAATATCCTATTTCTTCTATTGGGCCGAGGATATGAGTGCTCTGGCCGAGCGCGGTAGCGAGTTGTCGCGACCCCGTTTTAGTAACGTGTGCGGTGAGATGGGTGCTGCCGTTGCTCATAGCCTCGTGGGTGGAGGCTTCGGTATCTTTGCCCTTATCATATCCCTAATCGTTACGGTGCTCGGTTGGCGTCTGTTTAGATATAAGAAGTTGCGTTTCAACCACTTCGCTATTAGCATGTGCTTGGTGCTGGTGCTGGGCTCACTTACCATGGCCTACGCCTTCTCGACACGTTGGGAGCTCTTTGGCTCGGGCCTCGGTGGCGAGTATGGCTTGGCGATGGCCGAGGAGCTTGTTGCGATGGTGGGTAATATTGGCACGCTGCTAATCATCATCGCAGGATGGATTCTCACGGGTCTGTTCATCAACCGCAACTTTATACACGTTGTCGATAGTGCCGGTGAGCAGGTGGCAGGTGGTGTTGGTGATGCGGCACGTTGGATGTGGTCTAAGGTGCGTGCAAAGCGTGTTGCGACGGAGGAGGCGACGGAGGAGGATGCGTCGGCAGAGGCCGATGTGGATGACGACGTGCAGCCTGAAAGTGCCCTTGTCGTTGAGGAGCGACCCTCCGAAGAGCCTCAGATGGTCGCTGTCAGCCGCGAGATGGCAGAGCCTATGGTTGCTGCACCCGTCGAGGAGCCTACGGTTGCTGCTACGGTGCAAAGTACATCGGTGGCTGTGGCTGTAGAGTTAAACGATGATGATATATATCCCTTCAAGGAGCCTGATGCGCCGTTGGAGAGTATCGACGATGTGCGCCGCGAGTTGGAGGCGCAGCATGCAGCATCCGATGCCTCGGCATCAGGAGCGGCGGTCGAGCAGGCGGAGGGACGCTTTACGACCATACCGCGTGTTACGACCGAAGAGCCTATGCCTATCAATGTTGCCGAGGTACTCGGTGTAGATGTTCAGGGCGGTGCGGCAGAAGAGGCTGCGTGCGAAGAGCTTGTCGTTACGGTAACGGAAAACGAGGTGCAGCAGGTCGACGAGCAGGATATAGACATCGATATGTACGACCCCATGCGCGACCTGTATAGCTATACGCCACCTATGCCCTCGTTGCTTGTCGACCATAAATCCAAGGTCGAGCTCAACGAGCAGGAGATATTCGAGAATAAGGAGCGCATACGCGAGACGTTGCTCAACTTCGGCATACCCATTCGTAGTATGCATGCCACGGTAGGCCCTACCGTTACGCTCTACGAGATTGTGCAGGAGCAGGGTGTTAAGATATCTAAGATTCAGGGTCTCGAAAACGATATTGCCCAGAGCCTCAAAGCGTTGGGTATACGTATTATCGCTCCTATTGCGGGACGCGGCACTATCGGTATCGAGGTGCCGAACCAGACCAAGCAGACCGTGTCGATGTACTCGGCGATATGCTCTAAGGAGTTTCAGGAGTCGCGTGCCGAGCTTCCTGTGGTTATAGGTCGCACCATTCAGAACGAGAACTACACCTTTGACCTCGCCAAGATGCCGCACTTGTTGGTTGCGGGTGCTACGGGTCAGGGTAAGTCGGTAGGTTTGAACGCCATCATCACGTCGCTGCTCTATCGCAAGCACCCGGCCGAGTTGAAGTTTGTGCTTATCGACCCCAAGATGGTTGAGTTCTCGTTGTATCAGAAGCTCGAAAAGCACTTCCTGGCCAAGATGGAGTCCGAAGATGATGCTATTGTTACCGACCCCAAGAAGGCGGTATATACGCTCAACGCCCTGGTGCAGGAGATGTCCAATCGCTTGGAGTTGTGCAAAAAGGCGCATGCCAAGAATATCGTCGAGTATAATGAAAAGTTCCTCAACCGACGTCTTAACCCCGAGAACGGACACCGCTTCATGCCCTATATCGTCGTTGTCATCGACGAGTTTGCCGACCTTATCATGACAGCCAAGGAGGTTGAGGCTCCCGTGATGCGTATTGCGCAGAAGGCGCGTGCCGTGGGTATCCACCTTGTTGTGGCTACGCAGCGTCCCGATGTGCGTGTCATTACGGGTGGTATCAAGGCCAACTTCCCCGCGCGTATTGCCTTCCGTGTTATGCAGATGACCGACTCGCGCACGATTATCGACCAGCCGGGTGCAAATCAGCTCATCGGCCGTGGCGATATGCTCCTCTCGAACGGTGGCGAGCTCACGCGTATACAGTGCGCCTTTGTCGACACCCCCGAGGTGGAGAGTATCGTGGAGCATATCGGACGCCAGCAGGGCTACGCCTCGGCATACGCTCTGCCCGACTATACCCCCGAGGCTGCGGGTAGTGAGGGTGCTGTGGGCCTTGGCAGCGAGGAGAGTGGCGCACCGCAGAAGTATGACCCCAAGTTCGCCGATATCGCGCGTGATGCCGTGAGCAATGGTATGATTTCGACCTCGATGATTCAGCGTAACTACGAGGTGGGTTTCAACCGCGCAGGACGTATCATGTTGCAGTTGGAGCGTGCCGGCATCGTAGGCCCGCAGGTGGGAGCCAAGCCTCGCGAGATAAAGTTCTACGACCTGCCCTCGTTGGAGGCTAAGTTACAAGATTTAGGTTTATTCTAAATGTTAAGTCTATGAAGAGATTGTTTTTAACCCTTGTCGTTGCGCTGTGCACGGCCTCTACGCTCTCGGCGCAGACTACGGCGCGCGAGTGGCTTGATGGGCTAAGTGCTACGCTCGGAGAGCGTTATGCCCTACATATTAATGTCTCGATGCCGGAGAGCGAGACGCTCAACGGCTACTTCATGGTCGAGAACGATAGTTTCTACATCACGCTCGGTGCGATGGAGGTGTTCAGCAATGGTAAGTTGCGCTACGAGGTTAACAACGACCGTAAGGAGGTTACCGAAGATAGGGTAGACCTCACTTCGCGCGACCTTCTCAGCAACCCTACGCGCGCCTTTAACTTCGTTGACGAGGAGTTCGAGGTGAGCATCGCCGAGAGTATTGAGCGCGGTGCCGTTCTGGTGTTGAAGCCCCGAAGTGGCGATGCAGCTATCTCGACCATCTATATGGCCGTTATTGCCGACGGCAGCCGTGTGCTCCCTGTGATGATTATCTACGACTACGAGGGCGATATGGTAAATATCCGCTTGTCGATGGCCGATGTCGGCACCTCGACACTGCCCCGCTGGGATAAGAGTGCCTATCGTGCCTACGACATAGTGTCGTTCTTATAAATATGTATAACACCAAAAAAAGAGAATGATGAAACATCTGTTTATGCCCCTTTTGGCCCTGCTCTCTGTGGGAGTTGTCGGCTGCTCTGAGACTGTTGACGACAACACAACGAAGCCTACGACCATTGTTGAGAGTTTCGAGCGTGCGATGTCGGATGACGCAACGTACAGCTATGGCTACGCTAACGATAATCTTACATTTCAGCACACCTACGACCAGACCTACGGTAATTGGTATGGCTTTGCGCAGTCTCGGTGCTACGATATGGAGAGTGGTGCGTATGAGAATCAGTATAGCGTCTACAACGAAGCACCCGCCTCGGGCGACTGCTTCCTGCTCTACTACTACGATACGTACAATAGCGTCGATATGAACACTCCGATGGATATACTCTCTAATGGCGAGGGTGTGGCGTTCCGCTCTATCGGTGTGTGTCTGCCTACCTACGTATATAAGACCGTTACCGAGGGTAACACCTATGCCCGTGCCTTTGTCGATGGCGACTACATCAAACTATCGTTCATCGGCCTCGACGATAACCTTCGAGAGTGCGGTGTTGTGGAGTACTATGCAGTAGATTTGCGTGATGGCAAGCAACACTACACCACGTCGTGGACGGAGGTAGACCTTCTATCGTTGGGCAGCGAGCTTCAAGGCCTGCGCATACGCATCGAGACCACGGACGTGGGTGAGTGGGGCCCGAACACGCCGTTGTACATCTGTTTTGATGATTTGACCTACGATATTTAGTCGTGTGGGCCGCCGGTGGCCCAAGATACAGAAACACAAAAGGCGGCCCGAAGGTCGCCTTTTGTATTAGCTTCACGAGGAAGTCTAATGCAAATTATTTCTGTGCGAAGAAGTTCTTAATCTCCTCGTCCTCCAAGATGTTCTGTGTCTGGAAAACGTAAGCACCGGTCTTCTCCGACTTAACCATCTTAATACACTTAGTGTACTTCTTGCTGGTACCCGTTTTGAGGGTTGCAACTACTTTCTTTGCCATACTTTACCAACTTGTTAAAATTACTTAATCTCACGGTGTAAAGTTACTCGCTTCAAGTAAGGATTGTACTTCTTACGCTCCAAACGGTCAGGAGTATTCTTCTTGTTCTTGGTGGTGACGTAGCGTGACATACCTGCAACGCCGCTCTCCTTCTGCTCAGTGCACTCCAAGATTACCTGCACTCTGTTACCTTTCTTTGCCATTTTCTGTTACAGTTTTTTAGTAAACCTTCTTAGCGGCCTTAGCCTCACGAAGTGCAGCTGCAAGACCCTTCTTGTTAATTGTTTTGATGCCGGCAGCCGATACCTTCAAAGTAATCCAGCGGCCCTCCTCCTCCGACCAGAAACGCTTAGTTCGCAAATTGGGCGAGAACTTACGCTTGGTGCGGATGTGCGAGTGAGAAACATTGTTACCCACCATCGCTACCTTACCGGTAATTTCACAAACTTTCATCTTACTTTTAATTTTTACCTTTCCAACCAACGTGGCTGAAAAGCGCACAAAGATAGTAATTATTTTTCAAATAACAACACTTCGCCACACTTTATTACGCTGATACACCCTCTTTTGCACGATTTTTCGTGCGCCGTGCCGTTTTTGCGTTTAGTGCACGAAATATTTCAGTGGCGATAAAATTTTTTGTATATTTGCATTATGTATGAGCCGCGGACAGTGCTATGGTGTGTGTAATGCGCTGTTGCTCAATGCTATAAATACCAATAAAATAATCTATACCGAGATTTATGAAAGCACGTTTTTTGCAATTTTTTACGCTTTTGATGGTTGTCGTCCTGATGGCGGGTTGCCGTAATAGCAACGAGCCTACGCCGACGCCCGAGCCGACGCCCGACGTTGAGGATTTCAAAATCGAGATTTTAGCGACCACACCGACTACCGTCGCCTTCCGCATCACGCCTCGCGACGAGCAGATGCGCTATGTGGCGATGATGGTCGAGAGGGAGGATTTCGACTACTTCGACTCGGAGGAGATGTATATCGAGGATGACCTCTATTGGTTTGAGCAACAGGCTTATGACGAGGGTATCGACATCGAGGAGTTCTACGCGAGGGAGTTGAAGCAGGGCCTTATCGAAGATACGCAGGATACGCTCGACCCCGAGACGGAGTACTACCTCTATGCCTATGGCCTGAAAACCGACGGCACGGTGCTCACCAAGCTTCATAAGGTGGCCTTCACAACACCTGCGGTGGAGCTTCGTGATGTTAACTTCGATATTGAGGTTACGGACATCGGTTACGATACTGCAAAGATAACGGTAACGCCTGAGGATAAGAGCGTTATATATTTTGTTAACGTATTTAGCGAGGCCGACTACGACTATTGGGGTGGCGACGCTACGGCCTTCCAAAACCACCTCGTATATATGCGCAACTACTACCTTGCGCAGGGTGCTACCGTAGAGCAGATTATCGCCAACCTCGCCTCGGCGGGTCAGAAGACAATAACGGTCGAAGAGTTGCTCCCCGGCACACGCTATATGGCCTATGCCATCGCCATATCGAGCGATGTTGTGGCCATCAGCGAAGCCTCTATCGCGCCTTTTGAGACCCCTGCGGTGCATAGCGTCGACCTCAGCTTTAAGTGCGAGATAATGGATGTGCAGTACGACCGCGTGTCGGCTGTTGTTACCCCCTCGAACGATGAGCACACTTACATCTGCTCGATACAGAGTGCCGAGTCGCTCAATTGGTATCAGAGCGAGGAGGAGTTTATGGAGACTATCGTTGACGATATAAATATGTGGCATGGTGGCGTCGATAGTGCACTGCGTAGGGGTGTATCTACGTTGGACGAAGCCTCAGGCTTGATGCCTAATAGCGACTATATCATCGTATGTTTCGGCTACGACAAGGCCGTAACCACGCCACTCTTTACCGCATCTTTCACTACGCCCGCAGCTTCGGGCGAGGCCGAAGATTTGGTCGTAGAGTTCAGCATAAGCGATATTACGCGCAACACCGTGCGTGTTACCACCGACCCGTCGGTGGGTGCCTACTACTTCGTTACCTACGCCGAGACTGCCGCTTTCGATGCTAAGGTTGCGGAGTTGGGTGGCGAGGATGACGCTATATGCTATTTCGCCGATGCGGATATCGACTACGGTGCCGACTTCTTCGGTTGCAGCCGTGCCGAGTACCTCTTCGAGCTCGGCGCGATATTGGGTAAGTACACCTCATACTTCAATCAGCTTACCCCCGATACGGAGTATGTCGCTATGGCCATTGCCGTGGATATTCAGACGGGAGCGTTGGCTGCGGAGCACGGCTTCCTCAGCGAGCGTTTTACTACGTTGAGGAAGGTTGTAGGCTCAGCCTCTGTTGAGTTTGTCTTTGGCGACTACTACGACGGTACGGCCCTTGCAAAGCTCAATCCCGAGAAGTATCTCAACTGCACGGGCCTTGTCGTTATGCCCTATGAGATTGTAGCTAATGATTATGCAACGAAGTGGTATACAGGAATATATGCCAACGACTATCGAGCGTCGGGCTATACCGACGATGACATCTACGCCGAGCTTATCACCTATGGCTACGAGATGGGCTCATCGCTCGTCGCGGTAAATAGTAGTGGCGGCATCGCGCTTCTGAACTACGACACGGCATATAGCTTCCTCGGCCTTGCTCAGGATGCTGAGGGCAACTATGGCGTCGGCGTGTTGGATGTCGTTACGCTCAGTCGCGATGGTGTCTCTGCACCCGAGGAGTTTATCGCCAAGCACGATGCCCCTCAGCAATACGCCTCGAAGAGTGCCTTGCCTCAGCCACGCCTGCCGCGCCGCAGTGGCAAGTAGCTTGCGATTACATAACGACGATGATAGAGCAGTAGAGCGACCCTCGGGCCGCTCTACTTGTTTGTATTTATATCATTATGGGCTCACCGTAGGCGAGAGTGCTATTTTCTAAAAACTAAAAAATGACGTAATTATATTGCTTTTGTATCAAAATATTTTGTATATTTGCAAAGTATTAAATAGTGTGCCTATGGAGAAATAACAAAGGTTACATAGTTATCTTTTGAAAAATAACATATAAAGCGCTATCTTTAATCTGACTTGTCGAAATCTGGAAAATTTCAATCAAGTAGCCGGAATAAAGTTTGGTGCTCACGCGTCTGCGTGGGCTTTATTCTATTATTGGCTACTTAAGGTATTCCAGAACCTCGACAAGCAATAGTAAGGATTTTGTCCCACGTTTTATATTTTATAGTCATAGGACCTTAGGGGCAGGGTCAAGATAAAATCTGAAACTAAATCATTATGAGAATCCGGAATTTCTTAATCGGTTGCATCATGCTACTTTTTGGCAATACAGCCCTCGCTCAAGATATCATTATCAAACAAGATGCCTCGGAAATCAAAGCCCATATTGAAGAGGTGGGCGATGAACTGATTAAATATCGCCGCCATTCGAACCCTTCGGGACCCATATATTCGATTCGCAAGACGGAGGTCTTTATGATTCGCTACGAAAATGGGGAACAAGAGTCCATGAACGCAGCAGATGAGGCGGCAAGTGCCACCCCCTCAGAGATTAACTATACCTCGCGCAATGTGTCTTACAAAGCGGCCGATGTGCAGAAGAAGAACCTGTATTTTGGCCTCGATGCCGAGGTCGGCTACCTCATCTCCACCAGCGAAGAGGTGCTTTATGATGGTCTCGCCTTCGGTTTGAAAGCAACCTTGGAGTGGTATTGCAACAAGCAATCACCCTACGGAATGGCCCTATCGCTCGGCTACAAACATTCGGACTTGAACTTCATCTATACCGAAGACGAAAGCCTCTCGATTGATCTTCTTAATCTCGATCTGCTCTTCACGCAAAGTACTACTCAAAAGAGTTTCTTTTGGAATGCAGGCTTTCGCTTCTCAATCCCTTGTGCTTCCAGAATGATAAGTGCCGATATGAACTCTATTACCAAAACAACTTTTGGCCTTCTGGTGGGTTGCGGATGGCGCTTCAAGGGTTTTCAGGTGGGCGCATCCCTCTACATGGGATTCACTCGACAGTTTGACTTAGACCGAGGCAATGCCCCCATGCTTCCCTCCATTCAAATTGGGTATAGATTCTAATTTTTTGTAGCTATGAAACATATCGTAAGCCTATTTTGTGCACTCTTTTGTCTCCAAATAGCCGGAGCACAAGACCTTATCCTATTACAATCGGCAGAAGAGATTCGTGCCCACGTCGAGGAGATTACCGAGGAAGAGGTAATCTACCGCCTTTGGGAGAGCAGCGACACCACACAATACCGCCTGCTCTTCAAAGATGTCTTTCGCATCACCTATGCCAATGGCGAGGTAGAGACCTTCGCCGACCGCATTGCAGCAAACAGTGACCGAGTTTTGAAAAACTATCCCTATCCGGCTGTTAGCCGCACCTATGCCGTAGGTGATATTTTTGATGAAAATGGGATTCGTGGTGTTGTAATCCAAACAGTGGATGGGGGACGCCATGGACTAATCCTTTCATTGGAAGAGGCCCCTATTGGCACTCAATGGGATAATGCTCGTGCTACTCTTTTTTACATGGGGCTCGACAACCATAAGGATGGTTGGGAGAATATGAAAAAATTGGAGCAGGCAATCGAACAGAACAACTTGAAGTGGGAAGATTTTCCGGCCTTTGACTACTGCCGTTCTCTTGGCCAAGGGTGGTATCTGCCGGCCATCGAAGAGTTGATGTGTATGTGGAACTTAATTGGAGAAGTCCCGGAACGATACGGCTTTAGATTTGAACGTCAGATGAAGGAACTTTCAGCTGCATTGGAGGCTGTCGGATCTTATCCTTTGGCCAAACTTTACCTCCATGATTATCTCTCCTCGACGGAGGCCAATGCCGGTTATGTTTATAAACTCTCCTACCGTAAAAAGGGGCAAACGACACTCGAGGGTGCAAAGACTTTTCGCCTTGACCAATCCGGATTCAAACAAAATCACTGGACGAAGGGGGCTTGGAAAAGTTTTATTCAGTGTTGTGTCCGTGCCGTGCATAAGTTTTAATTTGTCAGCCGACTTCGTGGCACGGGGGGACTGACAAGATTCGCATACAAGTCGTCCGAGGCGTAACGCGCATGCCTCGTCGGTGCAGCATGTAGCTCGCGATTACATAACGACGATGATAGAGCAGTAGAGCGGCCAAATCGGCCGCTCTACTTGTTTGTATGACACGAATATGCCCTAATTTGCAGATATTTTCTACTTACAATGCCCGCCTCACCCCCTAAATAATGGCGCGGGTATACTTTTTTCTACCTACGTTGTTAGGGAAATAGCTTGGTTTGGGAAACTATACCCAATAGTGTACGGGTATACTTTTTTCTACCCGCAAGGTTGGGGCTACTTCGGTGCTTACATCAGCTCCAAATGATTTGCAGGTATACTTTTTTTCTACCCGCAAGGTTGGGAGGGGACTGCGTTTTTTGTAACTATATCAAATGATTTGCGGGTATACTTTTTTCCACCCGCGAGGTTGAAGAGACCTTGTTTTTTTTGAAGCTATTCCAAATGATGCTGGTATACTTTTTTCCACCCGTGAGGTTAGGTCGCGCCCACAATGGTATTTGTAACAGTACTAAGGGTATGTGGGTATACTTTTTTCTACCCGCAAGGTTGGGGTGTCAGTTCTGCTATTCACAGCCCCCTCCTTAGGCATGCGGGTATACTTTTTTCTACCCGTGAGGTTAGGTCGCGCCCACAATGGTATTTGTAATAGTACTAAGGGTGTGTAGGTATACTTTTTTCTACCCGCGAGGTTGGGAGGGACTGCGTTTTTTGTAACTATATCAAATGATTCGCGGGTATATTTTTTTACCCGCAAGGTTGGTGTCTTAAAGTCAAAATACTGCGATTTGGTGTATGCTCGTTAAGTGTGTTCAACGATTTACAGGGTTACTTTCAGTAGTTCCTCGCCAAGTTTGTGGATATATTGCTCAATCTCTTTACGTCGTTCGAAACCGGGATTTTTGATGCTATTCGCGTATTGGTGCATAAGTTTGTCGTTGATACCTATGGCCATTGCAATCTGCTTGATATTCAACTCCGGAAAACGCGTGAAGAGCTGTTGGATGCTATTCTCGTCAAATAAAGGTCTATACTCGTTGTTCATATCCGTAAAGGTTTATTAGTTGTTAATCGCTATTTTATTTGTTCTACAATTACTCTTTAAGTTTGCTACAAAAGTAATAATTTATTGTGTAACATTCCATAATCTGTGGGTATACTTTTTTCTACCCGCGAAGTTAGGGGGAGTGCTTGGTTTGGAAAACTATACCCAATGGTGTACGGGTATACTTTTTTCTACCCGCAAATTTTGGGTATTTCTTTGTTGTCTTAAATCATTATTGCGGTTCACGGGTATACTTTTTTCTACCCGCAAGGTGGGGTGGATAATCACGTTATTACACTTGCTCTCATATTCTCACATTCTCACATTCTCATATTCTCACATTCTCACATTCTCATCCACTCATCCTCTCATATTCTCATCCTCCTCCGCATCCTTAGACTCCTATTCGGAGGCTATTTTTGCGGCTGATAATTTGGAGTGCGTGGTGCTGGGTTGTCATATACAAGTCGGGGAGGATAATTGCTTACCCTCCCCGACATTGTTTTTGACTTATTCGCTCTTCTGGCTGTGGTTGCGCAGAAGGTAGCGGTAGACCCTAACTTCATCGGGGTCGCCCATCTCCTTGCCCTCGACATCCGAGAGCTTCACGCACAACTCCTTGGGCTTGCGTGAGTTAATCTGGCAGCTCGATAGTTTCATGACGATATTGCACGAGGCGTGGCCCGTGTCGCATGTGAGGTTAGTGCCGATGCCGAACATACACTTGATACGTCCCTCGCAGGCCTTCTTAATCTCCACGGCCTTCTCGAAGTTCAGCGAGTCGCTAAATACGATACTCTTGGTTCGAGGGTCGATGCCCAGCTCCTTGTAGCGGTTGATGGCCATATCGATAAAGGCGAAGGGGTCGCCCGAGTCTTGGCGTACACCGTCGAAGAGGCAGGCGTGTTTCTTCGAGAAGTTGTTGAAGAAGACCTCCGAGCCGAAGCTATCCGTAAGTGCTGTGCCGAGGTAGCCATCGTAGACCTTAACCCAATCCTCCATGGTGAGGTAGTTGGCATTGCGAGGGCCGCCATTGACCGCAGCGATAAACATCGGCAGCTCGTGGGGGTAGGTGCCTATCATCTTCATGTCGAGCTCCATCGCGAGGTGGCAGTTCGACGTGCCCGAGCAGCCGCAAGGGTTGTTTTTGAGGTGCTTAACGACCATGCGCTGCACATCGTACGAGAAGCGGCGACGTGTGCCGAAGTCCGAGAATATCAGTCCATTGTCGCGTGCTATCTGCTCCTTTTGTTCGAGGCGCGCAATCATAGCCTCGGCATCGTAGCTATTGCGCAGGTGGAACAGCTCCGACACGGTGGCAAGGATGGGTATCTCGTAGAGCGTTACCTTATACATGTAGTCCGTGACGTTGATTTGCAGATGCTTATCCTCGTCGAGCCACACGTTAATCTTCGATGCGTCGAAGCGGAAGCCCAAGAGCCACTCAAAGTAGTTCTGTGGGATATACTTGCAGTTCTCGTTCATGTAGCGGAACTCATCCTCCGAGAGTGAGATACGTTCGAGAGCCTTCAATTCGGCTTTGAGGTCCTCCAAGAAGTCATCGTCAAAGACCGTCTTTGCGCGGTCGTTGAACGTGAAGGTGCCTATGGCCTGTGGGTAGAGCTTGAAATAGGCATACGAAGTGGTGAACTTGTAAAGGTCAGTGTCTAAGATTGAACGAATCATAGCAATTATGTAGTTTTAATTATATTTTCGGTCTACTCTCGTTTTAGCTCCTCGTATAGCATCTCGATGGCGTATGCCGAGGCTCGCGATACTATCTGTGAGCGGTCGGTGCCCGAGTTGCGCATCATGGCGCGACTGCCGTGGGGTGTGGCAATGGCCATCCATACCGTACCTACGGGCTTCGTCTCGCTGCCGCCTGTCGGCCCTGCGATACCCGTTGTTGCGATGGCGTAGTCGGCGCCCGTTATGCGACGTGCCCCCTCGGCCATCTGCAAGGCTACCTCCTCGCTGACGGCTCCACAACGCTTGATGTCGGCCATGTTTACGCCGAGGATATCGCGCTTGGCCTCGTTGCTGTATGCCACGATGCCCGCCATGAAGTAGGCCGAGGCTCCCGCCTGTGCCGTGAACTTCGAGGCTATGACACCTCCCGTGCAGCTCTCAGCCACGGCGAGGCGCAGACCGCGCTCGGTGAGTATGTTGTGCACAAGCTGCTCAACTGAGGTACCCTCCAAGCCGACGATGTTGTCGCCGATGATGGTGCGCAGCCTCTCCAACTCCTCGTGCATAGCCCTCTCTGCGACCTCCTTGTCGACGTCGTAGGCCGAGAGGCGCAGACGCACGATGTTGGGCGCGGGTAGATAGGCGAGGTGCATATAGTCGGGTAGGGCATCCTCCCATGAGGCTATACGCTCGGCAAGCAGCGACTCGGGAATGCCGCGTGTAATTATCGTGAGGTGGACAATAGAGCGCAACGAGAAGCGGCTCTTAATGCGTGGTATCACCTCATCCTCCATGAGGTGCTCCATCTCGAAGGGTACGCCCGGCAGTGAGACTACGATACATCCGTTCTCGGCCTCGAACCACATGCCCGGTGCGGTGCCGTGGGCGTTGTGTAGCACGGTGCAGCACTTCGGCAACATGGCCTGTGCGCGGTTAAGCTCCGTGAAGGGTATGCCGCGACGCTCCAAAAGCTTGCGAACGTGCTCGCCCTCCGTGGTGTTGTACTCCAACTCCGAGGAGAACAGACGAGCCAAGGTGTGTTTTGTGATGTCGTCCTTCGTAGGGCCGAGACCTCCCGTTATGATGACAATCTCGCAACGCTGCATTATGCGGTTGAGCGTCGAGGTTATCTGCTCGGCATCATCGCCTATGGATAACTTCTCGTCGATGGCTACACCAATGGAGTTCAGGTGTCGCGCTATCGATGCACTGTTCGTGTCGACAATCTGTCCGATAAGTATCTCGTCGCCTATGGTTATTATCGAGGCTTTCATCTTCCTGCGAGTTTATTGTTGAGGGTCTTGTGTTTGTGGCTCCTGTGTTTGTGGCTCTTGTGTTTGCGGCTCCTGTGTTTGCGGCTCGATTGGTGTCTCCGTGGTGAGGGCCTTGGTAGCCTCGCGCAGCAGTCTAAATCCATTCTCGCGCAGACCCGTGTTGAGGGCTACGAGTGATGCTCCCGCCTCGAACATACGTTTTATGTCGTCGGGTTGCATCATGCCGCCGCTGCCGATGATGGGGTAGTTGCCCTCGGTCTTCTCGGTAATGTAGCGCACCATCTCGATTGCACGCTCCGTGAGCACGGCACCCGTGATAGCTCCTCCGCTGTTGGGTGCAATATCGCGTGAGCCGGCCACAGCCTCAATGCCATCGAGCGGGGTCTCGATGAGGATGTCGATAACCTCGTCGAGTTGCTCTTGGGTCAGGTCGGGCGATATTTTGAGAAGTATGGGGCGATAGTCGAGCTGTCCGCGTCGAAACTCGAAGAGGGGCTCGATAAGCTCCAATATATCCTCGCGCGATGTGGGCGCAAAGGGCTTAACGGCGGTGTTGCACGCAATGTTAATGACGAAGAAGTCGACATACTGATACATGTTGCGGAATACGCGCAGATACTCCTTTGTGCGCTGCTCGGCGGGTGTCGATGTGCAGTTGCCGATGTTGCAGCCAATGGTTATGCGCTGTGTCTTTGTGGTGCGGTGGCGCACGTTATTAAGTACGTACTCCAAGCCACGGCTCGGGTAACCGGAGTTGTCGACCAGCGAGTGTGCCGTGCGCAGACGTCTGAGACGCGGGCGTGGCGTACCCGGCTGGGCATGGGCTATGACCGAGCCAATCTCGATAAAGCCAAATCCTATGGTCGACAGCTCGTCGATATAGTCGCCATTGGGGTCGAAGCCCGCAGCGATGCCTATGGGATTGTCGAAGTGAACACCAAAGACCTCGCGCGAAATGGTGCTCTGGCGTGGCGCGAGAGAGCGACCGAGAAACCACTTCGCCGTGGGTATATGACATACGCCTCCGAGTAGTGCGAGACGTAGTTTATGCGCCGGCTCGGGAGGCAGAATATTGAGCAATGTTTGTGTTATCGAGCGTTTCATCGACTTTTGCACATTGAAATATTATACAAATATACGAATAATTCTGCAATGAGCAATCTTTTGTGCAAATAAAACGCCTTGTAGGGCCCTTAAATCGGATTTTATAACTCTTGGCTACGCGGCTCTAAAAATACTCTTCGCGGTAAGTGTAGTTGTTGCGTAGTGCCTCGAACTTGTCGGGCGACGATTTGAGCTCCTTGGTTTGTTCCTTTATCGAAAAGTAATGGTCTATTGTACGACACATCTCCTCCCACGAAATATCGCGCGCCTCGCAGCTCGTCATACCCTCGGGATACCACTCCGTAAGTGGTAGCGCGAAGTGGTGGGCGAGGGCCCTTACGACCATCGACGTGGCGTTGGCCTTGCCCTGTCGCGAGTAGCCGGCAATGTGCGGTGTAGAGAGTGTGGCACCGGCAAGGATATCGCCATCGAGGTTGGGCTCATCCTCCCATACGTCGAACATATACCTGAGCCCGCTGCGCAGCACCGCGCCGTTGTCTACCACGGCACCTCGCGAGGCGTTGATGATGGTTGCGTCGGGGGCAATGAGGTCGATGTTATGCTCGTTTATAAGGTGCTCGGTTGTAGCGTCTAAGGGGGTGTGCAGGGTGATGATGTTACACTCGCGGAGGATGGTGTCTATATCGACAAAGTCGCCGCCCTCGCGCTGCTGGCGTGGAGGGTCGCACTTCAATACTCTGAAAGCCCAACGCTCGGCATACTTCGCAACAAGCGAGCCCACGTTACCTACGCCGACAACACCTACGCTATACTCTTCGGGACGTCTGTTATCCTCGGTGCATATCTCTTTGAGTGCTGCTGCCACCCATTGCAG
Organism: Alistipes sp.; assembly: GCA_045660465.1. GTDB lineage: Bacteria > Bacteroidota > Bacteroidia > Bacteroidales > Rikenellaceae > Alistipes. The sequence continues at coordinate 40,061 of JAZRDV010000022.1, read as the reverse complement.
TACGCCTCGGGCGTTGCATCCCGCGGCACTTGCTACGCTTATGCCGTTGGCTCTGCACCACGCGAGGTCTATATGGTCGGTGCCGATTGTCGCTGTGGCAATGAATTTGACACGCGAGTTGGCTAACAGAGCCTCGTCGCAGCGTGTGCGGGTGCGCACTATGAGGGCGTCGCAGTCGCTCATAAGACGACAGTTAATCTCGCTTCCGGCGCAGTATACGACCTCGGCGTATGGCTCCAAGACACCCTTTATGAAGGGTATGGCACTATCGATGATTAGCTTCATGGTGTCGCTAAATAGGGGTTGTTCGATAAATTTAGCACAAAGATATGTAAAAAACCGAAAAATTACTATCTTTGCATGATATTTTGCTGCAAGCAAACAGACGATAACATTTAATGGTAGTGAAGATATGCACACAACAGAGTTTGATCCCAATGGCGTAATCCCCGATAACGGAAACTATTTCGGCATGCCGCTCGATGCCGAGGATGCGGCACTCGTGCTTATCTCGGCACCGTGGGATGTTACGGTGTCGATACGTTCGGGTAGTTCGTATGCCCCCGATGCTATTATCGAGGCGTCTCGCTTCATAGACTTCTACGAGCCTTCGGCACCATATAGCTGGCGCAAGGGTATTGCCACAGCACCTATCGATTACCGAATTCAGGATTTGTCGCACCGCCTGCGCTCCGATGCCGAGCGAGTGATGAAGATGCACGATGAGCTCGGTCTCTCGTCAATCGAGAATATGTTGCACTCGCGACGTCTGCGCAAGGTCAACGAGGGCTCTGCCGAGGTGAACGCCAACATATACGAACAGTCGAAGCGTTGGCTTTCGAAGGATAAGCTCGTCGGTTTGGTTGGTGGCGACCAATCTGCCGCATACGGACTTATTCGCGCCGTAGGCGAGAAGCACGAGGAGGTGGGCATCTTGCACATAGACTCGAAGTGCGACCTTCGTGAGCAGCACTACAACTTCGACTTCTCGCACGCCTCGGTGATGCACAACGTGCTGCGCGACGTGCCCCAGATTAAGCGTCTCGTCTCGGTGGGTGTTCGTGAGTTCAGCCCGAGAGAGTGGGAGCGTGCCGAAAGCGATGAGCGTATACGTCTCTTTACGGGACAATATCTGTGGTCGCAGAAGTTCGAGGGCACAACATGGGCTGCGCTATGCGACGAGATTGTCGAAACGCTACCCGAGAAGGTCTATGTGTCGCTCGACATCGACGGACTGACCATAGAGTGCTCGCCCCACACCGGAACGCTCGTGTCGGGAGGTCTGCGCTTCCCGGAGGTGGTCTATCTTGTGGGTAAGGTGGTGGCCTCGGGTCGCCGCATCGTAGGTTTCGACCTCACGGAGGTTGTGCCCGATATGGACGACCGTACCGATGCCGCTATCGCTGCGCGTCTGCTCTTCAAGATGTGTAGCATGGCTCTCAAAGAGCATCCCGCACCCGATGTGCTCTAAAACGTTAAAACGACAACTATCCTAAATAGATGCACGATGTCAATGTTTAATCATTTCTCGCTTGTCAAGCGCAACCACATCCTCTCGTTGCGCGGTAAAAACTTCCTGCAAGCCCCATGGGCCGGCGGTATTGTCCTTGTGGCGTGTGTAGTTGTGGCTATGCTGTTGGCCAACCTGCCCGCCACGGCGGATATCTATCACACGGTATTGCTTACCGACCTAAGCCTCTATATCAATCCGCATGGTGGCCAAAGCATCCTCTTCCCCGAGGGTATGAATGTCGAGAAGTTTATCAACGACGGTCTGATGGTAATCTTCTTCTTTACCGTGGGCCTCGAAATACGTCGCGAGATATCGCATGGTCAGCTCTCAACGCCCAAGAAGGCGGCGTTGCCCATCATCGCAGCGTTGGGCGGTATGCTCGCCCCGGCGACTATCTACATAGCCTTCAATGGCGCAACAGCGGCGATGAATGGTTGGGGTATACCCACAGCTACGGATATCGCCTTCGCCATAGGTATCATGTCGCTCCTCGGCAGCCGTGTGCCCGTATCGTTGAAGGTCTTCCTTACGGCATTGGCCGTGGCCGATGACTTAGGTGCAATCTTGGTTATCGCGCTCTTCTATGGCGAGACACCCAATATGCTGCTACTCGGTATTGCCATTCTCATTATGGTGGGCATCTATCTCATGCGTCGCATGGGCGAGTTCCGTATGATGGCCTACCTCATCCCCGCAGCCGTAGTGTGGATACTGTTCTACTACTCGGGTGTGCATGCCACAATATCGGGTGTGGCTATGGCGATGCTTATCCCCACGAAGCCCCGTTACAGCCGCTCCTACTTCCTGCATAAGGCCGATATGATTGAGCGCAACATCCAAAAGGCTTCGCAGATGGGCGATACGCAGGAGGCACAGGAGGCATTGCACTACAACATCAACCGCATGTTGCAGGTGTCGAACGGTGCACTGAGCATGAGCACACGTCTCGAACACGCCCTGATGCCCTACGTCAACTTCCTCATTATGCCTATCTTCGCACTTGCCAATGCGGGTGTCCATATCGAGTCGGTCGAGTACTTCAACATCTTTGAGTATAGTGCCGAGGCCGGTTCGATAGGTATGGGTATATTCTTCGGTCTGGTCTTGGGTAAGCCTCTGGGTATCTCGCTATTCAGCTATATCGCCGTTAAGCTGGGCCTTGCCGAGCGTCCGTCGGGTGCCTCGTGGCGTATGCTCATTGCCGTGGCCTGCCTCGGAGGTATAGGCTTCACGATGTCTATATTTGTCGATAACCTCGCCTTCTGCACCAACACCGATATCGTATGTGCCGAAGAGGCCCTGTGCAACATGGAGTTTATCAACAAGGGTAAGATAGCAATTCTTATAGCCTCGACAACGGCAGCCGTCCTCGGCTCGCTGCTTATTATTCAGCAGGCTATGTTCGAACGACACAAAAAAGATAAGAGATAGAGTATGAAACGTATTATATCACTCCTCGCAGTTCTCGCCGTACTGCTTGCAACGGCATGTAAGAGCGGTCAGGAGCAGACAACGCCACAGATGCAGAGCAGCCTCGACAGCATGTCCTATGTCGTGGGTCTCAACGTGGGTCTCAACCTTATTGAGATGGACTCTACCATTAACGTCGATATGGTTTGTGAGGGTATACGCGATGCCTTCAACCGCACCCCTAAGTTTAACGACGAGGAGGCGCGCACGGCCTTTTTGAAGTATATGAACTACGATAACTACGAGCGTGTTAAGCGTTTCGAGCAGCAGTTCTTGGAGGACTTGCGCCGCGAAGACCGTAAGTTCGTGGCTACGGGCACGGGCCTGACGTATAAGATTGGCGACATCGGCAACTTGAAGACCGTCATACGCAGTACGCGCGATACGATACACTTGCAGTGCCGTATTCTCAATAGCGCAGGTGAGATTGTCGATACCACCTACTACCGTCTCGACACGTTGCGCACGGCCGTGGGCGACATCCCGCGCGGTGTGCAGGAGGCGGCGCGCCTGATAGGCGAGGGCGGTACTATCGAGGCGTGGGTGCCGTCGCAGTTGGCCTATGGCGCGGGTGGCAACGACTCGCTTGGCGTTAAGCCCAATACGTTGCTGTACTACGAGATGAAGCTCGTTGAGGTGGAGCAGAAAAAACAACGAAATAACCGATAATTTTTATAACTAACAGATGAAGAGAGTATTATTTTGTGCAGCTGCGGCGATGGTCCTTGCTGCATGTGGCTCTGAGGAGCCTAAGGATGTGTTTGGCGATATGACGCCTAACCCCGATTATGGATGTGTCGAGAACCGTAGCAACGCTTACGATGCCCCCGAGGCTGAGTTCGATACCTTGTCGTATGTCATGGGTATGAACCTCGGCGTGAGCCTCAATTTCCAGCAGGGCGATTTCGATCTCAACCACGATATCGTTATCGAGAACCTCGCAAGCACACTTACGAAGGCTCCCGACCAGGATGCAGCTATCGCTATACGCGCCAAGCTCGATGAGTTTGCCAATGAGCGTATTCGTCCCTTCATGATGCAGAAGCAGTTCCACCGTATGGTCGAGACCGACCGTCCCGATACGTTGCCTCTGCCCGAGCTCTACGACGAGAAGTATACGCGCGACGAGGTGTCGAAGTGGTTTGGTGTCGACATGGCAAACTACGTTATCAACACTCAGATGCCCTTGAACGTGAAGTGGTTGGTTGAGGCTATGCGCGATAGCGACAATGCCGAGACCTTCGAGCAGCTTGACTCGGTGATGCGTATCTCTGCCGAGCAGATGCGTAACACCATGCGCACATACGTTACCAAGGAGCTTCCGGCAAACAACCTCAAACTCTCGAAGGAGTGGTTGGCCACTATCGCCAAGCGTTCGGACGTTAAGCCTTTGGCCGTAGATGCCGATACGTTGTACTACATCATCCGCAACGAGGGTGGCGAGGTTAAGGCCTCTAACAGCCGTGATACGATAGCCGTTCAGTTTGAGATGTTTACACGTCGTGGTACGTTGGTAGAGTCGACCTCGCACCGTGCCGAGATGCTCCGCAAGGATGCTCAGAAGCGTATCGACACTATGCGTGCCGACACGACCGTGGCTCAGGAGAAGATTGACGAGGCTATTGCCAAGATGGAGGAGTCTTACGAGAAGACCTACACCCCAAATATCACACTTCAGCGTCTGGGTGTGCGTGGTGCTACCGAGGCTGTGAAGATGGTAGGTAAGGGTGGCGAGATTACGCTCTGGATGCCCGCGTCGTTGGCCTATGGCGAGCGTGGTAACCGCAACACGTTGCCCAACGAGGCTGTTGTGATGACCATTAAGGTTGTAGACGTTAAGCCCTATGACGAGACTTTGTTGCCCCAGCCGAGCAATGTCCGTATTCAGAAGATTGACATCAACGAGCTTAACGGCAAAAAGGGTGCTAAGCAGCCCATTTTGCCCACTAAGGGTGCTCCTGCGCAGAAGCAGACCGTAAATGTAAAGTAGTCTGAGAAGTAGAGCACGCGCTAAAAAGCAGTATGGCGGCCCCGCGATGATGTGGGGCCGCCATACTATTTATAGGAGTGGTTGCTTACTTGTTGCATACCTCGCTGAGGTCAGCGAAGAGAGCCTCGTAGCTTGCTACCATGTCGCGACGCAATGCTGCGTAGTGCTTCTTTGTGAGTGAGCGATTCTTGGGCTCAGCAGGGTTGTTAGCCTTGTGGTAGAGGGCGTTGCGAAGCTCTACGCTCTTCTGCATAAGCTCTACAATCTGCTCCTCCTTGTTGGGCTGCATGAACGCTGCCATCTCGCAATCGAATACGAACTCCTCCAAACGGTAGTCAATCTCCTTCTTTAATACTCTTAAATTTGCCATAATTATATCGGTTTATAGTTTTTGCTAAATGCAAAGATAACAAAACGATTTATTATATGCAAATTATTGACCTCTTTTTCGCGCCCTCGGCTTTGTGAAGGGGTTAATTGCAGTATCCTTCGTCTGTTGCTCCGAGGTCAATTATCACGCCCTCCCACTCATCTACAATCTCAACGTTGTGTTTGTGGTGCTTGTGTCGTGGCTCCTCCATGATTACCTCCTCGACCACTATCACTTCGCGCTCGGGACTGTATTCACGGCTGTCGGTCAGCTCATCCTCGGTATATGTTATGGCCACCGTTGCGCGGCGCATCTCGGGCAGCACATCTGCCGTGAGGTAGCTCCATGCCGAAGAGTGCTTTTTCAGACGGTTGTCTATGGTCATCGCCGGCTCGTTGGTGCTCACCATGCGTACCAGATCTGTGCGGTTTGCGAGTGTCGAGTGCTCGATGGCGGGTGCTGTTGCGCTCCATGGCTCTACGTGCGAGGTTATTGTTATGTCGTAGTTGCCGCTCAGCGCGTAGCGGTCGCGTAGGAGCTTGCTCAGCTGCTGTGCGCGTTCGCGTGCGAGTGTTGTGTTGAACGAAGGCGTGCCATCGGGCGAGGCGTAGCCCGTTATCGTTATGCTCTTTATGTGGCGCAGCGAGTCGCCTTTAAGCTCGGCGAAGAAGTCGTCTATGCGCTTCATCGCCTCGTCGTTGTGCTCGAATGTCGCAGAGGGCTCGGCGCGATTTATGGCGTAGAGTATCTCGTACTCGGCCACGTGGGGCTCGTTGTCCGAGACCATATATCGGCGCACGATGTAGTCGCCCTCGCGCCACTCCTTGACAAGTGTACGTCCGCTTTGCTGTGCCGTCGCGCTGTCGGTGGCAAGTGCGGCTAATGTGGCACACATAATCATAAATAGTTTTTTCGCTCTCATAGTATAATTATTTTTGGTTTGAGAAGCGATAAAACAAGAACTATACCTCACTATTTCGGAAAACCAAAAAAAAAGAGTATCTTTGCTAATCGTTCAACTTAACAGACGCAGCGAACTATGATAGTACGTGCTAATTGTAAGATAAATCTCGGCCTTAGGGTGGTGCGTAAACGCGAGGATGGCTACCACGAGTTACAGACCGTCATGCTCCCCGTCAGGGGTCTCTACGATACGCTCACTATCGAGCGTGCCGATAGTTCGGATGTGGAGTTTTGGCAGTCGGGTATCGTTGTCGACTGCCCTGCGGATAAAAACCTCGTAGTCCGCGCTGCGCGCCTCATGCAGCAGCGGTATGGCGTTGGTGGTGTGCGTATCGCGCTCGATAAGTGCGTGCCTTTTGGTGCGGGTCTCGGTGGTGGCTCGGCCGATGCTACGGCCGTCATCGTCGCCCTGAACGACCTCTTCGCCCTGCGTCTATCACCCGCCACACTCGCCACACTCGCTGCGGAGTTGGGTAGCGATACCCCCTTCTTCGTCTATAACACGCCGCAATACTGTACGGGGCGTGGTGAGATTATGACCCCTGCGGATGTCGATTTGAGCGGTCTGTGGCTCGTCGTCGTTAAGCCCGATGAGGGTGTATCTACGGCCGAGGCCTATGCGGGTGTTAAGCCTCAGATGCCTGCCGATGACCTGTGCGCGCTATTGAGGCGTCCTGTTGATGAGTGGCAGGGTAGTGTTGTCAACGACTTCGAGCCTCATATCTTCGTGGCGCATCCGCGCATTGCCGCCCTCAAAGAGAGCCTCTTGGCGCAAGGTGCGCTCTATGCCTCGATGTCGGGCTCAGGCTCGGCACTCTTCGGGCTCTTTGGCGCACGTCCCGATGTGAAGTTCGATGATGACGTCTTCGTGCATGTCGAGCAGCTGTAATGTATAGATGTTTTATTCCATGTGTTTATATAGGGGTGTGAGTCTGTCTCGCACCCCTTTCTAATCTCCGTGGAACGATTGGAAAGTGAAAACTGAAAACTGAAAAGGGAAAAGTTAGGTGCGCTTCGCGCGAGATTTTAATGTCGGCCGCGACATCCCATCGTCCCATCGTCCCATCGTCCCATTGTCTTTTGAGATTATGAGACTTTGAGACTATGGGACGAGTTTTTTTAGCGCGCCATGGATAGCGGCATACTCTTTTATGAGTTTTCCTCGATGTGGGGGATATGATAGCTCCTCAGCTCGCGGTTGAGGGCCTGCTCCCTGCCATCAACGCAGCGGTTGAGAAGCGCGTGGAATGCTGCCGAGTGGTTGTGGTGGCGCGTATGGCAGAGCTCATGCAGGATGATGAACTCGCGAAGGTGCTGCGGGAGCAGCATGACGAAGAGCGAGAGCGATATGCCGTTGCGGGCGTTGCACGAGCCCCAGCGCGTATGTGCCGACGATATGCGCAGCGACGTGTAGTCGAAGCCGTGGCGCGCAGCGAGGTCGCGAAGGAGCGTGGGGAGGGTGGCGTGTGCCTCATGGCGCAGACGCTCGACATCGGCGCGTGTGGTGGTGGGCAACGTGGCACGCTTCGTGGCGAGACGCTCGCGCGTCGCGATGACCCACTCGCGCTTACGCTCCAAGAACGCTAAGGCCCTGCTACGCGAGACGAAGAGCGGGTAGCTAATACGTATCGTGCCATTGGCGCGCACCATAAGACGAATGGAGCGCGCACGCATAGCGCGTACGCACTCCACCTTACCTAACGAGGGATGTTCAATAGTGGTCATCGCTTAGTTGCCAATACGCTGACGGACAACCTCAAAGAGCATGATAGCAGCCGCAGCCGACACATTGAGCGACTCGGTACGACCGATAAGCGGTATGGCGAGCTGCTCGTCGCATAGTTTGAGCACCTCCTTGGAGATACCCTTATCCTCGGCACCCATGACAATGGCCGTAGGACGCTTGAAGTCGGCATCGTAGAGTAGCTTGCGGCTCTTCTCGGTAGCAGCAACAACCTGGAAGCCCTCAGCCTGCAATGTTTTGAGCGTATTGCGGATAGAGCCTACGCGGCAGACAGGGATATTGTTTAGCGCACCTGCCGACGAGCGTATAGCATCGGCATTGACGGGAGCCGAGTTCTTCAACGGCGTGATAAGGCCATGTGCTCCGGCACACTCTGCCGAGCGGGCGATGCCTCCGAAGTTGCGGACATCCGTAACGCCATCGAAGACCACAACGAGGGGAGTCTCATCCTCGGGTACGCGCTCCAAGATGTCGGTGAGCTCCACATACTCGATAGCGGCAATCTGTGCCACGACTCCCTGGTGGTTGCCACGTGTGAGGCGGTTGAGCTTCTCGACGGGCACATCCTGCCAGCGTAGGTGGTGGCGCATCATAAGGTCTTTGAGGTCCATCATGAGCTGTCCCTCGGCACCCTTGCGGATATATATGCGCTCAATCTGCTTGTGTGCCTCGATAGCCTCGGCAACGGGGCGAATACCAAAGATAATGTTCTCCATACTCTTTAATTCTATATTATTATAGAGAAGAGGGTGTCAACTCTGTTTGTTCGACACCCCCTCGCTTAGTTCTCATCAGGCATTAGACCACGGTCTAATACTCATCCTCGTTGAACAAAAAGTCGTCCTTCGAAGGGTAGTCGGGCCATATATCTTCGATAGACTCATAGATGTCGCCCTCGTCCTCAATCTCCTGCAAGTTCTCCAAAACCTCGAGAGGTGCGCCCGAACGTACTGCGTAGTCGATAAGCTCCTCCTTGGTTGCGGGCCATGGTGCATCCTCCAACTTCGATGCAAGTTCCAATGTCCAATACATAGCGTTTCTTGTTTTTATTGTTAGTTTTAATTTATGCCTTTTCGGTTGCCCCGATAGCCCCTAAACGTGCTATGTGGCTTATTTGGTGCGCAAAGGTATAAAATAATTTTATATATGCAATAAAAACGACGATAAATGTTTTGACGCTCAACGAATTCGATGCTGCATGCTTAGGGTATCCACAATGTCTCCTCGACCTTCAATCGCTCGGTAAGCACACGTCCGAGTGTGTATAGGTAGTCCGAGAGGCGGTTTAGATACTTCGTGGCTGCGGCATCCATGGGGTAGTGCTCCATGGCGCGCAGTGCCGTACGCTCCGTGCGACGACATACCGTACGGCATACATGGCACAGCGAGCATGCACAGTGTCCGCCGGGTATTGTGAACTTCGTGATAGGCTCTATCTCGCCCTGCATGCGGTCTATGGCCTGCTCCAAAGTCTCGATATGGCGCATGTCGAGGGGTGCTACCTTATCCTCGCCACCACGACCTACGGCATATAGTGCCGCAACACTCATCAGGCGGCACTCCACCTCGTGTAGCTCGGCTACAAGGTCGGAGCATCCCTGCTCGGTGGCTATGCGGTCGGCCAAGAGGGCGATAAACGAGGTCAGCTCGTCCACGCTGCCGTAGGCCTCGACGCGGAGGTCTGATTTTTTGACGCGCTCACCGCCGATAAGCGATGTTGTGCCGTCGTCGCCTGTGCGAGTGTAAATCTTCATGGTCTTATAGTGTTGTCGTTGTGTATGTTATAGTCTAAATCGCTGCTTCGGGAGGTGGTTGTTGAAGAGTAGCAGGTAGCCACGGTTATCCACCGTTGTCGAGGGGTGGCCCTCAACGAGCGAACAGCACGTCTGCCAACGCTCGGCCGTATGGTAGGGGGTGAGGATACAGAGTGTGGCCTTGGCTGCGCGTGCCGCCTCGGCGTGGCGCACAAGAGCCTCGGCGTCGCAGTCGAGCGTGAGGATGACAAGCTCGCCGCCCTCTGCATCGATGTTCCATGTGGCGTAGTTGCAGTGTAGCGCAAGGTTTTGCAGCTGCATGGCGCGACGCTGTGATGTGCTGCGAGAGATAAGAGCATCGTAGAGCGTGCGGTCGTCGCCGATAAACTTCGAGGACATGAACACCTGGCGCACAATGTTATAGACGTATGGCGAGTGTACACCATGACCACGAAAATAGCGTGCGCGACGTAGTCTCGAAGCAAGATGTTTCAGACCATAGAGTCGCTGTTTGAGTGTTCGTCCCGAGCGTTTCATATCTTACTACTTTTTAAGTTGTCCTGCAAGGCGGCCTGTCGAGAAGGCTATCTGCATGTTGTAGCCTCCGGTGTTGGCGTCTATGTCGAGTACCTCGCCCGCAAAGTATAGACCCTTGATGAGCGTCGACTCCATCGTATAGCGGTTTACCTCGTCGCACGACACGCCACCCGCCGTGACGATAGCATTCTCGAAGGGAGCATAATCGGTGATGGGGAATACCATGCCCTTCAATATCTTCACCAAGCGCATCTTCTCGGCCTCGGTGAGCTTACCGACGTAGGTCTTCGAGTGGAAGTCCACCTCCTTGGCGAGGGGTACTACCAGCTGCTTGGGCACGAGTTTGCGCAGTAGCTCGGCGAAGAACTCCGACGACTGCATCTCGCCTATCTCGCGGTCGATACGTGCGAGGAGCGTCTCCTCGTCGAGTGCCGGTTTGAGGTCAACGACAATCTTCACCTTGCGTTCGTCGATGATGGCATCCACAGCGTCGCGACTGAGACGCAGTGCCACAGCACCCTCTATGCCACGCTCCGAGAAGCCCAACTCGCCAAACTCTTCCTGGCGAAGCTCGTTGTCGATATATAGTTTTGCGCCCACGTTTTTGAGTAGCAGGCCGTTGAGGTATTCGCGTTGCGGGTGCGACGTTCTCAGGGGTGTGAGCGAGGGTCGTACCGGCTCGATGTTGTGGCCTACGGAGGCTGCAAAGTCGTAGCCGTCGCCCGTAGAGCCTGTTGCGGGGTAGCTCACGCCACCCGTGGCGATAATGACGTAAGGGGCCTCCTCGCGACGCTCAAAGCCGCGTGCGTTGATATACTTCACACCAGTAACCTTACCATCGAAGGTCATAATCTCGGTTACGCGCGTCTTGTACACGATCTTCACGCCCTTATCTTCGCAGAACTCGACCAGCGCGTTGGCTATATCCCACGCCTTACCGCTGTGTGGGAATACACGTTCGCCACGCTCGATATCCAACTTCACGCCTATGCGCTCGAAAAAGCGTATCGTGGCGCGGTTGTTAAACTCGGCAAAGGCCACCGAGAAGAACTCCTGGTTGGTGCGCACCTTTTCGATAAACTCCTCGGCGGGGCGGGCATTAGTGAGGTTGCAACGGCCCTTACCCGTGATGCGAATCTTGCGTCCGGCCTTCTCCATCTTCTCGATGAGGAGCACCTGACGACCACTCATTGCTGCCGTACCTGCGGCCATAAGTCCTGCGGCACCTGCGCCGATAACTATTACGTCGTACATATATCTCTGTTGTTCTATTTTTTCGCCTATTGGTCTATTATCTCACAAATGTACGAAAAAAATGAGAAAAAGCGCAACGAATTACGAAAATTCGCTGCGCTCGTCTTGCAATATTTCACTTCTTGGCCGTTACTCGACGAAGAGAATACGCTCGGGACCTGTATATTCGGGAAGCGGTTTTGGGGTGTAGTCGGCATAGCCTATGGCTACAACACACCATACGCGGTAGCCCTCGGGGATGGGGAGGATATCCTTCACGAAGTCCTCGCTGCGCTTGCTTGTGGGCTCATCTTTGAGCGTTAGGTAGTCGCCAACATGCACCCAGCACGATGCGAGGCCCTCGTTCACGAGTGCGAGTTGCAGCACCGTGGCCATAATCGAAGCGTTTGTCTGCCACATGGGGCTCGCCTCCTCGTCGCCGAGGATGACAATCGCTGCGCCGGCACCCTCCAATAGGTCGGAACCCCAGTCGCGGAGCTTAGCGAGGGCGTGCACCTTGTCGAGGTCGGTAATGGCCATGAGTCGTGTCGAACGTGTATTTTTTGATGATGGGGCTGTCAGCGCGAGCTTCATGGCTGCTTCGAGCTTCTCGCGCTCAACTCTCTGTCCTGTGTAGCGACGTGTCGAGCGACGCTTCAATACTACATCTTTGAACTCCATAGTGATGATGTTTTATAAATTTCGTGTAACTAATTGCAAAAATAGTGAAATTTTTGTATATTTGAACTGTTTTACAGCGAAATAACCGAAACAATGAAAGAGAATATTACCGTAGCACTCATCTACGACTTCGACGGCACACTCGCCCCGGGCAACATGCAGGAGTATGATTTCATCCCCGCCGTAGGTAAGAGTAATCGCGAATTTTGGCACGAGGCCAACACGTTAGCCGAGGAGCAGGATGCCGACCAGGTGCTGACCTACATGGCGCGCATGATTCAGGCGGCGCAGTCTAAGGGCCTGTCGCTCAGGCGCGAGGCCTTTCGTGAGTCGGGACGTAATGTGCAGTTCTATGCGGGTGTCGAGGAGTGGTTTAAGCGCATCAACGAGTATGGACACAAGCGCGGTATCAACGTGTTGCACTACGTCAACTCGTCGGGCTTAAAGGAGATTATCGAGGGCACGGCTATCGCGCATGAGTTCAAGAATATATACGCTTGTTCGTTCCTCTACAATGTCGATGGTATTGCCTATTGGCCCGCCGTAGCGGTAAATTACACGAATAAGACACAATTCATATTCAAGATAAACAAGGGCGTCGAGTCGGTCTTCGATACGCGCGATGTCAACCGCTTCATGGAGGAGAATAAGCGTCCTGTGCCCTTCTCGCGCATGATATACTTTGGCGACGGTACTACGGATATCCCCTGCATGAAGCTCGTTAAGAACTTCGGTGGCCACTCCATTGCTGTATATAATCCCGAGGAGGAGGGTCAGCGCAGCGTGCTTAATGACCTTATCCGCGACAACCGCGTCAATCATGTATGCCCCGCCGACTACTCGGACGGCTCGGAGATTGATGTTGTCGTGAAGACCATCATCGACAAGATTGTCATGGATCAGCGACTCTTGGAGTTGGAGGTTGCCCGCAATTAGTGTGGGTCGACAAAGGGGATACTTCTCGGCGTCGTATTTTGGCGCGTCAGTCTCATTTTAGTCAACATATTTTGCTATATCACAACAGACAAGACGATGAAGATTGTTTTTGCAACAAATAATGCCCATAAGCTATCGGAGGTAAAGGCCGTGTTGGGCGATGGTTTTGAACTTGTTACGCTCCGTGAGGTAGGCATCACGGAGGATATCCCCGAGACGGGTGCTACGTTGGAGGAGAATGCCTCGCAGAAGGCGCGCTACGTCTACGACCGCACGGGTCTCGACTGCTTTGCCGATGACACGGGCTTGGAGGTTGAGGCGTTGGATGGTCGTCCCGGTGTTCGCTCGGCACGTTATGCGGGCGAGGGACACGACTTCAAGGCCAACAACCGTAAGCTCATTGCCGAGTTGCAGGGTAAGGAGAATCGCAGTGCCCGCTTTCGCACCGTCATATCGCTCATTCGTGGTGGCGTCGAGCAGCAGGTGGAGGGTATTGTGAGAGGTGTTATCGCCACCGAGGAGTCGGGCACGGAGGGCTTTGGCTACGACCCGCTCTTCATCCCTGAGGGCTCTAATGTTACCTTTGCCGAGATGTCGGCAGAGGCCAAAAATGCTATCTCGCATCGTGGCCGCGCCGTGGCCGCGCTGGTCAAGATATTGAAGTGAAAGGTGAGGTGTCTGCGACGCTTTTTAAGTGAAAAGTGAAAAGTGAAAACGGAAAGGTGTGGTGTCTGCGACGCATGTTTATTTGTCGGCCGCGTCGTCGCATAGTCTCATAGTCTCATTTTCTCATTGTCTTTACGCTTTTTTTTGACAATGGGATATTATAAATCTCTCGCGAAGTGCACCTTACTTTTCACCTTTCAGTTTTCAGTTTTCACTTTGTTTATATCTCCTTTACGAGTGCGCACAGCCTATCTACATCCTCTCGGGTTGTTGCCCAGCTGGTAACCAAGCGCACGACGCTCTCCTCTTTACCGCGTGGGCCCCAATAGTCGAACGACACCTCTTCGCGTAGACGGTCGATAACCGCGTTTGGCAGACGGAAGAACTGCTGGTTGGTGGGCGATGCCACGACACACTCATAGCCTCGTGCGGTAAATGCTTCGCGGAGGCGTAGAGCAAGCTCCACGGCATGGCGTCCCATACGTTCATATAGTCCGTCGCGGAACAACACACCAAACTGTACGCCCAGCAGACGCCCCTTCGCCAAGAGTGCACCATGCTGCTTGATAAGCGGGAAGATGTGGTTTATAAGTCCCTTGCGAGGTATGACTACGGCTTCGCCAAAGAGTGTGCCCACCTTCGTGCCACCGATATAGAAGGCGTCGGCGAGGCGGGCGATGTCGCGCAGTGTTACGTCGGTGCCCTCGGCCGCAAGACCATAGCCTAAGCGTGCACCGTCGATGTAGAGCGGTATGTTGTGGCGATGACAGGTGTCGCTGAGTGTTTGCAGCTCGTCGCGCGAATATATTGTGCCATACTCCGTGGGATGCGAGATATAGAGCATGCCCGGGGCCACCATATGCTCGTAGGTCTGGTCGGCGTAGAACGTCGTGATATACTCCTCGACATCCTCGGCGCGTACCTTGCCGTCGTAGTGAGGGAGTGTGAGCACCTTGTGTCCCGACGCCTCGATGGCTCCCGACTCGTGGACGGCGATATGTCCACTCTCGGCAGCAAGAACACCCTCGTGGCGCGACAGAAGTCCGTCGATGATGGTGGCGTTTGTCTGTGTGCCACCCACCAAGAAGCGTACCTCGGCATCGGGGCACCCCGTAGCCTCGCGTATGAGGTCGCGGGCCTCGGCAGTGTAGACATCATTTCCGTAGCCGGGGGTGAGCTCTAAGTTGGTGCGCACCAAGGCATCGAGCACCTCGGGGTGTGCACCGGCCATATAGTCGGAGTCGAAGCGTATCATTCCTCTATCGTATTACGAGGCTTGTGTGGCGCGAGGTGCGCGATGCCTCTATGTTGCTACTTCGTGCCACATAGTCGAAGAACTCCTCGGCGGGGCTGCAATCCTCGCGCGATACGGTGAATGGCTCGCCAAAGTATATGTCGCTGAGGTTCTCCTGGTCATCCTCGACAACGCCTGCGAAGAAGTACTCGTTGCCGTACCACAGTCCCATAAGCTGGTATGCGCCGGTAGGCTCGTAGAGGAGGAAATCTTCGAGGTATGCCTCGTCGCTATAAGCGTAGCGTTCATCCTCCCAATACCACCAATAGTAGAATTTGTCGCAAGGTAGGTTGCAGATAGCCTCGGTAAGCACCATACATTGGCACTCCTCTAAAATTGGGGTGTATGAATCGTCGAGAGCCACAATCTCCTCGGCGTCGAAGACCTTGCGGATGACAATATCGCTAATTTCGAGGTCGATATCAGCCTTCTCCTTGGCGCGGTAACGCTCGTAGAAGAGGTGTGTCGAGGGCATCTTGTTGTCGATGCCGAAGGCTACGATAACATACTCTTTGCCGGCGATAAGGGGTCGCATCTGCTCCATCCATACGCCCCTAAGAATAGAGTAGTCCCAGAGGTTGATGATAAGCTGCATGCGCTCAATCTCGTCCTCGGGCATCTCATCGAAGTCCTCGGCAAGGATGAGCGTAGCAACATAGGGCATGTTGATATCCTCGGGGGTGATGACCAAGTCGGCAGAGTAGTTTGTGATGTTGCTTACCTCCAATGTGATATTCGTCTCGGCGAGGTACATCTCGTCGGTCTCGAAGTAGGCGAGTGTGGGTACTGAGCAGAGCAGCGGGATGTTATCCTCGTTGACGGCGAAGACGGCAATCATGTAGTACTCCATGGGTTGTAGACGCTGTGTAAATATAGTCTTACCCTTCATGCAGAACTCCTCGGGCGTCATCTCCTCGTTGTCGATGTAGTTCTGGAAGTCGCGGTAGGTCTTGTTGCGCAGTGTGGCAATCTGCTCGTCGCTTATGGCCTTGCCCGGCTCGATATACTCGCTCTGTAGGTTGGTGAAGCAGTAGGCGTAGTAGTGTCCGTTGTACTTGCCGGGGTCGATGCTGAACTCTACGACGTTGCCCGTAGTCTTGCACTCCACGTCGAACTCGATGTCGAACATTGCGGGTGTCGTGGTCCTTACGATGGTGTAGTTAACGTCGGTTATAGCCTCGTAGCTGTCGCCCTCGAAGCGCACGCCATAGCAATATACGACATACTCGGTGTCGGGGGTGAGGCTCGTACCCTTCAAATCCATGAAGTCGCCCGATTTGAGCCATCCCGCCTTTGAGAGGAAGTCGTGTAGGCCCATGCCGAACTGCGTGGCCTGAGACTCGAAGTAATCACGGTCGTCGGAGATGAGTCTCTGTTGCTCGGTGATGTTGTTCGAGGTGAAGTAACTCTTGGTATCAACGAAGATGATATACTCCATATCCTTATCTTCGGGGAGGATGTTAAGTACGAAGCCGACATCCATCACGCGTATGTTGTCGAATTTGAAGTCTGTCGTTATGCTCGGCGTCTCGTTGGGCTTAGGCTGTGGCGTAGGCTCAGGTTGAGGACTCTCGCATGCGGTCATCAGGCTGAGGCCCATGATGGCGCATACGGCCAAAAGTAGACATCGTTTCATGTATTAATATGTTTTAGTCGTTGATATAAAATCGGTTAATATTGTGCTATCTAAGGGCAAAGATATAAAAATATTTCGGTATGCGGAGTGGTAACTTTCAAAAATGCTACTTGTGGCGTAATATCTCGGGTAGAGGTAGGCGTATGCGCGATGCCGAGAGCAGGGCTCCCGCCGCCGCGAAGGCTGCTGCCACGTATAGTGGTGCGGATGTGGTCTGGCCCTCGGCAAGGTTGAATATGAGGGCTACCAGGGCGGCACCCATGCTCTGCCCCACGAGGCGCGCCGTGGCGAGCATGCCGCTTGCCGAGCCACTGCGTGAGGGTGGCGAGGAGGCTATCATTATAGCGTTGTTGGGCGACTGGAAGATGCCGAAGCCGGCACCGCACAGCAGCAGACGCCATACCACATCAACGGTCGAGGCGTCGCTCGCGAGGAGTCCGAGCAGCAGCAACCCTATGGACATCGTTGTGAGTCCCGTGAGGCCGAGGATACCGGCATGCACACGCTCGACAAGGCGTCCCGCGATGGGTGCTACGACCATGATTATGAGGGGCCATGCCGTAAGAAGCATACCTGTCTCGACGTCGCTATATCCTGCGTTGTGTTGCAGGATGAAGGGTAGCGACACCATGGCGAGCATCTGCGCCGTGAAGGAGTAGATGGAGGTGAGTATCGAGAGCGTGAAGATGGGTATCGAGAGGAGGTCTAAGGGTAGTAGGGGTGCTGCGGCACGACGCTGACGACCTATGTAGAGTGTGCCGACGAGGATAAACGAGACGATGGTCGCCATGATGAGCCACCCCGCAGCATTGTGCGAGAAGGCCTCGACGCTAAGTATGAGAAGTCCGAAGGTTAGTGCGTTGAGCACGCAGTCCATGCTCTTTGGCTGGGGGCGGTTGCTCTGCACCGTATTGTTGGGCAGAAAACGCACGCTGAGCCATGCGGCAATGGCGGTGAGGGGTATGTTCGCAGCGAAGAGCCATGGCCACTCCGCTACGGCAAGTATTGCCGAGGCCATCGAGGGCCCGGCAACCGACGAGAGGGCGACGATGGTGGCATTGAGGCTCATGCCGCGTGCGAGACGGTGTGTGGGGTAGATGATGCGTATGAGCGTGGTGTTGATGCTCGTTACCGCCGCCGCGGCAATACCCGACAGGGCGCGAAAGATGACAAGCGTCGTGAAGTCGCGACTCAGCGCACAGCCGAGCGAGGCGACGAGGAAGAGTGCGAGTCCAAAGACATATACACGTCGATAACTTGTGCGCTCGCCGAGCGACGAGAATATCAGCAACGACATGATTGTCGCTATCTGAAAGCTATTTACGGCCCATACCGACTCGGCCGACGTAATGCCCATATCGGCACTCATGGTCGGCAGTGCGACATTTACGATGGTGCCATTGATGACCGACGTGCCCACGCCAAAGGCTATGGCGAGCATTGCCCACACGCGCTCACGCGGGGGCAGTCCACCGTTACGAACGGATATGTTGTCGGTCGTAGTCATGGCCCACGCACATCTCTTAACTTGCTAACTCTAAGACCGCTGACGTATGGCTATTTTGCTAAGTTGAGGCGCGTAACCTCGTCGATGCCGTCGATGGCGGCGATGCTCTCCATGGCTGTTTGCAGCTCGGCGGCAGAGTGTACCTCGAAGTCGATGGTACAGATGGCTATGCGGTCGATATTCTCCGTTGCAAGGCTCAACATCGAGAGGTGCAGACGGTCGGTGATGCAGTCAATGAGGTCGCTCATGAGGTGGTAGCGGTCGATACCTCGTATGCGTATGCGCACGGGATATAAGAATTGGGTGTTCTCCTCGAAGTTTACATGCGTAATGGAGTCGCCATGCTGTGATGCCAAGCGTATGGCCGTTGTGCAGTCGCGCTTGTGCAGTGTGATTGTGCCGTCGCTGCCCTCGAAGCCTACAACCTCGTCGCCGGGTAGCGGGTGGCAGTGCTCACAACGCTCATACTCCAAGCGCGGTCTGTTGGCAAAGTAGGTGCGAAGGTATCGCTTGGCGCGGTATGTCGATACGTGGTTTATCCATTCGGGCTCGGGGTGAGCATCGTCGGCGGTGCCTATCTCTACGCAGTCGCCACGTTTGAGTATGGTGCATACGGACATCAGCTTTCCGTTTATGCGCGCATATACAGCCTTCTCGCCCACCTCGCTGTGTATCTCGAAGGCGAAGTCGAGGGCTGAGGCACCCTTGGGGAGTATCACGCCACGACCCTTGGGCGTGAAGACCATGATGTCGTCGTTGTAGAATGTCGAGGTTACGCCATCCATGAACTCCATCTCGTGGTTATCCTCGGCGACATCCTGCAATATGGACTTAAACTTGTTGAGCCACGATGTTACGTTCTCCTCCGTGCGCTCGGCAGCACATCCGAGGCGCGAGTTGCGCACCATGCGCTCCGAGGAGATGTGTATCTCCTCCCATAGGCCCTGCTCGCTGAGGAGCTTGACGTGGAAGCTCTGGTAGCCATTCTCCTTGGGTGCGTCGATGTAGTTCGACACGCTGCCGGGGCTCTCCTTGAATACGTCGGTGAGGATAGAGTATATGTGTAGGCTCATGCTCTTCTCCGACCACTTGGCGTTGTTCGGGTAGATGATGCGTATGTAGTGCTTGCCGTCGACATGGCGCAGGTCGCTGCCCTTTGCCTGCATCTTGCGCCATACGCTGTACGGCTTGCGGTAGCGTATCTCGGTGCGTGCATCTACGCCTGCGGCTTCGAGGAGCTGGGCAATCTTTGTCGTGAAACGCTCCAAGCGCGGACGGTCTAAGCGACGCTCCTCCTCGAGCATGCTCTCCATGAGGGCGTACTCGCGCGGACAGCGATAGCGGAACGAGAGGTTTTCGAGCTCAGTCTTGATGTGATAGAGGCCGAGACGGTTGGCCAGAGGTGCATAGAAGTAGTCTGTCTCGCCGGCAATCTTCATCTGCTTGTCGGCGCGCATGCTGTCGAGCGTGCGCATGTTGTGCAGACGGTCGGCAAGCTTTATGAGCAGTGCGCGTATGTCGTAGTGTACCGATTCGAGCATTTGGCGGTAGTTGTCCACCTGCTTGGAGTGCTGATACTTCTCCTTCTTCTGCTTTGTTACGCTGCCCACGAGGAAGGCTACGTCGTCGCCAAAGCGGTCGCGTATATCCTCGATGGTGTAGTCGGTATCCTCCACCACGTCGTGCAGGAAGGCCGATATTACGGGGTTGTCGCCGAGCTCGAGCTCCTCGGCAACAATTGTGGCTACGGCAATGGGGTGGATGATATAGGGCTCGCCGCTCTTGCGACGCTGGTTGCTGTGCGCCTCGCGTGCTAAGGTGTAAGCCTCCTTTACGCGCGACATCTCGCTCTCGGTGTAGCGTTCGGCCATGTATGCGAAGAGGTCATCGACGCTACTGTTAATCTGAGCTGCATACTTCTCGCTCATAATCTTCGATGTTTGGGTGAATGTAAATACACACAAAGTTACGAAATTTTTCGTGTCGTTGTTCCGCAAAGGACGAAAAAATGATGTCGCGTCCGAGATGTGATAAAGTGAAAGGTGAAAAGTGAAAACGGAAAAGTGAGGTGTCTGCGACGTTGTGTTTATTTGTCGGCCGCGACGTCCCATCGTCTCATAGTCCCATAGTCCAAAAAGAAAGACAATGAGACAATGAGACAATGGGACAACGAGACAATGGGACAATGAGACAACGAGACAATGAGAAAGTTTTTTCGTCGGCCGAGTCGTCCCATCGTCCCACAGTCCCATCGTCCCACAGTCTAAGAACACCCCCCCCCAAAAAAAAACACCACCCCGCGTGAAGTGCACTCTACATGCTCTTCGCGCGGGGTGATAGTCTGTTTGCGTGTCGCGCGGGGCGACTATCGCACTAAATTATAGCTTGCGGCGTACGGCCTCCAACATATCAACAGTCATTGATTCGAGGTCCCACTGGGGCTTCCATCCCCACTCCTCGCGTGCGCAAGTGTCGTCCAACGAGTTGGGCCAGCTACGCGAAATCTGATCCTTCACGGGGTCTACGTTGTACTCCATCTGGAAGCCGGGAACGTGACGCTCAACAACCTCGCGGATAATCTCGGGAGTGAAGCTCATGGCTGCGATGTTGAACGAGTTGCGGTGCTTGAGCTTTGCGGGGTCAGCCTCCATGAGCTCTACCGTAGCACGCAATGCGTCGGGCATGTACATCATATCCATGTATACGTCAGGCGCAATGTTACAGATAAACTTGTTGCCCTTGACAGCCTCGTAGTAGATCTCCACAGCGTAGTCGGTAGTACCGCCACCGGGGAGTGTTACGTTAGAGATGATACCGGGGAAGCGTACCGAACGTGTATCAACGCCGAAGCGTGTGTGGTAGTAGTTCGAGAGCAACTCGCCGGTAACCTTGCATACACCGTAGATGGTGTTGGGCTGCATCACGGTATCCTGGGGAGTCTTGTCGCGGGGGAAGTCGCCACCAAAAGCACCGATAGAGCTGGGCGTAAATACTGCGCAATTCTTCTCGCGTGCAATCTCCAACGAGTTCTCCAAGGCACCCATGTTGATACGCATGGCGAGCTGAGGATTCTTCTCGCCGGTAGCCGACAGAAGTGCTACGAGGTTGAAGATAGAGTCAATCTTGTACTTCTCGACAAGCTCGGCGTAGCTCTTGGCATCCAGAGCATCCAACGACTCGAACGGGCCGGCATCAGCCAATACAGCATTGTGTTTAACATCGGTAGCAACGATATTCGATGCACCGTAGATTGATCGCAGATACGGTACCAACTCAGATCCAATCTGACCACCGGCACCCAAAACCAAAATGCGCTTCATTGATTTACTTTACGTTAGTTATATTTTCAGGTTATAATCCTCTTGTTTGCTTGGCGACCACGTTGCTTAACGCGCGTAATCATCAACAAAAGTAGTTAAAATTTGGTAATTTTATCACTCAAAACATAAAAAAATAACGCCGATGCGTCATTTTCTTCGATATGGCCCTCCGAGACGATAAAAAGTATTATCTTTGCCATCGTATAAAATGGTATGGAAGCACTCCTCGAATATGGATATTTAGGCCTCTTCATCGGGTCGTTTCTTGCGGCTACGGTGGTGCCGTTCAGCTCCGACGTCCTGGTGGTGGGTATGTTGGCTTTGGGCGGTGTGCCCCTAACGACGATTATCGTCGCCACGGTGGGTAACTGGCTCGGAGGTCTCACCTCGTATTGGATAGGGTGGCTCGGAAAAACGGAGTGGCTCGAAAGGTGGTTTAGGGTTAAGCGCGAGACTATCGACAAGTATCAAGGTGCTGTGAAGAGGTGGGGCGCATGGCTCGCACTGCTCACGTGGCTACCCTTCGTAGGCGATATCTTCGCCATTGTCCTCGGCTTCTTCAAGGCCCGTTTTCTGCCCTCGGCACTATGGATGCTCGTGGGCAAGGGTGGTCGCTTTGTGATGTGGGCGGTGTTGTACTTCTATGCCGATAAGTGGCTTTTGTAGAACGAAATATTACTAACAAATAAACCGTTTATGATGAAAAAACTAATTAACATTCTACTTGCTATGGCTATTATGACAAGTGCTGTTGCTCAGCAGGATAATGGTGGTATTAGCGCCGATATGATGCAGAGGTTGCGCAGCGGCCACACCGCGTCGCAGGCCGAGAAGGCGGCACGCAATGCCCTCGCCAAGAACTCTATCGCGGAGTTGGCCGTAAATGCCGATAACCTCGCGATGATTGACACGCACTTCTCGCACCGTGTGAAGACCAAGGGTATCACCGACCAGCAGAAGTCGGGTCGCTGCTGGCTCTTCACGGGTCTCAATGTGTTGCGCGCGCAGATGATTGAGGAGCAGGGGCTGCCCTCTATGGAGTTCTCGCAGAACTACCTCTTCTTCTACGACCAGTTGGAGAAGTGTAACCTCTTCTTGCAGGGCGTAATCGACACACGTCACCTGCCCATGGAGGATCGTCAGGTGGAGTGGTTGTTCAAAAATCCGCTCAACGATGGCGGACAGTTTACGGGTGTGTCGAATCTGGTGATGAAGTATGGCGTGGTGCCTGCCGAGGTGATGCCCGAGAACTACCAGACAAACAATACGTCGGCAATATCTAACCTCCTGAAACTCAAACTACGCGAGTATGGACTTAAATTGCGCAATCAGCGCGACCGTCGCGCTCCCGTAGCCCTCAAAGAGGAGATGCTCACGGAGATATACTCGATGCTTGTTCGTGCCTTTGGTGTGCCCCCGACAGAGTTTGAGTGGTCGCGACAGGATAAGGAGGGCAATATCGTTGAGACAAAGCGATATACGCCCAAGTCGTTCTACGAGGAGTACTTCGGTGGTTTGGATCTCGAAAAGGACTTCGTTATGGTGATGAACGACCCCTCGCGCGAGTACCACAAGGTCTACGAAATAGAGTATGACCGCCACGTCTACGATGGCGATAATTGGCTCTATCTGAACCTCCCCATCGACGAGGTTAAGGCCCTGGCTATCGCCTCGATAAAGGATAATACGGCGATGTACTTCTCGTGCGATGTGGGTAAGTTCATCGACCGTGAGGCGGGTGTCTTGGATATCAACCGCTTCGACTATGAGTCGTTGATGGGTACCGACTTCCCGATGAACAAGGAGGAGCGCGTGCGCACCTTTGCAAGTGGCTCGTCGCACGCCATGACGCTTATCGCCGTTGACCTCGATGCTGAGGGTAACGCCAAGAAGTGGATGGTGGAGAACAGCTGGGGCCCCACGAAGGGTTATAAGGGCAACCTTATCATGACAGACGAGTGGTTTGAGGAGTATATGTTCCGCGTTGTGGTCAACCGCAAGTATATCCCCGCCGAGACGCTTAAACTCTTGGAGCAGAAGCCTATAATGCTTCCTTCGTGGGATCCTATGTTTGCCCCCGAGCAGTAAAACAAGGTTTTGTGTATGGCGCAAGAGATAGAGCGTAAGTTTCGTGTTGTGGGCGAGTTCAAGCATCTCGCCCACCGCTCGACACATCTGGTGCAGGGATATATCGCCTCAGGGCGTCGTACCGTCCGTGTGCGCATAAGCGACCAGAGTGCCTGGCTGACTATCAAGGGCCCGTCGCGCGATGGTGGTCTCTCGCGCTTCGAGTGGGAGAAGGCCATAGAGTTGCAGGAGGCTCTCGAACTGCTCACCTTGGCCGAGGGCGCGCTCATTGATAAGCAGCGATACTATATTGATTTCGAGGGCCATACGTTCGAGGTTGACGAGTTTTTGGGCCATAACGAGGGACTCGTAATTGCCGAGGTGGAGCTTTCGTCTCCCGACGAGAAGTATGCCCGTCCCTCATGGCTTGGCGAGGAGGTTACGGGGCAGCGACGCTTCTATAATTCGCACCTCAGAGCCTATCCCTATTCTCAGTGGGATGATGCCGAGAAGTAAATAGCTCGCCGATAGGTAGCCGTAGGTAGTTGTGAAAGTTTTTTTTGCGCTACTTGCGGCTACATATTTTTTTTGGACTATGGGACTATGGGACAGTGGGATGATGGGACGTCGCGGCCGACATAAAAACTTTCTCGTTGTCTCATTGTCTCGTTGTCTTTCTTTTTGGACTATGGGACAGTGGGACAATGGGATAATGGGACGTCGCGGCCGATAATTATAGCGCGCCAATGGGTAGTTGTGGGTAGCTGTGGGTAGGAGTGGGTAGTTGTAGGCGAGTTTTTGGCGCGCTCCCTACCGCTACCCACCACTACCCACCACTACCTATCACTACCTAATAAAGTCTGCGCGCCGTTTTCACCTTTCACTTTCCTCTTCGTTTTGGCCAAATTTTATTAAAATTTGTGGCCCGATAAAATATTCTTCCGCCAAGATGCGTTACTTTCAGTAAAAAATCATATCTTTGTCGGATGATGCGAAAACTTGGATACATAATTTTTGCTGCTGCACTACTATCGCTCGCGGGATGTATGTCGAATGACAATGCCGCGGCAGATGACAGCATGCGTAGCTCGATTGTGGCCACCGTCGATGGCCAGCATCTTACACGGGAGGAGTTGCGCCGCGATATGCCCTCGGGGCTGAGCGAGGCCGATAGCGTAACATTCTCTCGAATGTATATCGATAATTGGGTGCTCAACCGCTTGAAACTGCGCCGTGCCGAGAAGGTGCTGGCAGCCTCGTACGAGGATGTGGAGCGTTTGGTTGAGGACTACCGTCAGTCGCTTATCATGCGACGTCTCGACCAATACTATGTCGACCAGGCCATAAACCTCGAAATCACTGACCAACAGATAGCCTCGCACTATCGCGCCAATGCCGCCTCGTTCCGCCTCGACCACCACAAGGTGCGTGGCGTAGTGGTTAAGGTGCCCAACACCTTCCGCAACAAACAGACGATGCTCACAGCACTCAACGAGGTGCGCGACAACGGCATAGCGGAGTTACAGGCATTGGTCGAGAAGCATGGCCTCGTGCTCACGGATATGAGTGGCGAGTGGGTGTCGTACTCCGACTTTTTGAGCAACCTGCCTACCGAGCGTTCGAGCAGCTACGATGTTCTGCTCACGCGCAGCGGTGTGCAGCAGATGTCGGGCGTCGAGTCTACCTTCTACTTCATAATCCTCGATGTGGCGCGTAAGGGCGATGTTGCACCTTTGGAGTCGGTGCGCGAGGATATATGTCGACGTCTCTACTCCGAGCGTCGTGCCGAGATTGTGCGTAACTACGAGTTGGAGCTGCGCCAGGAGGCTGTTGAGGGTGGTCGTGTCGATATTTCGGATACGGTGCTCATGAAGTCTATGTACTATGTGCCCGAGGTGAGGGTTGTCAGTGGCGACGTTATCGCCGACGAGGAGATAATCGAGGAGGAGATAATCGAGGAGGAGCAGGTAGCCGTTTCGGAGGATGGCGCGGATGCGGCCGAAAAGTAATGTAACGAATGAAAACTATGATACGAAAAACATTTATTGCGGCCATTGCCGCTACACTTCTTGTGTGCAACTTTGCCACGGCGCAGCAGCGTCGTCAGGTGATGCTCGATAAGGTTGTCGCCGTTGTCGGTGGCTCGTCTATTCTCCACTCCGATGTTGCGGCATACGCCAAGGAGCTCGTCGAGCAGCGCAGACAGATGGGCTACACCTCCGACCGCGACCCCATGAACGAGGCGTTGGAGGCCCTCATGCAGCAGAAGTTGCTCTACAACCAGGCTCTCATAGACTCTATTGAGGTCAACACCTCTGATGTGTCGGCACGTATCGAGACATATCTCCAAGCACTCATCGAGCAGGAGGGCGGTATTCCGGCATTGGAGGCTAAGGAGCACATGCCCATATTCACCTATCGCGAGATGTTGCGCCAGAGATACGAGGAGCAGACCTACGCGCAGTCGATGCAGGGCGAGGTGGTTAGCCGTGTTACGGTGGTGCCAGGCGAGGTGGAGCGATTCTACAACCGCATAGACAAGGATAGTCTGCCCGTCATTGGCGAGCAGTATGTATATGCTCAAATCACGAAGTTTCCCTCGTCGTTGAAGGAGGCGCAGCAGCGCACGAAGGAGCGTCTGCTCGATATGCGTGAGCGTGTTATCACGGGAAAGACCAAGTTTTCGGTATTGGCGCGTATGTACTCTGTCGATGGCTCGGCCCTGCATGGTGGCGAGATGGAGCCTATGCCCTCGTCGGCCTTTGTGAAGCCCTTTGCCGATGCGTTGGAGAAGTTGAAACCCGGCCAGGTGTCGGAGATTGTGGAGACGGAGTTCGGCTTCCACATCATCGAGCTCATAGACAAAAAGGGCGACCTCTATCACTGTCGCCATATCGTCATACGTCCGACCTTCACACGCGAGGAGCTGTTGCAGCCCGCGCGCGAGTTGGATAGCATCGCCAACCTCATACGTCTCGACTCCATAACATTTGAGGATGCGGCACTGCGTTTCTCGGACGATGCCTCATCGAAGCAGAATGGCGGTATTGTCTCGAACCACGACATCTTGGAGCGTCAGGGTGTCTACGACGGTGCGCGTATGACGGCTACACGCTTCCTCAAAGAGGACTTCGGTTTGCAGGGTGGTAAGTCGTTGGAGGACTATGCGGCACTCATGCGCCTCAAAGTGGGCGAGGTGTCGGACTCGTTCCAGACCACCGACCTCATGGGTAACCAGATGAGTAAGATTGTCAAGCTCGTGGAGATTATCCCTGCGCACACGGCATCGCTCGAAGAGGACTACATACGTTTGGAGGAGATGGCCCTTACAGAGAAGCAGGAGAAGGTCTTCCAGAGGTGGCTTAGCGAGAAGATTGACGGCATGTATGTCTACATCGACCCCGAGTACCGCAGCGACGAGTTCGTAAACAAGAATTGGATAAAGTAGCGGGCTATGCGTCAAAAGATTGGTTCTATTGTAGTGATTGCGTTTGTGCTCGTGGCGTTTATCTATGCCGCGAGTGGCCGTATGTATACCATGTACCGCACCTCGGAGAGTGAGGCCGTCGTGCCCGCCGAAGTGTCGCCTACGAAGCGTGCAAAGACGGCCGACAAGCGTGTGGTGGATATGATTGCCGACGACTCGTACCTCATAGATAATGGCGACTCGACAATCTTCATCCTCGTGGGTAACTTCGCAGCACATCACAACGGAGCCGTTATCTTGGCCGATAGTGCCGTGCGCTACTCAAATCAGAGTTTCGAGTGCTTCGGCCATGTGCTCATAAACCAAAATACGACATACGTCTACGGCGACCGTGCCGAGTACAACCATATAAACGGCAAGGCTAAGGTCTTCTCCGATATCGTTAAGATTGTCGACGGCGAGGCTGTGATGTACACCTACAACTGCTCGTTCGATACTATCGACGAGGTGGGCGAGTTCTCGGGCGGATGCTATGTGGAGAAGGGTAGCAACCTTGTGGAGTCCGAGCGAGGCATCTACAACACACGTACGCACGACCTCACGGCAGTGAAGAATGTGCAGATGCGCGACGAGACGTACCTCATCATTGGCGACTCGGTAATCTTCAATACCGAGAGCGAGGATGCCCAATACTTCACAAATACGAATATATGGAACGATAAGGAGGAGTACCTCTATGCCGATGATGGCGAGTACACCAAGAGTCTCGATTTGCACCACTTGAAGCGCAACGCCTATATCCTCACCCCTGAGCGTGAGATATGGGGCGACACGCTCGAATACTACCGTACCGACGGACATATCATAGGTCGTCGTAACCTGCAAGTGGACGACACCACCGAGCGTGTTCTCGGCTTCGCGGACTATGGCGAGTGGTGGAAGGAGCCGGGTAACGCCTTCTTCACGGGGCGTCCCTCGCTTATCAACTACGACTCTGAGCAGGCCGACTCTATCTTCCTTGCGGCCGATACGCTGTGGATGTTTACCATCTCGGCAGCACCCCAGCCTGAGCCTATGGCCGATAGCATGGCCGTAGATAGCCTTGCGGTGGATGGCCCTAAGGATGATAGTAGAGCGGATGATGCGGTGGGCGAACTGCCTCGCTCGAAGAGCGACTCGCTCTCGGTGGAGCGTGGGGCTATGGAGCGTGGTGCGCGTGATAGTGTGAGCCACGGTGAGCGTCCGTCGAAGGATACTACGGCACGCACCGAGCGACATCACGCGAGAGAGCATGGCGACAGCCTCGCTGCGAAGCCTATATCGCCACGCGACAGCAGCCTTGTTGTTGCGGATAGCCTGCGTTCGGACACCCTGTCGATAGATACGGTGCAGTACACGGCCAAGCAGTTGCGCTATCGTGCCAAGCTGCAGCGTAAGGCCGAGCGCGATACGCTCCGCGCGCAGAAACGTGCCGTGCGCGACTCTTTGAAGGCCATAAAGCAGGCACGACGCGACTCTATACGCAAGATACGCGATTCGCTGCTCGACATAAAGATTGATACCATCATCGCGCGCCGTAAGGCCAATAGTGCACGTCTTGCCGACGAGGAGAAGGCGCGCATGGAGCGTGTAAAGCAGAAGGCCGAGGAGCGTCGTCGCAAGAAGATTGATAAGGCTAAGGCTCGCGCCCTGCGCCGAGGTAGGGAGTACACGGGCGAGGATTATACGCTCGACACGATAGCGCAGGATAGTACCCTGCGCGACACGCTGCTATCGTCGCGCGACGTGCTCGACACCATTGCTCGCGACAGCCTCGCCGACACGTTAGCGCAGGACTCTATGTTGCTCGACTCGACACTTTTGGAGCCCGTGATACCTGCTGACAGCGTCTATAAGATGATTAAGGCCTACCGCAATGTGCGCATGTTCCGCTCCGACTCGCAGATGCGTGCCGATTCGCTCGTCGCGCTCAA
Organism: Alistipes sp.; assembly: GCA_045660465.1. Lineage (GTDB taxonomy): Bacteria > Bacteroidota > Bacteroidia > Bacteroidales > Rikenellaceae > Alistipes. The sequence continues at coordinate 10,980 of JAZRDV010000022.1, read as the reverse complement.
TACCGACTCGATAATACGCCTATATATCGACCCCGTACTGTGGAACAAGAAGAATCAGATAACCTCGGACTCGATGGCCATACACACGGCCCATCAGAAGATTACTCAGGCGCACTTCATGGGCGATCCGATACTTGGTGCACAGATAGATACGATGTACTACAATCAGGTTAAGGGCAAGGATATGGTGGCGCGCTTCCGCGATGGCCAGGTCTACCGCAACGATGTCGATGGCAACGCCCAGACGATATACTACATGCAGGACGAGAACGACTCTACGAAGGTTACGAGCATGATGTATATCGAGAGTTCGGGCATAACATTCTACTTGGAGGATGGCCAGATGGATAAGATTACATATCGCCAAAATCCCGACTATGTGTTGTACCCTCTGGCTATGATTCCCGAGGATCAGGCGTTGCGACTCCCCGATTTCAGGTGGTGCGATACGTTGCGCCCCGAGCGAGCAACCATCATCGACCGCGTCATACGTCCTACGCAGCGTGAGCGCATCGCCAAGCGTCGTAAGCCCACGTTCCCCATCACCGAGCGTATCAACTATGAGCGACGTCGTCTTGTTGAAAATCGCCGCTGGGTGGATCGTCTCGACCTGCTGACGCCCGAAGTTGAGGAGTGGCGCAACAGCCGTCCTTCGTATAAGAACCGTCAAAAGTAACGCTATGTCAAGATTTAGCATAACCCTAAGCATGCTCCTCGCAACCGCGGGTGTTGCCGTGGCGCAGTCCCCTCAAACACCCTCCGAGGGTGTCGACCTGCATCGTACACGCCTTATTCCCTATGCGACGGATGCGGCAGCTGCCGAGAGACAGCTGAGCAAGCAACGCTACATGCAACCCATCGTCGAGTGGACGAGGGATGCCGAGGGTGCACTGCTTGGCGAGTTTACATACCCCTTCTCGTGGGTCGAGCGTCAGGTATTCCTGCGTGTTGAGGGTGCGGGACAGCCCTACGAGGTGTGGGTGAACGGTAAGCGTGCCGGAGCCTCGAATAACGGCTTTGCCGATGCTGAGTACAACATCACGAAACTCGCGCGCGAAGATAAAAACAGCGTGATGCTGCGTCTGTTGCCCACCGAGAGTGTCGCCGCCATAGAGTGCTTCGCACACTCTGCGGCGCAACCTCGCGTGTATGTGCTCTCGCAGCCTCGCGTGCGCGTACGCGATATATACTATCGTACGTCGCTTGGCGTGGGTAAGACTGTGAATGTAGACTTTGGTGTTGTTATGCACAACCAGACCCTCGGCCAGAAGACATCGCGCATATACTACGAACTCATGCTCAACGACACGGTGCGCCTTTCGGGAGGTCATCGCGATGTGGTACTCGGCATGCATGGTGTCGACACCATGCGTTTTGGTGCGCCCATGGCCGATACGCTTCTTTGGACAAGGGAGCGTAACCCTCGTATCGACTTGCACCTGAAAAACCGTATCGCGGGACGCGATGTGGAGTTCTACGTTGTGCCCGTCATGCTGCGCGATGTGCAGTATCGCGATGGCGAGTTTGAGGTAAACGGTGGGGTGGAGAGCCTCGTGTGGTGTGATATGGAGGCCACAGCAACCCTCGCCGATGTAGAGTCTAAGGTTAGAGGCGGTGTGCGTGCCATACGCTTTAAGGCGGGATATGTGAGCGACGATATTCTCGACTACTGCGACGAGCAGGGTCTCTTCGTAGCCCTCACCGCACCTATCAACTCGTCGAAGTCGGGTATGTCGCGCCGACGTGGTGGCAACCCCTCGAACAACCCTCGCTGGGTGGCCGACTATGTGGAGCGCGGTGTGCAGATGGTGCATAACACTAAGCGTCATCCGTCGGTTGTAGCCTACTACCTCGCTGACAATAGTGCCAATGGCATAGCCCTCTATGAGTGTTATCTCGCGATGAAGGCCGTAGCCGGCCATAGACCCGTATTCTACACGGATGGCGGCAACGAGTGGAATAGTGATTTGAAGAGATAGGGTGTACAATCCTTAAACAGAAGAGGGTGTCCAACTTCACTTTGTTGGACACCCTCTTCTGTTTTGGTATGTCGGTGTTGCTATCTGTGGATAACGGGGCTTACGTGCGGCATATCCGTTATCACGAGGCTCTTGCTGTAAATTGACGCCGCGGTCGATGTCTTATTTCGATTCTTGGCATCCCACGTCACAAAGTCTTCGAAGTTGTAGACCCAATTATCGCCGTACGCCAACTTGTGGATACGGTAGTAGATAGCCTCGCGCGATGGTGCGTTGAAGCCTCCGGTGTTGTGGCGCATGATGCTGTTGTCCGACGAGCGGTATGCTCCTCTGGCAAATGTGTAGGAGCCCTCATATACGCCAACATCCTCGTTGTCGTAGCGCGAGTCGTTGATAAAGTGTCGCCACTTGACGTTTGTCTCGTCGAGGGTATCACCGTTCAATACAACGTCGACATTCTTGTACCAACCGTACTGCTCCAAATCTTTGCATAGGTAGTAGTAATAGTTGTTTATCCAGTCCTCGCTATTGGTCTCGGGGAAGTACTCGTCGCCGAGCTTGGCAAAGCCGTGTCCGCAGGCCTCATGTAGCAATAAGCCTGCAAAGGTCTGGTCGTTGCCACACAACGGGAAGAAGCAGCATGCCTTGCCACAGCTGTAGTCATTCGCGTCGCAATAGTAGGGCGATGACATGTGGCAGGTACCACCATAGACATTGCTGTTCATGATTACGATAGATAGCGTATCGTCAAGTTTATTCTCACCTACGACCTGCTGTACGTAACTATATACAGTGCCTGTGTCGCCACTGATGCTGCGTCCGTCACTACCGCTGAAATAGCAATTCAACGCCGTGTCGCCATACTCATCGTTCTCAACCCAACCCTCATGCTTCGATACGAGTTTTACCATGTAGATGTCGAATAGGTCGCGGAATGATGTGTAGGGCTCCTCGCTGAAAAATACCTCCATGGCGCGGTTCATGTCGTACTCATAGAGCTCCATCTGGCGGTCCGAGTAACCATCACCCATAATAAATATAGGAATACCTGCGCCCTCTTTATGGCTCTGCAATGTTACAATCTTGCCGTGCTCAGAGTAGTCGGTCGACACATAGTCGCTCGCACCCGACGAGCCTGAGCCGCCCGATTCGATTATAGTGCCATTAAGCATATATTTCGACCACTCCGTGTCGCGCTGATAGAGCATTAACGATGCCTCGGGAACATTGATGCTTACATCGTCGGGGAATGCCCATTGGCCAAGCGACGGAGGATTTGTAGCCTCGACAGTCACCGTGCTGAGGTTAGGACATTCGAGAGCTGCACCGGCCTCGATAGTCTTCACAGAGGCAGGGATGGTCAACGTCGTTATAGCACACTCGTAGATAGCACACTCGCCGATAGTTTCGAGCGACTGGGGTAGTGTGATATCCGTGAGGTTTTTGCACGAGTAGAAGGCGTAATCGTCGATAAGCGTGATGCTATCGGGTAGTACGATGCTCGACAAACTCCTCTGATTAAGGAATGCATCGGCATTAATGGCCGTAACGGTGCCATTAAATGTAATGACCCACTCGTCGCCAACCTTCGTGTGTGATGCAATAGAGGCATTGAACGCATTATTCGACAAGTTAAGTTTATTGCCATCGGTGGTGGTGTAGCGGATAACATTGCCTGCATCGGGCACAACAGCCGTAACACCCCTCTGAATGATGGTAACGCTATTTGTTGTGCCGTTGTCGGCGTGGAGTGTAACCACGGCCGAACGCTCCTCTGTGCTCTGGTTCTGCGCAATGCTGAGCACAATGGTCTCGTTACGTATGGCGCGTGTCGCGATGTGCGATATCCACGCCTGCGCCGCCGAGGGTATGCTTACACTATATTGTGTGTTGGTGATGACACTAATCTCAACATTGCCGCCATTAGCCTCGACGATATACTCGCCATTTGCGCCAATCTCAAAGATGGTCTCCTCCTCCTCGATATAGCCCTTCTGTATGATGCTAACCTCGATTGAAGTGCCGTTGTCGGCATGGAGTGTAACCACGGCCGAACGCTCCTCTGTGCTCTGGTTCTGCGCAATGCTGAGTACTACGGTCTCGTTGCGCACGGCACGTGTTGCAGTGTGCGATATCCACGACTGCGCCGCTGTGGGGATAGAGACACTATATTGAAGGTTGGTGGTAACCATCACCTCGATATTGCCACCCTCAGCCTCGACAACATAGTTGCCGTTGGCGTCAATACTGAATACAGGCTCCTCCTCGGGTGTCGTGGGCTCCTCGTCTACGAACTCCTCGATCTCGTTAATATAGTTCCACCACGAGCTGCTCTTGTACGCATTGATAGTACCCTCGGGAACATATAGGTCGATGTATCGAGAGAATATGTAGTTTCCGAGTGTCGGAGGTGTTGTGGCATGAACCTTCACCTCGGTCAAAGAGTTACAACTGTCGAAGGCCTTGTAGCCAATCTCCGTGAGGCTCGCAGGAAGGTCTATCGATTGCAGCTTTGTGTTGTAAAATGCCTGACCGCCAATAAACTCCAAATTTGCAGGTAGCGTTACGCTTTCGAGGGCCGAGCAGCCTAAGAATGTGTAAGGCTCAATTCTGGTGATGCTATCGGGGAGTACGACGCTTGTCAGCGTCTTCTGACTCTCAAATGCTCCAATCCATGAACCCGTGACACCAAGCTGAGTAAGATCCTTATCGAAGGTGATGACCCATACGCCATCCTCACGCTGCGTCTGACTGAGGCTGCCGGCACCAAATCTGCTGGCATCGAGCGATAGCTGCTTGCCATCCGTTGTGGTGTACCATATCTCGTTCGATGCGGGCTTGGGTGTCGCACTCGCGAACTCTACGAGCAACGCAGCCATAGGCTTGATGTAGTTGCGCTCGATGGCTACCGCGTTCTTCGTCGTCTTGGTGAAGGTGTTGCCCTGTGTGTCGGTAACGGTGATGCTGATACCCTCGTTGAAGGTTATCTCGGGTATGGCCATGATGAACTCCGTGGCACTGCTCTTGTCGCTGCCGAGTGCTACGCCCTCGCCACAGTCGAGGGTTATGCTCGTGGTGGCATCCGAAGACATCGCCACAGTGGGTATGTCGTTGTAGGTCGCCGTGAGGGTTGCTGCGCCGGCAATCTTCTCGTTGTTGTTACCCTTAACCACGATGCTCTTTACCGTGCCCTCGCCGTAGAGCTTCAACTTGAAGTATCCCACAGCGTTGCGGAACGAGAGCTTGCCATCGGTGCGGCTTGATGTCACAGCCACCATAATATTTCCGTCGCGCGGGAACGAACGCTCGGCGTAGCTCTGCGTCGCGGGCATGTTGAAGGCTATTATGCCGTGCTCCGAGATGGCTGCCGTAGTCTGATAGGGGTATAGAGCGTATATGCGCTCTAAGGTTGTTGCGCCCTCGCCACCGTTGCCCTGCAACGCAAACTCACCACTCTTGTCGCCCGTCTTGCCGTCGAACGTAAAGGTGTTGTTGTAGTTGTTGCCGTAGAACACCGAGATAAGGTCGCCACTGTGCCATGACAATGAGAGGTCCGATTCGAGGTACACGCGCGTGTCGGCCTCGTCGAACGATGCTGTGAGGTTGTCGTAGCTCTTGCCTGTGGGGGCAATGGTTACGTCCTGATTGTAGATATCGCCACAACCTACCGCGAGGCTGGCGATGATGCCAAGTAAAAATAGATAAACTCTCTTCATAACGTACCTCCTACCAATCGGTCTCCTCTTTCTCGCCTCCAACACCTTCGAGCGTGCCGCCTGAGACGCCAAAGCCGGACTCCGCCACTACTGTAAACCATTTGATTTCGGGTGCTTCGTACTGCACCGCTGTTGCTTGTCTGAGCATTACTTTATCTTTGTTTGCTTATTGTCGTTATGTCAAAACTATGTTTTGAACGCGCAAAGATATGCTATTTTCTTTGATTAGCCAACAAAAAAACGCTTTTGTACGCGAAATGTGTTTGCTATGGCGACCTATTGTTCCGAAAAATCTCTGCACACACCTACCTAAATAAAGGGCCTGACGTACCCAAATATTGGGCCGTTTTTGTGGCGATGTCGAGTTTTGCTGTGCCTAAATATCGAGCCGTTTCGGTGGCGATATCGAGGCGGAATTGCAATTTCAGAGGTTTTTGTATATAAAAAAGTGAGGTGAGAGCGTAAAAATATTTTGTTTTCGCTGTTGTGCTAAGTAGCGGATTAACAACGGATTGATATTATTGGTTGTGATGAATTATAAAAAAAGATGAAAATTTTTATTAAAAAAGTTTGCACGTTACAAAAAAGTGTCTTATCTTTGCACTCGCAATCGAAAGGTTAGCAATGCCTCTTTAGCTCAGTTGGTAGAGCACGACACTCTTAATGTTGGGGTCCAGGGTTCGAGCCCCTGAGGGGGTACGAAAGAGAAGAACGAGAGTTCTTCTCTTTTTTTGTGGCTTGTTGCAAATAGCGATGAGCAGTTTAGACTGCTCATTATAATAATAGCATCAGTTGGCTTATGTGCAAGCCCATAGCCACTAATGCTCTTGTTATATCTGCTGAGGCAGATAGTCGCTATTTGCATTGAGTTCTCCACCTCAGAGCTACTCACATAATAAGGGTTGCGCGGATATGATAGTGATTTATTGCTCGACCTATGGTCTGCGCGTTTTTTATGTGGTATCCGCGCCACTGCTTCGCAGTTCGAGCCCCTGAGGGGGTACAGAAGAGAAGAACGAGAGTTCTTCTCTTTTTTTTGTTTTATGTGGTTTTGGGCTTATTGGGGCTTATTGGTCAAAATTATAGTTGTATCGATATATAGGAATTGAAAAAATATTAACTTTGCAGTAGCATTAGATATTGCTAAAAATATGGTATAACATCTTATGAGCAAAACTTATGGAAATCTTATTGAATCTTAGTATTTGTGAGGGTCTTCCTTGTGATGAAACTCTTGAAGTTTCAGCCGAAGATAAGAAAGAAATAGAAAAGAGAACGGAATTAAACGGTATCTGTGACGCACAATGTATCAATATAGGTCCAGGAGCGGATTTGATAGTTTTACTACTTATCCTGGATATCGGCCTGAGGGTGCTGAAACTAGGTGCAGAAATCAACGATGGTATTGATGGGTGGATAGGCCTAGGCAAGAAGCTTCGCAAGCTTTTTCAGAGGAAACAACTTGTGTCTATAGATATCAAAGGAGCAACATCTATGGCAATAGAACTTATTGCTCAAAAAGTTGAAATTACAACTTTGGAGAAGCTAGAAGAAACTACTATAAACTTCGGAGATTTATCAGATCTTCTCCCTCAAAATATTGGATTGAGCACAAAACCTCATAACTACTATATTCAAGCATATCGTGTTAATAGAGAGGATGTCTATGTTGTGGGTGTTACATCAACTGGAAACGCTGAGATTATTAAACATTTCGGTTTTAATCCGTATGGAATAATAGAAATTAATAATATATAAAGTTGAGATTTCAATCGTTATAAAAGTATACACGCAATGAAACGAGTTGTTCTATTGTTGCTATTCATCGGGGTGCTGGCTACATCTTGTGATCCCGATTGGGCATTAAACCCGAAAAATGAAGGTCGCGCATGCATTGTCAATAAGACGGATGCCAATATTATTTTTAGGGGTTACACCACCAAGGGTTCGTTGTATACAGAATATACTATTCCTCCTGGTGATGCAGTTTGCGTTTCGACTTCAGTATGGGATGAGCGAGAGAATAATTGGGATAAAATGATTAAGGCGGGTTGGAATCCTTTTTTAGCAACCGTTGCCAAAAGAGAGTATTCCGGAATATCGGGCGATCTCGACGCACATCATCATACAATCACTATTGTTACATCTCCGACAGATAGTCTTTCGTGGACTTTGGATATTGACAACATAGAAGATGACTCAATTTTCAATGAGTCAAATTGGGTTAAAGAGGTATCGACGGAGGGTCATCCGATTTACCACTCTTGGTATTACACAATCGAATAAACTTAGATTGTAGCCTCGGCAGATATTAGTTGATTAGCTGCTCAATATCCTTTGTTGCATCGGCTGTAAGATGCGACCAGCGACCTATGATTGTGCCGTTAGTGTCAATAAGTATGAAGCAAGGTATCTGTTCGACTCCGTATGCGAGTGCAGTGTTGGCTTGTTCGACAAAGTAACACTCCTCGTTGTTGTTTGCTAACAGTTGGGACCACTGCGATAGCTCATGTTTTGCTATTGCATCTTGCCATTGCGCTTTGCTTTCATCAACGGATATGCTGATGATCTGCAACCTATCTTTGTGCTGGGAGTGCAGTTCCTGCAATTCGGGAATCTCTCTTATGCATGGTCCGCACCAACTCGCCCAGAAATCGAGCAATACAAAACTTTTTGCGTAGCATTCCGATAGAGTGATAGCTTTATCATCTACACTCGGTAGAGTAAAATCAAGAGCTTTGCTACCAACAATTCCGCAATTAGACCTTGCAATTTCACAACGAATTGACATCAGCTCGCCAAGCGCACTTTGTCGTTGTTCGTCTGATAGGTTTTTACACAATAGTTCTATTGCCGACGCATCATATCCAGAGTGAGCAAGTTTGTCAATAATGTTTGGAATGATAGCATAATCAGGATGGCTGTTTATAAATTTTACAGCCATTGCAGACCACTCGGGAAATATTGCTTTGTACTCCTCTATAAGGTTGTAAAACTCGAGTGCAAGAGTCTGTGCATTGTCGGCATTATTAGTGTACGCAGTAGCATACTCCTCGCTTTTGCGCTGTATCAAATGTTGCTTCTCGTAAATCTTTTTGTTTATGGCCGCAAAGAATTTGTTATACTCTTTTATTTCGTCACCTATCTTTAAGCCGCTAATGGAGTAGTCGTATATTGTACTGCGTTCAGCGCAGAGTTTTGTATTTGATGGTGCAATATAGGTGTTGAGCTCGTCCATATTGGCAAAGACTAAACTAGCAGGTACAACATCATCGACCCTGCCTTTGAAGTAACATTTGCCATTGTTGATATATGCCGTATCGCACTGTTTATACCAAACGCCTTCGTGCTTAACTGGATAGATAAGACAAACTGTTTCGCCTTGAGTTACATTTGTTATAGTGCAATCCAGAGTAAATTGAGAACTATGACTATCATTGCAAGCGATAAATGATATAATGGTGAGTATGTATATGACGAACTTCTTCATACAATCTAATGGGATGATTTAATATTCCTAGTCACAAAGATAACGAAAATATAGAGAAATTTATAATAGCTGATGCAAACTATTCAATGTCTATCCCTGACATTGTTGCAGTGTCGAATTGGCATATTTGTCAACTTCCCGAGACAAATATTGTTAACATGCTGACAATTTGGCAGATATATTGGTGTGGAATAACTATTGTACAATAAGCTTTTGTAATCAACTTTATAGTTAAACTTATTACAGAAAGGAGGTGTAAAGTAGGATGACTAAGGAAACCATAAAACAAATTTGGGAAAAAGCCAATACCATTTTAGGATGTAACCCTGATGTTTGGAGACAAGATCACGCTGGAGCATGGATTAAGTTTGATGAGTATGGAGAACAATCAACATTTGGATGGGAGATTGACCACAGAAAACCTTTGGCGAAAAATGGAAGCGATGATTACTCTAATTTATATCCATTGCATTGGATGAATAATCGAGCAAAAGGAGATGACTACCCAAAGTTTAGTACATCTATAACATCTAGTGGCGATACCAATATAGAGAAGAAGCGAAGCTGGAATATCAACTAGGTAAATGTTACCGATAACTCGGATTATTCTTAGATGTTCTCCTTGTCGAGGATGTAGCTCAGATTACAACCCTTGGCGGTCATTGACTGCCAAGGGTTGACCTTGTTTTCTGACGGCTGTCACAGTCGGGATTGATATAGTCGGGACAATAAAATTGTTTTACGATTATTTAAAATTAGCTATTATTTCGCACACAATTTACAAAAAAGTCGCGACTTAGTGGTATCAAAATGAAAAAGTTGCATTATCTTTGCATCGAAAACCCTAAACAACTATGAAAAACTATGACAACTCCAATTTTTAATCCCTTAAAGGCAATTAACAGCGTGTTGTATGTTGTCAGCAAATTAAAGAAAAGCGATATGCACAAAATCTCGAAGATTCTTTATTTCGCAGATATGGTGCATCTATCAAAATTTGGTCGCTCTATTACAGGTGACACTTATATCGCGATGGACTATGGTCCAGTACCATCTGCGATTTACGATATATTCAAGTCTTTGCGAGGAGATGGATCTTCTCCATATAAAGAGATGGCGACTTCCGCAATCAGAATCAAAAATCGATTTATCGTTAATGCTTTGCAGGAAGCAGATTTGAAATATCTTTCTAAAACTGATACGCTGGTTATTGACGATATTATTTTAGCATTCGGCGACCATTCATGGGCAGATATAGTTGAGATATCTCACCAGTACGCATGGTCAAACACTCCGTTAAATGCTCCTATCTCTGTTGAAAATATGCTTACTGAGAGCCATCAGGAACAGGAGTATATCTCTTATGTTACGCAGTTTATTAACAACCAAAAACTTGCGATGTAATGGATATAGGAGTGTTGGCTGATGTTTGCATCAAGCGAGGTGCAATATTGCATTCACACGAGTTTGAGGGGATAGATCACGGTAAGTTCTTCGTTATAGTTGGCGAGGATAAAGATGACTTATATGGCTTCTTCTTTATCAACTCGAACATAAACGATTACCTACGAAAACGTCCAACTCTCTATCAAATGCAAGTGCCGCTTGATTGTAGTAACTATTCGGATATCCTAACCCATAACTCGTTCTTGGACTGCCACGCCATTACTCACATTTCAAAGAAAAAACTGAAAAATCAGTTTGGAGAAGGCAAGGCACAATACAAGGGTAATTTAAAAGAGGAAGACCTTGATGTAGTTATGCGAACAGTGCGAGAGTCAGATCTATTCTCCGA
>JAZRDV010000021.1:0-45209 GCA_045660465.1 Alistipes sp. | reverse complement strand
GCAAACTGCAAACCCTTCTCGACAGTGTTTTTCGCAACTGTCCATACGTTTCCCCTTGAACCAAAGTTACCCTTGGCAAGTTTCAAAACCTTCTTTCTTCTTGCGCGTGACGCAACAGCATTTACTGAACGTGGCATAAATTAAAAGTTTTTGAGAGAGTTAATAGCGGCGTCATTCTCTCACACTCTTTGGGGCTATTTCACTCCGTTGTTAAAAAAAATAAAGTGTTGTGTGCTACTACTTTAAGCCTTTGTCGCTAATTACTTAACGAGCAACTGCTTGATCTTAGCCTCATCGGCAGCAGATACGATACCCGAATAGCAAAGGTTACGCTTCTGCTTCTTAGTCTTTTTGGTCAGGATGTGACTGTGATAAGCGTGCTTACGCTTGATCTTTCCTGTGCCGGTGAAAGAAAAACGCTTCTTTGCAGCGGCATTTGTTTTCATTTTTGGCATTGTTGTAAAAAGTTAAATTAGTTAAACATAGCGCGCAAAGGTAAGAATAATATTTCAGAATTCAAAACATCATTCCGAAAATTATTCGCCCTGCGCACCTAAAAAGCGTATGCAGTTAGGCTAACACCTTAAATATCAACTTTCTAATGCTACCCTCGCCAAGCATCGGGGCGTGAGCATCCTCCGGAAAGAGGATTGTAAACTGCCCAGGGCGCACATGGTAGTAGGTCTGCGGACGGTCGCCGTAGAAGAGTATATCGCGCTCCGTGTCGAACTCACCCTCGGCCTCGTGGCAGTCGCTGCGATTGCTCCAACCAAAGAGCTCCTCGCCACCGAGCACCACCTGCACATCCACATAGCGGTTGTGTACCTCCAAGTGTGCTGCCTCCATGGGGCGCAGCTCCAACTCCGAGACATTAACGAAGAGTGCGTCGCCATCAATATCATGGCGTCCCACCGCGAGGCTCTCGACATCGGCCGTAGCGAGGAAGTCGAAGACCTTTTTCAGACGAGCGTTGAGCGCAAAGTAACGCTCGGCATTCTGGATAGAATCGAGTATCATACTGCTATTTTTTTATTTTCATGTTTACCGTAAGCGGAAGATGATCCGAGAGGTGGCACTCGGCATCCTTGGCGTAGCGTCGGCACTCCATATCGTCCGAGTAGAGGACATAGTCGATACGCAGCAGGCTGTGCATGGGTCTAAACGTATATCCCGAGCCTCGACCCTGCTCCACAAAGGCGTCGTTGAGACCCTTGCTGATGCGGCGATAGACATACGACTTGGGCGTATCGTTGAAGTCGCCACAGACGATATGTGCATAGGGCGTAGCGGCGATAACCGAGCGCACGGTATCGACATGTGTAGCGCGCAACGACGAGTTATCGGCTATGCGGTGCAGGATTGTGGCCATGCGCTCGCCATCGGCCAGGATGCGGCCCGCGTCGATATCGTTCTGCTCATCGTCGGTGATGCTCATCGAGTAGAGGTGGTTGTTGAAGATGCGCACCGTATCGCGCTTATTGACAACAATATCGCACCACTGCGTAGTGCCATGCTTCTTGATATATCCGGTCTCGATAATCGGATAGCGGCTATACGTTACGAGCTTCAAATTCATGTACTCTTCGTTCTCCTGCTTGTTGTATTTCGAGAAGAGCGAGTCGATGCGCTCGATACTCTCCGTGGAGCGCAGATACTCCTGAAAGCAGACCACATCGGGCATATTACCCTGCTCGAAGTAGGCGACAAAGTCATCCACCTTGGAGTCGAAGTTCTCGTCGGCGAAGCCGTGGACGTTATAGGACATTAGCGTGAAGGCGGCACTATCCTTCGGCAGCTCCTTCTCGCGATAGAGAGCCACGTTGTAGAAGTCCGAGATGGTGAATAGTCCGGGGATAAGCACCACGGCGAGCACTGCGGCCTCAATCCAGCGACGCACGACCAGCCACAACATCATAAGCATCAGCACCACGACAAAGAGTATCGGGTAGAAGATGCCGACGATGGTCAACGAGCCGAACGACGATGGCTCGATGTAGGGTGTGAGGTAAGCGATAAGCAGGGCTATGGCCGAGGCGGCACTAAGCACCACGAGTAAGATGTAGAGTATCACGCGCCACAGCGATGTGCGCTGCGGAGTACGTACGCCACCGAAATGGTCGCTATATATATCGTTGTATCGAGCCATAATTACATAAATCTGCTACGCGCCCTATACCTCCACCACATAAGCAGAAGCCAGCCCCAAAACATACCACCGAGGTGGGCAAAGTGCGCCACGCTATCCATCGCGCCACTCATGCCGAAGAAGAGCTCCACGAGACCGTAGATTACAACAAACCATTTGGCCTTCATCGGGATGGGCGGTATGAGCAGCATGATTGTGGCATTGGGGTGTAACATACCAAAGGCCAACAGCAGACCAAAGACCGCACCCGACGCACCAAGCGTAGGTGTCCAGAGGTAGTAGTTGTAGGCAAGGCTACCCTCCACCATACGCGAGAGGTCAATCTCAGCCATGAGTAGTTGTATGAGGGCAGCACCTACGCCACATACGAAGTAGTACAATAGAAAACGCTTCGAGCCCATCTCCCACTCCAAGCCGCGGCCGAACATCCATAGCGCAAACATATTGAAGAAGAGGTGCGAGAAGTCGGCATGCAGGAACATGTAGGTTACGGGCTGCCATATCGCGAAGAAGGGGCTTTCCGCAGGAAAGAGGGCGAAGTTCTCCAAGATGGCTACTCTGTCGAGCAACATCATGGCCAAAAAGGCCACGGCGTTGGCTATGAGCAGGTTCTTCACCACGGGGGGCATAGACGACTCATTACGATATGATGTCATGTCTGTCTCTGTTTTTAGGATTACTATTTACTTAGTTTTGTGCGTATCTCGTCGAGAGTTATCTCGGCCATTATCGGAGCACCCGAAGGCGAGAAGTTCGTGTTGTCGCACATCTGCAAGCGTGTGAGCAACTCTTGCGCCTCGGACGAACGCACACTACGGCCATAACCCGCACTACCGCGTCGTGCCATGAGCATCGCCAAGCGTCGACGCTCCTCGTCGACAGGCATGCGACCCTCCTCAATGCCATGCAGCAGCTCGTAGAGCAGCTCATCGAGGGGTGTGGCCATATCTATCATCGCCGGGCGTCCCACAACCTCGATGCGTCCCTCACCACGGTACTCTACCTCGAAGCCCAGAGCCGCAAACTCGGTGGCATGCTGCTCCATAAGCTCATACTCCTCCGTAGAGAGTGTCAGCACCTCGGCAAAGAACATACGCTGCGAGGGTGCTGCACCTGCGGTTATCATGTTCATAATCTCCTCGTAGAGGATGCGCTCGCGAGCACGGCTGAGGCTTACCACAACGCAGCGTCCCGAGTACATCGCCACGGCATATCCGCCACCTATGGTCATCACCTCGTCGAAGGTGCGCTGCTCTAAGGTTGCGCCCATCGACGACTGTACGTAGTCGAACTCGCCCTGCTCCTCGTGAGGCTCCTCGTCGATATACTCTATGGTCGAAGCTCCGTGCGATGTGTGCATCGTGTACTCCTCGGCCGCCACATCCTCGACCTGTCGACCCTTGGGCGTCGTGCCGTCGTACGGAACATCGAAGCCCGTGAATGGAACATCGGGCATGGGGGCCGTGGGGTCGATATACTCTGCGCTGAAAGGGTTGTAGGCCGCGTTGCTCATAGCCTTGGGCTCACGATATACGGTCTGCGCCTCGCGACGCATAACGGGAATCTCGACACGTCCTTCGTCCGAGAAGTCCATCATGGGCACGGCACCCGTCTTGGCGAGGGTCTCGCGCACGGCAGCCTGCAATATCTGCATTATGAGGTCGTTATCGGCAAACTTAACGGTCGTCTTCTGGGGGTGTACGTTGACATCAACCCTATCGGCATCGACCGTAAGATATATGAAGAATGAGGGCATGCAACCCTCGGGTATCAGCTTCTCGTAGGCATGCACTATGGCACGCTGCATCTGCAACGAGTGAAAGTAGCGACCATTGACAAAGAGATACTGCTCGTTGTTACGCTTCTTGGCCGCCGCGGGACGTCCCACGAAGCCCTCGATGCGCACCACAGAGGTGTCGACCTCCACTTCGAGCAGATTATGCTTTATGTGCTTACCGACCAAGTCCACGATACGTCCTGCGCGGTTTGTCGGCAGCAGCGAGTAGAGCGGAGCATCGTTCTGCGCGAGGTGAAACTCCACCTGCTCGTTACACATCGCCACACGCACGAACTCCTGGCGTATCTGCGAGTTGAGACGCGCATTGTCGCCATCGATGAACTTACGACGCGACGGCACGTTATAGAATATGTTACGCACCATAAACTGTGTTCCCGCGGGGCAAGCCACGGGTGTCTGACTGCGAAACTCGCCACCACTGATGAGCGTGAGCGTTCCCACCTCGTCGTCGTGCTGACGTGTGCGCAGCTCCACCTCCGACACGGCGGCTATTGAGGCCAAAGCCTCGCCTCGAAAACCGAAGGTGTGCAGCGAGTATACATCCTCGATGGAGCGTATCTTGCTGGTGGCATGACGGTCAAAGGCCATGCGCGCATCTATGGCCGACATGCCTATGCCATCGTCGACAATCTGTATTAGCTCCTTACCTCCGTTGCGATAGTTCACACGCACGCACTTAGCCCCCGCATCAATGGAGTTCTCCATCATCTCCTTGACGACGTTCGACGGGGCATTTACCACCTCGCCCGCAGCTATCTGGTTGGCTACAATCTCGGGTAGCAGTTTTATGCGGTTCATAGACGTTTGTTTACTTTTCTACGCGCTTGTAGTTCTCAATTTTCACATCATCCGAATATATCGTTATGTTCGGATGCTGGCTATTCCACTCCTCCTGCTCGTTTATCAGCTCGGGGCTGAGGCTCTCGAACTCGCGGAAGTCGATGTCGGCATGTCGCTCGTCGAGCACTATGCCCTGCCACTGCAACGAGTCGGCGGGCATCTTCACGACGCTACCCTGCTGCTGTGCCAACTTCTCCTCGTTGGCACGCACCACAAAGCGCATGATACGCGGATAGAGCAGCAGTGCTGCCACGACAACGATAATAGCCACAAACACCAAGTTGCGCACCTTGCGGAAACCCTCCGAGGCGGCACCCTCACGCGCCGCATCGCGCGCCTCGCGCTGTGTACGTATATACTTGCCGGGGGTGTACTCCTCATCATCGTCGGCCGACGAGGTGCCATGCAACTCGCGACGACGATGTTCGCGCTCCTCCTTTACGGGGTCGTAGTATCGCGGCACGTAGTTGAACTGACGCGGCTTGCTCTTGTGTGGTCTGAAAAATGACATATCGTACTTTGTCTACTCCGCCTTTTTAGCGGAAGAAGTTCTTCATTCGCTCGAAGATATTCTGACTCTCGACGCCCGATGCCTGCTTGAAGTGGGGCTGCTCGGCGAGCTTCTCGACCAGAGCCCTCTCCTCCTTGTTCAGCTCGTCGGGGATGGTTATATCCACTACGACCATAATATCGCCACGACCATAGCCATTAACATCCGGCAGACCCTTACCTCTGAGTCGCAACACCTTGCCGGCATGCGTACCCGGGGCTATCTTTATGCGGGCCTTGCCGTCGATGGTGGGTATCTCGACCTCGCCACCGAGTATGGCCGTAGTTACGGTGATGTTCATGTTGTGGATAAGGTCGTTGCCATCGCGCACAAGCTGGGGGTTGTACTCCTCCTCGATGACTACCAGAAGGTCGCCATTCTGACCGCCATTGCGCGCAGCGTTACCCTTGCCACGCACCGTGAGTGCCATGCCGTCGCCCACGCCCGCAGGAATCTTAACCTCGATAACCTCCGAGCCCTTCATCACACCCTCGCCACCGCACTTATCGCACTTCTCCTTGATGACACGTCCCGTACCACCACACGTCGGGCAGACACTCTGCGTCTGCATGCGACCGAAGAACGAGTTCTGCACCGTAACGACATATCCCGAGCCCTGGCATGTCGAGCAGGTCTCGTACGACGACGAGTCCTTAGCACCCGAGCCGCCACACTTATCGCAGGCCACGGTCTTGTTTATCTTCAACTTCTTGGTTACGCCCTCGGCAATCTCCTGCAACGTAAGTTTTACCGTTACGCGGATGTCGCTACCACGGTTGACGCGCTGTGAGCGGCCACGCGAGCGGCCACCGCCACCAAATGCGCCACCGAAGATGTCGCCAAACTGCTCGAAGATATCCTCCATCGAGAAGCCTCCGCCGAAGCCTCCGAAGCCTGCGCCACCACCGGCAGCACCACCCATGCCCGCATGACCAAAGCGGTCGTAGCGTGCACGCTTCTCATCGTTCGACAACACGTCGTACGCCTCGGCAGCCTCCTTGAACTTCTCCTCGGCCTCCTTATCGCCCGGATTCTTGTCGGGGTGATACTTGATAGCAGCCTTACGGTATGCCTTCTTGATAGTGTCGGCATCGGCATTACGCTCGACACCCAACACCTCGTAGTAATCTCTCTTCTCTGACATATTTTATCTCTTCTCTATTTCGTTTGTCGATATTACTCGCCCACAACCACCTTTGCGTAGCGCAGTATGTGGTCGCCGAGCTTATATCCGCGCTGCACACAGTCGATGACCAAGCCACGCTTCTGCTCTCCCGCAGCAAAGCGCGCCACGGCCTCCTGCTCATCCTCGTTGAATGGCTTATCCACGCAGTCGATGGCCACGATGCCCGCAGCCTGCAACACGCTCTCGAACTTCTTCATCACAAGCTCCTCACCCTGACGCAATGCCTCGACATCGTCGCTACGCTTCGATGCTGCCACGGCACGCTCCATATCGTCCAGAATGGGAAGTATCGACTTCCACGCACCCTCGCAGCCACGCTCCACAAGCTCCATCTTCTCCTTGATGGTGCGCTTACGGAAGTTGTCGAACTCGGCCTGCAAGCGCAGATACTTATCACGCCATGCGGCAATCTGCTCCTCCAACGTGGGCTCTGCCACTTTGTCAGCCTCGGCCTCTGCCTCGCATGACACATTGTCCTCGGCGGGCTGAGCCTCGCTCTGGGCCTCGGCAGCCGCAGCATCCTTTACATCTTTGATATCTTGCTCTTTTTCAGTTGTTTGCTTCTTCATAGAACTATTTCGTTAAACTATTTTATACTATATCGAACAAATTATATGCCTAATACAAAGATTGTTGGTCGCTTCTCAATCTTTGGCACACCCTGACGTCGCCACTCCTCAATACGGCGTGTGAGGATAAGCTCGTCGGGCGATGTGATATCCGCAGCCACGGTTAGTCGCATGGTGGGTGCGAGGTTCGTAACGAGGCTCTCAAAGAGCTTCACATTGCGGTACGGAGCCTCGATGAATATCTGCGCCTGGTGCTCCTGCATGGCGCGACGTTCGAGGGCCTTGATGCGGCGTGAGCGGTCGGGCTCCTTGACGGGCAGATAGCCCACAAACGAGAACGACTGTCCATTCTGCCCCGAGGCCATCATCACCATAAGTATCGACGAGGGGCCCACGAGGGGTACGACACGCACACCATGACGATGTGCCAGCGCGACTATGTCGGCACCCGGGTCGGCAACACCGGGCACTCCCGCCTCCGAGATAACACCCGCCGAGCGACCAGCCAACACCGGGGCGAGCATACGTTCGATGTCGGCTTCGGAGGTGGTATGCTCGTTGAGCTCCACGAACTCCAACTCCGAAATTGAACGCTCCACACCCGCCTTCGAGAGAAAGCGACGCGCCGAGCGTGTATTCTCGACGATGAAGTAGTCCAGAGCGTTCATCACCTCGCGATTAGCCTCGGGAAGCACATCCCACACGGCACGTTCGTCCGAGATAGGACACGGAATCATATATATCGTTCCCTTCATTATCTATCTGTATATATTCGTTTTACACGCGCCGAGATTGAGGTCATTATCTCGTAGGTTATGGTGTCGAGCACACGCGCCATATCTTCGAGCGTATGTCCACGCTCCGACGAGAAGATTGTAACCTTATCGCCCACCTCAACGCCCTCGATGTCGGTTATATCTATCATCGCGCTATCCATACATACGCGGCCTATTATCGGGGCCTCCATGCCACGTACCTTCACGCTCCAACGTCCCGAGCCCAAGTGGCGGTCGAGGCCGTCGGCATAGCCTATGGGTATTGTTGCCGTTATGGTATCGCGCTCCAAGCGGCAAGCACGGCCATAGCCCACAGACTCGCCACGCGAGAGGTGTTTGAGCTGTACGATGCGCGTAGAGAGCGTAGCCACGGGAATAAGTTCGTCGGTGTGTTCGTAGCCGTAACCATAGAGGCCGAGGCCCAGGCGACACATGTCGAAGGCTGCATCCTCGAAGCGTACGATGGCTGCCGAGTTGGCGAGGTGGCGAAGCGGCGTATAGTCGAGCCACTCGATGAGCTGCTCGCTCATATACTTATAACTATCTATCTGCGCGCGCGTGAAGTCATCCTCCGCAGGCACATCCGAACAGCTGAGGTGCGAGAATATGGTCGCCACGCGCAACGTATCGTCCTTGTAGAGCACACGTCCGAGCAGGTCTATTTCATCCTCAACAAAGCCCAAGCGGTGCATGCCCGTGTCGAGCTTTATGTGTATCGGGTAGTGCTTCCTCGATGCTCGGTGTACCGCATGGCGGAACTCGTCGAGCGAGCGGAAGCTGTAAATCTCGGGTTCGAGGTCGTGGGCAATCATCACATCGAAGCTGTCGTGGTCGGCATTGAGCACCACGATAGGCATCGTAATACCCTTCGAGCGTAGCGCGACACCCTCGTCGGCAAAGGCCACAGCTAAATACTTTACACCCTCGTGCTGCAACATACGCGCAACATCGACATCGCCCGTGCCGTAGCTCCACGCCTTGACCATAGCAACGATGGGGTGATGTGGTGGCAGATGGCGACGGAAGTAGTTCAGGTTCTTCTTCATCGCCGCGAGGTCTACTTCGAGCGTTGTGGTATGCGTGCGACGCTCCAACAGACGGCTAAGACGCTCGAAACGGCTATCACGGCTGCCCTTGATAAGTATCACGGAGTCGGCCCAGCGTTCACGCTCCATGTTGGCTATAAGCTCGTCGGTCGAGAGGTAGAACGACGATGTAGGCTCGAAGAGGTGGGCATGCGCCAGCATACTCTCGCCCACACCTACAAGGTGGTCGACACCCGCCTTACGCACCGCCTCGGCCACACGACCATACAGCTCGTCGACAGGCATACCGCTCTGACGTATATCCGAGATTACGGCAACACGACGCCTACCCATAGACTGCACATGCAGCGCGTCGAGGGCCACAAGCACGGAGTTGATATCGGAGTTGTACGTATCGTCGATAATCATCGAGTTGTCGATACCCTCTTTAAGTTCGAGGCGCATAGCCACATTTGCCGAGAATACCGCGCCATCGACACCATAGCCCAAATGGCGCATGAGTGCCGAGACGTGCAGGGCGTCGATAGCCAGCGCATCGTTGAGTTCGAGTGCGTCGTCTATCGCTTCGCGGCTGCTATCTATGAGCTGACGCTCCGCATAACGTGCCACTATGCTGCGGCTCAGAGACTGATACTCGCTGTTATATATTATCGTGCGCGCATCCTTTGCCAAGAGCAGCTTCTCGTCAATCTTCTGCTCCTGCGAGAGAAAGTTTGCCGAGTGAGCATCGCCTATGGAGGTGAAGACCACCGTGTCGGGCTTTATCATGCTCTCCAAACGCTCCATCTCGCCGGGGTGCGATATTCCCGCCTCGATGAAGGCCACCTGCTCCTCGCCACTGAGCATCAGCAGCGACAAGGCCACGCCGAGCTGCGAGTTATAGCTCTTGGGCGAGGCGAACGAACGCACCGTATCGGGCATCGAGCGTGCCGCCCACTCCTTGACTATTGTCTTGCCGTTGGAGCCTGTTATGGCCACCACACGGCCCGAAAAGCGGCTACGGTGATAGGCCGCAAGTGCTTGTAGGGCCTCGATGGTCGATGCCACACGCACCACACCACACCCTTCGGCCGGCAGCTCAACGTCGCGCTCAACGATGAAGGCCGCCACACCACGCATCACCATACGCTGTATGTAGTTGTGGCCATCGTGGTTCTTGCCGTCGATGGCGGCAAACAAAACCTCGTCGGTCGACAACACGCTACGCGAGTCGGTAGCAACCTCCCTAACACGAAGGTCGGCACCTCGGTGCTCACCACCCACGATTTGGGCTATTTCGGACAATAGGTAGTTCATATATATGTGTATTTTTCGCTTTTTCTACTTACTAATCGCGACGAAATGTTACGACGGTTATTCCTGCGCCACCACGGTCGGCATGGTCGTCGGCAATGGTCGCCACATCGCTGACACCGCGCAAGTAGCGACGTATCTCCTCCTTCAATGCTCCTGTGCCCTTGCCATGAAGGATTGTAACACCCGATACGCCCACCATAAGAGCATCGTCCACAAGGTCTTCGACAGCCTCTAACGCCTCCGAGGCTCGCATGCCGCGTACGTCGATATGGTCTTTGAAGTTGAGCTTGCGCTCGCGTATATCTACCGACACGACCGTGCGGAGTGCATCGCTGCGCGTAGCACGCTTATACTCGGCCGTCGATACGACCTTCAATCGCGCCGTCTCGACCATCATTATCATCTGCCCGAAGGCCACCTGTGCACGCTTACCCTTGATTGACTGCACCACGCCGGGGACATCCTGACCCTCCAAGCGCACCTTCGAGCCCACCTCCACGGGCAGCACCGTCTCCCGCTGCTCTAAGAGCTGTGCCTTGGGCACATCTACACCCTTCTCGCGCTCTGCGGCGCGCTGCTCACGACGCTCGCGGCGACGTGCCAGGCGTTGCATCTCGCGCTCTATCTGCTCGTCGTGCGATGTGCTCTCACCCTCGGCAACACCCTCGGCAAAGGTGCCAAGCTCCTTGCGGGCGAGGCGCGTAAGCTCCTTATCGGCCTGCGACTCACGGATGGTGCGTATGGTATTCTCGATAGTGCGGTTAGCCTCCGCAATCATGGCTTCGGCCTGCTTGCGCGCCTTATCCAGAATATCGCGACGCTCATCGCGTATGGTCTGCAAACGGTCGGTGTAGGTCTGCTCCAACTGCTCGACCTTGCGGTCGGTAAGACGAATACGGTCGCGCTTCTCGGCCCAATAACGCTTGTCGCGGGCTATCTCGCGAAGCTGCTTTTCGAGGTTTATATGGTCTTCGCCTGCAAGCTCCATAGCCTTGCGCACGATATCTTCGGGAAGACCAATCTTACGCGCTATCTCAATGGCAAACGAGCTACCGGGCTTGCCTATCTCCAAGCTGAACAGAGGCTGTATCTGCCTAACATCAAAGGCCATAGCACCGTTGATAACACCATCGTGGCGCGAGGCGAAATACTTTATGTTGGCATAGTGCGTGGTGATGACGCCATAGGCTCTACGCTCCACCAGACGCTCCAAGATAGCCTCCGAGATAGCACCACCTATGGTAGGCTCCGTTCCCGAGCCGAACTCGTCGATGAGAATGAGTGTATGCTCCGAGGCCTCCTGCACCATAGACTTCATGTTGAGCAGATGCGACGAGTAGGTCGACAGGTCGTTCTCCAACGACTGCTGGTCGCCGATATCTATCATCAGCGAGTCGAACAGCGGAAACTCCGAGTTCTCCAACACCGGCACCAGAAAACCACACTGCACCATATATTGGAGTATGCCCGTGGTCTTCAAACATACCGACTTACCACCCGCATTGGGGCCCGAGATTACCAATATGCGCTGCTCGGCATTTAGCTCCATGTCGAGAGGCACAATAGGCTTATTCTGCTGGCGTAAGGTCTGTTGTAGCAGCGGATGACGCGCCTGGCGCAACACGAGGCGTCCCTCGGTCGAGATTATCGGCCTGACAGCACCATTGTCGAGGGCCCAGCGGGCCTTAGCGCGCAGGGCATCTATACGTGTGAGGTACTCCTCGATGTGGCGTATGCCCTCGACATCGAGGCGCAGCACCGCGGTGAGCTCCATGAGTATGCGCACCACCTCGCGACGCTCCTCATACTCCAACTCTCTGAGGGCGTTGTTCAGCTCGACGACCTCCACAGGCTCGACATAGAAGGTGCGTCCCGTGGCCGACTCGTCGTGGATGAAGCCCGCAATCTTACGTTTGTTGGCCGCCGAGACGGGGATGACGGCGTGGCCGTCGCGTATCGAAATCATGGCATCGGCATCGACTACACCCGCGCTCTTGGCGCGTTGGAGCACCTGTTGCAGACGCTTCGACACCTGCCCCTCGTGCTCACGTATGGCGCGACGCAGTGCGGCAAGCTCCGCGGATGCCGACGAGCGCACCTCGCCCTTGTCGTCAACCACACGGTCGATAGCCTCGACAAGCGACGGGAAGACCTCGACACCGCTACTTAGACGGCGCAAAGCGGGATAGAGACCCTCTCTGCGCGAAAGGATAAAACCAACGATACCGCCAGCCATGCCGAGCGCGCGACGCAGGGTGGCACACTCCTCTACGGTGAGGTATGAGCCCTCAACGGCAATCTTCTCGACAATCGAGCGTATGTCATCCTGCTCGCCAATCTCGGACGAGGCCTCCATCGAGAGCAGTAGGCGCATCTCGTCGGCGAGTTGCAGACGCAGCTCCACCTCGCGTTGTGTGCGAACAAAGCCCTCAGCAGCAATACGCTCACGCGACGCCTCCATGGAGCAGTACGCCACAATCTGACTGCGTATGCGGTCGAAGCCTACTCGCTGCTCGAAGTTCGACGGATAAATCATCGGCTTAGTATATACTATTTTTCAACTACTACTTCTCGGCCTGCTTTGCAGCGCGCTTCTCGGCACGTGCCTCACGCTTGGCCTGCTTCTGGGCTATCTGCTCCTCCGACTTGCCGAACAACGAGAAGTGAACATAGCGCATGGGGTTGGCCTTCAAATCTTCGAGCAGTGCACCGAGGTTTTCGCCCGCGGTGTTGAGCGACTCGTACAACTGCTTATCGTTGAGCAACATGCCGATAGAGCCGTCGCCACTCTCGATTGAGGCGAGCACCTCGTTGAGCGACGTTACGGTAGTGTTGAGCTGCTTGATGATGTCGGCCTCGGCCAAATCGCCGGTGAAGGTATCGAGGTTGCTAATCATCGACTCTATGCGGTCTGTATTCTCGGCCAACGTAGCGGTAAATGACTGCAAGTCGCTCACCGCGCCATCAATCTTGCCCGACGACAGAAGTGCGTCGATAGATGCCGACATCGATTCGAGGTTGGCAACGAGCGACGTAATATTTGCGCTGTTATCGCCGAGGATGGTATTCACGCTCTCGATAGTGGTATTGAGGCCGTCGATAAGCTCCGTACCCTTATCGGCCACCATGCCCATAAGGCCCTTATCCACAGCACCTGTCATCTCACCGCCATCGGGCAACTCCTGCTTCGACTCGCCCTGCTTAATCTCAATCTGTGCGCCACCCATCAAACCCTCGGTAATCATAGCCTCAGAGTCCTCGGGAATGAGTGCCGCATACTTATTCTCCACGGCAATCTCTACAAAGACACCCTCGCTGCGCAGGTCGATAGCACTCACATTACCTACGTTCACACCCAACAGATAGACGCGCGACGACACCTTCAAATCGCGCGACACAGACTCATAACGAATGGTGTAGGTGTTGTAAGCCTTGAACAGGTCCTGACCTTGGAGCCACTTGATACCCCACCACGACACCAAGATTACAATCACGGCAAAGATGCCGACCTTAAATTCTCTTCTAATTTTCATATTCGTTGTTTTTAGTTATTACCGTTTTTCGGGGTTACTCGCCTAAGGGCAAACCCGCAATATCTTTTTTCTATCTCTGCTTATCTATCTCTTCACTATGCATCCCGCCTCGTAGTAGACCACATAGGCATCCTTGAAACTCTTGCGCACCTCCTCCAAGTCGGCCTGAGCATCGCTACGGCTCTTATAGCCACATAAGCAATATTTGTACTTGTAGGCACCCTCGCCCATAACTTTTGCCACACGACCGCGATAGGCCTTAAATTGGCTGTCGTCGATGCTCAGCTCCGTCTTGCTCGAAAGCAGCTGTATGGCGTATCCCACCCCCGAGGCATCGGTCGTGTCGGTCGCTGCGGGAGACTCCTCGGACGACGGCTGAGACGGCTGAGACGGCTGCACCTCCGTGCTCTCAGTCTGCTCCGACGCATCGCCCATCTCGGTATACTGTTGCATGGCGTTCAGGTTCTTAATAAACTGCACAATGGCATCGCTCAGGGCATCCGACAGCTCGGCCTGTCCCTTCGTCGAGTTCATATAGGCCAACTCCTCGGGGTTGGTCATATAGCCCAACTCGACCAAGGCACCCGGCCCCTCGAGCCAATAGAGCACCGTCCAGATGTTATATTTAATGGTATGTGCATTACGTTTATGGGCCTTAAACTCCGTATTTAGGATGTTGGCGAAGACATGGTTCATCGGGTCGTTGTTCATCTGATTCGAGAGGGCGATGATGTAACCCATCGAGCTGCGCGATATATCCTGAATATTGAGCATATCGTCGTCATCCACAAAGCGCGACGCCATATTTCGGTTCTGCGAGAGCAGCTTATCGTCGAACGACAGCAGATAGACCGTCGGCCCCACAGCACTCGACGACGAGGCCGCATCGGCATGTATCGAGACAAAGAGGTCGGCACCCTTACTGTTGGCAAACTTGGCTCGATTGCGGTTGTCCGTAGTCTTATCGTCGTGCAGCTGAGTATCACTCTCGCGCGTGAGGTAGACCTCCAATTCGGGCATCTTCTCGGCAAGCTGACGTTTGGTCTCCTTGGCCACAGCAAGGTTTATATCCTTCTCGCTAATCTTGTTGTAGTGCGCACCCGAGCGAATACCGCCATGACCGGCATCAAGAACAACAACTCTCTTCTCGGGCGACACAACATTTTGCGCCGCCTGTGCGTTATGACCAAGCAAGAGTGCCTGAGTCATGAAAAACAAGAGTATGAGTTTTCTCATATTTAGTAGCCGAAAGTTTACAAAGTCTGCAAAAAAATTACTATATTTGCCGAGTTATAAACGCACCCGCGCGAGCGTAAGGCGCACGAACCGAGTGGTCTTAGCACTGTGCACCGGGCGTTTTGCCGACATCGTCGGCAAAGTTACAAAAAATTATTGAATTTTGAGACGTTTTTTCGCAAAATATCTATCGTCGGCATTGCTCTTCGCAACGCTCCTCGGCATGTGCTTATGCCTTAGCGAGGCGGGTGCAAAGGGTTTTCGCATGCTCATAGCACGCGACAGCTCTGCGCTGCAACCCACCCGACAGGATACAACCGGCGACATATCGGCCAACTATTCGCGTCGTAGCGACACCACACGTCTCAGCCCCACACGTCGCACGGAGAGCACACCCACGATGCCCACCACCGAGCGCACCGCGACCGACACATCATCGCCAACGTCGACAGACACAACATCGCCAACGGCAACACCCGCCCCGAGCGAAGAGAAGAGAGCCAAGCGAGGCCCCGCATTTAACGATATCATCAAGGGTAAGGCCACCGACTCGGTAGTCTTCGATGCTCGCAACAACCTCATATACAGTTATCGCGACGGCGACGTAACGTATCAGGGCATGAACCTTAAAGCCGACTTCATGCGTGTCGACATGCAGACCAAGGATGTCTTTGCGCACGGCTATGCCGACACCACCGAGACGGGCGAGCCCACAAAGACGCACCCCGAGTTCTCGGATGGCGGCACACCCTACTCTATGGATACCATCACCTACAACCTCGACTCGCGCAAGGCCAAGATTAAGGGTATCGCCACGCAGGAGGGCGACGGCTGGCTGATGGGTGGTAGCGTGAAGATGCACCCCGACGAGAGCATACATATCGGCGACGGTAAATATACCACCTGCGACTGTACGGACCATCCCCACTTCTACCTCCAAATGACCAAGGCTAAGGTTATCCCCGGCAAGAAGATTATCGCCGGCTACTCGTACCTCGTCATGGAGGATGTACCCATCTTCTTCCCCGGTGTCCCCGAGGCCTTCTTCCCCATCAGCTCGGGTCCCAAGTCGGGTATCCTGATGCCCACATACGGTGAGGATGCCAAGGGCTTCTTCATCCGCGACATCGGCTACTACTTCACCCTCGGCGAGCACATGGACTTGGCCATACGAGGCGGTATCTACACCCTCGGCTCATGGGAGGTATCGGCACGCTCGCAGTATGTCAAGCGTTACAAGTTCCGCGGTAACTTCAACCTGCAATACTCCTCGATACGCTCGGGCGAGAAGGGACAGCCCGACTTCGTGAAGCAGAACAACTACCGCATACAGTGGACACACTCGCAGGACCCCAAGGCCAACCCCGGCTCTACGTTCTCGGCCTCGGTAAACCTCACATCGAGTGGTTATAGCCGCTACTCGGCAACACAGATTGGCGACATCCTCGCCACGCAGACCAACTCTTCGATATCGTACTCGAAGAATTGGGAGGGCACACCCTTCTCTTTGGCCCTCAACCTCGCCGTGTCGCAGAACTCGCGCGACAAGTCGATATCGGTAACGCTACCGACCATCACCTTCAACGTCGCAAGCTTCAACCCCTTCAAGCGCAAGGAGGCTGTGGGTAAGACACGCTGGTACGAGAAGATTAAGATGAGCTACTCGATGAAGATGACCAACACGGTGAACACCAAGGAGGATGAGATATTCAAGCCCGAGACACTCCGCAAGATGAAGAACGGTATTCAGCACAGCATACCCGTGTCGACATCGCTCACGCTCTTCAACTACATAAACATCAGCCCCTCGTTCAACTATACGGAGCGTTGGTACTTCAAGAAGGTGAGCCAGCGATGGAACAACGAGACACGCAAGGTGGAGACCCTCGACCCCGAGTATGGTTTCTGGCGTCTGTACAACTACAACGCCTCGGTATCGGCCAATACCACCATCTACGGTACGTATGTCGCCAAGAAGAAGGAGCGTTGGTTGCAAGCCGTGCGCCACACCCTGACACCCAATATCGGTGTGTCGTATGCGCCCGATTTCAGCCGCCAGAAGTATGGCTTCTACGAGACGGTGCAGACCGACACCACGGGACGTTTTAAGGTCTACTCGCCCTTCACGGACAACGCCTATGGTGTGCCGGGCAGTGGACAGTCGTTTGCCATCACCTTTGGTCTGTCGCAGTCGCTCGAAGCCAAGATACGCGCCAAGGATACCGTCAAGAAGATAAAGATTATCGACCAGATTTCGATTAACGGCTCGTACAACTTCCTTGCCGACTCGATGCGTCTGTCGAACCTGCCCATACAGCTGCGCACGACCATATATAACAACATAGGTCTCAACCTCTCGATGACGCTCGACCCCTACGAGGTATCGCCTCAGGGTGTGCGCTACAATAAGCTCATGTGGAAGCGAGGTCTGCCCGGACGTATCGCCAGCATCGGTTGGAGCTTCGGCTACACCTTCCAGTCGCGCGCGGATAACTCGCAACCCGCCGCCAACGACATCAACTCGCTGCCGCCCGAGTACTTCAACTCGTGGTCAGACCCTTACGGCACGCTCAACCCTGCGATGCGACGACAATGGATGGCCGGCACATACTACGACTTCTCGATACCGTGGAACTTCGGTTTCAATTATAGTATCAACTACTCGGCGCAGCCCTTCAACAACGGTACTACGGGCTACCGCAAGAACATCACGCAGACGCTCGGTCTGAATGGTAGCGTCAAGCTGACGCCCAAGACGATGATTACCATCACCTCGGGCTACGACTTCACGGCACGCAAGATGTCGATGACCTCTATTGCCATTGCGCGCGACCTACACTGCTGGCAGATGTCGTTCACATGGATTCCGTTCGGTGCTCACCGCAGCTGGGCCTTCAACATCGGTGTTAAGGCCGCCTCGCTTGCCGACTTGAAGTTCGACAAGAGCTACACGCAGTACGACTATATGTACTAAGCAAATCGCAGATTTTTTTGTAGAGAGGCGTTGTCGCGTTGTCTTTTTTTGGACGATAGGACTGTGGGACTATGGGACGTCGCGGCCGACAAGAAAAATCGCGTTGTCTCATTGTCTCATTGTCTCATTGTCCTTTTTTTTGGACGATAGGACTGTGGGACTATGGGACAATGGGGGTGGTTTTTGCGCGCGATGGGTAGATGTGGGTAGTTGTGAGCAAGTTATAGCGCGCTCCCTACCACTACCCATAACTACCTACCACTACCTACCACTACCTATAATCTCGCGCGCCAACCTATCGTAAACCTCCGTGCGAAGCGCACCTCCCCTTTCTCAAAAAAAAAATTCCCGACAACGAGACCACTTTGCGTAGACTCATTGTCGGGATATATTGCTAACAGCCGCCTTGGGCCTATGTCAGCCTATTTACGAGACCTCCTGCGTTGCCAACATGCCGTTTCCTGCCGCCTCCTGCGCCATCTCGTTCTGCATGATAAGCATCTCGATGATATGCTCGGCGCGCTCCTCGCCACCCACGGTGATGACCATGTTCCACTGCATCTGCAACTGAACGATGCCCGTCATTATGGGCATTGCGCTGATAAGACGATTTTCGGGCATAAGGATGACAACGCCGTCGACGTCGGTATACTCCGCGAGAAACTGCGTTGCGATGACCACATCGTAGATCGAGGGCACGCTCTTAACCACAATGTTTTGCGGCGCGCAGCCCAGCTCCGTGAAGCGTTCGAGAAGTCTGACGAGGTGCATCTGGGCATACTCCGCGAACTCACGCACGGCCACAACACCAAACTTCATGGTCGGTGCCGACAGCTCTTCAACTGCGCCTATATGTGCTCGCGACTCTGCCACGATGTCTCTCTATTACAGTCGATTACTCGCGAATAAGATTCTCGTAGAACGACGCATACTGAGGATACTTAGCAACAACATCCTTGTAGCACTGCTGTGCCTTAGCGTCGTCGCCCATAGCCTCGTAAACGCGGGCCAACTTATCCATGAAACGTGCGAAGGTCAGCTCATCGCGGCTTGCCTCCGAAGCCTGACGGAACAACGATGCTGCGCTCTGCAAGTCGTTCTCCTCAACGGCGATATCGCCACGAAGACCATAAACCGAGGCGTTGAGAATCTCGCCTGCGGGGCCCTCAGCGTTCTGATACTTTGCGAGGTAGCTCTTAGCAGCTGCGAGGTCGCCTGCGTCGAGAGCCAAGGCACCTGCCGAGTAGAGAGCCGTATTAGCAGCCTCGGTACCCTCATACTTGGTAGCGATAGCGGCGTAGTCCTCGATAGTCTCGGCAGCGTTCAATGCTGCGCTTGCCTCCAAGCTCATAGCCTCGTGCTTGCTTGCAGCATAGTTCTTGTAGATGAAGTAGGCACCTACAACGATTGCTACTGCAACCAAAACCCACAAAATCTTGTTACCCCATTTGTCGAAGAACAACTCCAACTTACCCTTAGCCTCAACCATTACATCGGTCTGCTCCTGTACTTTGTTTGCCATAATAGTATTTGTTTTAATTTTTTGTTTTTCAGCTACTTGACGCGCTACGAATGGTCATAGCACCCATTTAACCCACAAATATACATATTTTCCGCTTAAAATACAACACACCAATAAAAAAAGTTATCGCGACCATAAGCCGCGATAACCTCAATCAAACCTTTTGGACGCTCCGCTACTCTACAATCTCGGGGTTGTAGACTAACTCCAACTGCGTGCCGCCCTGCGTCAACGTCCATGGCGAGTAGGGCACAACAGCCGCTCCGAGCACCTCGGTCTTACCCTCGGCATAGCCATTCAGGGCAGCTGCAACATCTGCGCTGACACCCGTATATGCTGCCGACACCTCGCCCTCGCGCCAACTTGGATAGGGAAGGATATCCGTACCCGTGAGGTCATAGTCGTGAATGAAGGTCGTAGACTTATTGACAGCCACGAAGGTCATGGTGGTATACTTTTTACTTGTAGTCTCGAACGTTACATCGCTATAACAGTTCTCTATCGAGCCGCTCTCGTTCATGCCGATAAAGCCGCCCACGTTAGAGCCCGTAGAGAGGGCGTACATGTTACACTTGGCATAGCAGTTCACAATGCGGCCACCGTTATTTGAGCCTACGAAGCCTCCGACATACATCGTCTTACTATTACCGTTAGCACCGGGGTCGTTGGCCACGACGCCCTTCACGAAGCTGTTGATGATAAGCACCTCGCCGTCGATATCCGACACAAGGCCACCTACCGTACCCTTACCGTTGTTAACATCGCCTTTGAGTGAGCCCGTGAACGACGACATGGCGATAACGCCACCCGTAGCACGTCCCACAAGGCCTCCGTAGTAGATATCCTGACCAATCTTATCGCCACTAAAATCGCCCGACACGTGGCAGTTGGCAATGGTTGAGCCCGGCTGGGTCTGGTTTGTCAGGATACCGAATGAGCTACCACCAGTCTGCTGTGTCTGCTCGCAGACGATATTGAGGTTTTCGACATCGGCACCATCGCCCAAGTTATAGAACAATCCCGAGTCCTCACCGGCAAAACCTGCCTGACCCACGGTGATGGTATAGCCGTTACCGTCGTACACGCCGTTGAATGTCTTCTCGGCGGGCTGCCATGCCGCATCCGACAGAGCAAAGCTCTCGACCTGCAAGAAGTACTTGCCCGCAAGACCC
Organism: Alistipes sp.; assembly: GCA_045660465.1. Lineage (GTDB taxonomy): Bacteria > Bacteroidota > Bacteroidia > Bacteroidales > Rikenellaceae > Alistipes. The sequence goes on along the minus strand of JAZRDV010000021.1, from coordinate 24,565 downwards.
TCTGTCGAGTTGTCGAGCATCGAGTTGAAGTTCTGCAATGCATCGAGATGGGGGATGATATAGGGGTTATTCTCCGAGCCATCGCCAAAGATGGGGTTATCCTCGGTAATCTCCTCGTAGATGGTATCGTCATCAATCGAGAGGTTTATCACCGTGGTACGTCCTGCCGACATCGTGAGATTTAGCGGCGTTGTCTCGCCCTTGACAACATGATAACGCTTAACACCATCGATATAGACGTTAATCGTGAATGTTGTATTGACAAACTGCTGTGGGAACATCAACATCGAGACAACAGGGTCTGCCGCAAAGTCGTGGTTGCCGACCGATACGGTATTTGCGCGCGCCGACTGCTCTACGGCGAGCTCGCCACTAAGCAGGTTGCACGAACACAATAGCGGGAACTTCACAGCACCACTATCGTTGTTCGCTGTGAGCTCGATGATAATATTCTTCGAGGCATCGAAGTCCGAGGTAAATGTCTCGTTGGTATCGGGGTTAATACCGGGCGAAACCGTGAACTTGAAGTCCACCTTATGCATCAAGTGCTCGAACTGCATACGCACAGGCTCACTTGTCTGACCTCCGGCAACGACAAGCGGCGTAGAGGTGTAATCGACCATCGACCATAGGAAGATATTCTCGTCGTCGGTCTGCGTGAGAAGCATCGTTGTTGCCGAGCTCTGAGCTCCCGTACCTGGATATAGGGCCACAATCTTGGCGTACTCACCCTCCTCGACGCTACCCGTGAAACGCGCCATCTTACCATTTGCGGAGATATCCGACGACGACGCGATAGTCAACATCGTGGGGACGATAACACCCTCGGCCGTAACATACTTCACGGCGAGCTTGTCGCCCACTTCCCATGATGTTACATCGCCATCGAGTGCAACACGAGTCTCAGGGTTGGCGTCGGGGTGCTCGCCAACCTCGATAACAACCGTACCCATACGCTTGGCGACGTTTATCGTGGGCTTATAATCTGTCTCTGCGACCGTACACGACGCCATACCGAGCGCGCCGAGCAGAAACATTATACCGAAAAACTTTTTCATAAGCATAGTTTTTTCATCTATTTTTTGGGGGTATAAACAACTAAATCTCGTTCTCGGGACCCTCAAAGTCAGGGAGTTCCACACCCGAAACGCCATATCCACCCTCAACGTGGATATCAATACAAACAACCTCAGGAGCCTCGTACGCTCCAATTTCAATTACTTTTTTCATCTCAGACAACTTAAATATATAGATTGGGGACTACAAAGTTACAACATTATTTACAATGTTGTCCTCCAACAGTAAAACAAATTTTTCAAGAAGCTATATCTTATTAATTTTTAACGAATTAACACCCATCTACACACCTTGCATCACCCACTCCACCAACAATAATTGCGGTGCATATTGCCATACCCAAAAAATTTGCGTAACTTTACACTGATAATATTGCACTATGATACTCGACAACATATCCATTCTTAACTTCAAGAATATTGGCGACGAGCGTCTGACGCTCACCAGCGGCATAAACTGCTTCGTGGGCGACAATGGCGCGGGCAAGACCAATATTCTCGATGCCGTGCACTACCTCGCGCTGGCCAAGTCGATGCACACGCTCACCGACCGTCAGAGTGTGCGCCACGGCGAGGAGTCGTTCCTGCTCGACGGCACATTCCTCAGCGACGACCAGCGTCGCGAACAGGTGGTATGCGCCTACACGTCGCGCGGCGGCAAGACACTCAAACGCAACGGCAAGGAGTATGACAAGTTGTCGGACCACGTGGGCCTCATACCCATCGTCGTAGTGTCGCCCGCCGACACAGCACTCATAAGCGACTCGGCCGAGGAGCGTCGCCGCTACTTCAACCGACTGATATCGCAGCTCGACCGCGCCTACATGGCCGCACTCATCCGCTACACGGCGGCTCTTGCCGAGCGCAACAAGCTACTCAAAACAAACCCCTCGGAGGAGATGCTCCTAATCTACGACAGCATGCTCACGGCCTCGGCCGATGTCATCTACCGTCGCCGCACGGAGGTTGTCGAGCAGATGCGCCCGCTTGTTGCCAAGTACTATGCACTGCTCAGCGAGGAGCGCGAGGAGGTGGGCATGGAGTACCGCTCCGAGCTTAGCGAGAGTTCGCTCGATAAACTACTCCTCGCATCACGCCAGAAGGACTTCGTAAACGAGCATACCACATGTGGCGTACATCGCGACGACTTCACGCTGAGCATCAACGACTTCCCCTTGCGCAAATATGGTTCACAGGGACAGCAGAAGTCGTTCCTCATAGCCCTGAAACTTGCCGAGTACACCCTACTTGCGGAGCACACCTCGAAGAAGCCGATACTGCTTCTCGACGACCTGTTCGACAAGTTAGATATGCGGCGCGTGGCTCAACTGCTGAGGCTCGTGGGTGGCGAGATGTTCGGCCAGATACTTATCACCGACTGCAACAAGCACCGCCTGCAACGCACCTTGGATGAGGCGGGTGCCGAGTACAAACTGTTTAATATTTCGGAGGGCAAGGCACTATGAGACGCACCTCACCAACACCCATCGGAGATATACTGAAAGAGTTTTTCAGTCGCCCTTATGTTGCCGCTAAGGTTGCCGAGGGACGACTCCCCGACTATTGGCGCATGGTCGTGGGCGACCACATTGCCGATATGACCACGGAGTTTAGGTTGGAGCGTCATGTACTCCACGTACGCGTGTCGTCGAGTGTTGTGCGCCAGGAGCTATTCTTCCGCCGCGACGAACTGATGATGCGCCTGAACGAGATGGCGGGAGTACGCCTCATCGGCGCAGTGATAATAAGATAGATACGTTTTTGGAGGCGTGGGTAGTGGGACAATATAAAATTCCCATTGTCCCTTTTTTTCATTGTCTCATTGTCTCATTGTCTTTTTTATGGACTATGGGACTATGGGATTATGGGACTTTGGGACGTCGCGGCCGACAAATAAACATGCGTCGCAGACACCACACCTTTCCGTTTTCAGTTTATATCGCGTCGCAGACACCTTACCTTTGAGGCAAAACTTCGTAATGCCTCGACTTTGCTACGGCTCGGCATAGTGAACACATTCGCTCTGCTCTCGCCTTAATCGCAAAGTTCACTTTTCACTTAATAAACTCGCGCGAAGCGCACCACACTTTTCACTTTTCCGTTTTCACTTTTCACTTTTCACTTTTTCATCGGCCGACAGAACAAAAATAAAATACCGCCAACGGTTGGTGCTTAGAGCACGTACCATTGACGGTATTTATCGTTTGTCGCCGAGGCGACCTATCGTGGCGAATTAAGCCTCAAGTGCGAAACGCTTGTAAGCTACAACAGTAGCCTCCTTGTCTGCACGCTGGATGAACTCGCGGATAGACTCCTTCTCGCCTACAACAGCCTGGTTGAGAAGCGTGTTCTCCTCGAAGAACTTACGCATCTTACCCTCAGCAATCTTCTCCAAGATAGCCTCAGGCTTGTTAGCGTTCTTAGGATCCTGCTTCATCATCTCCAAAGCGATGGTCTTCTCCTTCTCAACAACGTCTGCGGGGCAGTCGTCAACGTCGATAGACATGGGAGCCATAGCGGTAGCCTGCATAGCTACGGCCTTAGCTGTCTCCTCGTCGATAGCCTTGTTGAAACCAAGGATAGTACCGAGCTTCTTGTTGAAGTGAACGTAAGCTACGCAGTAGGGAGCCTCGATACGAGCATAGTAAGCAAGCTCTACCTTCTCACCTGTCTGACCCGACTTCTCGGTAACGATAGCCTCAACGGTGATACCCTCAGCGTTCTTAACAGCCAAGAGAGCGTCACGGTCAGCGGCATCAGCGTTAACTGCGAGCTCGAGGATGGCGTTAGCCGAAGCCGAGAACTCGCTGTTCTGTGCTACGAAGTCAGTCTCGCAAGCGAGGCAAAGGATATATGCCTTGCCACCTACAACCTTAGTTGCAACATAACCCTCGGTAGCAGTACGATCCGAACGCTTAGCAACAACCAACTTACCCTTCTCGCGGATGATATCCTTAGCGCGCTCGAAATCGCCCTCAGCCTCCTGCAAGGCCTTCTTGCAATCCATCATACCTGCGCCGGTCATCTTGCGGAGCTTCATTACATCAGCTGCTTTGATTTCCATAGTATTTCTTGTGTTTTAGTTCGTTAATAATTGAAGTTTTGACCAGCAACGAGTAGGCCAATGACCTACTCGTGCCGTCAATTTTTACTCCTCGTTAGCCTCAGTAGCTGCTACAACCTCAGCAACAGTAGCCTCCTCAGCATCAACAGCAGCCTTTACAGCCTTCTTGATGCGGGGCTTAGACTCCTTCTTGGGAGCAGATGCCTCGGCAGCCTCAGCCTCCTGTGCCTCCTTCTCCTTCTCGAGCTTGCGCTCCTCAGCACCCTCAGCGATAGCACCGCATACTACATCGAGGATGGTAGCGATAGACTTCTGAGCATCGTCATTTGCCGGAATAACGTAATCGATGTCGGTTGGATCACAACAAGTATCTACCATAGCAAATACGGGGATGCTCAAACGCTTAGCCTCCTTAACGGCGTTCTGCTCCTTCTGTACGTCGATAACGAACAAAGCAGCGGGGAGACGGTTAAGGTCGGCGATAGAACCGAGGTTCTTCTCGAGCTTAGCGCGCTGACGTGCAATCTGCAACTTCTCGCGCTTAGAGAAATTATCGAAAGTGCCGTCGTTGGTCATCTTGTCGATGGTAGCCATCTTCTTAACGGCCTTACGTATTGTGGGGAAGTTTGTAAGCATACCGCCAGCCCAACGCTCAGTAACGTAGGGCATACCTACGGCTGCTACCTTTTCGGCTACGATCTCCTTAGCCTGCTTCTTGGTAGCTACGAACAACACGCGACGACCGCTCTTAACGATCTGCTTCAACGCTGCTGCAGCCTCATCCAACTTGATAACAGTCTTGTGAAGGTCAATGATGTGGATGCCGTTCTTCTCCATGAAGATGTAGGGAGCCATTTTGGGGTTCCACTTACGCTTCAAGTGACCGAAGTGTACGCCGGCCTCCAAAAGTGTATTAAAATCTGTACGTGACATTGTCTTAATTTTTTTTTCTTTGTTTTACTCTTATTATCAACCGCCATAGTAGCACTTAGCGAAGTGTTCTTGGCAGTTTATCCGCAACCGGGCAACCATCGAGGCAGCACACCGCGAGGTGGCTCTAAGCGGCCAACACCCGCCATCGACTGACGACGCGCTGTGAGGTGTGGTCCACGAGGTTTTGAACCCTGATTGTGCTATTATGCCGAAAGTAAGGTCGGTAAGGATTAACGCTTACTGAACTGGAACTTACGACGTGCTCCGGGCTGACCGGGCTTCTTACGCTCAACCTCACGCGAATCACGCATCAGGAAGCCGTTCTTCTTCAATACAGGACGATACTCTGCGTCGATCTGGCAGAGAGCGCGGGCGATACCCATACGGGCAGCCTCGGCCTGACCCTTGATACCACCACCAACGAGGTTGATGGTAACATCGTAGTTCTCCAATGTGTTGGTTACGAGCAAGGGCTGCTTAACCTCATACTGAAGAATATTCAAGGGGAAGTAAACCTCCAACTCCTTGTGGTTGATTGTAATCTTACCATTACCCGGCTTCACGAATACGCGAGCCACAGCTGCCTTACGGCGACCTACGGTGTTTACAACTTCCATACTTCTTACTTAATCTCGTTTAACTTAATCTCCTTGGGGTTCTGTGCAGCGTGAGGATGCTCTGCGCCGGCATAAACCTTCAAATTCTTCATGATTGCCTCGCCCAAACGAGTCTTAGGCAACATACCGCGTACTGCGTGCTCAACAACGAACTGCGGCTTCTTGTCCGTAGTAAGGAAGTCGGCAGGAGTAGCGAAACGCTGACCACCGGGGAAACCGGTGTAGCGGGTATAGACCTTATCGGTCATCTTTGCGCCTGTAAGCTTCACCTTATCAGCATTAATTACGATAACGAAGTCACCGCAATTAGTGTGGGGAGTGTAGCTAGGCTTGTTCTTGCCGCGGAGGATCTTAGCCACCTGCGAAGCAAGACGTCCCAAAATCTCGTTCGTAGCGTCAATGACGAACCACTCTTTCTGAGCGTCCTCAGCCTTGACCGAGATTGTCTTGTAACTCAATGAATCCACTTTACTTTACGTTTAATTAATACTTAAATTGTAATCCAAACCCGATATTTCGGGTGTGCAAAGATACTAATTTTTCGATAGATACAAATCTGTGCGAACTCTTTTTTTTCAGTCGAATAGTCAAATAACTGATTAACTGTACGTTAACACATTTTTGGCGTGGTAAAAAAGTAGAACGCCGGGGCATTGGGACTATGCGATAATGAGATAATAAGACGATGGGACGCTGCGGCCGACAAGAAAATATCTCATAGTCGCAACGTCCCAAAGTCTCATAGTCAAGAAGACCACAGCACTAAGGCCCCTCCTCTACCTAAAAGACGAGTTCCAAATCGTCCACCAGCATACTGCTCTGTGTCGAGCCGGTGAAGTAGTCGCCGAAGCGCGAGCTACTAAATATAATTATTATGTGCGTGGGCACGCGCGAGTAGGACACATACTCCAAGGGCACGGTAAACTCAATCCATCCGTCGGTCGACTCCGAGAAGATTATCTCGCCACAGCCGATGACACTCTTACCGCTCTTATTGAAGTAGGTACTCTCGTCCTTCGTATTCACCGTCACGGGGCAGTTCTCCGTGCCACCATACTCCGCAGCCGTCCAGTCGCCCACGGCGATGAGTATCTGACCCTCGTCGTTGTCGCCCTTCTTCAATTCGGGACGCGACGCAGGCACACGACCCACCTCGTCGATAGTACCACAGTTATACTTCACCCAACCGCGCAGTGCTACGGGGCGCGCAGTGCAGGGGCGTCCGAAGTTAACCAGACCGTCGAGACCCACAAGGCCTCCGAACTCGCCGAGGAAGAGGTTACCCGCAGCAAACTTACCGAGGCCCATCACTGCGGCCTTCTTCGACTGCAACAGCGCAGCACGGCTACCCACAGAGCCGGGGCGTGTCTGGTCGACAGGCTCCGTAAGTGTCGTCGAGGCCATCTTGGCACCATCGTTACCAGTGCCCCAGAAGGGTGCAGCACCCTCGGCATAGGGGTATATACATCCATCCTTCGTCGACCAATCCTCAAATCCGGCATTTAGCAGCGCGAAGGTATCCTCCGTCGTTACGGTGATGATGTCGGTGAGGTTATCGTTCGAGAAGGCCACAACATCGTACGAGGTCAACGGTTCGAGCCCCGTGATGCAGCCCGTAAAGTTACCGCCATCGATGGTGATATCCTCCACCGCGAGCCACTCCTCCGTGCCCGAAGCGCGATACTTGAAGCCGAGTGTCGAGTCGCTACGTCCCGATGCCGAGAGCCATATACGCTTCGCCCAGGCATCGACGCTGTTGAACTCTACCTCCACCTCTGTGGGCACTACGCGCAGCGTCCACAGCTCCTCGATGTCGCCGTGATAGGTCGCCAAGACGTGGTGCACCGTATCGTCGAATGAGGTGAACGAGAGGGGGTCGGGCGAGTATGAGGTGATACCCTCAGGGCCAAACTTCGCCGCTACGACCTTTATGTCGTTGAGGTCTTTATCCATGGGCACATACGCCGTGGCGATGTGGCTTACAGCGTCAATCTCCGTCTCGCCAATCTGACCATCGACACGGAAGTAACGCTCAATATGCTGCTCGGCCGTTATCGTCCACTCGTAGTCCTGATACTGCGAGAGTGTAACATAGAGAGGCTTGCGCAGGTCGAAGACGCCGGGGAATGTTACGTTCGACGTGGCACCCTCGGTCATGGCCACCTGGCCGATGTGCACCTTACGAATATCGGTGGTCTCCTCCAACTCGAAGCTCACGGTGTGTGCCGTGGCGTCAATCTGGGGCGCGCTCTTTGTGCCTTCAACCTCAAAGGTAAGGATGTCGAGCTTTACGACAGGATAGGGAATATCATTCTCGATGCATCCCGCAAGCATAACACCGATGACACCCGCAATAAGATAGTTATATAGTCGTCTCATACCTGCTACTTCTTCTTTTTGTTCCACAGATGTGCAACCACGCCAATCTGTATATCGGCAATGTTGAACTTAAACTGCAATCCCGTGCGGTCGCGACGGCCCACCACCCTGTCGGCCTCGTCCATGATGCGCACGTTGTTGTAATAGAGGCCACCTATGCCCACTGTTACGGTTACACACACCTCGGGGAAGACGTACACCGCCAAGCCAGGGTTAAAGTTTATCTTGGCTGCAAAGTTGCGACTCGTAGAGCTTGTCGGCAACCCCTCGGCATCGGTCGTGAAGATGCTCGTCGAGCCGGTTTTAACCAACACCTCCGATTCGAGGATAGCACCTATGATACCACGTCTATCGAGACCTATGTAGTTGCGGTGGAAGATTGACCATGCGTAGTTCTCGCTTTTGAGGCCTACGCCACCTAAGGCAAACGATATGTCGGCTGCCGAGCCGAGGTTCAGAGCCACGTTTCCGAGGTCGCCACGCAGGTACTCATAGCCAAAACGCATACCCACAGCGCGATTATCGCGGTAGGCGTATGCCAGGAACGGCTTCACGGTGGTGCTGTTTAGGCCGAGGTCTATGTTGTCGAGCAGCAACATAAGATCCGAGTCCTCGACATTCAGTCTGCCGTGTGAGGCGGTAAGACCGAGCATCACCTCGCCCTTAAATACAAACTTGTTGCGGTCTATCTGGCGGTCAATACGTCGCGACGTAGGCAAGAAGTTCGTCTTCGTCACGGTAGTGTCGGCCTCGCATGCCGCTACCTCTTCCACACTCTGCTCAGCATGTGCTACCGATAGTGTAAACGCAGCGACGATTGTCAGTAGTATATATCTATTCATCTCAATTGCGTGTTTATAGGTAGAACGATACGCCAAAGCCTATGGAGAGTAGGTTGACCTTGAAATTCATGTTCGTGGAGTTCATCACGCCCTCCTCCAAGCGGTTGTGCAGCTGCTTGGTGCGCTCGTAGCCTATGCCGAATACGCCTATCGAGAGTTCGAGTGCCGTGTTGTTCGTTACGAAGGCCACGATGCCGGGTTGCAGTGCCAACGAGGCACCGAGGCTCTCGGCATAGGTACCACGATAGTTCTGCAAGCCGTCGATGACGCCATCTTCGGCCACCAGCTTAGACTGTCCTCCCGAGACGTTTAGCTGCACCTCGGCAAAGATAGCAAAGCGGTTGCTGTGTCCCAGCGGGATGTAGGGACGCCAGAATATGGTGCCCGTATAGTTGTGCTTAACCTGATGAAAGTAATCGACATTTATGCTCACGCCCGTCTCGCCATCGCCGATGCTCAATGCGGCATTGTCGATAGAGAGCATCGAACGGCCATAGCCAAAACGCACACCGACGGCCATGTTGCGCCATGGCGCAAAGGCTATCATGGGGCTCACCTTTACGGTGTAACCCTCCGAGTCGATGTCGTTTATAATCACGAATTTGTAATCCTCGTTCACATGCGTCGAGTAGGATGCCGTGCCACCAAATATCCACTGACCTTTGGGCACAAAGCAATCATCGGTCGAGAAGCCGCGCTGCTTGCGCGCCTCGTTGGGCGTGAGCGCACCTTCGCCACCGTGTTGCTCGCTATCGACAGCCAACACCGCATCAGCCACGGGGCTATCGTTCGAGGGTACTGAGAGCTGCTCTTCGCTCTGCTGCGCCAGGGCCCGATGTGCCACAGCAAGCAGTAGAAGTGCTGTAAAGATTCTCTTCATCAATAAATTTGTTTAATATCAATATGCCCCGAGGGGCTTTTTTTGACCCCGGACTATGAGACTCTGCGGCGCGGTGTTGCCGTCGTCGCTGAGTTCCACACTCTCGGTGTCGCTTGTCGATAGGCGCAGCATGAAGTGCCACCCTATCATGTTGGTAGTATTAATCGTCAGAAGGGTTGCAGATACACCACTATCCCAATTAAACTGCGAATTTTAGAGGTGCGCCAGATACAACGCTCGGCAAATTTGGCGTCGATGGGCAGTACTTGGGCGTACGGCCCATTGACGACATAATTTGTTAGCGGAAGTAGATGACCGCTTATCTCGATTAATTGTCAGAAGGGTTGCAGATGTGGTACCAAGTCGAAATTGACACGGACGGGGGTGTACTTGACGTACATCCCCATTCGGGGCAATGAGCTTGGTGCCGCAGATGCGCCCTTACCACGATTAATATATTAATTGTCAGAAGTGCGCCAGATACAACGCTCGGCAAATTTGGCGTCGATGGGCAGTACTTGGGCGTACGGCCCATTGACGACATAATTTGTTAGCGGAAGTAGATGGCCGCTTATCACGATTAATTGTCAGAAGGGTTGCAGATGTGGTACCAAGTCGAAATTGAGACGGATGGGGGTGTACTTGGCGTACATCCCCATTCGGGGCAATGAGCTTGGTGCCGCAGATGCGCCCTTATCACAATTAATAATTGAAGCGCATATCATCCACACACATATACGACTGCGTTGAGCCACAGAAGTAATCACCGTAAGCCGATGAAGCAAACGAGATAACCACCATCGTAGGCTTAGCGTCGCTCACGTATGTGAGGTCGATAGTCTCCTCGCGCCATGTCTCGTTGGTCTGCTGTGTACGGTAGAAGCCGTAGGCAACAACACCGGGCATCGTAGGCACAGTCTCGTGGCTGATGAAGGTGCTCTTATCCGAGGTATCAACAACGTGGGGCTCAGCCCATGTTGTGAGAACGACCATCACCTGGTTTACGTCGGCACCCGATGCGGGGTTACCCGAGTTCTCATCAATCTGACCGGCCTTATTCTTCAACCATACAGAGAAGTTCTTGGGCTTGGCATTGAACGAGAACTCGCGGCCGAAGCCTACCAAACCGTTGAGACCCTTCATCGAGAAGGTACCCGTAAAGAGGTTACCCGCAGCAAACTTACCGATACCACCCACGGTAGCCTTCTTTGATTCGAGGAAGGCTGAGGTAGAGCCTGTTGAGCCGGGACGTGCATCGGCCTTGGGATAGGTGATGTTGGTACCCGCCTTCTGCGAGCCATCGTTACCCGTGAGCCAGAAGGCCGCAGCACCCTCCAAGAAGGGATAGTAGGCATTGTTAGAGCCCTGGTACCACTGTTCGAGGCCCGTGTTAGGCAGCTGTGAACCCTGCTCGGTGGCATAGCTCATGGCCTTACCCTTAGTTGCGCTATCGAGGATGAGCTTATACTCATACTGCTTCTCGGCAGCGAAGTCAACACCTGCGGCGGTATATACGCCCTCGCCTGCGGCAGTTGCCGTAAGCTCCGACCATGCGCCACCCGCTACGCGGTATGCAATCTTCACGCTCGACGCCGAGCTGAGGACGTTAGCCTTGAACGTAACGTTGCCACTCCACAAGTCGTAGTCCGAAGAGCTGAGGGGCATGACACCCTCGGCGTTGTAGATTACATCCTTGTCGAGCTTACCGCCATCAACATCCTCAACGAAGAAATTAACGGCACTCTGACCACCGGGAACATTCACGAAGAAGGCCTCCGAGATTGTTACGTCATAGTTCATGTCGTCGCTCTTTACGACGCTTAGACCCTCGGTCGTAGCATTGAGAAGGTCGAACTTAACGCCATCAACGGTGATATACATGGTCTTGATGTTGGCCAAAGCGGCTACTTTGTAGGTGCGGGGGCCGTCAATTGACGACTGCACGCTCTCGATAGCGAAGCCATCACCCTTCAATGTAGGATCGGGGCTGAACGAGATGTTATCGTCAATCTCCTGAACGGTCTCGTCCACCGTAGCAGAGATAACGAGCATACCGTCGGCATCCTTCGAGTATTTGAGGCGCACGGTATATTTTGCGGCAGCCTTAACATTCTCGATGACACCCTCGGCAACGATGTTACCCTCTACGGGGTGCTTACCCTCGAAGTGCCATACGAGCTTTGTCTGACCCTCGGGCATAAGGTAATAACCCTCCTGCGATGCGGTGTACTTCAACGAGTGAACATCGCCTGTCTTGATAGCTGCGGCATCGTACTGGTCGGCAACAGCAACAACGGTGTTGTAGCCGGCATTGAGCTTCTCGCCCACCGTAGCGTCATAGTCTACGGCAACGATTGTTGAGAGCAACGAGCAGTCTACGGTAACATTGGCCACGTTGCCATTCGATACGGTAAACTCCTGCTCACCGCGGTAGCACTTCTCGTCGAACGATACTACGCGCTTCTCACCCACCTCAACTACGGCTGTGTAGCTATCGGCAAGCAGTGTGAGATACTCGGGTATGTCGGCCAACGAGGTATAGCGACGTACGAGCTGACGCTCGCCCTCGGCACTCTCGTTATAGACCTTGATAGAGATTGTCTGGTCGGCTGCAACATCCGCAGCAAGAGCAACACTCATCTTCACAGCACCCTCGGTAGCGGTCTGCACTCCCGAGTAAATATCCTTATCGTTTGAGCATGATGCCAATACGAGCACCGCACCCATCAATGAAAATATCTTCTTCATAGTTACTGAACTCATTAAGCGTTACTACTCTGCATGCAACATTACGGTCTTTGTTGTGGCGTTACCCTCCATATCGGTAACCGTCATCTCGAAGTCGTGGTCGCCAGAGAAGCCACCCAAAATTGCGAGGAAGCCGGTGATATCGAGGCTATCCTCCGAGATGAGTGTCTGGTTGTAGACAGCATCACCCACGGGGAAACCGAGACCCGAAAGTGCAGCAGCAAACTGTGTAGATGTTACAAGGCTGAACTCCGATGCAAGACCTACGCCCGTAAGCTCCTCGCTGGTAAGAGTATCCGAGATAATCTTGATGGTGAAGTCCTTAACGGCCAAAGGCGCGGTAACACGAATCTTACAGGTCATATCCGCTGTGATAGTCTGACGCTCGTCGATGTTGTAACCTACCCACTGAATCTTAGGTGCTACGTTCTGACCATATACTACGGTAAGTGTTGCAGTACCCTTGCGGCCATTGGCGTCGGTAGCGGTAATCTCGTAGGTGTGAGTACCCTCGTACGAGTGCATGAGCGACGCCTGCTGCGCAAGCTTAATGCGCGTCGAGGTCTTGCCCGCAGCATCCGTGGGATAGCCCATCATCGACAACAGCGCGGTCGACACTGTGGGGTTACACAAATCCTGTTCCAAAGGCATGATGCCGGTGTAGGCAGTCGTAAAGTCGCTATTGTCCGATGCGGCCTTAACAACAAGCGAGGTCAAAGGCTTCTTCGAGGTGATGTCGAGGTTGATGCTCGATGTGAAGTTACCATCGGTGTCGAACATCTCGTCCGTAAGCTCAAACTCCTCGTTCAGGTCGTGGCCCTCCCATGTGATGATAGGCATATCGGTGTCGTCGGCCAAAATCTCCTCCATGAGGTACGATGCGGTATCGAATACCACCTCCTCGTCGTAGGCCCATGTATCGCACTCGATGCCGATAGATACGGGGCCGTCGGTAGCGTGCTGGATAACGACATTTATCTTACGCCACTGCGCAGCCTTAACACCCGAAATGGTGTTCGACATCACGATATCCTTATCCTGACCCTTATAGCGGCAGTTAAGCGTGAACTTCAACGTGTTCTCGGCAGCCACGGGCTCGAAGTAGCCGGCACGTGTCTCGGTCATCACGAAGTTCAACGCGCTCTGCTCGATAGCCACATCCATGTTGGTATAGGCGGGGTCGAGCTGCTCGGCGATGTCGGCAGCATAGGTTACCGTAACCTTGATGTTTGCCAACTTACATACGATATCGTCTACCGTCGTGGTCTTCAAACGCTCGATGATAAACTCCTTCTTCGCGCTATACACGGGAGCCTCCCATGCTGCGCCCGACATCACGCCTGACGACATTGTAAGGGTATAGATGCCACCGGGCAACGAAATAGGCTCCGAGGGACGCTCGCCATACTTGAACGACGCTACGGCAGTGCCCTCGGCGTTAGTGATTACAACGTCGAAGGTGTTGATGTCGACGCCTCCGGCACGTGTCTCCGATGCTGTCGAGAAGTTCTCGGTATCAATCATCACCGAAGCTTCGAGACCGCCAAGCGAGAGGTAGCCGATGTTGTTATCCTCGCCCTCGACACCAACCTGATACTTGGTCTTATCCTTGTTACATGAGCTGAGTGCCAACACAAGCACCAACGCCATGCTCAAAAATCTTGTTATAGAATTCATATCTTTGCTCTTTATAGATTATGCAAACTCGTTAAGCTCCTCCTCGATTGTAACCTCCTCAACAAGGGTCTCGTTGAGCGAGATAGTGAGGGTTGCCTTACCTACATTCGACACATCCATCTTCACGGTGTAGATGGTGCGAGGTGCAAGGTTCTCCTTCTTGAACTCGGGGAGAGTGATTGTCGAAGGTGCAGCACCCGACTGATTAGCCTGCTTGGTGGCAGTACCCGTAACCTTGAACGAGGTAGGAGCGATGAAGAGAAGGTCGCTCTGGTTGGTTACGTTGAACTTGTTGCCCGCCTCGGTGGTAAGCTCCAACTGATAGCCACCGGGGAAGTAGGTCTTGAAGTTGTCGGTAACCTCAACCTTAACCAACGCATTGGCGATAGTCGCCGTAACGTTTACGTTGGACTGCTGACGCGCTACAACCTCAAACTCCTTCTCGCCTACGAAGGTGGCCTTGTCGTAACCCTCCTCGGTGATATCACCGGCAGTCACGGTAGCCTTGTAGGTACCGTTGTAGAGATAGGTGCCATTGAACTCGGCGATGGTGGCATAGCTCTGCGACATGCTCATTGAGACACCGTCGATAACCAAGCCGAAATCCTCGACCGCAGGCACCGTACAGCTCACCTCGGTGGTAAGCTCGGCACGTGTAACCGTAACATCCGTAGCAACATCGCAGATGATAGTTACACTACCTTCACCCTCAACATTCACATTGGGCTGACGGTCATTGGTACACGATACCAACGCCAGAGCCGCAAGTGATGCAATTGTGAAAAGTTTTCTCATAATTGTTGTGTTTTAATTAATATTTAGTTTGTTGTTTTGTTCTTCCTAATTATCAGGGGGCTATCTGCACCTTGATGTTGTCGACATAGAGCCAGAAGTTGGCGTTACCCAAAGAGCCCGATGCATTTGTTGATGACATCCACGACAGACGTGTTGCGTTGCTCGCTCCCGAGAATGTTACATCGGCATGGGTGCGCACATTGGTGTAGCTACCCGAAGCGTCGCTAATCTCCTTGCCGTTGATAACCTTGTTTGTAATATCCGTTGTGGGGCCTATGACACCCGACGTATTTGTCCAACCGAAGTTCAGCAGCGTAGAGCCCGATGCCAAGAGGTAGGTACGGTTGGCGGCACTATAATCGAACTGCACACGGAGCGAGGTTGTAACACCGCTCTTAATCTTCGACATGGGTGCCGTGTCGATACGTCCACGGTAGCTCTTAACGGCGAGTGCCGTCTCCGTGCGGCAGCACATACGTATTGAGCCACTCGAACAGCCATAACGACCTCCCGACCATCCCGCCATGCGCGAGTGCGAGGTATAGTTCGAGAACCAGCTGCTATAATTGTTAGAGTCGCCATTGAAGCCGTTAGCCGGGTCGTCGTGCCCATCGCTAAACGCCGAGACATCCGAGAAGTCCTCCTCAAAGAGGTAGGGCACATCGACGGGCGGCATTACATGCTTCGTATAGGGCGTGAGCTGACCCATAGCCAACGTGTTCGAGACAATGGCGTGCGGCGAGTCGAACTCGATAGTGAAAATCTTATTCTGATATGCCGACAGGTCAATCTCGCCGTAGTACTCCAAGATATACTCGTTCTGGGCGTTACGCTGGAACGTACCGAGTGCCGTGCCGTTGTGGTCTTTGATGGTCAACGAGTTGAAGTCCTCGCCGAGGTAGTTGGTACCCACCGAGAAGTGGAACGATGTGAAACGCTCCATGGGTGGTGTCGCCATGCGGATGGGTGTTACATGACCGCTCAACATATTACGCGAGAAGGGGTATGATGCCACCTCCGAGCGTTGGTCTTCGGTATTTACACGATAGCTGACGCTGCCATCCACCATGCCGGGCAGAACAAACACCCAAATGGTGTCGCCCGCATCGAAGCCCTCGGCATTCGAGACCGTAATTACGTTCGAGAGGTTGGTGTATTGGGGTGCTGCGGTGGGGTTCGATACATCGAAGGTTATATCTCCAACCACAGGTGCGGGGAAGGTTATTTCGAGCGTCGTGAAGCGGCGGCCGAAGAGGTTGCGGCCTTCGGGGATGTCGATACGCACGGCATGCAGCTGGTGGTGCATCTGCACGTCGAACTCCGTGCCGAGCTTGGTGAGCGCACCCGCCTCGGTGGGTGTGGCGACCATGATATCGTGGATGCCGTCGTACTTGCCGCTCTGCACGGATGAGACGTTGTACATCACCTTCGTGCCCTCGACTGCATCGGGTAGCGGCGAACACATTATGTAGCGGTAGCTATCCTCCTCCATGGGCGATATCATCGCCGTAAAGAAGGCTTTGTCGAACTGCTGGCTGAAACGCACCAACGAGAAGGGCTCGGCCTCAATCGTGTAGTTGCCTGCGGAGTTCTCGGCCCACAACAACACCTTATCGCCCGCCACCCAACGTGTCGTGCGACCATCCGAATCGATTGTCGTACGGCTTGCGTCGACAGGCAGCATGAAGCCCACCTCGACCTTACCGTCTACGGATGGCCTCTGCGCAGGAGCCGTCTCCACGTCGTGAGCACACCCCGCAACAGTCATTGCGGCGGCAGCCATCACGAGTATTGATTTAAGTAATCTCATATTTCGGTTTATCATATTTCCATGTTGTTCAGGCCTACGTTTTCAATAGACCTCTCTTTTGGGTACAGCATCCCCTCACCCAAAAATCGGCACAAAGATAAGGCAAACTATTTCATTTAAGAAATAAATTCAACAAAACCGCCCATTTTGTCAATATAAACATCCGCTATCGGCCGCCGTCGCGCCAAAACGCCCCGTTTTCCTATCGCTAATTAGTATAAATACTAATTGCTCTTGGCCGTCGGTAGCATTTCGACACAATATTCGTGGTGTCGAACGGCTAAAAAATATATAGAAATAGGACGTTTTTTTCGAGAAATTGAGTATCTTTGTAGTGTGCAAGCGGGCACTACCCCACCACGGCAC
This sequence comes from Alistipes sp., assembly GCA_045660465.1. Taxonomy (GTDB): domain Bacteria; phylum Bacteroidota; class Bacteroidia; order Bacteroidales; family Rikenellaceae; genus Alistipes. The sequence continues at coordinate 7,378 of JAZRDV010000021.1, read as the reverse complement.
AGTTAAGCGTATGAGTATTAGTATCAAAGCAAAATTCAAGTGTAGCTCCGAGCGCATCTCGCAGGTACCCAAAGACTCTCTTCCGGATATCGCCTTCATCGGGCGAAGCAACGTCGGCAAGTCGTCGCTCGTAAACATGCTCACGGGCATCCACGGGCTCGCCAAAGTATCGGGCACGCCGGGCAAGACACGTCTCATTAACCACTTCATTATCAACGATAGTTGGTATCTGGTAGACCTCCCCGGCTATGGCTACGCCCGCGTCTCGAAGAGCACACGTGGCGAGTTCTCGAAGCTCATCACGGACTATGTGCTCAAATGCGAGAAGATGCACTTTCTGTTCGTGCTTGTCGACTCGCGCCTCGAACCCCAGAAGATAGACCTTCGCTTCATCGAGCTCCTCGGCATGAACGGCATACCCTTCGGCATCATCTTCACCAAGGCCGATAAGCTCTCGCGTGCGCAGCTCGAACGCAGCATGTCGACCTACCGCAAAACACTCTCGGAGCAGTGGGAGGAGCTACCCCCGATGCTTGTGTCGTCGAGCGAAAAAGGCACGGGACGCGAGGAGATTTTGGCATTTATTGACGAGTGTTTGACAAATGTTGAAAAATAGATTGGTCGAAGACTTGTTTATTGCGTATAACTTTGTATCTTTGTCGAACGTTAACAAAACCTATACTTAATTTATGGCAATCCACAAAATAAAGTTCTTCGCCGGCCGAGGCTCTCGTTACCTCGCCGAGAAGATTGCCGCCGAGTATGGCATCGCCCTCGGCGACTCTGATGTGTTGCAGTTCAGCGATGGCGAGTTCCAGCCCTGCTTCAATGAGTCTATTCGCGGCTGTACGGTCTTTATCATTCAGTCGACCTTCCCGCCTTCGGACAACCTCATGGAGCTTCTCATGATGGCTGACGCTGCACGTCGTGCCTCGGCTCATCAGGTTATCGCCGTTATCCCCTACTTCGGTTGGGCACGCCAGGATCGCAAGGATCGTCCTCGTGTACCCATCACGGCACGTTTGGTTGCCAACATGCTTATCGCCGCAGGTGTACAGCGCGTGATGACCATGGATCTCCATGCCGACCAGATTCAGGGCTTCTTCGACCTTCCCATGGACGCTCTCTATGCGTCGGGTATCTTCGTGCCCTACATCCAGAAGTTGGCTATTCCCGACCTCTCAATCGCCTCTCCCGATATGGGTGGTGCTAAGCGTGCCTCGGCCTATGCCAAGCACTTCCAGGCCCCCATCATCATCTCGCACAAGGAGCGCGCCAAGGCCAATGTTGTTGGCAGCATGACCGCTATTGGCGAGGTTGAGGGCCGCAACGTCATCATCGTTGACGACATGATTGACACGGCAGGTACAATCTGCATGGCCGCCAACATGCTTATGGACAAGGGTGCCAAGAGCGTACGCGCAGCCGTAACACACCCCGTACTCTCGGGCAAGGCTTACGAGCGCATCAACGCAAGTGCTATCCAGGAGGTTATCACCACCGACACCATTCCGTTGAAGCAGGGCGAGGATTTGTCTAAGTTCACAGTATTGAGCGTAGCACCTATCTTCGCAGAGGTCATCGAGCGAGTACACAACTACAAGTCGATTTCGTCAATCTTCTACCGCTAATTAGCATCCGCGAGGGTCGTTTTAGACCCGATAATCATAGGGCTGAACGGGGCGTACATCATGTACAAACCATTCAGCCCTAATCTTTTGTCCGCGCACGACAGAAAGTGAAAACTGAAAACGGAGAACTAAAAAGTAAGGTGCCTGCGACGCTATATTTATTGTCGGCAGAGTCGCCGCATAGTCCCAAAGTCTCAATGTCTCATAGTCAAAAAAAGGGGTCAACGGGACGATGGGACAACGGGACGATGGGACAGCGGGACAATGGGACAGCGGGACAATGATAGATATTTTGCGCGCAATGGGTAGTTGTGGGTAATAATAGGTAGATGTGGGTAGTTGTGGGTAGTTGTGAGCGAGTTTTTTTTGCGCGCAACAACCAATAAACATGCGTCGCAGACACCTTACCTTTGAGGCAAAACTTCGTAATGCCTCGACTTTTCCTTACCTTATATGTAGCGATGTCCCATGTGAGTGTTGTTTGTTTCGGAAATTATTTTTAATTTTGTAGTGCTATTGCCAAAATAGCAGACATATTGAAAGTGTTTTTCGTAGTCCTTGTTAGAAAATGTGGAAGTTTTCAAGGAAGAGGCAGACGAACAGCACTCATTTCTTGTATAGCTATGTGTGGCTATGCACAATCTGTGCATATACCCCATACTATCCAAGTGTGGGGCATTGTATCGTTTATTCTTCCTAGGTCTTTCCACAACCTTCTAACAAATAAACGGAAATCATCTCCACACTTTCTGTTTTTAATAATATGGTACGTAGGAGTTGAAGTGCCAGCCCAATTTCCTGTATTATGAAACGGCTTATTATTCTTTGCCACTTAGCCTTTATGGCTATGTCTGCAACTGCACAGGACATTATTGTTATGCGTAATGCCTCGCAGATAGAGGCTCGTGTCGATGAGGTAACTGATGAGCAAATCCGGTATCGAAAGTTTAACAATCTTGACGGCCCAGTATACTCTGTTAAGCGAACAGAAGTTTTTATTGTCCGCTACGAAAATGGCACACGAGAGGTTATAACTCCGTTACAAACCGCCCAGGAGCCGAGTGCTGATGTAGGTACGGACGAAAAGAGTGTAAACAACACTGCGGAGGATAAGTATGCCCATATCAATGAGGCGCAAAACCGTGCTAAGCAGCATCTTCACAAGAAGAAGTTCTACTTTACCGTACAGCCAAACTTTGGAGGTGCAATCTGCTCTGGGGGTGATGCTGATTTTTCGGCATCTGGCCTCTATACCGGATTTGATATTATCGGCGAGTTGTTCCCCAATAAGGTATCCAGCCATGGTATGATGTTCGGTTTTGGATATAATTATAGGCGTTATAATCTCTCAATTTTAGAGCAGCACGTAAATTTCAATGCGTTTGACATCAACGTTGGTTACTCATATCGCTCTGATCATCAGAAGTTCTACGCGCGCGGTTTCCTAAATATCAATATTCCGTTAAGTGCTCAGGTTCCGGGCTACTATTTCACTAATGACCAGAGTATTGATATGATGGAAATTACAAATACCACTGTGGGGTACATTCTTGATGCAGGTGTGCATTTTGGCGGATTTAATGTTGGTGGTCGTATAGGTTTGGCATTCAACAGGCAGTTTGAGGGGTGTGCTTCGGCAATGCTGATAGGAGTAAATGTAGGTTACACATTCTAAAAGATATTTATTATGAGACGACTTATATTGGCAATGGTGGCTCTTGTTACAAGCATTGAGCTACAAGCGCAAGATATCATTCTGCTCAGGAGCGCAGAGGAGATTAACGGCAAGGTGGTTGAGATTAGTAGCGATGAGTTGAAGTATCGCCGTGCAGATATGAAAGATGGGCCTATTTATACTATAAAGGTAAGTAGTGTATTCTCGGTAACATACGCCAATGGCACTGTTGAGAGCTTCAACAGCAGTAGTGCTACAAGTAGCGACTCTGAGCCTACTTATGACTCTTACCCCTACCCAAATGTTACTAAGAGCTATAAAGTGGGTGATTTCTTTGACGAAGATGGCATTCGCGGTGTGGTTATCCACACAACGGACAATGGTCGTCACGGACTGATATTGTCGTGCCGTGAGAGCTCCGACAATATGTCGTGGGGGTATGTAAAGAAAAATGAGCGTGTAGAGGTTTTTGAAACCGGTGCTCGCAACCGCGATGACGGCTGGGAGAATATGAAGACAATTGCAGAGATTATCGACAAGACAAATCTTAGCTGGTTGGACTTCCCCGCATTTAATTTTTGCAGAGATATGGGCCATGGCTGGTATCTACCTGCCGTAAACGAGATTATGATGATATTCAATCTTGCATCAGAACACCCTGAGAAAGAGTACGACTTGAAACCATACAAAGAGGTAAACAATGCACTCAACAGATTGTCAAGTTATGGCGTAGATGGATACCATCCCTATATGTCATCTACCGAAGTGGATTATTATGAGGTCTACTACACAACCTACGAGAACTGGATTGAATATCAGGATAAGTGGTACTATGGCAAGAAAAAGCGTAAGCCAAATAAAGACGGATATTACTCTATTAAATACGCAAAACCCGGTTTTGGATACCGTGTCCGTGCCGTTCACAAGTTTTAACCATTTTCTTGACAAAAAAATTAAAGAGCCTGTCTAACAATGAAAAATGTTAGACAGGCTCTTCTACCTGTTCAGGCTTGGGACTGCTGCCCCTATAACCCTAATTATTAGTTGAGTGCGGGCAAGAAGCCATAGTCGCGACCATACTTCAACATCTGCTGAACATAGTTCGCGGGGTACGAAATCTTAACATCGGTGATGCGACCCGCCTTGTCGTAAACGGGGGTGTACTCGGGATTTACGAAGCCGCCATAAGGCTCAATCTTCAACGCATTGTTACGAGCTATAACCTCGGCATGAAGCTCGTGGGCAACCTTCACGGCATAAGTCTCAACAAGCTCACGGCATGCCTCATAGTCGCCCTCCGACTTGATGCGCTGCACCTCGCGGAGCAACTCGCCGAACAACTCACGAAGACGCTCGAAGTCGTTAACAACGATATAGCGTTTGCCATCCTTCACTACCCACTCGATAACATTTTCAGCCTTACCCTTCTCGTAGCACCACTGGGCAATGAGCTTACGGTTACGCATGTGCGACTCCTCGACATTCTTGCCGGGCTCGATGCGCGACAGCTGTGTCATGATACCGTTCATGATGTAGTCGCTATACTGCGACCATGCTACATCCAACGTCGGGATAAGACCAATCTCAACGAGCTTCTTATCGCCGAGGTAGTAGAGCGCAAAGAGGTCGGCACGTGCCTCCTCCAATGTCGACGAGTAGGTGCGCAACTCGTCGCCCTTAACGCCGGGTGCGAGCTGTCCCGAGCCGTGTCCGAGGCACTCGTGAAGGTCGGTATGGAGGTCATCGCCAAGCTTACCATACTTGCGTGCGCGCTCTCTGTCCTCCTCGCGGAGCACAAACTCCTCCATGAAGCCATTGCCCTGCGCTGCCTTGTCGTAGGCGTAGGTGATGTTGTCGATAGTTACCGACTTTGAGCCATGCTCCTTACGAATCCAGTCGGCATTGGGCAGGTTGATACCGATAGCCGTTGCGGGGTAGCAGTCGCCACCGAGCATCGCCACGGTGATAACCTTTGCCGATACACCCTTAACCTTCTTCTTGCGGTATGCAGGGTTGATGGGCGCATTATCCTCGAACCACTGCGCATTTGCAGCCATAATCTCAGTACGACGGCATGCCTCCTCGTCGCGGAAGTTTACAACAGACTCCCACGAAGCCTTACGACCCAGCGGGTCGCCATAGTTCTCGATGAAGCCGTTTACGAAGTCTACATTCGACTTGGTATCCTTAACCCAGAGCACGCTGTAATCGTCGAAGTCCTTCAAGTCGCCCGAGCGGTAGTACTTGATGAGGGCCTCGATTACGGGACGCTGCTTCTTGTCGGCTACCGTTGCAGCCTTCTCCAACCAATATACAATCTTCTCCAAGGCGGGCGAGTACATGCCACCTACGCGCCATACGCGCTCAACAATGTTACCCTCCTCGTCGCGCATGAGCTTCGAGTTAAGGCCATAAGAGATAGGCTCGGGGTTGTCGCCATCGGCCTCGACCATCTTGGCATAGAAGGCCTCAACCTCCTCCTGCGACACACCCTCGTAGTAGTTGTTCGACGATGCGGTGATCACATCCACGCCATCGGCCTGGTTGAGGCGCGAAGCGTAGAGCTCCGAGTCGAAGATTATGGCACACAAGAAGTTATCGTCAATCTTATGGTCGGTGTAGGGCACGCACTTACGCAGCTGCTCACGGAACCATGTCTCCGAGAACTCGGGCGTAAACTTATCGTTCGAATAGTGGTGGTGAATACCATTTGCGAACCACACCTTCTTCAAATACTTCTCAAAGGCCACGAAGTCCTGGCTCTGGCGATCCATGGTCGTGGTATAGATTTTTTCGAGCGTGTGACGCACGGCGAGGTTATACTTGAAGTTCTGGTCGAAGAGGATGTCGCGGCCGCACTTTGCTGCCTCGGCGAGGTAGTAGATAAGCTCCTTCTCCTGCAACGTTAACTCCTCGAAGCCCGGCACCTCATAGCGAATAACCTTGATGTCGTCAAAGCGGTCGACAATCCAAGGCTTCTCGGGCTCCGATGCTGTTACGGCAGTAGATACTGCAAAAATTCCCATAACGGTAAGTCCAAAAAATTTGTTCATCACGATAGAATTATTGTTAATTACAAAATTTATTCAATTAAGGTGTAAAGATACTACTATTTTCGGGAGTGAACAAATTTTCAGAGCCAATTAATTAATATTTCGAGATATAAGCTGAGCGAGACGGATATTTTATTAACTTTGTGCCTCTAAAAAATAGTAAGTATGATAGGTAGAGGAATTGCGACCATCGGTCTTTTGGTCTGCTCAAATATCTTTATGACGCTCGCGTGGTATGGCCACATCGCCTTTAAGTCGCGTTTGGAGCGTTACGGCATGGTTGCCATCGTGCTGATTAGCTGGGGCATAGCACTCTTTGAGTACTGCTTTCAGGTGCCCGCCAACCGTGTCGGCAGTGCCGAGCTCGGAGGCCCCTTCACGCTGTGGCAGTTGAAGGTCATCCAGGAGGTTATCTCGCTTGTGGTCTTCACGCTGTTCGCCGTATTGTTCGTCAAGGGCGACCCCTTGAAGTGGAATCATCTTGCGGGCTTCGCCTGCCTTGTCGCCGCGGTGTACTTCATATTTAGGAAGTAAGGGGACTGCGACGAGGTTTATAAGCACGGCGCGCTAAAAAAGGTGAAAGGTGAAAGGTGAACTTTTCACCTTTCACCTTTCCCATTGTCCCACCAAAATAGGACTATGAGAAAATGAGACTATGAGACTATGCGACGACTCTGCCGACAATAAATATAGCGTAGCAGACACCACACTTTTCCCATCATCCTATTGTCCCATCGTCCCATTGTCCCACTAAACGAAAGTGTCCCGGATGGATAGTACTTTGCGTACATTCCATTCGGGACATCTGAGTTTGGCACCGCAGATTGCGGCTTATCACGCCAAATTGTTACTCGGCAATAGGAGTAACACTTACATAAGACTTACCAGAAGCCTTCTTGCAGAAGCCAACAGTACCGTCAACCAATGCAAACAAAGTGTGGTCCTTACCCATACCCACGTTCTCACCGGGGTTGTGTACAGTGCCTCGCTGACGAACGATAATGTTACCCGCCTTAGCG
>JAZRDV010000020.1:0-103812 GCA_045660465.1 Alistipes sp. | reverse complement strand
AAAGTTTGGCGACTAATGAATACCGACAAGAATACTGCAAAAATGCTCGTACTTAACGGTGCGGGCTTTTGGTTATTCTGTCGGTAGGTTACGCCAAACACCTCGAAATGCGGATACACTAAAAGTACCGCGCTTTTTTTTTGTGCGTATTTCTTTAATATTTCAAGGTACAACGGAGTAACCGAAAAGCCGTAAAGTGAGTAGAAAATAAAAGAACTTAAATATTATGAAAAAGATTTTATTGATTATTATAGCAATATTCCCTTTTGCAATAGCTGATGCAGCCGAGACCTCAAATACTATTACAAATTGCACAAATAGCGAAATAGAAGCAAACGCGCCCACTTATTGGAGTGGCTGGGCTTACGATAGCAGGAACGGTTGGGGTTATCGTATATACATTAAGGTGTATCGCACTGAAAATACATGTGATTCTTTTTATGCTAAGGCTACGCAACAAGAAATTAATAACTTAAATGGCCCAATTCGTAAATACGATATAAATGAGACATTAGTAGTAAGAGAGAAAGGTAACGATCTTTACTATGTTGTTTATGATAACATTAAATATTTCTTTTATATGTAATTATTTTAGGCCTTAATTTATATAATAAAACAAAGTGGCGTATGTAGTGAACCTTGTAGTTCCTCATACGCCACCTTAGTTTATTCACAATGCATCTTCGAAAGATGCTTGATTTCAGTGCTTTACTTTCAAAAACTTTATGTACCTTTACATTCGTAGTTTTTGGGCTTAATTACGACTTCCATGTAGTCTTCCATGTAGAATTTCGCAATTTTCGTAAAACCCAACATTGAAAATCAATTAGTTGAAAATTAAAAGACCTATCCTTTTGGGCTGCCCTACTTATTTTTTTGTGTACTGGTAGGTACGACTACTTGATAGCCACGCAGTCAATCTCTACGAGTGCACCCATGGGCAATGCTGCCACCTGGTAGCAGATGCGCGCAGGCTTGTCGCCGGTGAAGTACTCGGCATATACAGCGTTCATAGCACCGAAGTCGGCGATGTCGGCCAACAAAACGGTGGTCTTAGCAACATCGTCATACGAGTAACCTGCCTCGTTGAGGATGTGGCCGAGGTTAGCCAATGATTGGCGTGTCTGAGCCTCGATGCCCTCTGCCATCTTGCCTGTTGCGCCGTCGATGGGCAGCTGACCTGAGATGTAGAGTGTGTTGTCGTGAGCGATAGCCTGTGAGTAGGGGCCTACGGCCTTAGGTGCCAAAGGCGAAGCGATAACTTTTTTCATTGTTGTATAGTTTTTATGTGTTTTGTATTATCTTTGTGCGACTACAAATATACAAAAAAAATGATAAACGCTATGAGACGAACAACATTATTTCTTTTGGCCGCCATAACTCTTATGCTCACCTCATGCTGCGACTGCCGCAAAAGTCGCGCCTTGGAGCGTCCTGTGGTGGCTACCACATGGCAACTGATACAGATTATGGGTCAGGATGTTACGCCTGCCGACGATAGCTTTACGCTCCTTCTGCACGATAATGGTACGGCGAGTGGTAAGGGCGACTGCAACCGTTTCACGGCAACCTATACAATAACCGAGCACCGCGACCTGAGCCTCGATATTATATCCTCTACGCAGCGTCTATGTCGCAATCAGGCTGCCGAGAACTACTACCTCGCAATGCTTGACGGCGTTACGCACTACGAGATGGATGCCGACAAGATGTTGCTCCTCTCGAATGGCACGCTCGTAGGCATAATGGTAGCGAAATAGAGCTGAATGGTAAAGGGTGTCTGCGACGCTTTTATAAGTGAAAAGGGAAAGGTGAAAAGTGAAAAGTGTGGTGTCTGCGACGCATATAAAAAATTCTCATTGTCTCATTGTCCCATCGTCCCACCGTCCCATCGTCCCATCGTCCCATCGTCCCATCGTCCCATCGTCCATAAAGGCTATGCGACAACCCGGCCGACAATTAAATCTCGCGCGAAGCGCACCACACTTTTCACTTTTCGGTTAAAAAAAACGCCGTCAATGGTATTCCATCGACGGCATTTTTTTATCGGGGCCACATCAACTGCGACCCCTTATCGTTCAAAGATTACTCCTCGTCAGTATCGGTGTAAGCCTTCAACAGCTTATCCTGAACATCGGCGGGCACCTGCTCGTATGTTGCAAACTGCATGGTGTAGGTTGCAGCACCCGAGGTCAACGATGACAACGATGTAGAGTAGCGGTAGAGCTCTGCCAGAGGCACACGTGCGTTGAGGCGGTCGAAGCCCTTATCCGACTCCATACCCATAATCATCGCGCGGCGGTTCTGCAAGTCGCTCATTACGGCACCCATGAACTCGCTCGGTGTGAGCACCTCGACGTTGTAGATAGGCTCCATAATCTTGGGACCGGCGTTGCGGAATGCCTCCTTGAAGGCGTTACGTGCAGCGAGCTTAAACGAAATCTCGTTTGAATCTACGGGGTGCATCTTACCATCGTAGATTACTACGCGGATATCGCGAGCATACGAACCTGTGAGCGGGCCCTCATCCATCTTCTCCATGATACCCTTCAAAATAGCGGGCATGAAGCGAGCGTCGATAGCACCACCAACGATTGAGTTGTAGTACTGCAACTTACCACCCCAAGGCAGGTCGTACTCCTCCTTACCCTTGACGTTTACGGTAATCTCCTTGCCGTTAACCTTATACTTCGTAGGCTCGGGCATATCCTCGTAGTAGGGCTCGATAACCATGTGTACCTCGCCAAACTGGCCCGAACCACCCGACTGCTTCTTGTGGCGGTAGTCGGCCTGAGCTACCTTGGTGATAGTCTCGCGATACGGAATCTTGGGTGCGAAGTACTCCAACTCCATCTTGTTCTCTGTCGAGAGACGATATTTGAGGATGTTGAGGTGGTGCTCACCCTGACCCTGAATGATAGTCTGTTTAAGCTCCTTAGAGTACTCAACGAGGATTGTGGGATCCTCATACTTGGCGTCGTTGAGCAACTTGCCGAGCTTCTCCTCGTCGTTCTGCTCCTTGGCCTTCACTGCTGCGCGGTAGCGAGGCTCGGGGAATACGATAGGCTCTACGGCCACGGGAGCTGCGGGCGCTGCGAGGGTGTCGTTGGTGCGAGTACCTTTGAGCTTAACGGTGCAGCCGATGTCGCCTGCTGAGAGCTCGCCGACCTTCACGCGGTTCTTACCTGCTACGGCGAAGAGCTGCGAGAGCTTCTCCTTGTTGCCGGTGCGTGAGTTTACAAGCTCCATACCCTCGGTTACCTTACCACGTACCACGCGGAAGTAGGTAATCTCGCCGATATGCTGCTCAATCTGGCTCTTAAATACGAATGCTACTGCGGGCTCCTCGGCATTTGCCAATAGCTCCTCGCCCTCGGTAGAGAGGAATGCGGGTGCCTTCAATGGGCCGGGGGCTACGTTGATGATGAACTCCATGATACGCTTTGTACCGATATCGCGCTTGCCGCTTGCGCAGAAGATGGGCATCACGTCGCGCTTCGATACGCCGAGCTTCAAACCTGAGCGGATGTCATCCTGTGTGAGTGAACCCTTCTCGAAGTAGAGCTCCATCAGAGCGTCGTCATATACCGCTGCGGCCTCGGCGAGCTCCTGGTTGAGGGCGTTTGCGCGCTCCAACTCGCTCTCGGGGATAGGATGCTCCTCGCGCTTACCGTTCTCGTCTACGAACTTGTACATCTTCATCATGAGCACGTCGATGAACGAGTCGAAACCTGCACCCTGGTTGATGGGATACTGCACGATAACGGGCTTCACCGATGAGTTGGCGCGTACGCCCTCTACGGTAGCCTCGAAGTTGGCCTTGTCGCCGTCGAGCTGGTTAACAACGCCGATAAGGGGCTTGTTGAGGATGCGTGCGTAGCGTGATTGAAGCTCCGAGCCTACCTCCCAGCCATTCTGTGCGTTGAGCACCATTACGCCCACGTCACCAACCTTGAATGCCGAGAACAACGAACCACAGAAGTCGTCCGAGCCGGGGCAGTCGATGATGTTGAGCTTACGGTCCATAAACTCAGTAAAGAGGGTTGTAGAGTATATCGAGCGTTTGTATTCGTGCTCGATATCTGTGTTGTCCGAAAGGGTGTTGTTACCCTCGATACTACCCCTGCGATCAATAACCTTACCCTCGAAAGCCATTGCCTCTGCAAGGGTAGTTTTTCCGGCGCCGGGCGCACCAATAAGAACGATGTTCTTAATCTCTTTTGCTGAATAATTTTTCATAATATTAGTTTTTAGGTTTTTTTAGTCTGTTGTTTAGGTCGTTTGCGACAATCCGTTTTGTCGTTGGCAGCGTGATTAATCGCGTTTGCGGAAGATAAAGTTAAATACTTTTTTTCGAATTACAAAATATCTGACCAATATTTTCAATTATTAGATTATTTTCTGCCACCACACAACCCTTTTACACCCTCTTTTGAGCCTATGTGGGGGTGAGGCGGTCTTCTGCTCTCGACCCGCTATGAAGTGCAAATCTTAGGCCGTCGGCAGTGGGGCGCAACATTATGAATATAGTCTTTTGTGTGTGGTAAATAGTGTGTAAGGCGACAATATAGCGCATCGGGCAGTTGTGGTTTGTGAATTGTTTTGTATATTTGTGCATTAATAGACCTTTATTTAATAATATTGTATATGTCTGTCATAAGACTTACCAAAGAGTTTACCTTCGAGGCCGCCCACATGTTGGAGGGCTACGATGGCCTGTGCCGCGAGATTCACGGACACTCATACCGTCTCTTCGTAACCATTAAGGGCGAGCCCGTTAGCGACCCCGACTCACCGAAGCTCGGCATGGTCATGGACTTTGGAATACTCAAACGCATTGTCAATGAGCAGATTGTCGAGCGTCTCGACCACTCGTTCATGATGCGCAATACGCTCACTGCCGAGCAGGTTGCCAACGACCTCGGCTACCGCTTCTCGAAGGTTGTGCTCACGGAGTATCAGCCTACGTGCGAGAATATGTTGTCGGACTTTGCCGAGAGGCTGCTCGGCGCGCTGCCCGACGATGTTGAACTATGCTCGCTGCGTCTGCACGAGACCGCCTCGTCGTATGCCGAGTGGCACGCATCGGATAACCTCTAAACGATAGTCCCATGAGTCGAGGAAAACTCTTCTTGGTCGATGCCTACGCATTGATTTATAAGTATTATTACGCCTTCATGGGCCGTCCCATGCGCAACCGCGACGGCCTGAATACCTCTGTTGTCTTTGGCTTCACGAAGTTCTTGCGCGACATCCTTCGTCGCGAGAACCCCGACCTCATAGGTGTCGCCTTCGACCCTAAGGGAGGCTCGTTTCGTTGTCAGCTATACCCCGACTATAAGGCCAACCGCCCGCCCACGCCCGAGGATATCAAGCTCTCGGTGCCCTATGTCAAGCGTCTGTTGGAGGCGATGTGTATCCCCGTTGTGGAGGTTGCGGGCTACGAGGCCGACGACGTCATCGGCACCCTGGCCAAGCGAGGTGCTGCGGCGGGATACGATGTATATATGGTTACGCCCGATAAGGACTATGGACAGCTTGTCGACGACCACTGCGTGATATACAAGCAGAAGGGCGATGGCGTGGAGATTATTCGCAAGGAGGATATCGTGGCCAAGTATGGCTTCGACGACCCCGTCTTGGTGCGCGATATGTTGGCTCTGTGGGGCGATGCCTCGGATAATATCCCCGGCGTACCCGGCATTGGCGAGAAGGGTGCTTGTAAACTTGTCAAGGAGTGGGGCACGGTAGAGAATATCCTCGATAATTGCGATAAGATTGGCGGTAAGACGGGCAAGAATATCGCCGAGTGGGGCGATAAGTTGCGTCTTGCCAAGAGCCTCACGACTATCTCGCTGGATGTGCCTATCGACTTCTCGGAGGATGATTTGAGGATGTGCTGCCCCAACTATACGCTGCTGCGTGGTCTCTATGCAGAGCTTAATTTCTCGTCGTTCCTTCGCGACTTGGAGAATGTGGCTCCCGAGGCTCCCGTGAGCGATGCTCCCAAGCAGGAGCCGCAGACGCAGTTGCAGGAGGTGGCGCGTGCCAAGTCCGAGGCGCGCCGACGTGCTAAGTTGGAGGGCCAGGGCGACCTCTTTGCCATGTTCGATTCTCCCTCAGCCCCCACGCAGGAGGTGGCCGAGGAGGTGGTAGAGGATGCAGCCCCCGAGACGCTGACGTCGGATGTTGATGACGCGGAGGATGCGCCCGTGCTGCAAACCATCGCCGACACGCCACACGCCTACCATACGATACCGAGTGTCGAGGAGCTTCAACACCTCGTTGAGCACCTTGCCAAGTATGACGAGTTCTGCTTCGACTGCGAGACCACAGGCCTCGACCCTCTGACGAATGTCATCGTCGGTATGTCGTTTGCCGTCGAGCCTCACGAGGCGTGGTACCTGCCTTTCGCGCGCGACAATGTAGCGGCGTATGCTGCGCTGCTGCGCCCGCTCTTCGAGAATGAGGCTATCGCCAAGGTGGGCCAAAATATGAAGTTCGATATTATGGTGTTGCGCGGTATCGGTATCGATGTTCGAGGCCCGAAGTACGATACCATGCTTCTGCACTACCTCGTCGATGCGGAGTCGCGCCACAACATGAACTTCCTCGCCGAGCGTTACCTTAACTATACGCCTATTGCTATTGAGACACTTATCGGTAAGGGTACGAAGCAGCTCACCATGGATCTTGTCAATGTGGTGCGCGTTGCGGAGTATGCTGCCGAGGATGCCGATGTTACACTGCGCCTAAAACATGTTCTTGCACGCGAGGTCGAGGCGTTGGGCATGATGGAGTTGTATCGCCGTATCGAGGAGCCTATGATTGATGTGCTCGCCGATATGGAGTTGGAGGGTGTGCGCATCGACGTCGACGCCCTTGCGCGCTACGCCGTTGAGCTTCGCGCCATGCTTGCCCGCCTCGAAGAGGAGGTGCGCACGATGGCCGATGAGCCTACACTCAACATCAACTCGGCACGACAGCTCGGCGAGGTGCTCTTCGCTAAGTTGCGCATTACCGATAAACCGAAGATGACGCGCACCAAGCAGTTCTCGACCGAAGAGGAGTACTTGCAGGGCTTCGCGCACTCGTTCCCTATCGTGGGTAAGATTTTGGAGTATCGTGGCGTCAAGAAGCTGCTCTCGACATACGTTGAGGCACTCCCCGAGCTTATAAATCGCAAGTCGGGACGCATACACACATCATATAACCAGGCCGTAACGGCCACGGGTCGTCTCTCGTCGACCAACCCCAACCTGCAAAACATACCTATCCGCGACGCGTTGGGTAAGCCTATTCGTGCCGCCTTCATAGCCTCGGACGATGAGCATCTGCTCGTTGCTGCCGACTATTCGCAGATTGAGCTGCGCCTCATGGCACACCTCAGTGGCGATGATGCACTTATCGAGGCCTTCCGTGCGGGCGAGGATATCCACGCTGCCACCGCTGCGCGTCTCTTCCATAAGAGTGCGTCGGACGTTACGTCCGATGAGCGACGTAGGGCTAAGACTGCCAATTTCGGCATCATCTACGGCATCTCGGCCTTTGGCCTTGCACAGCGTCTCGATATCCCCAACCGTGAGGCCCGCGACCTTATAGAGAGCTATTTCGCCTCGTATCCCGACGTCAAGAGATATATGGACGAGTCGGTGGCAAAGGCTGCCAACGATGGGTACGTAGAGACCATGTTTGGCCGTCGTCGCATACTGCGCGATATTGGGTCGAGCAACCGCACTGTGCGTGGCATTGCTGAGCGTAATGCTATCAACGCTCCGATACAGGGCTCTGCTGCCGATATCATGAAGTTGGCGATGGTCGAGATACGTCGACGCTTTATGGAGGAGGGCCTGCGCTCGAAGATGATATTGCAGGTGCACGATGAGGTTGTCATCGACACCTTGCGTAGCGAGTTGGATGCCGTTGTGCGCATTGTCAAGGAGGCTATGGAGAGTGTTGCCGAGTTGCGTGTACCTCTCGTCGCCGAGGTAAATTCGGCCCCCGATTGGCTATCAGCACACTAAGGTGAAAGGTGAAAAGTGAAAGGTTCAACCTTTCACTTTTCCTTTTCACCTCTCTTGTCTATCGTTTTGTTGAGGCTCTCAGGCCCTCGATGACACTATGTGTGAAGCCTGCGGCCTCCATGGCATTGAGACCCTTAATGGTCAGACCTCCGGGGGTTGTTACGCGGTCAATCTCCACCTCGGGATGGGCACCACTTGCCGCCAGAACATCGGCAGCACCGCGCAACGTCTGCATCACTATGCGTTTTGCATCATTGGCGCGGAAGCCGAGCTCCACACCACCCTCCATAGCAGCGCGGATATAGCGCAGTGCGTAGGCTATACCACACGAGGCGAGCGACGTGCCGGCTGCTATGAGCCCCTCGTCGACAAGCATAGCCTCGCCAAGCTCGTTGAAGATGTCGAGGAGGAGTTGCTCCTGCTCGGCTGTGGAGCGTATGGCCGTGATGAAGGTCATGCTGCTCATCGTTGCAATCGCCGTGTTGGGTATTATCAGGTATGTCGCGGGGAGCACACCGTCGCCCTTGTCGAGCCACTTGCCAAGCTGCTCCGTGCCTAAGCCACCGACCATCGAGGCCACAGCCTGTCGGCGATACTCCATGTGGGGCTTTATCTCGTTGAGCACCTCCTCCACCTTCCAGGGCTTCACGGCCAGGATGACCATATCTGCATCCGCCACAGCCGCGCAGTTGTCCGTTGTGATGTTTATCTCAGCGAACTCAGCCTTCAAGGCGTCGAGTTTTGCTGTCGAGGGGTTCGACACGTAGATATCCGAGGTGGCAATCTTACTGCCCCGCGCAAGTCCGCGAGCCAATGCACCGCCCATGTTACCTGCTCCGATTATGGCTACTCTCATATAGTCTCTGCTTAATTACGGTTTGTTGTTGTCGCAGTCGGCGACAATCATCCACAAAGATACTATTTTTGCCGAAAAAAGTGAGCCGCGCAGGCGGCTAAATGAGTTTTTTGCAAAATAAGTATTACCTTTGCCTAATGAAACAGCAATATGCATACTCTCTGCGCGAGGAGATTCTCAATACGTCGACGCATGCCTTAGGTCTTGTCATGAGCCTTGTGGTGTGCACCTTTTTTATCGTCAAAGGTACTATATACCCATCGTGGCTCGGGCCTTTTAGCTTGGGGCTATATCTCGTAGGTGTTGTCAGCTCCTATCTGACGTCGACTATCTATCACGCCATCCCGGCCTCACGTGTAGGTGCCAAGGCTATGGCACGCAAGGCCGACCACGCAGCGATATATTGGCATATCGCGGGTAGCTACACACCCATAACGCTAATCGCCATGCGTGATGGTGGTGCTCCGACGTGGGGTGTCGTTATATGCTCGTTTGTGTGGCTGTGTGCTATCGTAGGTACGGCACTCAGCTTCCGTAAGATGAAGGCACATAGTTACTTGGAGACAGCTTGCTATGTGCTCATGGGGCTCACTATTCTGGTTGCCTTCAAGCCCTTCTACGAGTGCTGTGGTCTCGAAATAGTGTTGTGGGTTGTGGGCGAGGGCGTAGCTTATATCACCGGTGCTGTGCTCTACGGCTTCAAGAAAATTCCCTACATGCACTCCGTCTTCCACCTCTTTGTCATCCTTGGCGATGTCTGCCACATGATAGCCACATGGAGGCTGTTACAGATGTTCGTGTTATAAATCATATTCCGTATTTAGAACAATAACTATAAGGCAAGCTTATAGCGGTATAGTTATTTCCACTCGATTTTGCTTGGTAGTGCGCAAAATTCTCCCGATATTTGCAGTGTGGTAAGGGTAATAAATGATACAACATTATGAATGACCCGGATATAAGAAGTTCGACGCGCGACCAGCGGCGGGCATTTGTCGAGGAGCAGTGGCGGTGTACGCACAACTGCGAGATGTGCGGAAAGTGCTCGATGCTCCGAGGCCGACAAGCCGAGATACTCTACGCCGACTACATCGAGGGACGACGAACGTACATGGATATAACATTTGAACTAAGAGATAGAAACTATTAAAAACAGATTAAGACTATGGAGACAAAAGAGAAGGTATTGGCAACGATGAAGGAGGCGGGTGCACCCCTCAACGCAGGTAAGATTGCAGAGCTCAGCGGCCTTGACCGTAAGGAGGTTGACAAGGCGATGAAGGAACTCAAAGATGAGGGAGCTATCGTCTCTCCCATGCGCTGCAAGTGGGAGCCCGCGAAGTAGCCATTAGCGCGATATGGGGCTGCATAAAGTCCTAAATATAGTGCCGTCGGTGGGTGTATGTCATGTACTGCTCCGCGACGGCATTTTTTTTTGAGCCATGCGGCCGGCCGCCAAACAGATATATTACCGACCCAAGCCGCACTACATTGCCAAAATAGAGGTGTTTTATCAAATAATTTCGTATCTTTGCACTACATAACGAAAAATTTGAGACTATGAAATACGCTATTATCTCTACCGAGAAGGGTGATATGAAGGCCGAGCTTTACGAGAAGGAGACGCCCATCACCGTTGAAAACTTTGTAAAACTTGCCGAGAGCCACTTCTACGATGCCCTCTGCTTCCACCGCGTTATTCCCGATTTCGTGATTCAGGGCGGTTGTCCCAAGGGCGATGGCACGGGAGGCCCCGGCTATACAATCCCTTGTGAGACGCGCGCTGAGCGTCAGTATCACGACCGTGGTGTCCTCTCTATGGCTCACCGTGGCCCCAATACCGGTGGTTCGCAGTTCTTCATCTGCCACAACCGAATGAATACCCAGCACCTCGACGGTGTACACACCTGCTTCGGTAAGGTGGTTGAGGGTGTTGATGTCATCGACGATATCCGCCCCGGTGATCTTATCCTCTCGGTAACTATCGTTGAAGAGTAACAAGAGAGCGACGTGAACGACCTGAAACCCATATTCTGCGACCTCCCCGCGGGGCCCCTCTATATTGCAGGGCCGTGCAGTGCCGAGAGTCGTGAGCAGCTGCTCACGGCGGCTCGTGGTGTGCTTAGCGCGGGTGTGCGGGTATTTCGTGCCGGTGTCTGGAAGCCGCGTACCCGTCCCGGCTCGTTCGAGGGCATGGGACGCGAGGCGTTGCCGTGGCTCGGTGAGGTTAAGGAGCGTTACGGCCTACGCGTTATTACGGAGGTAGCAACCCCCGAGCATATAGAGCAGATATTGGAGGCGGGCCTCGATGGTGTGTGGATTGGTGCGCGCACCACCACAAACCCCTTTGCCATGCAGGAGATTGCCGATGCGTTGCGCGGCACCGATATAGCCCTGTTTGTGAAAAATCCCGTAAGTCCCGATGTCGACCTGTGGTCGGGTGCTATCGAGCGACTCTACAACTCGGGCGTGCGTCGCATGGCGGCTGTGCATCGTGGTTTTATGAGCTACGACACGTCGCTCTACCGCAATATGCCCCATTGGTCGGTGCCTATCGAGCTACACCGTCGTCTGCCGCAGCTGCCCATCCTCTCGGACCCCAGCCATATAGGCGGACGCAGAGAGCTTGTGCAACCCCTCGCGCAGGAGGCATTGGATCGTGGCTTCGATGGTCTGATGATAGAGTGTCATCCTCTGCCCGATGTAGCCCTGAGTGATGCACAGCAGCAGGTTACGCCCGAAGAGTTGGGTGCGATGTTGCGCTCGCTCGTGCTGCGTCGAACACCCGTGACGCAAGATGCGCTGCGCGACTACCGTCTGCATATCGACTCGCTCGACAGCCGCATCTTGGAACTTTTGGCCGAGCGTATGGGCGTGGCGCGAGATATTGGCGACTACAAACGTGCGCACTCCATGGCTGTGGTGCAGCGTGAGCGTTTCAACGAGTTGCTGTTGGCCGCCGAGGCTAAGGCCGAGAAGATGGGTGTGTCCAAAAAGTTTGTACACCAGATATTTACCGCCATACACGAGGAGTCGGTGCGCCAGCAGATAGAGGGTGAGACTAAATAAAAAGTTAAGTTTGGGGTGTGAAATAGAGTAGAAGTGGTTGTCCTGGTGAGGACTATGCTTTTTGTTTTTAACTGATTGATTTTCAGTGTTAGTTTTTACTAAAATTGCGAAATCCTACATAGAAGACTACATGGAGGTCGTAATTAAGCCGACTAACAGCGAGTACAAAGGCATATAAATCTTTTGAAAGTAAAGCACTGAAATTAAGCATATCCCAAAGATGCATTGTGAATAAACTAAGGTGGCGTATGAGCGAACTACACCGTTCACTACATACGCCACTTTTGTTTATAATTGGTCGGACTGCTTGAAAATTGGGTAACGAGATAGTAACCGTTCGTATTTCTGAGTTCTTCATTGCTTTGCCACAATGTGGTAACTCTTATGCTACAAAGGCGCAAAAATAATGCTGACGAAGAGAGAAGTTGCAATAATTTCTTTTTTCGCCAGCATATTTCACGCTGTCAACGGACGGATAGGTTTAGTCCGTTTTGGGTATATAGCCAATGGAATAAACTAAACCGACATCATAGAGAGCTTACTTCTTTCTGCTTTCACGCCACGAATGCGGAACAACTACGGGCGGGTGTGTCGGCACAAAAACATCTACACTATCTGTCTGTGGCTGTTTGTCAATATCCTTTTTCATCTTTCTGCTTGTTGCACACGAACAAAGATATGCCAGCGATAGCAGAATCGCTGCTACCGCCAACATATTGCGTGTTATTTGTCGTTTACTTTGCATCTTTCCACGATTTGTTTACGATTACAGGTGGGTGCGTAGGCTTGTAGTTCGTAGGCTTATATACCATCGCACGCGTTGCGGCAGTAGCTCGGTTGCGGGCATCCCACTCGACAAACTCCTCGTAGTCATACTCCCAATCTGCACCGTATGCCAACTTGTGGATGCGGTAATAAATCGCCTCGCGCGATGGAGCGTTAAATCCACCTGTGTTGTAGCGCATAATCGAGTTGTCGGTCGGACGCCATACGCCTGTCCAATATGTCAAGCCACCCTCATACGCTCCCAAGCCCTCGTTTGCATAGCGAGTGTCGTTGATAAAGTGGCTCCAGCGAGTTGCTGTTGGGTCGCTTGTGAAATCTACATTCTTCCACCAACCCCAATTACTCTGCTGTTCCTGAATCTGCGAAGCGTAGCCACTCGGTATAGCACCATACTCCTCATAAGCATACTCATCGGCAAGCTTGGCAAAGCCGTGTCCGCACGCCTCATGATGGAGCAGTTGAGCAAATGTTGTCTCGTCGCCTCCCTTAGGGAAATATGACACCGATACTCCATTTCCGAAGTCCGCGGTATTGTCTGGGTAATACATATAGCATGTACCAGCATAGATGTCGGAGTTCATCACCACAATCAACAACGCCTCGTCCATCTGCTCCTCTGAAATTGCTTTGAGAGCATAATTAAATACAGCACTATCATCACCACCAACCAAAGTACCACCTCCAAAATAACTATCAAGTGCAGTGTCGCCATTCTTATAACCCTCAGTTGCGGATACTACATTCACGTAGCGAACATTAAAGTAGTCTTTGAACGACTTATAAGGCTCCTCAGTAAATAGGTTTTTGTAGACGTACTTCATATCTGCCTCATACGTACCATCAGCTATTTGGCGATCACTATAAGCATCACCCATCAATACGATATCAATACCCTCGCCCTGTGTTGCTGTTTGCAGGGTAACTACAGCACCATCCGCTGAGTAGTCGGTGGATTGATATATATCACTTCCAGCACCTAATATTTTCTCCAAGTAAGAATTCAATTGGTCTAAGTCTTCTCCGTCCAAAACACTTGAATACACAATATTACCACTATTGTCAACTATAGTTACCTGATTTCCTCTTACACCACCACTATCCACTTGCAAATCCATGTAACTGGTTGAATGACCAAAATTTATCCGTAAATTTCGCAAAGCATTGCTATTGACATTAAATGTTTGCCATTTTACATCATAGTTATTCCTAAAATTACGCAATTCTTCTTCCGTATTCCACGGCGCCCCCAAATAGATAAATTTGACATTACTATCCTTATATTTCTCATATATATTATTCATTTGATAAACGTTAAAAAGAACCATTGAGTTAACTGCTGTTGCTGGTGGAATCTGCCATAATACCGTATAATCATATTTTGCATAATCCGTATCTGAGTTAATCTCACATCCATCAATATCACATCCCGATAGATGCGAGCCAGGTAGTAATATATCTTTATGATTTATATCATTTTGAGTTATGATATGGGGCCATACAACCTTCCACATTGGGTGCTTTTGTATAGATTCAGGCACTCCTGATAGATTATTGTGATGTAAAACACAGTCAAACCAACTGCCGGTAGACATTAAACTATCTTGCATAGACGATAGCCAATTTCCAAACTCCTCTGGAATCTCACCTGATAACCTATTGTTTTCTAACCTTATGTATGTCAGCGGACAGCTAAATATTTCTCCAGGAATAGATCCCGAGAATTGATTATTATTTAAAATAAGCTGTGATAATTTTTTTAAGTTACCTATGGTAGAGGGGATTTCTCCTGTTACGGTACCATTCTGGATGACAAGTGACACAAGACCCGTACACTGGCCGATTGTAGGTGATAGTTCGCCTGAAAAACCATTTAAGATAAGATAACGTAGATTAGATAAGCCGGAAAAATCATTAGGTAGTGGAATACAATCATCCTGATTAGCAGAAATGGTTGCACGATATAGATTTTCCCATCTACTTAAATCAATACCTGTACTTGGTAAATTTTCATCACTAACGCATAATCCCAATTCTGTAATCTCACTAAGGTTATACAACTCATCTATGGGAATGTTTGCCAAAAATGGTAGATGCAACAAAGTAAGTTTAGTCAATGATGAAATGCCCGTAGGAATAGTTGATATATTATTGTTACTTATATTAAGTAACTTAAGATTTTTAAGTTTAAATAGATCATCAGGCATTTCTCCGCTCAACAAATTATCTTGCAATTGGAAACCTCTTATCGTCCCGTCATCATGCGTATGTAAACCAAACCATTCACTCACGGGCTTATCCGAGCACCAATTTTCATTGTTTATCCAGTTATCTCCATCGAGTGCGTTATAAATAGCAATCAATGCCTCGCGCTCCAAAGCGAGTAGATAGTCCGAGTTAGGTTCTTGGGAAATTGTGTAAGTGAGCGATAATTTGCCATCTGTTGATTTTACTTGCACCTCTGCTGTGCGAGAATCTCCTGCGTTTGGCTCTAATTTCAGCGTGATTGTTTGCTTCTCCATGCGAGTAGCAGGAACTACCGAAATCCAATCCTGTGCATCTTCGGGGATAACAGCTTCGCACTCAACATTCGACAAAAACTCCAAAGCAATCTCACCACCCTCGGATGGAACATGCTTTGTGGTATTCTCTTCGACAACCAAACCCGGCTCCTCGAATCTGATGCTCCTCATAACAACATCAAGTCCATCCGTCGCAAAAACTATAACTTTGCTATATTCATCAATCTTATCTCCTGTATTTACCTGAATCACCCCAGTAACTTTCTCCTTATAAGGTCCTGTTTCCGGAATAACCTTAGCCTTAATATCCGCAGATGACACGACTTCCACAATCACAGGACTATCAGTTCCGACTCTTGTTACAAGATAGTGAATGTCAAGCGTCGAGTTTGGCTCCATTACATGCAAATCCGCCCAAAGAGTGAGCCTTAGATGTTCGTAGTAGTAAGGAATGGTAAAAGAGAAACCACTATCTAATACAAAGATAAGCCCTTTCTCACTTAGTGAGATATTATCAATAAAACTATTCCCAATTTGAATGCTTTTACCATCCTCACCAGTGGCTTTACCTAGTTCAATCCATGTAGTTCCCTCATCATAAGATACATACCAGTAGTCATTTTCAATCTTCAAGCGCGGAGTGATGCCATCTTTTCCATCCTCTCCATCCTCTCCATCTTGACCATTCTGGCCATTGTTACCATTAGAGCCATTTGTACCATCAGCACCGTCCTGACCATCTTTGCCATCCTCGCCATCCTCGCCAATAGCCTTTATCTTATTACCGTTATCATCGAGTAACCACTCACCATCAATAGTCCAATAGTAGATACCATCTGTATCTTTCATTACACCAATCTGCGGAGTATAGCCATCCTTGCCATCAGCACCATCTTCGCCATCTTCGCCGTCTTTACCCATGTAGATAGTGATAGTATCGCTACTTGCAAATGAAATAGTGTAGCCTACAACCTCGCCATCCTCACTAATAGGTAATACATCGGTAACATAATCTCTCTTCTCAAATGCTTCAACAAGTGTTTTTAGAGCCTGGATGTTTGTATTCATCTGCTTGCATAGCTCCTCCAAAGCAGCAATACGCCTCTCGTGATCGTTGAGAGTTTGCTCCTGTTCATTAAGCTTATCCCAAATCGGAGTATCATCGAACTGACTGCACGACGATACTACAACTACCAATGCCAAGGCAAATAGAGTTAATAGCTTCTTCATAGTAATATATGTTTTAGTAATTATTGTACGAACTATATTACCGTAGCAACTCCCATGCGGTATACTCATAAATAAAAGGAAAGTGTGGAGTTGACTTCCGTTTATCTGCAAGAAGGCTCTGACAAAACCCGAAACGAATAAACGATACAAGACCCCACACCTGGATAGTATGGGGTGTATGCACAGTGAGTGCATAGCCACATAACTATACAAGAAATGAGTGCTGTCGTTATCCTCGTTTCTTTGAAAACTGTCAGATTTTCTTGCAAGGATAAAAGCGAAAACACTTTCATCTAATATGTAATGCCGAGGGCTTATCACCCACAACAATACAAAGTTAATAAAAATTCCGCAATTAACAACACTCTTTGGGGCCTTGTTTGTATATAATACAAAATTCGCCTCTCAATACACACTGAGAGGCGAGTTTCATAGAAATCGATTTATTTGCACTTAATTTACACTACATAGAAGACTACACGCAACGGGCGAAATTAACACTTAAACCTGTTTCGCGCTAAAAAGTCGTTTCACAAGTCGGTAGTATAATTTGTTGTATATCAACAAAAATCGGCGGTGGAATGAAATTCACCGCCGATGAGGGTCAACCCAATCGGGGCAACCACCTCTGTTTTTTCGCGCGCGTATATACGCGTGTATAGATATTTGTGTGCGTCAGCTACTGCTTGGGTATCGACGCCGCCTTCACGCGGAAGAAGTTGTTCGACGACGAGGCGTCGAGGATGCGGTAGTCGTAGTTGTTACC
This sequence comes from Alistipes sp., assembly GCA_045660465.1. Taxonomy (GTDB): domain Bacteria; phylum Bacteroidota; class Bacteroidia; order Bacteroidales; family Rikenellaceae; genus Alistipes. The sequence continues at coordinate 86,562 of JAZRDV010000020.1, read as the reverse complement.
CCATCCTGCCGGGCGATCTTTAATCTCGCAATCCTCATCGGTGTCGTTAACGACGTAGTCGCGTATGAGGTTGTGCCATACGTTGATGCGGCTAATCGACGACTCGTAGTAGAAGAGGCCGTTGGCGGGGTCGCACAACTCGTTCAGAGCCTCGACATATATCGCGCGGTAGTCGCTAAACTCCAATAGCTTGCCGATAAGGGGACTACGTCCCGTATCGCCCCAATGTAGTGGCGACTGACGACCCGAGTCGCCCTGCACACCGCAGTTATGCGACGTGCCGAGGGTGTTGTCATAGTCGTAGGGGATGAAGAAGAATTTGTAGTTGTTCTTATCCGACGAGTTGAAGTAGATGTAGTAGTTGTTCGAGTTATTCCAGTAGTCGTCCCACATGCCCACGACAACATTCACGGCGTAGGTGCGTAGCAGTAGGCGAACGTCGCACACCGAGGCTATCCAGTCGTGGAAGTCCTGGCCGTTGCGCTGTGTTACATTGCGCATGAACTCCAAGAGCTGTTCGCGCGCAGCGTTGAAATTCTCGGTGTTGCTCTCCAACTCGTAGGTGTATGCGTTTGTCGTGCCGTCGTCGGCTCCTATCCACACGTTGTTGCGGTCGTTGTAGTTGAGCGTAGCACCGTAGCGACACTTCCACAGGTTGTGCTCGTGGTCGCCAAAGAGCTCCTTGCGCTTCTTCACGAACTTATCATCGATAGGCTCTAAAAGCTCATATACACCGTAGTATGCGGGCTTCGAGTCGCCCTTGACATGTACCCACAGACGGCAGTATGAGCTGTATGGTGCTGTCCAGATACCGAAGCGACGGAAGAGGTCATAGCAGTAGACCTCGCGACAGTAGGCTCTGTCGTCCTTAAACCATTTGAGGTATAGTTTGCGGACATTGTGCAGCTCGTGGGCATCATCCTTTTGGTACTTGCGTAGGTTGACCATAAAGTGGCAGTGGTGCCAATCGGTGTCGTTGGTGCGGTGCATCTCGCCACCATTGCCCTCGGGACGACGGCGCGAGGTGTTGCCGCGCAGACGCAGGCCCGCATCGGCGAAGGTGTGGGTCTCGCCCTTGGACTTAAACTCCACGTCGCAGTGAACGTAGGCGTTGGTGTTGCTATCGCGGTCATACTCTTGGAGCAGGTTGTTCCACTGCTCAACCGATACCTCGATGACAATCTCGGGAAGAGCCTCTAAGTCGAACACCCAATCCAATTCGCCTGCCGCCCACTCCGTGTTGGGATAGTCGGGGGTCTCGGGGGTCTCGGGAGTGTCGTCGGGCTTCTCTTCGGGGGTATCCTCAGGTTTCTCCTCAGGTTTTTCCTCAGGCTTCTCGTCGTTACCGCTGTTATTTTCCTCATTCTTGTCGCCGCCCGGCAGTGTGCTGCTATCGGGTGTGAAGAAGTAGTCCTCGATACATCCCGTAGCGGTAAACATGGCTACCGAAGCAACAAGTAGTAGCTGTATAAAACGCCTCATAACTATATAAATCTTATCTATCGTTATCCATAATGCGCTCTACGGCCTCGCGCAGAGCCTCCTCGTCGTAATGACACTCGGCCCACAGCTCTGCGGGCTTGCCATGCTCCACAAAGCGGTCATCAATGCCGAGGTGTATGGTGCGGGGGTGTAGGTCGTTTGAGACCATGAGTGCCGATACCGCTTCACCCGCGCCACCGCGTATAATGCCATCCTCGATGGTTATAATGCGCTCGAAACGTCGTCCTATGTCGAGCAGTAGCTCCCTATCCAAGGGCTTCACGTAGCGCAGGTCGTAAACCGCCACGCTATGGTTGCTACGCTCCGCCACGCGCAGTGCCACATTGGCCATCGGGCCTACGCCTATAATGGCTACATCGCTACCCTCGCGCAGCACCTCGCCACGGCCCTCCTCAAAACGCTCAAAGGGGCTATCCTGCCACTCAACACCCTCGCCTATGCCACGCGGGTAGCGCAGTACGGTGGGGTGCTCCGCAAGCGATGCGGTGTACATCATCTGTCTGAGTTGCCACTCGTTGCGGGGTGCGGCTATTGTCAGGTTGGGCACACAGCCGAAGTATGCCATGTCGAATGCTCCGTGGTGCGTAGCACCATCCTCACCTACAATGCCGCCACGGTCGAGGCACAACACTACGGGGAGGTTTTGGAGTGCCACATCGTGAATTACGTTGTCGTAGGCGCGCTGCATGAACGACGAGTATATGTTGCAGAAGGGGCGACGTCCACCCGCGGCAAGACCTGCCGAGAATGTTACGGCGTGTCCCTCGGCGATGCCCACATCGAAGCAACGTTCGGGCATCTCGTGCATCATGATGTTTAGTGAGCAGCCCGACGGCATTGCGGGTGTTATGCCCACGATACGTTCATCCTGACGTGCTAAGTCGAGGAGCGTCTGTCCGAAGACATCCTGATAGCGTGCCGCCGCGTAGTCGCTGCGCACGCGCTGGCCCGTTGCGACGTCGAAGCGTCCCGGGGCGTGCCATGTTGCAGCATCGGCCTCGGCAGGGGCATAGCCCTTGCCCTTCTTGGTCTTTATGTGTAGTAGCTTGGGGCCTCCAATCTCTTTGAGGGCGCGCAGTGTGCGTATCAGCTCGCGGAGGTTGTGGCCATCCACAGGGCCGAAGTATCGGAAGTTGAGACTCTCGAAGAGGTTACTATTTTGCAGCAGTCCCTGTTTTATGGCATTTCCCGTCTTGCGCACGAAGCGGTGTAGGGGTGGTACGACGCCGAGTATGCGCCATAGAGCGCGTTTTAGCGCGTTGTACCACTTCGATGTCGACATGTGCACAAGGTAGCGGTCGAGGGCTCCCGAGGGCTTGTCGATAGACATCTCGTTGTCGTTCAGCACGACGAGTAGGTCAGTTGCGGGTGATGCGCCTGCATTGTTTAGGCCCTCGAAGGCGAGACCTCCGGTCATTGCACCGTCGCCGATAACGGCGATAACATGCTCCTTCGAGCCTGCCATCTCGCGTGCCTTGGCCATGCCGAATGCTGCCGAGATACTCACCGACGAGTGTCCCGCACCGAAGGCGTCGTAGGTGCTTTCGGCCATGCGCGGGAAGCCGCTGAGACCACCACGCTTGCGGTTTGTGGTGAAGAGGTCGCGACGACCTGTGAGTATTTTATGGGCGTATGCCTGGTGTCCCACATCCCACACTATGCGGTCGTCGGGTGTCGAGTAGACGTAGTGTAGTGCCACGGTAATCTCCACAGCACCGAGGCTTGAACCGAGGTGTCCGGGGTTTACGGCACAACACTCTACGATGTAGCGACGCACCTCGGCGCAGTACTCGACGAGTTGTTCCTCGCTAAGACGGCGTAGGTCGGTGGGGGTGTTAACACTACTTAGGTATCTATATTGGTTGGTGGCCATAGGCAAAATTTTCATACTTCACCTCTTTGAGGTGGCTATAACTTCACAAAGGTATGAAAAAAAATGCAAAATGAAAAATCGTAAATCGACGTATCCGGCCAATCTTCCTATTTGACTCTTAATTTTTGGCCTATCTGCAACAACTTCTTCTCGCTGATGTTGTTCAGCGCGCAGAGTTTTTTTACGGTCGTGTGGTGCTTCGCGGCGATGTGTCCGAGCGTATCGCCCTGGCACACCTTGTACCACACGGCCTCGTCCGATGATGTGGCGGATGTGGTCGTTGCCGACGATGCGGACGACGATGTTGTCGCACTTACCTTAATCTTTTGTCCTGCTCGGATGATGCTCTTCTCGGTGAGGTTGTTCAGCGCGCAGAGCCTCTTCACGGTCGTGTGATGTTTCGCTGCGATATGTCCGAGTGTGTCGCCCTGACGTATCGTGTACCATATAACATCCTCTGTCGATGAGGTTGCTGCGGTGCTGCCCGCAGGGTCTATGACGTTGAGTTTTACGCTGTTGAGTTTTAGGTCTTTATATGCTCTGTTCAGACGCTCCGTTGTTATGTTTATGTCGCGGTGTACGGTGCGTACGGAGTCTGCCGTTGAGTGCTTGAAGAGCCACTCGTAGGTCTCGCCGAGGTAGAATACACGAGCCAGCAGCGAGTGTCCTACGCCTGCAAGTTCGTCGTAGCGCAGAAGGTTGCAGCTGTCGGCCTTGACCACGGCGTCGCGCACACGGCGTGAGGCACTTACGGGTACAGCCTTATCTGCCGTACCATGGATAATCCATGTGGGTGTGCAACTTATCGGTGAGGGGTCGTTGCATGTCGAGCCACCGCAAAGACCTATGGTCGCGGCCGTGCGCTCGGGGTAGGCGGCTGCAAAGTCGAGAGCACCATATCCGCCGAGGCTCATGCCGAGGACGTAGAGACGTGTGGTGTCGACCTCGTAACGCTCCGATACCCACTCGACGATGTTCATCACCCTCTCGGGCTTCCACCAATTATCGCCGCGATTTTGGGGTGCAACAACCACGGCGTCAATCTTGCGACCCATCGTCAGAGCGTCGAGCGTGCCATACTTGCGGACGGTGTAAAGATTTGTGCCACAGAGGCTTTTGCCGTGCAGAAAAACTATTATTGGCAGTGCGCGGTGCTCCTCGGGCCTAACATCGCGGCAGACGATGCTGTCGCAGACGACGCTGTCGCGCAACACGCTGTCTCTCAACACACTGTCTTGCAGCATACTATCGCGGGCAACACTATCTCGCGATATCTTTGCGCGTTCGGCGTAACCGTCGGGCAGATAGAGCCAGAAATTATAGCCGTTGGCCACAGAGTCGCGCATGGCATAAAGCTGCGCATGGCTCTGCACGGCGCATAGCAGTAGGATGGTGAGCAGTACAAGGCGTTTCATGGGCTACATAATCTTAAATTTGTAAATCTTGTTGCCTCGTGAGCCGACAACAACGCAGTCGTCGACAACCACGGGCGACGACTCGAAGTTCCAGGCGACACGCTGCTTAAATATAATCTTTCCGCTCTGTGCGTCAATGAGATAGATGTTGCCTATAACATCCCCCGTGAACACATACATCGCATCATCGTCCGTGAGCAACGCTACGGGCGACGACCACGAGTAGTAGTCGAGTTTGGTGGTGTAGACAACCTTTCCGCTCTGTGCATCGAGGGCCACGAATGTGCCCTTGTGGTCGCCCATGCCGCAGATATTCGTAAATATCAGCCCCTTAGCATTTCCGCGACCTACGAGCGGTGTCGAGAACATACCGCCCTCGCGCAGCTTCTCGGCATATTCGAACTTATGACAAGCGATGCGGTTTTGCCACACCTTCTCGCCCGTCAGGGCATTCAGTTTCGTGAGGTAGCAGAAGCCATTGGTGCCCTGTTTGTCGAGCTCCGAGCCTACGTATAGCATGGGCCCATCGTCCTCCACAACGAGCATTGGCGAGGCGTCGGTATCGTCGCCGTTGCGGAATGTCCACACGGGCTTCATCGTGTTGATATTCACGCACATCACCATGCCGCTATTGTCCGTTACGTAGATATAGTTTCGCCACACGGCGGGCGATGCTTCCATGCCCGGGGCACTCATGCCGCGACGACGATAGCGCATCGCGGTGTGTAGTGTTGCGCCCTGCTCGTCGGCCGTGAATTTATAGAGCGTACCATTCTCCGAGGGTCGCATCACGAAGTCATCGACAACCACTGCCGAGGCGTCGTAGGCACTCCACCTACGCCACGACTTGGCATCGCGACCGAAGAACGATACTCTGCGGTGGTCGAAGAGGTTGAACACATCTGCGCCGATAGGCTCCGTGGCGGGTATGCCCTGGCCGATGTAGAGGTTGCCGTTGAGGCGTGGGTCGAGCGAGACGGTACCCTTTATCGGGTTACCCGTATTGTAGGCCTTGCGTGATGCTTTACCCGTCTCGAAATCAATGAAATACACATCTCCCGACAGCGAGCCTACGATAATCTCGCGCGCCGAGAAGTCGGCGGTGAGCGACGGCGATGTCTCGCGTTGCAGGGCCACGAGCGAGTCGGGCCACTCGATATAGAGTGGCTGTCCCGTCCAGCCTGAGCCTCCGCCCCATACGCCGGTCGATGTTTGTCGACTATCGTATGCTGTGGTGAATACCCACTCGGTCTCGATGGTCGTGGGGTGGCAGACGAGGCGTCCTGTCTGGGGCATGTCGCGACGCGACGAGCCACGGAAGGTGAGCGTGCCGTTCGTCGTGTCGTAGAGGTCGTCGTACGACGCTACGTTGGGCGAGGTTATGGTGTCATGACGCTCGATGACATACTCGATATCGGCTGCCGACAGGAAGGTTGTGTCGGGCAGGGCCTGTGCTGCACATCGCCCTATGGTAGCGATGCTCATGATGAGGGCACAAAGGGTAGTTGTTTGGGTTATGGTTCTCATATTGGCTGCGAAGTTAATACATTTATTCTTAACAACATACTCATTGAGCAATTTATTTTATCTCGCCCGCTTGTGCGCCATGCTCTTTCTCTGCCACGACTTTTTGTTGTGGTTGTGGAAATATATGGCCTAAAAAATTGTAATTTTTGAAGAAAATTCGTATCTTCGCACAAATTATATACGTAAAACATTAGTTACAAATAACTATGGCAACATCTAAATATAAGAGAATACTCCTCAAACTCAGCGGTGAGTCGTTGCAGGGTAAGCAGAACTATGGCCACGACGTAGAGGTGCTTCGCTCGTATGCCGAGCAGATTAAGCGTATCGCAGCCCTCGGTGTGGAGATTGGCATTGTTATCGGCGGTGGTAACATCTTCCGCGGTATACAGGGTGCAGGTCGAGGCTTCGACCGTGTGAAGGGCGACCAGATGGGCATGCTCGCAACAATCATCAACTCGCTGGCGTTGCAGTCGGCATTGGAGTCGGCGGGCGTTCGGTGCAAGGTGTTGACCTCTATTCGCATGGAGCCTATCGGCGAGTACTACTCTAAGGCCAAGGCTATCGAGTACCTCGAAGCGGGATATGTCGTAATCATCGGTGGCGGAACCTCTAATCCCTACTTCTCGACCGACACGGCCTCTGCGCTGCGTGGCATCGAGATTGAGGCCGAGGTGATGTTCAAGGGTACGCGCGTGGACGGCATCTACACTGCTGACCCCGAGAAGGACCCCACAGCCACTAAGTTCGATAGCATCACCTTCGATGAGGTGTTGGCACGTCGATTGAAGGTGATGGATCAGACCGCCTTCACGCTCTGCCGCGAAAACCATCTGAGCCTCATGGTCTTCAATATGGACGTTCCTGGCAACCTCGAAAAGGTCATCGCCGGCGAGAATATAGGCACCGTAGTTACGGAGTAGGCAACATCAAAACGTAAAAAAATAGGCTTATGGCAATAAAAATGAAACATAAAAAGCGTGGCTCGGCAGGCTCACTGCTGCTGATGCTCATAGCCCTTTTGGCCGTTGTTGCGGCCATCATCTTCTGGCCCGTTGAGGTTGAGGCAAAGGGCATGTCGCCCGCCTCGTCGCAGGATGATATCGAGCAGACAACGCTCGTCAAGGTTGGCGATACCGCGCCCGACTTCACCGTCGAGATGCTTAATGGTCGACAGCTTTCGCTCTCAACGCTCACCAAGCAGGGTAAGGTCGTTATGGTGATGTTCTGGGCTACATGGTGTCCTCCATGTCGCGAGGAGCTGTCGCACTTGCAGAGGGATGTGCTCGACGAGTTTGCAGGTCGCAACCTCGTTGTGCTGCCCATATCGCGTGGCGAGAAGCCCGAGGTGGTACGCTCCTTCATCGAGAAGACGGGCTACACCTTCCCCATAGGTCTCGACCCTGAGCGCGCTATCTACGACAAGTATGCCTCGAACTATGTGCCTCGCACCTTCATCGTCGACACTACGGGTAAGGTATGCTACCTCGCTGTTGGCTACGACAAGAAGGTTGCCAAGGAGGTGGAGGATATCCTGAACAGCACGCTTAAACCCCGCGAAAAGAGAAAATAACAGATAAAAGATAAGAGTATGGATACCAAGACTATTTTGAATGAGGCGACGGAGCGCATGCAGCGTGCTGTTGACCACCTCACTGAGGAGCTGTTGAATATTCGTGCCGGCAAGGCCTCGGTAAATGTTCTCAACGGCGTATTTGTTGACTACTACGGTTCGCAGACCCCCGTGTCGGGTGTTGCGAGTGTTACCGTGCCCGATGCCAAGACGGTGCTTATTCAGCCCTGGGACAAGAATATGATTCGTCCTATCGAGAAGGCTATCATCGACTCGAACATCGGCCTCACCCCATCGAACAATGGTGAGCATATTCGTCTGTCGATACCGCCTCTCACGGAGGAGCGTCGTAAGGAGATTGTGAAGAAGGTTAAGGCCGAGGGCGAGACTGCACGTATCAGCTTGCGTAATGCTCGTCGTGATGCTGTCGAGCTCTTCAAGAAGGCCCAGAAGGAGGGCATGTCTGAGGACGAGCAGAAGGATGGCGAGGCACAGGTACAGAAGCTCCTCGAGAAGTTCACCAAGACACTCGATGTTGAGTTGGAGAAGAAGGAGAAGGAGGTTATGACCGTGTAATTTAGTGTGATAAGGGCGCATCTGCGGCCTCACAATCATCAGCCTGAATAGGACGTACGTCGAGTACTACCTATCCAGGCTGATTTCTTTATCGAGGGCACATCTGTTTTTTTGACTATGAGACTTTGGGACTTTGAGACTATGGGAGTTTTCTCATCGTCTCATCGCCCCATCGTCCTATTTTCTCATTGTCTCATCGTCCCATTTTCTCATAGTCTCATTGTCTCATCCTCCCGCTGTCTTATCTCACGAGAACATCGGCGATTTGCTCCAACCACACGCGGTCGATATCGTCGAATGTTGCGACTCGCTCGCTGTCGATATCCAGCACCGCGATGATTTTGCCATCCTTGCGAACAGGTACCACAATTTCGCTGCGTGATAGCGAGCTGCAAGCGATATGTCCCTCAAACAGCTCGACGTCGGGTACCAGCTGTGTGCTCTGCTCTGCCCATGCCGTGCCACACACGCCACGACCATAGGCTATGCGGCTACATGCCATAGGGCCTTGAAAGGGGCCCAAGACCAACTCGTCGCCCACAACGCGGTAGAAGCCCGTCCACCAGAAGCCGAAGGTGTGGTGTATCATCGCCGCGATGTTAGCCATGCGCGCGATGATATCCTCCTCGCCCTCTATCGTGGCGACGACCTGTCGTAGCAGAAGGTCATATTTTGCCTCCTTGCCACCCTCGGCGATAATAAGGTTTTCGGCCATGGTGCTACCTCTATCGTCCTGTTGAGCCGAAGCCGCCTGCGCCACGCTCCGTCTCGTCGAGGAGCTCCACCTCGTCCCACTCCACCTTTTCGTAGCGTGCAACGACCATCTGTGCGATGCGCTCTCCGGGGTTGATGCTGAACTCGTCGTTCGAGAGATTCACGAGGATAACCTTAATCTCGCCGCGGTAGTCGGCATCTATGGTGCCGGGGGAGTTCAGCACCGAGATGCCATGCTTCGCTGCGAGGCCGCTGCGGGGGCGTATCTGTGCCTCGGTGCCATCGGGTAGCGCGATGAAGATACCCGTAGGTATCATTGCACGCTCCAAGGGGCGCAATACGATGGGCTCGGTGATGTTGGCTTTAAGGTCCATGCCCGCCGACTTCTCGGTGGCGTAGAATGGTGTCTCGAAGGCCGAGTGATTTACGATTTTTACCTTCATATTATTGTAGTTTTATGTTATGCGTTGAATGTGTTATACCCTCAAAGGTACGATATTTTTTTGAAACAACCAAGCCTCCTATCTCTTCTTGCGGAGCCTGCGTCGCCACTCGCGGATGTGACGTACGCCCTCGACACCGAGAATTGTAAGGCCCCCATACTGAGCGCACTTGGCCAGGCCGAAGAGTATGACCCAGAGCGTCCCCTTCCATGCGCCGCTTATGGGTAGGAGCATATGAGCGAACGATGCGACATATAATGGTATGGCCATGAGTAGCACAATGAGTCCTGTGCGAAACGATAACCCCTGACACCACGTCCTAAACTTTACCCATGCCTGTTTCATGCCCTTGTGCTCCTTTCTCAGAAAATGTAGGCAACAAATATACGAAAATTTGCAATTCCTCGTCATAGTCTCTGCTAAATTCGTATCTTTGCAAATATAAAAACTATCGCCCATGACACGCATAGCTCTCGCTTTCGACTCGTTCAAAGGCTCTCTTCGCTCGTCGGAGGTTGCCGAGGCCTTTGCTCTCGGCATCCGCGATGTTGTACCCGCCTGTGAGGTACGCACAGTGACGCTCGCCGATGGTGGCGAGGGTACGGTTGAGGCTCTCGCAAAGGCCCTGCATGCCGAGTATGTAGAGCTTTGTGTTGGCGACCCTCTTGGCCGCCCTGTCGTGGCCCGCTATGCCGTGGCTGGCGATACGGCCATCGTCGAGACCGCTGCGGCAAGTGGCCTCACGTTGCTCTCGGACGATGAGTGCAACCCCCTTGTTACCTCCACCTATGGTACGGGAGAGCTTGTGCACGATGCTCTGAGCCGTGGCTGCCGACGTGTGGTCTTGGGTCTCGGTGGCAGTGCCACGAATGATGGTGGCGTGGGCATGCTTCGTGCCTTAGGCTTCCGCTTCCTCGATGCCGAGGGTGTGGAGCTTATGGGTAGGGGCGATGAGTTGGAGCGTATCGCTACTATCGACGAGGCGGGCGTATCTGCTGCGGTGCGCGATGCGGAGTTTATCATCGCTTCGGATGTCGATAATCCTATGGTCGGCGAGCGTGGTGCTGCTGCGGTATATGCTCCGCAGAAGGGTGCCGATGCATCCACAGTTGCACGCTTGGAGCGAGGACTTAGCCGCTTTGCCGATATTCTCATGCGCCGTACGGGTGTCGATGTCGCATCGCTCGCGGGTGGCGGTGCTGCGGGTGGCATGGGTGGTGGTTGCCATGCACTACTTGGTGCGCGCCTCATGCGCGGTGTCGAGTTGGTATTGGATGGGCAACGCTTCGACGATATTATCGCCGACTGCGATATGGTCTTCACGGGCGAGGGGCGCATTGACCGCCAGACACTGATGGGTAAGGCTCCGCAGGGCGTACTTGCACGGGCACAGCGACAGGGTATCCCAGTTGTTGCTGTCGGAGGCTCTGTTGTGTGGTGCGATGAGCTTAAAACCTCCGCCTTCGAGGCTATCTACTCGGCCACGGACAGCTCTATGCCTCTGGCGCAAGCCATGCAGCGTGATGTCGCCATGGCCAACCTGCGACGTGTGGCGCAAGATATTGCGCGCAAGCATCTGTTAAGGTAGACTCTTTTATATACTCTCTTCTCCGCTCCGAGAGACTCTTATCTCGCTAAAATACCTCGCGCAGGATGCGTATTGACTCGACGCTGTGTATCGATTCGAGGTGGTAGGCGTAGTATTTGAGCATCGCCTCCAAGAACTCCACGCGCTCTGTTCGGTTGAGTCCTATCTCGCCTAAGTATCGCACGTCGCACTCCAACATGTCGTGCAGTATGCGGGCGTTGTTGGGTGTAAGGGCGTGGCTTGGTAGCAGGGCGTGGGGTGTGAAGTGGCCGTCGCGTATGTCGAGCCATGCACCCTCCTCATACTCGTTATCGGGTGAGAAGCCTAAGGGACGGCTTAGGTTTGCCAAAAACCATAGGTGGAAATTTGCGATACCCTCGTCTATGTGGTCGAGTGCGGCAACCGAGCCCCACACGAAGTCGAAGAGTGCATCGGCCGGTTCGCTCTCCTTGACCAGACGGTATAGCACCTCGGCCATGAATAGAGCCATGGTCGATTTGCGCACATCGAAGGGTGTCGTCTGCAACACTATGCCCGGCACGAGGTCTTTGAGGCGGTGTAGCGACATCTTCGACGATGTGAGACCCTCAAACTCCACGGCGAACATGGGTTGCAGTAGTGCCATGCGTGAGCCTCGCGCCGTGGGACGAACACCCTGAATCATATAACTTTGGCGGCCGTGCGTATCTGTGAGCATGTGTACGATGATGCCCTTCTCGCCATACTTCAACGTGCCGAGAACGATGCCGCGTGCCTTATACGATTTGAGTGCCATCGCCTGTTGGGAGTGTTATTCGGGCTCTGTCCAGCGACCGTCAGCCTTGATAATATCTATGAGGCGGTCGAGGGCCTCAGTCTGGTGTATGTTGCGCTCAACAATCTCGCGACCGCGGTAGAGGGTGATATGCTCCGCCGACGAGCCCACATATCCGTAGTCGGCATCGGCCATCTCGCCGGGGCCATTTACGATGCAGCCCATAACGCCGATTTTAAGGTCTTTGAGGTGCGACGTGCGCGACTTGATGTCGGCTAAGGTCGACTGTATGTCGTAGAGTGTGCGTCCGCAACTTGGGCATGCGATATACTCGGTGCGCGAGAAGCGTACACGCGCCGCTTGGAGTATCATCAGTTCGAGGTCGCTCTGCTCGTTGTCGCTCAGTGCGGGGGTATCGACCCATACACCGTCGGCAAGGCCGTCTATGAGCAGCTGACCCATATCCGCGGCGGCATATATCGCCACAAGCTCCTTGTTGGTGCTCTCGTAGCGGCGACGTATGACCACGGGGCGGTTGTCCTCGCGGTTGAGTATCGCTGCGCGCCACTCGGCCGTCGGGTTGTCGGATGTGGCGTCGAGGATGACGTACTCGTCGCTTAGTTCGTTGTGTATTACGGGCTTGGCATTGGTGCGTGGCTGGTACTTCGTCGGTGAGTAACGCTCGGGATGCAAGACCTCGAAATGACCCTCGCGTCGAGAGAAGTAGTCGGCCAGGATGCGACCTACGGGAACTTCGTTTGCCGGCTCCTCCGTGAGCGATACACGCAGCGTGTCGCCGAGGCCGTCGGCAAGCAGTGCGCCTATGCCCACTGCACTCTTCACGCGACCCTCGATGCCGTCGCCCGCCTCCGTAACGCCGAGGTGTAGGGGGTAGGTCATACCCTCACGCTCCATCGCCTCGACAAGCAGACGGTAGGCATGCACCATTACGCGTGTATTGCTCGACTTCATCGACACCACTACGTCATTAAAATTAAGTTCGCGACACATGTGCAGGAACTCCATCGCCGAGGCCACCATGCCCTCGGGGGTGTCGCCCCACTCGTCGAATATGCGCTTGGCCAAGGAGCCGTGGTTTACACCTATGCGCAACGCCACACCGCGTCTACGACATATCTCAACCAGGTGTTCCAACTCGCCATTCGAGGTGCGGAAGTTACCCGGATTTATGCGAACCTTGTCCACCGCCTCGGCAGCAATCATCGCTATCTCGGGAGTGAAGTGTATGTCGGCTACGAGGGCTGTGTCGTACCCCGCAGCGTGCACGCGCTCGATTATAGGACGTAGTGCCTCGCCCTCCTTGCGACCCTGTGCCGTGAGACGCACTATCGGAGCACCAGCGTCGGCTATGCTCAGCGTCTGTGCTACGGAGCGTTCGATGTCGGCTGTCGGGGTGTTGGTCATCGACTGCACGGCTATGGGGTTGTTACCGCCTATTATGGTCTTGCCAATACGTACTTCGTGCGCCTCTCTGCGCTTAAATCTTGTGATATCCATGGTTATCGACTTTTCGTTCTACAAAGTTAAAGTTTTTTCCGATAATATGCACCACTCCGTCCCAATTTAACTGTCGGTTAATTGTTATGTGCAGATAATCAGTATATTACGTCGGTTGAAGCGGTTTTATATTTCTTGATATTGTAACTTGTTGATTATCAACATGTTGAAAAATCAACCAAAACCATGTTTGTAATACATTGAATATCAATAACTTGCAAACGGATTACTGAAAAGATTAAGTCTCAAAAATTTGGAATATGCCGCACTTAGTCGTACCTTTGCATTAGCAAAACAACCAAAATCACAATAAAATCAATCTAAGATATCATGAAGCGATTAATCTATCTTCTTATGACCATGCTCGGCTTTGGTGTGGCAGGTTGCGAGCATTGGTTGGGTGTTGCGGAGTATGGATGTCCCCATGTCGACTTCAAGCTCTCGGCGCGTGTTGTTGACGAGTCGGGCGAGCCCATACAGGGTATATGTGTTGAGGTTGGCGACCGAAATACGATGTTCAACTATGAGGATTATTACACGTACTCCTTTGACAACGACACAGGATATTCGGACTATCTCGGACGGATAGATGCTCGGGCTAGTATGATGGATATTCAAAACAAGGCTATATTTACGGATGTCGATGGCCAGCTCAATGGCGGAGAGTTCGCAATGACGGTGGTTGACATTGAGGAGCTTATCGTGAAGACCAAAGATGGCGACGGCAGTTGGTATCGTGGTGGCTACGAGGTGGCGTTGGGCGATGTGGTGATGAAGCGCAAGGCGGTCAATAGCGAGGTGGTCGATGATGAGCAAGTAAACGAGCAGTAGCCATGAGAGGACTTATGTTTACTATCGCGTGCGTGTGCGCGCTCGGTCTCTGCGGCTGCGAGGAGGAGACGCAGTTTAAGCCCTACTACGTGTTGACGATTACGGCGCGTGTTGTTGACGAGTCGGGCGAGCCTATACAGGGCATCCATGTCTATCCCGCGGGATATACCTTCCCGGGTCGCGAGGGCTACACCGACTATCGTGGCGAGATGGGGGCAAATACCCATATCGAGCCATACCGACAGGTGAGGATTGTCTTCGAGGATGTCGATGGCGAGTATAATCGTGGCGTATGGCAGAGCCGCACCATAGATATAACCTCGCAGATAGACCCGCCCCAGGAGGCCGACAAGTGGGGCTACTCGGGAAGTTGCTTTTTGGAGCTTGGCGATGTAGTGCTGTCGCCGGCTGTGCAGTAGAGGATTCAGTAAGAACAGTATGTAAATAGCGTATAACTACTATGGGACGTTTTCTAACACGCCTTTTGGCACTCTTCGGTATCTCCATAACGACGGTGGCATGCTACGGCACTCCCTACGAGGAGTATAACCCCGAGTTCGGCACGTCGGGACGTGTTGTCGATGACTACGGCAACGGCATCATCGGCATAGAGGTTACGGCAGCAGACGAGGTATCGACGTCGGGCACCAACGGACGCTTCTTCCTCTCGAACGCAGAGCGTGTAATCGCCTTTCGCGATGTCGATGGCCAGCAGAATGGTGGCGAGTTTGAGGAGCGCACAATCACCGTGCGCGAAGGTGTGCACGATGTCGGCGTAGTGGTCATGTATCGCAAGAGTAGGGAGGAGTAGAGTATGGGAAAGCGTCTAAGCGTGCGACAGTGGCTCGCACTCAAACTATTCAAGAGACTGCATAAAATACGTCAGAAGGAGCATATCCTCGATACGCTCTTCTGGGAGTGTACGCTGCGTTGTAACCTGCAATGTAGGCACTGCGGTAGCGATTGTAAGATTGATACCACGCTTGCGGATATGCCTGCCAAAGAGTTCTTTCGTGTCCTCGACAATGAGATTACGCCCAACGTAAACCCCAACAAGGTGCTTGTAATACTCTCGGGAGGCGAGGTGCTCGTGCGCAAAGATATCGAAGAGATTGGCATCAAACTATACCGTCGCGGCTACCCTTGGGGCATGGTAACAAATGGCATGGCCCTCACGCGCCAACGCCTCGATTCGCTCGTGCGTGCA
The DNA here is from genome assembly GCA_045660465.1 of Alistipes sp. Classification (GTDB taxonomy): domain Bacteria; phylum Bacteroidota; class Bacteroidia; order Bacteroidales; family Rikenellaceae; genus Alistipes. The sequence goes on along the minus strand of JAZRDV010000020.1, from coordinate 71,040 downwards.
GGTCTGCACACCATAACCGTGTCGCTCGACGGCTTCGAGGAGCACCACTACCATATACGTCAAAACCGCGAGAGCTTTCAGCGTGCTGTGGAGGCTGTGCGCATGATATCGGCCGATAAGGAGCTCGCCTCGGATGTCGTTACATGCGTAACGCCTAAGCTGTTGCCGCGCCTCGGCGAGTTCAAGGAGTTTCTCTATTCGCTTGGTGTGCGACAGTGGCGCGTATTTACTATCTTTCCTGTGGGTCGCGCAGCCACAGATGCCTCGTTGCAGCTCAACGACGAGGAGTTTACCTACCTCATGCAGTTTATCGAGGAGACCGCACGTGAGGGACGCATGGCCATGTCGTATGGCTGTGAGGGTTTCCTTGGAGGCTATGAGTTTAAGGTGCGTAAGTCGCCCTTCGAGTGTCATGCGGGCATCTCCGTGGCCTCGATACGCGTAAATGGCGATATCTCGGGCTGCACGAGCGTGCGCGGTAACTTCACGCAGGGTAACATCTACCGCGATAACTTCTGGAATGTGTGGCAAAACCGATTCGAGCGTTTCCGCAATCGCGATTGGGCGAAGAAGGGTAGGTGTGCCAAGTGTAAGATGTGGCAGTACTGCGAGGGCAACGGCATGCATCTATACGACGACGATGGCAACCTCCTACTGTGCCACTACTCGCGCCTTACGCGATAAACATAAAGTGAAAACTGAAAAGTGAAAACTGAAAAGTAAGGTGCGCTTCGCGCAAGATTTTAATGACGGCCGTAGCGTCCCATAGTCCCATAGTCCCATCGTCAAAAATATCAACAAAGACAATGAGAAAATGGGACAATGAGAAAAAATCCCATAGTCCCATCGTCCCAAAGTCTCAAAGTCCCGCCGACTTCCAACAACCTATATCTGCTTGCGCATGCGCGCGACGGGGATGTCCAGCATTTCGCGGTACTTGGCCACCGTGCGGCGGGCAATGCAATACCCCTTATCGTTGAGGATGTCCATTAGGTTCTCGTCCGTAAGCGGATGACGCTTATCCTCCATGTCGATGCAGTCCTGCAATATCTTCTTTATCTCGTGCGACGATACCTCCTCGCCCGATGATGTCTGCATGCCCTCCGAGAAGAGCGATTTGAGTAGAATTATGCCGAAGTGCGTCTGTATGTACTTGCTATTTACCACGCGCGATATTGTCGAGACGTCGAGCCCCGTGCGGTCGGCAACATCCTTCAATATCATGGGACGCAGCTTGCCGATGTCGCCATCGACGAAGTAGTCGCGTTGCAGGTCGAGGATGGTCTGCATGGTGCGCATGAGCGTGTCGTGACGCTGCTTGATGGCCGAGATAAACCACTTGGCCGAGTCTATCTTACTCTTGACGAACTGCAACGCCTCCTTATCACCCTCCTTGACCGTGCCGTCGGGGGCCACCATATCGCGAATCATGTCGCGGTAGCGGCGCGAGATGCGCACCTCGGGGATGCCCGATGAGTTGAGCGCAAGACGCATATCGCCATCCGTATTATCGAGTATAAAATCCGGAACAACATAGGGTGTGGTATCTATGCCGCCCTCCGAGTAGAGGTTGCCGGGCTTGGGCGAGAGGCTGCGTATATGCTCAATGGCATCACGGAACAACTCCTCGTCGACACCTAAGCGCGCCATGAGCTTCTCGTAGTGTTTCTTGGTGAAGGCCTCGAAGTGTGAGGTTAAAATCTTTAAGGCGAGGTGCTTGGCCGGGGTGTCGAGGCTCTGCTGACGCATTTGCAGCAGTAGACACTCCTGCAACGAGCGGGCACCGATGCCCGCGGGCTCCAACTCGTGCACAACGGCCAACAGTCGCTCCAACTCCTCGACACTAACGTCCATGCCGCGTGTGAAGGCGAGGTCGTCCGAGAGTGATGCGAGGTCGCGACGCAGGTAGCCGTCGTCGTCGATGCTACCGACGATATATGCCGCGATTACGAGCTCCTCATCGCTCAGCGAGCGAAAGCGCAGCTGCTCGATGAGCGACTCGCCGAGAGAACGTCCCTCGGAGATGTAGACGGGACGCTGCTTGTCGTCCTTCGAGTAGTTGTTTACGCGCGACTTGTAGGAGGGCGTGTCATCTTCGCGGCCTATATACTCCTCGACGGAGATCTTTTCGGGAGCCTCTTGCGTTTCGCTCTGGCTCTCGGTATCCTCCTCCAACACGATGTTCTCCTCAATTTCACGCTTGATGCGCTCTTCGAGCTGCATTGTGGGCAGCTCCAAGAGTTTTATCATCTGTATCTGTTGCGGCGAAATCTTCGTCTGCAACGCAATGGTCTGTTGAAGTCGGTTTGCCATACTCTACCTTTTGTTATGCACTAAATCTAAATAAATGGGACTGACTAAGAAGAGGCGTTTCGGCGTAACTCACGCCCGCAGCTGTTTAGCAAAATAAACACGCTTCGTGGCATCGAGCCTTAAACCGCCCGCTTTTTAGTCAGCCCCTTGTTTGGCGTTAGGCGTAACTCTTAGAACTCGGCGTTCTTAGGCGTACGAGGGAATGGTATCACATCGCGGATGTTGCCCATGCCCGTAACGAACAGAAGCAGACGCTCGAAGCCCAAGCCGAAGCCTGAGTGAGGTGCCGAGCCCCAACGGCGTGTGTCGAGGTACCACCACAACTCACGACGGCTCATGCCTAACTCATCAACTCTTGCACAAAGCTTGCCAAAGTCGGCCTCACGCTCCGAACCGCCGATAATTTCGCCGATTTGGGGGAAGAGAACGTCCATGGCGCGTACGGTCTTGCCGTCGTCGTTGAGCTTCATATAGAATGCCTTAATCTCCTTGGGATAGTTGATAAGGATTACGGGACGCTTGAAGTGCTCCTCTACGAGGTAACGCTCATGCTCCGACTGCAAGTCGCAACCCCAGTCGCAGGGGAACTCGAACTTCTTGCCCGAATTCTTCAAAATCTCGATACCCTCGGTGTAGTCGAGGCGCACGAAGTCGTTGTCGAGGACAAACTGCAAACGCTCCAAGAGACCCTTATCCCACATCTTGTTCATGAATTCGAGATCCTCACGGCAGTTCTCCAAGGCGTAGCGAATGAGGTATTTGAGGAAGTCCTCGGCGAGCTCCATGTCGTCCTGCAACTCGTAGAATGCCATCTCGGGCTCAATCATCCAGAACTCGGCGAGGTGGCGGGGTGTATTAGAGTTCTCGGCGCGGAATGTAGGGCCGAAGGTGTAAATCTGGCCGAGGGCCAAGGCACCCAACTCACCCTCCAACTGACCCGATACGGTGAGGCTGCAAGGCTTGCCGAAGAAGTCCTGTGTGTAGTCTACGCTGCCATCCTCGTTGCGTGGCGGGTTGGCCATGTCGAGTGTCGACACGTTGAACATGGCACCTGCACCCTCGCAGTCCGACGCTGTGATAAGCGGCGTGTGGAGGTAGTAGAAGCCCTTGTCGTTGAAGTACTTGTGAATAGCGTATGCCATAGCGTGGCGGATGCGGAGCACAGCACCGAAGGTGTTGGTGCGGGGACGCAGGTAGGCGATGTCGCGCAAGAATTCGAGCGAGTGGCCCTTCTTCTGCAAGGGGTATGTCTCGGGGTCGGCAGTGCCGTAGACCTCAATCTTCTCGGCCTGAATCTCGACACCCTGGCCTGCGCCGAGCGAGGCTACAAGTTTACCGTCGACACGCAGACAGGCACCCGTCGTTACGCTCTTCAACTCGGCCTCGTCAATCTTTGCGAGGTCAACAACAACCTGGATGTTGGCCACACACGAGCCATCGTTCAGCGCGATGAAGGCTACGTTCTTGTTGCCACGTTTGGTTCTCACCCAGCCCTTGACGGTGATATCACGTCCGTCGCCCTCCATTTGGAGCATCTGGGCTATTCTGATAAGTTTCATAAGCTGTATATAATTTTAATTCGTTCGTATCGTTACCTATGTAGGTCTATAATATCGCGCAAAATTACTAAATTTTTCGCAAACGGTTGCACACTTATCACTTTTTTGTACCTTTGCGATATAATATAATGCCGAAACTATGTCTAAAAGAGCATATTTCCTACTTTCGTTGCTCATCGCAGCCGTTGTTCTACCCGCGGTGTCGATGGCCCAGGCGCGCGTTCGACGCTCGGAGTTTATCTGCTACGATAAGCGCGAGGATGCCAAGCGCGATGTTCGAGAGAATATCGACAAATATATCGCCATAAAGCCCACGTTGCAGTTCGAGCAGGAGGGCACGCTGCGCGCCGTCTATGAGCAGAGTGTTGAGGTGCCCGCATCGTGGAACGACTATAACGCATATTTGCACATGGAGAGTGTTGGTGGCGACTATGTTATCTTCGTCAATGGCAAGCAGATATGCGAGCCTGTCGACCGCTTCACGCCCACCGATTTCTTTATCTCGCCCTACCTCGACCAGGGCGAAAATATCGTAGCCGTTGCCGTGGTTGCTGAGCCCTACATGTCGCGCATCTTCGAGGGCGAGGAGCGAGTACGCCGCGAGCAGTTTAGCAACAGTTATATCTTTGCGCAGCGTCGACTGGGTATCTACGACTTCAATGTGCGTATGTTGCCCGACTCGCTCGACCGTTTTGCGCAGTTGTATCTCGACGTGCTTGTCGATAATTCGTTCTCGACGGACGAGACCATCGAGGTGGGTTTTGACCTCTACGACCCTGCGGGTAAGTTGGTCGATTATAGCGTTAACGACCTCTCGTTGGAGGGGTTCTCGCGCGACACGCTGCGTTTTAGACCCTATGCCTACAACTCGAACCCCAACCGTTGGTCGGCCACAAACCCTAAACTCTACGACCTCACGCTCTATGTCAAGCGTAGCGGCATCCTCTGGGAGTATATACCTTTGAAGGTAGGTTTCGTCGAGTATGGCTATACCGAAAATGGCGAAATAACACTCTTCGATAAGCCTCTCGCGCTGAAACGCGAAACATATAACTCGGCGGTCGACAGAGCAACCACCGAGCGCGAGATAAAGGCGTTGAAAACCAAAGGTATAAATACCCTCTGTCCCGACTATCCGCAGCCCATGTGGTTCTACGATATATGCGATAAGGTGGGCATGTATGTCATCGATTGTGCCGCCATAGCCTCGCCCACAAATAACGAAAATCGTGATGTGGACGGAACGCCGGTTAATGCCCCGGAGTTGGTCGATGACTACCTCGCGAGGGTCGAGGCTATGTACCGTCGTGCCCAAAATCACGCCTGCATAATCGCCTTTTCGCTGAGCAACACGACCTCGGGCAACGGCTATAATCTCTATAAGGCCTACGAGCTTTTGAAGTCGATGGGCGATAGTCGTGCGATAGTCTACCCCGCGGCCGACGGCGAGTGGAATAGCGACTTGTAATTTGTTTATTTATAGCATATTCGATAGCGATGAACGTTGAACTTATAGTTGTCGGCAAGACCGATATGCGCGAGGTGGAGTCGTTGGTGGAGATGTACACCAAGCGCATAAACCACTATGTGCGTTTTGCCATTACGACCATCGCCGATGTCCGCAATACGCGCAAGATGTCCGTGGCAGAGCAGCGACGCATGGAGGGTGAGGCCATTCTGCGCCAGCTTACCGACTCCGACCATGTCGCCCTTCTCGACGAGCATGGAGCAGAGCTCCGCTCGGTGGAGTTTGCCGACCTCATGCAGCGACGCATGGCCTCGGGAATACGTCGTTTGGTCTTCGTCATTGGAGGCCCCTACGGCTTCTCGGAGGCTGTCTATGCTCGCGCCAACAGCAAGCTGTCGCTCTCGAAGATGACCTTCTCGCATCAGATTGTTCGCGCCCTCTTCGTCGAGCAGTTGTACCGCGCATTTACCATCCTCAAAAACGAGCCTTACCACCACGAGTAACCCCTCGATTTGGTGTTTTGGCGTCGCATTTCACCCGGGCCTAATGTGCCGTTCACCCCTATTTTTTGGCGGTTCGCATATTTTTCGCCAATTTTTTATTCGAGTTTGCGATTTTATCACTATCTTGCGACCAAATTAGAGGACTAAAATGTTCGATGCTTACCATAGGTAAGGGCGATATTGCGGTTCGATGATTTGAGTGTGGCGGGCGAGTGGCGTACGTTGCCCACCAAAACCGACTAAAACGAGAACAAATTATTAACTTAAAATTACTGTTGAATCATGAAAAAGATGTTGTTTTTGATGCTTGCACTCTTCGTAGGCGTAAGCGCGTCGGCACAGACTTTGCCCGATGTGAAGCTCGAGAATCAGGATGCTAAGGTGATTTCTTCAAAGTCGCTTGTTGATGGCACTCCTATGATTATTTCGTTCTGGTCGACAACGTGCAAGCCCTGTATCATGGAGCTTAACGCCGTTAACGACTCGCTCTACGATTGGTTGGAGGAGGTTGATATGAAGGTTGTTGCCGTATCTATCGACGACGCTCGTACCGTTAGCCGTGCTCGCGCTATGACCAAGGGTCAGGGTTGGGACGACTTCGTATGTCTCTACGACAAGAATCAGGACTTCAAGCGCGCCATGAACGTGAGCCTCACACCCCACACATTCATCGTGGATGGCAAGGGTAACATCGTTTACTCGCACTCGGGCTACACTCCCGGCAGCGAGCAGGAGCTCTTCGAGAAGATTAAGAAGCTCAAGTAATTTAAGGCTTTTAGCCTCGGATAGATAGTTAACGGGGGTTGTTGCCTATGGCAGAGCCCCCTTCAACTGACAAAAGATTACGGAATGAAGAAATTTTTACTTTTTATCGGAGTAGCTGTCGCAGCTACATTTGTTGTAGGTAGTGCCAATGCGCAGGTGCAGGTTGGCAAGGGTCAGCTTTCGGGCTCGTTGGAGAGCAACAACATCTTCTACGTTCAGGACGATAAGATTTCGGAGCCTCCCACCGACCGTCGCAAGACCAATTTTGGCTCTAACGACTATCTCAAATTAGACTATACGTTGGATCGTTTCTCGGCCGGTATTCAGATTGATGGTTACCTCCCGGGAATTTATGGTTATGATATCTACCGCTATCACCTCAATCGCCAGGATCACAAGCGTGGCAACAGCCTCTTTGGTGCCTTCCTTACGAAGTATGTACAGTGGGAGGACTCAAATTGGGGCGTTCGCGTAGGTGATATCTACGATCAGTTCGGTAATGGTCTTATCTTGCGCGCCTTCGAGGATCGTGCTTTGGGCTTCAATAACGCGATTGCCGGTGCTCGTGCCCACTACAACCTCAACAACTACTTCGCCGTTAAGGTTTTGGCCGGTAGCCCCCGCTTCTTCGATGAGCGTTCGGGCAGCTGGGTATGGGGTGGCGATTTGAGCCTCTCAATCTCGGATATGGCCGGCTGGTACGATGGTCTCGTATCGGTTGAGGGTAGCTACGTTGGCCGCTACCAGAGCAATGCTGTTGATGTTGTGACGATGCATCAGTCTTCGTTCGACAGCAATCTTCTGAACATGGTATCGGGCCGTTTGAACTTCGAGTATGCAGGCTTCACGCTCCGTGGTGAGTATGCTCAGAAACTCAATAAGGATGCCTTCCAGATGGACTATGAGGCAACCAAGGGTAACGCCATCTACGTGGATTTGGGTTACAACTACAAGCGTTTCTCGGCTTCGGTAACCTTCCGTCGCCAGGAGTACATGAACACCATTTCGCACTTCGACGATATCTGTTTCTCTAATGCTTGGTCGCTGCCTTTGAACTACTTGCCGTTGCTCACACGTCAGTACACCTACTCGTTGGCTAACCTCAACCCCTATCAGGGTGTTAAGAACGGCCGTGAGGCGGGTGGTCAGATCGACCTCTACTACTCGTTGCGCAACTCTAAGGATCGTAGCAAGTATTGGAACTTCCACGCCAACTTCTCGATGTTCTATCAGTTGGCTACCAAGTTGGGCTATGCTGACGACCATGCGCACCCCATGTGGATGGATATCAATGTCGATGTTGACCGTCAGTGGAACCGTAAGTTCAAGACCACGTTCCTCTACTCGCGTCAGCAGTTCGACTCGAACTTCTCCATCTTTGACGACGTTACAGGCGAGTACGTAGGCTCGGAGCAGGCTATTTCGGATATCTTCGTTGCCGACATGACCTACAAGTTCAACAAGAAGCACTCGGTACGTTTGGAGTTGCAGTACTTGTGGGATGCCACAAACCTGTATAGCACCGCTGGTCAGGACTACGAGGGCGATTGGTTTGCATTTGCCGTGGAGTATAACTTCGCGCCTATGTTCAGCTTCTACTACAACCACATGTGGAACTGCACCGATAGCACAAATGGTTTCAAGTCGAACAACAACAATAAGTTGCACTACTACCAGGCAGGTGTGAGCTGGACTTATGATCGCTACCGTGTACAGGTGTCGTACGGTCGTAACCGTGAGGGTACCGTATGTTCGGGTGGTGTATGCCGCTTCCAGCCCGCCTACACAGGAGCCAACATCTCGCTTACAGCATCATTCTAATTCAACACAAGCATAAAACAGGAAAATTTATTTATAACTAAAACATTTTAAGACAATGAAACTTACAAAGTTTTTCGCACTTTTGTGCGCAGTAGTAGCTTTTGCTGCATGTGAGAAACCCGCTCCCGAGAAGCTACAGGTGCCTGAGGCAACAGGCGACCTCACACTCGAAGCCGATGTTGAGATTGGCGAGATGGGTAAGCCTATCACCTTCACCGTATGGCAGGGTGAGGATGGCGAGGAGCCCGTTGATGTAACAGCTTTGGCTGAGATTTACGACAAGAACACCTACGAGAAGGTAGCAAACCCCTTCACTCCCTCTTTGGACGGCTCGTATTCGTTCTATGCAGTTAAGGGTTCTGCCGTAAGTAAGCCTATCTCTTTGACCGTTAAGGAGGCTGTTCCTGTTCTTCCCGAGGATGCTAATGCCGCTAACCTCGACTTTGCACACCGTGCATTGCTCGTTGACCACACAGGTACTGGTTGCCCCAACTGTCCTCGTGTATTCTCTGGTATTAAGTTGTTGGAGAACACCAAGTATCACGATTGGTTTTATGAGGCATTCTCTCACACCTACAATAACAACGACCCCGCTTACTCGGAGGATGCTATGATTGTATCGCAGTTCCATAATAGCGTAGGTGTTTTGAATGGTTATCCCTCAATGGCTGGTAACTTCTACGAGAAGATTGAGACAGGTCTTGCTGCTCAGGGTATCTCAAATGAGATTATGGACTTCCTCGATGATAATCACAAGGCAAAGGCTGATGTTGGTATCGCCGCTTCGGCTGTTGCTTTGTCGACTAAGGTATCTGTTGTTGTTGAGGTTAAGTCTGCAAAGACTCAGGAGTACCGCATCGCTTACTGGTTGTTGGAGGATGGCATCTATGGCGCACAGTCTGGTGCCAGCGCAGCATGGCATAGCACTCACAACAATGCTATCCGCAAGGTTGTGAACTCAACCACAACCGATCTCTCGGGTGAAAGCATTGGCACAATCGAGGAGGGTAAGACTTGGAAGAGCGATGTTGTTGAGATTGGCCCTCTTGGCAAGAAGTGGAAGCGCGAGAACATGGAGGTTATGATTATCGTATCTGCTAAGGATAGCCAGAATCGTTTCAACGTTGCTAACGTTGCTATTTGCCCCGTTAACACCACTATCGACTACGAGTACAACAAATAGTCTGATATACTCATAGATGGTTGTAGCCTGCCTCGTGTGGGCTACAACTATTAGTGGGTGAGTGTAAAACCGCATAAATGCGTTTAACCATGAGAATTACGAAGCTTTTTGCATTTGTTGCTGCCGCTACGCTGTTTAGTGTTGCGTGTGAGCCCACAACGGGTGGAGGCGAGGAGCAGAAGCCCGATACTACGACCATCACGCTATCGGTGGATAACAGTGTGGTGGGTATCGACAGCGCGGTAACCTTCACTGTCATGAATGGCGAGGAGGATGTTACCTCAGAGTGCACCTTCTACAACGCTGCAACCGACGAGGTTGTCTCAAACCCCTATACCACACCTATGGAGGAGGGTATTTTCGAGTTCTATGCAACATGGGGTTTCTACCAGTCGAATACCGTTGCTGTCGAGGTAACCACAGGCAATAACTTCAACCACCGAGTGCTGCTTATCGACCACACAGGTACTGGTTGCCCCAATTGCCCCAACATGATAGCAATGTTGAAGGCTCTTAACGAGAATTCGCAGTATCACCACCGTTGCAACGAGGCTGTGTGCCACACCTACAATAGCTCGGACCCCGCCTCGTCGACCGATGCCTATACCGTGTCGTCATACTACTCTCAGAATATCGTTAGCTTTGGCTATCCCCGTCTCTTCTACAACTTCCGTAATACGACGACCACCAGCGGTCATCCCAATACTACGGACGGCGTAAAGAACATCATGGCCGAGATTGATAAGCTCTGGAAGCGTGCTGCCGATGCAGGTATCAAGGCTACATCGGCTATCGAGGGCAATCAGTTGGTTGTCGATATCGAGGTAACATCGAAGGTCGAGCAGAACTACCACGCCGTAGTTTGGGTGTTGGAGGATGGCATTTATGGCTATCAGAACGGTGCCCGCTACGAGTGGATGAACACCCATAACAATGCGTTGCGTCGCATTAGCTCGGGCTCTGTATCGGAGCTCTCGGGTGAGGATATGGGCGTTATCGCTGTTGATGGCGTTGCTACCAAGCGCATCACGACATCGTTGGATGGCAGTTGGAAAAAGCAGAACTTGAAGGCTCTTATCATAATCTCGGCACCTAACAAGGATGGTAACTACGAGGTTGTGAATACCGCAGTATGTCCCGCTAACGGCTCGATAGACTACGAGTATCGTTAATCGAGGCTTACCTATTATATAATAATGGGGCTGTCCACTCTCGGACAGCCCCATTGTTGTCTATTTCGAGGCCGCAACTACCGCCTCGCTATTATGTTCCACCCTCCTATGCGCGGAGGAAGCCTATGCCGAAACGCTCCACGGCGGCTCTTTCGAGATCCTCGCGTACCGAGGGGTCGGCGATAGAGATGAGCAGCTTGGCACGCTCGGCAAGCGACTTATTGCGCAGGTAGACGATGCCGTGCTCCGTGGCGATATACTGCGCCTGGAAGCGTGTGGTAACAACGCCGGCACCCTTCGTCAGCGTGGGTACAATCTTCGAGATACCCTTCGAGGTAATAGACGGCAGGGCGATGAAGCACTTGCCACCCTCCGAGAGTGCGCCACCATACATAAAGTCGTGCTGGCCACCTACACCCGAGAAGATGCGCTCACCGATGCTGTCGGCACATATCTGTCCCGTGAGGTCAACCTCGATAGCCGAGTTCACGGCCATCACCTTGGGGTTCTGACGTATGTTCTGCGGGTCGTTGGTCCACGCCACATCGCGGATGACAACATCGCGGTTGCCGTCGAGGTAGTCGTAGAGACGCTGGCTACCGAGGCAGAGGCATGCTACCGACTGTCCGGGGTATATCTTCTTCAACGAGTTGTCGATGATGCCCTTCTGGATGAGGGGCACAACGCCGTCGGTCATAGCCTCGGTGTGCAGACCGAGGTGCTTGTGGCCCTGCAACGCGTCGAGCACAGCGTTGGGAATACCGCCCACGCCAATCTGCAATGTTGCGCCATCGGGAATCTCCTGTGCGATGAAGTTACCTATGCGACGCTCCACGTCGTTGGGTATCACCGTGGGAACCTCAACAAGGGGCTCGTCGCCGCGTACCATGGCGTCAATCTTCGATACATGGATTACGGGGTCGCCGAAGGTGCGGGGCATATACTTGTTTACCTGTGCGATGATGGTCTTCGAGCACTCGGCAGCCGAGAAGGCGAGGTCGGCAGAGACGCCATACGAGCAGTAGCCCTCCTCGTCGGGCTCCGACACGTTGAGCAGCGTAACATCCAAAGGCACCTGTCCCGAGCGGAAGAGGAAGGGAATCTCGCCAAGGAAGGCGGGGATGGTCTGTGCCACACCCTCGTTTATGGCGTTGCGCAGGTTGTTGGCAACGAAGAAGCTGAGTGGCTCGAACGAGTCGCGCAACTCACGCTTAGCATAGGGGGCGTCGAAGCGGCCTATGGCAAAGGCCGTATATACCTTTACGTCGCGGAGCTCGTCGGCACGGTCGGTCATGGCCTGCACAAGTACCTCGGGGATAGATGTTGAGCCCTGGATGAATACCGAGTCGCCCGACTTAATAAGTTTCACGGCCTCAGCCGCAGATACAAGTTTCATAGTTTCACAGTTTATAAGGTGCTGCACTTAGGTCATCTTAGCGCAGCTGAATTAATAGGACGGCGAGAGCGTGGGACGACATTCATCGTCTCAGTGCCTCGCCGTCCGATAGTCTGTTAATAGTCCTTGGCAAAGAGTGCCAGACGCTTATCCAACTCGTCGTACTGGTAGTCCGAAATCATCGACACACAGCCACGCAAGCCCTCGCGCGAGCTGCCTGTGGGTGCGAGTGTGATGGCCGAGATACCGTAGTAGATGAGCTTGTTGATAAGCTGCTCGCCGGTCATATCCTTATATCCGAACGTGAAGAAGAAGCCGTCGCTGACCTCCTTGTCGCAATCCTTGTCGTAGACGATGTGGAAGCCGTTGCGAATCATAATCTCCTTGACACGTGCTGCGCGGCGCGCATACTCGCGTGTGTGTGCCACGTAGTCGAGACGTCCGTCCGATGCTGCGCGGAACATCGCCGCGAGGGCATACTGCGCCGAGTGGGGCACACCCGACGAGAGGACGTAGAGGATGTTGAATATGAAGTTGCGGCGGAACTGACCGTCGTTGCCATAACGCTCCGCAAAGCCCTCGTAGCAGCGGTCGGCGAGCTTCGGGTTGAGAGCAACCACAGCCACACGCTGACCTGCGTATGAGAACATCTTAGAGCCCGAGAGCAGGTGCATGCAGTTGTCGGTGTAGCGCGCTACGGATGGCTGATAGGGGGCCTCGAAGGGCTTCGAGCGATCCTCGCGGAAGTCCATGTTGAGGTAGGCGAGGTCCTCGATGACGATAACATCATACTTGGTGGCCATGCGACCGATAATCTCCAACTCCTCCTCATTGAGGCACATCCACGATGGGTTGTTGGGGTTAGAGTATATCATGCCGCTGATGCGTCCCGACGAGAGTATCTCTTCGAGCTTCTCTTCGAGCTTCTTGCCACGATAGTCGATAACGTCAAACGACTCGATGCGTATTCCCTGCACCTTGCACTGCATCTTCTGCACGGGGAAGCCCGGGTCGATGAAGAGGATGGTGTCGCGGTCTTTGCGCATCTGCGAGAGTGCTGTGAATGCTGCAAAAGCACCCTGCATAGAGCCCACCGTAGGCACAAAGCACATGGGAGGGATGTCGAGGTTGATGAAGGCCTTCACGAAGCGTGATGCCTCAGTTGTCAGGGGTTCGATACCTGTGATTAGGGGGTACTTCGAGCCTACACCGCTCAGCAGAGCCTCGTGCTCCGCCTCGATACCTATCTGCTCGGCGGGAAGGCCGGGCTCGCCAATCTCCATGCGGATATACTGAACACCCGTCTTAGCCTCGATGTCCTTCACGACGCTCACAAACTGACGGATTGAGGCTGCGCCCAGCTCCTTGGCGTTGCGCAGACCATTGGCGATGCAGATGTTATCTACGGTAAGTTTATCTAATGGACGATCCATACTCTTCACTGTCGTTACTTCTTAATACTGTTGTTGTAACCTGCATGTACCGCAGCGAGGTTCTTCTCGATAACCTCCTCGCCCTTACGAGCGAAGATGCGGCGGATACCTGCCTCAATCTTCTCCAACTCGATGTCGAGCATCGGAATAGCCGCGCCGAGCAGTACCATGTTGGCTGCCTGCAAGGGTGCACCGGCCTCCTTTGCGAGCTGCTCAACGTTGAGCGACACGCAGTTGGGCAGTGCTGCGAGGTGAGCATCGAGCTCCTCCTGTGCAGGGTAGTTGGGAATGTTGATAAATGGTACGTTGCTTGTTACGACCCATCCCTCCTTCTTCAAGTAGGGGAGGTAGCGCAGTGCCTCCATAGGCTCCAACGAGATGATGATGTCGGCACCACCCTTTGCGATAAGGTCTGAGGCGATAGGCTCTGTCGAGAGGCGCAGATTACTCTGTACGTCGCCACCACGCTGGCTCATGCCGTGTACCTCGGCCTGTTTGATGTTCCAACCTTCGGTCAAGGCTGCCTCGCCAATAACTGTGGCAATCGACAGAATACCCTGACCGCCGACGCCTGCCAAAATAATATCTTTCTTCATAACTTGGTTCTCCTTCGATTATTTGTTAGCGGCCTTAGCCTTTGCATGACGCTTAGCAGTCTGAATACACTCTCTGCGAGGGATGACTACCGATACGCCGTTATACTCAATCTCCTCGCGCAATGTCTGCTTAATCTCCTCCATGTTCTTGGGCAGAGGCACAACAACGCGTACATGGTCGGGGTGTACACCGAGGCCACGGCAGATATCCTCAAGCTTACCTGTGCCGGCAGAGTCCTGACCACCGGTCATACCTGTTGTGAGGTTACCCGAGATGATGATTACGACGTTACCCTTCGAGTTCACGCAGTCCAAAAGACCTGTCATACCCGAGTGTGTGAATGTAGAGTCGCCGATAACTGCGAATGCGGGGAACTGACCTGCATCCGAAGCACCCTTAGCCATGGTGATTGATGCACCCATCTCTACGCAGGCATGCAGCGCGTGGAAGGGCGACAAGGCACCGAGAGTGTAGCAGCCGATATCGCCGAAGATGCGGGGATTTTCGTACTCGGCAGCCACCTCGTTGAGGGCCTTATACATATCGCGGTGTCCACAACCCTGACACAAGGCAGGAGGACGTGCTACGACGATGTCGTCGGCGTCGAGACGCTCCAATGCTGCGAGACCCAGAGCCTGGCGCACGCTGTCGGGCGTAAGCTCGCCTACGCGGGGCAGGTCGCCGGTAAGACGGCCCTTAACCACTACCGTTGAGGGCACGATGGCGCGTACCATCTCCTCGACTACGGGCTGACCCTCCTCCATTACGAGAATCTCCTTCGCGCCATCCTCAACCATGCGCTCGATGAGTGCCACGGGCAGAGGATACTGCGAGATTTTAAGCACGCTGCGGTCTGTACCCTCGGCGCAGTTCTCCATGAAGTAGTTATAGGCGATACCTGTTGTTATCACGCCGCGCTCGGGCTTTGAACCCTTGGTGTAGCGGTTGAACTTCGACTCCACCGATGCCTTCTGCAAGTCGTCCTGCTGTGCGATAAGCTCGTTGTAACGCTTACGTGCAAAGGCGGGAAGCAAAATCCAGCGACGTACGTCCTCGGGACGGTTGATGTCGTTCTGCTTGCGGGGCTCTTCGGTGATGTCAACCACGGCGCGTGAATGCGCCATGCGTGTCGTTACGCGCATAAGTACGGGGAGATGTACCGCCTCCGAAAGCTCGTATGCGGCGCGTGTCATCTCGTAAGCCTCCTGCTGAGATGAGGGCTCGAAAATGGGCATCATGGCAAACTTGCCGTAGAAGCGTGAGTCCTGCTCGTTCTGCGATGAGTGCATCGAGGGGTCGTCGGCAGCCACGATTACGAGACCACCGTTTACGCCCGTCATTGCCGAGTTTACGAAGGGGTCGGCAGCAACGTTCATACCCACATGCTTCATACATACGAGGGCACGCTTGCCCATGTACGACATACCGAGGGCACCCTCCATGGCTGTCTTCTCGTTGGTTGCCCAACGGCAGAAAATGGGGGCCTGACCCTCACCGCGCTTCTCTTCGCGCAACTGAATGAATTCGGTAATTTCGGTTGAAGGCGTTCCGGGGTAAGCATATACACCCGATAGGCCAGAGTCGATAGCGGCCTGTGCAATAGCCTCATCACCGAGAAGTAGTTTTCTCATATCTGATAATGTTTTAGGTTTGTCTAATTGTCAAAGTTACGACAAATTTGTGAGACACAAAAATTATTTGCCACATTTTTTACCCAAAACATCGAAGATGACCCCTATTTGACCTCTATTATGGCCATATCGCTGTGTGTGCCGATGCGTATGGGTGGGCCCCATAGCGAAAGACCGCTCGACACGTAGGCGTGTGTCGTCGTCCACTTGCGGTAGCCGTGGCTCTGGTCGTACATGGCATCCGTGAGCCAACTGAGGGGCCATACCTGCCCGCGGTGGGTGTGTCCCGAGAGGTGAATATCCACGCCGATACGGTCGCTCTGGGCGATGTCGTAGGGCTGGTGGTCGAGAACGATGATGGGGAGTGTGGTATCAGCCTCGGCGACAAGCTCTTCGAGCGGCTTGCGCCGTGGATTTGTGCGGTCGTCGCGACCGATAATCTGCACGCCGCAGTCGAGCCTCGCCATGCTGTCGCGAAGCAGTATTATGCGACTCGCGGCGAGGAGCCTACGGCACGAGTCTATGTTGCTGATATACTCGTGGTTGCCCGCAGCCATGAAAATGCCGTACGGAGCCTCGATGCGCTCAAACTCGGCAAGCATATTCTCCTTCGCAACGGGGCGCGTGGTGTTGTCTATGAGGTCGCCTGCGATAAGCACCACATCGGGCCTTTCGGCGTTGAGCATATCGACGTATCGCGCGATGTCGGCACGGTCGGTGCCATAGCCAAGGTGTATGTCGCTTATGAGGGCTATGCACAGCGGTTTGGCGGCATCGTATTTCGGACTATGGATGGTGATGCGCTCGATGCGAGGATGGCGATAGTTGATATATCCGCCGATAAGTATCACTATGGTCAGCGCGAGGGCATACCATACGCCGCCACGCAGCGCAGGGTAGAGGTGGTGTATGGCATCCGCAAGGAGTGTTGCAAGGGTCATGTACAGGATAAAGACGAGCCACACGGAGCCTACGGCGAAGAGTATCCTTTGGGGTGTGTCGGGCAGTATGTCGCGTGCAAGAAACGAGAGGATAAGTGCCACGGACATAAACCAATAGAGCGTAGCTACTGCTACGCGCGCCATGGTCGACATCTGCGGCATAGCACCGCTAAGGCGTACATATATATAGTAGTTGGCAGCGACGTAGGCTGCCAACATAACAATCATCATAATCGCCATACCCCTCATAAGTCTCTCGCCTCTATACTTTTTACTTATTTGGCCACAGGCTATCTATACCCGTATGCTCTGAGTTACTCTTTTTGGGCTGTTATACCGCGTTTTGCAGCCTCCTCCTCCATGAGACGATAGGCGGCATCGTAGTCGTTGGGTATGACGCCATCGAGGATAGCATTTTTGATAACCTCCTTGATTTCGCCTATGATGCTCGATGGCGGCAGATTATATATCTTCATAATCATGTCGCCGGTGATGGGTGGCTGGAAGTTACGAACACGGTCTCTCTCCTCCAAGTCGCGCATCTTGCTGCGTACCAGCTCGAAATTACGCAGATATAGTTGCACCTTGGCATCTATGCCCGAGGTTATGTCGGCCTCGCAGAGAAGCATCAGCTTGTCGATGTCGTCGCCCGCCTCGAAGAGCAGTCGGCGCACTGCCGAGTCGGTAACCATATCCTCCGAGAGAACTATGGGACGCATGTGCAAAAAGACCATTTTTTGCACAAATCGCATGCTCTCGTTGAGGGGCAGTTTGAGGCGTCGGAAAAGCTGAGGTATCATCTTCGAACCTACGGCCTCATGCTGGTGGAAAGTCCATCCCGCGCGGCTGTCGTAGGCCTTAGTCTCGGGTTTGCCTATGTCGTGGAAGAGGGCTGCCCAACGTAGCCAAATATCGTCCGTTCGTTTGGCAACATTGTCGAGCACCTTCATCGTGTGAGCGAAGTTATCCTTGTGGCCATGCTTACCGCGACGCTCAACACCGGCCATGCGGTCCAACTCCGGAAGCACATGTTTCATGAGCCCCGTCAGACGCATGAGGTCGAGACCTACCGATGGCACGGGTGAGGCCATTATCTTCGTGAGTTCCACGATGATACGCTCCTTCGATACTATGTTTATGCGGTGTGCCTGTGCCTGTATCGCCTCGAAGGTCTCGTCGTCGATGTCGAAGCCCAACTGCGAGGCAAATCTCACGGCGCGCATCATTCTTAGCGGGTCATCCGAGAAGGTGCGCTCAGGCTCGCATGGTGTGCGTATTATGCACTCTTCGAGGTCGTACATGCCGTCAAACGGATCTACAAGCTCTCCAAAAGTTGCGCCATTTACCGACCAGGCCATGGCGTTTATGGTGAAGTCGCGGCGACGCTGGTCATCCTCCAACGTGCCGGGCTCGACATGCGGGTTGCGCGACGAGGGTGTGTAGCTCTCGCGGCGCGCACCGACAAACTCCACCTCGGTACCCTTCCAACGGAGCATTGCCGTGCCATAGGTCTTGAATATCGAGACCTTAGCACCCAGCTCGCGACCTAACTCCTCGGCTACGGCGACGCCGCTACCCACCACCACGACATCTATATCTGTCGAGGGGCGGCGCAGGTAGTAGTCGCGCACGTAGCCACCCACCACATAGGCCTCGACGCCCATGCGGTCGACAACGCGACGTATATGCTCGAAGATAGGTTTACTCAGTGGCATTGGTTACTTGTTATGTGCGCGACGTATGCAATTTTGATATGTTCCAACGGTATTTTCGAGACCCCAATATAGGGCATCGCTGATGAGGGCGTGGCCGATAGACACCTCGTCAACCCACGGTATACGCTCGATGAAGTATTGCAGGTTCTCGGTGTTGAGGTCGTGGCCGGCGTTGAGGCCGAGGCCCTGACGACGTGCCTCCTCGGCAGCCTCGACGTAGGGGGCTATGGCCGCCTCGCGGTCGTGGGCATAGCCCGAAGCGTAGGCCTCGGTGTATAGCTCCACGCGGTCAGCACCGCACAACTTTGCACCCTTGACCATCTCGACGTTGGGGTCAACAAAGATAGATACACGTATTCCCGCCTTGTGAAAACGCTCGGACATCGCAACGAGGAAGTCGCGATGACGAATGGTGTCCCATCCTGCCGACGAGGTGATGGCATCCTCGGCATCTGGCACGAGGGTTACCTGCGCAGGGCGCACCTCCTCGACCAGCTGACAGAAGCTCTCGATGGGGTTGCCCTCGACGTTAAGCTCGGTGGCGATATTTGCTTTGAGCTCGTGGACATCCGAGTAGCGAATATGTCGCGCATCGGGACGCGGATGTACGGTGATGCCATCGGCACCGAAACGCTCAATATTGAGGGCTGCCTTCAATAAATCGGGCATATTTCCACCGCGCGAATTACGCACTACGGCAATCTTATTGATATTTACACTTAGTTTTGTCATAATTTTTCATATCTTTGCAAAAGCAAAGTTACGATTTTTTTTCATTTCGACGCAATGAACATTATACTTTTTTCGCGCAAGCAGGTTAATCATCGCCCCGAGCAGCTACGCACGATGCTCGCGACGATAGCTCGTTTGGGACTCGATTTTTCGGTAAA
The DNA here is from genome assembly GCA_045660465.1 of Alistipes sp. Taxonomy (GTDB): domain Bacteria; phylum Bacteroidota; class Bacteroidia; order Bacteroidales; family Rikenellaceae; genus Alistipes. Next base: position 51,653 of record JAZRDV010000020.1, on the reverse strand, counting down.
TGAGGAACTTGCAACGATTATCGAGTCGTTGCTCGGCCTCTCGCTCCCGGCGCAAAATATCTACACCGAGCGTCCTCGTACTACGGGCGACGACGTGATGATTACCTACGGTGGCGACGGCACTCTGCTCGAAGCCGTGCGTCTTATATCGGATAGCCGCATCCCCGTTGTGGGTATTAACTGCGGACGCTTAGGCTATCTGACAGCCGATAATGGCGAGGGCATAGAAAACCTTATCGAGCGCATTGCCCGCCGCGAGGTAGCCTTTGCCGAGCGACGAATGTTGCAACTCACGGCAAGTGGCATTGCTCGCGACCTTGCGCTAAACGAGGTGGCCGTGCACCGCCATGGCGCGACAATGATATCGGTGGAGACCTTCGTTAACGACAACCCCGTGGCCACGTACCATGGCGACGGCCTTGTTGTCTCGACACCCACAGGCTCGACAGCCTATTCGCTTAGTGCCGGAGGCCCTGTTGTCGACCCTATGTGTTGCTGTCTGATACTCTCGCCGCTGGCTCCCCACAACCTCACGATGCGCCCTGTGGTTATTCCCGATAACTGCACTGTGCGTCTGCGACTTAACACCCGTGGTGGCGAGGCATTCCTCTCGGCCGATAACCGCACCTACACCCTCGAAGATGGTGCTGTGGTCGAGCTTTCGGTAGCCCCCGAACGACTAATTTTGGCTACACCACACAATAACACATTCTACGATACGTTAAGAGAAAAGATGATGTGGGGCGTCGATAACAGATAGCCTCGCATCGTAACTTTTGTGGCAATTATTACTATAATTGCGATTTTTTTCATACATTTGCGCCTATTATGACTGAGATTAAACCCATACCTCAACACGTCGCTATCATCATGGATGGCAACGGACGCTGGGCCAAGCAGCGTGGCAAGGAGCGTTACGAAGGACACATCGCCGGCGTCGAGTCGGTGCGTGCCGTGGTGCGTGCTGCGGTGCGTAACGGTGTTAAGTGGTTGACCCTCTATGCCTTCTCTACGGAGAATTGGGGACGTCCTGCCGCCGAAGTTGAGGCTATCATGGAACTCTTCTGCAAGACTGTGATGGGCGAGGCCGAGGAGCTATGCCGCCAGGGTGTGAGGGTGAAGATTATGGGCGAGCGTTCGCGCTTCTCGACAAAGGTTCTCGGCATGATAGACCATATCGAGCAGGTTACAGCCTCGGCAGAGCGTCTTACGCTTGTCTTGGCGTTCAACTACTCGTCGCGTCGCGAGATGGTCTTGGGCGTAAGGGAGATTGCCGAGCGTGTGGCGCGTGGCGAACTTAGCGTCGATAACATCGACGAGCAGACAATCTCGCAGAGCCTCATGACCGCCTCTATGCCCGACCCCGATATGATTATCCGCACCAGCGGCGAGTGTCGCCTCAGCAACTTCTTGTTGTGGCAGGCCTCCTACGCCGAGTTCTACTTCCCCGAGGTGCTGTGGCCCGACTTCACGGAGGAGGAGTTTGACCGTGCAATGGATGTTTATGCCCGTCGCGACCGCCGCTATGGCTTGGTTGCGGAGGCAGACAACGAGTAACTACGATAAGAATGAGATACACAAAGATATTGCTGATAACCGTAGCATCGCTACTGCTCTCGACCCTCGGTGTCGAGGCGCAGCAGCGTTCGTCGCGATATATGCTTGGCGATGATTCGAACAACAAGATTAGCGACTCCGTAGATTTCGACCTCAACGCCCCAATACTCACCGAGGACGATGGTACTCTCTACCACATCCGCAAAATCAACATCCACGGTGTAAAGTATCTCAACCACTCTATTTTGAAGTCGTCGGCAGGCTTGCAGGAGGGCGACTCGCTCTATCTACCGAGCCAATTTATCTCGAACACCATGCAGCGTCTGTGGAAGGATAGATATTTTTCCGATGTGCAGATGGGTGCTACCATCGAGGGCGACTCGGTCGACTTGGAGATATTCCTCAAAGAGCGTCCCCGTATCCTCGGCTGGAACATCACGGGTGTGAGCCAGAGTAAGAGCAAAGACCTCAAAGAGGAGGTGCTCAAACTGCGTCGCAATACCGAGCTCTCGGACTATGTTATCGACAAGAACGTAAAACTTATCAAGGAGCACTACTCCGAGAAGGGTTTTCGTACCTGCGAGGTCGATGTTCGCATCACCAACGATACGCTCTACGAGCAGTGTGTAAACGTAACATTCGATATCGACCGTGGCCCCAAAGTACGAATCGGAGCGATTAACTTCGAGGGTAACGACAATTTCGAGGATAAGCGTCTGCGCCGCACCTTCAAGAAGACACATCAGAAGAGCATCAACTTCTTCCAGAGCAAGAAGCTCGACGATAAGGAGTACATCAACGATAAGGAGCTGTTGCTCGACTTCTACAACTCGCGTGGCTACCGCAATGCCACCATCCTGCGCGACTCGATATATTATATCGACGACGAGACCCTCGGTATCGACATCACCCTCTCGGAGGGCAACAAATACTACATCCGCAACATCAATTGGGTGGGTAACTCGGTATATACTACCGAGCAGTTGGAGGCTATGTTTGGTGTGCACCCGGGCGATGTCTACGACAAGAAGTCGATGCACAAGCGTCTCGGCATCGGCAAGGAGATGAACCCCGAGGAGATGTCCATATCGTCGTTGTACAACAATAGCGGCTACCTCATGTCGCAGATTGAGCCCGCAGAGATTGTCGTAGGCCCCGACTCGATAGACCTCGAAATACGTATCTTCGAGGGTAAGCCCTACACCATCAACGAGGTGGGTATCTCGGGAAATATGCGCGTCGACGACGAGGTTATTCGTCGTGAGTTGTATGTGCGTCCTGGTGAGCTCTATAATCGTGCTCTGCTCATGCAGACCATGCGTACACTTATGGGCATGGGACACTTCGACGAGCAGGCCATAATGCCCGACATTAAACCCGTATCCGACGAGTTGGTGGATATCAATTGGCCATTGCAGGAGAAGGCTTCGGACCAGTTCAACATCGCCGGTGGTTGGGGCTCGGGAACCTTCGTCGGCTCGATAGGTGTTACACTCAACAACCTCTCTATGCGCAACTTCTTCAAGAAGGGTGCATGGCGTCCCTACCCCTCGGGCCAAAACCAGCGTCTCTCAATCTCGGGACAGACCAACGGTACCTACTACAAGGCTTTGTCGTTGAGCTTCACCGACCCGTGGCTTGGTGGTCGACGTCCCAACTCATTCACCATATCGGGATATATCTCGGAGCAGAACAACGCCTACTACCCCTGGCAGACAGCATCTATGTACTACCGTACGATGGGTGTCGCCATCGGTTTGGGTAAGCGTTTGCAGTGGCCCGACCCCTACTTTACGTTCTATGGCGAGTTTGGCTATCAGCGTTACGGCCTCAAAGGCTGGGATTCGTTTATCCTGAGCGAGGGTAATGCCAACACCCTGTCGTTGAAGCTCGTGTTGCAGCGTTCGTCTATCGACGCGCCCTTCTTCTCGCGTACAGGCTCCGAGTTCATGCTCTCGGTGCAGGCTACACCCCCCTTCTCGCTATGGGATGGCAAGGACTACGCCTCGAAGACGCTCTCCGACCAGGATCGCTATCGCTGGATAGAGTATCACAAGTGGTTGCTCAAAGCACGTTGGTACTTCCCGTTGACGCAGAACCAAAACCTCGTGCTCATGCTCGGCGCAGAGATGGGTTACCTCGGACACTACAACAAGAATAAGATTTCGCCCTTCGAGCGTTTCGAGATTGGTGGCGACGGTATGACCGGCTATAATATATATGGTGTCGACATCATCGCGATGCGCGGTTACGAGGATGGTGCTCTCGACCCCTCGTCATACTACTCTGTGGCCTACAACAAGTACACTATGGAGCTGCGCTATCCCGTAATCTTGAAGCCCAACTCGTCAATATATGTCCTCGGCTTCTTGGAGGGTGGTAACGGCTTTAACTCGTGGAAGGAGTTCTCGCCCTTTAAGATTAAGCGTTCGGCAGGTGTGGGTGTGCGTCTCTACCTCCCCGTTGTCGGAATGTTGGGTATCGATTGGGGTTATGGCTTCGACGCTCCCTATGGCAAGACCAAGCCGAGCGGCTCGCAGTTCCACTTCGTCATGGGTCAGCAGTTCTAATCTACCGTATGGCGTAGGTGGCCTTGGCTACAATATAAAGACGAATGGGTGTGCTCGCTGCCCATTCGTTTTTTGTGGATGTCGTGTCGGCATACGCTGCTTGCCAAAAAAAGAGAGGCGAAGAGCCTAAATTGCATATATTTTGCATATTAACGCCTATTGGAACAATAAATTTGAAAATATTTCATTATATTTGTAGAGCGAACTAAATATTAATAGATATGAAACGATTGATTTTAACCCTCGTCCTTGCGCTTATGACCGCAGGTTTGGCTTCGGCACAGAACTATATGGTTGTAGATAGCGAGAAGATTTTCAAGTCTATACCCGACTACAACGCCGCCTTGCAGCAGATTGAGACCCTCTCGGAGCAGTATCAGCAGAGGGTGGATGCTAAGTTTGCGGAGGTCGAGAGTCTCTACAACTCATACATGCAGCAGCGTGCGGCCCTCAGCGAGGCTTCGCGTCAGCAGTATGAGCAGCGTATCCTTAGCTTGGAGGCCGAGGCTACCGAGTATCAGGAGTCGTTGTTCGGCACCGAGGGCGAGCTTATGAGCAAGCGCGTAGAGCTTATTCAGCCCATCCAGGAGCGTGTGTTCAATGCTATCGAGGGCTACTCTAAGCAGTATGGCTACGACCTCGTGCTCGATATTTCGGCCAACCCCACGGTGCTTTACTACTCGTCGAAGGTTGACTTCACGAACCGCATCATCGAGAACCTCAAATACAGATAACCAAATAAAATATTAAGATAACGAAGATGAAGAAGTTTTTGAAACTGACCCTCGTTGCTGCACTTTTTATGAGCGCAACGACACTCTCAGCGCAGAAGTTTGGCCGTGTTGACTTGGCGGCTATCGTACCCAACATGACCGAGTTCAAGGAGGCGCAGACAAACCTCGAAACCTATGGTAAGGATTTGCAGGACCAGCTCGAGCAGATACAGGTTGAGTTTAATACGAAACTTGCTGAGTACGAGAAGAATGGCGCAACATATACCGATGCTGTTCGTCAGCTCAAAGAGAGCGAGTTGCAGCAGTTGCAGCAGCGTTTTACCGACTTCCAGCAGATAGCGCAGCAGGATTTGCAGCGCAAGGAGCAGGAGCTCATGGCCCCCATCTACGATAAGGCAAATGCCGCTATCGAGAAGGTGTCGAAGGCTGGTGGCTACCTCGCGATTTTCAGCACTGCTAACGATAATCCCGCGTCGGCTGGTCTCGCGTATTTCGATAAAGATGCGTTGACCGATATCACCGCAGAGGTTAAGGCTGAGTTGGGCATTTAGTGAGTCGGGGCTATCCCCGCACTCAGAGTCATGGGGCTGAATGGACGGTACGTTGAGTGCTATCCATTCAGCCTTGTTTTGTTGGCGTGGCGAGGAAAGGTGAAAAATGAAAGGTGAAAAGTGAAAAGTAAGGTGTCTGCGACGCAGACTTTATTGATTGTTGCGCGCCTGAAAAATTCACCCACAACTACCCACGGCGCGCAAATATCCCGTCGGCCGCTACGTCCCGTAGTCCCATAGTCCCACAGTCCCAAAAAAAAGACAGTGAGACTATGGGACTATGGGAGATTTTTCTCATTGTCCCATTTTCTCATCGTCAAAAAAAGTTCACTTTTCACTTTCACCTTTCACCTCTCCCTCCGTCCTCCTCCTGCGCGCACGCGCATAAAATTTTTGTAAATAGTGTGCTATACCGAAAATTTTTGTTACCTTTACACCAAATTGTATATATAGCGTAACGAACAATGAGTTGCAATAAAAAACATGACCCCGAAATAGGTCGCGGATGCTGCTTCTGCGACTGTGGCGATGAGCTGGAAGCAAGGGCTTCGGAGGGTTGCTACAAACTACACGAAACTAACTGGCTCGAAGAGTATCCCGACAACATTCCGACGGACATCTTCGAGGTGCGTTTCAAGAATACGCGTCGTTCATACTACCAGAACGTTAACGGCCTCGACCTCAAACGTGGCGACATCGTTGCTGTGGAGGCCTCGCCCGGCCACGACATAGGCATCGTCTCGCTGACGGGCGACATGGTTGCCAAGCAGATGCGTCGCGTGGGCTTCAACCCCCACAATGGCGAGTTCAAGAAGATATACCGCAAGGCACGTCCCTACGATATCGAGCGTTGGCAGGAGGCCATTGCCCTCGAACACGAGACGATGATAGCCTCGCGCCAGATTGCTGCCGACATGGGTCTCAACATGAAGATTGGTGATGTCGAGTACCAGGGCGATAAGATTAAGGCGATATTCTACTACATCGCCGATGAGCGTGTCGACTTCCGCGAGCTTATCAAGGTCTTTGCCGACCGCTTCCGCATCCGCATCGAGATGAAGCAGATTGGTGCGCGCCAGGAGGCGGGACGCATAGGTGGTATCGGTGCATGTGGTCGTGAACTGTGTTGCGCATCGTGGATGTCGAGCTTTTCGAGTGTAACGACTAATGCTGCGCGTGTGCAGGAGATATCGCTCAACCCCCAGAAGTTGGCTGGTCAGTGCTCAAAGTTGAAGTGTTGTCTTATGTACGAGTACGACGTTTATGCCGATGCTCGTCGCACCATACCTCGTCTGCGCGAGCCGTTGCAGACGCTCGATGGCGAGTACTTCCTCGTCAAGATTGACCCCTTGGCGCAGACCATGACCTTCTCAACAAGCAAGAGTGCCATGGCCAACCTCACAACGCTGCATATCTCGCGCGTGAAGGAGATTATCGCCCTCAACCGTGCAGGTCAGAAGGTCGAGAAACTCGAAGCCGAGGGCACGGAGTCCACGGTGGTGGAGCCTACGTATCGTCATGAGGAGGATAGCATCACACGTTTCGATAAGCAGAAGCGCGCAAAACGCAACAAGCGTCGTGGTGCACAGGGTAAGACCTCTGGCGAGGCCCAGGCCTGCGATGCCAAGGAGGCTCAGGAGCCCAAGCCGCAGCGCGAGGCGAAGCCGCACCGTGAGCAGCGCGAGGCGAAGCCCGAGAGAGCGCAGGGTGAGACTAATGGCGCAACACCGCAGGGTGAGGGTGGCGAGGCGCGCGACAATAACCGTCGTCGTAACTTCGACCGTCGTCGCGGACATAACCACAATCGCAACCGTCGTGGCGGTGATGGCAATCACGCAGGTGGCGGTGCGCCGAAGGATATAAACAAGGAGTAGCATGGCACGTAACGCGATAATGGGCCTTGTGGCCGTCATCGTAGCCACCGTCATGGTGGCGTGTGGCAATACGGGACGCACCGTTGCTGTCGAGGATGTCGAGAGCAGGGTGTGGAGTGAGCCGATGGACTTCTACTACGACAATAGCGACACCCTCTCGTTGCGCGACGTATCTATCGTCGTGCGCTACGAGGGTAAGGAGGTCGCCGACTCGGTGGCGATGAATATCCTCACCGTGTCGCCCGACTCGTTGGTCTACGAGGAGCCCTTCACGCTGCACATACCGCGTCTTGCGGATATGCGCCCCGAGGAGCATACCTTCCTCTATCGTCGCCGTGTGCTGCTGTCGCGCCCCGGACGCTACCTCTTCCGTCTTACACCTTCTGTACCTGCCGAGGGGGTATCCTCGATAGGCATCGTCGTGGGCGATAATACAAAAACCGATAACTAACACCCCACATAAAGCATGGGAAAAGATAAGCTACGAAAGTTTGCCGAGAACCTCACGTTCAAGTGTCTCGTGCAGCCCGAATTTGACGATATCTTCCACAAGGATCACCCCTTAAAGGGTAATTGGCATAAGGAGTTCTTCCACAACGACAACCCCATCGTTCTCGAATTGGGTTGTGGTCGTGGCGAGTATACCGTAGCCTTGGCGGAGCGCAATGCGGATAAGAACTACATAGGCATCGACATCAAGGGTGCTCGCATGTGGCGTGGAGCGAAGACCGCCACGGAGCGAGGCATGAGCAACGTGGGCTTCATCCGCACACGCATAGAGTTCATACGCTCGTTCTTTGCCGAGGGCGAGGTGTCGGAGATATGGATAACCTTCCCCGACCCGCAGCTCAAAAGCCGTCGCGCAAAGAAGCGTCTCACCTCGCCCCTCTTCCTTGCCGACTACAAGGCATTCCTCGCGGAGGATGGCGTGATTAACCTTAAAACCGACTCGAAGCACCTCTACGCCTATACTGCGGCGGTTATCGAGCGTCTCGGTCTCGATGTCGAGGTGCAAAACGACGATATCTACGGCTCGGGATATGCCGACGAGGTGTTGTCGGTGAAGACAGCCTACGAGACAAAGTTCGTGGCTATGGGGCTGCCCATCACCTATACCCGTTTCCGTCTTGGCCGCTGCCAGACCTTCGACCACTTCGAGTGGGAGGGCGACGACGTCTTGGAGAAGGATGCCGAGGAGAATAGAACAAAGGCTTTCTAAGGGCCGGGTCAGAGATATTTCCGACCGATAATAGTTTACTGCTATGGGAAAAAGAAGAAAGGATTTACCCTTTATCGAGGGTTTGCATATAACCACGCTTGCTGCCGAGGGTAAGGCCATGGGCAAGGTGGATAACCAGGTTGTCTTTGTGCCTATGACCGTGCCGGGCGATGTTGTCGATGTGCAGGTGCGCAAGCATCATCGTCGCTATATGGAGGCTGTCGTTGTGCGCTATGTAGAGCGTTCGCCTCTGCGCACTGAGCCCTTCTGTGAGCACTTTGGCGTGTGTGGTGGCTGCAAGTGGCAGAATCTGCCCTACGAGGAGCAGCTCAAACAGAAGACCAAGCAGGTCGAGGATCAGTTGGTGCGTATTGGCCACCTCACCATCCCCGAGGTGCGCCCATGTCTCGGCTCTGCGCGCACGCGCGAGTACCGCAATAAGTTGGAGTTTACCTTTGCCGACCGTCGTTGGCTCACGTACGAGGAGATAGCCTCGGGTGGCGACATCGAGCCTGTACCCGCCGTGGGCTTCCACATCCCAGGATGTTTCGATAAGGTGCTCGACATCAACCGCTGCCACCTCCAAGACGATATCTCTAACCGTATACGTCTGGCTACGAAGGCCTTCTGCATCGAGCATGGCTATACGTTCCACAATGCCCGTGCCCATGAGGGTCTGATGCGTACGATGGTTGTGCGTACAGCCTCGACGGGCGAAATTATGGTCATCATCGCCTTCAACGAGAACGATAAGCAGCGTATCGATGCCCTTATGGGCCATCTTCGCGATATGTTCCCCGAGATTACGTCGCTCATATATATGATTAACGACAAGTGGAACGACTCGCTCGGCGACCGTGAGCCTATCACCTTTGCCGGCAAGGATCATATCATCGAGCAGATGGAGGGTCTTCAATTCAAGGTAGGCCCCAAGTCCTTCTATCAGACCAACTCGGAGCAGGCATACGAGCTCTATAAGGTTACGCGCGACTTCGCAGATTTGCGCGACGGCGATACGCTCTACGACCTCTATACTGGTACGGGAACCATCGCCAACTTCTGTGCCCGTCGTGCAGGAAAGGTTGTCGGCGTGGAGTATGTTCCCGAGGCTATCGAGGATGCAAAGATAAACTCTATGATTAACGGCATTGAGAACACGACGTTCTATGCCGGCGATATGAAGGATGTGCTTAGTGATGAGTTTGTTGAGCGTAATGGTCGCCCCGACGTCATCATCCTCGACCCGCCACGTGCCGGTGTCGACGAGCGTGTGTTGGAGGTCATCAAGCGTGCTGCCCCCGAGCGCATGGTATATGTCAGCTGCAACCCCTCTACGCAGGCGCGCGACTTGGCGTTGCTCGACGATATGTATGAGATATTAGCCGTGCAGCCTGTCGACATGTTCCCGCACACGCATCATGTGGAGAATGTGGTGAAGTTGCGTAAGCGAGCATTGTGATTATAGGCTGCGGAGTATCTGACCGCTAACGTGTGGACTCGGCGATAGGTCGCTGGCCCGAAAAAAAATAAGAGGCTACCCAATGGGTAGCCTCGTTTGTAACAGTAGGGATACTGATTACAAGTTCTTGATAGCCTCAGCAGCAGCAGCCTCAGCAGCCTCGATTGCCTCAACAGCAACCTCCTCAGCAGCCTCCTGAGCTACCTCAGCGATAGTTGCCTCCTCAGCGCAGCACTCCTCAGTGCAAGCCTCCTCAGCGCAGCACTCCTCAGTGCACTCGCAAGTCTGCTCAACAGCAGCAGCCTCATCAGCCTTCTTGTCCTCAGCCTTCTGCTCGCCACCACATGCAACAAGTGCAAAGCAAGCGGCAACCATAAACAATACCTTCTTCATAGCTATAAAGTTTAAGTAGTTAAAATAAAATGATTTTATCACCCGCAAAGTTAGAAATTGTTTCGTAACTATCAATATAGCGTAGTGACGAATTTGATAATAATTGAATAGTTATGCATGTTTTGCCGATTTTATATGCATATATATCCCTCTTTGATGCGTATTTTTACTTACGCCCTGTCGATTTAATCTCTCTTTTTGGCTGAAAAGTCGCCAAATAAAGCCGAACATTGAGTGCTGCTCGGCTCGGCAATTGATCGATACTGTTGCGTGTGTCTACTCAACCGTGAGGCGTTTACTCTTCGGGTAGCGCACCTTGTACTCCAATACGATGTCGCGCTGCTTGCCCCCACCGAGGTTGATATCCCACGTTACAATACCCGTATCGTTGTTTAGCTCTCCGCCACTAAGGTTCTCGGCCATTACCTCTATCTCGCTACGCAGCGAGACGGGGATTTGGTCGTAGAGGATGATGTGTGCACTCTCGGAGCGGTTGTTTTGCATGCTGATGCCCCACGAGATACTCTCTTCGCGAATTTGGCCGAGGGCCTTGCGCTCGGTGTAGTCGCTAAGCAGGGTGCGCTCCACGGTGATGCTGTGGTCGCGACCGAGCGATATAGTGGCATCGTCGCTCGATGGGGTGTTGAGCACCGTCGAGCCAACGTACGTCTCTTCGAGGTAGACGCTCGCCTGGCCCGCAATGAGGCCGAGTTTTAAGAGTGCGGGGCTCTCGGCAACGAGGAAGAGGCTCTCGTCGACCTTCGGCACGGCGATATAGTGGTAGTCAGCCTTAACGTCGTAGCGTGCGATGTCGACCGTCGTGGCGTGGCCATCTGATGCTACGGTGTAGGGGCGTGTGATGTGATACTCGTGGCCCAGCTGCGACTCTACGACATCCATGTTTACGTAGCCGGCATCTGCCATTACAGCCTCTTCGAGCGACTCCATCGAGTCGAAGTCCGCTGCTTCGGCGTATGCTATGTTCGCCTTCAACGCCTCACGTGCTCTATGTGTCGGGACATGAGGACGTGTGAGGGCCACGTTGCACGTTGAGGATGATATATGGCGCGTTGCCGTATCGTAGCCCTGAGCCTTGAACGTAAGGCGGCTTGCGCCGTTGGGAAGGGCAAGGGTGTAGTAGCCGTTAAGGTCGGTGGTAGTGCCTATACTTGTGCCGTCGACAACTACCGTAACACCCGCCTTTGGCTCATTGTCGCCATAGACATAACCGCTTACGCGCTGTATGTTCTCGCTATGGTAGCGTGGCGCAGCAAGGCCGTAGTCGAGGTCGTAGCGGCGTAGCACGGGGGCCACATTGCCCTCCGTGGGACGCGACGACGAGAGGGTGAGGGCCACACTCTCCCACGCCTCGCCCGTATTTTGAAACACGCGGGCACGCTGCACGACGGTCATGGGCGATGCAAGGTCGCTCACGCGTATCTCATAGAGGGGAAGCCAACCTGCGCCCGAGACGTAGTAGTCGAAGCTGAACTCGCCGTTGCACGCCTTAGGAGCGTCGAGGCGTAGCGAGATACTCTTCATCGCGGGTTTGTTGCCACCCTCCTGACGCAACTCGCGACGTAGAGTGTTTAGCCTCTCCTCGCACTCCTTAATCTCTCTGCTTAGCGTCATGCGCTCCTCGCCGAGTTGTGCCGTGCGCTCGGAATAGAAGGCCGTGATGTTGCGTATGACCTCCACCGAGGTGCTCTGCGTCGAGCAGTTTTTGCCCAACAACTCTATCTCGGCGGCGATGGCACCATCGCGCACTTTGAGCCTTTGCAGTTCAGTCTCCTGCTCCGCAATCTTCTGCTCCACGGCTCTGCGCGCCTCTTCGCGTGCAGTGGTGTCGAAATCTTCGATGCACTCTACCGAGAGCACCGTGAAGGCTCCCTTAGCCCGTAGTTGCAGGCTGTTGAGGTCGATGGATGGCGAGATACCAACAAAATTTATCGTCTGCTCGCCCGCTACAAGCGAGGCCCTCGCTGAGCGTGTTATCTGTGCACCCTCCAAGAAGATGGTAACACCCTCGATATGGCTTGTTACGCGCTGTTGTGCGTGTGTCGCGACACTCGCAAGTAGGAGCAATGCGGCCGTTAAGGCGCAACACAATGACTTTTTCATATAGGTGTAGATTTAGATATGTCGTTACAAAGAGAACGTGCCACCCGAAAAAATATTGTTCGGGTGGCACGTATGCTCTATCGAAATACGCTTGTCGTTACTCGGCAAGTGGCGTTTCGAGGGTTGTTGCGGTGGCCTCTTCGGCTGCTGTCTCCGCCTCGATGGTGGTGGAGGTCGATGCGTGGCGGCGTCTCACGTTTTGCAGATCGGCAATGGTTATCGTCTCGCGCTTGGGGAAGGCTGTGGGGTAGTCGCCGATAATCTCGTTCATAAGTATTAGTGCCTCCTCCATGTTTATACAGTTGCCCACCGACACCTTGAAGTAGGGACTTTCGTAGACGAGGTATGCATTGATGTGGGGATACTTGTTCTTGAAACTATTAAGCACCGTGCTCGCCCTATCCTTGGCGTACTGCTCATTGTCGAAGTAGATGACTATGCGGTAGCCATTGAGCTTGCTGATGCGTGTCGAAGCCTCGGTAACCCTTACCAGCTCGGTAACCTCGTTCTGCTCCGTAACCGATACGTGTGCTCCGTCGGCGGTGCGTCGTTCGAGGTCGGCAATCTTGTGCGATAGGGTCTGCGCCTCGGCATGCGCAAAGCAGAGCAAAGCACAGAGCAAAGCGATTATGTTATAAGTTGTTCTCATAGGGTCTTATGTTTGTTTTATTCAACGCTCTCGGGCTATACTCGTTTGTATCTCTGATGTGGTGGCGATTAGCCGCTACATCATATTTAATAACTCCTTTAAGGTCTCTTTTGATATTGCGAATTTATCCAAAAATTTCAATACGGCAATATTTTCGCCCGAAAATTTCTTCTTGTATAGCGCAACGCCCGCCTTGGCGTTATAGTTAACGGTTATCGAGTCGTTCTCTCCGCGCACTATTTGTCGCAGTAACTTGGCTAAGGCAAATGTGCTGTGCGACTTGAAGCGCAGCGGAATGAGCACGGTCGAACTCTTGTGGCGCGGTATTACGACCTTCTCGCGTAGCGATATCGTTGCCGTGTGGCGACCATTAATTAGTATGTCGGCCTCGGCACTCTTGGCTACGAGGCGCAGGTGAGAGTCGTTGGTAAGCTCCACCCAGATGTTTACGCCCGTTGAAGAGAGGTGCGTAACCTTTGCTATGCGTTCGATGTGTATCTTGTCCTTAAAATGCTCTTGTGCCGAGCATGTTACGGCGACGCATAGTGCCAGGATAAGGGTTGTAAACAGATGTCGTCCGAGCTGCGTCATACCTCTATTTTGTTGCGATGTAAATCTGTGCTATGCCAAAGCTCTGCTGGCGGCGGCGTACCGTCTTGAAGCCCGCCTTGTGCAGCATCTCGATAAACTTCTCGGGCTCGGGAAACTCCTTCACCGACTCGGGAAGATAGGTGTAGGCCTCCTTATCCTTCGATATGATACCTCCGATGCGAGGTATGAGGCGGTCGGAGTATTGATGATATACCCAGCGTACGAGGCTATTGCGAGGTGTCGAAAATTCGAGGATTACAACCTTGCCACCCTCGCGCACGACGCGGCACATCTCCTCTAAGCCGCGTGCGAGGTTCTCGAAGTTGCGCACACCGAAGGCTACGGTTACGGCATCTACCGAGCTGTCGGCCACCATCCTCAGCTGCTCGGCATCGCCCTTCTCTACGGCTATGCGCTCGCCGAGACACTGCTTCGCTATCTTGGTGCGCGCCACGGCGAGCATCTCCTCCGAGAGGTCTACGCCGAGGATATGTGCCTGCTTGCAACGCTTGGCCATGGCTATGGCAAGGTCTCCGGTGCCCGCCGCTACGTCGAGTATCCTCTCAGCCTCGGCGCGACGAATGATGCGTACCACGCGGCGACGCCACATACGGTCGATGTTCAGCGACATGATGTGGTTCAGCTTATCGTATGTCGGGGCTATGTTGTCGAACATCTGCTCGACCTGCTCCTTCTTTGTCTGTTCCTCGTTGTATGGTTTCATTATATTGAGTTTTCTTTTGTTACGCTTTTAGTCGTTGTATTTCATCGTCTCGGCAGGCGATATGCGCGATGCAAAGAGCGAGGGTAGCGTCATGAAGAGCATGCTCACGGCGATGACCACGCCCACGGTCGCAGCCCATAACCCCCAGCACATCGCCACAGGCACATGGCTGAGCATGTAGCCCTCGGTGGGTAGCGGCAGAGGCTGCCACAGGTGCTGCACGAGGCATAACGTAATGCCGATAACCACGCCCCACACTACGCCACGCCCCAAGATAAAGAGCGAACGCCACACGAAGATGCCCACTACGGAGCGTTGTGTTGCGCCCATGGCTCGCAGCTCGCCAATGAGACGCTGACGCTCCAACACGATGATTAGCAGTGCTGTTGCCATGTTTAGCAGGGCTACGATGACCATGATGGCAACTATGAGCATGGCGTTTACGTCGTGTGTGGCCAACCAGCCGAATACCTGCGGATATATCTGCATCAGCGTGAAGGCCTCGGCGTCGATGCCCTCCTCCCAATAGAGCGTGATAAATTGCTCGTTAAGACTCTTGGCCAACTGTGCAGCATCGGTGCCCTCGTCGAGCCATAGCTCATATCCGGTTACTATGTCGCTGTTGCCGTCGTAGAGGCGCGCCACATTGCGCATGTCGGTTATAATGTAGTGGTTGTCAATGTTTTCTACGCCTGTTTGGTATACTCCGCCTACGGTGAAGCGGTCGCGAAGCACGCTCTGGTTGTCGGTGATGAATACCATCTCGACGCGGTCGCCAACGTCAATGGCCATCCTCTGGGCTATGCTCTGCGACAGAAGTATATCTTTCGTGCGAGGCTCTGCGCCTATGCGGGGCATGCTGCCCCTTCGGAGGTGCTCCTCGAAAAACGATAGGTCGTAGAGCGTGTCAACGCCTTTGAGTAGCACGCCTACGATGTTTTGCTCATCCTTCAAAACACCCTCCTTGGCGGTGTAGGGCACGGCGCGTTTTATGCGTTTATCGTCGAAGAGGTGCTCTAAGGCCTCGCCGCGCGGCAGACCTACACTCGACACCACACCTCCGCTCTGGGGTGCTGTTACTACAATGTCGGATGTGGAGCCCGAGAGCATGCGCGCGAGTTCGGCTTTGAAGCCCACGACAACCGAGAGGGTGATGATAATCACCGCAAGGCTCAGTGCCGTGGCCACGGTTGCCACGCGCTCCATTATGCCGGCGCGCGCACCGCCGCGTCTATCCGATAGACGACGCGCTATGTTAAACTCCCATCCCATGCATATAGCGATATAACATGCAAATATAGGAATAAATTGCGAATTTCAGACCTTTTATGCTGAAAATCACACTTATCAACACTATTTACCCTCGGCTGTTTATAACTCGTAACAACTTACTAACAATTTGTTGGCGCGAGACGATTGCCATTCGCGCTAAAATGCCTACATTTGTGGATGTCAAAACGCAAAAAACGACCTTAACAATGGCAAAGCAATACACAAAAGCGTCGCAGACGAATGCTGAGGCATTTCGTCAACTAACAGATATAGAGGGACATGTGCCGCCCCAGGCCATAGAGTTGGAGCAGGCGGTGTTGGGTGCGTTGATGCTCGAGAAGGATGCGATTATCGAGGTGCAGGAGTACCTGCGCGAGGAGTCGTTCTACACCGAGGAGCACCGCACAATCTTCCGCGCCATACAGGAGTTGTCGCAGGAGATGAAGGCTATCGACCTCTATACCGTTACCGAGCAGCTCAAAGCGCATAAGAAGCTGACAAAGGTGGGTGGTGCTGCCTACCTTGCACAGTTGACGCAGCGTGTGGCTTCGGCGGCGCACGTCGAGTTTCACTCGAAGATTATCGCTCAGAAGTTCGTGCAGCGTGAGCTGATACGTGCCGCAACGGAGATTCAGCGTCGCTCCTACGACGAAGAGGTCGACGTAACGGAGCTTATCGGCTTTGCCGAGCAGGAGATATTCCAGATTTCGGAGGGCAACGTGAAGCGTTCGGTGCTCTCGGCCTCGGATATTCTTCATAAGGCCTTGAAGCAGATTGAGAAGGCTGCCCTCACGGCCGGCGAGTATAATGGTGTCAGGTCGGGATTTACGGATATCGATAGCGTAACGTTGGGTTGGCAGCGTTCCGACCTTATCATCATCGCGGCACGTCCGTCAATGGGTAAGACGGCCTTCGTGTTGACCATGGCGCGCAACATGGCCGTGGAGTACAAGACGCCTGTGGCCTTCTTCTCGTTGGAGATGTCGTCGGTGCAGCTGATGAACCGTCTTATCGTCGCCGAGACGCAGCTCAACTCCAAAGACCTGCGTACGGGTAACCTTACACCCCAGCAGTGGACACACCTCGAAAGCTCTACCGTGGAGCTTGGTCGTGCACCCTTGTATATCGACGACACCCCCGCATTGTCGGTCTATGAGTTTCGCTCTAAGGCGCGCCGTTTGAAGACGCAGCACAACATCGAGCTTATCATCATCGACTACTTGCAGCTTATGACCGCCTCGACACCCGAGACACGCGGCAACCGTGAGCAGGAGGTGTCGCTCATCTCGCGTACGTTGAAGGCTATTGCCAAGGAGTTGGATGTGCCCATCATCGCACTTTCGCAGCTCAGCCGTAATGTCGAGAACCGTGGTGGTACGAAGCGTCCGCAGCTCTCGGGCCTCCGTGTGTCGGGAGCTATCGAGCAGGATGCCGGCGTCGTAGCCTTCATCCACCGCCCCGAGTACTACGGCCTTACCACCGACCAGAATAATATGTCGACGGCGGGTATGGCCGAGATTATCATCGCCAAGCACCGTAACGGTGAGGTTGTCGATGTGCCCCTGCGCTTTATCAAGGATCAGGCTAAGTTTGCCGATGCCGATGCCTCGGTTACGGCTGCCGTTATTGCGGAGCGAGGTGCCCAGTCGGCAATGCCTCATGAGGACTACGAGGACTTCTCGTCGAGTGCCAACAATCCGCCTATGGGAGTACCTATGGGTGGCTTCGGTGGTGGCATGAGTGGCGTTCCGAGCGAGTTTGACCTTGCCGGAGGTGGTGCTCCAAAGCCCTTCGACCCTAATGCGCCATTTTAGGCTTAGTTCTGCCGATTAATATGTTTGCATAGTCAATATCGTCATGTTCGTCAAGATACATACAGGAGCCGTTTCGGGTATCGAGGCTGTTGAGGTCTCGGTCGAGGTCAATGTTGCGAGCGGAGGTTTGGGCCTCTATCTCGTGGGCCTGCCCGATAACACCATCAAGGAGAGTGAGCAGCGCATACAGGCCGCCTTCGAGAATACGGGCTACCGCATCACGCACAAGAAGATTGTCGTGAACCTCGCCCCTGCCGACCTGCGCAAGGAGGGTTCGTTGTACGACCTGCCCATTGCCGTGGGTATCCTGGTGGCTACCGAGCAGCTTGCAACTACGATGCTCGATGACTCGATGTTCATCGGCGAGTTGTCGTTGGATGGCTCGCTACGCGCGGTACGCGGTGTGCTCCCCATCGTGGCTATGGCCAAGGAGCACGGTTTGAAACGTGTCTTTATGCCTCAGGAGAATGTTGCAGAAGGTGCTGTTGTTGAGGGTATTGAGACCGTAGGCATAAGCTCGCTTACGGAGCTGTGTGCCATACTCGCGGGACACGCTCCCTACGTCGCAACGACACATAGCATAGCACTCAGCGAACAGCTCTCTGAGAGCCTCTACGAGGAGGATTTTGCCGATGTCAAGGGGCAGCTCTTCGTTAAGCGCGCCTTGGAGATTGCTGCTGCGGGTGGACACAATGTTATCATGATAGGCTCTCCGGGCTCGGGTAAGACGATGTTGGCACGTCGCATGCCGACCATCATGCCTCCGATGACCCTCGATGAGGCGTTGGAGACCACGAAGATACACTCCGTGGCGGGTAAGATAGGCTCGTCGCGCGGACTTATAGCCAATCGACCCTTCCGTGCCCCGCACCACCTCACCTCGCAGGTCGCGCTTATAGGTGGCGGACAGTCGCCACAGCCGGGTGAGGTGTCGTTAGCCAATAACGGCGTCCTCTTCCTGGACGAGATGCCCGAGTTTGGTCGTAACGTCTTGGAGGTGTTGCGCCAGCCGTTGGAGGATAGACATATTACCATCTCGCGAGCCAAGTACACGGTCGACTATCCCGCCAACTTCACCCTTGTGGCCTCGATGAACCCCTGCCCTTGCGGCTACTACAACCACCCTACAAAGGAGTGTACCTGTTCGGCGGCAGCAGTGCATCGCTACATGGCGCATATCTCGGGCCCGCTGATGGATCGTATAGATATTCATGTTGAGGTTACGCCCGTGTCGGTGTCGGAGCTGTCGAGCACGACGCCCGCAGAGCGCAGTTCGGATATACGTCGCCGTGTTGTGGCGGCGCGCGAGCGACAGCGACAGCGTTTTGAGGGTCTCGATATACACTGCAATGCCATGATGACAAGCTCGATGTTGCGCCACTTTGCTCCGCTCGACAAGGCGTGTTCGGCACTCTTGGAGCGCGCCATGATACACCTCGACCTCTCGGCACGCGCCTACGACCGTATCATCAAAGTTGCCCGTACCATTGCCGACCTCGACGCCAAGGATAATATCGAGCCGCAACACATCTCGGAGGCCATAGGCTACCGCTCACTCGACCGCTCGTCGCTCGGCCGTTAGCCCTTTTCGCGCTTAAAAAGCATTAAATTCGCGCGGTGTGCAAAATTATTGCACGCCTAAGTGTGGTTTGTTACGAAAGTTTTAGTATATTTGTATGATGTATGGCGCATAGTGAGTGTGTGGAGGTGCGCGCATAGAGTATAAGCATCGAATAATCAACAATATAACTTAAAATTATGGAGAATCAGAAACTTCAACGTGCAGCGGATAATATCCGTATCCTTGCTGCGTCAATGGTCGAGAAGGCAAAATCGGGACACCCTGGTGGTGCTATGGGTGGTGCTGACTTCATCAACGTGCTCTACACGGAGTTCTTGCGTTATGACCCCGATAACATGGCTTATCCCCACCGCGATCGTCTCTTCCTCGATCCCGGCCACATGTCGCCTATGCTCTATGCAGTATTGTCGTTGGCGGGCAACTACTCAACCGAGGATTTGCAGTCGTTGCGTCAGTGGGGCAGCGTAACGCCCGGTCACCCCGAGGTCGACGTGTTGCGTGGCGTTGAGAACACCTCAGGCCCCCTCGGTCAGGGTCATGCTATGGCTCTCGGTGCCGCTATCGTTGAGCGATTTATGGTAGCTCGCTTTGGCGAGTGGATGGCGCACAAGACCTACGCCTTTATCTCGGATGGTGCTGTTCAGGAGGAGATTTCGCAGGGTGTAGGCCGCATCGCCGGTCATCTTGGCCTCTCGAACTTCATCATGTACTACGACTCGAACAACGTGCAGCTCTCGACAAAGTGCGACGAGGTTGACACCGAGGATATCGAGATGAAGTATAAGGCTTGGAATTGGAATGTTATCACCGTAAACGGTCAGTCTATCGACGAGATACGCGCAGCGTTGAAGGCCGCCAATGCCGAGACGGAGCGTCCTACGCTTATCGTGGGTAAGACCATCATGGGCTACGGTGCACGTAAGGCCGACGGCACAAGCTTCGAGAATCAGGTGTCGACACACGGTCAGCCCCTCACGGCTGCGGGTGCCGATATCGCTGCTACAATCAAGAACCTTGGCGGTAACCCCGATGAGCCCTTCGCAGTATTCGAGGAGTCTAAGGAGGTATATGCAGCACGTCGCGAGGAGCTTCGCGCATGGGCCAAGCAGATGAAGGTTAAGGAGGATGAGTGGCGCAAGGCTAACCCCGCACTGGCCGAGAAGATGGATGGATTCTACTCTGGCAAGCTCCCCGAGATTGACTACTCGGCAATCGAGATGAAGCCCGACCAGGCTACGCGTGTAGCGTCGGCTACGATGCTCGGCCTCTTTGCCGAGAAGGTTGAGAATATGATTGTCTCTTCGGCCGACCTCTCTAACTCGGATAAGACCGACGGCTTCTTGAAGAAGACTAAGGCCTTCACCAAGGGCGACTTTACGGGTAACTTCTTCCAGGCAGGTGTTGCCGAGCTCACCATGGCTTGCGTGATGAACGGTATGGCACTGCACGGTGGTGTTATCCCCGCATGTGGTACGTTCTTCGTATTCTCGGACTACATGAAGCCCGCAGTACGTCTCTCGGCACTCATGCACCAGCACGTAGTATATATCTGGACACACGACTCATTCCGTGTAGGCGAGGATGGCCCTACCCACGAGCCCGTAGAGCATGAGGCACAGATTCGTCTTATGGAGCATGTACGCAACCATGCAGGTGAGCGCTCGATGCTCGTTTTGCGTCCTGCCGACTGCGACGAGACTGTTGCTGCATGGAAGATGGCCTTGGAGGAGAAGCGTCCTGTGGCTTTGGTGCTCTCGCGCCAGAATATCAAGAACCTTCCCGCACTCTCGGGTCGTTCGCGCCGCGAGGAGGCTATGCAGGCCGAGAAGGGTGGTTACGTAGTACTCGACATGCCCGATGCTAAGGTTACGATGATTGCTACCGGCTCGGAGGTATCGACACTCGTTGAGGGTGCCGAGATACTTGCCGAGGAGGGTATCGCAACACGTGTGGTATCTATCCCCAGCGAGGGTCTCTTCCGCGATCAGCCTAAGGAGTACCAGCAGGCTGTGCTTGGCACATTGCCTCGCTACGGTATGACCTCGGGTCTCTCGGTGAACCTCGCAGGTTTGGTAGGCGAGAATGGCTTTATCCACGGCTTCGACCACTTCGGTTACTCGGCACCCTACAAGGTTCTCGACGAGAAGTTTGGTTACAACGGCAAGGCTGTGGCTGAGGAGGTTAAGGCTATGCTTAAATAATATTGTAGGACGCAAGTTCCACTGTTAATAAAAAATCCCGACGTTGTGCAGTACCTAACGTACCGCTCAGCGTCGGGACTTTTTTGTGCGATGGGGTATTATCTCGCTACATCGTCTGCAACAACTCGATGCACATGCGCGAGTTGTGGTAGGGACATTTCCAGAAGCCGGCCTTGTCCTCCGCGAGGTTGATGCTGCTGTCGGCTCTGCGGCTCCACCACCATTCGCCACCCTCCGTGTCGATAATCTCGCGCTCGATATACTCCCACGCCTTTACGGCGCGGTCGAGGGCTCTCTGGTCGCCATAGAGGTGCCACATATAGTAGTATCCCACGACGGTCTCGGCCTGCACCCACCAGTGTCGGTCATCGTCGCGGTGTGCCGTGGTCGGGTCATACTCATACGACATCGAGCCATCGGCATTTAGCCCCTCGGCAGCAGCCTCGGCGATGCGTCGGGCGATGCCTCCGAAGTACTCTACGAGCGTTTCATCGCCCACGACCGTGGCCGCCTCGACGAGCAGCCATGCCGCCTCGATATCGTGGCCATACGACACCATATCGCTCTGCGACTGCCATCTGTCGTCGAAGAAGAGGCGCAGGTGGCCACTCTGGCTATCGATGATATGTCGTTCGAAGGTGTCCAAAAGTCCGCATACGCTCTCCAACAGTTCGTCCGTGCGCCATACGCGCAGCAGGTTGGTATAGGGCTCTATGATATGAAGGTGCGTATTCATCGACTTGCAGTCGTTGCGGTCTTTTGCCGAGAGGCGCATATCCTCGATAGGTTGCCACTGGCGTGTTGTGGCCTCGATATATCCGCCATAGCGCGTATCGTGGCTGTGTGTCTCGATAGCGTCGTAGAGGCGTATGGCGTACTCCAAGGCCTCGTGGTCGCCTGTGGCGCGCACATACTCCGAGAGGCCGTATATGGCGAAGCCCAAGGCGTAGAACTGCTTCTTCGTATCGCGCGGTGTGCCGTCAGCCTCGACAGACCAGTAGACGCCACCGTACTCATTGTCGTAGAGTGCGTCGATGAGAAATCGTTTCGCGTGTGTCGCCGCGTCGAGGTACTCGGGGTTTTGTGTGAGACGGTACGCAGCCGACATGGTCCAGAGGATACGTCCCGTGAGGATAGCACCCTTCGGGGCCTCTCTGTCCACTACACCGTCGCTCGTCATGCGGCCATAGAAGCCACCACGCTCGCGGTCGACCATCTTATCGAGCCAAAAACGTAGGATGTTGTCCTCCAATGTGGACAACATCCTGCCTAATATAACATCTGCTTTACTCATCTGTGTTGCGTTTTATACGTAGCTCCTCGCGAATCTTATCCATGCGGCCCTCGCCAAGAGGGTAGAGCAACATTATAAGTGCGCCCAGCAGGGCTGCAAGGGCGGGAATCCAACTGATAAGGGCTTTCAGTCCGTCGATAGCCTCGTCGCTCTGCGCGGTGGTAATCTGTTCGCTAATGGTGCCGTCGGTGCCCTTTTCGAGGGTGATGTTTATTACTGCACCGCTGCTATGCTCCACGCCGAAACGGTATGTCGAGACCTCCTCATCGGCCATAAGCAGCTCGCGCTGTGTCTTAATCTCGCCCTCCGAGAAGCGTTTAGCATCTTCGGGTACGACATATCCGAACGACAGCAGCAACCATCCGATAACCAACGAGCCAAAGGCTGCGCCAAACTTCTGAGCCATAGACGATGACGAGAAGATAAGGCCCACGGAGCTTGTGCCATTCTTATTCTCGGAGTAGTCCGCAACATCGGCAAACATCGACCATACGAGGGGCAGCGTAACACCCGCAGCCACGGAGATGACCACCTGGAAGAGTAGTATGAGCCAATAGGTCATTGTGCCCGACTCGGGGATAATGTAGAAGAGTGCGGTGAAGAGTGCCACGACGAGGATAGACCATATATATGCCCACTTCTTGCCTACGCGCTTGGCCAGGGGCACGGCGAGGGCCACACCCACCATGTTGGCAACCTCGCCCACGGTGAGGAAGATGGTGCATGTGAGGAAGAGGTTTGCGCCAAAGAGCGTACCCATGAAACTCTCGTTGCCCACATAGTCCGAGAAGTAGTAGGCTGCCACGCCACCACGTATGGCGTTGAACATCACCACGGCGAGCGACACTCCGAGGAGTATCCACCACGGTGCGTTGCGCAGCAGCAGGCGTAGGTCTCGGCCTATGGACGAGTGCTCGACGTTGGCTCTGTCGACCGTGACACGCTCGCGTGTAAGGAAGAAGCTGAGCAGGAAGAAGAGCATACATATCGCGCCGATGACTATCATCGTGGTCTGCCATGCCGCAGGCTCGGTAGATAGCTGCACGCCACCATTCGCGCTTACAGCGGTGTCACTGCTGAAAGCGTTGCACAGCGGGCCGAAAATCATCAGTGAGACGAAGCTGCCGGCATAGGCAAAGAACATGCGGTAGGACGAGAATACGTTGCGCTCCTTCGAATCGGCACTCATCACGCCAAGCATTGCGCCATACGGAACGTTGATAGCCGTATATACGGTCATCATCATGACGTAGGTGCAGTAGGCCCAGATGAGTTTACCGGCGTATCCGAACGTGGGTGTTGTGAATGTGAGCACGCCACATAGAGCAAACGGCACGGCAATCCATAGCAGATAGGGGCGATACTTACCCCAGCGCGTGGAGGTGCGGTCGGCGATGACACCCATCAGCGGGTCGCTGATGGCATCCCACATCTTAGTGATAAGGATAAGCAGCGTTGCGTCCTCCAACGTAAGTCCAAAGACCTGCGTATAGAAGAACATTATGTAGTACATAAATATCTTCCAGAACATCGACGACGAGAGGTCGCCGAAGCCGTAGCCTATCTTTTCGCGGAGTGTTGCCATGATATCCTCTTATTTAAGTTTTTTATTCTTCTCTATAAGGTTGCAGATAGCCTCTACCGATGTCGCCGTGCGCAGACCGTCGGCAGGGGTGTTCAGGCAGTAGTCCACAAGACGCTCTACGCACGACTCGGCAACATGCATGCGCTTATCTGCCGAGGCGTAGTATATGAGCACGCGGCCGTCGTCATCCTTAATCCAGCCATTCGAGAAGAGTACGTTACCCACATCGCCGATATACTCGTCGTCCTCGGGTGCCATGAAGAAGCCCGCGGGGGCGGCAATTACGCGTGTGGGGTCCTCTAACGAGGTCATATACATGTAGAGCACATATCTGAGACCCCAGGCGCAGTTTCTTACGCCGTGTGCCAGGTGGAGCCATCCCTGCTCGGTACGGATGGGGTGGGGGCCTTCACCATTTTTCACCTCCTTGATGGTGTGGTAGGCGCGCGCGTCGATAATCTTCTCGTCGCGAATCTCGGCGCATGACATATCCTCGACAAGAGCCCAGCCGATGCCGCCGCCACTGCCCGTCTCGATAAATCCATCGGCGGGACGTGTGTAGAGGGCGTACTTGCCATCCACGAATTCGGGGTGGAGCACTACGTTGCGCTGCTGGCTCTCGGCTTTGATATCCGCCAGACGCTCCCATGTTACGAGATCTTTGGTGCGGGCAACACCTGCCGCAGCGGTGGCTGCCGAGAGGTCGCCGGGCTGCGTATGGTCTTTACGCTCAACGCAGAAGATACCGTAAATCCAGCCATCCTCATGCTGCGTGAGACGCATGTCGTAGACGTTGGTTGCGGGCTCGCCCCACTCGGGCATAACTATCGGACGCTCCCAGAAGTGCCAGCCGTCGATGCCGTTGTCGCTCTCGGCCACGGCGAAGAACGACTTGCGGTCGTTGCCCTCGACACGCACGACCATCAGGTAGCGGCCGTCGAGCTTGATGGCTCCCGCATTGAATGTGGCGTTGACACCTATACGCTCCATAAGATGGGGGTTTGTGCGCTCGTCGAGGTCGTAACGCCACTCCAAGGGTACGTGTGCCGCCTCGATTGCGGGGTACTCGTAACGCCAATATATGCCGTTTGTATGCTCCACGCGGCGGTTACGACGTGCTATGAGGTCTTGATGATTACGTCTGAGGTGTTGTAGTTTCTGCTGAAATGTTGCCATGGTAATATATGTTTTCGTTTATTGGGCTATTGATTAAGTATCAGACTACTCGCCACATGCCTCGCGTATCTGCTCGTTGGCGGTGGTGATAACGTCGATTGTCGATTTATCCTTTGCGAATACCGAGTTGCAACCTTGTGGCTCCTGTGCAGGGTCGCCCGTGTAGTCGTAGCCCTTGGCCCACTTGTAGTCGTCGGCGATATTCTCGGCATAGCCGCCCCAGCCCCAGAAGTTGCAGCCCGCAAGTTTACCTCCATCCTCTGCCGACTTGCGCACGAGGTCGAAGACGTAGGTGTAGTACTTGTTGCGCAACTTTACGCTGTTGCTCTGCGCGTGGTTCATGCCGTCGCGCGGGAAGCCGAACTCCTCAACTACGAGGGGCTTGCCTATCTGTGCCGCTAAGTCGCTGTGCAGCTTGATATACTCGTATGTGTTTAGGCATGCGCCTTTGAGCTGCGACTCCATGTTCTCGGCATCTATCCACTTCCAGTTGTAGGGCCATACATGGCAGTTGATGTAGCTTATCTCCTCGAACGAGTGTATGCGCTCGCAGAGTTTCATATCCTGCTCGCAGCCGTAGAAGCCCTCCGAGCCGGTCGATATCATGTGGTTAGGGTCGAGCTTGCGTATAGCCTTTGCAGTCTCGTGTATCCACTCCGCAAACGAGGCTTTGCTTTGGCGGTCGAAGGCGCGCGGCTCGTTGCATATCTGCCATGAGAAGATTGTGGGGTCGTCAACATACTTCTGGCCGGTGTACTTGTTCGTGCGGTTTACGATGTAGAGTACATGGTTGGTGAAGAGGTCGCGGGCGCGCTTGTTCTTGACAAACTGACGAGCACTCTCCATGTAGCGAGTCCAGCCCTCGCCATCCCACCCCTCGACGCCGGGTGTGGGCACGGGGACCTCCGAGCCTGTGGCCCATGCCACATATTGGGTGTAGCCTCCGCTCCACTCCCACGAGTTGTTGAAGTAGAGCACTGCGGTCATGTCGCGCTTACCCATCTCCATGAGCAGGTAGTCCAGACCATCGAGAATCTCTTGGTTGTATACGCCCGGTGCGGTCTGCAACGTGGGCTCTATGCGTAGCGGAATACCATTCTCGCCATCGCCACCTATCAATATGCGGAGGTTGTCGATGCCCATCTCTTTGAGCAAGTCGAGCTCTTTGATGAGGCGTTCGCGGTCGCCATACTCACCCTCCGAGGCGAGAATTGCGCCATACCACATGTTGGCACCCACGAAGTAGTAGGGCTTGCCGTTACGCATAAACTGTCCGTTTTCGACCTTTATGAAGTCGCGTTTGGGTGTGTCCTGCTTGTCGCTCGACGTGCAGCTGCTCGCCATGAGCGAGAGTGTCGCAACAACAGAGATGAGGGCTACCGCCCGGCAAAAAAATCGTTTCATACCTTATATTAAATTAATCGTAATGCAAATTTAAGCAATAATAGTCAAAAATCATAATTGTTCCAAAAAAATATATACCTTTGTAGGTGAGAAAAACCTGAAATCGAGTATGAAAAAATTGACTGTTATCGCCCTTGTGGCATCGCTTTTTGTGGCCTGTTCAGATGGTAAAAAAAGTGCCGCTCCTTCGCCCCAATATCACCCCTCGGACGCCGCTGCTACGGAGGCCACGGTGGCACTCTATAACACCCTTTTCAGCCTCGCCGAGAGGGGCATTTTGTTGGGCCATCAGGACGACCTCGCATACGGCATCGGCTGGGTTGACGACGGCACGTATCGCAGTGATGTCGAGATGGTTACGGGAGACCACCCCGCACTATTCGGTTGGGACTTGGGTATGCTCGAAATGCAGTCCGATGCCAACCTCGATGGCGTACCTTTCGAGGCTATGCGTCGCAACGCTCTGTGGGCCGCGCAGAGGGGTGGTGTAAATAGCTTCTCGTGGCATGGTCGTAACCCCCTGACGGGTGGCGACTCGTGGGACGTCTCGTCCGATAAGGTTGTGTGGTCGATACTCAACGATGAGCCCACCGCCGAGAAGTATCGTCATTGGCTCGATGCGATGGCCGATTTCTTCCTCAGTCTGCGCGGTGATGATGGTCAGCTTATACCCATAATCTTCCGTCCCTACCATGAGCTGTCGGGTAATTGGTTCTGGTGGTGCAGGTCGCAATGTAGCCGCGAGGAGTATATCGCGCTGTGGCAGTATACCATTGATTATCTGCGCGGTAAGGGCGTAAATAACATGCTTGTCGCCTACTCCATGTCGGGCTATACCACCCTCGATGAGTTCGAGGATAGCTATCCCGGCGACGACTATGTCGACATCGTAGGCTTCGATATTTACCACTACTCGACACCCGAATACTTCATTGCCGATATGACCACGCGCGCCGATATCGCTCGCGCCTTTGCTGCGGAGCATGGTAAGCTGTGGGCTGTGTGCGAGACGGGCTACGAGACCATCCCCGACGACGATTGGTTTACCACCGTCCTCATGCCAGGCATTGAGGGTAAGGGGTGTAGCCATGTGTTGCTGTGGCGCAACGCCTATGAGCGTCCCAACCACTTCTATGCATCCTATCCCGGGCACTCGTCGGCAGAGGATATGAAGCGTCTTGCACAGAGGGAGGATGTTATAACGCTCTCCGAAATGTAATTTCTTGTTATAAGGGGTCGATTGCGGCCTCTTTTTTTTGACTATGGGACCATGGGACTTTGGGATTTTTTTTCTCATTGTCTCGTTGTCCCATCGTCCCATCGTCTCATTGTCCCATTGTCTCATAATTTCCATGGCGCGCTGATTTTAGTGGGTAGTGGTGGGTAGTTGTAGGTAGTGTAGGTAGTCGTGGGTAGCAGTGGGGAGCGCGCCATAAAACTCGCCTACAACTACCCACATCTACCCATAATTACCCACATCTACCCACCGCGCGCAAAAACTTGTCCGTATCATCCCATCGGCCTCTTTTTTTGACTATGAGACTATGGGACTATGAGAGATTTTTTCTCATCGTCCCATTTTCTCATTGTCCCATTTTCACCTTTCACTTTCCCACCCCTTCTCCATCCCCGAAAACTTTTTTCTTTTTTCATAGAAAAAAACCAACGCCGTCTGTTTGATTTTACAGCGAGAATTTATAATTTTGTAGGGTGAAATTACAGACTTATACTCCGCGTGTTATATGCGGTGGGGTATCGTGCTGTAAATCATGCTTTTAGGCGCGCGCATGCGCAGTGGAAAACAAAATCATTTCAGGCTGATGAAGCGAATTATTCTTTCCGGTGGTGGTACCGGTGGTCATATATATCCGGCAGTGGCTGTTGCCGAGGCCCTCGTGCGTAAATTTGGCGACGATGTAGAGCTCCTCTTTGTGGGTGCCGAGGGTAAGATGGAGATGGAGAAGGTTCCGGCACTCGGATACCGCATTGAGGGTCTCCCCGTGGCGGGCTTGCAGCGTCGTTTATCGCTCCACAACTTAGCCCTTCCGTTCAAGGTGGCAGCAAGTGTACGTCGTGCGAAGCGCATCATACGCGACTTCCGTGCCGACATGGTCGTGGGCTTTGGTGGTTACGCCTCAGCTCCTGTGCTATGGGCGGCACAGCGTCTTGGTGTGCCGACAATCATTCAGGAGCAGAACTCCTTCGCGGGCCTTACAAACAAGATTCTCTCGAAGAGGGCGAAGCGCATATGTGTGTCGTATGACCGCATGGAGCGTTTCTTCCCCGCCGAGCGCATAGTGATGACGGGTAACCCCCTGCGCGGACGCTTCTCGGCCGAGGGTAGCGACCGCAGTGAGGCGTTGGCCTACTACGGCTTCGATGCCTCGTTGCCCACCGTTCTTGTGGTGGGTGGCTCGCTTGGTACACGCACGCTCAACGAGATGATGAAGGCGTGGATAGCGACACTCGACGGCAAGGCCCCCGTGCAGGTGATATGGCAGACCGGAAAGTACTATGAGCGCGAGATGCAGCACTATCTTGCGGAGCATCCTACCGAAAATATATGGCAGGGAGCCTTCATCGAGCGTATGGACTATGCCTATGCGGCAGCCGACGTTGTGATATCGCGCAGTGGTGCCTGCACCGTGTCGGAGTTGTGTCTCGTGGCAAAGCCTACGATATTTGTGCCGTCGCCCAATGTGGCCGAAGACCATCAGACGAAGAACGCTATGGCCCTTGTGGAGAAGGGTGCGGCCGAGATTGTGCGCGACAGCGAGGCGGTCGCGTGTGGCATGCAGCGAGCCTTAGACCTTGTTTTCGACAAGGAGCGTCTCGCATCGCTCCGAGAGAATATTGCGAAGCTCGCCATCGACGACTCGGCAGAGCGCGTGGTGCGCGAGATTGAGAGTGTGCTAAACACCAAAAACTAAATTACGGACGTGGATAAGAAGTTGAAAAATATATACTTCATCGGCATTGGAGGCATTGGCATGAGTGCCCTTGCCCGCTACTTCATGCACGAGGGATATGCTGTGGCGGGCTACGACCGCACGGCGACGCCTCTCACGCGCGAGTTGGAGAGTGAGGGTGCTGCTGTTCACTACGATGACGACCCCGCGCTAATACCCGAGGCTATGCGCTCGGCAGACGATACGTTGGTGGTATTGACGCCCGCCATACCGTCCGACCACCAAGAGTGGGCGTGGTTGCGCGAGCATGGCTTCCGTATAGAGAAACGCTCGCAGATGCTCGGCTACCTCTCTGAGGGTAAGTTGGGCATGGCGGTGGCCGGCACGCATGGCAAGACTACGACATCGACACTTGCGGCGTGGCTCAACCATGCTGCGGCAGGTGAGGGTAGTGCCTTTCTTGGTGGCATATCGCGTAACTTCGCATCTAATTTGGTCTTGGGGGGTGGACGCCGTCTGGTGTTGGAGGCCGACGAGTACGACCGCTCGTTTCTGCGTCTGCATCCCGATGTGGCAGTAATCACGGCTGTCGATGCCGACCACCTCGACATCTACGGCACGGTGGAGGCTGTGGTGGAGGCCTTCGAGCAGTTCGCTTCACAGATAAACGATGGCGGTGTGCTCATCTTAAAGCAGGGCGTAGAGCTACGTTTCGACACCACGTCGCGACGCATGTATCGTTACTCGTGCGACAATGGTGGCGACTTCCACGCCGAGAACATCGTATTGAAGCAGGGTGGCCGCTACGAGTACGATATTGTGCTGCCCGATGGTCGTATCGAGGGTTGCACGCTCGGCATATTGGGCAAGGTACACATCGAGAACTCGGTGGCTGCGGTGGCTATGCTATGGGCTGCGGCAGCAATTGAGGGTAAGAGCCTCGATAAGGAGGCTGTGCGTCGTGCCTTAGCCTCGTTTGGTGGCGTGAAACGTCGCATGGAGGTATATGTGAATACCCCTAAGCAGGTATATATCGACGACTATGCCCACCATCCCGAGGAGCTGCGTGCCACGATAGAGTCGTTGCGCGGCATCTTCCCTGCGCGACGCATCACGGCGATATTTCAGCCCCACCTCTACACGCGCACTCGCGACTTAGCTCCGGAGTTTGCCGAGGCGTTGTCGTTGGCCGACGATGTCGTTCTCGTGCCCATCTACCCGGCACGTGAGGAGCCTATCGAGGGAGTATGCTCGGAGATGATAGGTGCGATGCTCACGGTGGAGTGGACACTTGCCGAGCGCGAGGAGCTCGTGGCGTTGCTTGCCGAGCGCGATACGGATGTGGTGGTAACCTTTGGTGCGGGAAACATCGACGTTGTATGTCGCGATGTTGCACAACTCATAGAACGTAAAGCGGAGGCATAGGATATGTTGCGCAAGATAGGCAGATATGCGGGTTATGCTGTGCTGTGGATAGCACTTATCGTCGTTTGGCGGTGGTCGTCTGCGGGCAAGGAGGAGCATAGCCGTGAGCAGCAGGTTACGGCGGTGGACATCACTATCGAGGGTGGTGGCAGCCGAAAACTTGTTGATGCTGAGTTGATGCACCGCTGGTTTGAGGAGCAGGGAGTGTTGCCCGTGGGTCATGCTCTTGCCGAGGTAGACCTCGCAGAGTTGGAGCGTGTGGCGTTGCAACATAGTGCTGTGGCGAGTGCCAATGCCTATCTCACGCACGACGGGCGTGTCGATGTGCGAGTGAGCCAGCGTGAGCCTGTGGCGCGCCTCAGGGTCGATGGCTACGATATGTACATAACCTCGGACGGATATATCTTTCCGGCGTCGGACGGCTATGCGGTTTTAGTGCCCGTGATTACGGGTAGTTACAAGCCTCTGTTTGCTGCCGACTACTCGGGATTTGTGTCGGAGAGGGTGAGCGATAGTATTGCAGAATTGCAGAGGGTCGTTGAGCGTCTCGAAAAGGATAAGGAGCCCTACTATAAGCAGCAGCAACGCTACCGCAAGGAGCTGCGCTCGACACTCAATAGCAGGGTGGGTCGCGAGTTGTTCATGTCGGACTATGAGTATGCCAAGCGCAAGGAGGAGCTCACGGAGCGTAAGGCGGAGGCGCAGCGCGAGTATGACGAGCGTGTGGCGCGTGTCGAGGCGTCGCTCACCGAGCTTGCGGAGCAGCAGGGTGTGGTGCGTGAGCAGCAGCGATATGTCGAGCAGACGGGGCGCGACTTCGAGAGGCTGTTGGCCTTTGTGTCGGAGGTTGTGCGCGACCGCTTTTGGAGTGCCGAGGTTGTGCAGATAGTGGTCTCGGGAGGTGGTACGGTACCCATGCAGGTGGCCTTTGTACCCCGTTCGGGACGCTACGAGGTGGATATGGGCTATGCCGAGAACCTTGAAGGCAGACTTGCGTCGCTGAGACGTGTGTACGACAAGGTGCTGGTCAACGTGGGCTGGGATAGGTATACGACCATCAGCCTGAGATACGACGGACAGGTCGTGTGTAGGTAACAGAAAGAAACGAAAAAAATATATATAGCAATGAAGAACAATCAGATTGTAGTAATTGATGTAGGCTCATCAAATGTTGTGATTGCCGTAGGTGCTACCGAGAGCGATGGTCGTGTGAATATATGCGACATCGTTTCCGAGCCTGTAAGTGGTGTAAATGCCGGACGCGTTGAGAATAGCGATATGGTGGGTCAGGCCATAGCTCGTGCCAAGCGACGCATCGAGGAGAGTGTAGGGATACGTATCACGGAGGCCTATGTAGGTCTCTCGGGCGACTTTATCCGTAGTGTGCAGGTTCCCGACCATGTCTACGTTAAGGATGAGTTGCGCAACCAGATTACGCAGAGCGATATCGACGAGTTGGATCGTCGTATGAAGAGTGTTAAACTGCCCGACGACCATGAGATGATTATGACCATGCAGCCCCTGCGCTACAAGATTGACGAGAAGGATGTGGAGCACCCTGTTGGTGCCTACGGACACCGTCTCTCGGCGACCTACAACTTCATACTCTGCGATAAGGTTATGCGCGACCGTCTGAATAGTTGCTTGCAGGCGTGCGGCATCAATGCCAAGGAGTTTGTGCCCAACGCCTTCGTGTCGCACCTCTCAGTGGCTACAACCGAGGATATGCAGGATGGTGCCGTTATCGTCGACCTTGGTGGTGGTGTTACGGATGTTGCGGTGTTGTATGGCGGCAAGGTGCGTCATACCTCGTCGATACCTATCGGCATGAGTGCCATCAACAGCGATATCCGCGCGTGGAGCATCCCGTCTAGCTTTGTCGAAGACCTCAAAGTGCAGTATGGTTCAGCCCTCACGGAGAAGGCCGTGGACGACATCATCGTCTTCCCTTCGAAGCGTCCGGGCATGCCCAAAAGCGTCTTGCGTCGCAACCTTGTAACCATCATCGAGGCGCGTCTCTCGGAGATTGCCGAGTTGGTTGGTCGCGAGATTAAGGATGCGGGGTGTGGCTCTAAGTTTATGCCTATTGTGCTTCTCACGGGTGGTGGCTCGAAGATGCGCGATATCGAGACCCTCTTTGCGCGTGTGCTGGGCTATGAGGATGTGCGTGCCGTGCACCCTGAGTATGGCTTTGTCGAGGAGTCTCTGTTGGAGTACATAACAACGCCCGCCTACGCTACCGTGGCTTCGCTTCTTATCTATGGTGCACAGCGCGGTCAGTGCAGCGTGTTGGAGGGTGCGGT
This sequence comes from Alistipes sp., assembly GCA_045660465.1. Taxonomy (GTDB): domain Bacteria; phylum Bacteroidota; class Bacteroidia; order Bacteroidales; family Rikenellaceae; genus Alistipes. The sequence continues at coordinate 18,246 of JAZRDV010000020.1, read as the reverse complement.
GCGTCGTCAGGAGCCGGCGCGCGAGACGTATGTGCACGACACGGAGCCCAACACGATAAAGCGTCGTCCTATAAGCGAGGAGCCCGCGACCGAGTCTAAGCCCTCTCCGATTGTTGAGCAGCCGGAGCCCGAGAACTACGAGTTCGAGGAGCAGCCGTCGACGCAGGAGGAGGTAAGTTTTGACCCCAACGGTGGCAAGACCAAGAAGAGATCTGCATGGAAGAAGCGCATGCAGGAGTTTGTGAACAAGATGAACAACGCCTTTGTTCAGGGTGAGGACGAGAACGACTTTTAGGGTGTAGTCCTTCAAAGATTAATCAAAACAGCTAAACAACAAACGATATATGAGCACAAACAATAATATGAGCCTCAATGAGCTTATGGTTGCCGTTGCCGGCGACAATATCTCGGATCTCAACCTCGACCTCACCTCGAAGATTATGGTTGCGGGTGTCGGAGGTGCCGGAGGTAATGCTATCAACCACATGCAGACGATGGGTATCGAGCGTGTCAACTTCGTGGCATGTAACACCGATAAACAGGCCCTGGCCAACTGTAACGTACCCAACAAGGTGCAGATGGGTCGTGGCGAGGGTGCAGGTAACGACCCCAATGTGGGTCGCGAGTTGGCCATTGAGAGCGAGGAGCAGCTACGCAGCCTCCTTACGACGTCCGATACGCGCATGCTCTTCATCGCTGCGGGTATGGGTGGTGGTACGGGTACAGGTGCTTCGCCCGTCATCGCAAAGCTTGCGCACGACCTCGATATCTTGACCGTTGCGGTTGTTACCATGCCCTTGCGCATGGAGGGTCCCTCGCGCTACGACCAGGCGTTGAAGGGTCTCGAAGAGTTGAAGCAGTGGGTCGATGCCATGCTCATCATCGACAACGAGAAGATTATGCAGATGTACGGCAAGCTGCAATTGAAGGAGGCCTTCGGTAAGGCTGATGAGGTTCTCGGCATGGCAACAAAGGGTATTGCCGAGCTTATCACCGTTGAGGAGGCTCTGGTGCGTGTCGACTTTGCCGATGTGCGCCGCGTGATGAAGAATAGCGGACGTACACTCATGTCGGTGGTTACCGCCTCGGGCGAGGACCGTTCGGCGCAGGTTGCCGAGAAGGCACTCGCCTCGGCACTGCTTGACGATAACTACATCGCCGGTGCGAAGAATATCTTGCTCAACTTCTCGGTGTCGGATCTCAACCAGATTACGCACGAGGATGTTACCTTGGCCATGACCTACATACAGCAGAACGCCTGCTATACGGACGAGGATGGCAACGTGCACTATGCCGATGTTATCTGGGGTGCGAGCCAAAAGCCGTCGCTGGCCGAGGGTGAGTTGGAGTTGGTGGTCGTAGCTACGGGCTTTGCCGATGGTTACGAGATGTCGAAGCGTCCGGCCTTTAACCCTGTTGCAATAAAGCCTAAGGAGACTACTCCGCATGTTGGTATTCAACCCGTAACGCCTCAGCCCGTAACGCCGATGCCTCAGGATATTCCGACTATTACGCCCTCGAAGAGCCGTTACGAGCATGTCAAGCTGATGAAGTTGGAGCCTGCGTTCCGCCGTCAGAATGTAACCTTTGCCACGGAGAGCGATAAGCAGACGCGCACAACCTTCCGTGCCATGGTGCGTGAGGAGGCCGCAGAGCCGCAGCATAACGAGCCTGAGAGCATGCTCTTCAATTTGTAGGACTTAACGTGTTGTGATGGACGCAGCAATAGTTATAAATGAGAATATCGAGGTTGTTGACCTTGTGGTGAGGGGTGTCGCCGCCTTTGTGTTGATACTCCTGTCGGCCATGGCCTCGGGCTCCGAGGTGGCCTTCTTCTCGCTCACGCGAAGCGATGTCGAGGAGTTGGAGAGCCGAAGCAACGATGCCGCGTCGCAGCGTGTGTTGTCGTTGCTCGAAAATTCGGATAGGCTGCTTGCTACGATATTGGTTGCCAATAATTTGGTTAACATCTGTTTGGTAATCATATCGGCGCAGATTATCGATATGCTCTTCACGTTTAGCGGTATCTACGACTTCATCTTTAAGACCATCGTCGTAACCTTCATCCTGTTGCTCTTTGGTGAGATTATGCCTAAGGTCTTCACTCAGAGCAACCCCGTGAAGATGGCGCGCTTGTTCTCGCTACCCTTTAAGTTTTTGCGCTGGGCACTCTACCCTTTGGCCTTTGTGTTGGTGCGCACGAGCAGTCGCGTAAGCCGCTTTGCCAGCCGCAATGCCGAGATATCGATTGAGGAGCTTGCCGATGCCGTAGACCTCGCGGAGACGGGCTCCGAGGAGGAGCAGAAGATGTTGTCGGGTATCATCAGTTTCGGTAACACGGAGGTTGTTGAGATTATGCACTCGCGTGTCGATATCACGGGCTTGGAGTATGAGGCCTCGTTCGATGAGGTGCGCAAGGTTATCGTCGAGACGGGCTATTCGCGTATTCCGGTCTATGGCGACGACTTGGACGATGTGCGCGGTGTGCTCTATGTCAAGGATTTGCTGCCCCATATCTCCGAGGCCAATGACTTTGCATGGCAGGGTCTGTTGCGCAAACCCTACTTTGTCCCCGAGCACATGATGATTGACGACCTGTTGAAGGCCTTCCAGAAGCGCAAGATACATATCGCCATCGTCGTTGACGAGTATGGAGCTACACAGGGCCTCGTATCGTTGGAGGATGTCTTGGAGGAGGTCGTAGGTGAGATTACGGACGAGAGCGACGATGAGGAGAAGCTCTACGAGAAGATTGGCGAAAACACCTATATCTTTGATGGTAAGATACATATCGGCGAGTTTGAGCGCGCTCTGGGCTTCGACGAGGATGCCTTTGCCGATGTTGAGGGTCATGCCGAGACGTTGGCGGGACTCATGATGGAGCTCAAACGCGACCTTCCGCGTCGCGGCGACGAGCTGTCGGCACATGGTGTTAAGTTCTTTATCGCCACGATGGATGGCCGTCGTGTCGATAAGATAAAGGTCGAGGTCAATGGCTAAACTCTTTGTCGAGGCTGTGCCGCGGGTATATGCCTGCTGTGATGCGTTGCTCACGGCGCAGGATATAGCCTCGGCATCGCGCTTTCAGAATGAGCAACGTCGCGCGGAGCATCTCGCCTGGCGACGTATTGTGCGCCGCGAATTGGGTCGTGGTGTGGCCATTGAGTACGATGCTGTTGGCGGCCCCGTGGTCGATACACCTAATATATATATAAGTGTGTCGCATAGCGGCAGTGTTGTAGCTGTGGCTATCGGCTCTCGGCGTGTGGGTGTCGACATAGAGCGTCGCGACCGTGGTTTCGACCGTGTGAGGGCCAAGTATATGAGCCCGGCGGAGTCCTCCCTATCGACTGCCGATTGGTGGCCGGCGGCGGTGTGGTGCGCCAAGGAGGCTATGTACAAATATTATGGTGTTCGCGGCGTGGAGCTTGTCGAAGACCTCGTTGTGGAGTGTTGGGATGCTGCGACGAGTCTAATTACGGGCCGCATGACGGGTCGTGAGGCTGTGAACGTCGAGGTTCGATGCTACGATGACTATGTTGTGGCTGTGGCCGAGGCAAAAAACTGAAAAATAGATAATGGCGTCAGTTCAAAATAATACTATCTCGTTGGGTACCGACTCGCTCGGCAAACTCCTTGCGCGCTATGCCATACCGGCGATTATCGCTATGGCGTCGTCGTCGTTGTACCATATTATCGATAGTATCTTCATCGGTAATGGCGTGGGCGGTGCGGCTATCTCGGGTATGGCTATCACGCTGCCTATCATGAATATAGCCGCAGCCTTTGGTGCTATGGTCGGTGTGGGTGCTGCGGCGCGCATATCTATACGTCTGGGTGAGGGTAACAAGCGTGCTGCGGAGCATATCTTGGGTAATGCCGTGCTTCTAAACTTGGTGCTCGGCGTGGCCATCATGCTCACCTTCCTCTTCTTCCTCGACCCCATATTATACTTCTTTGCAGGTGGCCAGGGTAAGGCCAGCGAGGAGACGTTGCAGTATGCGCGTGATTTCATGCAGATTATCATGTTCGGTAACATCGTTACGCACCTCTACTTGGCCCTCAACGAGCAACTTCGTGCCTCGGGTTATCCGCGTAAGGCGATGTATATCATGCTCATGGCGATGGCTATATGCACGCTGCTCAACCCGCTGTTTATCTACGGTTTCGGATGGGGTGTCAAGGGCTCGGCATGGGCCACGGTCATCGCGCAGAGCGTCGCCCTGCTCGTGCAGTTGCACCACTACACCTCGCCACGCAGTTTCCTGCGTTTTCGTAGGCAGAGTTTCCGCTTCAATCGCAAGATTGTCGTTGCGATTATCTCTATCGGTATGGCCCCATTCCTGCTCAACCTATGCGCCTCGTTCGTTACGCGCTTCATGAACACTGCGTTGTTGGAGTATGGCGGTACGGGTGTCGACGATGTAGTGCAGGCCTCGGCTATGGGGGGCGGTGTTGGCGATATATATGTCGGCGCGTACGGCATCATGAATCGTGTGCTGCTGCTCTTCATTATGGTTGCTCAGGGTTTCAACCAGGGTATGCAGCCTATCGTGGGCTATAATTATGGCGCTAAGCAGTATGGACGTGTCCTCAGGGTGCTGAAATATACGATAATATGTGCTACGTGTGTTACGACGGTAGCCTTCCTTATAGGCTTTTTCTTCCCGCGCGAGGTGGCATCGTTGTTCGTCGACTCGTCGAATGGCGTTGCCGATAGTGCCATGATTGATGTTGTGGCTCAGGGCCTTAGCGTGGCAATGCTTGTCTTCCCGCTCGTGGGCTTCCAGGTCGTTGCGGGTAGCTTCTTCCAATATATAGGTCGTGCGCCTCTGGCCATGTTCCTCTCTACCACGCGACAGCTTCTTTTCCTGCTGCCGCTGTTGATGATTTTGCCAGCGAGGTATGGTGCTATGGGTGCGTGGATGTCCATGCCCATTGCCGATGCTGCCTCGGTGCTCGTTGCCGGCACATTGCTCTTCGTACAGGTGCGCAAGCTGCGCCGCATGGAGCACGACATGCACTTCTCAAAGTAGGTATCTAAGTTTTTGGGCGTATGACAATCGAGGATTTGGCACTTATCTTCACGCGGGGCATCGGTAGTCGTGGTGCTGCACATCTGGTCGACTATTTTGGTAGTGCTGAGCGGCTCTTTGCTGCGTCGCGCGCCGAACTTGTGGAGGGTGCCGGCCTGCGTAGTGAGCTCGCCGAGCGCATCATCGCCGAGGAGGGCATGGCGCAGGCGGAGCGTGAGGTGGCCTATTGCCGTCGACACGATATATGTACCCTTGCTGCCACCGATGACTGCTATCCCGAGTTGCTGCGCGATACGGCCGACAGACCACATGTGCTCTTTGTTCGTGGCAGTGTCGAGGCTTTGTCGCGCGAGTCGCTCTCGGTTGTCGGCACACGCAATATGTCGCCCTCGGGACAGCATACGACAACCGTGATAATCGAGGAGCTTGCGCAGATGGTCGATAACCTATCGATAGTCAGCGGCTTGGCATACGGCATTGATGGTGCTGCGCACCGTGCAGCCTTGGCGAGCGGTGCGACGACGGTTGCCGTCGTGGCAAATACGCTACCCGATGTTACGCCGGCAGCACATCGCGCCCTGGCTGAGGATATACTGAGAAGTGGTGGCGCGATAGTCAGCGAGATGCACTCAGCATCGCCTCAAAACGGACAGCAGTTTATCGCCCGCAACCGCATAATTGCCGGTCTCTCGCGCGGTACGCTCGTTGTCGAGTCGCCGGTGCACGGCGGAGCATTGGCCACGGCCGATATAGCCGATAGCTACCACCGCGCGGTCATGGCTCTGCCGGGACGTATTACCGATGCCACATCTTTCGGTACAAATAATCTTATTCGCATGGGTAAGGCGCGCCTGGTGCTCACGGCAAGCGATATTGTCGAGGATATGGGGTTGCAACGTCGCCAGGAGCCTGTGGAGGTGGAGATGCATGGCCCCGATTTGGAGGTGCTCTCCGATGCCGAGCGCAGAGCCTACGATGCCTTTGCGAGTGAGCGTGTGGTGGAGTGGAGCAGGTTGCTCGAACTCACGGGTATGAGCATGGGCGAGTTGTCGATGGCCGTCATGGAGTTGGAGATGAGGGGCTACATACGCTGCTTGCCCGGTAAGAAGTATGAGGTAATTTAGCGAAATTGCAAAAGCTATATGATTGATACACATTCACATATATATGCCGAGGAGTTCGACTCGGATCGTGCCGAGGCTCTGGAACGCGCATGGGCCGCGGGTGTCGAGGTATTGCTGTTGCCCGATATCGACAGCCATAGTCGCCAACGCATGATAGACCTTGTGCAGCAGCATCCGCAGCGTTGCCGTGCTATGGTGGGCTTCCATCCAACGTCGGTAAACGACAATCCGCTGTGGCGCGACGAAGTGGACATGGTTGAGAGGCTTCTTGCGGAGCCTCCCACGACGCTCTGTGGTGTGGGCGAGATAGGCTTGGATCTCTATTGGAGTCGCGATTTCTATAAGGAGCAGCGCGAGGCGTTGCATGCGCAACTCGCTCTGGCAGTGCAATATGATCTCCCCGTGGTGCTGCATACACGCTCGGCATACGATGAGATGCTCGATGCCGTAGCCACGTATCGTGGTCGTGGCCTCAGGGGTGTCTTCCACGCCTATGCCGATAGTGTCGATACTTGTTGTAAGATTGAGCGTCTTGGCGACTTTATGTTTGGTATCGGAGGTGTTGTAACCTTCAAAAACAGTGGTTTGGATAGGGTTGTGGCCGAGATACCGTTGCAGCGTATACTCTTGGAGACCGACTGCCCCTATCTCACGCCTGTGCCCCATCGTGGCAAGCGCAACGAGTCGGCATACGTTGAGTATGTGTGTCGCAAGGTGGCTGAGATTCATGGCGTAGAGGCCTCGGTGGCAGATGCCATAACGACGCAAAATGCCACGCAGATGTTTAGCTTGAAGTAGCGTTGCAGGACGAAATATAGGTTCGAAAAATAGTTTACAGCACGCCGACAACGAAAATTATTGACGTTGTCGGTTGTTGTTTACTATTTTTTTTGTACCTTTGTATGGATATATGTGGCACTAAGGCCGCATGGCTGATTGTTATGAAACGATCTTCGATACTAATAATATATACCGGCGGTACTATCGGTATGAAGACCGACGAGGCTACGGGAGCCCTCGTGCCCTTCGATTTTAGCGGTATATATGAGGAGTTTCCCTCGTTGAAGCGTCTGAAAGTGGATATCGAGGTAATCACCATCAAACCGCCGATTGACTCGTCGAATGTGTCGGTGGAGAACTGGGTGGATATGGCGCGTCTAATACGCGAGAACTACGCCCGCTACGACGGCTTCGTCATACTCCATGGCACGGATACCATGTCCTACTCGGCGTCGGCTCTGAGCTTTATGCTCGAAAATCTCGCTAAGCCGGTGATTTTCACGGGTAGCCAGATTCCTATCGGTATTTTACGTACGGATGGTCGCGAGAATCTTATTACGGCCATCGAGATTGCCGGTGCGCAGGGCGACGACGGCAGACCCCTCGTTCCGGAGGTGGCTCTGTACTTCCAAAACAGATTGTTCCGCGGTAACCGCACTACCAAACTCAGTGCCGAGGCCCTCAACGCCTTTGCATCGTTCAACTATGCCCCTCTGGCCGATGTGGGTGTCAACATTCAATACAATACGGCGGCTATTGCACCCTATGCGCCCGACGCTCAGTCGGAGTTCCGTATCAGCGAGACCCTATCGAACGATGTCGTTGTCGTGAAACTCTTCCCGAGTATCCGTCCTTCGGTGCTGCGTGCCATGCTCTTGGAGAGTGGTGCGCGTGGCGTGGTGTTGGAGACCTATGGCGCGGGTAATGCACCCACGTCGGAGTGGTTCGTGGAGCTTGTCAAGGAGGCCATAGAGCGCGGTGTTGTGGTGGTCAACGTCTCGCAGTGCAAGGATGGTGCCGTGCAGATGCACCTCTACGAGACGGGCTTGGCCTTGCAGGAGGCAGGCGTGGTATCGGGACACGATATGACTATCGAGGCGGCGGTAACAAAGCTGATGTATGTTTTAGGCAAAAATTTGCCATTATCGGAAACGCTCAATCTGATGCGTAGTCCTCTGCGTGGTGAATTTACTTTGTAAAGGGTTGCACTTTTCAGAAATTATTTGTATATTTCGCACTGTAAATTATGAAAAATGTGGCTTGTCATACTATGTATGGGCCCCATTTGAGCGTGTAACGGGTTGATTAACACTGACTTCGTGTAGCGTACAGAAACTATAAACGAGCAAAACTACGAATTTTTACTACCAAAGGTAGAGCAAAACAATAGCAATAAATAACAACTACTAAAAATTTCAAATTTTAACTAACAAAACATTATGAAAAAATTATTTTTGGTTTTGGCAGCTGCCACTTTGTCATTCGGCGCTGCTTACGCAGAGGAGGCTCCCGTACAGGAGCAGGCAGTAGAGCAGGCAGCTCCCGCTGTTGAGGCTGAGGCTGAGGTAGCTGAGGCTGAGGCTACTGAGGACTTGGCTGGTGAGCCCATGCACTTCGCTTTGATGAAGAAGTTCTTGGAAGGTGGTTGGGAGTGGATGCTTCCCGTGCTTGTCTGCTTGGTTCTCGGTTTGGCTATCGCTATTGAGCGTATCCTCTATTTGACCTTCGCGCAGATTAACACCAAGAAGTTCGTTGCTCGCGTTGAGGAGCTTCTCAACACTGAGGGCGTTGAGGCTGCTAAGGATTTCTGCCGCAATACTCGTGGTCCTATCGCTTCAATCTACTACCAGGGTCTTATGCGTTACGACCAGGGCTTGGAGGCTGTTGAGAAGGCTGTTGTATCTTACGGTTCGGTTCAGCAGGGCCACATGGAGTCAGGTCTCTCTTGGATTTCGTTGTTCATCGCTTTGTCTCCTTCACTCGGTTTCATGGGTACCGTTGTTGGTATGATCCAGGCATTCGATGATATTCAGGCTCAGGCAACCATTTCTCCTACCGTTGTAGCAGGTGGTATCAAGGTGGCTCTTTTGACTACCCTTATGGGTCTTATCGCTGCTGTTATTCTTCAGATTTTCTTCAACTACATCCTCTCAAAGATTGAGTCGCAGGTAGTTAAGATGGAGGATACTTCTATCACTTTGGTTGATATGCTCACTGCATATAGCAAGCGATAATCTAAGACCTAACAATTAAGGAGAAATTAAAATTATGAAAAATTTGAATAGAATAGTATTCATCATCATCGCCGCTGTTTCGGTAGGCTTGATGGGCTATGCCATCTATGTTGGCGCAAGTGCCCCCGAGTCATCGAAGATTGCCGGTAACATGGCTCTCGTTCAGAAGTTCGACGAGAATGGCGATGCGGTGAATAACGAGGACGGCAAGCCCGTGCCCGTGCAGACTACTGCCGAGGGTATTGAGGCTTTGAAGACTGTGTTTGCCACACAGTACAAGAATGGTGATGACGGCATCCTCTATGGCGAGGCTCTCGAAGAGGCTAAGGTAAAGAAGGAGGAGAACTTGAAGGTTATCCCCGAGCTCGAGGCAAAGATTGCCGAGTTGAAGCCTGCTGCCGAGGAGGCTGCTGCGTTCATCAAGGAGAACAAGCGCGCCAACAAGAAGCAGCTCGACGAGGCTAACAAGCTTGTTGAGGAGTATGCTAAGTTGGAGGGTGAGTTGAAGACTCGTCAGGACAACGAGAAGGCATGGACCGAGAACATCCCCGCATCTGAGGCAGCTATCGCTCAGGCAGAGCAGGATGGTGCTCATGTTGAGGCTTTGGCTAAGGCTATCAGCTACAACATCCTTTGGTTCTACTTCTTGATGGCTTTTGCTGTTGCATTTGTTATCTTCAACGCTATTCTCAACATCTTCCAGAACCGTGGCGGTATCGTGAAGACTGCTGTTGCACTTGTTGTAGTTTTGGCTATCGTAGGTGTAGCATACTTCATCGCTAAGTCGCATGGCTGGGCTGAGGGTAACATGCTTTACGACGTTAAGGGTATGCCCCTTGGTGTTGGTAACGACCCCGCAACTCGTACAGTATTCGGTGCATTCGAGTACATGGTATCGGATGTATGTATTTTGGTAACTTATATTGCTTTTGTAGGCGCAGCTCTTGCAGCAATCTACTCTGCTGTTCGTGGCTCATTTAAATCGTAATCAGTATGGCAAGAGGAAAGAAAAAGGCTGGAGAGATTAACTCTAGCTCAATGGCAGATATCGCGTTCTTGCTGTTGATATTCTTCTTGGTTACTACTACGATGGATGTCGATACCGGTATGAAGCGTACGCTTCCTAAGTGGGTCGATACTACGGAGCAACAGAACGACGTTGACGTAAACGAGCGTAACGTACTCAAAGTTAACGTGTCGAAGAATGGTCTTATCATGGTTGGTACCCAGGAGTACGCACCTGCCGATCTTCGCCGTAACGGACGTCACTCACGCTTGTCGTTGGAGGTTTACAACTTCCTCACGTTGCCCGATCGTTCAAACAAGAAGGCCACCGCAGTAGATGGTGCGGAGTATCCTATCAGCGAGGGCTTGGTTTCGCTCAAAGCCGATGATGAGACCAAGTATAAGATTTACTTGCAGGTTCAGGACGAGCTAACACATGCATTTAATCTCTATCGTGACGATATCTCATTGGAGGTATATGGTAAGAAGTTCGGTGAGTTAGAGGATATTCAGAATGCGAACATCCGCAAGGCTGTTCCTATGCGAATATCTGAGGCCGAGCCTAACGATCAAACAAAGAAGTAGTTATGGCAGTAATGGCAAAGAAGGGCAAGAAAGAGGTGCCCGCACTATCGACATCGTCGCTTCCTGATATTATCTTCATGCTTCTGTTCTTCTTCATGGCCGCAACGACCATGCGTGAGACAGAGCCTATGGTAACTGTTGCAATGCCTGAGGCACATGAGATTACGGAGCTTGATAAGAAGGATTTGGTAAATATTTGGATGGGTAAGCCCCTTAACGCAAAGGCTGGCGAGGACGCTTTGAAGATTCAGCTCAACGACCAGACAGGTGATATCGCCGACATCCAGAACTTCGTGGCTGCTTCGGCAGTAACCAAGAAGATGGATATCCACGCGCTCACCGTAAACTTGCGCGTTGATGAGGGTGCTACCGTAGGTAAGCTTACCGCAGTTAAGCAGGAGTTGCGTAAGGCCGATGCGTTGAACATCGCTTACGCTGCGAAGGCTACAAGCAACAACTAACGGTAAATAATACGTTTCGAAAGAGAGGGTAAGAGTATAGCTTACCCTCTCTTTTTTTTGTTTGGGCAAAGTCATCTGCCGGGCTCTTTTGGCGTCTGCCTTGCTTGGATAATGGGACGATGGGATAATAAGATGATGGGACAATGGGACAATGGGAAGATGGGAATATGAGAATATGAGAATATGAGACAATGAGACAATGATACAATGCGACAACGCATCTAACAAATAATCCCAAAGTCTCATAGTCCCAAAGTCCCATAGTCTAAAAAAAAAGGTTGTCCGAAGACAACCCTTTTGCATGTATCACTTATCGTAGTTTATGCCTTGAAGAGCTCTACGTCCGAAGCGTCGCTCTCGTCGATATAAGAGGCGGCCTCGGTAATCTTCTTCGCTGCGTACTTCACGAAGACCTTGGCGGGAGCAACATACTCCTCGGCCTCGGCAGCCTGGCGAAGCACGATATGCGAGATGATGATATAACCGGCAATCTCAACAAGACGGCGCGCGTGGAAGTCCTTATATCCGTTGCTCTGCTTGTCGATAGTCTCTACGCGCTCCACGGCCCTCTTATAGACCTCGCGAAGTGCTACGAGACGCTCAAACATAGCCTTTGTAGCCTCCGTGGGGGTATTCTCCTCGTAACGCATAATCTGTTCGAGGTATGTGCCCTTGGTTACATGGTTGATAGCGGCTACAACCTGCAACTGTGTCGTACCCTCGTAGATGTTCATAATACGTGCATCGCGGTAGATGCGCTCGCAGGCGTAGTCCTTCATATATCCCGAGCCACCGTGTATCTGTATTGAGTCGTAGGCAACCTCATTGGCATACTCCGATGCGAACATCTTGGCAAGAGGTGTGAAGCCGTCGGCAAGGCGGTTGTAGAACTTCATCTCCTGACGCTCCTCAGGCTCCAGCGTACGCTCCTGAGCGATGTGGTTGAGCTGCTTGTATATATCCACGAAGCGAGCAGTCTCGTAGAGCATGGCGCGCGATGCGATGGTCTTGGCCTCCATGTTTTTGAGCATCTCCGCAACGGCTGCAAACTGGTTGATGGGCTTGCCAAACTGCTCACGCTCGGCAGCATACTTCAACGCCTCGCGGTAGGCAGCCTCGCAGAGACCTGTCGACTGGGCAGCGATACCAAGTCGTGCTGCATTCATCAGCGACATCACATACTTGATAAGACCCATCTTGCGGTCGCCAACGAGTGTTGCGGGGGCATTCGTAAATACGAGCTCACAGGTGGGTGAACCCTTGATACCCAACTTATTCTCAATACGGCGCACCTTAACACCGCCGTCGCGCTTGTCGTAGATGAGCATCGACAGACCGCGCGCATCCTTCGTGCCCTCCTCCGTACGTGCAAGCACCAACGAGATGTCGCCATCGCCATTGGTGATAAAACGCTTCACGCCGTTGAGTCGCCATACGCCGGCAGCCTCATCGTAGGTGGCTTTAAGCATCACGGCACCGAGGTCAGAGCCTGCATCGGGCTCTGTGAGGTCCATGGCGCAGGTCTCGCCCGCAGAGACGCGGGGTAGGAACTTAGCCTTAATATCCTCCGAGGCGAACTCGTTGATAGTCTCGGCGCAGTCCTGCAAGCCCCAGATATTCTCAAAGCCGGCATCGCCACGCGCTACCATCTCGTTAGCCATAGCAAAGCATGTTACGGGCATGTTCAGACCGTCGTACTTGCGCGGAAGGGTCATGCCGCTAAGACCAGCGGCGATGAGTGCCTCGATGTTGCGTACCGTGCCTGAGGCGTACTCCACATGGTCGTTTACCACGCGGGGACCCTCATGGTCTACGCTCTCGGCATTTGCGGCGATAACCTCGCCACATACGTCGCCGACAATCTCCAATACACGGCGGTATGAGTCCAACGCATCCTCCACATTCTGAGGTGCATAATCGTAGTGTGCTGCATCGGCAAAGTTGCGCTCTTTCAGCTCGATAATCCTCTTCATCAAGGGATGTGAGAGGTGATATTGTAGGTCTTTGTTATCTAAGAAAAAGTTTGCCATTGCTACTTCGAGTTTTGTTTGTAATACTTAATCATCTTGGGGATAACCTCCTCGACGCTACCGGTGATAGCGTAGTCGGCAATCTTGTTGATAGGGGCCTCGGGGTCGGTGTTGATTGATACAATCATCGCCGAGCCATCCATGCCCGCGGTGTGCTGAATCTGTCCCGAGATACCGCATGCGATGTAGAGTTTGGGACGTACGGTAACACCTGTCTGGCCAATCTGTCGCTCATGCTCCGTGAAGCCGGCGTCGACAGCGGCGCGCGAAGCACCAACCTCACCACCAAGCACGTCGGCGAGTTCGTGTACGAGTTTGAAGCCCTCCTTTGAGCCTACGCCGTAGCCACCGGCAACGATAACCGAGGCACCCTTGATGTTTATCTTACGCTCCTCGATATGACGCTCTACGATGCGTACGGCAAGGTCTGTATCCTTAACCAGCGACTGCCATGCAATCTCCTTAACCTCGCCTGCGGCGGGTGTTGCACACTCCTCCTTGCGCATCACGCCCTCGCGTACCGTGGCCATCTGGGGACGGCACTCGGGATTGACGATAGTGGCGATGATGTTACCACCAAAGGCGGGACGAATCTGATAGAGCAGCGAGTCGTATTCCTTGCCTGTCTTGGGGTCTTTGTGCTCGCCGATGACCAGCTCCGTGCAGTCGGCCGTGAGGCCGCTATGCAGGGCCGATGATACGCGGGGTGCGAAGTCGCGACCTACGGGCGTAGCACCGAAGAGGGCGATTTGGGGCTTCTCCTGCTCGATAAGACCAACCATGACGGCGGTGTGGGGCAGGGTGCGGAATGGGGCAAATATCTCGTTATCAGCAACCCATACTGTGTCGGCACCATACTTTGCGAGCTCGGGTGCGAGGCCTGTGATGTTATTGCCGATGACTACCGCTTCGAGCTTCACACCGAGTGTGTTAGCCAACTCGCGGCCCTTGGTCAGAAGCTCCAACGATACGTCGGCAATCTGCTGCTCCTCGACCTCTATATATACAAATACGTTATTCATACTCCTAAACGATTTAACCGAGCGTGTGGCTCGAAATTAGTTCTACCATGAGGCTCTCGATGTCGGCATCCTCGGCTGTCAGCGTCTTAGCCTCCTTGGCCTGCAACACCACGTTTTCAATCTTCTTAACCTTTGTGGGTGAGCCCGATAGACCGAGTTGCTCCATGTCGGGGTTAACATCCGCAGCTCCAAACTCGATGATGTGGAGGTAGTCGCGCTCCTCGATGAACGAGCGACGCTCCGCCTCGGCTGCTGCGAGCTCCGATGTGGCCAACGCATACTTGAACTTCATCACGCGCTTGGCGTTGCGTGGACGACACTCCTTAGCCGACGAGTTTACGGTGATAACGGCGGGCAGAGGCGATACTACAACCTCGGTGCCATGCTCCAAGCGACGCTTGATGCTAACCTCGCTCTGGCTAATAGAGAGCAGCTCCTCGGCGTATGTTACCTGCGGCATGTTCAGCTTCTCGGCAACCTGGGGGCCTACCTGCGCTGTGTCGCCGTCGATAGCCTGACGACCGGCTACGATGATATCGGGATTTATCTTGCGCAGAGCACACGATAGTGCGTACGATGTGGCCAGCGTGTCCGAGCCGGCAAACTCCTTGCCCGAGAGTAGGTAGCCACCGTCAGCACCGCGGAACATTGATTCGCGGATGACATCGGCGGCGCGCTGGGGGCCCATGGTGAGGACATGAACTGTGGCGTTACCCAACTTATCCTTCATTTGCAGGGCCATCTCCAAGGCGTTTAGGTCCTCGGGGTTGTAGATGGCAGCAAGGGCTGCACGATTTACTGTGCCCTCCGCAGTCATGGCATCCTTGCCCACGTTGCGTGTGTCGGGCACCTGCTTGGCCATAACTACGATTTTTGTTACTTTTCCCATAGCTATTTAATTTGTAATTATTGTTCTACAACTATTAATCGCTCCGTTCATCTGCTTCGATGCTTTGTTCGGGCGACCGACAAAGATACTTATTTTTGACTAAATATCTCTAAAAATAGTTATTAAAATGACGCTCCAATTTGCAAAATGTTGTAAATCAGTATTTATGCTTACATCTGAATTTGTCAATTTTGCCAATGCTTATCTTGCGTCCGTTACCTCCTAAAAGCCTACCGTAAGGTCTATGCCGATATGTTTGTAGCAGTTCAGAACGTTGTACGCCGTAACTTCGGGGCGGAAGCGCGATATGTGATTTCGTCCGCTCGTTACTATCTGTTGGCGTAGCTCCTCGCTGTTGAGAATGGCATCTATCTTGTCGGCAAGTTCGCCGCTATCGTCGGGTGAGACGTATATTATATCGGGCCCCGCGGCCTCCATGTGGCAGCTGTTGGCTGTGCCGATGACGGGTATTCCGACACTCAGGGCCTCGACCAACGGCATGCCGAAGCTCGAATTTTTGGTCGGGTTTACGAGCATCTCTGCGCCCTGATATATCGCGGCCAAGTCGTCGTTGTTGTCGCACGAGATGAAGTGAACGCGCTCTGCAATGCCCAATTTTGTCGCCTTCTCCCTGAGACGATTGGTGTGAGGTGTGCTCTGGCCAACTGCCACAAGGTCAATCGGATAGGGTAGTTTGTGCATCGCCTCGATGATGAGCTCTATGTTGCGACGGCGCGACTGCGTACCTACATTGAGAATGTAGCGTTCGGGTAGCGAGTACTTCTCGCGTGTTGCCATAATAGTCTTTTCGTCAGTCTGCTGAGTGAAGCGTTGCGCACAGCCCGTGTAGATTATGTCTATCTTGTCGGGGTCTATGCCGAGGCTCTCCGTCAGGTCGCGTTTGATGCCCTCGCTAACGGCGATGATGCGGTCGGCACGTCGGCACGACGACTTTATGCGCATGCGTTTAATGCGCATGGTGATGGGCTGCAATGGCGTTGTCTCATTGAGCAGATGCACATCGTGGATGGTAACTACGCTTCGTATGTTGCGGCGCGATAGGCCGTAGGGTAGGTGGTTGTTGAGTCCGTGGAATAGCTCTACACCGCCGTTTGTCGCATCGCGCGATACGCCGAATATCTGCCATAGCCACCATAGCTTGCGCCATAGCCCTCCGTCGGGCTCCATCGACTCTATGTTGCTGCGCTCGGCGAGGCTGTCGTATGCACTGTTGTCTCTGTGGCTTGGTATGTATAGTCGCAGATATGTGTTGCTCCTGCAAGATGAGGCCACGGCATCAATGATATATCGACCATAGTTGCCCTTGCCCGTGTTGTTACGATTGGCGCACTCGGCGTCAAAACCTATCGTGTGGTTGCGTTTCATAATAGTTAATATGTGCGCGTACTCGCGTCGTACTCGCGCGCGCAACAATGCAAATGTAATAATTTTGGCGTAACCTACCAAATATCGCCCCATTTTGTTGTCGCTCCGTCGCTTGTCGCGCCGACCTTATCTCTCTTTTGTGGAGCGCACTGCGGCTGTGTAGCCTCGAAAATGGTGAAAATTCGATAAAATAGTAGTATAATATAAAGTGTTGATAATTAATAATATGACGATTAATGTATGACGCATAATTAAAACTATTGAAAAAATTATTGAAAAATTTTAATAAAAAATTTGTTCGTTTGAAAGATACTCCTTACCTTTGCAGCGAAGTTTTAAGGTTCATTTAGGTTAGTAGTTTTAGGTTGGTAAGCGACGCTTCGGCGACGCTTCGGTTATAGGGCCGAACGATGGAGTTATCTGTTGTTCGGCCCTATCTCTTTCGTGGTGTGGGGTGCTTGCTAAAAGCTCGTCTCGGCTTCGGTACTCGGGGTGCGGTGCTCGCTAAATTTTGCTCGCCAAAACGTCGTCGCATTACTGCCCGACGGCTTCGGTTTGTTGAGACCATTACTCTGTGCACTTAGACTCCCAACCCGCTCACAATATCATACTTAGACTGTTTGTGGTGTTTTAACGATTGCTTGGGAAATATCATCCAAAAGTATTCTAAATTCTAATATCGGCAATTTTTCGCTTCTCTGTTTTTTGCGATTTTTGTCCGAAAAAGTTTAACGCACAGAAAACCAGCGATATAGCCATTTTGTCATAAATTGGCGATTATAATTTCAAAATTAGGATAAGTAAAATCTATCGCATTTTTGCAACTTTTCGGTAAATCAGCATAAAAAAAGTGCTTATATATATTGTGTTTCAAAAATTATGAGTATCTTTGCGGGCAATTTCGCTTAAAATGAAATTGGAATTAGTAACAAAAATTTAAAGGACAAAAACGTTTTAGAAATGCCAACTATTCAACAGTTAGTAAGAAACGGTCGAGTTAGCCTGGTTGACAAGAGTAAGTCGCCTGCACTCGCAGCGTGTCCTCAGCGCCGTGGAGTTTGTACTCGTGTGTACACTACAACTCCCAAGAAGCCTAACTCGGCTATGCGTAAGGTTGCACGTGTAAGATTGACTAATGGCAAGGAGGTCAACGCCTACATCCCCGGCGAGGGCCACAACTTGCAGGAGCACTCAATCGTGCTCGTACGTGGTGGTCGTGTAAAGGACCTTCCAGGTGTGCGTTACCACATCCTTAGAGGAGCTTTGGATACTGCAGGTGTCGATGGAAGAACACAGTCACGTTCTCTCTACGGTACTAAGAGACCAAAGAAGTCTAAGAAGTAATTTTTATTAATTCATCACCTTTAATTTTCTACAAAAAATGAGAAAAACGAAGCCTAAGAAGAGGATTCTACTTCCTGATCCTAAGTTTCACGATGTAAACGTAACTCGTTTCGTGAACAACCTTATGTTGCAGGGAAAGAAGAGTATCGCGTATTCTATTTTTTACGATGCCATTGATATGGGAGGCGAGAAGATGAAAGATTGTGGCATGGCTCCTCTAGATATTTGGAGGAAGGCCCTCGAGAACGTAACTCCTCAGGTTGAGGTTAAGTCACGTCGTATCGGTGGAGCTAACTTCCAGGTGCCAATGGAGGTGCGTCCAGAGAGGAAGATTTCACTTTCTATGAAGA
>JAZRDV010000019.1:0-88388 GCA_045660465.1 Alistipes sp. | reverse complement strand
GAAAAAGCGCAGTTTACTTGGCGTAAATGAGCATTTTGAGGGCGAGCATATTTGTCGCAAGAAGTGGCGAGATACAACGCTCGACAAAAATTCCGACGATGGGCTGTACATAGCGGTACTGCTCATTGTCGGAACTTTTTTTTGTTAGCGGAAGTAGATTGGCACTTATCGCAACAAAGAACGACAAAATACTCTTTTTATTCAGCCTCCTTTTTCTCTTGCACATTTAGCCTACATAGCCTCTAAAAAAGAATATATTACTCCTATGCAAAATATTCATTAAAAAACACCAATATTACTTATTTACTAATCGCAAACACTACTTAATACGAAATTATTGCATAATTAGCGCATATATGCGCATATATTACATATTCACACTTTTTTCTTTGTAAAATATTATTACCTTTGTCATTAAGTGGAATAGGCACTTGTAAAAATGCAATATCACTAAAAACCAAATAATTATTATTTATGAAAAACTTTAAGTACTATTTCTTTGCAACAATCGCCCTCATCGGCGGTTTTGCTCTCGCCTCGTGTGAGCCCGATCCCGAAGGCGAAGGCACCCGCGCTCCGATGGACGTTGTTGTAGACGTCGAAGCCGGCTACATCGACCAGATTACCGCCAACTTCACAGTGAAGACCACAGGTCTTACCGACTTTGCCTACTTGCTTACCGACAAGGCAGACATCGAGGCAACAGCCATCCTCGGTGGTGGCGAGCAAATTGAGATTGAGGATGCCTCGAAAGAGACTACCACCAACATCAAGTTCGAGAACCTCGATCCATCGACTATCTACTCATTCTACATCGCAGGCCACATGACCAATGGCGACCTCTACGAGAAGGTTATCAAGACCGATTTTACCACCACCGGTTTTGGTCAGGCTATCACCGTATTGGACACCATGTATGACGGCTTCAAGGTGCACCTCACTGTTCCCGAGGAGGTTAAGGAGCGTGGCAACGCCGTACGTTATAGCACTGCATCGCTTGCTATGTACAACTATCAGATTATGCGCGAGGTTTTCTCTCCCGACCAGCTATTGACAAATGCCGGACAGTGCACAACAAAGGATAAGACTATCATCTACGATGACTACCACTCTACCGAGCGCGACGAGAACGGCAATGAGATATATGACGAGAACGGCAACTTCGCATCAGCAACATTTGCCGATCCGAAGACTCCCGGTGAGCCCGGCGTATTCCTCGCAGGTGAGTACTCATGGTACACATTACAGGAGTTTGACCCCGAGCTTGGCGAGGGCCACCCCGATACAGGTCCCTTCGGTTGGGGCGAGGGCTACTATATAGCTCAGTACGATTGGCTCGCACTCTACGAGGTTTGGAACAGCGATGACTTTGAGCCTAAGGATGCCGACAAGTTCTGGACAGGCTATTTCGAGATTCAACAGGTTGATTGCAAGGCTCCCTCAAAGTTGGAGGGCAACGTAGAGATTAAGGTTAGCAACAAGACTCCTATTGACGCTGTTATCAGCTTCGAGCCCAGCGACGACGTCCTCATGTATGTTGTATCGATTATCGAGGAGAACGAGATGGAGGCCAGCGTGATGCCTCTGCTCAACAATAACCCCGACTACTTGCAGTGGTTCACAGCATCGCACTTTGCACTATACACCTTTGGTACTCAGACTGTTGTCGATGGTGCTAAGGACATCTACCTTTCAGACTGGTTCGTAAACACACGTAACTTTGCAGGTCAGAGCTTCCGTGTAATGGTTACCGGTCTCGGTGATAACTATGGTCGCACTCAGAGCTTCAACCAGACAACATTCACACTTCCCGAGATTACGTTGGATGCTCCTGAGATTACGGTTACTGCTGTCAAAAGCAGCGATCCGTACAGCGTAACGTTCAACATCCGCAACACTAGCCCCGATGGTCAAAAACTCACCGAGGCACGCTTCAACTGTAACTACGTTCGTGAGTTCAACACCATATTGAAGGAGTATAGCTACGGCTCACTTATCGAGTCTCTCGGCTACAAGTTTAACGGCCAGGAGTTGCAGGAGATTAACAGCGCAGAGGGCTTCAACATTAGCTTCCCGAGCCGCGAGAACGCTACTACTCGTATCGCCGTGATGGGCTGGAACTGGGAGGGTACACCCAATAATGTTGATGCTACCGGCTCACCCGCAGTATGCGAGTACACTACACCTCGTGCACCCTATCGTCCCAATGTTAACTCGCCCTTGTTCGACGAGTTGGTTGGCGAGTGGGAGGCTACTGCACCTATGATTGAGTATGTAGCCTCGGAGGATGGCACTTCGGGTAGCTACGTGGATGCAGGCTCTATGACCAGCCCTGTTACTATCAGCGCAGGTGTTGAGTATCCCGAGACATTGCCCCAGTCGGTATATGACACCTACCAGGCTGCCGGCCTCTCAAAGGCTCAGACCGACGCTCTCTACACCGAGTTCAAGAAGCTCGCTAAGGATTACAACAATCACACACGCGGCTTCAACCGTCTCTTGTGCTTGGGCTACAACTTCGCTCCCGCAGACTACAAGCTCGATGCAGTTGCTACACCCTACGACCTCTTCATCGACGATGAGTATGGTGCTGCCGAGCTCAGCTCGCTCTTCTATGACTTCGGTCCCAAGTGGAACCTCGAAATAGACAGCGATGGTTCTGTATGGTTGCCCATGGATATCGAGCGCGAGTTCCCGTTGACAACATGGAATTACGGTATAGACTATACCTTCTACATGCTGGGTATTGGTAAGCAGTCGTATATCGGTGCTCCTCGCTACAACGAAAAGGGCGAGCTTATACTTGATGCTCGCTTCCCCGTTGAGGTATCTGACGACCGCAATACTATAACTATCAAGCCTATCGTATATACTGACTCTAAGGGTACAACAGAGACTTACTATCCTTGCGTAGCGCAGTTCAATGCTGCGGGCCAGGCCGAGCCTGTCAACCCCCACGTCGGTGGCAACGTAGTATTGAAGCGTAAGGCCGGTGCAAAGAGCTCTTCAGCGAACCTCAACGTGCGTGGTGCAAGCAGCAAGACAAGGAGCGTGAACTCACTTGGCAAGGCTCCCGTGCCCATGGCTCGCAGCTACATGATGACACCTATGGACATCAACCTTGTTAAGCCTCGCACACGTCTCGTTATCGAGAATCCCATCGAGGCAGGTACCGAGGCGTTCTATCAGCGCGCTGATAAGTATCTGAAAGATTTCTACGGCATCGAGGTTAAATAATCTCGGCGCATAATAGCCAAAGGCTCTCCTTTCACGGGAGAGCCTTTTTTTGTGAAAGGGGAAAAGTGAACTTTGCGATTAAGGCGAGGGCAGAGTGAATGTATTCACTATGCCGAGCCGTAGCAAAGTCGAGGCATTACGAAGTTTTGCCTCAAAGGTAAGGTGCGCTTCGCGCAAGGTTTAATTGGTTGGTGCGCGCAGAATTATAGGTAGTAGTGGGTAGTGTTAGGTAGTTATGGGTAGTTATGGGTAGTTGTGTGTAGCGCGCCTAAAATTCGCCTACGACTACCTACATCTACCCACCACTACCCACGGCGCGCTAAAATTGTCGTCCCAAAGTCTCATAGTCCCACTGTCTCATAGTCAAAAAAAGAGGACGATGGGAAAATGAGACAATGGGAAAAATGGGACGATGGGATAATGAGACAATGAGAAAATGGGACTACGGAAAAATCCCATAGTCCCAATGTCTCATAGTCTCACTCTCTTTTCTTTGAAAATAGGTCGCTCAGATACGTATCCAAGAACAACAATTCGTGGTCATCCTTAACCACATCGTTCATAAGCATATCCTCTTCGCTATACAACTGTAAAATACGACTGTCAATATCACCCATAGGCACTACGTTTTATGTGTTTTGTTTGCTTGTACACATATAACGTGCCCGGTGCCGTATTATTGCACGGATACTAACTTAATACGATATTTTTTTCCTGTATCATGCGACGCAGGTTGATAAGGGCGTAGCGCATGCGACCAAGAGCAGTGTTGATGCTCACCTCCGTCTCGTCGGCAATCTCCTGAAACGATAGCTTCGAGTAGTAGCGTAGGCGCACCACCTCCTGCTGCTCCTCGGGCAGAAGGTCGATAAGCGAACGTATAACCTGCTCCATCTCGCCCTGCACCATCTGGTCCTCGGCCGTAGGCTCGGCAATGCGCAGCGAGCCGAGCACATCGTAGCCCGCATCGGCCTCGTTGAGCTGACGGCTGCTCTTCTCTCTACGGAAGTAGTCGAGAACACGGTTGTGAGCGATGCGAAGCACCCACGACAGAAACTTGCCGTTATCCGTATAACGACCCTCGTCAATAACCTTTACTGCCTTGATAAATGTCTCCTGAAAGATGTCGTCGGCGACGTCATCGTCTTTGACCATCATACCGATATAGTTGCGCACACGCTGCGAGTGACGCTCGATAAGTTCAGATATGGCACTCCTATCTCCCGAAAGGTAGTTATTAAGCAGCACACGGTCGCTTAATACATTCACGTTCATACTCTTTAATTTTAAGTTAGTTCAAGAGCAGAATTTCGTCGATAGGCAGTCTGTTTTATCGGTTAATAATCATTGTTTTCAGTTGCAAGATAGCAATAATTTGGCTAACTGCAAAATTTTATTCACTACGTCGCGTTTGCACTGTCGACACTAAATTCCGCGACAACGGCATCAAACACTGTGCCACTCAATAACTTACGCACGAATATTGCGAAAATTGAGCCACCTACGTCGTCGGTGAAGCGACAAATATCGCGGGCGAAATGACATGAAAAAATACAATAAAAGGGAGTAACTAAAAGATAAATTAGCTACTCCCTTGTTGTTTTGAGCTCAAATCAGTTATAGCGTCGCGATAGACTCGGCCTTAACGTCGCGCGACACCTTCGTAACCAGACCCTGCAACACCGTACCGGGGCCCACCTCCGTGAACTCCGTAACGCCATCACCTACCATCTTCTCGACAATCTGCGTCCAACGTACGGGGGCTGTGAGCTGCGCGATAAGGTTGCGCTTGATAGCCTCAGCGTCGGTATAGGGCTGAGCATCGACATTCTGATATACGGGGCATGAGGGGGTCATGAAGTTTGCCTCGGCAATAGCGGCCTCCAACTCCTGACGTGCCGGCTCCATAAGGGGCGAATGGAAAGCACCACCAACAGGCAGACGCAGGGCACGACGTGCACCAGCCTCTTTGAGCTTCACGCAGGCCTCATCGACAGCCTCGTTAGCACCCGAGATAACAAGCTGACCGGGGCAGTTGTAGTTAGCACCTACAACAACGCCGTCGACCGATGCACACACCTCCTCGACTGTCTTATCGTCGAGACCGAGCACCGCAGCCATACCTCCGGGCTGCTGCTCGCAGCATCGCTGCATGGCCATAGCGCGCTTAGAGACGAGTTTCAAACCATCCTCGAACGACAAAGCACCAGCAACAACAAGTGCCGAGAACTCGCCAAGCGAGTGTCCCGCAACAGCATCGGGCTTAACGCCGAGAGCCTTAGCCAGGATTACCGAGTGGAGGAAGACGGCGGGCTGTGTAACCTTAGTCTCTTTAAGCTCCTCGGGCGTGCCGGCGAACATAATATCGGTAATACGGAAGCCGAGAATCTCGTTTGCCTGCTCAAAGAGGGCACGAGCCTCAGCACTATTCTCATAGATATCCTTACCCATGCCTACGGCCTGTGAGCCTTGACCGGGAAAGACGTATGCGTGTTTCATAGTAGCTACGTTTTATGGGCTACAAGTAGCCCAATAGATTAATAATCTAACAATATCGGGGGCAAGATAGTGATAATTTTCGAAATATCAAAACCCACTACTCAAAGAGGCACTGATACTCCGCCTCGTCCTTAAAGCCCTCGGCGGTATAGACCCATGCCCGGCGCACTCCGCAACGCTCAAAACCACACCCCTCAAAGAGGGCTATGCTCGGCGCATTATCGACCGTCATCGTCGCCCATATCTGCCTAAGGCCCAGCGTATCGTGCGCATAGCGTTTTATGGCCTCCACGGCTGCACGCGCATAGCCACGGCGTCGTTCCTCGGGGCTGTAAATGAGAATACCGACACCAAGACGTCGATGGCGCGGCTCGAAGTCGAAGAGGTCGATAGCACCTACGGCCACACCCTCAACATCGATAATGAGGCGCATCTGGCGCGTGGCGTAGATGTCGTACTGCTGCTCCTCGACGAAGCGCATCAGCTGCTCGCGCGACAGCGGGGCACACGTGCCACTTACGCGCCATAACTCGGGGTCGTTCTCCCAGAGATACATGACCTCGACATCCGACGGCTCCACGGCACGCAGACGGCACTTCACAGCGTCGATACTAACCATTACAGACCTATTATGCGGTTACGGATAAGCATCGCCACGCCCCACGCATTTGCGCTGTCGGTCATCTTCGACACGCGGAACTTGGTATCCTTATATACGAGGTTGAGCGAATATTTGTTCGTCGACGACTTCAACGGCAGCATCAGGTACTCGCCCGCCTGAGCCAGGTTACCACCCACGATGACGGTCTCAGGGTTGAAGGTGTTGATGAGGAAGGCCACGGCCTTGCCCACCTTCTCGCCCGCCTCCTCGATAAGCTCGATAGAGAGGTTATCGTCGTTGCGCGCTGCGGCGATGATGTCGTTGATGTGTATGGTCTCGCCACGGTCGTACATATCCCTGAGGCGCGTATTTACGCCATTGCGTATGAGGTTTACAATCTTGTTCTCTATGGCGATACCCGACACCTCGGTCTCCAAGCAACCCTTCTTGCCACAAGCACATATTATCTCGTTGTCGAAGAAGGGGATGTGTCCAAACTCGCCAGCAAAGCCATTCTTGCCGTAGTATAGCTTGCCGTCGATGACTATGCCGATAGCCACACCACGACCCATGTGCAGGTAGAGCACGTTGCTCTCGTTCTTCGACTTGCCGGTTGTGTACTCGGCATAGCAGCGTGCGCGTGTATCGTTTTCGAGCAATACGCGTATGCCGATACGCGACGATATGATATCGCGCAGCGACTCCTCGCTCGATGTGAAGTATTTGTACGAACGTCCCGTCTCGGGGTTCACACGGCCCACGATAGATACGCCCACACCCAAAATCTTCTCACGGTCAACACCGCAATCGGCCACGAAGTTCTCGATATTTTGGCATATATGCTCCAAGCACTGGGGACGGTCGACAAGCTCAAATGTTGTGTCGGTACGCTCGCTGATGACGTTATTTTGGAGGTCGGTAACGACGTAGGTCATGTGGTCGCGCCCTACGTTGATACCCGCGAAGTAGATTGCCGAGTTTGCCAGACCGAAGACATTCGGGCGGCGACCACCCGGGGTCTCAACCTTGCCTAAGTCGTTTACTATGCTGTCGTCGACGAGCTCCTGCACGAGCTTCGTCATCGTCGGCACGCTGATGTGCAACTCACGCGTAAGCTCCGAGAGGGTGCTCTCGCCGTTGAGTGCCATGTAGGCGATAATATTTCGTTTTATTATATTGTTTTTGTGCGTGATGCCCTTCAACCCATCTTCCGCCTCAATATTAAAAAACCTTGCGAGTGATGTCATCTTTCTAAAAACATTTAATTTGTTACGCAAATATAATAAAATTTTTGAAAATATATCACTCCACAGGATAAAATTAATCGAATATTTCACCCATCGCCGCCCGCCGAAAGGCCATAATCAGCCATAATCGGAGCGGCAGTTTGCTCGTTCGGCTTTTTTGCGTATCTTTGTATGATTTTGAATTGCTGACAGATGTTACTACACGACAAACTACATAGCTACGCTATAATTCTCGCTTCGGCATCACCACGCCGCCGCGAGCTACTGCGCGCCGCGGGCATCGAGTACCGCCTCGCCGCGAAGTTCGACTGCGAGGAGCACTACCCCGCCACCATACTTAAAGAGGATGTCGCAGCCTACCTCTCGCGATTGAAGAGCCATGCCTACCCCGCGACACTCCTTCCGCACGAGATACTCATCACGGCCGACACCACC
This sequence comes from Alistipes sp., assembly GCA_045660465.1. Lineage (GTDB taxonomy): Bacteria > Bacteroidota > Bacteroidia > Bacteroidales > Rikenellaceae > Alistipes. The sequence continues at coordinate 80,369 of JAZRDV010000019.1, read as the reverse complement.
GTGCTCATAGACAATGAGGTGCTCGGCAAGCCCGCCACCAGAGACGAGGCCTGTGCCATGCTGCGCCGCCTCTCGGGCCGCGACCATGCCGTCATCACGGGCGTTACGCTACGCACATGCGGGCGCGAGCGCACCTTCTCGGCATGTAGCCGCGTACACTTTGCTGCGCTCAGCGACGAGCAGATAGCCTACTACGTCGACAACTACAAGCCTATGGACAAGGCCGGAGCCTACGGCATACAGGAGTGGATAGGCTACATCGGCATCGAGCGCATCGAGGGGTCGTTCTACAACGTCATGGGACTCCCCGTGCAGCGTCTGTGCAACGAGTTGGAGGCCTTCATCGAGGCGTGGCCCGAGTGCCACCTCGGATAGGCCGAAGGAGACAAACAAACGAAAATTTTTATAAACACCACTTAAATATGAAACGTTCACTACTAATTATCGCGTTGCTCTTTGCAACCACCTTCTCGGCCGTTGCCGACAAGGGTATGTGGCTACCTTCACTCATCGCCTCGCGCGTGAAGGATATGAAGTCTAAGGGCTTCAAACTCTCGGCCGAGGACATCTACTCAATCAACAAGGCGTCGTTGAAGGATGCTGTCGTGCTCTTTGACGGTGGCTGTACGGGTGAGATAGTCTCGGAGAAGGGTCTTCTCTTTACGAACCACCACTGCGGCTACGACGCCATCCAGGCACTCTCGACCGTCGAGCACGACTACCTGACCAACGGTTTTTGGGCCAAGTCGCACGCCGAGGAGCTGCCTTGCGCCGGCCTCAAAGTGCATATCTTGGTGCGCATGGAGGAGGTAACCGAGCGTTTGGCTAAGGGCGAGAGCCGCGAGGATATCATCGCCAAGGCCGAGGCCGAGGGCGTGGGCTACATGGCCGAGGTCGAGTCGATGTACTACGGCAACGAGGCCTATCTGTTCATCTACCGCGAGTTCTCGGATGTACGCCTCGTAGGTACACCTCCGACGACTATCGGTAAGTTTGGTGCCGACAACGACAACTGGATATGGCCCCGCCATACGGGCGACTTCTCGGTATTCCGCATCTACGCCAACCAGAACAACGAGCCTGCGGCATATAGCCCCGATAACCGTCCCTACACCCCTGCGCGCCACTTCGAAATCTCGACCAAGGGCATCAAGGAGGGCGACTTCACGATGATTTACGGCTTCCCGGGCAACACCCAGGAGTATATCACCTCGGATGCGGTGAAGTATATCGCCGAGGTTTCGGACCCCACGAAGATTGCACTTCGCGACCAGCGTCTTGCCATCATAGGTGCGGCACAGGAGACATCGGCCGAGATACGTATTCAGTATGCTGCCAAGCAGGCCAACATCGCCAACGCATGGAAGAAGTGGCAGGGGGAGGTTCTCGGCATCAACCGCCTCGGCACCTACGCCAAGAAGGTTGCCTACGAGGAGCGTTTCCGTCGCGAGAACCCCGCTAAGAGCTATGTTCTCGACTCGTTGGCCGCAGCCTACGAGCGCAATATCGAGGGCTACTACAACTACGAGCTCTACAACGAGACCGTGCGTGGCATCGAGTTGCAGCAGGTTGTGGCTATCGCCCAGAGCTCGAAGCTCAGCGACGCCGAGAAGGAGGCCGCTGCCGACCTCTTCTACAAGGATTTCGTGCCGGCCGTAGATAGAGCCTTGGCCATTGCCATGCTCACGGAGTATGAGGCTAAGGGCAGCTATATCTCCGAGGAGTTGAAGTCGCTCTTCGCGCGTCATGGTGGCGCACAGCACTATGCCGAGTGGCTCTACGACAATACCAAGCTGAGCACGCGCGAGGGCTTCACCAAGGAGAATATCGCTTCGGACCCCATGACTGAGTTTGTTGCTGCCACACAGCCCATACAGCAGCGCATCAAGCCCTTCGCCTACCGCAACCTGAGCAACATTCCCGATATCGAGCAGTGGTTCCGCCCCTACGTTAAGGCACTCATGGAGTGGGACAAGAAGCGCGCCTTCTTCCCCGATGCCAACCTCACTCTGCGCGTGGCGTATGGCAAGGTTGCGGGCTACGAGTATGCCGATGGCGAGTATCACCTTCCGCAGACCACGTTGGAGGGTATCATGGAGAAGGACAACCCCGAGATTTACGACTATAACATCCCCCAGGCACTTCGCGATGTCTTCGCCACAAAGGATTATGGTCGCTGGGGCACTACTATCAATGGTCGCTATACCGTTCCTGTATGCTTCATTGCCACCAACCACACCACGGGTGGTAACTCGGGCTCTCCCGTTCTTAACGGCCGCGGCGAGCTTATAGGCATCAACTTCGACCGCACATGGCTCTCTACGATGAGCGACATCGAGTTCGACGAAACCCTTTGCCGCAATATCATCTGCGACATACGCTACGTTCTGTTCGTCATCGACAAGGTAGGTGGCGCAGGCTGGCTTATCGACGAGATTGGCGTTAAATAGGCTTTTTGGCGATGTCTTCACTCAGACATATCGTAGTCATCCTCCTCGTCGGCATTGCGGCTGTGGGCTGCACCGGCGAGGAGCTTATGGCGCGTATCTCGGATGCCGAGCGCATCGCCGAGAGCGACCCCTCTACGGCCCTGCGCATCATGCGCACCATCGACCGCGACGACATCTACGGCGAAGAGGATAATGCCCGCTACGCGCTGGTATATAGCGAGGCCCTCTACTATGGCGATGTTACGGTCGATAGCGATACTCTCACCCACTCGATGATGCTCCACTATCTCACGAGCAGCAACCATTCGGAGCGTGTTCGCGCCCTCTATCACCACGCCCTCGTTGCCTATGCTGCGGGACATAATGCCGATGCCATGTACTCGCTCATGGAGTCTGTGAGCTCGTTTGCGCACGACGACAACTATCGTTGCCAGGGTCTTATCTATCGCACCATGGGCGATATCTACAACGATGAGTGGATGTTTGGCAACGCCTTAGACTCCTACGCTTCGGCCATCGAGTGCTTCGATAGGGCTAACCTCCCCGAACATAGTGCCTATGCCCGATATGATTTGGCACTAACACATTTAGCGAAGCGCGATTACGCAGCTGCCGAACAAACCCTTTACGAGATATACGATCTTGCGGGCGAACAAAACGACGAGCAGCTATTAGTATATAGCGCACATCTACTTTGTCGATGCTTTCTCCAACAGGGGAAGTACGAGCTTTGCGGCACCTATCTGCCAATATTTGAGTCGTGCGAAGGGTTATCCTTCTACTACAACTGCTTTTCTGCCGTTTATCACGCCTCAAAACGCGAATTTAAGAAGGCACACGACTATCTGGACAAAGCAGGTGCTGCGGTCGAATATTATGGCAGGGACGAAACGTATGTGGAATTCATCGTATTCGACTATGCTGTATGCATTGTTGCCTACTTTGAAGGCGATATAGAGACATCGTATAAGAAGCATCGTGAAAATATAGCGCACCAGGATAGTGAGATATTAAAAATTATTGGTCGCCCTATATTTAACGCGCAATTAGATTTGTATAAACGAGATTTGAGCGCATCTCGCCAACAGCTCGCCGATACAAAGAGATTACACCTTTATATAATTATAGGTATCTCGGTGGTTGTTTTAGCTATTATCGCGTATGCTGTTTATCGCCGACGACGATATTTACAAGAATTGGAGGTATATCTGAACACTATTCATGAGCTACAACTCATAACACATGACTCTATCCCCACAGACCTCACACATAGTGTCGAAACTCTTTATAACGACATCTTAGGAGATTTCAACCAGTTGTTTGATGTCTACTACGAACACAGCAACTCCACGCGACACTCCAATAAGGTATTGGCACAGGTGGCAAGCAGCATCGACACTCTGCGCAATGACGAAAATCGCATCAAAGAGTTGGAGCGAGTTGTAAACTTACACAACGATGATGTTATGCGTATGCTTCGTGAGCAGTGTGCAACATTAACCGAGCGAGACCTTAAAATTATTCTCTATACGTTGTCTGGATTTACGACCAACGCAATATGCCTTTTCGTCAATACCAATCAATTAAACTTGGCAAAAATCAAATATAGGATACGCTGCAAGATTAAGGAGTCGGGGGTTAACGTTGCCACAGAACTTATCGACTTGCTATACTCAAAACATCCTAACAATCAGCAAGATAACCCCGGCAAACAATAGACCACCCGTAACTCGCTGATTATCAGCGATGTGAAGTTTTTATCACTCGCACCCCTTGTAATTACCTTATTTTCAGATAGTTACAAAACGGGGTGCGAACTTTTTTTCATACTATTTTCAATACTATTTACTATGGTTTGATTAACTTTGCAATAAAACCAACACCTAAATTCAAAGTTATGAAAAGATTGTTTTTTATGCTTGTGGCGTTGTTGCTCGCAAGCGCAAGTTTTGCCAATTCTGCAATTGATTCGTCGCTGGTCATTGTCCCTATTAATCGTCCCGTATTGGGCCCAAAACCGCCCATTCGACCTAAGCAGATTGTTGGCGACGACATCACTGCGCAGTACTACAATGGTATGCTGACCATCGATTTCAACATTGACCTCGGCACGGCCGATATCGTTGTTACGAACCTCACCACGGGCGAGGCATGGAGCGACACAACATCGGGTTTGAGCTCGGTGGCTATGCTTCTTTCGGGCGATGGTGGCTACTACATCGTGGAGATTGCCACCGACTACGGCACTTATAGCGGTGTCTTCGAGCTATAAAGCATCGAGCGTACTCATTTAGCACAACGCTCTTTGGCGCCACAAACACTCTTCGGGATACAAAGGGGATGGGCGGTTAAGTCTCCCCCAAGACACCGCACCATCCTCGGTATCCTTGTTTGCGAGAGGGCAATATATTATATATATAAGGTACACCTCGCAATAGATATGTGCATTTCAGGATACAGCGACCATCATCAACATGGCGTTTACCACATAGCCAAGACTACTTATTAACATAAAAGTTTGATGTTATGAAAAAATTTTCTTACTTTTGTCTAACACTCGTACTGATGCTGTCGTACGCATGTGTTAAAGAGGAGGCTGTAACAACAACTCAACAGCCCGAGTTTAGAGTTTTGGGGGCAGATGATGCTTCGTTAGTAAACCCTGAAAGTGCTGTATCAAGTCTCTTTTCAATGTTATCAGCAATGGACGAGAGTGATGAGACACGTTCAGGCGAACTGACTTATAATATCCTTAGCCAAGAGTTGGTAAGCATTGAGGATATAATTGGCGTTACACGTGCCGAGATTGACGAAGAGGCTCTACAAAATAGTTTTTACATCGTAAACATTGAGGATAATTTGGGGCGTAGACGTTCAGCTATTCTTGGTGCAAGCGAAAACCTGCCACCCATATTGGCTATAATGAATGGTGGCGATTTGGCTCTTTCGGATTTTGAGGATGCTTGGCAAAGTATGAACGGCAATACAGAACTATTACAAACACGCTCTTCATTGGTTGAATCTGAGCCAATAAATACCGCCCCACTGGAAAACATCATAAGCTATATGACATTTCCTACACCTACACCTGGCCCCGATAACGGTTTAACGCCTGGCACAGGTGGTGGCGGAGGTAATAATGGCGGACAGAACGATAACCCCAATGACGATTATACGGTGATTCGTACAGAATCATATAGTTGGGTTCCCAAAAATGGCATAGGCCCGCTACTATATAGCCACTATAATCAGGGTACTCCGTTTAATGATGATTATGATGTAAATCCCAATACCGGCGTAAAGTACTATGCAGGATGTGGTGTTGTTGCGTTAGCGCAAATTTTGACCTATTGTAAGAATGAACGAGGATTTGGACCCGATGTAATTTCAGGAAAACTGATTAATTGGTACAGGATTGATCAGGGTGTATTAAAGCAGTCGTATGCTTATGATAGATTAGAAATAGGCGGAATTGAAACTATATATAAGTGTACAGAGGATGAATGTGATGAGTTTGCTAAATTGCATAGGGCTATTTTCGATGCATCAGATGCTACCCCTAAATCAAATGGAGCAGTAGGACTAAGTTGGAGAAAAGCACGAAGATTCCTACGTGAATACAACTTTATAGAACCTACTAAATGTGATTATAGCGATGATTTAATAAATTTAATGCTGTTTGATAGACAGCTACCAATTTATATTGAAGGATACTGTACGGCAGGTGATGGCGGTCATGTATGGGTAATAGATGGCAAACGTAGGTGTGAGAGATATGCGAATAAAGTTTACGTAGAGTATGTGGATGGCGTTGAGGTTAATAGATATGGTGTGAGTGTTGAAACTGGTGATGAGGACACATTTATCCATTGTAACTGGGGTTATGAAGGTGATAGAGACGGCTACTTCTACTCTGGTATTTTCGATAGCCATAATGCAATCACGCGTAGCATTGAGGACTGCCCTGTTGATAATTATTCTATCGATAATGCAGTAATTATATATGACATAAATAATTAAACATAACTATTAATTATGAAAAAGTTATATTATATATTAGCGATTTTAATACTATCGATTATTACGGGTTCTTGCGAGAAAGTCCCTTCAACAGATCATTATTGCACAGCGAAACCTGATGTTAAGGAGGCGTATATCGACTATCAAGCGCAGAGCATTGATATAACATTGCAGAAAGAGCCTCAGCCAGGAAGGGATAACATCAGGGTATTCTTAACTTACAGGGATGCTCAAACAGGAGATCCTATTGTTGGAAACCCTATGACGGGGGAATATTTGCGCGAAAGCTACGGTTTTGAGTTCCCGTTCGATGAAGTAATAGAGTGGTTTAGGGTAGTGCATACCGAGGAGTGTAAATTCAGGGTTGATATTACGGAAAATGATACGGAATATATAAGAATCATTGTATTAGATTATTGTTGGATGGGTTGTGCTAATACGCGAATTATACAATACCCCAAGGGCTACACACCGACAGAGGAGTAGGTGTTGATAAGATTTGTAATCACGAAAAAATAATTTATAAACCATACATCTATGAAAAAATTTTTTTGGATTGCACTTTTGTGCCAGGTAATGGCACTGACATCGTGCAAAGATGAGTGGCCCGGCTTAGTCAACACTGGTTCATTTGAGTTCGTGAAGAATGAGATGGTTGTAGACATCGATGCCGAGAACAATACTTTTGTCATCGAGGGCAAATATACCGAAGCTCCCGACGCTAATGTACGAGGCATGGCAAACTTCTCGGCATACTGCGATGATGCACCACAAGGACTATTCTCGAACATTACGCTCTCAACGGACGATTTACAGACGTGGCAAACCCTATCTTTTACGGAGTTGGAGAACGGACTCTACGGTTACGAGGTAGAGGTGGATGCAACAAAACTCACCAAGGAGTTGGCGGTTACATTCATCACCGGTCATAAGGAGTCAAACCTTAACGACAAGAATACCCCCGCTTCAAGCACTCTGGTGGTAACCTTGCGCCCAAGATAGATTGGCAGTAGGTTGCTTTGCGCTATGCCCATAGACAATTATTCCATCGATAATGCAGTAATTATATATGACATCGACACCACGCACTATTGCCGCGAAATATTCGTCAAGAAGCAGACCGCACAAGAGTAGTCGTTAGACAATAAAACTCTATCGGGGAGGGAGGCATGCTACCCCAAGCAGCCTCCCATCCCCGATATTCCGTATTCGGAGGGGCGCGAGAAAATATTTAATAACATCAACAATAAAACGCTGCTATTGATTATGAAAAAGTTGGTATCTATTCTTTTGGTGATGATGTGCGCTATATCTGCATCAGCGCAGACAGCAGATAGAGGTGGTGCGCACGGCTCATTCTCGGCTGAGACAGGCTGTCAGATTGCATTTACCAAGCCTCAGTACAATGCGCTGACCGTAACGGCTAATTTCGGCTACCACTTCGACGACAAATGGTCTATCCACCTCCCCATATCGGGAAATACAACACTCTACGGCGACAAGAGATATGACAACCAACTGCTTATCGGCTTGGCTCCGGAGTATGCCTTTGGGCGCAAAGAGCAGATATATTGGAGCGTATCGCCCAAGATTCAGGCTTCGTGTTTGGGCGACTGGGGCTATATGCTGTATGAGGTCGGCGTAAAGTGCCACATGGGCAAATCGCCCTACGTAGGTTTGGGCATACAGTTCCAAGACTCCTACAAGAGAGAGCTGGGCTACTCGTGCGGCCTATACGTGAGCTTCGGTTTCAGATTGTAGAGCGTCGCTCTTCGGCCCAATGCCCATAGAGGCATTGAGCACTCGTTTTCGGAAATGTGGACGCGTAAATGTTTAATTAATTAACCTCATGTAGTATGGAGCGTCTATTTCATATTTGTGTATACTCGATACTATGCGTCGTGGCGTGCTCGTGTGCGCCTCAAAGGTATGATGTTGCGGGTGATGACTTTGATGTGAGAGGCAAAGCAGCTATGCGCGTGGATGAGATGATGAGAAATGCCGATAAAGAAAATTATAGTGTAAATAGAGCGACAGTGTCTACATGGTTTGTCTGTTGGCAACTCAGTGCACATTTCAAATATAATGGCGATTTCACAGAGATTGAACGCGTAGTATGCGATTTCGGGGAGACGTTAAACCGAAGAAGCGAAATGCCTATTATTTGTTTCTCAGATAGGGAATTGACCATATATACCTTGCGTGCGCAAGATGAAGAGTGGAATAAGGAGTCCTTGAAGTACGCTTATTCGTGCAACGATGGCGAAGTTAGCCTCTTTATCATAAAAGGGAAGAGCCTAATGCAGGCAAAGATTGTGGCTACCGATGATGATTATATCATCATAGATGTATATGGTGGTGATAGATATATCTTCAAGGCTATGGATTGCGATTCCGTGCACTGCAAGTGTGTTGAACGAAAATTTGCGAGGCTGACAGAGCGGATTGGCGATTTCAGACGCTCAAAATTTGCAACACATATTATCGGCACGTGGCATCTCGATACATGTGCTCGATGTGATAGCGAAAATGGCAATGTGCTTGGTGTGGTTTGTGCCACAGACGAGATGTATTATGATGGCATATCGCGAGATTACTACACCTTCAACGCAGATGGTACAGGTGCAATTCACTCTTTCGGGTGCTCTATTTTATCCGAGGAAGATTTTCATATAGACTTTGTCTGGAATTATGACATTGCCTCCTCGGTGCTCTATCTAAGGATGGATAAGACTACGATAGAGTACCAGATTTTGGGTGTCGATGATAACTTGCTATTTTTTCAGGATGGTCAAAATAAAAATATATATGTAAAGGTTGAAGAGGTAATAGACCCGCATAGGTAAACAGATATTATATATGACATCAATAATTAAACATGCTTAATTATGAAAAAGTTGGCGTCTACTCTTTTGGTGATGTTGTGCGCTATATCTGCAATAATAGTATCTTGTGAGAAAGATATAGAGAACGGTGATTGTGAAGAGCATTATTGCGATGCAAGACCAGACATCACGGATGCCGACTACGACAATGCCGTCGAGCAGGACACTAGATAAAAAGAGCAGTGGAGTGGCTAAAATCTTAGCCACTCCACTGCTCTTTGTGAGCGAAACACTATTCGCGCATCTACTCCTTATCGTCGCTCTTCATCTTGTCCCTCTGGCGATTATACTCCTCAACAAGGCTACGGCCCATGTTCTTCGCCGAATCCTCAATCGACTTATAGGACTCTACTGTGGCACTCTCCACGGCCTTATAGCCCGAAACAACACCCCGCTCGATAGCCTTGTAGCTACCAACAACGGCATTCTCAATACCTGTGTAGGTCTTTACCACACCACTCTTGATGCTCTTCTTATTGTTCTTCCCCATAATATAGATGTTTTAATTGTTTTTCCGACTGCAAAATTAACTCCTACGCAGCTATTAGGAAAGGTGTGTTATTCCGAAAAGTTGGAGTGTTATTCCGAAATAATAGCTCATTAACACTAAAATTACTATATTTGTGGAGCATTAGGGATATTTTAACACAATAAAGCTTATGAGTACCGCAATATTGAGTGCCGTAAACAGCTACCTGCACGACGGCCACTACGCCGAGATATACACCGTAGGCGATGCGTTCAGCATTGTCGAGGGTGCCACCTTCATGGTACTACCCAACCACCCATATCGTTCGCCTCTGGTCGTAGCCCTATATTGTCGCGCGGGCCACGGCACAGGCTGCATAAACACCCGCCGATTTGAGGTGAGGGCCGATAGCTTCTTCATCGTGCTGCCCAACCAGATAACCGAACTGATAGACGTCAGCGACGACTTCGACGCCGTGTACATACTCATGGACGAGGAGTTTACGCAAAGCATCGGCTTAGGCAACACCTTCAACCTACGCACCATCGTCGCGGAGCACCCGCACACCACCCTCACCGAGCGCGCACGTGAGTCGTTGGAGGGCTACATCAGCATGTGCAAAAATCTTATCCCCATAGAGAGCAACCCCCACAGATTGGATATACTGCGGCTGCTCACGCACGCCTTCTTTCTCGGCTTAGGATACTTTCTGCACGAGTGCGACACGCCACTGCGACAGAGCCGTAAGGCCGAAATCGCAGACGAGTTTCTGCGTATGGTCGAGGCCAACTATCGCGAGCATCGCGACATAGGCTACTACGCCGAGCGCATGAGGCTGACACCCAAGCACCTCTCGACAGCGGTAAAACAGGCGAGCGGCCACAGCGGCGTGGAGTGGATAGAGCGGTATGTGGTCTTGGACGCCAAGACACAGCTATGCACCACCGAGCGCACGGTGAAGCAGATAGCCTACGACCTCAACTTCCCGTCGCAGTCCTTCTTCGGCAAATATTTCAGCCGCATCGTAGGGCTCTCGCCCGCAGCCTATCGACGTCGGCACAAGCGATAGCAAATTGATAAATTACGGATGTCGTGTAGGCATTTCGGAATAAATGAGTATCTTTGTGCTAATATAATATATATAAGTATGAAATATTATATCATCGCAGGTGAGCCTTCGGGCGATTTGCACGGCTCAAATCTTATGCGTGGCCTACGCGCCAGCGACCCCGAGGCCGAATTTCGCTTCTGGGGTGGCGACATGATGGCCGGCATAGGAGGTCGCGACAACCTCGTCATGCACTATCGCGACACATCGTTTTTCGGCATCGGACAGGTGCTGAAAAACTACTCGACAATACGCCGTCAGATGCAGCACTGCAAGGATGACATCCTCGCCTACGCCCCCGACGTGGTAATACTCATAGATTACCCGGGCTTCAACATGCGAATTGCTAAGTTCGCACACCAGGCCGGGCTGCGCGTCTACTACTACATAGCACCCAAGGTGTGGGCATGGCGCGAATACCGCGCAAAGAGTATCCGCAAGTATGTCGATAGGCTCTACTGCATCTTCCCCTTCGAGCAGCACTACTTCCCGAAATGGGATATAGAGCCCCATTTCCACGGCAACCCGCTTGTCGACGCCATCGAAACGCAACGCGCCTCGTGGGGCGACAGAGAGACCTTCGCCCAGGCTAACGGCCTCGATAACAGGCCTATCGTGGCACTGCTTGCCGGCTCACGACGCTCCGAGATACGCGACAACCTACCCAACATGGTGGCCCTCGCACGCGAGTTCCCATCGCACAACTTCGTACTTGCCGGCGTAGAGTGGATTGAGCGCGAATACTACGACAAGTATCTCAACCAAAGCAATATTGCCTTTGTCTGCAACAAGACCTACGAGCTACTCTCGGTGGCCGATGCTGCGGTGGTAACATCGGGCACGGCGACGCTCGAAACAGCACTCATAGGCACACCCGAGGTGGTGCTGTATCACACAGTATGGCTATACGAGAAGCTACGTCCCTACGTATTGAAGGTGCCCTACATATCGCTCGTAAACCTCAACCTCGGACGTGAGGCCGTAAGGGAGATAGTGCGCTCGAAGTTCGACATCGCAGAGGCACGCAACGAGCTCGGCGCGATACTCACGGGAGGCTCGGCGCGAGAGCGCATGCTCAACGACTTCGAAGAGTTGCGCGGCATAATGGGCGGTGCAGGGGCCTCGCAACGCTTTGCCGAGGATATGGTAAACTCACTAAAACAGCGATAATGAAACTTATAAACATCATAAACAACTACACCCACGAGGGCGATGCGCCACGCTTCTACCTGAAAGCCGACACAGCACTATTGCGCAACAACGACGCCTTCTACATCCCCGATACGTTGGGTAGTATGGTCGCCGAGCCACAGATTGTCCTGCGTATATCGCGCTTGGCGAAGTGCGTGAGCGAGCGTTTTGCCACACGCTGCTACGATGCCATAATGGGTGGCGTGGTATTCACTGCCGAGGAGCGTCTGCGCGCATTACGCCGCGAGGGCTTGCCCTGGGACGAGGCGGTAGGCTTCGACCACTCGTCGGCACTATCGCTCAACACACTACCACGCGATGCCGCATTGCAGGGTGCTATATTCTATGTTAACGGCGAGGAGCGCGCACGCATAAATATTGCGGATATGCGCTTCACGGCCGACAGCGTCGTCGGCCACCTCTCGGAGGCTATGACACTACGCATAGGCGACCTAATATTCTTGGGCTCACCCGCGAAGATTGAGGTTAAAGCGGGCGACAACTACCGCTTGGTGGTAGGCGACAAGGTGTTGCTCGACTTCGATATAAAATAGGCGAACAGCACAACACATATAGGCATAAAAGAGTGGGAGTGGCTTAAAATGTTAGCCACTCCCCTTATTATATGCAACAACCCTTAGGGCAATAGGTCGGGACGCAGACTCTTCGTGCGCTCCCACGCCTGCTCGTCCTGCCACTTCTCTATCTCGGCAAAGTTGCCCGATAGCAACACCTCGGGAACCTTCCAGCCGTTGAACTCCGCAGGGCGCGTATATACGGGCGGGGCTAACAGGTTATCCTGAAAGCAGTCCGTGAGTGCCGAGGCCTCGTCGCCAATAGCACCCGGTATGATGCGTACGACGGAGTCGGCGATGACGCATGCCGCAAGCTCGCCTCCCGTCAGGACATAGTCGCCAATAGATATCTCGCGCGTGATGAGGTGCTCGCGAATACGATAATCTATACCTTTGTAGTGGCCACAAAGGATGATTATGTTCTTCATCAGCGAGAGACGGTTTGCCTCGTGCTGGTCGTAGCGCACACCATCGGGCGAGGTGAAGATAATCTCGTCGTAGTCGCGCTCCGACTTCAACTTCTCGATGCAGCGAAACACGGGCTCAATCTTCATGACCATACCCGCCTCACCACCGAAGGGGTAGTCGTCTACCGTACGACGCTTATCGTCGGTGTAGTCTCGGAGGTTATGCACATATATCTCGGCATGTCCCGACTCCTGCGCACGTTTCAATATAGACTCGTTCAGAGGCGAGGCCAAGAGCTCCGGCACAACGGTGATAATATCAATACGCATACTCTATCCTTTATAGTTTATCTCGTTGTTGAGTACCTCGGTGATGAAGGGGTTGTAGAGCGTCTCGTGGCCGAGATCCGACTTATCGCCATGTCCGGGATAGATGGTCGTGTCGTCGCCCAGGGGGAGTATCTGCTCCAATATAGAGCGCATAATCCACGAGTAGTCGCCACCGGGCAAATCCGTGCGTCCGATGCTCTCGCGGAAGAGCGTATCACCCGTGAAGAGCATCTTATGCTCGGCATTGTAGAGTGCCACATGGCCGGGCGTATGTCCCGGGGTCTTGATAACCTGCAACGTGGTGTTGCCAAAGGTGATTACGTCAGTCGCATCCAGGTCGATGTCGATAGCGGGCACAGGGGCACACTTCACACCGAACATCATACCGCTCTCGACAGCCTTTTCGGTAAGAAACGAGTCCTTCATAGAGCATGCAAAGGGCACGTTGTAGGTCTCCTTGACGTAGGCCACACCCATAGCGTGGTCGAAGTGGCCATGCGTATTTACGGCCATCGTGGGGCGCAAGTCATGCTTATTCAGAAAGTCGGTAAGTGCTGCATCCTCCTTTGCCGAGAAGTTACCGGCATCGATGATGATACACTCCTTCGTATCGTCCCATACGATGTAGGTGTTCTCCTGTATGGGGTTAAATGTCAGACGTGCTACGTTCATAATATCTCTGTTTTTATTCGATAACTGCTTTAAGTGTCAGGTTGGCGGGGCTCGGCGTGGCGTTCGATATGACCTGCAACACGCGGTAGAAGCTACCCGTAGGGGCCTTCGAGGGGTCCATCGATATGTTCAACACTCCCTGCTCCGAGGGCATAATCTTTCGACGCTCATACTGCACCGTGGTACAACTGCACGACGTGCGCACCTCCAAGACTACAAGTGGAGCATCGCCCACATTCGTGAAGGGCACACGCACCATCTGTCTATCATCATCCTGCGTGAGTGTGCCGAGGTCAAAGACCTTGGTGCGGAACTCGATAACGGCTCCTTGCGGCTCCTCGGCAGAGACAGCATGGGTGCTTAACAACATGCCGAGCATAGCAACGACACAAAGCAATCGTTTCATGGTTAAAATACTCTATTTTAGCGTAAATACATAGGTTATGGTACCTCCCTGCGACAATCTGTCGCTCGGGCGGAACTTAGCCTTTCGTGCGGCGGCAAGAGCCTTATTGCGTAGCTCGGTGTCGTTGGTGGTCGTGCCCTGCTGACGTATCGTCGCCGAGGTAACATTACCCTCGCCATCGATAACCACACTCACCACCACCGTGCCCTCGCTCTGGAAGTTGGCCTGAGGTCGTGGCAGAGCCTCGCGCAGACCACGTCCGCGCAGACCCGCATCGAGCTGGTCGCTACCTTGCAGGTTGTAACCAGCACCCGAGCCTCGACTACTCTCCTTATCGCCATCGGGGGCGAGACGGTTGCCCGCCGCCACCGTCTCGTCGACATTTCCGACGGTGGGCTTAAAGAGTGCATTGGGGTTTAGGGTCTGTGTCTTCTCGGCCTCGCCCGAATTTTCGACACTCGACTCGCTGCGCGACTCCTCAACATGCGCCGGACGCACATCATAGCGCACATCGCGCGACGGTGCGGGTGCAGTGTGCATGCGCGGCTCCTCGACCTCCTCGGTCAACGCCTCGAAGATAATCTCATAGGGGGGCATAGGTCGCTCTACGGGGTGCACAGCAACCTCACCAAGCCACATGACCAAGCCACATACGGCCAATACCGCGGCGGTGGCCATAGCGGCATAACGTCTCGATGTATGGTCTATGGGATCGTAATACTCCATTACTTCTTATCTTTGGTTGCAAGCACCATCTTATACTTCTGGTCGCGCGTGAGGTCGATAATCTCGACTAAGGCATCCACCGTAACCTTCTCGTCGCAGCGCAACGAGATGATGGGACGCTCCTCCTCGGGACGCTCCACAAAGGGCTCATATTTGAGTTTTAGTGCCGCAGCCACCTCCGATACCGAGTAGCAGGGAGCATCGCTGTTGATGACATAGGCATAGCCCGACTCGCCCTGCATGTCGGCCACAACCGAGAGCGATATGGTCGAGGGATCACCCTCCGTGCTCGACGATGACGGCAAGGTGAGCTTAACCGAGTTATTCGGGTTAATCATCGTCGTGGCCAGCACCATGAATATAAGCAACAGGAATACAAGGTCGGTCATTGACGACGACGAGAACTCCGTGCTTACCTTTGAACTGCGTTTTATAGCCATAGTCTCTCAATTATTTTTGTACGGGCTGGTTCAAAATATCCATAAAGGCGATGGTCGTAGCCTCCATGCGGAAGATGAGCTTCTCGATACGTGCCACAAGGTAGTTATGGCCGAAGTATGCAGGGATACCCACGATAAGACCACCTACGGTGGTTACCATCGCTACATACATACCCGACGAGAGCTGCTGAATCTCGATACCTCCCGACGTGCCGGCCGACATGTCGATGAAGACCTGCACCATACCTACTACCGTACCCAAGAAACCAATCATAGGCGCACCACCCGATATTGAGGCGAGTGTCGGAAGTCCCGTTTCGAGCTTCGCAACCTCAACATTGGCGACATTCTCGATAGCACTCTGTATGTCGCCCATAGGACGGCCAATACGCTCGATACCCTTCTCAATCATACGAGCCACGGGCGAGTCGGTACGACGGCAGAGGTCGATAGCCGCAGCGATGTTACCCTCCGAGATATAGTCGCGGATACGATTCATGAAGTTGTTGTCGATGGTCGTAGCCTTGCGGATAGCGATAAATCGCTCCACGAAGATGAAAATCATCATGCCCGCCAGAGCAACAAGAACCCACATGAGCCATCCACCACCCATGAACAAGTCCCAAAAACCTATCGAGAGGTTCTCGGCTGCGCTCTGCTGGGCTGCCTGTGCCGCAGCCTGCTCGGCAAGGGCCAATGAGTCGATTTGTGCCTGCGTAAGCTCAGCACCCTCCACAGTCGTCGCTGTGGCAACATTAAGTAGTTTAATCATAGTTGTTTAAGTTTTAGTTATCTTATTTCTATTATCATTTCATCACTCGTCGCGGCACACATTGCCGCTATCACATTAGTCGAGCATGTCGGCATCCTCGACAAAGGGTATCTCCTCGCCACCCATATCGACCGTCTCGTTTACCGTCGGCACGCCACTTCGTTTCGCCTGCTTCGCGGCTCTACGCTCCCGACGTTCGGCGCGCGCCTTCTCGCGCTCGGCCTGTCGTGCAGGGCTTACGAAGCGTCGTTTGAGGCTCTGTCCAAGCTCCTTGAAGGTGTTGAAGCTCTCGCTATAATAGAGTCCCACGCCCGTCTCCTGCATACCCTGGTTCTCGCCATAACGGTCGATAGTCTGCGTGAAACCGCGGAAGCGGAACGAGCCATCGGGGTCGATAAGGTATGTAACGAATGCCTCACCCACGAAGTTCGAGGCATTCTCGGTAGCCTGCGCCGAGGCATCCGACAGGTAGCCACCCTCAACCTCCAAGAGCAGACGGTTGTCGAAGAGGCTCTTCGAGAAGCCGAGGTCGACCTCATCTCCTGTAAGTTCGGTACGCGGGCGGTAGCGCAAGACGATGTTGTAGTCGTCGCCCGAGAGCCAGTTGCTCAACTGATTTGAGAGCAACTCGAAGCCCGTGGTGGCAGATAGCGAAGCACCCATAGCTCCCGTATCCTCAGCACTAAACGTATTGGCGGCCAAGAGCCAGAACATCTGCGTGGCGATGGCCTGCTGGTCGTTAAGTGCCGACTGTATGACGGTCTGTATCTCCGGCGCGACGTTGGGCACCTGCACATCGAAGGTTACCGTTGGCGACATCAGCTCGTCGGTCAGCTTGATATAACAATCGACAGGCACAGCGCGTGACATATCGTAGCCCTGCATCGAGTTACCGAGCAGTGGTTTGAGTGAGGCCTTAACGTTGTACACGGCATTGATGTTGAGCATCGCACCCATGGGGTCTCCCGTCCATGTTACCGTCGAGCCGGGCTCCACGGTGAACTTCTTGTTCCATATATTCTGCAACGTGAAGAGGTAGGTACCCTCGGTGATGGTGTACTCGCCACGCATCTCCAAGATGTTGGCCTTGGGCACAAAGTGCATATCGAGCTGTCCGTGGCCACGTCCCTTGATGATATCGCCCACCGTAGGGTCGATGACCAGCTGAATCTCGGCATTGGGCTGCACGTCGAAGCTCATATCAATATCCATCACACTGCCGAGCGTATTTACAGCGCGATACTTGCGCTCGTAGGCCATCATGCGGCGCGTGAGGAAGGCCGACGTATCGGGCTTCTCGACATCCGCCTCTTTGAACACCACGAAGTCGGCATAGGCGGCATCCTCCTTACCCGAGAGAGGCATGAAGAAGGTGGAGTTATCCTCACTCTTAGCCTCTATATCCATCTTCAACCCTCGCTTGTCGCCCGCAATACGCGCCATACCCGAGGCGAAGACGTGGCCGTAGAAGAGGTCGTTATCCTTCGAGTCGGTGTCGAGCACCAGCATCTTATCGGCATCTATCGAGATGTCGTAGACCACGTTCGAGAGGTGTTCGAGGTTGAGATCCATGTTGTAGTGTCCCACGTTGCCATCCTTGTCGTAGACGGGTATGGAGTGGGCGTAGATATGGTTATCCTTGATTGTAAGCTCGCCCGTGGGTGCCATGTAACGCACCTTCGTATAATCGACCGTAGCACCTATGTCCGAGAGCTTGGCATAGCCATTGAGCGTAGCCCTGCGGCCCTCGCCCTCGATGCGCGCCTCGGCATCGGCAAGACCATCGATATCGGAGATTATACCCTTTAAGAATGGCGATATAAGCTCTACCTTGATGCGTTTGAGGTTGGCGCGTGCGAAGTAGCGATTACCCTGCGGACGATAGTATCCGCGTATCACGGTATCGCCTAACTGACGGTCGTAGATGAATACGCGCGCACGATTTTGCTCGAAGTCCCACTGCGAGGTGATGAGCTGCGGGGGTGCGGCGATATTGTTTACGCGTATGGAGTCGAGGTCGATACGTGCCTCAATCTCCTGACCCTGCAATGCCGACTTGACGGTGGCATAGCCATTCGAGCGCGCCTCGATGTCGTAGCCTATGCGCGACGTTATGGCCGAGAGTGGCGAGAGGTCGAAGTTCGAGAGCGTGAGACGTATCGAGTCGTTTCGCGAGCGCGACGCTACGCCATCCACGACCAGATACTGCTCGGGGCGCGCGATGCGGAGGTCGCGAACGCTGATACGCGACGAGTCGATATCGATACCCTTCGACGAGAGCTTCCACTGCTGCGTGGCGGTGGTAAAATGCGACGGTGTGATGTCGATATGCACCGAGCGTCGGTTGGCGGCATTGCGACTAAACTTAGCACTCATTCCGAGCATACCCGACTGACGGTTTTGGCGGTCGTTAAAGCCCGCCGTGAGGGTGATACGATTCTCGTGCGCACCGCCCGTAATCGAGAAGTTGGGCATAACCAGACGCGAGCCGAAGTAGACGCCCGACGAGTTGACCCACATCGAGAGCGAGTCGCTACGGTTATTGATATCAATCTCTGCATTGGCCATGATGACTCCCGAATACTCCAACGCCTCGGACTTGGCGTTTAGCGATATGAGGTTATTCGACGGGTTGAACATCATGCGCATCGTCGTCTCGGGGGCTATCATCACACCTCCGACAATGGGGGCAAGCAGAGCATTGATATTCTCGCCCGCCGTAAACTGCAATATCGAGTATTCGGAAGCAGCACCACTGCTCAATGTTACGGGTGCTGTCGTGGCCGTGCTATCGTAGAGCAACGGTATGTATGTTTTGAGCGAGTTGAAGAGGTAGGTACCCATCGCCTTGTAGGGCATACGGCTCTGGAATTGGGCATTGAAGAACTCCGACGTGATACCCACATATTTGAGGTTATCGCCACCATTGCGAGCGTCGCCACCGTTAATCTCCACGGTGAGCAGGTCGCTGGCGAGCTCTCCCTCGGGGTAGAGATACTCGGCATCGGCAATACTTATCTCGGCCGACATATCGTCGAGCGTAGCACCCTCGGCGTGCAGACCCACCATCGCCGAGAGCAGCGACACGCTATCTCGCTTGTTGATACCCAAGGCATGCAGGTCGGCACGGTTGAGCATAAGCGAGGCATCATAGGTCTTAACCTCCTCGGTCATATTAACCAAGCCGTAGAGGTCGAAACTGAGATTTTCGTCCGCCACATTGGCCACCAACGAGTACTCCTTGCCATTAATCTCGCCATCTATATCAATATCCGAGTAGGTGTAGCCGCCGAGTCTAAATCTATCGACCGCGGCATCGACCTGAGCCACAATGTTACCACCCTCAATCGCGCCATTTGCCGTGATTGTGGCATCGAGACCTCCCAGGGCCGACTTCGCGATAAGACCACCCACGTTGAGCTGCGAGGTAACAGCACTTGCCGATATGGTATATCTGCTCTTCGCACTACGCCTTAAATCGACATCTGCCGAGAGGTCGCCCTGCGCCGTCTTTGCGCTACCCGCCACACGGAAGGCATCGAGGTAGCCGCCAAACGTCGCTCTCACATCGGCCCACTCCGCGCGACGCACGATATCCTCCACGGCGGGTGGCAACTTGCGCTTGGTAACGTCCTCCACCACGGTAAGCACATCCTTGGCATCGGCATGCAGCCTCTCAACGCCAACGATATACTTCGACGTCTGCCACTCGGGTAGACCAATGATATGTACATCGGCTGCAACCGTCGTACGATTGCCTATCTTGGCATTGAGCAGTTCGCCCGTAAAGTCGCGCACCACGCCATCGAACGTGGCCTCAACATCGCGAATGGTGGTGTGCCACTCTCTGAGACCCGGCGCGAAGTAGCCCACATCATCCGTCGAGAGCATCGTGCGTTCGATGCTGCCGACCATACGCACATCGTCAATATAGTGTTGGTAGCACTCCCAGCTTCCGCCCTCCAACGACAACGACGGTATGTAGACAAGCGATTTCTCGGTTTGCGCTACGATATGGTCAAAGCGGATAATGCCCTTATCGACAAAGAAGTATCCCGTAAGGTCGCCGAGCACAAAGCCACTCTTCTCCTCGGCCGCGAGCTCCACAACATCGCCCCACACCTTGCCGTGAACCACAGCAAAATCTTTAAGGCATGCGTCGATATTGCGTATATCCATGTCGAAGTAGTCCACGCCATACTCCGGGTTGCGATGCTGCTGACGCTCGTACGTAAAGCGAGCATCGAAGGCGTGGATATGGTCGATATACATCTTAAACTCACTCTTACCATCGGGGCGCGTGAGCTTCTTGACGATGGGACGGATATTCAGCTCGCCATCGGCCATTTCGCGAAGATGAAACTCTGCACCCGTGGCCTCGGCATCCGAGATGCACAGTCCCGTGCGCTTGATGTCGAAGCTGCGGAACGAGGCACGTGCCTCACGCACATAGAGCAGCGTATCCTGCTCGTAGTCCTCGACGTAGAAATCGCGCACTCGCACGCGAGAAAAGAGGTCTAAGTCTATACGCCCGATAGAGACCTTCGTAGATAGATAGTCGGATGCAAACTCTGCGGCCTTACCCGCCACGAAGTTCTGAATAGAGTCAACGCTGAGCAGCAAAGTGATAGAAATAGGCAAAAATATCGACAACAAAACGATAGTCGATAGCACCATTGCCAATATTTTTATAACTTTGCGCATTGAAACGTTTACACTTTGTATGCAATTAACTCACAAAAGTAATAATTTTTCTATATAAAATAGAAAAAAACTTAAAAAAAGAGTTGACTATGGATATAACAATTCTCGGTATCGAATCATCGTGCGACGACACATCGGCTGCCGTCATCCGAAATCGCACTCTTCTGTCGAACGTAATTGCCTCACAGGCAGTGCATCAGAAGTACGGAGGCGTAATTCCGGAGTTGGCATCGCGCGCCCACCAGCAGAACATCATCCCCGTCGTAGATACGGCATTGCGCGAAGCGGGCACGACCATCGACAAAGTCGATGCCATAGCCTTCACACGAGGCCCCGGACTGCTGGGCTCACTACTCGTTGGCGTATCGTTCGCCAAGGGTCTATCCATAGCGCATAACATTCCGCTCGTCGAGGTCAACCACCTGCAAGGACACATCCTGTCGCACTTTGTGGATATGCCCGACCGCGATATTCCGCACCCCGACTTCCCGTTCTTGTGTCTATTGGTTAGCGGTGGACATACGCAGATTGTACGCGTTGACTCGCCCACCGAGATGGAGATTATAGGCACGACCATCGACGATGCCGCGGGCGAGGCCTTCGACAAGTGCGCCAAGGTTATGGGACTACCCTACCCCGGCGGCCCCATTATAGACCGCCTGGCCAAGGAGGGTAACCCCGAGGCCTTCAAGTTTGCAAAGCCTCACGTCGATGGCGAGTTCGACTACTCGTTCTCGGGCCTCAAAACATCGTTCCTCTATACGCTGCGCGACGCCGTGAAGGAGGACCCCGACTTTGTCGAGAAGCACAAAGCCGACCTCTGCGCATCGCTGCAACACACCATAGTTAAGATTTTAGTAGACAAGCTGATAAAGGCATCGAAGGCCACGGGCATCAAGGATATAGCCATCGCCGGAGGCGTGTCGGCCAACTCGGGACTTCGCGAGGGTATCACCGAGGCGGGTCGTCGTCGCGGCTGGCGCACATTCCTTCCCGAGTTGAAGTTCACCACCGACAACGCCGCGATGATTGCCACAGCCGGCTACTACCGCTACTTGCAGGGCGAGATTAGCTCTTTGGAGGTATCACCCGTAGCACGTCTCCAAGATTTATAGCATGCGACAAGGGGCGATAAACGACTATGGCCTCGGCTTGCGCGAACGCCTCGGCGGACGTGTGCAGAAGGTCGCCATAGACGCAGGACTAAGCTGCCCCAACCGCGATGGAAGGCTATCGACAGGAGGTTGCACTTTTTGTCGTGGCGATGCATTTTCTCCCGACTACTGCCGCACCTCGCCGAGCATTGCCGAGCAGATTGACCGCGGCATACGTTTTCACGCCGCCCGACGACGCACGGCAAGCCAATATCTTGCATATTTTCAAGCAGGAACAAACACATACGCACCCATATCGAAGCTCGAACAGCTGTACAACGAGGCTCTCGCACACCCCGCCATCGGCGGCATAATAGTGGGCACACGCCCCGATTGCATTAGTTCCGAAATACTCGACCTATTGGAGCATATATCCACAACGCATTATGTCGCCGTGGAGTATGGCATCGAGTCGGTCTACGACACCACTCTGAGCCACGTCAACCGCCACCACACCTTCGCCGATACGCGCGAGGCGGTCAGTCGAACTAAGGCACGCAACATAGATTGCGGGGCGCACTTCATACTCGGTCTTCCGAACGAGAGCCGCGACGAGATCATCGCCTCAACGAGCGAGATAAACAGCCTCGGTGTCGACTTCGTAAAGCTGCATCAGCTACAAATATATCGCCATACACCCATCGAGCGCGAGTGGGAGGAGCACCCCGAACGCTTTCTCTTCGCAGCAGACTTCTCGGCCGACGATTACATATCGCTACTCGTGGATATCATCCGTCGCCTCAGCCCCACGATTGCCATTGAGCGCATGGTAAGCCTTGCGCCCCGCCACCTCACACGCTTCTCGCCCCTCGGCGGCATGCGTCCCGACGAGGTACGCCGTCGCGTCATCGAGCAGTTAGATTGCTTAGGTGCCGTGCAGGGCGACCTCTGCAATAACAATAAATAGAAAAGGCCGCTAATCAGCGGCCTAAATTTCACTTCTTATCCCTCGGGCAAGCCTTATTCACAACCTTACCCTCCTTGTCGAGGCAGACGCTCTGTCCGTTACTCAACCCTATGCGGCAGCAACCCTTCATGCTATCGAGCGAGACGACCTGCACACCCGGATAGTGCTTATTCAGGTAGTCGTGCACCTTCGAAGGCATCAGCTTCGAGGACACTGCGCCACTTTTCAAGTGTATCGACACAGGTTTACCCGAGTGGGCATCGAAGGCCACCTTATCGCCATTCGTAAAGGTTACGAAGTAGTGCTCGCCATGCTCCATCTTGGTGTGGCTCACGCTCTGCACCTTGTCGCCTGCGAAGTAACGATGAATGAAGTCGCGCGACGCCGCAGGGAGCTTGTCAAGCGACTTATCATGCGACGGCATAGCCGCCATAACCGTAACCGCCGAGAGAAGCACTGCGGCAAGAACAAGAATCTTTTTCATACTCTTAAAACTGTTTTTTGTTGAACATCAGAGCCCCACACAACAAATGTTCCAAACTGTAAACTACTTTGATTTATCGTTGCAGAATTAGACATTTTTTCTTATCTTTGTGATTACATACGCGCTATTCGCCCGCGCAGGTGCAATATTCGAAATAATTAAACATACACAACAATATGGTTATCAAGAAGTTTTTACAGTTACTATGTGTAGCCACCATGGTTTTCTCGTTGCAGAGTTGCGAATTTATCGACGACTTTATCGATAATAAGGAAAACGAGCAGGAAGATAAACCTATCGATGGCCCCATACAAGATGTTATTCAGGGCGATATACAACTCGACCCCCGCGATATCTTCATCGATGCCGCAGGTGGCAAGCAGGAGGTATACGTGAGCACCAAGCACCCGTGGAGCCTTGAACTCATCGGCAGCAACGACGAGTCGGAGTGGTGCACACCCTCTACTTACAGCGGCGAGGGAGGCGATGAGCCCGAGCTTGTCATCTTCGACATAGCTCCTCACAGCGAAGATTACGTCCGTGAGGCAACATGGGCTTTTATCTCCGCCAATGGCTCTCAGACAGAGCTCTTCATCGTTCAGCATGAGTACGACCCACTAACGACACCCTGCCACATACGTTACACCACCTCGGACGACAACCCCATCTCGGTACGCGATAATATCGAGTTATATCTTATCGGCTACAACGGTGAGCCTCTAAACGACGGCGCAGTATCATCGGGCTACGATGAGGGCGTAGGTACAATATACATCGAGGGTGAGGTGCGATGCATCCGCGGCGGTGCCTTCTCCGACAAACCAACGCTCGTGAGCGTTACACTTCCCGACTGCGTAGAGGCATTCGACGGCAACCCCTTTGCTTCGTGCCCCGCCTTGGAGCACTTCGAGAGCCACCTCGCTACGGAGAGCGGTCGCGAGCTGATATACGCAGATGAGAGTTATAGCATCCACATGGCCTCGGTGGCTGCAGCAAACCTCACCGAGTACACCACACCCGAAGAGACTGTATATCTCGACCGTTTGTCGATGCACGACCTCGACAACCTCACCGAGATAACCCTTACCGAGAATATCTACAACATTGGCGAACTCGCACTTAGCGACTGCGACGGCATAACCGAGATTGTCATTCCCGACCGTGTACGCTATATCAGAGAGAGAGCCTTTGAGGAGTGCGACAATCTATCGAAGGTTACTATCGGCAGCGGGTTGTATAGCCTCGATAATTTGGCATTTCACAACTGCAAGAGTCTAAACACTATTGAGATACGCGCCACCGAGCCTCCCATATTCGAATACTCGACATTCGAGGGTCTCGACAAAAAGTCTATCCGCGTGATAGTCCCTGCATCGGCATTACAGGCCTACAAGGATAGCCAATGGTGGTCGTTCAACCTCGCGGCCGAGGGTACCGATATGGAGGGTGCAAACACCATAACCTACACCACCTCGGATGGTCAGCCCGTTGACCTTTACGACACGAGCGACTTCGATGGTGCACAACTCCTCTCGAATACCTACGACAGTGAGACGGGCGTCGGTACAATACTCTTTGATGGCGACCTGCGCAAGATTCCCGCGCGCATGTTTTACATGTGTTACACGCTCACGAGCGTAGAGCTTCCGCCATTCATCACAACCATCGACGACGAGACCTTTGCCGAGTGCAAAGAGCTCGAAACGGTAAAACTCCCCGTAGCCCTCGAAAATATCCGCTACGACGCCTTCGCAAACTGCGAGTCGCTCAACGAAATTGAGATACCGAGCAGCGTAACATCTATATCTCAGGGTGCATTTGCCGGATGTAAGTCGTTGAAGAGCATAGTCCTTCCCGATGGTCTCGAATCACTCGGAGGCTATGTGTTCAGTGACTGCGAGAGCCTCGTAAGCGTAAACATCCCCGAGCTTATAACATCGCTCAACGGTGCTCTTTTCAGTGGCTGCAAGTCGTTGAAGAACGTCGAGCTGCCCTCTACACTAAAACGTATACCCGACTACCTGTTTGCGGGCTGCGAGTCGCTCATATCAATCGACATCCCCGATAGCGTAACAGAGATTGGCGACGGTGCATTCTCGGGCTGCTTAGCCCTGAGCAACATGGTGCTCAGCGACAATGTTACGAGGATTGGAAGCAGCTGTTTCAAAGATTGTAGCAACCTGCGCAGCATCACCCTGTCGAAGAACATCGATGGCATCTACGCCTACACATTCAGTGGTTGCTCGTTGATTAAGACCATAACCATCCCCAACAAGGTTACGACCATTGCTCACCACGCCTTTGCGGGCTGCGCACACCTCTCTGAGGTGGCTATTCCATACCGCGTTTCGGCACTGGACTACAACGTATTCGAGGGATGTATATCGCTCGAAAGGGTTACGTTCAGTGACTACTTGGAGCGCATCGGTAGCAGCTGTTTCTACAACTGTCCCTCGCTCACGAGCATCACCCTCCCCAAGAGCATAACGCACATTGGCCGCGAGGCGTTCAACTACTGCACCGCTCTTCAAAGGGTTGAGATTGAGGATTTGAAGGCGTGGTTCGACATCGAATTTGATTACGACGGAACTCAAACATGCAATCCCACATATCTGACACGCTCACTCTACCTCAATGGCGAGCTCATCACCGACCTTAGCGTGCCGGAGGGCGTTGCGACCATCGACCACAACGACTTCTCGTACCTCGACGACCTCAAAACCCTCACCATACCCGACAGCTACACCGGTACCTTCGAGAATTGGCTCAGCAAGCACCCCACCATCGAGCGCGTAACGATGGGCAACGGCGTCAGCGAAGTGGCCTTCGCGGCTCTTAGCGAGTGCCCGAAGCTCACGCAGGTAACCGTGGGTGGTGGCGTACAGGAGATTGGCGCAAAAGCCTTTGCCAAGTGTCCGAAACTCACGCAGGTAACAATAAACAATGGCGTTAAGAAGTTGAGTTCGAGTGTCTTTGTAAACTGCACCTCGCTCACAAGCATAACCATTCCGTCGAGCGTAACGGAGATTGGCGGCTCGTGCTTCGAGGGTTGTAGCGCACTGCAAAGCGCATCGCTTGGCAACAACATCACTGCTCTTCCAGGTGAGCTATTCTATGGATGTAGTGCACTTCATAGCGTAAACATACCTACGGCCGCCACCGAGATAGGCTACAACTGTTTCGATGGTTGTAAGTCGCTCAGCAGCAAGCTAACACTGACTAATGTTAAAAGCATAGGCCAGGGTGCTTTTGAATCATGCGAATCGCTTAGCGAGGTTGATTTTGGCGATAAGCTCGTGTCGATAAACCTCTTTGCGTTCAACGGGTGCTCGAAGTTGCAGGCAGCACATCTTCCCAACACATTGCAGAGCATCGCGGCTCACGCCTTCGACGGCTGCTCGGCGATGACACACACCACGATAGGCTCAGGCACCACGACCATTGGCGAGGATGCCTATGCCAACTGCCCAAAGCTAACCACAATCAGGTGTTTGGCCGTAACACCTCCCACCGTAGAGTCATATGGCGGGGGCAATGGCAGCATGATTCCCGACCGCCCCGTGTCGTATCCACACATCTTCGATGCCGACATTCCCAACCGTCGTATCAAGGTGCCCAACATATCGTACGAGGAGTATATCTCGGCACAGACATGGAGCTACTACGCCTCGCAGATAGAGAAGGACTAAACAGAGGTTGAACACGGCTAACAACAATAGGAATATGGTCAAATAAAAATTATCGTATTCTAAATGCAAAAAAATGGAGTTAAAATTTGAATTTTGGTCTAAAAAGAGTTACCTTTGTTCGGTTAAGCGAAAACAACAATAAACAACATATCGTATGGCTATTAAGAATAACGTTATGATCGTTCGCCAGAGACTGCTCACCAAGCTTATCAACCTCTGGAACGAAAACCAGCTTGTCGAGAAGATCGACAGAGTACCTATCGAGTTCAGTCCCCGCAACGCGCAGGTGCGTGGTCGCTGCTGTATCCACAAGGAGCGCGCCGTATGGAAGTACAAGTCGCTGCCTCTGTTGGGCTACGACATGCGCGACGAAACCGACGAGCTCACACCCCTGTCTGACTACGCTCGCAAGGCCTTGGAGCGTAACAAGATTAAGGATAACATCATGTGCGTTATCGACGAGGCTTGTTCGTCATGCGTACGCACCAACTACGACATCACAAACCTTTGTCGCGGTTGTGTAGCCCGCGCTTGCGAGCACGCTTGTCCTAAGGGTGCCATCGAGTTCGACCCCGAGACTTCGCAGGGTCGCATCAACCACAAGATTTGTATCAGCTGCGGTAAGTGTTTCGCCGCTTGCCCCTACCACGCTGTTGTTTATATCCCCGTACCTTGCGAGGAGTCGTGCCCCGTGGGTGCTATCTCGAAGGACGAGTATGGTGTAGAGCATATCGACGAGACGAAGTGTATCTACTGCGGTAAGTGTATGAATAGCTGCCCCTTCGGTGCTATCTTCGAGATTTCGCAGGTATTCGACGTATTGCAGAGCATCCGTCGCGGCGAGCAGGTGGTAGCTATGGTTGCCCCCTCAATCCTCTCGCAGTATGAGGCTCCCACCGACCAGGTGTATGGTGCTATCAAGGCTATCGGCTTCACGGACGTTATCGAGGTAGCGCGTGGTGCTGAGGTTACAACCGAGAAGGAGACACACGAGTTTGCCGAGAAGATGGCTGAGGGTCAGCCCTTCATGACTACATCGTGCTGCCCCTCATACATGGAGATGGCGCGTAAGCACGCTCCCGAGTTGCAGAAGTATATCTCATCGACATATTCGCCCATGATTTACACTTCGGACATCGCACGCGAGAAGTATCCCAACGCAAAGCTCGTCTTCGTAGGCCCCTGTATCGCAAAGCGCAAGGAGGCACGTCGCGAGGGTCTCGAAGGCAAGGTTGACTTCGTACTTACCTACGAGGAGATACACGCTATGTTCGAGGGTATGGGTATCGAGATGAGCGAGAACCTGCGCCACGACATTGGTCAGGCATCGTGCCGCTCGGCACACGGCTTCGCCGAGAATGGCGGTGTTACCGCTGCCGTTCAGGAGCTTGTTGCCGGCAAGATTGACTTCACGACATTGCAGATTGCAGGTCTCAACAAGAAGAACGTAGGTCTGTTGAAGGCATACGGCAAGACAGGCAAGGCCCCTGCACAGTTTATCGAGGTTATGGCATGCGACGGCGGATGTATCTCTGGCCCGAGCGTACATACAGCATACGATACCGGCCGTAAGACCTTTATCAACGAACTTCAAAAGCGATAGGCCTCAGAGGTTCGAGTATTTAGAACGAATATGAAGGAGACGGTTGAGCATCTGGCGTCAGGTAAGAGGCTCGACGCCACAGAGTTAGGGGAGTTGCTACGCGCAGCGACCTTGGACGATGCGTTGCTTCAACTTCTCCGCGACTATGCCGTCCGAACTGCCCGTGAGCAGTTCGGACTTGGCATATATATACGTGGTCTCATAGAGCTCAGCAGCTACTGCCGTCGCGACTGTCTCTACTGCGGTCTACGACGCAGCAACCGCACCGCCGAACGCTACCGTCTCACGGCCGACGAGGTGATGGAGTGCTGCCACGAGGGCTACCGTCTCGGATTTCGCACCTTCGTACTTCAAGGGGGCGAGGATGGCACGCACACCGACGCATGGCTCGAAGATCTCATAAGCAACATACGCACCACCTACCCCGATGTGGCCATCACCCTCTCGTTGGGTGAGCGCAGCGAGGAGTCGTATCGACATCTCAAAGCGGCAGGAGCAAACCGCTACCTACTACGCCACGAGGCCGCCAACGAGGAGCTATACGCATCGCTGCATCCCGACAGCCAAAGTGGTATTGCCGGTCGTTTGGCGTGCATAGACTCGCTGAAACGTTGTGGCTATCAGGTGGGTATGGGTATGATGATTGGCGTAAAGGGACAGAGCATAAATCATATCGCCGAG
Organism: Alistipes sp.; assembly: GCA_045660465.1. Lineage (GTDB taxonomy): Bacteria > Bacteroidota > Bacteroidia > Bacteroidales > Rikenellaceae > Alistipes. The sequence continues at coordinate 50,696 of JAZRDV010000019.1, read as the reverse complement.
GATCTCGCACTCATCGCCGCGAAGCGTTGCGAGATGGTCGGCATAGGGCCCTTCCTTCCACATCACGCCACACCCCTCGGCATGGAGCCTGCGGGCGACCTACGTCTGACCCTCGCCACAGTGGCCATAGCGCGCCTGCTGCTACCCAAGGCACTTATACCCTCAACCACAGCCCTTGCGACACTCCATCCCGACGGCCGCAAGATGGGCATACTGTCGGGAGCCAATGTCGTTATGCCCAACCTCTCGCCCTCGGACATGAGGGCCAAGTATGCCATCTACGAAAATAAGGCATCGTGGGGCAAGGAGGCCGCCGAAGGCCTTAACGCCTTGGAGCGTGAGCTTAACGAGATTGGTTACCACTGCGACCTGTCGCGTGGCGACTACAAATACTAAGAACATTAAAAAAACTACTGTCTATGAGTACAATTGAATATAACCCCCGCTCGGAGCATGCCGCCGAGTTTATTCACGACGGCGAGATACGCGACACGTTGAAGTATGCCGTGGAGCACCGCGACGACCGTGCTCTAATCGAAGAGATACTAACAAAAGCTGCCGAGGGCAAGGGCATCTCACACCGTGAGGCTGCCGTGCTTATCGAGGTACAGGACAAGGAGATTGAGGAGCGCATATTCCATATTGCGCGCCAGATTAAGGAGCGCATCTATGGCAACCGCATTGTGATGTTTGCTCCGCTCTACCTCTCGAACTACTGTGTCAATGGTTGCGTCTACTGCCCCTATCACGCCAAGAACCGCACCATACCGCGTCGCAAGCTCACACAGGAGGAGATACGTCGCGAGGTTATCGCATTGCAGGATATGGGACACAAGCGTCTGGCGTTGGAGACAGGCGAGCACCCCACAATGAGCCCCATAGATTATGTCTTGGAGTCTATCGACACCATCTACTCGATACACCATAAGAATGGTGCCATTCGTCGTGTTAATGTCAACATCGCCGCGACGACCGTCGAGAACTACACCCGCTTGAAGGATGCGGGCATCGGCACATACATCCTCTTTGAGGAGACCTACGATCGCGAGGCCTACGAGCGTCTGCACCCCACGGGTCCCAAGAGCGACTGGGCATACCACACCGAGGCTATGGACCGCGCCATGCTTGGCGGCATCGACGATGTGGGCATCGGAGCCCTCTTCGGACTCTCGAACTACCGCTACGACCTTGTCGGCATACTCATGCATGCCGAGCACCTCGAAGCGCGCTTTGGCGTGGGCCCCCACACCATCAGCGTGCCGCGCATACGCCCTGCTGACGATATCGACCCGCGCGACTTCCCCGATGCTGTTACAGACGAGGTCTTCCGCCGCATAGTAGCCGTTCTGCGTCTCGCAGTACCATATACCGGCATGATTGTTTCGACACGCGAGTCGCAACGCTCACGCGAGTTGGTGCTCGACGTAGGTGTCTCGCAGCTCAGCGGTGGCTCACGCACCAGCGTGGGAGGCTATGCCGAGGGTATCGAGAATGCCGAGGAGTCGGCACAGTTCGACATATCGGACAACCGCACGTTGGACGACATCGTAGGATGGCTCTTGGAGCTCGGCTACATACCGAGTTTCTGTACCGCCTGCTACCGCGAGGGACGCACGGGCGACAGATTTATGTCGCTTGCGAAGCGTGGCCTCATAGGCAACTGCTGTGCACCCAATGCGCTGATGACCTTGGCGGAGTATATCGAGGACTACGCCTCGGCGAAGGTAAAGTTGCTGGGTAAGAAGATGATTGCCGACCAGGCACAGATAATACCCTCGGAGAAGGTGCGACAGATTACGATGCACAACCTCGAAGAGATAATCAAAGGTAAACGCGACTTCCGCTTCTAAACTGAATAGTATGCAAACGACACCCAGTGCCGAGCGCACACATGTAGCCCTCTTGGGACGTTGTAACAGCGGTAAATCGACACTTCTCAACGCCCTCACAGGGCAGCAGAGTGCCATTGTGAGTGCCACACCCGGCACCACTACCGACCCTGTGCGCAAGGCCATAGAGATACAGGGCCTCGGCGCAGCACTCATCATCGACACCCCGGGATTGGACGATGCGACGACACTCGGCAAGGAGCGCATGGCACGCACTGCGAAGGTTCTCGACCAGACCGACATAGCCATAATCCTCTTCACGGACAAGGGCTTCGATATCGAGATGGAGATTTTCGAGGAGTGTCGCGTGCGCGAGATAGCCACCATCATCGTCCTCGCACAGCAAGATCGCATCGCCGAGCATGAGTCTCTGCTCCGCGAGATTGAGAGACGCACGAAGCAATCCGTAGTTACCCTAAGCGCACTCACGGGCGAGGGCATGGAGCAACTGCATGGTGCTCTTGCGCGCGCCGCAAGCAACGAGGAGCGATACATAACCGAGGGTTTCTGCAAGGCGGGCGATATGGTGCTTCTGGTAATGCCACAAGATAAGTCGGCACCCAAAGGTCGCCTCATACAGCCACAGGTGCAGACCATACGCGAGTTGCTCGACCGTGGCTGCACACCTATATGTTGCACGCCCGACGGCATGGCCCAGACACTTGCCGCGCTACGTCGTTCGCCCGACCTTATTATCACCGACTCGCAAGCATTCGAGACGGTATATCGACAGAAGCCCGACGACACAACACTCACATCGTTCTCGATACTCTTTGCACGCTACAAGGGCGACATCGAGCTATTCACGGAGGGTGTCAAGGCACTGAAAAATATCAACTCGTCGTCGCGTATTCTCATCGCCGAGGCGTGTACGCATACGCCACAAAACGAGGATATAGGTCGCGTCAAGCTACCTCGTCTTCTGCGCAAGCGTTTTGGCGAGGAGCTTGCGATAGATATTGTGGGTGGAGCGGACTACCCCGAAGACCTTAGCGCGTATGACCTCGTGATACACTGTGGCGCATGTATGTTCAACCGCCGACATGTGCTCAGCCGCGTGGAACGTGCTCGCAGGCAGGGTGTTGCTATAACGAACTATGGTGTCATCCTCGCAGCCCTGAGCGGCATCCTCGACCGCGTAAGGGTAAAATAGTTTGGTCGATAGGAATAATATATGTATCTTTGACACAAAACAAAGCATTATGGCTGATAGAATAAAACTTTTGGATCGTCGCTTCAAGACGATGATACCCGCCGAGGAGATAGACAAGGCGGTGGAGCGTGTTGCCGAGAAGCTCAACGAGCGTTATGCCGGCAAAACTCCCATTTTCGTGGGCGTGCTTAGCGGAGCGTTCCTCTTTTTGAGCGACCTTGTGCGCAAGACAACCTTCGACTCGCGCCTTGCATTCGTAAAAATATCGTCGTACGAGGGCACACAATCTACGGGCAGCGTAAAGCAGCACCTCGGCATCGACTTCGATATTGAGGGTAAGGATATCATCATCGTCGAAGATATTGTCGAGACGGGACACAGCATGAACTATCTGCTCAGCTACTTACAGGAGCGCAACCCCGCAAGCGTGTCGATATGTACACTCTTCTTCAAGCCCGATAAGTTCCTCTACGAGTACCCTATTGACTACGTAGCAATGCCCATCGGCAATGAGTTTATCGTTGGCTATGGCTTGGACTACAACCAGATAGGTCGTAACCTCAAAGATATTTACGTTTTAGATGAAGATTAACCCCGACATAGAACTTTTGGAGGGCGGACGTCGTCTTCCGCTGGTTGAGGACTTCTACACGGTGCAGGGCGAGGGCTACCACTCGGGAAAGCCCGCCTACTTCATACGTCTGGGTGGCTGTGATGTGGGCTGCCGCTGGTGCGACGCCAAATACACGTGGAACCCGAAGATGTATCCGCCCACCGACGTAGAGACCATCATCGAGCGCGCTGCCGGCTGCTCGGCACAGGCCATCGTTATCACCGGAGGCGAGCCTCTGCTATACCCTCTTGGCGAGCTTACACGCGGCCTCCATGCCCGTGGCTTAGAGATATTTATCGAGACGTCGGGCACCCACCCTCTCAGTGGCGAGTTCGACTGGGTATGTCTCTCGCCGAAGCGTCAGATGCCCCCTTTAGACGAGGCTTTTCGTCGTGCTGACGAGTTGAAGGTTATCATCCAGAGCCCCGACGACTTGGAGTGGGCTGTGGAGTGTAGCCGCAAGGTTAGTCGCAAGTGCCGCCTCTACCTGCAACCCGAGTGGAGCGTATATGAGCAGATTATAGCCACCATCGTCGAGTGGGTCAAGGCCCACCCCGAGTGGAACATATCTATTCAGACACATAAGTTTATGCACATACCCTAATAGTCATGGGAGTAGGTATCTCAAAGTTTCGCTCGAAGCTATCCAAATACTTTTGGGTGTCGTTGACGGCTATCATCGCCATCTTCACCATCGTCGTATCGGTACGCACCGTGGGCGACATGATACGCACCAACAAGCGTAGCAACGAGAGCGAGCAGCGCATCGCGCAGTTGGAGAGCCGCATAGCGCGCGACAGCATCTTCATACACCAGCTGACAACATCGCCCGAATTTCTCGAGAAGTTTGCCCGCGAGAGCTACCACATGCAACGCCCCGGCGAGACGGTATATATCCTCGAAGAGTAGAGTTCACTATTTCGATACACAACAAAACGAGGCTGCACAATAAGCGTGCGGCCTCGTTCGTTATATCTGCGTAACGCTAAATAAAACTGCCTATGGAGTAGATTGCCGCTTGTAACTTTAATATGTATAGTATGAAACGTCTATTTTTTTATCTCGGCACCGTGCTGTTTGCCGCAGCCGTGGGTGCCACCACAGCAGGTGCACTTCTGAGCACCTCGACAAGCAGCAGCCACAACCCTACCCCCGCAGGCGACATCGAGCATCGCAACCCCTTCCGCGAAAATGCCGTTACGGATGCACACTTTGCATCAACGGTCGTGAGCACCGAGTTTCCCGACCTGACGTACGCCGCCGAGAATGCCGTGAAGGCTGTGGTCAACATCGAGTCGCGACGTAGTATCTCTGCGCCCCAATATCGAGACCCCTTCTACGAGTTCTTCGGCTATCCCGAGGGCTACAACGAGGGCGGCAGCAGACGCGAGGCGCGCGCCGGGGGCTCGGGTGTCATCATCTCGGAGGATGGCTATATCGTTACCAACAACCATGTTGTCGAGCAGAGCACCAAGCTGCGTGTTACGCTCCACGATGGACGCACCTTCGATGCTAAAATTGTGGGCACCGACCCCACTACGGATGTTGCGCTGATAAAGATTGAGGCCACGGAACTGCCTACGCTACCGTTCGGCTCGTCGGATGAGCTGCGCCTCGGCGAGTGGGTCTTGGCTATCGGCTACCCCATGGAGCTGCAATCGACAATTACGGCAGGCATCGTCTCTGCTAAGGCTCGACGCCTCGGTGCCTTGGACAACGGCTATGGCATAGAGTCGTATATACAGACCGACGCCGCCGTCAACCCGGGTAACTCGGGCGGTGCCCTGGTCAACACGCGCGGCGAGTTGGTGGGCATCAACACCATCATCAAGACCTCGACAGGCAGCTACGTCGGCTACTCGTTTGCCGTGCCCGAGACTATCGTGCGCAAGGTTGTCGTCGACCTCAAAGAGTCGGGTGTGGTGCAGCGTGCCGTACTCGGCATCTCGTTCCGCGAGGTAGACCAACTCTTCCTCGACGAGATGGGCGAAATTACGGGCATCGAGACGCTCGGTGGCATGTATGTAGCCTCAGTTACGGAGGGCGGTGCAGCCTCGGAGGCGGGCATACGCAAGGGCGATGTTATCCTCTCGATAGATGGCACAGATGTTAGCGATACCGCCATCTTCCTCGAACAGATAAGCAAGCGACGTCCGGGCGATAATGTTACACTCACGGTGCGTCGTGGTGCGAAGCAGCTGGATATTACGGTTACGTTGAAGAATAAGGCCGGCGATACGTCGCTGCTCACGGCTGACGACAAGGATATCACCACGGAGCTTGGCGGTCGCTTTGCCACGGCCTCGGCAAGCGTATGTCAGAAGCTCGATATCGAGGGTGGTGTGCAGATTACGAAGATTACGCGCGGCGGTCTCTTGGAGCGTGCACGCATCGCCGAGGGCTTCATCATCACGCATATCAACGACCGCGCTGTACGTAGCATCGAGGAGCTCAACCGACTCACGGGCAAGATACGCTCGATTGATGGCGTCTACCCCAACGGCCGAGCATCGAGCTACGTCATTGTCGAGTAATTATTGGCCGTGAAGAGCAAACAAAGGCTGCCCAATGTACGTTGGACAGCCTTTGCTTAATATTGTAACAAGAGATTGTTTTAGTCGCACGCAGACTGAGAAAGCGCAGCATACTTAGCGTATGTGAGCATTTCGCGAACGAGGCAGATGCCGAAATATCCTTGCCGTGCGTGGCAAAAAAAGTCGTATAACAAGAGATAGTTTGAAGCTGCTCGAAGTGAGAGAAAGCGCAGCATACTTAGCGTATGTAAGCATTTCGCGAACGAGGCAGATGCCGAAATATCCTTGTTATACGACTTTTTTATTTGTCGGGATCCTGCGACCCCTGATTCAACTCATCCTCTATGTAGTCGGGCTTCTGCAAACCACCGCCACTACCCGAATCATCGGGCTCACAAGCGGTCGAAGCAATAGCAATAGCCGCAACGGCAAATAGCACGAATAGTCTTCTTAGGCGCATACTACAACTTATTGAGTTCGATTTCAAAGTCGGCCAAGACATTCATATAGTTGATGAAGGCCTCATACGCCGAGCCATAGGGGTTGAAGTATGAGTGAACATCGCCATCCGAGAACCACTTGGTAGCCATATAGTAGAAGTGGTCGGAGTTCTGCATGAAGTGCCATACATACTCGAAGTCCTTATTCTTGGCCTTGCGCACCTTGGGAGCCAGGGCGTACAACTTAGCAAAGGCCTCGTTTTGGAGGTCGTTGCCGAGCCATGCCGTAACATCGCGCTCCTCATCGGCCCACGACATGGCATGGGGGCAGTGCAACACCGCTACGGGTTGCAGACGCTTCGAAGCCTCGCTGACGGTGGCAAACTCAACCTCACCCGTAGCAAGCAACGCTGTGGGCAACGCCTTCATGAAGTCGAAGATGCCTGTCGAGGCATTCTGATGCTCACCGAAGGTCTCATAGTCCATGAAGAGGTTGACAACCTCGCCATTCTCCTGCGCCACCCACGATGCGAACTTATCGGCAGTCAAAGGCCACTCGTCCCAGCCCTCGTTCGAGAAGCGGAAGGCGATATCGTCCGATAGTTTGTAGTTGCGCAACAACAGGCGCAACTTGTTATCCACAGCATCGGTGTACACGAAGTTGGGCGACTTCCAGCCGAGGATATGCTTAGCACCCTCAGCAAGCATAGTCTTGAAGCCCATATCCTCAACCGCCTTAGCGATATCATCCGAGTAGATAAGCTCCGTATTGCGGAACGCCGTGGGCTTCACGCCAAACTCCTCTTTGAGCATCGCCGTGTGGAGCTTAACCTCGGCCTTGAACTCGTCGAGTGATGCCAACGACGAGAGCGAGTGCGAGTAGGTCTCGCCGAGGAACTCAACACACCCCGTCTCGGCCAAGCGTTTGAACGAGTCGAGCACTTCGGGGGCGTAGGCCTTAAACTGCTCTACGGCCGAGCCCGTAATAGAGAAGGTTACGCGCAGAGCACCATTGTGCTGCTCGATGAGGCTCTGCAACAGTGCGTTCATCGGGAGGTAGCACTGGCGGGCAACCTTCTGCATGATGGCGCGGTTAGTAAAGTCATCGAGGTAGTTGTGATCATTGCCCATGTTGAAGAAACGATAGGTCTTCAAACGCCAGGGCTGATGTACCTGAAAGTAAAGGCAAACTGTCTTCATAATATCTCTGTTTTCTATTTATTACACTTTTCGATAGCCTGCTCATAGACTCTCTTAATCTTTGCAGCAGCATTGTTCCACTTCAAGCCCGTAACCTCGGCCATACCCTTCTCCGAGAACATCTTAGCGAGGGCCGGATAGGTAATAAGACCATAGATGGCATCGGCCATGGCGTCGACATCCCAATAGTCGACCTTCACGGCATAGTCGAGCACCTCGGCCACACCACTCTGCTTCGAGATGATGACCGGGACGTTCGAGCGCATAGCCTCCAACGGCGAGATACCGAAGGGCTCCGAGACTGACGGCATAACATACACATCCGAGAGCTGGAACATCTTCTGCACATCGTCACCACGCAGGAAGCCCGTGAAGTGGAAGCGGTCGGCGATGCCGAGGGCCGCAACACGACGTATGACATGGTTCATCATATCACCCGAGCCCGCCATGACGAAGCGCACGTTGGGCACACGTTTGAGCACCTTGGCAGCAGCCTCAACGAAGTAGTCGGGGCCCTTCTGGAAGGTGATACGTCCGAGGAAGGTTACAATCTTATCGTCCACACCACGCTCCGGCAGCGGCTTCTCCTTCTCGGCAAAGCGCACGGCATTGTGCACGGCAACAACCTTCTCGGCAGGCACGCCGTAGCGGTTGATGACGATGTTGCGCGTTAGGTTCGACACGGCGATAACCATATCGGCAGCGTGCATACCGGCACGCTCGATGGCGTAGGTCTGTGTGTTGATATTCTCGCCACTGCGGTCAAACTCCGTGGCGTGCATGTGCACCACCAGAGGCTTACCCGAGACGCGCTTCGCGGCAATACCCGCAAAGTAGGTGAGCCAGTCGTGGGCATGTATCACATCGAACTGTCCTTCGAGGTTCTTGGCAACCTGTGCCGCAACGATAGCGTAGCGCGCAACCTCCTCCATGAGGTTGGCACCATACTTACCCGAGAAGGTATATCGCTGTGTCCAAACATCACCCGGCACCTCCCAGGTACGCTGTCCCGTGCGCAGATACTCCTCGCGCTTAACCTCATACTCCTCGGGAGAGAGGTAGGGAACCATGTTCGAGTCGATGTGTATGAACGACATCTTACTCATGATATCATCCGCACCCGTGGCTACATCGCCCGTGTAGAGTGCCTCGACATCACTTGCGTTTACGACCTTGACGAAACGCTCGTCCTCATCGCCCGACGCCTTGGGCATCACGAAGATGACCTCAACATCGTTGCGAGCCAAACCGCGTGTCATACCATAGCAGGCAGTACCCAGACCACCGGCGATATGGGGAGGAAACTCCCAGCCGAACATTAAGACTCTCATAACTTATATCTTTTTACGTTTTTACTTCTTCACACTCTTACGCACGCACTTACGTATCTTCTTCTCGGCTGTGGTCTCCGTAGCCGCCTTCGCTTTGGCAGCACCCTTAGCCGAGCTCTTACGCGCACTCTTCTTGGGGGCATACTGCTCGATGAGGGCATTGATGCTGAGCAACGAGCCAACAGATGTCGCATGCGACACCGAGCCACGCGGTGTATGCGGAGGATCGCCCTCGAAACGCTCCGAGATAGAGCCTACACACTTAGCCTGCAACTCATCATCGAAGGCGTCAAGCAGCTGACGAGCCTCGTGAACGTAACGCTCGCCACTGAGAGCGAAGCATGCGCGAACATAGAAGAGCAGAGGCCATATCCACGCCGAGCCGTTGCGCGACGCGAGATCCTGCGAACGCTGATCCTCGTTGTAGTTCGACTTGTAGAGCATGTTACGCGGCGAGAGGGTACGCAGACCACGTGGCGTGAGCAGGTGCTGACGGATGGTCATGAGCACACGCACAAGCTGTGTATCTTCCAGCATGGTATTATCCAGACCCGCAGCAACGGTCATGTTGCAACGGATGAACTTGTTTACCTCGTCGTAGTTTACATAGTCGGCGAGGTATCCCTCCTCCTCCAACCAGAACTTCGCGAGGAACGAGGTCTTAATACGCTCGGGCATATCCTTCCACGCAGCAACAAAGCTCTTATCGCCCTGCTTGCGCGCCAAAGTCAAGGTGTAGACCACGGCATTGTACCACAGTGCCTGCACCTCAACGGCATAACCGCGACGTGGCGTGAGGGGCTCGCCATCGACGATAGTACCCATCCACGTCAGAGGACGCTCCGCAGAGGCCCAAATAAGGCCGTTGTCGTGCAGAGCAATAGCCTCGCCATAGCCACGACGATAGCACTCCAAGATGCTCTTCATCGCCTCGCCATAACGCTCCCAGATACCCTTAGCACCTATCTGCTTCTCCAACTGCTGCAACGTGTAGTAGAACCAGAGCGGTGCATCGACAGCCTCCGTGGCAGCTCCGTTGCCTACAAACATGCCATCCTGCATATCCTTAACCAACGTGTCGAGAGCATCCATGCAGTCCTCCTTGTGCTCCTGCGCGAGGGTGATACCCGGCAACGAGATAAACGTATCGCGGCAGATAGGGCCAAACCATGGGTAGCCAGCAATAACCTCGGTGCGATTCTCGGGACGACGAATGACGAACTGACGTGCCGAGTGCTGCAAGCAACTGAGGAAGTCTATCTTGTGTGTGCGGCGTGCGAGCTGCGACTCATATACGGCCGATATGGTCTCCTCCGAGGCCATAATATCGGTGGCAGCAGAGAATATCACGCTCTCGCCCTTCTTAATCTTGAACTCGAAGTATCCGGGGCAGAGCAGATCCTCGTGGCCCTCGTAGCCGCGCGCCAACTCCTTGCGATACTCGATGTTGTAGTACCAATCGGGGGCTGCGACGAACTCGCTATCGGCCTTGTTGAGCTGCATGTTGAGCCAGGGGAAGCCCTCGTACAAGCGGCATTTGACGCCGCAAGGTATGGCATAGGCACGTCCGTCGGCCTCCATGTTGGCCTTCGACAGCGAGTGCTTATCGCGGAAGGCGAGCATCGGGCGAAGACGCAGCGTAGTCTCGGAGTGAGCATCGACCAACGTATAACGTATCATCAGCTGTGTGCGCTTATGCACCCAGAGCAACTCTTTACGCAGAATTGCGCCTCCCACACGATACGTAATCGTCGGGGTGGGTGTATAGCCGAAGTCGGTGATGTACTTATGACCGCGAGGCTCATAGATGCCTTCGTAGCGGTGCAGGGCGAGGTGGAACGCCTGGTCGTGCTGCATGAGCGTCTCGTCGAGCGACGACAACAGAACGTAGGTGCGGTCGCTATTGTCGATGGGCGCAACCATCAAACCATGATACTTGCGCGTGTTGCAACCTACAATCGTACTGCTCATGTAACCTCCGCGACGGTCCGTGGCAAGTATCTCTCTATCGAGCGAATACTCCAAGTTACCCAATTCACGTTTGTCAAATTTCAGTCCTGACATAATGTTACCTATATTAATTAGTTTCGTAGTCTATACACCCATCGCATCGTCACAACATGTTATGTATCAGACACAAAGATACATTATCGCGACAACGCCGTCAAAAGATACAATTTTCAACAAGTAAAATTATGATTTTTTTTTGAGAAATGCAACAATTTAGCACAGAATTTCGCAGCCGTACTCCATTACAGCAAAAGCTATTACCCCGCTGCACTACACAAACAGGCTCTCGATAACGGCATCCGAAACGAGAAACTTCTCGGCAGGTATGAAGAGTCGACCAGAGAGACTTTGCAGCGTACCTTCGTGCAACCACCTACGGGCTGCCGACTCGATACGTTCGCGCTGCTGCGGGCCAAAGTGCGAGGCTATATATTCGAGGTCGATACCCTCTGCGCAGCGTAGCGAGGTCATCACATACTCGTTTAGGTGCTCCGTACGGGTGAGCGTCTCGCCATCATAGCGGAGGTCGCCGGCAGCGTATTGCGCCACCGTAGAGCTGCACCACGTGCGATTGTCGCCCGAAAAGGAGTGCGCCCCGGGGCCTAAGCCGAGATACTCCACACCTCGCCAATACGACGAGTTATGCTTCGCACGACAGCCAGGGCGGGCGTAGTTCGAGACCTCGTAATGCTCGTATCCTGCATCTGTAAAGACCTTATGCACAGCCAAATACTCCGCCTCAGACTGCTCCTCGGAGATGGGTGTGTACTCGCCCTTGCGCACCATGACACCCAGGCGCGTGCGCTCCTCGACGGTGAGGTGGTATGCCGAGAGGTGGCCAACACCGAGGCTCGTAGCCGTATGGAGCGTATCCATAAGGCGCGACTCGTAGCCCGCGATACCGAAGATTACATCTACCGAGATATTGTCGATACCCGCCTGCTGCAACCTCTCCACAGCACGAATGGCCTCGCGGCCACTATGACGACGATTCATGAAGCGTAACACCTCATCGTCGAAGGACTGCACACCGAGACTCACCCTATTTACCGCCGTGGCGGCCAGGGCATCTACATAGTCGTCGCTAAGGTCATCGGGGTTGGCCTCGATGGTTATCTCCTCGACCGCCGAGCAGTCGAACAGCTCTCCGGCTCGGTTTATGAGGGCCTCGATAGACGAGGGGGGCAGAAGCGAGGGTGTGCCACCGCCGAAGTATATCGACGTGAGGCGTCGCTCCGACAGATAGTCGGCACGCTCAATCATCTCACGATGCAGCATACGCTCGACCTGAGGCAACAGCTCGACAGCACCCACACGATAGAAGTCGCAGTAGGCACATATACGCCGACAGAAGGGGATATGCAGATAGAGTGTAGCCATTGCGACACAAAGTTACAAAAATTATCGCACAAGCGAAATATTACCATCTTTTTCGTATCTTTGCACTACGTTAACAGCTAAAAAAGACCACTTATGAAGAGCATTAAGGAGTTATATCGCATAGGTACAGGCCCATCGAGCAGCCATACGATGGCACCACGTCGCGCGGCCGAGATTTTTCAGCACAAGCACCCCAACTGCACCTCGTTTCGCGTAACGCTCTACGGCAGCCTTGCCCTCACGGGCCGAGGCCACTTAACGGATGTGGCGATACTCGAAACACTCAAACCCCACGGCGAGGTGGAGCTTGTATGGGAGCCCTCGATATTTCTTCCGTTCCACCCCAACGGCATGCGCTTTGAGGCCCTCGACGGCCTCGGCAACAGCATCGACAAATGGGTGGTATACAGCGTGGGTGGCGGTGCTCTGGCCGAGGAGGACAGCACACCCATAGAGAGTGCCGATATATATCCGCTCACAAAACTTACCGACATCCTGCAATGGTGCCGCGAGAATGGCCGCACCTTCTGGGAGTATGTCGAGATGTATGAGAGTAGCGACCTCTGGGTTTTTCTCTCTAAGGTGTGGCGCGTGATGCGTGAGGCTGTGGAGCGAGGCATCGAGACCGAGGGCGTGATACCCGGCCCGCTGCACCTGCCCCGACGTGCCGTGCGCTACAACGTACGCGCCTCGGGATATAAGCAGAGCCTGCAATCGCGAGGCCTCATATTCTCGTATGCCCTGGCCGTGAGCGAGGAGAACGCCTCGGGAGGACGCATAGTAACTGCGCCGACATGTGGCTCGTCGGGTGTGTTACCCGCCGTACTCTACCATCTGTGGAAGACGCGCGAGTTCTCCGAGGCGCGCATCTGTCGCGCACTCGCAACCGCGGGACTCATTGGCAACATCGTGAAACACAACGCCTCGATATCGGGTGCCGAGGTGGGATGCCAGGGCGAGGTGGGCGTAGCATGTGCCATGGCCGCAGCCGCAGCAAATCAGCTCTTTGGTGGCACACCCGCACAGATAGAGTATGCCGCAGAGATGGGTCTCGAACACCACCTCGGCATGACATGCGACCCTATATGCGGTCTTGTGCAGATACCCTGCATCGAGCGTGACGCCTATGCCGCAGCACGCGACCTCGATGCCAACCTATACTCGATGTACACCGACGGACACCACCGCGTATCGTTCGACCGCGTGGTGGAGGTGATGAAGCAGACAGGACACGACCTGCCGTCGATATACAAGGAGACCGGCGAAGGCGGCCTCGCAAAAGATTTTATTTAGAGGCAAAGAGGGGTGAGAGCCGTGAGAGATTAGAGAAATTAGGGAGTTTAGGGAATTTAGAGAATTTTCCTTAAACTCCTTAATTTCCTTAGTTTCCTTAACTTCCTTAATCGCCCCACCTTTTTCCCCTTCCTCCCCCCACCTCGCACACTTTTGGTGTGGTAAAATTGTCCATTTCAAAAAAATTACTACCTTTGCGCCCCGTATGACGTTTGGAAGACGAATATTGGGTTACTTACAGCTACTTACGATGTTGCTCTACATCGTGAGCACCACCCTCTTTGTCCATAGCCACAACATCGAGGGACACCTTATCGTCCACTCTCACCCGTTCAGTGGCACAGCCACAGCGCATACACACAGCAGCAGCTCGGCAGAGTATATCGAGCAGCTATCATTCATGGAGCTTATCGGTGGCGAGGCTCCACACCTCATTGACCTCTACGCGACCGCCACAGTCTCGACCAAGCAGCAGCGTACCGAGGCTACAATCACTCATCACAATAGTGCATCGTCGCTACGTGCACCACCCTATGTTTTAGCCGCTTAGCCGCGAGGCAGCAACTCTCAATAGCCACAAATGGCTAACGACCACGAGCACAATTACCTACTTTTGGCGATTGTGCAACTTCGGGTATTGCCATACCTTTGCACCCGAAACAGAGGATAAAACATAGACCAAAAAATATGATGAAACGAACAATTATTTGTGCCGCCACGATGCTTGCGACACTCTCTTTCGAGACCTTTGCATCAACACCCATCACCGTAGTAAACAACCCTGTTAGCGAGGCGCAGAAGCCGCGCAAGGCTGCTACTGACGCCAACCTCTTCGGCCACGTCATCGTAGCCGAGACAGGCGAGCACCTACCCTACGCCACAATAGCCATAAAGGGCACAACGATAGGCTGCGCCGCCGATGGCACAGGACACTATAATATAAATAATATACCCGAGGGCGACCATATCATCGTTGTATCGGCCATAGGCTACACCACCATAGAGCAGCCCTTCACGGCGCGTGCCAACGACAGCTGCGAGCTCAACTTCACACTCACGGAGAGCTCAACGATGGTGGACGAGGTGGTGGTATCGGCCACACGCAACGAGTCAAATCGTCGCAAGGCAGCGACCGTCGTAAACGTAACATCGACAAAGCTGTTGGAGAGCACCGCCGCAGGTAACCTCTCGGAGGCGATGAACTTTCAATCAGGTCTGCGCATCGAGAACACATGCGGCAACTGCGGTGCACCACAGATCCGTATCAATGGCCTCGAAGGTCAATACTCGCAGATACTTCTCGACAGCCGACCCATATTTTCATCGCTTGCGGGTGTATATGGTCTCGACCTTATGCCCGTGGCGATGGTTGAGCGCGTAGAGGTGATACGCGGTGGCGGCTCGGCACTCTTCGGCTCGTCGGCCATAGGTGGCGTGGTGAACATCATCACCAAAGACCCCATGCGAAACACCCTCTCGCTATCGAACACCACAAATATCATGGAGGATGGCACACCCGACATCAACACCTCGCTCGGTGGTGCCTTCGTATCGGACGACTACAAGCTTGGCGCATACGTCTTCGGACAGGTGAAGAGTCGCGGTGGCTACGACCGCAACGACGATGGCTTTACGGACATCACAAAGTTGCGCTCCGAGACCATAGGCTTCCGTGCCTACTACAAGACATCGGTGCGCTCACGCCTCACGGCCGAGTATCACCACATACACGACTTTCGACGCGGTGGCGACAACCTCGACGAGGCACCCCACATGGCATATATCTGCGAGCAGATTGACCACAACATCGACGGCGGTGGACTACGCTTCGAGTACTTCGCAAACGACAAACACATGCTAAGTGCCTACCTCTCGGCGCAGGGTATAAACCGCGCGACATACTTTGGCACCGACATGAATCCCAACGCCTACGGCTCGACACGCGACCTCACGCTGGTGGGTGGCGCACAGTACACCATGCGCTACAAGGCGGGACTCCCCGCAGAGCTTACGGCAGGTGTTGAGTATAACCATAACTCGCTCGACGACCACTACTTGGCCACCGAACGTCGCCTTACGCAGCAGACATCGACATACGGTCTCTTTGCACAGAACGAGTGGAAGAGCGATAAGTTTAACGCCCTGATAGGCTTCCGTCTCGACAAGCACAACATGATATCGAAGCCCATCTTCTCGCCGCGTGCAACGGTGCGTTATAGCCCTATCGACGACTTGGCTCTGCGTGCAAGCTATTCGAGCGGTTACCGAGCACCCCAGGCATACAACGAAGACCTCCATATCGACGCACTCAACCACACGGTATCTATCATACGTCTGGCCGACGACCTACGTCCCGAGTACTCACACTCATTCTCGCTATCGGCAGACTACTACCACACATTTGGCAAGGTGCAGACAAACATCATGGCCGAGGGCTTCTACACGATGCTCAACGATGTATTCATGCTCGAAGAGATTGGCACCGATACGGATGGTAACATCATCAAAGAGCGTCGCAACGCCTCGGGCGCACGTATTGGTGGTGTCTCGTTAGAGTTCAAGATAGGCATCCCCGACATCTTCGACATTCAACTTGGCTACACCTTCCAGCGTAGCCTCTACAACGAGCCCGAGCAGTGGAGCAGCGACCCCTCAATAGTGGCTCAGCGACGTATGTTCCGCTCACCCGACCACTACGGCTACCTGACATCGAACTTCTACATCACCAAGCAGCTATACGCATCGCTCTTCGGCTCGTTCACAGGCCCTATGCTCGTGCAGCACAACGCCTACTCGGTGGGTGATGTTGAGTATGGCGACTCGGAGACGCTCACCGACTCGTTTGCGGATGTGGGCATCAAGCTGAGCTACACCTTCCGTCTGACGGACATCATCGGCTTGGAGGTAAATGCGGGTGTTAAGAACATCTTCGACTCGTTCCAGCGCGATATCGACGTTGGCGCAGGCCGCGACTCGGCATACATCTACGGCCCGTCGCTACCGCGCACCTACTTCGTGGGACTCAAACTCTTCATTTAGGCTTTCCGAGCGAATAATTTTTGAATTCGCCGAAAAAGATATATCTTTGCAGCGCATTTGCGCTCTATCGCTGCCACCAAGTGTGGGGGAGGAAAGTCCGAGCAACATAGAGCACCACGCAAGTTAACGGCTTGATATTCGTGAGGATATAGCAGCGTAGAAGAAAATAACCGCCCGCAAGGGTAAGGGTGAGAAGGCGGGGTAAGAGCCCACCGCGAGGGTAGCAATACTCCTCGGCAGTACGTCTCGTGGGTTGCAAGACCATGTATACCGACAATTAAGGGTTGCTCGTCCAATGTCGGGGGGTAGGTTGCTAGAGGCGGCAAGTGATTGTCGTCGTAGATAAATGATAGAGGCCTCTAAGCGTAGAGGTACAGAACTCGGCTTATAGCAGATGCAAACATAGAGGGCTGTCAACGCGGTTGACAGCCCTTTTTGTATCACTACCCTATTTATCAGGCCACACGTACTCCTAACGCACCAACTCTTGGAGGTCGTGCCAGAATATACCTCCCACCTCCTCGATAGAGAAGGCCTTAATAACGGGCTCACGCTCGCTATAATCCTGCTCCACGGCACCCATCTCTATGGCACGCACGAGACCCTCGTAGAGGCTATCCTCGTTGTGGTCGCACTGTATGATGGTGTTGTAGCCCGCGAACATCTCACGCGAGGGGGTTATCCTACCCGTCTCGCAGACAATCATACGATTGGTTTTGAGGTATGTTATAATCTTCGACGAGAGGAACGGATCCTTCTCGCGGTCGGCATCGATATCGAGAAGTACACGCGCGCGCTCAAAGAGCGGCACAAGGTCGTTGGTATGGTCGGCAATGATTACGCTGCGCAGCTCTTCGTGCGTGAGTATCGTGTTCATATCGCGCAGTTTGAGCTTTATGCCCACCATCATAAGTCTCACGTCGGGGTACTTTGTGAGCAGTCGTTTGAAGGCCTTGAACAGATAGTTCGGATTGCGCAGACCGTAGAGCGAGCCGGTGTAGAGTATCAACTTTTCGCTCGACACGGGCAGGTTGTAGACCTTGTCGGGTGACGGCGTCAGGAGTACGTTGCTACGCAGTCCCTGCTTATGCTTAAATGTCGAGAGCTGAAACTCCAACATGTGCTTATTCGACGATGCCACATAGTCGGCCTTGACGAAGTACTTGCCTACGACACGCATCTTACCGCGAAACTCGCGAGGCTTAGTCCAACCTCCGGGGCCGGGGATGGCATCGACGGAGTAGATAGCGAACTTACACCCCAGCTTCTCGGCGATATAACTACCACACACTGCGGGCGTTAGCTGCGAGCTTGCCATAAAGGCGATGACTATATCGTAATCCTTGGCCACAACCTTCTCGGCCTTACGACTCCACCACTTCGAGATGGGCACAGCACCGAAATTTCGTAAAAACTTACGATAGTAGGACTGCATACGGCGACTCATGGGCACGCTATACACCTTGCGCACACCCTCCAACTCGTTGTGTAGAGCCATATCGCTGAGCACATCAACGGTGGCATGCTTTGCCAGGTGGCAGAATATACGCTCGTAGATAACCGAAATACCACTTCCCGAGCGGAAATATATTGCAAGAATCTTCATGTTACCGATATTTTTCACGTTTGCACATTTCGCCTCTAAGAGCCAAACATTGCAACATTCATACAAAGATACGAATAAATTTTCGAATCTGCAAAATCGTTCGCCACAAGAGCCCCAAACCAACGATTATAGCGACTCTCCGTCAGCAAAAATAGGCTATTCGGCGAAAAAAAACGACCGCCGAGCATATTTTACAGATGGATATTTTTCGCAGTTCGCTTTTTTAACTATCTTTGTAACTGCCTAATTGCGCATTATGCACTCGCGCACGACAGACGCGTTCGCGCATCGCATAGCAGATGGCATGAGACGAAAAGTAAAAACAACATAAACAATTAGACGTATGAAAAAGTTTCGTTATCTGGCAATGGTGCTACTCGTAGCACTCGTAGCCATAGGTTGTGAGGATCAATTTGAGTATCAGCCTACACCTCCCAACACCGAAGAGGAGAAGAAGCCCAATCCCGATGATGGCAATGACAATGGTCAGACCCCCGGCGATGAGGTTACTCCCGAGTTCGACGAAAATGGCGACTACCCTCTTATCTCAACCATCCCCGCCTTCGTGACGGAGAGCATGACCGACGATGTGCTCGTCATCGTAAATGGCACAGGCACAACCATCGACGGCTTCACGGGCGACCTCTATGCCCACACAGGCGTAATCACGGACAAGAGCACCGCATCGTCGGATTGGAAGTACACCAAGGCCGGGTGGACAGAGAACAAGCCCGAGTGCAAGCTCACAAAGCATGCCAACAACCTCTGGACGCTGACCATTAAGGGTGGCCCTCGTGCATACTACGGTGTGCCCGCGAATGAGACCATCGAGCGTCTGGCTTTCGTATTCCGCTCGGCAGATGGCACCAAAGAGTTGAAGAAGAACAACAACGACATCTTCATCGACCTCGCAACAGAGGGTCTCTCGGTGATGTTCGTATCACCCATCAACGGCACGCTCTATGAGGTTGGCGACAACTGCGCCGTTCAGGTTAAGGCCAAGGGTGCTACATCGCTCACACTCTACAAAAATGGCGAGCAGGTAGCCTCTACCGACACCTCGACAATCGAGTACAACTACACCGCTACCGCAGCCGAGGATATCGTATTCCGCGCTGAGGCTACGGATGGCACAACAACCGTTGAGGAGAGCGTTACGGTAGCCGTATTGGGCCAGACCGAGAATGCCGCACGCCCCGCAAACGCTAAGGGCGGCGTAACCATCGACGGCACATCGGCAACATTCACCCTCTACGCCCCCGGCAAGCAGAGCGTAATACTGCTTGGCGACTTCAACAACTATGCACCCACCAACCAGCACATGATGAAGCGCGATGGCGACTACTTCTGGGTTACGGTAGATGGCTTGCAGTCGGGTGTTGAGTATGGCTATCAGTACCTCGTTGATGGCACAATAAAGATTGGAGACCCCTATGCCGAGAAGATTCTCGACCCCTGGAACGACCAGTGGATTACCGCAACGACATACCCCGACCTGAAAAAGTACCCCGCGGAGTACACCACCGACATCGTATCGGTATTCGACATCGACGATGTGGAGTATCAGTGGCAGGTACCCAACTTCGACCGCCCCGCCGAGAACTCACTCGCCGTGTATGAGTTGCTCATTCGCGACTTTACAACCGAGCGCACCATCGACGCCGTAACCGCAAAACTCGACTACCTCGAAGGTCTCGGCATCAACGCCGTGCAGCTCATGCCCATCCAGGAGTTCGACGGCAACGACTCGTGGGGCTACAACCCATGCTTCTACTTCGCAGCCGACAAGGCATACGGTACCGAGGAGGCATACAAACGCTTCATCGACGAGTGCCACAAGCGCGGTATCGCCGTAATCCTCGACGTGGTATTCAACCACGCTACGGGTCAGTTCCCCTATGCCAAGATGTGGTGGGATTCGTCGAAGAACTGCACAGCAGCCTCGAACCCCTTCTTCAACGTTACAGCGAAGCACAACTTCAACGTATACCACGACTTCAACCACACCTACCAGCCTACACGCGACTACTTCAAGGAGGTGTTGAAGTTCTGGTTGGAGGAGTACAACGTCGATGGCTTCCGCTTCGACCTAACGAAGGGCTTCGTACAGAACCCCTCGAACTTCGACGCATGGGATTACAGCGCAGAGCGTATCGGCATATTGAAGGACTACGCCAACGCCATCCGCGCCGTGGAGCAGGATGCCTACATCATCTTCGAGCACTTCTGCTCACCCGCCGAGGAGGATGAACTCTACAGCTCGGTAGGCGCACTCTGCTGGAACAACAACCAGTTGGAGGGCTACTCTGAGACCGTTATGGGTTGGTACGATGACGGCAATAGTGGAGACGGCTCTGTTTATACCGTCATTGGCGACTTGCAGGGTGGCAATTGGACGCTCGACGTTCCTCTCAATTTGCAGAACGGCATCTACGTGGCACAGGATGTCATCTTTGCCAATGCCAATAAAGAGGGTTGTGTATTTAAGATTCGCGTAAACAGGGGTTGGGACATTTCGTATGGCGTCTCTAATGGCTCTACACTCCACAACCTGCGCACCGGCATCTCGCTTAACGGCTCGGCAAACATCAACATGAATGTAGAGGTGGGTGTTAAGTACGACATCTACTTCGACAAGGCGAGCATGATGGTCTACGTCATGCCCGATGGCGAGAAGCCCGCACACCTCTCTACACGCCGTCTCGCAACACGCGCGGGTGGCAATAAGACCAATTTCGCAGACTTCAAGCGTGGCCGCATGAACAACATCGAGACCCACGACGAGGAGCGCATCGCCTACAAGGCTATCACCTATGGCCAGGACTGGGTGAAGAACGATTGGGCCGTTATCTCGAAGCGTTTGCAGGCTGTCTACGCCTTCCACTTCCTTACGCCCTATCCCAAGATGTTGTGGCAGTTTGGCGAGTTGGGCTACGACTTCTCGATTAACTCGAACGAGAATGGCATCGTAGGCTCGTCGGAGGACTACCGCACACACCGCAAGCCCGTGCGTTGGGACTACGCCGAGGATACAAACCGCAAGGCTGTATATAACGCCATCGCCAAGGTGCTCAACTTCCGCACCTCGCGCGAGGATATCTACGGTGTGGATAACATCGCCGTACACACATGGAATGTGGGCGATAATGTGATGGGTGGCAAGACTCTCGTTATGGACAACGTCATCATGGTTGCCAACTTCACAAATGCTACGGTATCTACCACCGTAAATATTCCCGTAGCAGGAGAGTGGACAAACCTTATGACCGACCAGAAGGTGTCGCTCAGCGGCTCATATACCGCAACACTCGCAGCTAACGACTACATCATCTTCGTTCGCTAAACACATAGAGACTTTGGGGCTGCTAAACGACAGTTTGACAGCCCCTATTTTGAGATACAAACGCTACAAAGATTATGAAACGAACCATTATCGACCTCTTCGAGGAGTCGGTTGCGAAGTATGGCAGCAAGGAGTTTCTCTTGGAGAAGCACAACGGCCGCTTCGAGCCTACGACCTATGCCGAGACGAAGCGTCAGGCACAGAATATCGGTGCCGGCCTCGTGGCTCTGGGCATAGAGCGTGGCGACCGCGTATCTATCCTCGCCGAGGGTTGCAACAACTGGATTATCTCGGAGCTGGGTCTGCTCTACGCCGGTGCTGTGAGTGTACCCCTCTCTATAAAGCTCGAAGAGTCGAACGACCTGCTCTTCCGTCTGCGCCATGCCGACGTGAAGCTAATCTTCGTATCGCGCCAGCAGCTACCCAAGGTACGCCGCATCGTGGCCGACCTTCCCGAGCTAAGACATGTTGTCGTATGGGGCGAGACGGAGGAGAAGCTCATCGAGGGCGAGATGACGTTAGAGAGCTTAGCCAAGAGTGGCGAGGAGTGGCTCACAACACATCGCGAAACGTTTGAGGCTATCGGCAAGTCGCTCGAAAACAACGACATCGCAACAATTACATACACCTCCGGAACAACAGCAGACCCCAAGGGTGTGGTGCTCACACACCGCAACTACACGGCAAACGTAGAGCAGTCGCTCTCGGTAATTGCCATACCCTCCGAGTGGCGCACGCTCATCATCCTCCCCTTGGACCACTGCTTTGCACATGTCGTAGGCTTCTACATCATGATAGCGTGTGGCGCATCGGTGGCTACCACCGAGGTGGGACGCACACCTATGGAGACGTTGAAGAACATACCTATAAACATCAAGGAGGTACGCCCCCACTTCCTGCTCTCGGTACCGGCTCTTGCCAAGAACTTCCGCAAGAATATCGAGACCACCATTCGCAAGAAGGGCAAGACCACGGAGCGTCTCTTCCGCCTCGCATTGAAGACGTCGTATGCCTACCAAGCCGACGGCTACACCAAGGGACGTGGCTGGCGCATGCTGCTCAAACCTGCCGTGGCACTTTTTGACAAGATTCTGTACAGCAAGGTGCGCGAGGCCTTTGGTGGCGAGCTGCGCTTCTTCATTGGTGGCGGCGCACTGCTCGACAGCGAGTTGCAGCGTTTCTTCTACGCTATCGGCATCCCAATGTTCCAGGGCTACGGTCTCTCGGAGGCTACACCCGTAATCTCGACAAATGCACCCACCAAGCGCAACCACCGTTTCGGCTCATCGGGACGCTTAGTTAAGCCCCTCGACATCAAGATTTTGGACGAGGAGGGCCGCGAGCTTCCCGTAGGCGAGAAGGGCGAGATTGTAATCCGTGGCGAGAATGTCATGGCCGGCTACTGGAAGAATCCCGAGTCTACGGCCGACACGGTACGCGATGGCTGGCTCTACACAGGCGATATGGGCTACATGTCGAAGGATAACTTCCTCTACGTCTTGGGTCGCTTCAAGAGCCTGCTCATATCGAGCGACGGCGAGAAGTATAGCCCCGAGGGTATGGAGGAGGCGATGGTAGACAAGTCGCCACTTATCGACCAGATTATGATTTATAACAATCAGAGCCCCTATACCATCGCCCTTGTTGTGGCATCGAAGGAGAACCTCAACCGCGTCCTTGACGAGCGTGGTACGACAGGCGACAAGCGCGCCGAGGAGGCTACGAAGTTAGTAGCACAGGAGATTGCCAAGTATCGCACAGGAGGTGTCTACGCCGACGAGTTCCCCGATAGATGGGTACCTGCGGTCGTAGCCATTGCCGACGAGCCATTCACGGAGCAGAATGGTCTTGTCAATAGCACCATGAAGGTTGTGCGCAACAAGGTAGAGAAGCACTTTGCGGAGGCTATCGCTCACGCCTATACCCCCGAGGGTAAGCTCACCGAGAATAGCCGCAACGTGGAGGCTATGCGCAAGATACTCTCGTAGCAGAGTACCTATATAATATAGTAAAGGTGCTGTTCGCTTTGAACAGCACCTTTTTTTTGACGATGGGACAATGTAAATTATAAGTTATCGCTCCGAATTACGCCAAATTGCAGTATTGAGCGTACTTACCCATCACCTCCTTGACATAGCCCAGCGTCTGACCGCTACCGGTAAACTTACCACACTGCACCACATCGAGTTCGTAGTATGCGGGGTCGGCCTTCTTTACAAGGTAGTCGCTCACCACATCCCACGAGTTGGGATTGGCACCCTCAGCACGCGCAAGACGTCGTGCGTCGAGGACATGGCCTATGCCCGCATTGTAGCTTGCAAGGATGATACTCAGCCTATCACGCTCGGGCGTAGATGCCGGAATACGTAACATGGTATCTAACTCCGAGAGCAGCATGCCCGCCAGACGTATGTTCGTCTCTGTATCATGAATACTCTCGACGGGGACGTTGAAGTGTCGAGCCACCACAGGACGTATCTGCATGATACCTGCGGCCCCCTGATTCGACACCAAATCTTCAATAAAGCGCGACTCGCTATATGCAATAGCACTCATCAGTCGCCAATCAAAACCCTCCTCGGCACCGACCTTACGCATAAGGGGGTCGAAACGAGAAATTACACACTTATGGTCAGCCATCGCGGCTCGCTGTGTGTCCATGCTTGTGTCGGTAGCAACATCCTGCTCCGCATCAACGGTGTGCTGTGCAGCCTCCTCGACGTCAGTCGCAACGTGAAGGGTGGGCTTTGCAGTGTCGCCTCCGATAAGTGATTCGTAGGCCATAAGTGCTACGGCCGAGAGAATCACAAACGATACTCTTTTAATCATGTTTAGTTAGTTTACGGGCAGCTTATACCGGGCAAAATATATCGTTAGTCGTAGAACGACCACGAGATACCGAACTTAAACATGCGGGGGTTGAGTGGGTAGTGAGCCACCTGGAAGTACTCACCATTACCAAACAAATCCTGGTTCAAGTGCTGTAATTTCAGCAGTATACGCATGCGCTTCCACTTGGCCGACACGAAGACGTCGAGGTAAGGATAGTTACCAATCTTCACATCGCGCTGATTGTAGAAGACCGAGAGTGCAGGGTTATAACTCGGGGCGTGGTAGGCCGTATTAAAGCGACCATCGAAGCCCACCTGCACACGCAACACGTCGCGCACCACCCAGAACTCGTAGTAGTACGAGAGGAAGGCACTCAACAGTGGTACGGGAAGCACACTCTCATTGGATGTAATTTGCACCAATGCCCTGTGATCGAGGTGAAATCCGCCTAAGCGGAAATCCTTGCGCGCATACAAACTCGTGAGGCTCACAGTGCCCGAATGTTGGGCTACACGGCTATCGGGACCATAGTAGACCATATCTCCCATGATACCCTGCCATGCACCGACCTCCAACGCTATGTTGGGGACGGAGAAGTTGACCTCGAAGCGAGTTTCAGACTCCTTATCGAAGGAGTTAAACCACACATAGTGGTTTGAGAATAGATTCTGCTGCCAATAGCTTGGCGTACGGAGCTCCTGACGGAAGCGTCCGGTTAGAATCAGGGGATGTTCGCGGATGAAGGCTCGAAGGGTGATATTGGCACCCAGCGAGAGATCTCCGCCACGATAGCCCGACGGGTAGTACTTGGCATCAGCACCCCAATCGACATATCGTTTAATCTTGCCGCTCACCGCGCCATATACATACCACGATGTGCGTTTATCCTTTGTTACCTTGCCTGTAACGTAGTCCGTAAGTCGCAGGTAGGAGTATGTGTGCAGGTCTAAGCCTACACCACCATCAATGGTGCCAACAACACCATTTCTATCCCACGGCTGTGCCTGGATGAACAGCTTATTCGAGAGCAGACGCTCCGAAATGGAGTCGCACGTGGTCTCGGGCGAGATAAACCAATCGGCATAGTACTCGTGCGTGGTGGGCGTATAGCTGCCATCGTTGTTATATTGGCCGCGCTCGTTGGTATATGTGCCACGCTGGTCGGTATAGACCTTCGACCAAGTGTTGTACTCGAACTGATGCCCTATGAATATCGCCGAGAGGTCGGCAAGCGAGAAGTCATACTCCGTAACACGTTGCAACGGTATGGCAATAGCCTGTTTGATGAAGAAGGCGTTGTTGCGATAGTGGTTCTCGGCCTTCGACGACGCCAAACGCATAGGCACACCCGACGGCATCTCGAAGGTGGTATCGGCAATAGCCCACTCGCCTACCACACCACCATTCTCGCGTGTGGTGATGTTGTTGTTCATGTAGGCAGCGTGTACCGAGTAACGCTTACCCGTATGTGCCACAGCAACCGACAGAGCATGGTTCTTGGTGCGCTGCCAATCGTAGAGACCCATCGTTCCTCGCGATTTGTAGCTCACATTGGCCGATGTCGAGGGGTCGATATTCTGCGAGTGTACAATCTCAAAATGCTCCTCACGATAACGCTTCTGACCCGATTCGAGGTACATGAGATTTGTAAACGGCTTCTTGCCATTGTAGAACGGGACGTTATCCATACGTGCCGTATAGGCGTCGTAGCTGCGCGCAAAGCTGAAATCGAAGTCCTGACGACGGTCGAACCAATTTACCGCCTGCGACGACTGTCCGAGGCCACCGAGGGCCATATCGCCGACACCCTTGCGGTAGAAGACGTAGTCGATACGCCAGTTGGCAAGCACCGTGTCGAGAGGCTCGATATTCACGCGGTTGTAGTCGCGGTCAACGTGCCACTTCCAATTGTTCAGCGCACGCACCGTATCCGAGAAGTAGTACGATTCGAGGGGCTTACGTTCGCGCTTTTTGCGCTCGGTGCTATCGGCTGCCTCACCGGGCATACCCTCTTCGCCCTCCATGCCGGTCATGGTGTTACCGTACATATCCGTGCCGTAACCCTGATTATCGCCTATACCACGGCCATACTGTTGCTCTCGTTGAGCACGCGCCAACGCGGCAGCATCAATCTGGGCATACGACACCTCGGGCAGCAGCACTGCCACCACGAAGCATAGAGCCGAGAGTATCCACCACGTCTTGCGCATCCTTAATTTGGGTCTTTAAGCCTCCGTACTGTTGCGCGTCATAAGCCAGCGCAATGTCGAGAGTGCAATATATAGAACGATAATTGACAGGACAGAGTATGCGGGGAGCAAAATAATTATCGCCAAGGCCGCCACGAGGAAGCCATAGCGCAACTCGTTACCTCGCCATCCGAAACCCTTGAATTTGAGGGCAAACATACGAATGGGGCTGACGAGAAGTAGCGACGTAGCCACCGATATAAGGAGTATGTGCTCCTGGAACAACGCCACCTCGCCATGCTCGGCAAGTACTGCCAAGGACATGAGCATAAGGGCATTAGCCGGTGTAGGCAGGCCCTCGAACTCGGTTGACTGCGTGGTGTCGATGTTGAACTTCGCAAGACGCAAGGCTGAGAACGCAGCGATAATGAGCACCGCATAGCCAAGAGGCGACATCACATCCTCGGGGAGGCCATAGAATGATGTCGAGTTGGCGTAGATGTCGTACATCACCGCAGCAGGGGCCAAACCGAACGATATGTCGTCGGCCAACGAGTCGAGCTGCACACCGAGGGGCGACTGCTGACGGAGCAGACGCGCAGCGAAGCCATCGAAAAAGTCGCACACGGCAGCTGCCACGATGCACCAGAAGGCAGTCTCGTAGGCGTGGTGCTGCAACGCAAAGATGATGGCAGCAGCACCGGCACAAAGGTTGGCCAGCGTGAGCAAATTGGGCACTGTGAATAGTCTAATTTTCATCTTCAAGTCGGTTTTATTATGGGCATTTTTGGCAAATCTTTTGTTCAAAACGAGCCCAAATATTTTGCAAAGATACAAAAAAATTTTATCTTTGCGTAAATTTGTAAAATTTAAGCTATTAAAAGCCTCATGAATAACAACCGATATTGCGTCATTATGGCGGGTGGCATAGGCTCACGCTTTTGGCCCAAAAGCCGACAGTCGTGTCCGAAGCAATTTTTGGATATACTCGGAACGGGGCGTTCGTTCATACGACATACATACGAGCGTTTTGCCAAAATTATCCCAAACGAGAACTTCATAGTTGTTACCAACCGACGCTACAAAGAGCAGGTCTTGGAGCACATCCCCGAGCTCGACCCGAGCCAGATTTTGTGTGAGCCGATAGGTCGCAACACAGCTCCGTGCATCGCCTACGCGGCATACACCCTCAGCAAGCGCAACCCCGAGGCCGAGATGATAGTGTCGCCCTCTGACCACCTGATACTCAACGAGGAGGAGTTTTTGAGGATAACCAACAACTGTCTCGACTTTATCGCCGAAAACGACGCGCTGATGACCATAGGCATCAACCCCAGCCGCCCCGAAACAGGATATGGCTATATACAGCGTTCGAACAAAAAGAGCATAAGCAAGGTTAAGTGTTTCACCGAGAAACCAAACCTCGAATTGGCGCAAACTTTTTTGGAGTGTGGCGAATTTTTGTGGAACTCGGGCATCTTCATCTGGAAGGTGCGCGACATCATCGCCGCCTTCGAGCAGCACCTCCCCGAGCACAGCACCCTCTTCGCCTCTATCAAGGATAGCTTAGGCACGGAGCGCGAAACGGAGGCCATCGAGCGCGTATTCTCGGAGTGCCGTCCCATATCTATCGACTACGGCATCATGGAGAAGGCCGAGAATGTCTATGTACACAGCGGCGACTTCGGATGGAGCGACGTCGGAACATGGGGCTCGGTATACCAACAGTCGCGCAAGGATAGATATGCCAACGCGCTGAGCGACAACGTAATAAAGACCTACGATACGCGCAACTCGCTAATCTCGATACCCGAGGGCAAGGTTGCCGTCGTAAGCGGGCTCAAAGACTACATTGTGGTTGACACCGACGACGTGCTGATGATATGTCCGAAGCACGAGGAGCAGAGCATCAAGAGCTTCATCGAGGATATCAAGTACTCGACGGGCGACAAACATATTTAGCCATCGGGCAAAATATTCCGACTGCGGGCGACGTTCTCTTGGAGGACGTCGCCTTTGGCGTCAATATTGAGTATAATCAGCCACAGCGAGGGCGATGCACCGAGGCAGGCATCGACTAAAAAACAGGCCCGCACAGGCCACCGAGACGAAAAGTTATCAACAATTTATCACCCGGCCATTATTTCTATGAAATAAATACGTATCTTTGCAGAGTAGAAAGCACGAATATTATGAATAAAAAAGATAAAGAATTGGACGAGATGGGACTGGTGCCCGAGTTATTTGACGGCAAACATCAGGTCATACCCATCATATCGGGTGGCGACGACACCATAGAGCAGGTACAGATACCTGAGGTGCTCCCCATCCTCACACTGCGCAGCTCGGTAATCTTCCCGGGCTCGGTAACACCCATCACCGTTGGTCGCGCCAAGTCAATCGCCCTGGTGCGTGCCGTAGAGGCGGGCGACAGCCTGCTTGGTGCCGTATTGCAGGTCGACAGCGAGGTCGAAGACCCCCAGCCCAACGATATGCACAAGGTGGGAACATCGGCGCGCATCCTCAAAATATTGGAGATGCCCAATGGCAACCTCACCGTGATACTTGCGGGCTTGGAGAAGATTGAGGTTAAGGAGTACATCACCACACAGCCCTACTTCAAGGCCACGGTAACACCCATACAGGACACCACACCCGACCCCAAGAATGTCGAGTTCATGGCCCTGGTGGACTCTATCCGTGAGGTGGCACTCAGCATAATCAACATATCGCCCTCGATGCCCAAGGAGGCGGCATTCGCCATCAAGAACCTCGATTCGAGTCGCGCGATAGTGAACTTCATCTGCTCGAATATGGATCTCTCGGATGACGACCGTCAGCAGCTCCTCGAAGCCCCGGGCCTCATGGCGCGTTCACGCCGTCTGTTGGAGATACTTGTGCGCGAGCAGCAACTCGCCGAGTTGAAGAACGAGATACAGAGCAAGGTGAAGCAGGAGATTGACAAGCAGCAGCGCGACTACTTCCTGCAACAACAGATGCACGTCATACAGGATGAGTTGGGCGACAGCATGGATGCCGACATCGACCGTATGCGCGAGGCTGCGAAGAAGAAAAAGTGGAGCGCGACAACAGCCGAGCAGTTCGACAAGGAGTTGGCGCGCTTGGAGCGTCTCAACCCCTCGGTGGCGGAGTACTCGGTGCAGATGAACTACCTGCAACTGATGCTCGACCTGCCGTGGGATGAGATTACCGAGGACCGCCTCGACCTCAACGTCGTGCGCGAGCAGCTCGACAAAGACCACTTCGGCTTGGAGGAGGTCAAGGAGCGACTTTTGGAGCACCTCGCCGTCATCAAGCTCAAAGGCGACCTCAAATCGCCCATCCTCTGCTTGTATGGCCCTCCGGGAGTAGGTAAGACGTCGTTGGGTAAGTCGGTAGCCGAGGCTATGGGCCGTAAGTTTGGCCGCATATCGCTCGGTGGTCTGCATGACGAGTCGGAGATTCGTGGTCATCGTCGAACATACATAGGCGCGATGCCGGGACGTATCATCGAGACCATAAAGCGTTGCGGCACGTCGAACCCCGTAATCATCCTCGACGAGATTGACAAGGTGTCGAAGTCGAATCATGGCGACCCGTCGAGCGCACTGTTGGAGGTACTCGACCCTGAGCAGAACACCACCTTCCACGACAACTACCTCGACACGGAGTACGACCTCTCGAAGGTGCTGTTCATAGCCACAGCAAACAACATAGCCAACATCTCGGCTGCCCTGCGCGACCGCATGGAGATGATTAACATCCCCGGCTACATCCTCGAAGATAAGGTGCACATCGCACAAAACCACCTCGTAAAGAAGCAGCGCGAGGCGCACGGCATTGACGAAGATAAGCTCTCGCTCACAAGCGAGGCCATAGTACGCATCATCGAGGACTACACTCGCGAGTCGGGTGTGCGCAGCCTCGACAAGAATATCGCGAAGATTGCGCGCAACCGCGCCAAGGCCATAGCCTTCGAGGAGGAGTACAAGGCGCAGTTGGAGGTTGCCGACTTGGAGAAGATTCTCGGCAAGCCCAAGTTCAAGAACGACCGCTACGACATTGCGGGCATGCGCGGCGTGGTTACAGGCCTCGCATGGACAGAGGTGGGTGGCGACATACTCTACATTGAGTCGATACTGACCCCGGGCAAGGGCAAACTGAACCTCACTGGTAACCTCGGCGATGTGATGAAGGAGTCTGCCACGATAGCCTACGAGTGGGTTATGGCACACCACGAGGAGCTCGGCATAGACCGCAAGTTATTCGAGGAGCACGACCTGAACATACACGTTCCCGAGGGTGCTATTCCGAAGGATGGCCCGTCGGCAGGTATCACGATGGTAACATCTATCGCCTCGACATATACGCGTCGCGAGGTTAAGGAGCGCATAGCCATGACGGGCGAGACGACGCTGCGTGGCCGCGTTACGGCCGTAGGCGGCATCAAGGAGAAGATTCTCGCAGCCAAGCGCGCGGGAATTACCGAGCTCATACTCTCGGACGAGAACCGCAAGGACATCGAGGAGATTAAGGCGGAGTATGTGGAGGGTCTCACATTCCACTATGTAACGACAAACGACGAGGTGCTGGCACTCGCGCTGAAATAGGCGCGAGGCAGAGCCTCACATAATAACCCAAAACCCAAAGAGCATGAAATCTCTTGCTATCATCCCTGCGCGCTACGCCTCGACGCGCTTTCCGGCCAAGCCCTTAGCCACGCTTGGCGGCAAACTTATCATTCAGCGTGTCTACGAACAGGTGAAGCGTGCCGTTGAGGATGTTGTGGTGGCCACGGATGATGACCGCATCATAGCCGCCGTGGAGGCCTTTGGTGGCCGCGCCGTGATGACATCTACGGAGCATCGCAGTGGCACCGACCGCTGCTATGAGGCTCTGCAAAAGGTGGGTGGCGACTACGACATTGTCATCAACGTGCAGGGCGACGAGCCCTTCATCCAGCCCGAGCAAATACACTCCCTTGTATCGTGCTTCGAGGATGAGGCTACGGACATAGCCACACTCGTAAAGCCCTTCACAGCGGAGGATGGCATCGAGGCCTTGGAGAATCCCAACTCACCCAAGGTGGTCATCAGCCGCGATATGAAGGCCATATACTTCTCGCGCTCGGTGATACCCTACATCCGCGAGGTTGAGCGCGCGGAGTGGCTCACGAAGCACACCTTCTACAAGCATATAGGCATGTACGCCTTCCGCGCCAAGACCTTAGGCGAGGTAACAGCCCTCGCACAGTCGTCGTTGGAGCTTAGCGAAAAGCTCGAACAGCTGCGCTGGTTGGAGAGTGGATACCGCATAGGCGTAGGCATCACCGACATCGAGACCATAGGCATTGACACCCCCGACGACCTGCGTCGCGCCGAGGAGTTCTTAGCAACGCGAGGCGAGGAGTAACGAGCACACGAAGCAACCATACAACAACTAAACTAAACAGCCTAAAAATATGAACCTTCCAAAGATTATTGCAGGGCCATGCGTTATCGAGTCTCAGGAGCTACTCGACACCGTTGCCCGCCGCATAGTGGAGATTAACAACACACTCGGCACCGACATCATCTTCAAGGCGTCGTTCGACAAGGCAAACCGCACATCGCTGAGCTCATATCGTGGCGTAGGTCTCGACAAGGGCTTGGAGATGCTCGCCGAGATACGCTCAAAGTATGGACTCAGAGTTCTCACCGATATACACGAGGCGTGGCAGGCACGTCCCGTGGGTGAGGTTGTTGACGTCTTGCAGATTCCGGCATTCCTCTGCCGCCAGACCGACCTCCTCGTTGAGGCTGCCAAGACAGGCAAGGTGGTAAACATCAAGAAGGCACAGTTCCTCTCGGGTGTGGATATGCGCTACCCCTACGAGAAGGCTATGCAGAGTGGTGCCAAGGAGGTATGGCTCACGGAGCGTGGTAACATGTACGGCTACAACAACCTTGTTGTTGACTTCCGCAACATCGCCGACATGCGCAACATCGCCGACACCGTAGTTATGGACTGCACACACTCGGTGCAGCGTCCCGGAGCTGCGGGTGGCAAGACAGGCGGCAACCGCGAGTTTGTGCCGGCAATGGCCCTCGCAGCCAAGGCCTTTGGTGCGAACGGTTACTTCTTCGAGGTACACCCCACGCCCGACACGGCACTGAGCGACGGCCCCAACATGCTGTATTTGGACGAGTTGGAGAATGTAGTTAAATCACTTCTATAAACCCTACGATGATGACAACCTATCAGGAGGAGTTACTCAACATCGGTCGTAAGACCGTGCACACCGAGGCCGAGGCCCTTGGCATCATGGAGCAGTCGCTTGGCGAGGAGTTCGTGCGCGCCGTGGAGATTATCCTTGGCTGCCGCGGCAAGCTTATAGTTACGGGCATGGGCAAGTCGGGACATATAGCATGTAAGATTGCCGCCACGCTGGCAAGCACCGGCACCCCGAGCTTCTTCCTACACCCCGCAGAGGCCTTTCATGGCGACCTCGGAATGATATCGAAGGAGGATGTTATCCTCGCGCTATCGTTCTCGGGCGAGACGGACGAGATACTCAAAATCGTACCCTTCGTACACGAGAATGGCAATAAGCTGATTGCTATCACCGGCAAGCCGCAGTCGTCGCTTGCGCGCAACGCCGATGTTCACCTCGACATCATGGTACGCGAGGAGGCGTGTATCCTAAAACTCGCGCCCACATCGTCGACCACAGCACAGCTCGCCTTGGGCGACGCCTTGGCCACAACGCTGATGCATGCACGCAAGTTCACGGCGATGGACTTCGCACGTCTGCACCCCGGAGGCAGCCTCGGACGTCGTCTGCTGATGACCGTAGGACATGTCATGCGCAAGGAGGAGCTACCCGTAGTGGCTGCCGACTGCTCGGCAACGGAGATGATACACCGCATAAGCAAGGGTGGTTTAGGGCTTATCGTCATTGTTGAGAATGGCCTGATTGAGGGTATTGTTACCGATGGCGACGTGCGTCGCGCCATGGAGAAGTATCGCGCAGAGTTCTTCAACATACACGCCATAGACATCGCCACGCGCAACCCCAAGAGCATACGCGCCACGCAGAAACTTATCGAGGCCGAGAAGTGCATGACCGAGAATAAGATTAACTCGCTGCTGGTAACCTCCGACGAGGGAGCTTTGGAGGGCGTAATTCAGCTATACGACATCAAGTTATAGGATTTGACAATCGAATAGGAGGATGACACTGAGGGAGTATATTGCGAAGTTGGAGGCTGCGGGCGAGTTGTGCCGCATCACAACACCCGTCACCACACGCTTCGAGATTACGGAGATTACCGACCGCATATCGAAGATGGAGGGTGGCGGCAAGGCTCTGCTGTTCGAGAATACAGGTACGCAGTACCCCGTGCTTATGAACATGATGGGCTCCGATAGGCGCATGGCCATGGCTCTGGGTGTCGACGACCTCGAAGATATATCACGCCGCATCGATGGGCTGCTTAAAGAGGTCATGTCGCCCAAGAACGGACTGGTGGATAAGTTGCGCATGCTTCCCCTGTTGAAGGATGTGTCGCGCTGGTTTCCGCGTAAAATGTCGGGGCGCGGCTCATGTCAGCAGGTGGTATGGCGTGGCAAGGATGCCGACCTCGGCCGTCTGCCCATCCTCACCTCGTGGCCCGCAGATGGAGGCCCCTTTATTACACTCCCTATGGTCTGCACCGTAGACCCCGAGAGCGGCATACCCAACATGGGCATGTACCGCATGCAGATATTCGATAGCCACACAACAGGCATGCATTGGCACCGCCATAAAACGGGTGCGCGCCACTACGACGCCTATAAGCGTCTCGGACGTCGCATGCCCGTGAGCGTTGCTCTGGGTGGCGACCCTACGTACATATATTCGGCCACGGCCCCCATGCCCGACAACATGGACGAGATGCTTCTCGCAGGCATGCTACGCCAGAAGCCCGTGAAGCTCGTTAAGTGCCTCACGAACGATATATGGGTGCCGGAGGATTGCGACTTCGTCATCGAAGGCTATGTCGACACCTCGGAGGAGTTGGCCGTGGAGGGTGCCTTTGGCGACCACACGGGCTTCTACTCGCTCACAGACCTTTATCCCCGCTTTCACGTCGAGGCTATCACCTCGCGCCGCGATGCTGTATACCCCGCCACAATTGTCGGCATACCACCGATGGAGGATGCCTATATCGCCAAGGCTACGGAGCGCATCTTTCTTGCGCCGATACGCCTCGCTGTGCAGCCCGAGGTGCGCGACCTCTATATGCCCATAGCGGGCACGGCACACAACATAGCCCTCGTATCTATCGCCAAACGATATATGGGACAAGCCAATAAGGTGGCACAGGGACTGTGGGGCGCAGGTCAGATGATGTTCAACAAGTATATGGTCATAACGCCCGAGAGCTGCGACATACGCAACAGGGAGCATCTCTTCGCGCTGCTGCGTGGTCTCAACCCTGAGCGCGACCTTATATGGTCGGAGGGCATCCTCGACGTTCTCGACCATGCTACGCCCACCACGGGCTACGGCTCGAAGTTGGCCATAGACCTTACCGAAATAGACGCCGAAAAGTCGCCCACAACATTTGTAGCACCCCGCACGGCACAACCTACGGGCGGTGTGGAGCTCTTCGACACGCAGCTGTGCGAGACGTTGGGTCTGCTTATCCTCTATGCCGAGAGAGAGTGGCGAGAGAGGGTTGATGTCGAGGCATACCTGAGCGCGAATAACATAGAGGGCATAAAGTATGTCGCACTCTTTGACCGCAGTGCCGCAGGTGCCATGAGTGCCGACGACCTACTGTGGCTCGCTGCAGCAAACACCGACCCGAAGCGTGATATTCGTATCAGCGATGGTGTCATCATCATCGACGCACGTAGCAAGCGTCCCGGATATGGCAATAACCCACCCCGCTTTCCGAATGTCGTAACCTCGGCACCCGATACCATCCACTACGTTGATAGCCGATGGGCGGAGTACGGCTTAGGCGAGGCTGTGGAGTCGCCCTCGCGCCGTTACCGCAAGCTGTGGCTCTCGGATAATGCCGAGTGGTAAGAGCAAAAAAATCGATGAAGGATAACACGAAACAGAATATGCGTGGTGTGGCACTCCTGGTGCCGCTATTGCTGCTCGTCATGGCCCTGCTGCTTATTGGGCGCAGTCGCAACAAGGAGCAAAATATCGCCACACAGAGCGACCTTATAGAGGCCTACGACACTCTTACGTTGGAGAAGAGTCTCGATAGCGACACTACGACGCATAGCTTCAAGTGTTTCGACCCCAACACTGCCGACTATCGCACGATGATTGAGGCGGGTGTGCCGCGCAACATCGCAGTGAGCCTTCTCAAATGGCGCGAGACGGGCAAAATATTCCGCATACGCGAAGATGTAGCCCTGTGCTACGGCATGAGCGACTCGCTATACTTTCTGCTCGAACCCTATATAATCATTGGCGAGGAGTATCGCATCGAGCGTTACGACTACCGCAACACACCCCATAAATACCCCGCTAACCGCACACAGCGTGAGCCTCGTGAGCGCATCACACCTGAGCCCTTCCGCCTCGACACGGTGCACGCCGAGTACCTCACACTCATAGGGTTTAGCAAGGGTCAAGCCGACCTCATACTGCGCTACCGCGATATCATTGGCGGCTACCGCACTATCGAGAAGTTTGCGGAGTGCTATGCCGTGGGCGACAGCATCGCCGAGGCACTACGCCCCTACCTCATCTTCGACGATATTGTCGAGCCCGAGCCCGAACTTGTGGAGATAAACAGTGCCGACACGAAGACTCTCGTGGCCCTCTACGGCATCGGCGAGAAGAGCGCATCGCACATCATACGCTACCGCGAACTGCTCGGCGGATACTACTCCGTAAACCAAATTTCGGAACTCGACATCATCACAGAGGAGAATTTTAAGCATATTTTGCAACAAATTTACTGCGATAGTACGAAAATTAAAAAAATATATATTAACTTTGCGAGCCCAAAAGTGTTGGAGACTCACCCATATATGACGAGTCGCGCACTGAAAAGGTTAATTAATAAAAGAGAATCGAAAGGAGGTTGGAGTACCATAGAGGAGCTTATAGAGGATAAAATATTTTCCGAGGTGGAGGCAAGATATATTGCGCCATACCTCTCGTTTGGTACAAACCCCGAGTAGACGAAGAGCACGAGAATCGGAGGTGGCAAGGCTATCGAAGATTAAAGAAGCAGTGGCGGCGACCCTAACCGACCGACAAACAACAAAAGAGTATTAAATATTAAAAAAGTATAGAATTATGATTATCATGCCTGTTAAGGAGGGAGAGAACATCGAGCGCGCCCTCAAGAAGTTTAAGCGTAAGTATGAGCGTACCGGCGTATTGAAGGAGCTTCGTCGTCGTCAGTACTTCACAAAGCCCTCAATCGCAAAGCGTGAGGCTATGCAGCACGCTATCTACGTTGAGCACACCTACCGTCAGGAGGAGTAGTACTACGCTACACAACAAAAAAATGCCTGTTCAAGCAATTGAGCAGGCTATTTTTTTGCGGGGTGGGCGGGAGCGAGACGACGGGACGACGAGACTTTGGGACTATGAGAAAAAAATTCCCATAGTCCCAAAGTCTCATTGTCTCATAGTCAAAAAAGGGGCCGCAATCGGCCCCTTATGACATGAAATTACTCGAAGAGCACATCATACTCCGACTTAAAACTACGATAAGCACTACCCATCTCCTCGATAATGAGGCTAAGGATAGACTGATCCTCGTACCATAGCAGTGGCGGATACCACCAAACATCATCACGCTTCGGGGCAATCTTCATCTGCGCACCCTC
The DNA here is from genome assembly GCA_045660465.1 of Alistipes sp. GTDB lineage: Bacteria > Bacteroidota > Bacteroidia > Bacteroidales > Rikenellaceae > Alistipes. Next base: position 13,011 of record JAZRDV010000019.1, on the reverse strand, counting down.
GAAGAGGTCGGCGGGAAGACCCCTATCCTTCTTTGTAGAGAAGACACCCTCCGTAACAATCGTAAGTCGCTCATCGCCCGACGACAGCCAGCCATACTGCGGCGAGAAGGTCTCCAACTTACCGCACCTAAACTCGCCCGTCTCTGCGTTGAAGTCGAGCATCTCGAGGCGATAGTGGCGCGGTGTGAGCGACGGCGAGCTATGACCATCGAAGGCCAACATAAGTTGCAGGATGAAGGCGGCAAAGCCATTATCGTTGATGGGCGATACTTTGAGGTCGCCAAGTATAAAGCTACCTCCATCGGCAACAAGCCAATGACGCTCCGTATTCTCGTCGTACTGGTATGAGTGCACTTTGAGCGGAGAGGAGAAGAGGTAGGCTGATACCTCCTTACTTATGTAGCGCGTCGTGGGATCGAACATGGGGACGATAAAGCCTCGCGTATTATCGCCATAGGGCGAAGCGAGAGCACCCTCGGCACTGAACTCGGCATAGATGGGCAGGTCGATAACCTCGCCTTCGTCTACCGTATATCTCTTCGTGCCCTGGTAGCTATTTGTCATGGGTACAGGCTCCTCGTCATCCTTCTCGACGAAGTGCACGGTGATGACCATATCTTGCGTCACGGTGAACGACTCGCCAACCTTTGGCGAGAGACCGGGACGGCTCTGCTCGACAGAGATATAGCCCACAGCCCAATCCTCGGCGGCACTCACTTTGAGTGTAGCCTCGTCGCCATACTCGTAGACCACCTTCGGAGATATAGAGGCCGTACCACCCTCCGCAGGGTCGCACTTGACGGTTACCAGATACTGCATCTTCTCGGTTGTGGTCGGGCCCTCAGAGGTGGTATTCTTATCGAGCACAACAATGTCGATATCGGTGTCGGGCGTCAGCGTAACCGAATAGTAGAAACCAGACTTATCATCCGACTTATCGCCGGGCTCGGGCGTCGGCTGAGGCTGAGGCCCGGGGCCCGGTATGGGCTCAGGTCGCGGCTCAGGCTCAGGCAGAGGCTCGGGACCGGGTATAGGTTCGGGCTCGGGCTCAGGTTCGGGTTCAGGCTCATCACCACCACCCGAAGCCGACTTAGTTGTAATGGTGCATACCGCAGGTGCCGAGTTGAGGTAGTTCACACCATCGCCTCGCGCCACAACCGTAACGGTATACTTGGTGCCATGTTTAAGTTCTTCGAAGCTCAGCGCAGCGTTGCCCGTGAAGGTCGCAGCGGCATCGTCCAACGTAACATCGTAACCCGCAGCGTTGTCAACTACGTCCCACACAGCATCAAAGCTGCTTAGCTTGATATTCTCGCCACGCAGATTGGCAGGAGTATCGAGCACAATGGGGTCAGAGGCCTCGCCCTCGGCCTTTGTCTTAATAGTGGCCACGGCGGGCTTGGAGTCGAGCTTACTGCCGTCGCTCTGGGCAACGACCATGACGGTATATGTTGTATTGGGTTTAAGACCCGTAAAGGTGTGCGTCGTGCCACTCGCATCTGTCTGTGCACCACCCACAAACTTAACGGAGTAGCCCACAGCACCCGCAACACCGCTCCATCTAACGGATATGCTGCTTGATGTAACCCTCGTAGCGCGTAGGCGGTCGGGGGTATTAAGTCGTCCCGGCGTAGGCTGCGGGTCGGGCCACTTCTGATTGAGATCCTCCTCAGCGGGCTTCTCACCAAAGAGCCACAGCACCTCACCACGCGTATCGACAATACCGCGATACATAGTGCCGTTGATGCGTATATCGTTCACGCGCATCATACCCGCCTCGGTAAATTGTGCATAGCCGTCATACTCCAAGTCATCGCCAAAGTAGCTCGATAGAACGATGTTACCCATGTGGTCGATGACGTGCGAATTTACCGACTTATCGTGGATGGTGGCCACACCAAGCGACGTGAAGCGAGGCATGGCGCGCAGGTCGGTAGTAAACATCAAATCTTCGGATAGTCGCTTCACCAACTTAAAATCGGTATCCACGAGGCACAAGTCCGAGCCCCAATCTTCTAATGGCTCAATGAAGGCGTAGCCCTTGTAGAAGGGCGTGCCATAGTCGGCCATGCCTATCTTCTTAAATGTATTGACATCGTAGTAGTGGTAGTAGTCATCACTACGCACATAGAAACGGCCATCGACCACATCCGACACCTTCGACAAATAACTACCCTTGAAGTTACCTCCCGACCACGATATGCCTGTGCGATAGACAACCTCGCCGCGAGTGTTGATGAGTGCCAACTCACCATTCGAGAAGAGCGATGTTGGGTCTTCCTTAGCGATAACCCATGCGTAGCCCTCGCTAAAATCCGAAACGCCACCAAATATAGGCTCTATGACGACATTACCCTTAGCATCGAGGTATCCCCACTTATACGACGATGTAGCGTATGCTCTCAGGCCATCACGCACGGGGCGCATCGACCATTCATCGCCGCCATATAATTTAAGTTGCGGATACTGCTTCTCGCCCTTAATATTAATATAGTGGTACTGCTGTCCACCGCTTACCGTTACCATGGCGAGGCCATCCTCAAACTCCGAGACCTTAGTCCATGCGGGGTCTAACTCCTTGACACTGCCGTCGAGGTAGAGAAGATAGATGATGCCACGACCCCAGCTATCGGCCTTGCGCGCCACGGCAACACCTCCTGAGAACTTGGGATACTGGTTGCCATAGCCTCGCGATTCGCTGCAATATGCCCAATCGCTATCGAAGAGCTTCTCGCCCGTCGTACGCCAAAACGACCATTTGCCACCCTCGTCGATAGCAAAAACACCCTCGTGAACACCCGATATTGTGGTGTCGTAGACGTAGTCGAGCATCATATACTTCGTATGGCGAGTGATGTAGGGATGATGATAGACGGGCTCAACCTCCTCCATGTCGCTATCGTCCCAGCGAGGTGTTGTAGCCTCAGCAACCATATCGTCATCCGCAACAGCGGCGCGGTCGTCATCATAAGCATAGCCCGCATCCGTCGTCTCGTCTGCCTCGCTCTTGTCCCTCTTGCCTTTAAACAGGTTGGAGAGGTTGCCGTTCGAGACATCCTCGATGCCCTCCTTTATCTGTTCGGCCTTCTGCTCGGCCTTGTCTAAGGCCTTGTTGACCTTCTCAATGCCCTGCGTAAGTTTTTTTAGGAACTGCGCCTCGACGGTCGCGGGCGACAGTGCGGTCGCTACGAATAGCGCAACACACGCCACAAGGAATTTCGCATAAGATTTCATCGCACACATCATGAGGTTCTGCGTAAGATTGGCACCAGAGAGAGTAGAACCTCGCTAAACACCCTACTAATGCACCTGATACGAACAAAGATACAACAAAAAAATTGATTTCGCAAGTTTTTGTAATACAGCTGTGTGCAGAGTCAGGGCCATGTAGCGACGAGAGGAGGCTTCGGCATGGCGCAAAAAATTAGGAAGCTCAGGGAGGCGCGCCTGCACCAATCCCTAAACTTCCTAAACGATTATATTGCTAATATAGCTAAACTACATCATGCCACCCATGCCGGCTGCGGCTGCGGCACCCATACCGGGAAGAGGATTATCCTCCTTCTTCTCGGCAAGAACACACTCGGTAGTGAGGAACATCGAAGCAATGGACGCTGCATTCTCCAACGCTACGCGCGACACCTTGGTGGGGTCGATGATACCCGCTGCGAGCATATCCTCATAACGGTCGTAGCGAGCATTGTAGCCGAAAGCACCCTTGCCCTCCTTAACCTTGTTTACGACAACCGAGCCCTCGCCACCTGCATTGGCAACAATCTGGCGCAGAGGCTCCTCGATAGCACGCTTAACAATCTGAATACCCGTAGTCTGGTCATCATTCTCGCCCTTCATGCCTTCGAGACACTCCACGGCACGGATGTAGGCCACGCCACCACCGGGAACGATACCCTCCTCCACAGCGGCACGTGTTGCGGCCAAGGCATCGTCTACGCGATCCTTCTTCTCCTTCATCTCGACCTCCGTAGCGGCACCCACATAGAGCACTGCAACGCCACCTGCGAGCTTAGCAAGACGCTCCTGCAACTTCTCGCGGTCGTAGTCCGACGAGGCATTCTCGATAGAGGCGCGAATCTGCTGCACGCGTGCTGCGATAGCCTCCTTGCTACCTGCACCATCGACGATGGTGGTATTCTCCTTGTTCAGAGTAACCTTATCAGCAGTACCGAGAGCTTCAACGCCCGCATCCTCAATCTTCATACCCTTATCCGTAGAGATTACCGTACCGCCGGTGAGCGTTGCGATATCCTCCAACATCTCCTTGCGACGATCGCCAAAGCCGGGGGCCTTACATGCTGCAATCTTCAATGTACCACGCAACTTGTTGACAACCAACGCCGACAGAGCCTCGCCATCGACATCTTCGGCGATGATAAGCAACGAACGGCCGCTCTGTGCCACGGGCTCCAAGATACCCATAATCTCCTTCATGGTCGAGACCTTCTTGTCGGTGATAAGGATATAGGGCTTGTCGAGCTGTGCCTCCATCTTCTCGGTATCGGTGATGAAGTATGCCGAAATGTAGCCACGGTCAAACTGCATACCCTCAACAACATCAACATGCGTCTCCGTGCCCTTAGCCTCCTCAACGGTGATAACACCCTCGTTGTTGACCTTAGCCATAGCCTCGGCGATGAGCTTACCAATCTTGCTGTCGTTGTTTGCCGAGATTGTTGCAACCTGCTCAATCTTAGCGATATCCGAGCCTACAACCTGACTCTGCTCTTTGAGCGATGCCACAACCTTCTCGACAGCGGCGTCGATACCGCGTTTGAGGTCCATGGGGTTAGCACCCGCCGTTACGTTCTTGATACCCACCGAGATAAGCGACTGTGCGAGCACGGTTGCGGTAGTAGTACCGTCGCCCGCATCGTCGTTGGTCTTAGAGGCCACCTCGCGCACCATCTGTGCACCCATGTTGGCAAACGTATCCTCCAACTCTACCTCCTTGGCTACCGTAACGCCATCCTTAGTAACGTGGGGAGCACCGAACTTCTTGTCGATGATTACGTTACGACCCTTAGGGCCAAGTGTTACCTTCACGGCGTTGCACAATGCGTCAACACCCTCTTTGAGAAGCTCGCGAGCCTCAACGTTATATTTAATCTCCTTTGCCATGATTTTGTCTGTTTGTTATGTTACTCGATTACTGCGATAATATCCGACTGCTTCATCACGAGGTAGTCCTCACCCTCGTAGTTGAGCTCCGTGCCGGCATACTTGCCGTACATCACCACGTCGCCAACCTTCACCTCCATCTTAATCTCCGAGGTGCCGGGGCCTGCGGCCACTACCTTACCCATGAGGGGCTTCTCCTTTGCTGTGTCGGGAATAAAGAGACCTCCTGCGGTCTTCTCCTCTGCCGGATTGGGCTTCACCAATACGCGGTCTGAAAGCGGTTTTACTGCCATAATACTCCTATTTTTTAATTTATAAATTATTTTCTGTTTTGACTCTGCCTCGGTCAATCTCTGTGCCAAACGATAAATGACACACTATTTGCCCTGCGCACTGCCATTTTGTCAGTCGCCAGGAGGCTGAGTGTCGCTATTTGTCGTATTTATCACCCCACAAGGCGTGTATGCGCTCGGCAATCTTCTGCTCCTGAGCATTGCCCGTATTTGGGGTATAGAAGCGGTGTCCTGCGAGGCTCTCGGGCAAAAACTCCTGAGCGACGAAGTTACCCGCAAAGTCGTGGGCATACTTATAATCTGCGCCATAGCCCAAATCGCCCATCAACTTCGTTGGAGCATTACGCAGATGCAGAGGTACGGGACGGTTTGTCGTGTCGTGCTCGACGAGTTGCAAAGCCTTGTTTATCGCCGCGTATGCCGAGTTGCTCTTGGGGCTGGTGGCCAGATAGATGGTCGTCTCGGCAAGCGTGATACGCGCCTCGGGCATGCCTATCTTGTGCACCGTGTCGAAGCAGGCATTGGCCAAGAGTAGCGCGTTGGGGTTGGCCAGGCCCACATCCTCCGACGCCAAGATAACGAGACGTCGCGCAATGAAGCGGGGCTCCTCGCCACCGGCCAGCATGCGCGCGAGGTAGTATATCGCGGCATTAGGGTCGCTGCCACGCACCGACTTGATGAATGCCGAGATTACGTCGTAGTGCTGCTCGCCCGACTTGTCGTACAGAGCGATATTCTGCTGCAAACACTCCGTAACGCGCTCGTCGTCGATGATAACATCGCCATCCGAAGCACCCACTATTATATCTATTATATTGAGCAACTTACGAGCATCGCCTCCCGAGAAGCGAAACAGAGCCTCCGTCTCGCGCACCTCGATAGTACGTTTGCGCAACTCCTCGTCCTCGACCATGGCACGTTGCAGCAGCGTGTTCAGCTCGTCGTCGTTCATGGGTTTGAGCACATAGACCTGACAGCGGCTAAGCAGTGGCGATATAACCTCGAACGAGGGGTTCTCCGTCGTTGCACCTATGAGCGTTACGATACCCTGCTCCACGGCACCGAGCAACGAGTCTTGCTGCGACTTGTTGAAGCGATGAATCTCGTCGATAAAGAGGAAGGCGGGGCGGGCATTGAAGAGGTGTTGGTTCTTCGCCTTGTCGATGACCTCGCGCACATCCTTAACGCCCGACGTAACAGCCGAGAGGGTGTAGAAGGGCCTGTCGAGTGCGTTTGCCACAATCTTCGCAAGCGTAGTCTTACCCACACCCGGGGGGCCCCACAGGATAAATGAGGGGACACTACCCGAGGCGATGAACTTACGAAAGACGCCGTTCTCGCCCACGAGGTGCTTCTGCCCAATATAGTCATCGAGGCTCTGTGGGCGCAGACGCTCGGCCAGAGGTTGATGTGCCATATCTTAGTGCTGGATGTTAGCCATCTTATGCGGCTCGTGCTTATAGCGGAAGAGTATCATAAAGGTTACGGCCACAACAAGGGCATAGCCTGCGAAGATAAACCATGTCTGCTGCCAGCCATCTGCAATCTCGGGGCGCGATACCAAGAAATCGCCCTCCCACACGCAGAAGTGGTCGACAACCTTACCTGCGATATAGGTGCCGACCGAAGCACCGATACCGTTTGTCATGAGCATAAACAGGCCCTGTGCACTACCCTGCATAGACTTGGGGGCCTCCTGCTGCACGAACATCGCACCCGACACGTTGAAGAAGTCGAACGCCACGCCGTAGACAATGCATGAGCCGATAAGAGCCAATATGCCGAGGGTTGTGGTTGTCGTGCCCACACCAAAGAGGCCGAAGCGCAGCACCCAGGCGAACATCGCGATGAGCATCACCTTCTTAATACCAAATCTGCGGAGGAAGAAGGAGGTTAGAAGTATGCACAACGCCTCAGAGATCTGCGACAACGATACGAGCATCGTAGGATTTGAGGCAAACCAGTCGTCAGACACAGCACCAAAACTGTTGATATAGGATGTGGCATAGCCATTTGTAATCTGCAACGACACACCAAGGAGCATTGAGAAGACGAAGAACATAGCCATGGTTTTGGTCTTAAACAGCACAAAAGCATCGAGACCGAGACGCTCTACAAGGCTCTTTTTCTGCTCCGACTTGCTCAGCGGACACTCGGGCAGGGTGAAGCAGTAGGCACCGAGGATAACACCCAACACGCCGCAGACGATAAGCTGCATATAGGTAAACTGCGCATTCTCTGCCAGACCAAACGACACGCTGTTAACCAACCACATAGATGCAATGAAGCCCACCGTGCCAAGAGTACGTATCGGCGGGAAGGCCTTCACAAAGTCGAGACCCGAGCGCGTGAGCGTGCCAAAGGCTACGGTATTCGAGAGCGCGATGGTCGGCATGTAGAAGGCCACGCTGAGCACATAGGGGATAAATATAGGCCAGATGTTACCTACATAGGCGTCATTACCTACGTTTAAGGCTGCAACCCCCGTTGCCTGAATACCGAAATAGGCAGCGACGAGCATGAAGCCACCGGCCAAGAGGTGCGAGAGACCCAAGAGACGCTGGGGCTGAACATACTTATCGGCAATAATACCCATGACCGCGGGCATGAATATCGACACTACGCCCTGCGCAACATAAAACCAAGGTATATAGCTACCAAGACCTACTCGGCCTAAAAATTGACCAACACATGTTAGATAAGCTCCCCACACGGCAAATTGCAGGAAGTTCATAATAACCAATCTCAATTTGATACTCTTCATAATCAATGTTTTATATTAAGACTTTGCAAATATCGTTCGAAATATTTAACAAAGATATGAAAAAAAATTACAATTTTCTTTGCAAATCAAAATAAATGTTCTACTTTTGCACCGTCAAAACAACTATTGGGCTATGGTGTAATGGTAACACTACAGATTCTGGTCCTGTCATTCTTGGTTCGAATCCAGGTAGCCCAACTCTAACGACTCTCAATTTGAGGGTCGTTTTTTTGTTGTAATACTTGTGTTCTGTGGCTGGCTTATAAAGCCTACGATGACTATTAGTCGCTGTATATGTGCAAGCACAATACCTCAACTAACAGTCATCGCAGCAGAGCTGTAAGCCACAGAACATCATCACAAGACCCATATACGCGTTGTACTGCCTGATTCTCACTTGTTATTGGTTGAGCCGATAGGATAACGTTTTATTGCTCGACCTTTGGTCTGCGCTTTTTTTTATTAGGTATCGGCTCTACTTCGCTTTTAGCTCAGTTCGAATCCAGGTAGCCCAACTCTAACGACTCTCTTTCGAGGGTCGTTTTTTATTGTATGGACTAATGTTCTGTGGCTGGCTTAAAAGCCTACGATGACGAGGTTCGGTTGATTGTGAAAGGTAAAAAGTGTGGTGTCTGCGACGCTTTGTTTATTTGTCGGCCGCGACGTCCCATAGTCCCCAAAAAAGAAAATGAGAAAATGGGACAATGAGAAAAAATCCCATAGTCTCATATTCTCATCGTCCCCCAAAAACAGAACAAGCCTACTCCATAATCACAAAGAGAGGAGTCAAATCACGACTCCTCTCTTTTGCGATTAAAGCGTTCCCGCTCATTACCAGCCTCCGCCCCAGCCAAGACCGGCATTTCTCTGATTTTCCCGCTCAGACTTCTTCGTCTCGTAAAGCTCTTCTAACTTTGGAATAAGCTGCTGAACGGCGTCGTATGAACTCTTGGTGAAATATGTCAATAGCGTATTGGGGTTCTCATTCGACATCATAAACTCTGCATATTCGGGATGAGGGTACAGAGTAATTTTGTTCTTTATATTTGATATTTCAACATCCAATTCCCTTACGGACATCGAGGCGTAAGCGTCGATATTCATGTCGCAACCAACGTACTCTGCGTAATCTCTTGCACGTGCCACACGCGATTCGTGGAGAGCCTGCTTCAACCCCAAGAAGGCCTCGGCGGGCATATATGCGAATGTATCGTCGCTATTTCTTACCGACAAAAGCGTGTCGTCGAGCTCGTAGAAGTGCACGTAAGCTACACCATTGCCGAGTACACGCACACATGTGTGGTAGTAGTACTCCCCATTGCCTCCATCCGTGGGACGCAATATATTTTCATAAACAACCTCTTCTTCCTCGGCCTTATCCTCAGCCTCATTGCCGAAGCCATAGCCATAGGATGCACGCTTATTAAATACGCTCTTGTCGTTCTGTATATCTGATGCGATAATGGCCTCTGTTACCTTTTTGACACCGGCCTCGTTGAGCACATTAACCCTGGCGAGCACCTTATATGAAACGCTCTTGGGGCCACTGAACTCGTATAATTTGGCATTAGAGAAGCCCATGAAGCCGGAGTATTCATCAAGTGCTATCGAGGCTTTTTCGCCAAGCATAAACTCCTCTTCGAGGACAATATATCCCTGAGCATACAGCTCCTCCTCGCTGATTGTGCCGGCAGCATAACTCTTTGCAGCAGCGGTTGTAGCAGCATCGGTGGTTGTATCCATCGGGCGGATATTGCTTGTATCTACATATCGCTCGCTAAGAACTACACCGTTCTGCATCTGCATTGTGCGGGTGATATGTGCATCGCTCTTATATACCCACTGTCCCGTAGGCACGCCATCTTGCGTAAGAGTACCGGTAATCTTGTGCTGTTTGAGCACCTCCTCGTAGTAGAACGAGCCAACAAGAACACCACTCTTATATGTGGCGGTGAGCTTCAACTCGCCGTTACAATCCATATTGAACGCTCCGTTGGGCACACCTTTTAGGAAGTTGCCCGAGAACGTGGTGTATTCACTCTTTGTCTCGGGGGTGTGGCCATGCTTTACAACATTGAGTTTGTAAGACGAAGTGCATGCACCGTTGAGCTTGCCGTGAGCGGTGCCAAAATTACAAGTATATGTGCCCGATAGCGTAAAGTCGTGGGGCCAAACGCTGACATTTGTGTTGTTAAGTGTACAACGTACCGACCAAGGGCCATCATATACCTTCTTGCCATCTTCGCCCAAATACCACGAACGAGTAACCTTACCCGGCATCTTAATATTGCCGTAGCCCGTTGATTTGTTGTAATCCTTGACGTCTGTTTGACGTTGCTGTGCCGAGAGAGAGGCGCAGCAAAGTACCATTACAAATAGTGTAAAAAACCTTTTCATATCCTATTTAATTGTTATTCAACCCACACTGAATTATACGATTTTTCGGTAGTGTTCTGCTGCTCCTTCTTCTCATGGCGATATGCTACGAAGGTCGCGCCTACGGCCTTTGCAAAGATGTTGTCCTTGTTGTCATAGCAGCTCTCGCTACGGTCCCACTTAGAATTAAATCTAACAACGCTCTTTTGACCGGCATCGGGAAGATCATATCCTGCACTTGCATTGAGGGTAGTGAGAGTGAAGCCCTCGGCATCAACGACGTTCATAGTGATACCATCGCAGTCGCTATCTTTGAGCGCGGCTACCTGTACATCGGCGAAGATACGCAACTTTACATCGTCGTCTAAACCGTAGTCCGTCTCATAGTCCAGGGTCAACTTCTGCGCAGGGATAGTATAGCTATCCTCGACATTCTGCTCTGCAATCTGAGGCGTTGCACTCTTCTGCTCGGAGCCACCGCACGATGCCAAAAGCATACATGCTGATACAAATAAAAATGCCTTTTTCATTTTGATATAAATTAACATTTACTGCCTACTCTTCGGATTTTCGGCATCCTCCTTGTTTGTTGTTAATAATCAATTAATTAACTCGATTAAGTTACCCATGTATAGGTACAAAATGCCCTACGGGTGAACCCAATCTAAATTCCCGCTACAAAGAATGTAAATGCTTGTAAAAAAAGAAAGTGCGGAGCTAACTCTCGTTTGTTAAGTAGGAGGTTGTGGAAAGACCTGTAACAACAACAAACGATGCGATACCCCACACTTGGATAGTATGAGGTAGGTACGCAAAATGCGTACAGCCGCATAGCTATACAAGGAAGAGTGTTATTCGCCGTCCTGTTGTTATCGAAAACTTCCACATTTCCTACTTCGGACAATACGAAAACACTTTCGTAAAAATGTTCTATCAAACGCCCATAATGGCGTAAATCAATGCAAATCTACAAAAAGTTTTTGTATCAAACAACACTAAATGGGGTATCGCATAAAAATAAACATTATATGAATCTCCAATATATCGTTATACATATAAGAGAGAACTGAAAAAAATTTAGTGTTTTGTGTGTGTTTTTGTATGTGTACAAAAAATCGGACTTGTGCTGTTACTTTGGAAAGTGTTAAAATAGAGTGGGACAATGGGAGGATGGGAGTGCGGGGCGACAGAACGACAAGACTATAATAAATCACATAGTCCCAATTTCCCATAGTCAAAAAATAGAACAACAGCACAACGCCGCAACCCCGCTTACAGAGACTACCGACGGTAGCACTTTGACAAACGACAGCACGATTTATCGGGCGTAGGTTTGGGGGCAAGTCCTCGAAAGCTTGCTCACGAAGGACTATGACACAAAAACAAACGACAGAGCATTTGCTCTGTCGTTTGTCGTTTGCAAAAAAGAAGATATAATAGAAATTTATTCATCGCATCGTTTGCCTCCATATCAAAGGCTATTCATTGTTTGCGGTTATCGCCTCTTCGATAGCCTTTCGCATATACGGCACAGCGAACTGAATAAACCTTTGATTGTGAGGTTTTGAAACGCTCTCATTTACGGCATTCGCTAACCCTTGCTTACTGATATCAAAGAGTTGGAGCAGAGAGAGTCTTCTATTTTGATATTGGTTTGCTATGCTAACAATAAAACGCAGATTAGCATTTATAATTTTGTCGAGAGCCTCCTCATTGCCATTAGCAGCTTGTGGCAGTAACTCTTGCTCCTCTTCGGCAGTAAGTAATACCTCTGTGCCTATCTCATTTAAGTAATCCTGTACCGTTTTCATTTTGAAATATCTATTTTGTTATAACTTCTTTATGCTATTTTGTAAGATGCTAATATTCAGCCATCTATAAATCCAAAGCTATTCTACTTTATATCTGCGGATATTACCCCACCAAGTAAGGCGTTTAACCCTCTTTAATTTCTCTGGCAACTTCTGCCCATCACCCTGTGTGGTAGTAAAGACAACACCATAACAACTACGCGGAAGTATTGTTTCTCTCTCCCAAGTGCCTATTAAGGCACGCTCGATATAGGACTTTACAGGCGAATGTGGTATCATATCGAAATCCTCCACCACGACCATAGAGTATGGGTATTGTGATATATCGACAAGTAGAGCCAATACATCCGATAGCTGATGGATATTTCTGCCGTTGATATGAAAACAACGGAGTCTGTAAGCTTGGCACATCGAATATATACTACTCGCTACATCAAAATGGAATAGAGGCTCAGTAGGCACATAAACACCTACGGCAAACTTACCAACACGTTTGTGTGCTGCCAACTTCTTTACAATAGGTTCAATCGCCTCGGTCTGGAACTCGTCCCAACTTCTCTTGTCAAATTCTGGAGTATATGTAGCAACCTTAACATTGTGCTCTGCACGCTCCATCAAAACATCCTCTTCG
>JAZRDV010000018.1:0-34815 GCA_045660465.1 Alistipes sp. | reverse complement strand
AGTTGAACCTCTACCACGACAAACCAACCCGTAAGTCTGCCCGTATCGTCGGAGATGTTCTCGGTAAGTTCCACCCACACGGCGACTCATCAGTTTACGAGGCGATGGTGCGTTTGGCACAACCTTGGTCTATGCGCTACCCTCTCGTTGAGGGACAAGGTAACTTCGGTTCGATGGACGGCGATAAGGCTGCGGCTATGCGTTACACCGAGGCTCGTATGCAGAAGATTACCGACGAGGTTATGGCCGACATCGAGAAGGAGACTATCGACTGGACACTCAACTTCGACGACACCATCAAGGAGCCCACGGCGCTCCCCACGAAGATTCCGTTGCTGCTGGTAAATGGCGCGAGCGGTATTGCCGTAGGTATGGCCACAAACATGGCTCCCCACAACCTCTCGGAGGTGGTTGACGCCTGCTGCGCCTATATCGACAACCCCGACTTGGAGTGCGAGGAGCTTCTCGACCATGTCAAGGGTCCCGACTTCCCCACAGGCGGTATAATCTACGGCTACGAGGGTGTCAAGGAGGCGTTGCTCACAGGACGTGGCCGCGTGGTTATGCGCGCAAAGACCGAGATTGAGCATACAGCAACAGGTCGCGAGTGCATCGTTATCAGCGAGATACCCTACATGGTCAACAAGGCCGAGATGATTAAGAAGATTGCCGACCTCATCAACGAGAAGAAGATTGAGGGCATATCGTACATCAACGACGAGTCGGACCGTCAGGGTATGCGCATTGTCATCATCCTAAAACAGGATGCCGTGGCCAGCGTTGTACTCAACACGCTCTACAAGAACACGCCGTTGCAGTCGTCGTTTGCGGTGAACAACATTGCGCTGGTCAATGGCCGTCCTCAGCTTCTCAACCTCAAAGACCTCATCCGCCACTTCGTAGACCACCGTCACGACGTCATTGTACGTCGCTCACGCTTCGACTTGCAGAAGGCCGAGGAGCGTCTGCACATCGTCAAGGGCTTGCTCATAGCTCAGGACAACATCGACGAGGTGGTACACATCATACGCTCGTCGAAGACCAACGACGAGGCTAAGAGCCGCTTGCAGGAGCGTTTCGGTCTCTCGGAGTTGCAGACAACAGCCATCATGGAGATGCGTCTGCGCCAGCTCACAGGCTTGCAGCGCGAGCAGCTCCAAGCCGAGCACGACGAGTTGGTTAAGACCATCGACTACCTCAACGCTGTGCTTGCGAATGTCGACATGCAGATGCAGATTATCAAGGATGAGCTCTTGGAGATTAAGGAGAAGTATGGCGACGAGCGTCGCTCGGAGATTGTTTACGCCTCGGAGGAGTTCAACCCTGAGGACTTCTACGCCGACGACGACATGGTCATCACCATCTCGCACATGGGCTACATCAAGCGCACACCGCTGGCCGAGTACCGCACACAGAATCGTGGCGGCGTAGGTGCCAAGGGTAGCGCAACACGCGTCGTGGACTTCATCGAGCACATCTACGTGGCGTCGATGCACAACACGATGATGTTCTTCACGGAGATGGGACGCTGCTACTGGTTGAAGGTTTACCAGATACCCGAGGGCACACGTTCGTCAAAGGGTCGCGCAATACAGAACGTAATACAGATTGATCCGGGCGACAAGGTACGCGCATACATCAACATCAAGAACCTCAACGACAAGGAGTTCGTCGAGAACAACTATATCGTGATGTGTACCAAGCGCGGTATCATCAAGAAGACAACCCTCGAAGCATACTCGCGTCCTCGTGCCAATGGTGTGAACGCCATCGTCATCCGCGAGGGCGACCAGCTCTTGGAGGTTAAGCTCACAAGCGGTAATGCCGAGATTATGATTGCCGGACGTGAGGGTCGCGCCATACGCTTCAACGAGAGCACCGTGCGTCCTATGGGTCGTGTAAGCTCGGGCGTGAGAGCCATATCTATCGACGACGACAATGAGGTTGTCGGCATGATATGTATCGAGCCCGATGCTACGCAGGATGTCCTTGTACTCTCGGAGAATGGCTACGGTAAGCGTACCGACCTCGACGAGTACCGCATCACAAACCGTGGCGGTAAGGGTGTTAAGACCATCAACATCACCGAGAAGACGGGTAAGCTAATCTCTATTCAGGCCGTAACCGACGACAACGACCTGATGATTATCAACCGCTCGGGACTCACCATCCGCACCAGCGTTGACCAGATTCGTGTTGCGGGACGTGCCACACAGGGTGTGCGTGTCATCAACCTCCGTGAGGGTGATGCCATAGCCTCGGTAACGGCAGTACCCAAGACCGACGAGGAGGAGTTTGTGGAGAACATTGCCGAGAACGCATCAGCCGAGGTTGCAACCGAGGGCGACGCAAATATCGAGGCTCCGACAAACGAAAACGCACAGGAGTAGCGTTATAAGGATAGAGATGCTGACGGGGGATGCTCCCCCGCGGCATACATCCGCCCTTAGAGAATGAGTAAAACAAAAACTAATACACACTACAATTATGAAAAAGTTAGTATTGATGGCTATGGCGATGTTCGCATTGACCACAGCAACCGCACAGAAGGTTAACACCGCATCGGAGCTCGGCAAGCTCGAGAAGGCCGATGCAGCATGTGCCGACGCAAAGAAGGGTGCCAAGGCTGCAACATGGATTGCACATGCTAAGGCATACAGCAACGCCTTTATGGCCCCCACCAAGGAGCTTGGCGTAGGCGTTCCCGTATATGCTATCCCCACACTCAGCCAGCCCGAGGGTACTGCCGAGGAGTTGTTCTTGGGCAACCCCGTAATCACCTATCAGTATGAGTATGTAGACATCTACATCAACCCCGCATCGGGCCTTATCGAGGGCTGGAAGCAGAAGAAGTCGGTTAAGGAGAACCTCGCCGAGACTGCTATCGAGTCGTTGAAGAAGGCTTACGAGATGGATCCTAAGAGTGGCTCGAAGATTATTCCTTTGGCACAGAGCCTCGCCAATGCTCTCGCACAGCAGGGTGATGTTCTCAACAGCATAGGCAACATCTTGGAGTCGGGCTACGCTTTCGAGTTGGCATTCCGCGCACAGAGCATCGTTCCTGAGGCTCAGGCAAACTATGGCAACCTCTACAACGCAGGTATGCAGTACACCATGCACGCTTCGTCGTTGGAGGGCGAGGAGGCTATCGCAGCATTTGAGCGTGGCGAGAAGATTTTCAACGAGGCTTTGGCTGCCGGCTACAACGACGAGGCAGGTAACATCTACTACTTCTTGTTCCACAGCTACTATGGCCAGCGCGAGAAGAACCGTGAGGAGTACCTCGCAAAGTCGAAGGAGGCGTTGCTCACAGGTATCAAGCTCTACCCCAAGAACACCACCATTCTCGATGGTCTTATGAACTTCTACACCGCCGAGGTAGGTGTTGGCGACCCCGCAGAGCTCACCGAGATGATTGAGAAGTCGTTACAGGATGACCCCACAAACTACGACTTGTGGTTTGGTCGTGGCCGCGTGTACAACGCCATGAAGAACTACGACGAGTGTATCAAGTCGTTCGAGAAGTGCGCAGAGATAGACCCCAACGGTTTCGAGTCGAACTTCTACGTTGCTTACTTCATCATCGAGAAGGCTAATGCTCTTGTGGAGACTCTCAACAGCACTCCTAACATGAGCTACGAGGCTTACAATGCTGAGAACGAGAAGATTAACTTGGTATTTGCCGAGGCTATTCCCTGGTTGGAGAAGGCTCACGAGCTCAACCCCACAGATATCGCCTCAATCGAGTATCTCAACGGTATCTGCTTCCGTCTTCGCGAGATGGAGGGCATGATGGACAAGTACAACAAGTACCACGAGTTGTATCTCCAGACACGCTAATGTAGCGCAATCGAAGGTCGATTGACGGCCTCATAGCATAGGGTCGGGCGATGGTCGCTCGGCCCTAATGTTTTATTTGGTGGGGAGGGGAAAGGTGAAAACTGAAAACTGAAAAGTGTGGTGTCTGCGACGCTGTGTTTATTTGTCGGCCGCGACGTCGCATAGTCCCATCGTCCCATCGTCTCAAAGTCCCATCGTCCAACAACACAACAAAACCAACAACACAACAAAAAAGACCACGAAACTCTTCGTGGTCTATTCGTTAAGAGGGCCCGTGGGGCTATATCTCCTCCAAGCGGCGGAGCAGAGGCGTAAAATCCGAATGGGCATCGGCAAACTCGTCGTACGAGTGCTCGGAGTGGCCCGCCTCGGGGACATCCGACACATACTTAACCGCAACAACGGGGATGTTGTCATAGAGCTCGGCAACCTGGCAGATAGCGGCAATCTCCATATCGAAGAGTGCACACTCGACACCAAAGCGCGACTTAACCTCGCGGATGATATCGGCATTGACAAACGAGTCGCCCGTGAATACCGTCTCACTATCGCCACCACGCAGCGGACGGGGGTCGGTAATCTCGGGACAGAAGCCCTCGGGGATGATAGCATCGTGGTGTATGGCGCGCGACGGCATGACAATATCGCCCTGCTGGCGACCAAGTGCCGAGGCAGCAAAGCCCACAACGGCTAACATATCGTACTTCACGGTGGCGAGCGTCAAGGCGCGGGCAACACCTGCCGACGAGAGAGCCTTGCCTATACCCACCTCCACAAGGTCGTAGTCGTGGCGGAGCGCAGAGGCATTATCCAGAGCATAGCGCATGGCGCGGTACTCGCGCGACGTGGGGGCGCAGATAAGAACTCGCATACTACCACCAACGTTTATAGACATCACCTATACCCTCAGCCTCAGCCTCCTCGGCCGTGAAGAGCGTACGCATATACTCGGCCATAGCAGCATTCGTAGTATCGATAGCGTACAACCCGGGGTTACCACACTGTATCTCGTTGAGACCCACGATATCCGATGCCGACTTCAAGGGGAAGACCTCCTTGTAGACCTTAGCCAACGCCTTGCGCACATCCTCGGCCTCGACATTGTTCATCGTAGAGAGATAGAAGCCCGTCTTGCAGCCCATGGGGCAGAACGAGACGATGCTTGCGCCAATCTTCTCGTCGAGACGCAGGTAGTAGGCCATGAGGTGCTCGATGGTATGCACCTCGCCCGAGCCAAGGGGCGCATGGGCCATAGGCGCGCGGAAACGCAAATCCCACGAGCGAACAGCCAACTCATCATTGATAGTATATACCGAACGCAGGTAGAGACCCGCGTCGAGCGTGCGATGGTCAACATCGAACGACGATACAACACTCTTCTTCATAATATCTAATGTTTTAATATTTGTCTTCGAGAGGACAAAGTTAATAAAATTTTCGGTTGTATGGATAAAAAATAGTATCTTCGCAAACAAAATAGGCTCAACACAGAACTAACATCAATCGGGCAGTGTTTCATACCCCACGTCAGGCGCATCGTAACACTGCATCCAAGAGCAAAGATATCATCTGATAGTATGAAATTTCGCACCGAGATAGCGGTTGCACCGTGGCAGCAGCCCATAGATTACAGCCACACGATACTCAGCCTCGGCTCGTGCTTCGCCGACAACATCGCCGAACGTCTCCGCGAACGTAAGTTCCGCGTGGTGGCATCGCCCACAGGCATACTCTTCAACCCGGCATCCATAGCCCGCATGGTGGAGCGTATGTATCGCAACGACAAACCTATCGCGCTCGACGAACTATTTGCGTGCGACGGGGCGTGGCTCAGCTACGACTTCCACTCGAAGTTTGCGGCCGAGACACCCGACAAGAGCCTACAAATAATGCAGGCGGCCATTGACCTCGGACACGACGCACTGAGGCGTGCCGACCACCTTATTCTCACGCTCGGCACAGCATGGGTATATCGCCTTACCGCTACGGGCGAGGTGGTGGCAAACTGCCATAAGCAACCGCACGACAACTTCCGTCGCGAGCTACTCAGCGTGGAGGAGGTTGTAGAGTGCTTAGAGCGCGTAATAGCCTGCCTCAACCCCACCACGCAGCTTATCCTCACACTCAGCCCCGTGCGCCACATCGGCGAGGGCATGGAGGATAACTCGCTGAGCAAGGCCATACTGCGCGTAGCCATAGACAACATCGTAAAACGCTACCCCAGAGCGATATACTTCCCGTCGTATGAGGCCCTCATAGACGACCTTCGCGACTACCGCTTCTACGGCGACGACCTCGTACATCCATCCTCTGCGGCCATAGAGTACATCGCCGAGAAGTTCTTCGAGGCGGCACTCTCGGCCGAGGCCAAACGTCTGCTTCCCGCCGTCGAGAAGATAGTGCGCGCAGCACACCATCGCCCACTAAACGTCGCAAGCCAACAGTACAAAACATTCTGCCAACAGCAACTCACAGCCATAGAGGAGCTCAAAAGCATAGATTTCGACGAAGAAAAGCGACACTTTCGGACGATGTTACAAATAAATTTGTAACTTTGTCGGATATTTCAGTAGCAATGAGACGATTTTTTACTCTTATAGTCGCCACAACCCTATCGCTCGGCATAGCCACGGCTGCCGACCATAAGCCACGCATGGTTATCAACCTCGTGGTAAGCTCAATGCGCTCGACAGACTTGGAGCGTTATGGCGATAACTTCGTGGATGGCGGCATACGCAGCCTCATGGCCGAGGGTGCAACACTCAGCGACGTACACCACAACTACATGCTCACCTCGACACCCGCAGGTCTTGCAACGATAGTTACGGGCGCACAGCCCTCAACACACGGCATCGTGGGTAACCAATGGTGGAGCTATGTCGACTCGTCGAACGTGAAGCTTATCGAAGACCGCAAGCAGCGTCCCGTGGAGTTCAGCACGGGCACAGGCAACCACTCGGCACACCGCCTCGTAGTGCCTACGCTGGGCGATATGCTCCTCGCCGAGAACAGCGCATCGAAGCAGTACTCGCTGGCCATAGACCCGCTATCGGCCATTGTCCTTAACGGCAAGCGCGGCGTAGCCTTCTGGGCCGAGAAGAATCAGACACATTGGACAACATCGTCGGCATACATGGACTATGCGCCATCGTGGGTTAAGGAGTATAACAGCCACGACAGCAATAACTTCTACACCCTGACACGTTGGACTCCCCTGCACGACATCACCCGCTACCACAACTCCGAGGTGGCCGTCGTAGAGGAGATTACGGGCAAGCCTACACGTCTGCTCAGCGACATAGACCTGAACCTCGCAAAGAGCCTCTACGGCAAGATGTGCTACACGCCCGCGGGAAATACCATGTTGCTCAAATTCGCACGCAGCCTGATAACGCTCGAACACCTCGGCAAGGACGAGAATACCGACATACTGAACATCTGCTTCGACGCCTCGCGATACATCGCCGAGACCTACGGCCCCGAGTCCATAGAGTACGAGGATATGCTCTACCGTCTCGACAAGGATATAGCCGACTTCCTCACCTTCGTATATCGTGAGGTGGGCGACAAAGAGAGCATCGTAGTATGCCTCACCTCCGACCACGGCACCTCGCCCTCCTACAACCCCGTGGGCGAAGAGGCCACAGAGCGTTTCAACGTACGACAGATGGAGGTCATAGTAAACGCCTTCCTCGGTGCGCGCTACGGCTCCGAAAGCTACATATTGGGCTTTGCGAACAACGCCCTCTACCTCAACCACCAGCTAATACTCAGCAAGCGTCTATCGTTGGACGTAATACGCGAGGAGGTGGCAGTATTTATGCTGCAACTGCGTGGCGTGGCATCGGCAATATCGTGCTCGGCACTGCGCAACACCTCATTCTCGGAGGGCCGCAACCGACTGATACAGCAGAGCTACTACGCTACACGCTCGGGCGACGTCATCGTAGACCTCGCGCCATGTCGCATCATCGAGGACGACACCACACGCTCTTCGTCCATATCGGGATACCGCTACGCGACGCACGTGCCCCTAATCATCGCGGGCGGCAACGTCAAGGCGGGACGTTATAGCGACGAGGTGGACATTACACGCCTCGCTCCGACATTGGCACACATCATGGGCATAGACGCTCCGTGGGCATCGACAGCAAAGCCCCTCAGCGCGATACTCGAATAACGACAAAAGATATACACACAATAGTTATGGATAAGATTCAGGAAGATATCATAGAGGAGTTCGCCATATTCGACGACTGGTTAGATAAGTACGACTACCTCATAAGCCTCAGCGAGACGCTCCCCGCAATAGATAGCTCGAAGCGCAGCGAGAAGTACATCATCGAGGGCTGCCAATCGCGTGTATGGGTGGCCGCAGAGCTACGCGACGGCAAGGTCTACTACACGGCCGACAGCGATGCGATAATCACCAAGGGCATCGTAGCACTGCTAATACGTGTGATGAATGGTCGCACACCCCACGAGGCGGCAAACATCGACCTATACTTCATCGACGCCATAGGTCTCGGCGAGAACCTCTCGCCCACGCGCAGCAACGGACTACGTGCAATGATTAAACAGATGAAACTTTACGCTCTGGTATACGCAGAGACACAAAACGCATAACGCCATGACACCCGAAGAGATACTCACCGTCGAGAAGAACATCGTTCTTACGCTCAAAAACATATACGACCCCGAGATTCCGGTAAACATCTACGACCTCGGCCTTATCTACGAGATAAACTATGACCCCTCGGGCGTGGCCGACATCATCATGACACTCACAGCCCCCAACTGCCCCATGGCCGACCAGCTACTATCGGACATAAACTGCGAGGTGGGCAAGGTAACGGGTGTCGAGAAGGTGAACATAACACTCACCTTTGAGCCCCAATGGGATAAGTCGATGATGAGCGAGGAGGCACTTCTCGAACTTAACCTACTCTAAGCATGGAGCACGGCGCAGAGGAGCTATTCACCGTGGAGGAGTTGATGGCGGGACGCATGCACGCGGCATGCAGCGACCATATAACGACTCTGGATGATGTGGTGCGCGCCGATGTGATAAACAAACTTGCCTATGAGCGTCTGAGGCGCAAGAACGTCGACATAGAGCGCATATACACCTCCGTAGGCGACAACTGGAACCAGACATTCCTCATAATGCTGCTGCGCGTGGTCGGTGGCACACAAAACCGAGAGGCCTTCGAGCAGCTGGCACGTCGTGTACCCTACCATGTGCTCATGCGCGAAAACTCGTCATTAGCCAACATCGAGTCGCTGTTGCTCTGCACATCTGGACTCATAGAGCTCTACGACCCCGAGGACGACTACATCGTCTGCCTGAAAGATATCTTCGTGCACTTTGCCACCAAATACGACATTAAGCCGATGAGTGTCAACGAGTGGAACCTGACACGCATATACCCGCACAACCACCCTACACTGCGTATCGTGCAGCTCGCCGCGTGCATACACCACGGACACCTCTCGATGCAGAGCGCGACAATGTGCGAGAGCCGTAACGATGCCTACAAGCTCTTCGAGGGTGCAGCCTCGGACTATTGGATGAAGCGTTTCATGCCTAATGCCGATAGCATGCAGCTACGCAAGCGCATAGGGCGCATGAAGAGCGACCTGCTGGCCATCAACCTCATAGCGCAGATTCAGTTTGCCTACGGCAACTACACGCTCGACGACGACCTCACAGACCGCGCCATACGACTTTTGGAGGATATACCTGCGGAGGATAACCGCTACATAAAGCTATGGAACTGCCGACATCGCACAGCACGCACGGCATACGAGAGTCAGGCACTGATACAACTGACAACCGAGTATTGCATGAAGGAGCGATGTGCAGAGTGTCCCCTGGCCGAGAGGCTGACGAGGAGGAGAGGTGTGTAACGAGAAGCCTGTGACGCTAAAAAAAATCCCAATGTCTCATGGTCGTTGTTTTTGGACTATGGGACGATGGGACTATGGGAGTAGTTTTTGCGCGCCGATGGGTAGTTGTGGGTAGTTGTAGGTAGTCGTGAGCGAGTTTTGGCGCGCAACAGCCAATAAACCTCGCGTCGCAGACACCACACTTTTCAGTTTTCAGTTTTCAGTTTTCACTTTGGGACAGTGGGACGATGGGACTATGCGACGTCGCGGCCACCAATTAAATATAGCGTCGCAGACACCACACTTTTCCCTTTTCCCTTTTCAGTTTTCCGTTTGTTTTGTCTCCCTACTCTTCCGTTATCTGCACGCACTCGATGCCTACACGGCGCAAGAGCTCTATGCCCTCGTCCGAACGATAGGGGTCGGCATAGACAACACGACGAATACCCGCCTGGATGATGAGCTTCGCACACTCGATGCAGGGCGAGGCCGTGACGTAGAGCGTCGAGCCGTCGCAGTTATTAGCACTCTTGGCCACCTTCGTGATGGCGTTGGCCTCGGCATGAAGAACATAGGGCTTGGTCTTACCCATATCATCCTCGCAGATGTTCTCGAAGCCCGCAGGCGTGCCGTTATAGCCATCCGAGATAATCATCTTATCCTTGACAAGCAGTGCTCCCACCTTGCGACGCACGCAGTAGGAGTTCTCGGCCCATACGCGGGCCATCTGCAAGTATCTGAGGTCGAACTGACGCTGTTTCTGCTCCTTATATCCCATACTCGTCGAGGTTTTATTACATGCCCTTGCCGTGGCAGTGCTTATACTTCTTACCCGAGCCACAGGGACATGGGTCGTTACGTCCTACCGTCTTATCAACCTTGATGGGTGCCGTCTTACCACGCTCACCCTGGCCTGCGGCAGCCGCAGCAGCCATACGCGAGGCCTGCAACTTATTCACATCGACCTTCTGACGCTGCTCTCGCGTGCGCTGCACCGAGTCGGGGTTGTTCTCCCTAACGGGGATGTAGGCCTTGTTGAGGATAGAGAGGACGTCGCGGTTGATATCTTCGAGCATCTTGGCGAAGAGCTGGAACGACTCCAACTTATAGATAAGAAGCGGGTCTTTCTGCTCGTAGGTGGCATTCTGTACGCTCTGACGCAGGTCGTCCATCTCGCGGAGATGCTCACGCCATGCATCGTCGATGGTGGTGAAGAGCGCGACCTTCGCAAAGACACGGTATATCTCGGCACAGTCGGTATCCTTGCACCTCTGCAACTCAACGGGGATAGAGTAACGCAGACGACCATCCGTAAGCGGGAAGGCGATGCGCATATCCATCTGGTCGGCACGATCCTTATATATCTTCTCCATCGTGGGCTTCACCGTCTCGGCAACAGCTACGGCCTTACGCTCGAAGTGCGCCGTGAGGTCCGCAACGATGCTCTCGATAATCTCGCGAGGCTTCATGGCGTCGAGCTGCGACTCCGTGAGTGTGGTATCGATGGCCACCTCGCGCATGAGGTCGTACTTGAACTCCTCGAATGAGCAGCCCTCGTGTGCCTCGACAAACTTGGTGGCATAGTCGTAGCGCAGGTTGTTCATGTCGATGTCGATACGCTCGCCGTAGAGTGCATGGCGACGACGTGTGTAGATAACCTCACGCTGCGAGTTCATCACATCGTCGTACTCCAACAGACGCTTACGCGTGCCAAAGTGGTTCTCCTCGACCTTGCGCTGTGCACGCTCGATAGCCTTGGTCATCATACCCGCCTGGATAACCTCACCCTCCTGGATGCCCATGCGGTCCATGAGCTTGGCGATGCGGTCAGAGCCAAACAGACGCATGAGGTTGTCCTCCAACGACACGAAGAACTGCGACGAACCGGGGTCGCCCTGACGTCCTGCACGACCACGCAACTGACGGTCTACACGACGGCTCTCATGACGCTCCGTGCCGATGATAGCCAAGCCACCAAGCTCCTTAACCTCCTGCGAGAGCTTGATATCGGTACCACGACCCGCCATGTTCGTGGCGATGGTAACCTGACCACGGCGTCCCGCCTCGGCGACAATCTGCGCCTCCAACTGGTGCTGCTTGGCGTTGAGCACGTTATGCTTGATGCCGCGCAGTTTGAGCATACGGCTGAGCAACTCCGAAATCTCGACCGACGTGGTACCGACCAACACGGGGCGGCCCTCGCCTACGAGACGCTCAATCTCGACAATGACGGCGTTGAACTTCTCGCGCGCGGTCTTGTAGACCAAGTCCTCGCGGTCGTCGCGTATAACCCTCTTGTTGGTGGGTATCACGACAACATCCAATTTGTAGATGCTCCAAAACTCCGATGCCTCGGTCTCGGCAGTACCGGTCATACCCGCAAGCTTATGGTACATGCGGAAGTAGTTCTGCAACGTGATGGTGGCGAAGGTCTGCGTGGCATCCTCGACCTTAACATTCTCCTTGGCCTCAATAGCCTGATGCAGACCGTCGGAGTAGCGACGGCCCTCCATGATACGGCCTGTCTGCTCGTCGACAATCTTCACCTTGTTGTCTATGAGGACATACTCCACCTCCTTCTCGAACATGAAGTAGGCTTTGAGCAGCTGGTTCATGGTGTGCACACGGTCGGCCTTGATGGCGTAGTCCGCAAGCAACTGATCCTTCTGCTGTGCGCGCTCCTCCGCAGCGAGGTCGCTATGCTCTATCTCAGCTATGCGCGCGCCGATGTCGGGGAGCACGAAGAAGCCCTCCTCGCCAAAACGCTGCGAGGCAATCTCGTGGCCCTTGTCGGTGAGGATTAGCGAGTTCATCTTCTCGTCGTGGATGACGTAGTTGTCGTCGGTAATCTCGGGCATGCGCTTCTCATTATCCTGCATGTAGAAGTTCTCGGTCTTCTGCAAGAGCACCTTCACGCCGGGCTCCGAGAGGAACTTGATGAGGGCCTTATACTTGGGCATCGCCTTGTGTGCACGCAGCAGGAGCTTACCCGCCTCCTCGTGGTTGCCTGCGGCAAAGAGACGCTTCGCCTCGGCCACATCCGACGACGACATACGGCTCTGCAAGTCGTAGATATACTTGGCTGCGGGCTGGAACTCGGCAAAGAGCTGGTCATCGCCCTTGGGCACGGGGCCCGAGATGATAAGCGGCGTACGCGCATCGTCGATAAGCACCGAGTCGACCTCGTCGACAATGGCGAAGTGGTGCTTGCGCTGCACGAGGTCTTTGGGTGCCGAGGCCATGTTATCACGCAGGTAGTCGAAGCCGAACTCGTTGTTCGTACCGAAGGTGATGTCGGCGTTATATGCCGCGCGACGCTCCGCAGAGTTGGGACGTGTGTTGTCGATACATGCCACCGAGAGACCGTGGAACTGATACATGGGGCCCATCCACTCGGCATCACGACGTGCAAGGTAGTCGTTCACCGTAACGACGTGTACACCCTTGTGTGCCAAGGCGTTAAGGAATACGGGGAGTGTTGCCACAAGGGTCTTACCCTCACCCGTAGCCATCTCGGCGATGCGTCCCTTGTGGAGCACCACGCCACCGAAGAGCTGCACATCGTAGTGCACCATATCCCACTTGATGTCGTTGCCGCCTGCTGTCCAGCGGTTGCTGTATATGGCCTTGTCGCCGTCGATAGATACGAGGTCCTGACGCTCGGCTGCGAGGTTGCGGTCGAAGTCGTTAGCCGTAACTACCACCTGGTCGTTCTCGGCAAAGCGGCGCGCCGTGTCCTTCATTATGGCGAAGGCCTCGGGGAGTATCTCTTCGAGCTTCTGCTCAATCTTGTCGTCTATGCGCTTTGTGGTGGTATCTATATCCTTCGATATGCGCTCCTTGTCTGCGAGCGATGTCTCGGCGAGCTCCAACTTGGCCTTCTGCTGGGCGATGTGCTCTTCGTCGTCGGCGATAAAGTCGGCAATAGCCTTGCTCAGTGCCGCCGAGCGTGCACGCAGCTCGTCGTTCGTGAGTGCCGAGATTGAGGGATATACGGCCTTAATCTTCTCTACGTAGGGCATAATCTCCTTACGGTCCTTATCCGATTTCGAGCCGAAGAATACTTTGATGATTTTCGATACTAAATCCATATTTTCTTTAATTTTATTTCGTCGTAATACTCTTGTTGTGGTTGCTTCGCCGTTGTTGCGGTTGCCTTGCGTAGCTCGTTGCACGCCCACGCATGTACACATATAACGCACGCGCGCATACAATTGTACAAAGATAGGTAAAATTTTTGGAATGTGCAATTTTTTTGTGCGAGATTTGGCGCGCCGATGGGTAGTTGTGGGTAGTTGTGGGTAGTTGTAGGTAGTTGTGGGTAGTCGTGCGCGAGTTTTGGCGCGCTCCCCACCACTACCTATTTCTACCTACTTCTACCTACCACTACCTATAAAAATCTGCGCGCCCCTCATTTTCCTCCGAACGCACCGTTCGCCAGGGGGAGCCCCTCCGAACGTTCGTTCGTTCGTTCGGTTTGGTTGTCGTCGTCCCCGAACGCACCGTTCGCCGAGGGGAGCCCCTCCGAACGTTCGTTCGTTCGTTCGCCAAGAGAGAAAATTTCTCAATGTCTCATGGTCTCATGGTCGTTGTTTTTAGACGATGGGACTATGCGACTATGGGACTATGGGACGATGGGAGTATGCGACGATGCGGCCGACAAAGAGAAAATTTCTCATTGTCTCATCGTCTCATTGTCGTTGTTTTTTTTGGACTATGGGACTATGGGAAAATGGGACTATGGGAGTAGTTTTTGCGCGCCGATGGGTAGTGGTGGGTAGTTGTAGGTAGTCGTGGGTAGTCGTGCGCGAGTTTTGGCGCGCTCCCCACCACTACCTATTTCTACCTACTTCTACCTACCACTACCTATAAAAATCTGCGCGCCCCTCAGTTTCCTCCGAACGCACCGTTCGCCGAGGGGAGCCCCTCCGAACGTTCGTTCGTTCGTTCGCTGTGGTTGTCGTCGTCTCCGAACGCACCGTTCGCTGAGGGGAGCCCCTCCGAACGTTCGTTCGTTCGTTCGGTTTGGGCACTTTCGATAGCGCGCCATAGGTAGATATAGGTAGATATAGGTAATTGTAGGTAGTCATAGGCGATATTGTGGCGCGCTACCACATCTACCTACAACTACCCACAACTACCTACTCTACCTATAATATCTGCGCGCCTATACGCGCCTCCTCGTCCCCCTTACAGCGCGAAGAGTATGAGCAACTGCGCTGTGAGCACTCTGAGGAACATAACAACGGGATATACCGTAGCATAGCCCACTGCCGGCATGTCGTTACCCGATGATGCGTTGGCAAAGCCGAGGGCCGGAGGGTCGGTCATAGAGCCCGCCATAAGGCCCATCATCGTATAGTAGTTAATCTTAAATTTAAGACGTGCCAAGAGTGCCACGATGATAAGCGGCAACACCGTGATTATCACGCCATAGCCTACCCAGCGGTAGCCACCATCGACGATAGCATCGATGAAGCCGTCGCCCGCGCCTATGCCCACAGCACCGAGGAACATAGCGAGGCCTATCTCGCGTAGCATGAGGTTAGCACTCATGGTAGTATATGTGATAAGGCCGAAGTGCGGGCCGAAGCGTCCGAGCAGGATGGCGATAATGAGCGGGCCACCTGCCAAGCCGAGCTTCACGGCCTGTGGTACATGCATAAGGGGCAACGTACCGAGCAGCACACCAAGAGCAATACCTACAAATATAGGTAGTATATTGGGGTGTTCGAGGCGTTTGAGCGAGTTGCCGAGTACCTTCTCCACGGCAGCCACAGCAGCCTCGGGGCCCACAACCATAACCTTATCGCCCATCTGCAACTCCATACCCTGGTAGGGCAAGAGGTCGACACCGGCACGGTTGACGCGCGTGATGTTGATACCATAGCGGGTACGCAGGCGCAAGTCCGAGAACTTCTTGCCGTTGATGTCGTCGCGCGTGATGAGGATGCGGCGCGATACCAGAGGCGTAGACTGCATCGCCGTAGCACCCCACTCGTCGGCCGTCATGTCGAGAGGCGTACCAAAGAATGCAAGGATAGCCTCGCTGTCGTCCTCGGCACAGATGACACGCAGACGGTCGCCCGCGTTGAGTATCGTATTGCCGTCGGCCATGATAATCTCGCCATTAGCGTGCATAACACGCGAGATTACAAACTGACGATTAATAAGTGTGTGGGCACGGGCGATGGTTGCGCCCTCCAACATCTTATTATCGAAGAGTACCGAGTAGCGATGTGGCAGTGCCGCAACGTTGCTCATGGCAGCCAACCCCTCGTCCTCCTTCTTAAAATTAATTTTAAGCACATAGCGCATCAGTATCATCGACATGATGATACCCACAACGCCTAACGGGTATGCCACAGCATAGCCGAGTGCTATATCTGTTGTGTCGCCACCGGCATCGGCAAAGGTCTGCTGCGCAGCACCAAGACCGGGGGTGTTCGTTACGGCACCCGACATGACACCTACCATCGTAGGTAGAGGCTCACCCGTCAGCAGGTGCAGGCCGTAGGTCGTAGCAGCACCGAGCAGTATGACCAGAGCTGCAAGGCCTATGAGTGTCATACCACCGCTCTTCAACGACGAGAAGAAGCCTGGGCCCACCTGCAAGCCGATAGAGAATACGAAGAGTATGAGACCAAACTCCTTGATGAAGTGCAGCGTATCGTGGTCGATACCCGCTCCCATACCGAAGTGTCCTGCTGCGATACCCGTGAATAGAATCCACGTAACGCCAAACGAGACACCCTTAATCTTAATCTTACTGAGGGCTACACCCGCGGCGATGACAATAGCAAGAACAAATACCGTATGTGCCACCGAGGGCGACTCGCCGCCACACACGACATCCTTTAACCACTGTATATCCATAATAATATATATATATTTATTTAGTTGGGTTGTTTCGGGGGCAAAGGTAGCACTATTTGTTATATAAAAAAATTATTTGGACAAATAAGTGCCCTGCGCCCGAGAAAAGTGGTGCAAGGCGAACGAACGAACGAACGTTCGGAGGGGCTCCCCCTGGCGAACGGTGCGTTCGAAGGAGGAGGCTGAGGGCGCGCAGATTTTTATAGGTAGTGGTAGGTAGAAGTAGGTAGAAATAGGTAGTGGTAGGGAGCGCGCCAAAACTCGCGCACGACTACCCACAACTACCCACAGCTACCCATCGGCGCGCGACAACTACTCCCATCGTCCCACCGTCCCATTTTCTCATTGTCTTGGCGGTCTTCCGCAACCCAAACCGAACGAACGAACGAACGTTCGGAGGGGCTCCCCCTCGCGAACGGTGCGTTCGGGCACAACCACACCACCAACAAAAAAAGTCCCCGCCACGGGCGGCACATAGTGCTACTCATGGGTGGGACTCGTTTTATGACAGCGCAGGCTGCCCTATCTTGCGAAAAGACTACTTCTTAGCCTCCTCAACAGATACCTTACGGAAATCTTTGAGAAGCTTAGTAAGCTCCAAAGCGGCCTTACGGGCGCGTGTACCTGCTGCCTTATTGTTCTTCTCTACCTGCAAAGCTGCGTTTGCTGCAAATGCCTCATACTGGGCGGCGATGTTTTCTACCAAAGTCTTCATATTTCAAAATGTTTTTTAAGGTTTTTCTGATTGCAAAGATATAAAATTATTTTATCATTCCAATTATTTCGACAAAAAAATAGCATATAAAGTGATGATTTACCGACAAAAAGAACTTTTTAGCAGACCACCACCAATGCAATATCCCTAAAAATAGGGATATGATATTGCGCAAAAAATATATATCTTTGTAGCCGTAAATGCGATATATATATAATTAGGTACTCCACATGCGACTGAGCGAACTAAAAACGGGTGATAGCGCAACCGTAGTCAAGGTATTAGGCTACGGAGGCTTCCGTCGTCGCATCATCGAGATGGGCTTCGTGCGTGGCCAGGAGGTGAAGGTAATCCTCGATGCGCCCCTCAAAGACCCCATAGAGTACCAAATCATGGGCTACGACATATCGCTACGCCGCAAGGAGGCCGAGATGATTGTGGTGATGACCGCCGAGGAGGCTGCCGCACTGACAACAAGCGAGACTACATCCACGGCCACAAACACCGACTACGTGGAGCGTGCCTTGGAGCGCACCACAAAGCGCATAAGCGTGGGCCTTGTGGGCAACCCCAACTCGGGCAAGACATCGCTATTCAACACGCTATGTGGCCGCAGCGAGCATGTGGGCAATTACAGCGGCGTAACGGTGGATGCCAAGCGTGGCACACTGCAATACGGGGGCTACACCATCGAGATTACCGACCTGCCGGGCACCTACGCCCTCTCGGCATACTCGCCCGAGGAGACCTACGTGCGCCGACATATCATCAACCACACGCCCGACATCATCCTCAACACCGTCGTTGCCTCGAACCTCGAACGCAACCTCTACCTCACAACCGAGCTCATAGATATCAGCCCGAGCATGGTCATCGCGCTGAACATGTACGACGAGTTGGAGCAGAGCGGTGCCAAGTTCGACCACGCGTCGCTCGGCGAGATGATAGGCGTACCCATCATCCCCGTCGTGGCACCCACAGGCCGTGGCATCGAGGAGCTGTTGGAGTCGCTCATAGCCGTATATGAGGGTCGCGACAGGCGCATAAGACACATACACATAAGCTACGGAGCCACCATCGAGGAGAGCATGGAGCCACTAAATGGCGATATGCGCCTACACCGCGACGAGCTACCGGCACACTTTCCACCGCGCTACTATGCCCTGAAACTTATCGAGGGCGACAAGGAGGTCTCTGCACTGTTAGCCGGGGCACCCCGCTACGACACATGGCAAACGATGGCCGAGCGCGCACGCAAAGAGATTGAGGAGGCCCTCGACGAGGATGTGGAGACGGCCCTTGCCAACCAGAAGTATGGCTTCATATCGGGAGCATTGCGCGAGACCTACGAGGCCAAGGAGCGTAGGCGCACGACGCTGAGCGACAAGCTCGACGCCATCGTTACGCACCGCCTATGGGGCTTCCCCATCTTCTTCGGCATCATGTGGTTCATGTTCTACTGCACCTTCACGCTCGGTGCCTATCCCCAGGAGTGGATTGAGGCGGGCGTGGAGTGGCTCTACAACACCATTCACGGCATCATGCCCGCGGGAGCACTACGCGACATGCTCACCGACGGTGTAATAAGTGGTGTGGGCAGCGTGCTTGTCTTCCTGCCCAACATCATGATACTCTACCTCTTCATCTCGTTCCTCGAAGACTCGGGCTACTTAGCACGCGCCGCCTTTATCATGGATAAGGTGATGCATCGCATGGGCGTACACGGCAAGTCGTTCATACCCATGGTCATGGGCTTCGGCTGCAACGTACCCGCAGTGATGGCGTGCCGTACCATAGAGTGTCGCACGTCGCGCATAATCACCATCATGGTCATACCCTTCATGTCGTGCAGCGCGCGTCTGCCGATATACATGATGATTGTCGGCACATTCTTCGCAGCGCATGCCGGCACCATCCTCTTCCTGCTCTATCTGCTCGGCATGCTCCTCGCCGTAGTCTCGGCACGCCTGATGCGTCGCTTCATGTTCCGCGAGCAGGAGGCACCCTTCGTCATGGAGCTGTCGCCCTACCGTCTACCCACGGCCAAGACCACGCTACGCCACATGTGGAGCAAGTGTGCGCAGTACCTCAAAAAGATGGGCGGACTGATACTCATAGCCTCTATCGTGGTGTGGCTACTAAGCTACTACCCTCGCCCCGAACACGCTAATAGCGAGACACATACACCCAACTACGAGCAGTCGTATATGGGTCATATAGGCAAGTTCTGCCAGCCCCTCTTCGAGCCCATGTCGCTCAATTGGCAGGAGTCCGTTGCCATCCTCTCGGGCATCCCCGCCAAGGAGATTGTCGTGAGCACGATGAGCGTACTCTACACGCAGCCCGGCGACGAAACGTCGGAGGACGAGGAGAGCCTCTCGCCGAGCGTCAGAGAGCATCTGCGAGAGAGCATGTCGCTACCCTCGGCCGTGGCATTCCTCATCTTCACGCTGCTCTATCTGCCGTGCGTGGCAACCATCATGGCCATAGGCTCGGAGCTCAATTGGAGGTGGGCCGTGGGCTCTGCCGCCTACAACACTGCCGTGGCATGGATTATGGCCTACGTCGCATATCTCGTAACACAACTTTTAGTGTAGTATGGGCGCGCAGGACTATATCGTTGCAGTGGTGGCCGTCGTGGTGGCCATCGTCGTCGTGCACCGCGTATGGCGATTTTTCACCTGTGGCAATCAGCACTGCTCGTGCTGCGACAAGGAGTGCCCGAAGCGCAAGGAGTAGCACCAAAATCAACTATTCACATACCTAAATTTTCTTCTACCGCAGCACGATTTATAGAAAATTGTGCTATCTTTGCGTGATTTATAGAAAATCACAGGCCCACGACGACCTGACACACAACCCAATAACGCAAACAATAAACAGAACAATAGACCATGACATTCACAAACACCGAGCACGACTACCTCGCACCCGATATCGAGGTTGTTGCAATGGCAGTTGAAGAGGGTTTCGCTGCCACAAACGTCGAAGACCCCATCGAGAACGAAACACAGGAGTGGTAGAGAATCAATCAGCGAACATAAAACACCAAACAATATGAAAAGATTTTTTCTGTTCATGCTTGCCACACTGAGCTTTGTGGCATGTACAGAGAGCAATATCGACGTTCAGAGCCCCAACAGCGACACGTCGAACGACATTATCCAGAGCGAGGAGTTGGCACTTACGGTCGGCTTCGAGGGTGATGATACACGCATAGGCCTCGACGAGGCGTGCAAGACCGTATGGCACAAGGGCGACCTTGTTACGCTCATCTACCCCAACAAGAACCAGTATCAATGGCAGTTCCAGGGCGAGACGGGCGACCGCTCGGGTACCATTAAGCCCGTAGGTGAGGGTGTGAGCAATGCGGGCACCATCGTGGTGTTGTACCCCTACCGCGACGACTATACCTACTCCATGAACAGCGTCCTCGCTACTATCGAGGCCACACAGAGCTACGCTGCGAATAGCTACGGCGAGGGTGGCAATATCCTCGTGGCAACACAGCAGGGCACCTCAAATAGCGGCAGCATGATGCTGCGCAGCGTCTACGGCTGGCTCAAATTGCAACTCACGGGCGACAATCAGCTTATCAAGAGCATCCGCGTAAAGGGTAACAACAACGAGGTTGTTGCCGGCCAGGCCTCATTCAACATCTTCACTGCCACAAATGCTCAGTTCCTTTCGAGCAGCACCACCACGGAGCTTACTCTCGACTGTGGCGACGGCGTTATGTTGCAGCGCACGAAGCCCACGGCCTTCTACATTGGCTTTGTGCCGCAGACCTTCGAGGGCGGTATCACCGTCGAGATTGAGGACACGGAGGGCCACATAATGACAAAGTCGACAACCAAGAGCGTCGCCATTGCGCGTAACACCATACAGCCCATGTCGACCTTCGTCTTCTCGCCCGTCATCCCCGAGGAGCCCGAGGAGGTTGAGGCCATGTACCCCGCGAACGACCAGATATGGTATAACGTCTCGAACGGCACATCGCACACCTTCTCGGTAGCGCAGCCCTTCGACGTAAGCTACACGGCCAACCGTTTTGGCGATGCTTGCGCCAACGGCACATGCTACAACTTCTACGCCATATCGTTCGCCGACGAAGTTACGGCCGTCAATGCCATGGCCTTCAAGGATAGCTACCTCACGTCGGTATATCTGCCCCATAGCGTTACGACCATCGGCAATGGAGCATTCTTCGGCTCTACGAAGCTCCGCGAGGCACACCTCGGCGCAAACATAACGACCATCGGCGACTACGCCTTCACCAACTGCAACAACTTGCAGGCGTTGTACATCCGTGCCACGACACCTCCGTCGCTCGGCGACCAGGCTTTGGTTATGGAGCTCAATGGAGCATACTCGTACATCGGTTGCATCATCTATGTTCCTGCAAGTGCTGTCGACACCTACAAGAGCCACCCCGATTGGGCGAAATATGCCGACTATATCCGCGCCTACGACTTCATCGCTGGTGAGGAGCCCGGTGGCGGTGGCAACGTTGACGACGACTCCCGCAGCGACTTCAACCACCGTCTGCTGCTGCTCGACCATACGGGCGTAAACTGCGGCTACTGCCCCAACGCCACCGACCGTCTGCACGCCCTTGCCAACTCCGAGTACAAGAACTACTACAACGAGGTGCAGATTCACGGTAGCAGCAACTATGCACCCTCGGGCGTAGACCCTGCCTACTCTGCGGCAGCGAGCATCGTCGACCAATACTATGCTCCGAGCGGCTATCCGTATATCACCTATAACTTCCTATACAAAAAGAAGATATCCTATGGCGATAGCGACGACGAGTTCCTCAATACGATGGCCGGCGTGTTCAACAGTCAGCGCAAGAAGCTGGGTGCCGATGCGGGTATCGCCATCAACTCGACGTTGGAGTCGAGCACCATGCGCGTAGACATCAATGTTAAGTCGGCAAAGGCCCAGGAGTACAACATTGCCGTATGGGTTTTGGAGAACAACATCTACTCGCCCAACCAAAATGGCGCAACGAGCGAGCTACACATGACCTATCAGCACGCTCTGCGCTATATCGCCACCAACTACACGCGCTACGACATTTCGGGCGACTATCTCGGTGATATTGGCGTGGGCGAAGTTGGCGATGCAAGCTACACCATACCCCTCGATAGCTCGTGGGATAAGAGCAACCTCGAAGTATTGGTTATCGTAAGTGCTGCCAACGACAATGGCGACTTTGAGGTCGTAAATACGGCCGTATGCCCCGCAGGCAGCAGCAAGGGTTACGAGTATATCTCGGACTTGGAGAACGGCGGCGATAACTCGGGCGGCAACTCGGGTGGCAATACGGATGGCGACGATGACGACGACACGATTATCGACGGTGGCGACGATAGCAACGCCATTGCGCTCACATCGTTCACCAAGGGTAACTACAACGCCGACTACTACTTCGTGCAGTACACCGCCGCGAACGACGATGGCTACGTGATACAGCTCTATATTAACATTAATGCTCACGAATTTACTCAAAGTGGATGGAATATTATTGCCGGCGACCTTAACCCCTGCTCTCTGAACTATACATCGAGCAAGAGCATGTCCGGTAATACAGGATACTTCTATGCCGAGGTGCGATATAACGGTACGAAGAAGAGCATCTCGGACGGCACGCTGGTCTATCTGAACAACAAGCTGACGTTGAACATCAACTATTCGGACGGCACCACGGAGACGTTTGTCCACAACGCCAACTAATCAACGGCCAGAGAGCAACGTCTACTACGGCCAACAAAACGGCCAACAAAACGGCCATACAAGACAACAACAACAAAACAAGACAAAACAAAACATCATCATCAGATTGCGGGTAGAAAAAAGTATACCCGCAATTTTTGTGTGTTTACAGGAATGGGGACAGAGGGTGATGTGCCGTCGAAATAGCAACTACAACAGCCTCACACCAACAGCCCACAACAACGGCCAAACATCAACAACAACATTATCATATTGCGGGTAGAAAAAAGTATACCCGCATTTTTTGTACCCATGGGGAGGGTGTATAAAGGGTTGCGGTCGTGAGGAGTGCCGTCGACATAGCCACAACGGCCAAACGTCAACAACAACATCATCATACTGCGGGTAGAAAAAAGTATACCCGCAATTTTTGTGTGCTCATGGGGTGTATGTAGGGTTACGGTCGTGGAGAGTACTACCGTTAAATACAACGACGGCCCCACACCAACGGCCAGACACCATCAGATTGCGGGTAGAAAAAAGTATACCCGCAATTTTTGTATCCATGAAGAGGTAGTGCTGATGTGGGTGCAGATACGGAATACGCATGCCGTCGAAATAGCAACTACAACAGCCCACAACAACAGCCAGACACCAACAGCCCCACAACAACAGCCCACTCCAACAGCTTCACCACAAACTCCTCACAACAACAAGGCTGCATTCAACGAGAATTAGGGCCAAATTAGGGCCACGAACAAGTGGAGTAGTTAGGATAATGATTAGTACATTTGTATAATATATTGCGCACTTACAACACAAATAAAATTATACACTAAACTAAACATTATTTACCATGAAAAAACTATTTCTACTAATGGCAGCTGTCGTTGCCTTTGCCGCTTGTGGCGGTGGTAATGCTCCCCAAGAGCAGCAGAGCGCAGCAGAGAGCGACGACGCACTGACGAGCCTCACGGATATCAACGCCGTGGAGAACACCAGCAACCGTGTGAATGTCATCACTCAGGCGTTGCCCAACATCATGGTCATACCGAGCGACCAGTGTCTCAACAACCTCGGCTTCATGACCACGGAGGTGGCAAACGGCAAAACTAACTACATCCGCGACTATGCGGGCTTCATCCTTAAAGACGAGACCAACAAGCTCGTTGTGCGCGCCATACAGAACTACTTTATCGAGATTGGTTTCCCGCTCACCGACTTGGAGCAGGCCCTCAAATCGCTCAACAACCAGGCCATAATGGACGAGGTTGACGGCTTGGCTAAGGATGCTAAGACCATGCTGGTGGCAACATGTTCGCCCGATATCATCATCGAGTTCGACTACAAGAGCGACCGCAAGGCTATCAACCGCACAAACCGTGTAGAGGTATTCTCTTACAACCTCGCAGCCTTCGATGCCTTCTCGACAAAGTCGGTGGCTACGGCCTACAAGAGCGACGTCGAGGGTAACATTGCCCAGTATATCGACGCTCACTTCGCCGAGGATTTGAACGCCTTCACGAAGCAGGTTAAGGGCTACTTCACCGACATCGTAACCAACGGTCGCGAGATTACCTTCCGCGTTGCGCTCGACGGCTCGGCCCTCATCAACCTCACTGACGAGTACAACGACTTTGCAGAGACTTACAGCGACTGGATTCGTACTTGGGTTAAGACCAACGCCAAGATGGGTACTGCCACCATGCAGCGCAACACTGACAAGGAGATGTACTACACCAACGTTCGTATCACAAACCTCGGCTCGGACGGCACGCAGTACAACGCCTTCGACTTTGCCAACGACTTCCGCAAGGAGTTCCAGCGCACGTTCAACATCAAGACCACCAACGCTACACAGGGTCTTGCCGATGCCTACGTAATCATTAAATAGTGAGCACCATGAAGCATATAGTATCAATCATCGCCTTAGCCGCTATACTATGCGGCTGTGGCGGTGGTGCGCCTGCTACCGACAAGAGCGAGCAGACCACCAATAGCGAGCCGGTGGCTCAGGGCCCCGTCTTCGCACCCGAGAAGAAGGAGACTATCGTTACCCGACAGCCCGCCGCAAACCCCATGGAGGACGTCATGCGCTTTCAGGGCGTTGTGCGCTTCATGATTGTTGTCCCCGAGCATATCGACGCCAAGACCGCCGAGATATTGCAGAATAAGCTCATGGCCATTGCCTCGGTAAATGGCGTTGCAGCCCTCGGTGGCGACCCCGGCATCTGCATGATACCTAACCTCTCGCTGCTCAGTGCCGATGTTACGGCTACCGTACCCGCGAAGCATAAGGTTACCTACAACCTCTCGATATATGTCGGCAACCTCGCTACGGGCGACATCTACGGCAACGTACAGAAGACTATTCTCGGCGTTGGCGACAGCCGCGAGTTGGCTATGATTAACGCCGTGCAGTCGATATCGGCCAACGACAACGAGTATCAGCAGATGTTGGAGCAGGCCGAGCAGAGCGTTATTGAGTACTACAACACCAATGGCGACGCTGTCTTGGCTATGGCTCAGGGCTACCTTGCCGCCAACGAGTTTGCACAGGCTATGGCTATCCTCAACGGCGTTCCGAGCGTATGTCAGCCCCTCTACAACGAGGCTGTGTCGTTGAAGAGCGAGATTTTGGCCAAGCGTTTTATGGCCAATGCCGACGAGCTTGTAGCGAAGATGGAGGCTGCTCTCGGCCTTGCACGCGACAACATGAACGGCTACTGCGCCGAGGCCATGTCCTACTACGCCCTGATACCCGCCAACTCACCCGCCAAGGCTAAGGCCGACCAGGTATATGCGGCGTACATCGCATCGCTCGACCCCGAGGCTGAGCTCAATTGGCAGCGCGAGTGCCGCGAGTGGGAGGCCCAGGAGAAGGAGCGTGAGCAGGCCCGTGAGTTCAACCGCTGGAAGGAGGAGTTGGCCGCTCAGGTAGCCATCCATGGTCAGACAGAGCTGCTCAAAAAGTATAAGCTCGACGAGAGCCACAACAAGCGTGGTGCTTTCTGGAGATTCTTCTACAACAAGGAGGAGTAAAATTTAATAGTTATTAACCTAAACAAAGAGTATATATTATGAACAAGAATGTTGTTAAAATTGTAATCGCACTAATCGTAGGCTTCATCGCCTTTGTGGCTATCTTAGTCATCATGAACAATAGAGAGATGGAGAGAGAGGAGCAGATGGAGCAGCAGAAGGAGCAGGCCACGGCCGCTGCCAATGCAAAAGTTGAGAGCCTCCTAAATCAGAACGACTTTGCCGGTGCACGCGCTGCGGCTCAGTCTATCAGCGATGGCTGGGACAGAAATAAGGCCATACAGCGTATTACGAGTGGCGAGGTGGGCTATCTTATCTCAGAGGGCGACTTCTACATGGCAAGTCAGATTGCCGTAGAGAACAAATGCGAAAACGTCTACTACGACAAAGTTGTCCCCGCACTCATACCTATCTACAACAAGTACGAGGCTAAGGGTGCTATCGAGGCCCTCTCATACTGCGTACTGCCTCGCGAGGACACCAATTGGGGTGCGGTATCTTCGCTCAATTTATATAGTGATAACTGGATTACGTTCTGCACCACGCACAACAACTATATTGAGCGTTTTGTAGAGTATATGAAGCTTGACGGCGACACGAACTACAAGAAGGTCGGCATCTACTTCATGAGCGACTATGAGGGTGGCAGCAAGGCTGTGAACGCCATCAAAGCAAAGCACGGAATACGTTAATCGACCTCAGAACTAAAATATCATGAAAGCATTAGGATTTTTAGGAGCCTTTCTTGCAATTGTCGGCATAGTACCCATTATCCTTGCCGAGTTCGGCGTTATACTTATCGATGTCGCTTGGATAGATTGGGTATGGTACGCCCTGGTAATCGTCGGTGCGGTGTGCATTAAGTACGCATTAGGCGACTACAACACGGACAAATAGTAGAAGACCAAGAGGTAGGGCCTCGTGCCCTACTACCCTACACCTTCACAAAGCTATAAAGAGAGAGGAGTGGCCAAGAGTAATTCGGCCACTTCTTTTTTTTGTTTGTGTTAAGGGCAAGCAATTTGTTGCCAGAAGTGGTGAGATACAACGCTCGACAAAAATTCCGACGATGGGCTGTACTTAGCGGTACTGCTCATTGTCGGAATCTTTTTTGTTAGCGGAAGTAGATTGGCACTTATCGCAACGAAGAACGACGAAATACACTTTTTATTCAGCCTCCCCCCTATGAGTTTTGGTCAGACGTAGGTTGTTCCTCCTGACGCTTCTGATTCAAACGCATCATCTTGCGTATCGACTGCGTAAGTTGCTTGGGGTCGATGTTACGCTTAATCTCGGAGTCGTGGGCCAAAGATATGCGACCTGTCTCCTCCGACACGGCGATGATGATAGCATCCGACACCTCACTCATACCGAGTGCTGCGCGATGACGCATACCGTAGGACTTTGGTACCTCCTGCTGCGTTGAGGGGAGCACACACTTCGCGGCTACAACCCTATCGCCCTTGATGACCACAGCACCATCGTGCAGCGGGGCGTTCTTAAAGAATATGTTCTCCAACAGCGGTGCCGACACCTTGGCGTCGATGGCAATACCGCTCTCGACGATGACGCTAAGGTCGCTCGACTGTGTGATGATAATCAGTGCACCCACCTTCTCCTCGCCCATCTCCTGGCATGCCGTAACGATAGGCTGCAAATCGAGCTCGTCTTGCTCCTTGCGATGACGGAAGTTGAAGATGCGTGTGAGGAACTCCAAGTTGCCACGCTGACGGCCAATAGCCTGCAAGAAATGGCGTATCTCGGGCTGGAAGATGATGAGTATGGCGATGACACCCACCGAGATAATCTGCGACAGGATGGTCGAGAAGAGCACAAGGTTGAACGTGCGCACGAGAATCCACAGCAGGTAGATAAGGAAGATACCCACCATAATGTACGTTGCACTCGTACCTCGCATGGCGCGATAGAGACCATAGAGCAGCGAGGCAACGAGGAAGATATCAATAATATCGATGAATGTAATCGGTATAAAGCCCATAGACACTTATGTTTTACGGTGCGAAATTAGGAAAAAAAATGCCGACTTGCAAATACAAATCGGCATTTTAGGCGTTTCGGGCCTATATTATCGTCGTTATTCGGCATTAGTCGTAAGATGACCCGCATCGTAGAGGGCATCGACCTTAGCCAGCACCAACGGCGAGATGTCGAGCGACGGGTCGGCATCGACAACCTGCACAGCGTTGATAATCATCTTATAACGCTTATCGGCGTTAAGCTCTGCGATGGCATCCTTGACGAGTGTCTGGAAGCGGTTGAGAAGCACCTGCTGCTCCTCGACGAGCTGCATCTCCTCGTTCTGCAATGTCTGCGCCTCCGACTGTGCCGATGTCTGGTAAGAGTTCATGCGTGCCTCGATAGAAGCACCCTTCTTCTGCAACTCCTCCTGCTTCTGCTGTGCGTTCAGTGTGGTGATGAGTCCCTTCTGATAGTCCTCCTGCAACTTGGCAGCATCCTTCTGCAACTTATTGTACTCGGCAGCGAGGTTCTGCTCCTTCTTGGCCCAGCTCTGCTGCGATGTCTGCATCTTCTCCTGGAACTTCTGCAACTTCTCCTCTACAACCTTACCCTCGGCAGCATAGAGCTTGCTCGATGCCATAACGTAGTCGATATCGACAAATACTACATCGCCACTTGCCACAACCTGCACATCCGTAACGGCAGTGCTGTCGGCAGCACTCGTCGTCTGGTCGGCACTCTTCTCTGCACCGCCACACGATACCAACATCATCGAGGCTGCAAGAGCAAACATAAGCGTCTTTTTCATAATTTTATACTCTGTTTTTAGTTAATTTTCAGTTTCAAAACACAAAGGTACGAAAATTTATTTACTTTTGTAGAAAATTTGTAATAAAATTATCGCAGATGTACGAATACATTTCAGGTAAAGTTGCCGAGGCGACACCCACCTACGCCGTTATCGAGGCTGCGGGTGTGGGCTACTTCATCAACATATCGTTGCAGACCTACGCCGAGATTGAGCGTCAGGCGGAGGCGCGTCTCTACGTTCACTTTGTCGTCCGCGAGGACCAGCAGGCCCTCTTTGGCTTTGCCACAAAGCTCGAACGCGAGCTCTTCCGTCAGCTTATCAGCGTATCGGGTGTGGGTGGCAACACCGCGCGCATGATACTCTCGACATACTCGTCGAAGGAGTTACAGAACATCATAGCCACGGAGAATGCCGTGCTGCTGAAAAATGTCAAGGGCCTCGGCCTCAAAACGGCACAGAAGATTATCGTCGAACTCTCGGGCAAGATGCTCGAACTTGGCGCAAGCGACCTTATGATGCCCTCAACGACAACGGCACAACGCTCCGCAGCCTACGACGAGGCACTCGCCGCCCTCTCGATGCTCGGCTTCCAGAAGGCCGCATCCGAGAAGGCACTCACGGCGATATTCAAGGAGCAGCCCTCGATGCCCGTGGAGGATGCCGTGCGTGCAGCACTCAAACGTCTGTAAGCCCTCGACGGCTATATTTTCTCAAATATAGAGCGGGTGTTACAAAATAATTTGTACCTTTGTGCGATTATATAGATATGAAGCCTACGAAGCAAATACTACGATGTGTCATTGTTGCCCTCGCAGCAGTGGCTACTATTGCATGCAGCAACGAGAATGATACCAAGCTCACGCAGCAGCAGAACGGCATAGCGACATATCTCAAAGGGTCGCACCAGCCACGCCTCATCCCCGAGTCGGAGCTGTCGTCGTCGCTCGATGCCGAGCCACAGTTCTACACGCAGTGGGGACTCGACCTCTACCGCTACATCACGACCTACTATGCCGAGGGCCGCGACAGCAAGGCGGAGGTCGCGCTGGGCTCTAATATCACGCTGCGATACTCGGCCTACATATTCTCGAACCGCAAGCCCACGATTGCGGACCTCTACGCCACCAACGACGAGCAGCTAATAGAGCAGCTGACGCTCGCCGGCCTCAACACCTCGTATGAGTGGACCACGGAGCCCTACCCCGTAACGCTGGGCACGACAGAGATTATCGAAGGCCTCGAAACGGCACTCATAGGGTGCCGTGAGGGCGATAACGTCGAGATATACATGACCTACGAGCAGGCATACGGCAAGGCCGATATAGGCATGGTGCCGAGCAAGGCGGCCGTAGTGTGGTTTGTCGATATTTTAAGTGTAACAAAGTAACAAACGATAATGAACAGCACAAAAACAATACTATGGCTTATGGCGGCGGTGCTCCTCGTGGCGTCGTGCGTCAAGGAGCCTCAGATGACCCCCGAGCAGATAGAGCAACGTTCGCTCAGAGCATGGATTGAGAGACACCATCCCGACCTTGTGGATAACTACCAGGCCGAGGGCGGCTACTACGTCGAGGTGCTCGACGAGGGATGCCTCGACTCTATGCCTCTGGCCGGCAAGGATGTATGGTTGTGGTACGACTTCACGGGTCGCGACCTCGAAGGCAACGTCTGCGAGTCGAGAGACGATGCCATAGCCTACCAGCAGGGCACCTTCACCAACTATGCACACTACGTTCCGGCATATCGTTTCAGCGGCAAGGAGTCGCACTCGCTCTTGGAGGGCTCATACCTCGCCACATTCAACGAGCTAACCATCGACGGACAACCCTTCTCGGTGCGCTATGGCACCAAGCTGCGCCTATATCTCCCCTCATCGGTCATCGACGGCAGCAAGGGTCTCACGGCAGATGGCG
This sequence comes from Alistipes sp., assembly GCA_045660465.1. Classification (GTDB taxonomy): domain Bacteria; phylum Bacteroidota; class Bacteroidia; order Bacteroidales; family Rikenellaceae; genus Alistipes. Next base: position 4,025 of record JAZRDV010000018.1, on the reverse strand, counting down.
GCTACGAGGGCCAATTCAGCCTCGATGGCAACGTGCCGATGATTATGGATATGACCATCTACGGACATATAACAAACCCTGTGGCCTACGAGGGTAACCATGTAGACTCGTTTGCCACCATTAACGGTGGCCTCTGCACCGACCATAAGGCAACCCCCTCCGATACCGAGAAGTCGACACTGCGCCGCCACCTCACACGTGGCGACGAGGTGGACCATGAGGCGCGCTTCCGCGAGTTCTACGACGGACGCTGGCATCAGCCCCTCGACACGTTGGCACAGCTCTACGTGAACTATGCATACTCGCCCGCAACGCAGAGCTTCGACTTCAACGCCATAGGCAGCGACACGCTCATGTACCCCTCGCAGAACGAGTACCGCACAGGCTCGTACGGCGTATATAACGGCTCGCTATCGAGCATCGACAGCCGCATCAACGAGGCCCTCGTGCGACGCTTTGGTGCGGGTGTTACGGGCGAGGAGCTCGAAGCTGCCGACTCAGTGCGCAAGAAGAGTACGGTTAAGATTTGGTACGTAGGCCGCTTCCTCGATGGCTATGTCTTCGACACGAATATCGACGAGGTCAAGGAGATTGTCTACGGCGAGGTGGTGAACGAGGGTAAGGCCATCAGCATCAACGTCGCCGATGCCCTCGGCTCTAAGGAGTTCGAATTTATCAATGCATGGCGTTTCTCGATACCTACGCTGCGTGTAGGCCAGTGGGCAGCACTGCTCACGGTGTCAAACTACGCCTATGGCGTATCGGGCAAGACTGGTAGCCACACCACGGAGACGAATAACAACAATGCCTACTACGACTACATGAACTATATGAACTACATGAACTACATGAATAGTTACTATGGTTACGGCTATAACAACATGTATAACAACGGCTACTACGGCTTCAACCCCTACTACTACGGCATGCCGTCCACCAATATCGAGACTACGGTAACGACGACCACCAATTCGGAGATACCATCGTTCACGCCGCTGCTCTTCCAAATCTACGTCGAGTAGAGCGCAAGACAAGGAGGGAGAAAGGGAAAAGGGAAAGGTGAAAACGGCGCGCAGATTTTATTAGGTAGTGATAGGTAATAGTAGGTAGAAGTAGGTAGTGGTGGGGAGCGCGCAAAAAAAACTCGCTCACAACTACCCATATCTACCTACCGCTACCCACATCTACCCATCGCGCGCAAAAACTACTCCCATAGTCCCACTGTCCCATAGTCAAAAAAGAAAATGAGAAAATGAGAAAATGGGATTTTTTTGTCGTCTCATCGTCCCACTGTCCCACTGTCCCATAGGAGACCGTCGCAAGGCTTCTCGCTCCCCGAGGGGACACAAAAAAAAGAGAAGAACTCTCGTTCTTCTCTTTCGTACCCCCTCAGGTTGTTCCAGTAAGCCTTTGTGTGCCAACACAGCCCGATTTTACGCCTATGGTCTAGTTATAGTCGAACAAAAATGTCGCATTCTGTCGAAATGTGTTAAATGGCTTTTATTGCATGATACACTTTCTCTATAAACGATTTGTAATCATTCATAATAATGGTACCATTAGCCGTTAAACCTTCATAGTTATGCGTAGAGTAAGATATCTTTAATTTCTTCATTTTACCAGCATAGAATGACATATAATCTGCCTTCTTACTAGCAGATGTAGTAATCTCTGGGTCAATATGAGCTACACAAATAAGAGTCTTATTTGGCGTATGCATAAATACATCAATGTTATCAGCTGACAACTTGCAGTACTTGCTCATATTGTGGTCTGTAAACTCTTCCCACTTTTTAATATCACCGCCCTTTTTATAATATGGTAACTTGTCGAGAATGATAAATATTTGAAAATAAGGGCAATTTGCAGCCCTGATATTTGCTGTTTCACCAAGCATATTCTCAAAATAGTTGTTTGAATTTTGAGAATAGTTTTGCATTATAAATTTTACTCCTATTCCAGCAACAGGCTTTTTAAGATTGATATCCTCAATTGTGATATCTACCCATTTGTCTATATACCTTCCTTTTATCTGCTTTTCTTTGCCTTTTGCAAAACCTTGCGAATAAACTTTGTAGCCATCACCAAGACGCTCTGCTATATCAGCAGCAATTGCTCCATGCAATGGTTTTAGTTTAGCAGTACTACGAGATGTACCAATGCTAATAAACTCCTTGAAAGAGGTCAGGACTTTGTCTAGAAATTCTTGGTTTGATAACATATTTTTTGGTCTTTTCATTATATGCGAGATAGTAGTTAATAAATTGCTCCACATCCTTCGAATTATATGTATAATAACCTCCACTCTTATATTTTTTGAGAAGTTTAACATACTCTATAAATTCATCGGAATTTAATATATCTTTGATTTTCTGCCACGAGACAAAAACATTCGCAACAGCATACAACCCACTATAAATACCCTCACCGCTTGTCAGTTCGACAAGTTTTAGATTCTCTTTGGTTCTTACGAGCGAATTGATAGACAATTTCGGGCGATAAACATCTGCTAATGCTTGCGTTCTGCCGTATAAATACCAACCAACAAACTCTTTGCGTCCTTTTAACAAGGCTGCTTTATGTGCAAATAAATGCTCTTTAATCTCTTTATTCTCAAATATTTTAGCTTCAGACAGAGGCTTCCCATATTCATCATAAGGGAACAAGCATTTGTACCACTTTCCAGTTGACCCCTTTATTGCTTTGATAGTAATTGGTGAATCAGGAATATCCTCGCCAATAAATACAGCATCCGCAAGTGTCGCAAAGCCATTTTTTACAGATACATATTTAGGGCTTTTCGTTGTTTTGATATTACGTAGCACTTCGAGATCTCTCTTTCGTCCTATGTAAAAACACGAATCTATATATATATCCTGCAAGTTCAGGCTTTCAACAAAATTACAGCAATTAGCTTTACCATTATAGGTATAGTAGTTAAACGCACTTCTATTGTATGATTTCTTAAAATGAGAAACTAGCGTATAGGTGGTGATTTTATCAAATGCTTGGAAATGCTCCAAATCTATAAGCGATGTTAGATTCTGATGAGTCAGAATATACCTTCTCATATTATCCGCAGCGACACTACTCAACCACGAACTTGGAGTAATGTAACATAGTTGCCCATCGGGCTTTAGCATATTAAAACCTATTTCAAAGAAGACAAGATACAAATCTGTCATTCCAGCATTTGCAAACTTATAGGTCTTTACATTTTCATACGAAGACTCCAAATTATGCACTCGCACATATGGAGGATTACCGACAACATAATCCATCTTAGAACTATATGTAGAAACAGTTAGAGTATCCGCACATAAGACATCCCAATTAACACTTCTAATGTCATATTGAGATGCAACCTTATTAAGATTTGCTATGCATTTATCTCTTTCGTTCTTATCAATTTCAATACCGTGAATATATGTTTGTAGGTGTTCTGTCAACTCTTCTACTGAACCGTTGAATGTTTTACAGTATCTGCTTACTACTTCCGTTAAAAATGCACCATCGCCACAACTATTATCAATTATGTGTTTGCCGATTATATTATCACAGGAAGTATATCCCGTGTGGTCTAGAATAATATCCACAAGGAACTTTGGAGTATAAACTCTTCCGTATGTTTTTGACTCACTCATCAGATATTGCAATTCGAGCGTAAAGTTACAAAAAATATAAATACGAATATCTGTAGAGCATAGAAAAAAATGTACATATAACAAAAAAGAGAAGAACTCGCGTTCTTCTCTTCTGTACCCCCTCAGGTTGTTCCGGTAATGCGTTGTGTGCCAGTACAGCCCGATTTTTACACGATGGTTTAGTTATAGTCGGGCAAAAATGTCGCATTCTATTCTGCAAAAAATGTTTCCTTCTCGTAATCGGAGAATAGATCTGACTCTCGCACTGTTCGCATAACTACATCAAGGTCTTCCTCTTTTAAATTACCCTTGTATTGTGCCTTGCCTTCTCCAAACTGATTTTTCAGTTTTTTCTTTGAAATGTGAGTAATGGCGTGGCAG
>JAZRDV010000017.1:0-92766 GCA_045660465.1 Alistipes sp. | reverse complement strand
TCTTCCCATTCCGAACAGAGAAGTTAAGCTCACTCACGCCGATGGTACTGCCTATTTAGGTGGGAGAGTAGGTAGGCGCCTCTTCAAGCCGGACTCAAATGAGTTCGGCTTTTTTTTGTTTGTGGCTGAGAGGGGGGGGGCCTGCAAAAGTGAGGCAGTGGGAGAATAGGACGATGGGAGAATAGGACGATGGGAGAATGGGACGATGGGAGAATAGGACGATGGGACAGTGGGACAGTGGAACGATGGGAGAATAGGACGACTCGGCCGACAATAAAAAAAATCTCATAGTCCCACCGTCTCATAGTCCCACTGTCTCAAAGTCCAACCGTCCCAAAGTCTCATACTCATATCTTTCCAAAATCAGCCGACAAGAGAAGACTCCTTATCCTCTCATGCTACCATTACCGCCAAAAAAATAGTTGCTAACACCGCAATGGGTGCCAGCAACTATTTGCTTATGGTTGTTATGTTATACTATTCTATTACATTTAGCTCCGATGTGCGTATCAGTGCCTTGCCCATTGAGGTGATGTTCACCTCGTCAGCCTCGCCCGAGTAGCAGATGAGGCCTTTTCCGTTTGACACTATTTCGAGCTTTTGGCACTCAACATCAAGCTCCGTATGGTCTATACCCATACTATTGTGAGTGATGTTGTTAGCCGTGGTTGACCCATCAATGTATAGATAGCCCATATTATTAATTGTCAGCAATTTAGTGTTCCATTCTCGAATATCGCACGTGAGCGTACCTGTATTTAATATCTCGATAGATTGCTCGGCTGTTATGCTGTTTGCGTTGAGTCCCAGGGCATTTCCGTTACAAATTTCGAGGTTCGGGTTAAACACATCGCGTTCAATAGTAACAATGCTATCAGCATTTGCTAAAATGCGACGGATGTTAGATGAAGATACCTTAACCTTGATTGGCACATGTTCAGAAATAACACTGTTTTTAGGTATCTCAACGTGCCCATTGCGCCCAATGATGAACTCGCCATCGCGAACATCGAAGTTTATATATGGCTCTTCCACAGCAGGATAGCTCACTTCAATCTCTCCTTCGTTACCCTCTGTGAGTGTCAGTTGCGTAGGTATAAGTATCACTACTCCGTGAAGATTATCGCAGTTCAGTGTTACGCTCTTATACTCTATCTCACCCACAGGGGCGGTCTGTGTCGCCGTTAGTGTGATATTCTTTTGCTCCATATCCTGTGCCCATGCGTCAGTTGACGTTGCTGCGATTAGGGCGAATAATATTGCTATATGTTTCATAATCAGCCTATTGTTTTATTTGTTACTCTTTTTCTCTTCGCGATATATTGTCTGCACCGTTATGCATACTATCGAGCCGTTTACGCTGAGTGTGTATATGCGCTTCGGGTTTGTCCACACTGCCGTAACATCATAGAGTTTGCCATTTTCTATCTCCTCCCATACATCTGCTGTCATGCGATCCATGTTGAAGGCTTCGATGAACTGCTTGCCAAGAGGTCGGTTGTCGATGGCCGTAAGCTCGTAGACTCGCTTGATAATCTCTCCCGTATCGGGGTCTCGCTTTATGGCTGAGCGTAGTGTCATGCCGTAGCGATTGTTTTTCATGTTGCCGTTGAGCAGGGCATCAATATGCTCCTGCGCACTGCTCTCGATAGCGGATGTTATGAGGAGCATGGCGATGATTAATATTCGTTTCATATCTGCTTTTTGTTTTTCTATGTTGTGTAGAGTACTCTCAATGTTAAATATCGGCCCATGCGAGCAGCTCGTTGGCCTTACGCTCTATCGCCTCGGCGCGGTTCAGGGTCGCTTCAATCTCGCCGCGTATGTATGTTATGTCGTTGTAGCTTACGCCATTCTCTATTATATAGCTGCCTTCGTATATCTCTATTTCGTCTTGCTTGCTACGATTGAAAAGTAGCGTGATAGCAATTAGAACCACTGCCGCTGCGCTTGCTGCCGACCATATCCACACCCTCTGGTGTCGTCGACGTACTGCACTGCTAATCATGTTTTTAGGCTCTTGCTCGGGCATACCTTGCTCGTACCATGCGAACATCTCTTTGAGATACTGCCACTCTTCCGGTACCTCAGCGTGGCTGAACCACTCGTAGAGTCTCTGCTCCTCGCTGTTAGTGGTGCGACCATCCAGGAAGCGTTCGATTAAACGCTCTATTTCGTTGTTGTGTTTCATCTGTCGTCTCGGTTTTTGAATTGTTCGACAATGGCGCGTCGTGCGCGACTAAGATTTTGGTATACAGCATCTACGCTCATTTGTGCTATGTTTGCTATCTCGTCTACCTCCATACGCTCGATGTGTTTTAGGCGTAGAACAATCCGCTGCTTCGAGGGTAGGCTATCCATGGCTCTTAGCACTTCGTCGTAGCGTTCGTCCACGTCTTGCAGATTTTCATTTGTCAGTCCGCGCTGACTATCCAAATCCACTGCCGGATGCCTCTTTCGTTCGCGTAAAATATTGAGCGATAGGTGGCGTACTATTACGTAGGCGAGAGACTTAGGATTGCGATACTCATCGAGCCTCTCGCGCATAGTCCACAGTTTGAGTAGGGCTTCCTGCACAACATCCTCGGCTACGGAGTGTTCAGCGAGAATTTGTTGTGCCGTTGCCACAAGCTCATGGCGACACTCGCGCACCAATATTTCGAATTCGTTCTTGGTCATTTGTTACTCTCTTTCAACTATACGACACCACGACTACCCCTTTTCTGACACACGCTGTGATTTTTTTGTTTGTGGTTTCATATACCAAAGATAGATATTTTTCTCTGCTTCGATAATAGCGATAGCTTTTTTGCATTACCTTTGTACTATAATTAAGTGCCAAGGGTCTATAAATCGAAGATTATGACGACAGCAACGAAGGATAGATTGTGGACACGAGACTATGTATTTGTATGTCTTGCGGGATTTCTTATGTCCTTCTCGTTCTTTATTTTAGTTCCTACGTTGCCCATATACCTAAAAGAGACCTTCGGTATCGGGCAGTCGATGGTGGGTGTCGTGCTGTCGTGCTATGTTGTTGCTGTGCTGAGTGTCAGGCCCTTAGCGGGTTTTGTTGCCGACACGTTGCCGCGCAAGAGCGTGTACATGGTCTCATACGCAATCTTCGTCTTGTCGTTCTTAGGCTACTTCTCCATAACGTCGTCGCTGGCGATGTTCATCCTGCTACGCATCTTCCATGGCTTCTCGTTCGGCATGCTGACCACGACATCAAATACGTTGGTCATCGACGTCATGCCCTCGTCGCGCCGTGGTGAAGGTCTTGGATATTACGGTGTTACGAATAATCTCGCCATGGCCTTTGGCCCTATGGCCGGATTATTTATCATAGGCAGCGGTAGCTTCTCCCACCTCTTTCTCACATCGTTGCTCACGGGCTTTGCCGGCCTCTGCTTTGCTATTGCGGTGCGTGCGCCCAAGCGACCTACGGCCGAGAAGGTGGAGTTCAAGCTCTCGGCCGACCGTTTCTTCCTTAAAGAGGGCGTGCGCGCGTGCGTGGCTTTCTTCCTCCTTGCCGTACCCTACGGCATGACGACAAGCTACATCGCGCTATATGCTCGCGAGGTGGGCATCGTGCATAATGCGGGCCTCTTCTTCACGGTCATGGCTGCGGGACTTATTGCCTCGCGTCTCAACTCGGGAAAGCGTGTAGATAGGGGATATATAACCGAGACCATCCGTACGGGCATCTGCATCGCCTTCTTGGGTGCTCTTGGCGAGGCCTCGCTTGCTACGGTGGCGGGGTGGAGCATGACGATGGGATATATATGCTACTTCCTCACTGCGCTGCTCTTTGGCTATGGCTTTGGAACACTCTTCCCGGCCTATAACACCCTCTTTATCAACCTTGCGCCCAACTCGCGCCGTGCCACGGCAAATGCTACCTATCTCACGGGCTGGGATGTAGGTATTGGTGGCGGTATGCTCCTCGGAGGAGTTATCGCCGAGTATGACTATGCGGTATGCTATGTTGTGGGGGCTGTGCTTATCCTTGCAGCTCTTCTATTCTTCGTGAGTCAGGTTACGCCACACTTTCAGCGTCATCGTCTGCGCTGACGGCTATACGTGCTCCTCCTCGACATCCGAACAACGCTCCTGCCACTCGTCAAGTTGTTTGCCTGTGTAGTCGAAGTGGGCTACAAGTGCACCGTTATATACCTCGCTGATGCCTGTCTGCACATCGAAGATTATGTCGTCGTAGCACATGGGGATGATGTATGTCCCTTGCTTGTCTATTACGCCCACGCGGTTGTCGTGTGATATAACCACCGAGCGACCCTCCGTAAAGTCGTCAACCCATGCATACTGACACGCTATTACCAGGTCGCCATTTTCATCCTCGAAGCCTATGCCCTCGTCGCTGATACGACGGCGGCGACCCTCGATAAGCGCGTGGTAGCGACGGTTGTTTTGCTGCTCGTCGTGCGGGTCGGTGTATATGTCGGATAGTTGTTGTGTACGCTCAATCTTTGTGCGCAGCGCAGTGATAGCCGACTCATCGCCTCCGAATTCAGATGTAGTGTAGTATTGACGTATAGGCCACCAGCGGTAGTCGTCATCGACGATGATGCTCTTCGGTGTCAGGTTGTTGTGGCTTAAATCGAAGTGTCGCATGCGCAGCTCCAACTCGTCGAGACCACGCAACAGATGGTCATGATTGCCTCGGTTGAGCAGCTCTTCGAGAGTCTCGCCATAGGGGAGTCTCTCCATGACTATTGTGCAGCGTCCCGCAGCCCCGGGGCGCAGCATCTCGTCGGTAAGTATTCGTAGCGGGCGCAGGTCTCCTTCGCTTGTGAAACGCATGGCACCCATGGCGCGCAGGGCGTAGTCGAGACTCTTGGCCGATATTGGGGCGTAGAGCATGACGGGTTGTCCATGCAGCAGGGCACGACACTCGGCGAAGAGCGTGGTGCGACAAAAGGTGCTGCTATCGGGTATTATGTCGCCGATAGATGCAAAATGGAGGTCGGGGTTGCGTAGTGCCTCGCGGAAGTCGGTGATGGTGCATATATCCATATTAACGCTCTCTTACGCTCTGTGAGCCGATGTTTAGAATCATGAATAGTTCGTTTATCGAGGCGTTAAATGCCACACATCGGTAGGGCCCGTAGCTCAGTGGGTTGATAAGCTCCTTGACCAGGGGCTCCATGTTTTGTGGCAGGGTGCTCGACATGTGGAACAGCATACGGCGGTAGGGACATATCGAGTAGAAGCCGTGCTCCTCGGGGAAGGCAAAGCCGCCTTTGCTGTCGTGTGTCGAGAGCTGTATGTTCAGTAGCAGTGTCTTGCCACCAGCCGTTGATAGGCTCTTGATATTGTCGGCCACGGTCAACATATCTTCGGTCGTGCCGTCCGAATACTCGCCATCCGTGATGTTGAGTACGATTGGCGGAAAACTATTTTGATTTTCAGGACGTTGGCACCACTCCTCAACCAACTCCTCGATGCGCAACAAGGCCTTGTACATGGGTGTCGTGCCCGACATCTGCGGCGTTATCCAGGGATGCAGCGTGAAGGTAGCACCTCCCACGGGGCGGTTGTAGTGAAATTGGTCGAACGATATGTTTTTGGGTGGGGGACAGTATGTCGCGAGGGTGTCGATGGCTACAAAGCCATCATTCGGCGTGGGGAGCATCGACTCTACCACGTCGTCGTGGTACCCCAAGACGGCAATGTCGTAGTAGTTGCGCACCTCTCTGCCGCGCGTGGCAAGGGCCAGCAGCTCGTCGAGAATGTAGTTGCAGATAAGGGCTACGGCCTCAGCCTTGCTGATATTGAGGTTGTTGAAGTTGATGCGCTCACTCATCGACAGTGAGCAGTCGATGGCTATGAGTATTGCACCTCGGTTTTGGCGTGTTATGGTTTGGGTATACATAACGATATTATATTAGACGTCGCGAGGTTGTAGCCTGCGTGAGTGTCATCGTCTGTAAGTCGACGCCCTCCAATAGCACTATGCCGGGGCGCAGGCCCACTTCGAGGCGTCCCAACGTGCTCTCCATGCCGAGGGCTCGTGCTCCACCCTCTGTTGCCCAGCAGAGCATATCGACCAGCGGTACACCCTCCAAAAGACGCATGTTGTCTATCATTGAGAGTGTGCGTGCCGAGGCCAATGAGTCGGTGCCGAGGGCTATGTGTGCACCCATCGAGCGAAGCATCTGAACAGGGGGCTTTATGCCTGATATATAGCGATTTGACTCGGGGCAAAGTACCCATGTTACGTCGTGCTCAAAGTGCGCATCCATCATCATCACGTCGAGATGCGAGGCCTTGCAGTTGTGCACGAGCATCAGGCGTCTATTGGCCGGAATGCTCTCCACGATACGCTCTGCGGGCATGCCATATTTCAGAAAGTCGCACTGCCAGCCCATGCGCTCATACCATGCGTTGAGCGACCCTTCGTGGCGGTATAGTGTTGCCTCGTCGTCCGACTCCAAGAAGTGTATGGAGAGTGGTGCTGTGCCCTCAGCGGCAATCTCGCGGAAGATGTTGTCCTGCACCGAGTAGGTGGAGTGGGGTGTTATCGACGTGTTGGGCTCTGAGGCCATTGCGCGGTGGCGGTCGATAGAGTCGGTGGTAAGACCAAATACCTCGTAGAGTGTGTGGTAGGCTATCTTAGAGTGCCTCTTTACCTCCATTATCAAGCTGTCGTTGGCTATGTCCGCCACGGCCTGTATGCCCTCCTCCCACATGCGGGCATCGGCCACAGATGCAGCACGTATGCGCTCCTCGTCGGTGTAGTTACCACGAACAAGCCCTATCTCGCGGGCAAAGCCTGCGAAGCCCGTCTGCTCGGCGATGGCTCCACGAAGGTAGCTAAGCTCCAAGTGGCAATGGGCGTTTACCATGCCCGCAATGAGTATTCCGGAGTAGAACTCTACGCCGCAGCGGTTATCCAAGGTCTCAGCCTCGCTGATTGATACGATGCATCCGCTGTCGTCCACTTCGAGGATGATGTTGCGCCTCAGTTGACCATTAATTAGTGCGTAGTGCGACGCTATCTTGCGGCTCATGGGTAGTTTCGTTTAGGTGTATGCTGTCTCGCTCGGGCAGTGTGTCCGCCGTAAACGATGTCATCATTCGATGGTTAAATATGCGCATGTTGAGCTGCTTTAAGTAGAGGCTGTCTACGGCAACATCGGCGGGTAGCACACGCACGATTTTGAGGTTTGTAATCTTCACGTCGGGCTTCTCGCGCTCCTCGTTGCGCGTGTGGTAGAACATGTTTAAGCACAAGGTCTTATGCGTCGAGTCGATGTTCAACTCGCGCGAGTACTTGCCCGCGCGGTGTCGGCTCATCATCGACGTGTGGCGCAGTACCTCGGTCGAGTCGTTTCGCACGACGTGCAGTTCGATGCGCGAGTTGCGGTTCTCGTCGAGCGAATCGATGAGGTAGTCAAACGACACGGTATATTTGCCGGGTATGAGCTCTTCGACGCGCAGTTGCAGCTTTGTCGTATCTTTGAGTCGTGTAACGTGTATTAGCGAGTCCTTGACGAGCGTGTGTGTGAAGGTGCGCTGCGCCACACGGTCTATCGTGTCGAGAATCATCACCTTATACGAATGTTCGCGCATCTCAGCTTCAAGCATGACGCTTGCTCTGTCGACAAGGTCGCTCAGACGCTCACTCTTACGCTCCGAGAAGGTCTTTATGGTGTGTTGCACATCGTCGAGCGTGTAGCCGTATCGTTCGAATATAGGCTCATAGACCTTCAACGAGTCCTCGCCCGTGAGGTGCTGGTCTATGTAGGCGTTGGCGAGGAAGGCATCATGAAATATCTTCACGAGGTCTTCGCTCGGTATCTCCTTGGGACCCTTGCAGCCTGTTGCGATGAGCAGCGTGGCGAGAAGCGTCGCCCATAACTTTATGTACGTACCAAATCTTCTAATCATTGTTCTGTTTATGTCTAAGCGTTGTGCCCACCGTTATACGCGCCACAAGCCATCCTATGGCAATGACGCTGAGCACTATGAGTATCACATCCCCGATATTTAGGGCCACGGGGTAGCTATCCAATATTGTGCTTCCGGGAATCTTAACCCAGCCGAATTGCTGTTGGCCCAAGGCTAATCCTACGCCGAGGAGTGTGCCTATGAGAGCTCCTACGACCGTTAGCAGTGCACCCTCGCCCACGAAGATGCGACGTATGAGTCTGCTGTCGGCACCCATTGCGCGCAGTGTATGCATGTCGCGTCGCTTGTCGGCTATGAGCATCACCACCGAGCCCACTATCGAGAAGGCGGCCACAAGGGTGATGAAGAGTCCGATGAGCAGTATCGCGAAACGCTCCATGCGCAGTATCTCGTTCATTGAGGCGTTCTTCTGGTCGCGTGTCCGCACCTTAAAGTCGTTGCCCACAACATGTTGCAGTGTGCGTTGAATGGTCTCTATGTCGGCCCCTGCGCTACAACGTATCGCTACACATGACCATCTGTTGGGGTAGTTGAGCAGTTGTTGCGCGGCTTTTAAGTCGATGAGTGCGTGTGTAGCGTCAATCTCGCCATTTGTAGCCACTATGCCACCGAGGTGTGTCGTCTTGCGCGATATGCCGTTCGTGGGCAGTAGTGTCGATATCTGCTTGCGGTTTAGGGCGTATAGCTCTATCTCGGTGCCGAGGCCGTATGTTCCAATCTCGGCAGCTACCACTGAGCCGAGGAGTATCTCGCCACGGTCGAGGGAGCCAAGAGTGCCACTTGCCACATACTCCTCTATGGGTAGTACGTCGCCATATCTGCTGTCAATGCCTCGTAGCGCGATTGTCGTGCGACGTCCTGCCGAGGCGGCGATGACACTCTGTTCGAGGTAGGGTGCTGCGGCCTCCACGCCCTCTATTGCGCTAAGGGCGTCGAGCGATAGGGCATCGTCGTCGAAGGTCTGTCCGCGCTGTGCGATAATCTCTATGTCGCCATCAATGGCCGAGTAGAGTCCGTTGATGGTCGTGGTAAGTCCCTCGAACATCGCTACGAGTATAATCATTGCGGCCGTGGGCACAGCCACGGCAATAACGCTCACCGAGGCGATGATGTTAATGACCGAATGGGACTTCGGTGAGAACATATACTTGCGTGCAAACCTAAGCCACAACATAGCGTAGAGGGCCTTCGCTGGTTAAAAGAGTCGTTGTCGACTACTTGCTAAGCAGGTTGTCGATATTCTCGATGTACTCCAATGAGTCGTCGAGGAAGAACTCCAACTCGGGAACCACTTTCAGCTGGTTGCGTATGCGGCCACCGAGCAGCTTGCGTATGAGCCAGCTCTTCTCGCGAATGGTGTCGAGTAGCTGCTCGCTACGCTCAAAGGGGAAGATGCTGACGTATATCTTGGCGTATGCCAAGTCGGGCGATATGCGCACCGTTGTTACCGTTGCCAGCGAGCCACGAATATCGTCGGCAAGCTCCTTCTGGATGATTTCGGCGATGTCGCGTTGCAACATGCGCGATATCTTTTGTAGTCTTGTTGAATCCATTGTCTATACTGTTTTTTAGTTACTTTACACTCTGTATCTAACGTCTGAGGCCTCCCATGTTGCCTCCCATGCTGCCTCCGCGTGCTCCCGATGCTGCACCTCGGTTTGCTGCGCCACCGCTATTCGATGCTGCCGAGTTTGTTGCGCTCGAGAAGTTGAAGCCCTTGGAGCTCTTCACGCGCTTCTCGCGCGCCACATCCCACTCCTTAAATCCGGCCTTGCCAAAACGCCAGCCTATGACGAACGAGACGTTGATGTTGTCCATCGGAGAACGCAAGGGGGTGTAGTAGAAGGGGTTTTCCCTGCCGTCGGTGCTGTTCGAGTAGTATTTATTGCGGTTTTTGAGGATGTCCGAGTAGCCGAAGTTGTAGCGCGCCCTGAGTCCGAACTCCACTTGTCCGAGTAGTACCGAGAAGCCGAGACCTCCCGCCAGGCCGTAGCCAAAGCGGTTGTCGCGAGGCACCTTCCACTCATACTTACCCGGGGGGTAGTAGTCGTTGTCGTATTCGTAGGACGACGATATGTTGTAGGAGAAGACTATGGCCGCCTCCAAGTATATGCGCAAGTGGTTCTTGGCCAAGTAGAAGTGTGGCTGCCATACGAAGGGAAGCATCACCGAGTTTACGCGGCGCGTGTAGTAGTCGTAGTAGCGTATCTCCTTGCCGTTCTTGTCGAAATCGATGCTTTTTACGCGCCATCCATATTTGTATCCGCGTTCGAGGTATTCGAGGTCGAGGCCCACGGCACCCACAAAGCGTGGTCGTTCGCTGTAATATCGCCACGATAGGCCGAAGTTCTCCGAGCCCCACAGCATTGGGGACTCCTCGGTGGGGTAGAAGCGCGCAAACGACACACCCGTACCTCCCGAGAGGGCGAGGGTGTGCTGCGCCCCTGCCTCGCGTGGTGCGAATATGGCTGTGAGCAGCATGAGAGCCACAGCCCAACGATATATCTTATCTCCTATAATCATAACTATCTTAATCCTCCTGATGAACCATTGCGCAGACCTCCCGACGTGGTGCTGCCGCCACCAAAGCCGCCACCAAAGCCACCGCCGCCGAAGCCACCCATAGCACCGCCCATGCCGCCGAAGCCCATGTTGCCTTGGTTATGGTTGTGCTGATTCTTCGATGCCTCCTTACGTCTCTTCTCCATATCCTCGGCCACCTTCTTCAATCGGGCATCCTCGCGGTCGTTGAGCATATCGATGACCGACTGCATGGTAATAGGTGCGAATGTCGTAGAGAGGTCTACGGTGAGTTCAAACTCCCAATTTGCCTTGGTGGTGAGAATCTCCTCGCCATTCTCGTTCTTGTATATCTCGGTGCGCTCGGGCTGACGCATGAGCACCATATCTCCCGAGTCCCACTTGCCGTTGCCGTTGAGGTCTTCGACCAGACGTAGCATCACATCGCCCGGCGACACATACTCAAAGGTGTAGTCGCCCGACGTGACGTTGCGTATCTCCTTTTGCACCTTACCCTGCGAGTTTGTGAGCTGCATGATGTACTTCGCCTGAGGCTTGGCATTGTTTACCTTGACCTTGACTATTGCGTACTTCTCGGGGTCCGATGCTGTGTACGACGCCTTTATGGTGTCGTTCTTCTCGCGTGCCACATTCTCCCACGCACCCTCGGGGATTAGCATCTCGTACTTGGCCAATGGCTCCCAATTAACCTTTATGCGGTACTTACGACGGTTTATGGTGTCCTGCTCGAAGTGGAAGGGTACACTCTTAGGTGTCTTGTCCTGCTCGGTAGTCATCGTTAGCGTTATTGCTGCCGAGTCGAACTTTGTCAGCGGGAAGTCGAACTCCATTTCGAGGGGTTTATCCTTGTTGTACTCGCCCGACTTCGGGAGTGTCGTCTTAAAGGGGTTTACGGGTGCCGGTGGCGTGTACTCTTCGCCCGCCTTCTCGGCCTTTTCGCGCTCCTTCTCCTGCTTTTCGCGCTCTTTCTGCTCCTCCTTCGTCTCGGTGTACTTCCATGCGAAGCGTAGGTTGTCGCTCGATTCGACAAGGTTGTTTACCGAGTCGTGCTTTAGGTACGTTATCGTGCCTCGTATGGTGTCGGGCAGCTGCTCGGCGTCGAGGTCAAACCATAATGCTACGGTGTCGCGGCCTACGGTCTGAGGGTCGTATATAACCTTCTCGGCGGGTATAGAGTCGAACTCCAACTTCACAACCTCGGGGTTGGGCGCACCAAAGTAGAGCAGAGCCTTATGGCGATTTACGCGCTCGTGCTGTGTGAGCGTATGGCGCGCGAAGCGACGATCCGTGAACATGCGGAAGTAGAGCTGCGGGTCTGCCGAGGGGTAGTGTCGCAGCGAGTCGAACCAAATGTCGAAGCCCGGCATGCGCGAGGGGTCGTATACGCTGTCGAGGAAGCCCACTTGATCCACCGACGGCTCGTAGAGCATGTTGTTGTTCGTATCCTCGAAGGCGTAGATGCGGTAGGGTACGGGTTTTAGGTTCTGCGCGATGAAGATACCGTTATTCTCGGCGCGTGCTATAACCTGGGGCTTGTACTTGAACATCGTCGAGTCCCAATCTCGGGGTGTCTCCACCGAGTCGGCAATGAAGAACCAGATGAAGGTCTTGCTCACGGAGTCGGCCTTGTAGGAGTCGGCCGTGTAGCCCGACATGAACATCGAGTCTATCTCCTTGCCTGTCGAGAAGACATAACGCATGGAGTGTAGCGGGTTGCCTTCGTTGTTGTCGCGTATCGACGAGCCGAAGTTTATGGCATAGGTGGTGTTGGGCTGCAACGTATCCTTTATGGTTATGAGAATGCCGCGGCCACGACGTGTTACGGTGGGCTGCTTCTTCATCGCGGGCGATGTATAGAGCTCCTTCTGTTGATCCTTTATCTGGACATATTCGTCAAACTCGACATATATCTTTGGAGGATGCAACGTGTCAATCATCGTCGTGCAGTTGTCGGGCTCCATGGCGATGATTATCGGGGGCAGGGTGTCCTTGGGGCCTCCCGTGGGTGTCATCGTCGAGGCGCACTTGGTGAAGAGTGCCGCCATGAAGAGCAGTACTATGACGGCCGAGATGGTCGTCGTTATTTGCTGTGTTATCTTTCGTCTTGCCATTGCTTACTTCGTTACGGTTGTTCTCTACTTCACGGTTGTGTTGCCATCCTCACCACCTGTTAGCGACTCGCGCGGCTCATCGGGAAAGGGGTTGACCATCGTCCAACCATTGACGTTGCCCGACTTGCGCCATGCGTAGAGGTGCAGCTGTGTAAATACTTCGGGCAGGTTTATCGGTGTCTCGTATTTGCGGTAGGCATATACGCGGTTGAGCTTGTCGACAACGACCATCAGTACCACCTCTGCGCGCACATCTAACTCC
Organism: Alistipes sp.; assembly: GCA_045660465.1. GTDB lineage: Bacteria > Bacteroidota > Bacteroidia > Bacteroidales > Rikenellaceae > Alistipes. The sequence continues at coordinate 79,920 of JAZRDV010000017.1, read as the reverse complement.
ACCTGATACTCTGCCTCGGCATCGAACGTGCCTACATACTCGGGTGCTGTTAGCGTCTCGGCGGGACGCTCCTTGTTTACTATGCGTCTATCGAGCGCATCCTGCCATGTGGGTACCTCCCACTCGTCGGCCTTACCTATGGCGAAGGCATACGACTCAACGTCCGTTGCCTTAACCAGCGGGTCGCCCGAAACATTTTGCGAATATACGGCTATGCGCACTACGGTGCCTCGCACCTCATCCTTGAAGCACGACATCGCGGCAACTGCCACAGCCACTACTAATAGTATGTTTGTAAATCGTCTCATCGTATATCAACTACACCTCTCGGTGTTCAATGTTTTATTCTATTCAGTTTTCGCGCGTCTCGTTGTCTCGTTGTCTCTTTTTGACTATGGGACAGTGGGACAGTGGGACTATGCGACGACGCGGCCGACATTAAATCTCGCGCATCAACCAATAAATCTCGCGCGAAGCGCACCTTACTTTTCACTTTTCACTTTTCACTTCGTCTCATCGCCTCGGCGGGAGTCATGTCCAGGGCGGGATGACGACGCTCTGCTGCAATCTCCGCCACGGGAGCGAGGGCATAGGGCCTCTCGTAGAGGTGGTGGTAGGGTATGACGAGTCGCTCATCATTAAACGTCCTATCGCCGTAAAAAATTATGTCAATGTCTATCGGGCGCGAGGCATACTGCTCGCCTGTGGCCTGCTGTATGCGTCGCTCCTCGTCGCGGTCGCGGCCGAGAAGTGCCTCGATAAGGTTTATGCGGCGCAGCACCTCATAGGCGTCGAGCGATGTACGTATCTCGGCAGCACGGTTGACAAACCCCCGCTCGGCATGAAAGCCGTAAGGCTCGCTGCGGTACTCGGCCGAGAGACGCTCCACGTGCCCAACGCTGAGCGATACAATCTCCACGGCGCGTGCCACGAGTGCCGCGGCATCGCTATGGTTCGAGCCAAAGAGTAGTATGACGCTTACGTCCGACATCTTACAAGCGGTTTATCTGCTTCGATACGGCCAAAGCAAAGTGCGTAAATACTATGCGGGGCGAACCATTCTGCGCTATCTGCAACATGGCGCGCTCAATCTCGCTCACGAGATACTCGATATTCTGGTTGCCGATGAAGGGTGCAAACCTACGGCAGAAGTCGGCCTCCTCGCCCCATAGGTAGCTTATGTTGCTCAGCCCCGCGTGGAGCATGTAGCTCTCTCGAAGCAGACGCACGGCATGCAGGAAGAACTGACGTTGACCCTCGCGTGTGAGGGCTGCCATGTCGTCGGCCCACTCGAAGAGTTCGAGGTGGCGGTCGTTGTAGCTGAGGCGCATAAGTCGGCAGAAGAGCTCGAAGTAGTTGTGTCGCGCCTCGTCGGTCTCGCCACGCATGAGCTCGCCCAATTCGAGCAGCGAGCCTCCCGCTAAACGCGCCATGTTGTGCGCCTCGGCCTCGTCGCTAACGCCACCCTCGCGCGCTACGCGCTCTAAGGTTGCGGCGTCGATGCGGCCTACCGATACCTCCTGTGTACGCGATGTGATGGTCTGCAACAGTAGCTCGGGGTGCTCCGAGACGAGGATGAAGAGGGTCTTATCCCACGGCTCCTCCAATATTTTGAGTATCTTGTTGGCTGCCTCCTGATTCATCGTCTCGGGCAGCCATATAATCATCGCCTTGTAGTCTGACGAGAAGCTCTTGAACGAGAGTTTGCGTATTATCTCTTCGGACTCCTTGGCCGTAATAAGTCCCTTCATCGTCTTGCCGAGGTCGAGACGCTCGTACCACTCTTCGGCTGAGAATATACCCTGCTTCTGGTGCCATATCTCGCGCCAGAGGTCCAAGAACATATCGCTCGTTATGGCCTCTGAGGCCTTCTTCTCGCGCTTATTTACGGGGAAGACGAAGTGTAGGTCGGGGTGTGCCAACTCCGACACCTGACGGCATGAGGGACATACGCCACACGAGTCGCCATCCTTGCGGTTGGGGCAGAAGAGATACTGCACGTAGGCCAATGCCAGGGGCAGTGTGCCGTAGCCCGCCTTGCCCGTGAAGAGCTGCGCGTGGCTCACGCGTCCCGCCTCAATCTGTGTGGCGAGGCGGCGGCGCAGGTCGTTGTGTCCTATGATGTCGCTAAATCTCATCGTCTGAACTTTTTAAGTGCGGCTCTACAGAGAGCCTTCAAATCAATCTTCTCGCGCCATACGGCAAACCATACCGCCACACCGAAGAGGACGATGTTGAGTGTCATCCATGCGGTGTAGGGGAGCTTGTCCACGGCGACCTCCGAGAGGAGGTATAGTGCTGCGCTGAGGGCCAAGTACTCGCCTATGCGGCGTAGGTCATAGGGTATGGGGTAGTGCTTACGACAGAGGATGTAGCTCCATACCACCATCGCGGCCTCTGCCGCTAAACGCACCCATGCAGCACCGCGGTAGCCCCACTTGGGTACCAGGATGAAGCTCAACGCAAGGGTTATGCCCAAGCCGAGGAAGGTTATGTAGGCGGCATACTTGGTCTTCTCCTCGCGCTTATACCAGAACGAGAGGTTGAACCATATACCCGCAAGAACGTTTGCGGCAAGCACCAGAGGCAGGATGTCGATGCCCTCGCGGAACTTGTCGCCCACGATATAGGCGAAGAGGTCGCGGAAGAGGGCTATGCCGAGGAATATGAGCATCGACGCCATCACAAAGTACTTCATCGCCGCGGCATTGGCCTCCTTGAAATCCTCCTTCTTGAAGCCGGCAAGGAAGAAGGGCTCGGCAGCTAAACGGTACATCTGCGTGAAGAGGGTCATCACCACGGCAATCTTGACAATGGCACCATACACGCCCAGCTCGGCCATCGCTGCGGCCTCGCCACCGGGGGTGAGGTACTTAATCATCTGGCGGTCGATAAACTCATTTGCCGTGCCCGCCACGCCACTGATAAGCAGCGGCAGCGAGTAAACGAGTATCTTGCGCATCAGCGCGCCATCGATGCGTGGTAGTGTGCGCTCCGTCGTGGGGAGTAGGGCGAGGAGCGTTATGAGGCTTGCTGCGAGGTTGGCGACGAATACCCAGCCTACACCGAAGGGTGTGGAGTAGAGCCCTGCGACGCCGAAGCCTATTGCCAGACCTACGTTGAGTAGCATGTTGATGGCTTTGAGCACCACGAAGTGCATGGCACGGCCCTGTTCGCGCAGTCGCGAGAAGGGGATCATGCTCCACACGTCGACCATGACGATGGCGGCCACGATTATCACATATTCGGGGTGTAGCACGTATGCAGCACCCATGACCTCGGATATGGGCTTGTGCAGAAGCGTTACGGCGACAAAGAAGATAAGGGCATTGAGGATTGTCGTGCCCCATGTTGTGGCAAAGACACGACGTTTGCCCGCGGCAACGTCGCCACCCTGCTCCTCGGCTCGTGTCGAGAAGCGGAAGTAGCTCGACTCCATGCCCATCGAGAGCACGACAAGGGCAAAGGGTATCAGGGCATAGATGTCCGTAACGATGCCGTATGTCGCCTGGTCGAAGATGCGCGTATAGTAGGGCGTCAGCAGGTAGTTCAGAAAACGAACTACGATGGTGCTGATGCCGTATATGGCTGTCTGTTTGGCTAATCTCTCTAACATAGAATAGGTGGCGCACCTCGTATTGATACGCACAGCGCGACAAAGTTAGTATAATTTATACTAACGCCCAAATAAAAGTAGGGTAAAATATTGCGCCGTGGAGCGATTATTCACCTTAAATATTTGCTCGAAACGAAAACTTTGCGTAATTTTGTTTGTGCGAATAACGTAAAATATTGTGAGATATGAAGAGGATTATTCTACTTGCTGTTGTGGCTATGCTCTCGGCCTTCACTCTCTCGGCACAAACCGTAGAGGATGTTGTGTCGCGTGCGAAGGGGGGCGACGTCGAGGCGCAGAACGAGTTGGCATCGAGTTATTTCGATGAGGGCGATTATGGCGAGGCTGTCAAGTGGTGGCGTAAGGCCGCCAAGCTCGATAGTGCCGAGGCGCAGTATCGCCTGAGCGATTGTTATCTCAATGGTTATGGTGTCATAGCCGATGATACTCAGACTATTAAGTGGTGTAGTGCAGCTGCCGAACAGGGTTATGCCGAGGCGCAGAATAGCATGGGCGGATACTATCATGTGGGCTATGGCGTCGAGATTGACGAGGCTGTGGCTGTTGAGTGGTGGCGTAAGGCTGCCCAGCAGGGCCATGTCGAGGCGTTGTACAACTTGGCTTTCTGCAACTATATGGGTTGCGGCACGGAGAAGAATCTCGTTGAGGCGGCCGAGTTGTGGCGTCGAGCCGCCGAGTTGGGAAATGCGGATGCGCAATACTACTTGGGCTCGTGTTACTATAAGGGCGAAGGCGTGGCAAAAAGCGTCGATGAGGCCTCTGCATGGTGGCGTAAGGCTGCCGAGCAGGGTCACGCTGCGGCGCAGTGTATCTTGGGTATGTGCTACTACTACGGCGACGGCTTGGCTCATAGCTATACGGAGGCTGTTGTGTGGTTGCGTAAGTCTGCCGAGCAGGGCTATGCCGATGCGGAGTATATCCTGGGCCTCTGTTACGGCAACGGAGAGGGTGTCCAGCAGAGCTTGACGGAGGCTGTCGAGTGGCTCCGCAAGGCCGCCACGCAGGGTCATGCAAATGCTCAAAACGTATTGGCAAATCTGGGCGAAAAATGGTAAATATCGCCACACGACGTGGTATCGGATTTTGGGGTTGTCGGACGCTGTTCGCCAACCCCTGTTTTTTGATTACTACGTGGAGAATAATTCGGGCGAGGTGAAAAATGCAAAAAACATGAAAACTTTTATTGTTTTTTAAGTTTTCTTGCGTATATTTGCGGCGTCAATAATCCACAAAACGTATGACACAGAAAGAGATTATCGTTGAACATGCAATGAAAATGTTTGTCGCACAGGGCGTTAAGGCTGTGCGTATGGATGACATTGCACAGGAGCTCAGCGTCTCGAAGCGCACGCTCTACGAGATGTTCAGCGACAAGGAGGAGTTGCTATACCAAAGTATCGAGCTCTATATTGAGAGAAGTGCGGAGCGTCGACAGCAGCAAGTTAAGACCGTGGATAACGATTTGGAGGTTATGCTTCTCTGTTTGCGTGATATGGTTACGCACGCGCCCGTGGCAAGCCGCATGCGTCGCAACATTCGCCGTTTTTATCCCAAGGTGAACGAGCGTCTCGAAGCCAACGGCAACAAGAAGAGTGCGGAGGATTTGAAACGTTGGCTCAAACGTTGCGTTGAGGCCGGTTACATGACCACAACGGCCGACTGCGACTTTGTCGTAAAGGTGCTTAACGACAGCGTGCAGGGTATGTTGGTGTCGGACTCCTACGAGTCGCGCGACTCGGTGGAGATGGTGTCGATGATGTCCTACTCGTTGGTTATCTTCATACGTGGTCTGTGTACCGTGCAGGGCTTAGAGATTATCGACAGTTGTTTCGATAAGTATTTCGGCAATATTCCATCGCCCGATACGTTGTAACAAAGGCGGTGTGTAGCGATAAAAACAATAACAATATATAAAAGGTAAAATGAAAAAGTTTTTTGTGATGATTTGTATGGGCTGCGTGTCGATGGCTATGGCACACGCCCAAGTGCAGGAGGTCGCAACATCGAGCAAGCTGAGACTTTCGCTCGATGAGGCTATCGAGGTAGCACTCAGCGAAAATCCCACAATCAAGGTCGCAAACCTCGAAATCGAGCGTTACGACTATGTGCGCAAGCAGGCTCTTGCAACGCTCTATCCTCAGGTCGATGCCTCGGCACAGTATGCCTTGGCGTTGCGCCGTCAGGAGATGGCTCAGGGTCTGTCGTTTGGTGGTAAGAACACCTTTAACGTGGCGGGTAACATCACGCTGCCCCTCTTCGTGCCGTCGGTATATCGACAGCTCAAAATGACACGCACGCAGATGGAGACCGCCGTGGAGAGTGCCCGTGCCAGCCGTATCGACCTTGTAGCGTCGGTGCGCTCGGCATACTACAACGTGCTGCTCGCCGAGCAGTCGCTCAGCGTGCTGAAAGAGGCTATCCTCACCACGCAGCGCGTAGTGGACAACACCGAGGAGCTCTACAAAAACGGCTTGGCTGCCGAGTACGACTACCTCACGGCGCAGGTGCAGCTCTCAAACCTCAAACCTCAGGTTATCCTGGCCGAGAGTGGTGTTGAACTTACTAAGTTGCAGCTCAAAATGTTGCTCTCAATCCCCGAGGATGTGGATGTCGATGTTACGGGCTCGTTGGATGACTTCCGCGATGAGGTGTTGCTCGGTGCCGACTATTCGACCGACGTGTCGGAGAATACTACACTCCGCACCCTCGAATTGCAGCGCGAGTTGCTCTTGCATCAGGAGAAACTTATACAGACCACACGCATGCCGACTATTGCAGCCTTTGGCCAGATTTCGTATATAGGCCAGGAGCGTGTTGACCTTGGCTTCCTGGGTGGCGCGGCAGGTGGTGCTCAGGGTGGCGCAACAGCGCAGGAGCAGTCTAAGTTCTGGTGGCAGTACCCTATCTCGGTGGGTGCACAGATATCGATACCGCTGTTTGCCGGCTTCAAGAAGACAAACCAGTTGCGCGAGGTGCGCAACCAGCTTGCACAGCTCGACATGCAGCGCGACTATGCCGAGCGTGGCGTTAAGTTACAGGTGCAGCAGGCCATCAACAACCTGCTTGCCGCACGCGAGACGATGCTCTCGAACGAGCTTACCGTAGAGCAGGCAACGAAGGCCTACGATATTGCCTACACTCGCTACAACGCTGGTGCGGGTACTATCCTCGAACTCAACAGCGCACAGCTCTCGATGACACAGGCGCAGTTGCAGTATTCACAGTCAATATATGACTACCTCACGGCACAGGCCGACTATGAGAAGGTATTGGGCGTAAACGTCTTTGTCGATACCGAACGAGTAGAGTAAGAATAATAAATTATAGATAAGCAATGAAGAAAGTATTAATTTTTGCCGCTGCCGCCGTGATGGTGGCATGTGGCGCGGAAAGCGACAAGAAGACGGCCTCTCAGACGCCTGTTGATGAGGTGGTGATGGTGAAGACCACGGTTGCGGAGCGTATGACCGTAGACCTCACCGAGACCTACACATCGGAGATTTTGCCCTACAAGCAGAACGACATTACCCCCGCTGCACAGGGCTTGCATATCGACAAAATCACGGTCGATGTAGGCGATAAGGTCTATGCTGGTCAGGTGCTCGTCGTACTCGACCAGACAACGCTTAAACAGCAGGAGTTGCAGCTTGCTACGACACAGGATAACTACGACCGTATGAAGCCTGTTCATGCTGCGGGAGGTATCTCGGATCAGCAGATGACACAGTTGGAGAATACGCTCAACTTGCAGAAGGAGGTTATCGAGCAGTTGCGCAAGAACTCGACAATCAAGTCGCCCATATCGGGTGTCGTTACGGCGCGTAACTTCGAGCCCGGCGACCTCTTCGCGGCGAAGCCTATCTTGCACATCATGCAGATTAACAAGCTCAAAGTCATGGCTAACGTCTCGGAGCAGTACTTCCCCGTTGTTAAGGTTGGCCAGAAGGTAACCATCGAGGTTGACATCTTCCCCGGCGAGACCTTCGAGGGTACGGTGTCGCGCATCAACCCTGCGTTGGATGCTGCAACACGCACCTTCTCGGTTGAGGTTACCATCCCCAACGCCCAGGAGCGTCTGCGCCCCGGTATGTATGCCCGCACGACCTTCAATATGGGTCAGCGCGAGGGTATCATGGTTGACGATGTTGCAGTGCAGAAGCAGGCGGGCTCATCGGAGCGTTTCGTATATGTTATCAAGGATGGCGTTGCCGATTATCGCTTCGTTAAGGATGGCCGTCGCATCGGAACGAAGGTCGACATCACCGATGGTCTTGCCGCCGGCGAGGAGGTTGCCGTAACGTCGTTTACACGTCTTATGGACGGTAAGAAGGTTGAGGTTAAGAACGAGTAACAAACCTATTTTACAGGCTGCGCATCGTTTGAAGATGTAGCGTTTGTAGAGTAAAAATCTTTGTGAAGATGAAAATTTACGAAACCGCGGTGCGAAAACCGATTTCGGTTGCACTTATATTCATCGGCGTCATAGTCTTCGGTCTGTTCTCGCTCACGAAGCTGGGTGTGGATCAGTACCCCGACATTGAAGTGCCCTATATCAGCGTTATTACCACCTATGCGGGTGGTAATGCCGAGGATATCGAGACCAACATCACACGAGTGTTGGAGGATCAGCTCAACTCGGTGGATAACCTCGATAAGATTACCTCGAAGTCGTCGGACAACGTCTCGATGGTAACCATGGAGTTTGAGTACGGCTGCGACCTCACGGAGGCGGCAAACGACGTGCGTGACGTGGTGAGCCGCTCACAGTCTCTCCTGCCGGATAACGTTAACTATCCGACAGTTATGAAGTTCTCGTCATCGATGATGCCTATCATGATGCTTTCGGTTACGGCCGACGAGAGCTACGCTGCCCTTGCCAAGATTTTGGACGATAAGATGGTCAACGAGCTTAACCGCATCAACGGTATCGGCTCGGTAGCCGTTATCGGTGCTCAGGAGCGTGAGGTGCAGGTGAACGTCGACCCCAAGAAGTTGGAGGCCTATGGCCTCACGGTGGAGTCGCTCGGACAGATTATCGCTGCCGAGAATGTCAACGTGCCGGCCGGTACGCTCGACCTTGGCGACCAGACCTTCAACCTCAAATCGGATTTGGAGTTCGACGACAGCCGTGAGCTCTACGATATCGTAGTGTCGAACGCCGGTGGTCGCACGGTGATGCTCTCGGATGTTGCCGAGATTATCGACACACTCGAAAAGGCGACCATGGATGAGCGCATCAATGGCCGTAAGGGTGTGCGTGTTATTGTCCAGAAGCAGACGGGTGCCAACTCGGTGCAGATTATCCGCGATGTGCAGGCTAAGTTGCAGGAGATTATCCCGACGCTGCCCCCCGACTGTAAGGTGGAGACCATCTTCGAGTCGTCGCAGCAGATTACCGATGCCATCAACTCGTTGGCCGAGACCATCATGTACGCCTTCATATTCGTTATCTTGGTCGTTATGGTCTTCCTCGGACGTTGGCGCGCCACGTTTATCATCTGTCTGACCATCCCCATATCGCTTATATGCGCCTTCATATACCTATATGCCGTAGGCTCTACGCTGAACATTATCTCGCTCTCGGCGTTGTCTATCGCTATCGGTATGGTTGTGGATGATGCTATCGTTGTCTTGGAGAACATCACCACGCATATCGAGCGAGGCTCTAAGCCCAAGGAGGCGGCCATCTACGCTACTAACGAGGTGTGGTTGTCGGTTATCGCCACGACGCTCGTTGTCGTTGCGGTGTTCATGCCCCTTACGATGATTCCCGGTCTGTCGGGTATCTTGTTCCGCGAGTTGGGTTGGATTGTAACCATCGTGGTGTGCGTATCTACTACGGCGGCCATTACGCTTACGCCTATGATGTCGGCCTACATGCTCAAAATCGACGGCGCGGCACACACCTACAAGGGCATAGGCATCATCTACAAGCCTATCGACAAGGCTCTTATGTGGCTCGACCGCATCTACGAGCGTGCCTTGCGCTTCGTCGTTAAGTGGAAGAAGAGTGTGGTTCTCGTGCTCATGGGTATCTTTGCTGTGTCGTTGGTGCTTATTCGTCAGGTGCCCACGGAGTTCTTCCCGCCCTCGGATAATGCGCGTATCACGATGATGATTAAGATGCCTCAGAACGTACACGTAGACTACACGTCGCGTGTTGCACGTCAGGTAGACTCTATCATCAACGCCAAGTACCCCTATATCTACATGGTGTCAACCTCGGCAGGTCAGAACTCGTCGGACAACGCCTTTGCTGCGATGCAGACCACGGGTTCGCATATCATCAACTACAATATGCGTATGCCCCGTATGTCTGATATGCAGCGTCCTACGATCTTCGAGATTTCGGATGAGTTGCGTAAGGAGCTTGCTGCAATTCCCGAGATTCGTGAGTTCACCGTATCGCCCGGTGGTGGCGGTGGCGGCATGGGTGGTGGCGCAAGTACCGTGAATATCAAGGTATTTGGCCATAACATGAACGACGCTATGGCTACGGCTAAGGATTTGCAGAGCAAGATGTCGAAGTTGAGCACTATGCGTGATGTTCAGCTCTCGCGCGAAGACCTGCAACCCGAGTATAACGTGGTCTTCGACCGCGATAAGATGTCGTACTACGGTCTGAATAGTGCCACCGCTGCGCAGTTTATCCGTAACCGCATCTACGGCTATGAGTGTACGAAGTATCGTGAGGATGGCGATGAGTACAACATTGTTGTGCGCTACGCCGAGCCCTTCCGTGAGAGTATCGAGGAGGTGGAGAACATCACCCTCTATACACCTATGGGCCGTGCCATTAAACTCAAAGATGTGGCTACCGTCGAGGAGTCGTTCTCGTCGCCAGAGATTGAGCGCGAAAACCGTCAGCGTATCATCACCGTTGAGGGCTCTGTCGGTGCAGGTGTTGCGTTGGGTGATGCCGTAGCCGAGGTTAACAGCCTCTTGGCCGACTACGAGGCTCCTGCGGGTATTACCTTGGAGATTGGTGGTACCATCGAGGATCAGGGCGATGCGTTTAGCGATATCGGTATGTTGCTCGCACTTATCGTCATACTCGTCTACATCGTTATGGCTACACAGTTCGAGTCGTTGATGTACCCGCTGATTATCATGTTTACCCTCCCCTTCGCTCTGTCGGGTGTCTTCTTTGCACTGTGGGTGTCGAATACGCCGCTCTCGATTATCGCGCTTATCGGTGGTATCATGCTTGTGGGTATCGTTACCAAGAACGGTATCGTGCTTGTGGACTACATGAACCTCCTCGTTGAGCGTGGCTCGAATGTTGCCGACGCCGTAATTGCGGGTGGTAAGAGCCGTCTGCGCCCCGTGCTTATGACCTCGCTCACCACCGTCCTCGGTATGGTGCCTATGGCTATGGGTCTCGGCGAGGGCTCGGAGATATGGCAGCCTATGGGTATCTCTGTCGTGGGTGGTCTTATCTTCTCGACCTTCCTCACCCTGTTTATCGTTCCTGCACTCTATGCCATGTTACAGGGTCGCAAGGAGCGTAAGGCAGCGCGTAAGGCGCGTCTCGAGAAGCATGAGGAGGACTTCATCCGCGAGCAGATGCGTAAGAAGGCCGAGCAGGCTAATGCTCAGAACAACTAATTAACAACCCTCTGTGGGAGGTGCACCTCCCACGGAGATAAAATAGAACCTTATGAAAGCATTTTTCGTATCATATAACCAGGCCCTCACCGACCGTATCAACCGCATGCTTGATGAGAACGGTGTTCGTGGCTTCACGCGCTGGGCACTCACCGAGGGTCGTGGCACCCACGATGGTGAGCCTCACTATGGCACCCACGCATGGCCCTCAATGAACACCTCTATACTCGCTATTGTCGAGGACGAGAAGATTCCCGTGCTCATGGATGCTTTGCGCGAGATAGACTCTACAACGCAGCAGCAGGGCTCGCGAGCGTTTGTGTGGGATATAACTGCTATGATGTAAATTTCTTGTGATAAGGGGTCATTCTCGGCACCAAGCTCATTGCCCCGAATGGGGATGTACGCCAAGTACACCCCCATCCGTGTCAATTTCGACTTGGCACCAAGCCTAACCCCTTCTGACAAGAAATTGGGTTTACACGATAAGGAGCCTCCGTGGCCCCAAAATCATAGGGCTGAATGGATATCTTTCCACTCAGCCCTATGATTTTTTTTGACTATGAGACTTTGGGACAGTGGGACTATGGGAGATTTTTCTCATCGTCCCATTTTCCCATCGTCCCATTGTCTCATTGTCCTCTTTTTCGAGACTATGCGACTTCTTGTCGGCTGCGTTGTCCCATCCTTTCGGCCGATTTAATTTATCGTGAGGCGACGCCCAAGACGCCCTTGCTGCTCTTTGCCCACTTATCTTGTGCGCGCAGCACCTGCTCGACGATATCGCGAACAGCACCCTTGCCACCGTCATACTCCGAGACGTAGCGCGACGCCTCGATAACCTCCATGCAGGCATCGGCCGGGCATACGGGGATACCCACCTTGCGCATACACTCCAAGTCGGGGATGTCGTCGCCCATATATATCACATTCTCGCTATTGAGCCCATAGCGCGTAATAAACTCCTCGATAGCGGCAATCTTATCCATACAGTTGAGGTACATATCCTCGATGCCGAGCATCTCCAACCTACGGCGCAACATCTCGCCGCGGCCACCCGAGATAACACATATCTTATACCCCTCGCGTATGGCGTAGGCCAGCGCATAGCCATCCTTAGCATAGTAGCGACGTATGAAGTCGCCATCGGGCGTAGGTATGATGCCGCCATCGGTCATCACGCCATCTACGTCGAAGACGAAGGCCTCGACGCGGGCTATATCTTCTTTGAAGTTTCCCATATATAGTTAGTTAAATCCTGATAAATCTTTTGTAGCTCGGGCTCCTCGCCAAGCATCTTTATATGCTTGCGGCAGGTCTCCGCATCACCACGCGATGCAGGGCCTGTCTGCACGGCGCGCGGGTCGCCGCTCTCCACAGCCTTGGCTGCCGTCTCCATGATTAGCGGTTTGAGGATGTCGAACGATAGGCCCTCGCCATCCACCACGTCGCTACCGGCAGCGTAGAGGCTGTTAACGAAGTTGTTGACCAGCACTCCGGCGAGGTGTATCTTGCGGCGACGCTCCGAGTCGGCATACTCCACCTGCGTGGAGAGCAGCGAGGCCAACTCCAAGAGGCGTGCGTGCGTCTGCTCGCTGTCAGCCTCGATGAACAGCGGCACATTGTCGAGGCGCACGCGGCGTCCCTGCGTGAAGGTCTGGAAGGCGTATAGTATACCGCGTCTTCCGCCACGCTTGGGTAGTGCCGTGAGGGGTACGCTGCCGGCGGTGTGTACCACAACGGCATCCTCCGGGAGGTGTAACGAGTGTGCAACCTCCTCGACAGCCTTATCGCTAACAGCGATGATATATATGTCGGCCGTGGCAATGTCGTGCGGGTTGTCGCCCCACTCGGTTGATGCCATCGTCGCGATGTCGCGTCCGCGCACAGGGTTGCGGGCATATATCTGGCGTAGCTCTATGCTCTCAATCTTCGACAGGCGCAAGGCGAAGGCCTCGGCGACATTTCCAGAGCCTACGACAACGACGCTGAGGCTCTGCTCCTGGGGGCGTGTTCCGCGACGACGTCTGTCGACACTCTCGTAGCGTTCGCCATGCTGCCATACGTAGCACAGCTCGCAGCCAAAGAGTATTATCTGCCACGAGATATGTATCCAGATGATGAAGAACGGTATTGCCGCAAAACTACCGTAAAGGATGTTATACGAGGTCATGTACTCTTGTATGTGCACATATCCCCACTGCCACACGGCAAGCAGTATGCCCGTTGTGATGCCCGCTTTGAGGGCGTTGCGCCAACCTACGGCGGTGTAGGGCAGATACTTATAGAGCAGCGTTGTGGCTATGGCGGCAATGCCGAGGGAGATAAGTGCTGCGAGCAGGTCGTTTATCTCTTTTGTGAGGCCCATCCACGCCAACACGTCATACGATACGGAGGTGGTAACACCCCAAATGATGGGGGCTACAAGGGCCGTGATGAGGTATGTGATATAGCGGCGCAGCAGGCGGCGACGGCGACGTATGCCCCATATATGGTTGAACGACGCCTCTACGCGGTTGAAGACCGTGAAAAGTGCTCCGAAGAGCGCGAAGATACCGATGATGGTGAAGAGTCCATTGGGGATGTTATCGGCTGCCGAGGCTGCTGTGTCGAGTATGGTGTCGAGCAGATAGCGCCACTCCGAGAAGGTGGAGTAGAGGCTTGTGATGATAGGTTGCATGAGACCTATGCTGTCGAGGATGATGAGCGTCAGGGCCAGCAGCGGCACTAACGCAAATAGGGTGAAGAGGGTCAGCGCGGCACTCTCGACGAAGGTGCGATGGTAGTTCAGACCCATCATCGTGTAGTAGACCAGACGATAGCCCTGTCGCAGACGTAGGTTGAACTTACCTATGCCCGCTACGTCGTCGACGCTCAGAAGCGTGTCGGTAAGCAGAAGTCGTATGCGCGAGATGATATTCATATCGGCTTGTGTTTCTTGCTACAAATGTAGTTATTTTAGTTGAATTACCCAATTTTCGCCCTCGATAGAGGTTATGGCGAGGTGTACATCGGCACCGGGACGCAGGGCACAACTACGGCGCACGGCCTCGATGGAAAGCGACGTATCGCGCTTCGAGAGTTCGACGCCAAGCCCCTTGAAACGACGTTTTAGCTCCTTGGGGTGGTAGCGCATGATACTCTCTATCTCGTACGTGCGACCTGCAAGGGGCGCGGTGGGTAGTTCGCGGGCGAAGGCGTATCCGTTGTTGCTCCATATTGCCGCGTGGGGCTTCATTGCGGCTATTGCCACACGAGCCTTTTGCAGTGCCACGTCGGGAATTATCATATATCGCCACTGCTCCTCGTCGAAACGCTCGGTTGAGGGTGTTGTGCTCATCGCCTCGCGCTCGAAGCACCACTCGCCCTGGCCTATGACGGCAATGCGCAGCAGGTCGCGCTCGGCATGGGTGAGTATGTTGAGCTCCTTGCACTCGCCACCGAGCGATACCACCTCTACTTCGGCGGGCGACATAAGGCGAAAGGCCTCGTCGCAGTCGAATAGCGGCGATAGTTTTATCGCCACGCGGTCGGCCATATTGCTTAGTTGGGGCATAAGCATAAGCATGTTGGGCGAGCAGTCATCCATGCACACCATCTTGCGACCCTCGGCCGAGCGGCGGTCAGGGTCGGCATATATCCAGTCGAAGTGTTCGTTGCACTTTGCCACATACTCTTCGGCCGTGGTGCAGATGACCTCCACGTTGTCGACGCCCATGAGCGACAGGTTGTAGCGCACGACCTCGGCAAGTGTGCTATTGCGCTCCAAGGCCACCACACGCCTAAAACGACGTGCAAGCGAGAGGGTGTCGATGCCGAGTCCGCATGTTAGGTCCAAGACGCTATGGCCGCTTATAGGCTTGCGCTCGGCGCACTCCTCGCTCGACGACTGCTCGAAGGCGAGCGACGGGATGATGCAGCGCGCGGCATAGAGGCTTGGTAGCTTGCGGCGTGCGCGTTGCAGATACTTAACCTGTGTGGCCACAAGAGAGGCGTGTGGTACTCGTTTGTCGAGTGCCACGACGGCAGCATCGCGCTCGATATTTTGGTCAATGGCGCGACGTACCTCCTCACTTTTAAGCGTCGTCAATATCTCGGTAGTCATCATACTCGTACAAAGTTATACTTTTTTTTCGTTCCACGGCCCATAGCAACACGGTAATTATCATATAAACCGCGTAGATGCCGATTATCGCTACGTTCGAGGCCCGATAGTCGAGTGCGGCATAGGGAAGTGTCGCTGCGCCCTGGACGATGGCATTTTGTAGTGAGGCGATAGCCTCGGCACCCTTGATAAGCCACGTGGCAGCGGCGTTGGGCAACAGCAGTGCGCACACTCCGAGGCCGACGATGGGGTAGGCCGTGATGAGTATCAGCGGTGTAACGATGACACCCACGAGGGGTAGTTGCGCGAAGTTGTGCGATACTAAGGGCAGCGTCCATAGCGTCGCTATGACACCCACCGCAACACTCTTTATCAACCAACGTAGCGTTAGCGGCAGCTGTTCAATGCGCATGTGGCGCAGTAGTGGTGTTGCCCAGGCAACGATGCCGAAGACGGCGACCACGGAGAGCTGAAAGCTTATGTCGTAGAGGTAGTTGGCGTTATAGGCGAGCATCAACATAACTGTTGCCGCGATGCTGTTTATGGCGTTGTGCCGCTCCGAGAGAAAGAGCGTGAGCATCAGCACCGTAAACATCACTGCCGCGCGGACTACCGAGGCTGTGGCACCACTTATGGCGACAAAGAGCCAGATGAAGAGGATGATGAGCAGATAACGCCAGCGGTGGCCTCGATGTATAAGGTTGAGCGGGAGAAGCAGCGTGCCGAAGAACATTGCGACGATGCCGAGGTGTAGTCCAGAGACGGCGAGGATATGTGCGAGTCCCGTCTTGGAGTAGGCTTCGCGCAGCTCCTTGGGCATGGCGTGGCGTGCACCCGCAACCATAGCCTCGACGGTGGCGTGTGCCGTATTATCGCCTACGGCGGAGGATAGCTTATCGAGGGCGTAGTTGTGTAGCCCCTCGGGTTGGGTGTAGTTTAGTGCGAGAATATTGTAGTTAGCGACACTCACGCCGCCCACGTAGCCACGATGTCGCAGTAGGTCGTTGTAGGCCTCGAAACGCGACATGCGCTCGTGAAGTGTGCTATGCACAAGCAGACGTGCACCGAGTGCGACGCTGTCGCAGCGAATCCATAGTTGCACACGGTCGTCGGCTGCTCGCCACCCGTTGCCCTCACGCCATGCGTCGATGCGCCCCTCGGCTACGCGGTATCCATCGCGCTGGGACGGGGGACTCTCAACCGTAATTACGAGGTCGAGAGGCCTCTCGGTGGGGGTGTCCGATGTTGTGTGGCTCAGTGTGCTCGCCACGTATCCGCCCATAAGCAGGGTTAGCGCGGCATAGAGCCACGCCACGTGTCGCGGTATGGTCAGCCACAGTAGTGTGGCCGATATGGCGAGCACTGCGAGAGCGAGCCATAGCGGCAGAGCGTAGTATTGCTCGGTCGCGATGCCCGCGACGAAGGGTATAAGCACAACAAACATAGGCATCGACCGCAATCGATGCCCGAGTGTTTTTAGCGAAAGGCCTCTATGCCAATGGTCGTATGCGGACATCGCACACCTCTTTGAGACGCTCGGCAAGAGCCTCTACGTCGGTAGGTTCGTCCACCTGACCATAGTGGTAGGGGTAGTATATCTTCGGGCGTATGGCCTCGACAGCCTTGACAGCCTCGTCGGGGGTCATCGTGTAGGGCTGATTTACGCATATAAAGGCGATGTCTATATGCTTGTCGGCCAGGGCGCGCAGTTCGTCGGTAGGCTCCGTGTCGCCCGAGATGTAGATGCGCACGGCATTGCCGAGTGTCAGCACATAGCCACAATCCTCGCGCTCCTTGGGGTGGAACTGCAATTGGTGTTCCGATGTGTTGTAGGCAGCTATGGCCTCGACGCGAATATCCGCAAAGGGCTCGGCAACGCTGCCCGGGAGCATCGCGTAGCAGTCGCCCGCGAAGCTCTCGGCCGAGGTCTTGTCGCAGAGGATGTGTGTATGCTCTGTTTGCAGACTCTCGATGGCTGCACGGTCGAAGTGGTCGTAGTGAGAGTGTGTTACCAAAATCATATCGGCCTTTGGCAGACGCTCATAGTCGGCATGGCCCGCCACGGGGTCGACATATATGTTGCGACCCTCGTATTCGATGGCAATCGAGGCGTGTGCGTAGAAGCTCAGACGCAGCTGCTTGCCGTTTATCGTAATATCATCGCTCGGATAGTTTGGCGTGCTCTTCTGGCCACGGCCAAAGAGTCTTTTGAAGATTGACATAGGCTTAATATTTTATAGGTTATAATGTCTTAGAAATGCGGCTATCTCGGCCGTAAGACCTTCGCTTAGGGGTAGTTGCGAGTTGGTGTATACGCTCAGTAGCTGCTCCATGCGGTCGTTGCTGTCGGCACTTTTGAGCACATGGCTCATGCGCTCTATTGTTGTGTGGCGAGCCTCGGGTGCGGCCTCTGCCAACACCTCGCCATTGTCGGGCGTAACCTGTATGTCGTGGCCTCCCGTGATGATGAGCATGGGGCATCTGCTCTCAGCGGCGAGTGCTTGTGGGTCGCTCTGCATCTGGCTTATGAGGAATGGCTGCACCGAGGGGCGAAACAGTGCGAGAAGCTCCTGCGGAATATCCTCCTCCGCGACGCGGACGCTCTGTTTGAGGCTGCGTATGATGGCCTCGGCGCGAAGCATGAGGCCTATATGTGCGGGCATTAGTTGTGAGGAGAGTTGTCGTAGGAGTATTACGTCGATAGGGTAGCCCGATGCGCATAGCAGCACTGCGGCATCGATAGTGGAGGGCTCGTTGGATAGGTGCAGTGCTATGTTGCCACCCTCGCTATGTCCCACAACGACGATGTGTCTATACCCTTCGCTACGCAGATACTCTACGCAGCAGCGAGCATCGGCGACGTAGTCGTCGAAGGTTAGTGTCTCCTCCGTGGCCTCGGTGGGTAGGTGGCTGCGGCCGATACCTCGTTTGTCGTAGCGCAAGACGGCGTAGCCTTGTGCCGTGAGGTTGTCCGAAAGCATCTTGTAGCAGAAGGTGTTGAGGTTGAGCGACGAGTTGCCGTTACGGTCGGTAGGCCCCGAGCCGGCAACGATGAGCAGGGCGGTCTCTGTCGCGCTCTCGGGCGTCGTGAGTGTTGCGCTTATTGTGCCCCAGGGGCAGTCGATGAGCACCTCGCGCTCAGCTGCGAAGAGGCTTGCTACGCTCAGCAGCAGTGCTACAATTATACTTAGTCGCTTTGTCATAGTCGGTCGAAATATGGTGGTTATAGCTCAATGTCAGAGAATTTATCCTCCACAACCTCGGTCAGGTGTGTGCGGTCGAGGTGCGTGTATATCTCCGTCGTTACGATGCTTTCGTGTCCGAGCAGCTCCTGTACCTGGCGGATGTTGGCTCCACCCTCCAATAGGTGTGTGGCGAAGGAGTGGCGCAGGGTGTGGGGGCTTATCTTCTTGTCGATGCCCGCCAACTCGGCCGCCTGCTTGATGATGTTGAACACCATGATGCGCGTGAGGGGCGTGCCTCGGTTGTTCAGGAAGAGAGTGGTCTCGGAGCGGTGCTTAGGGGCGCGAACCTCCATGTAGAGCTGTATCTTATCTCGTGCGGCAGAGCTTACGGGTACGATGCGCTGCTTATCGCCCTTGCCCACCACGCGGATGTAGCCCTCGCCGAAGAAGAGGTCTTCGAGGCGCAGCGATGTGAGCTCCGAGACGCGCAGTCCGCATGAGTAGAGCACCTCGACGATGGCACTGTCGCGACACCCCTTTGCGGTGCGTATGTCGAAGGTGCGCAGCATGTCGTCTATCTCGGTGGTGGAGAGTGTGTCGGGGAGCGAGCGTCCGGCGCGCGGAGCCTCGATATACTCGGTTGGCAGATGGTCGATACGGTCGCCGAGAAGCAGGAAGTTGTAGAAGCTCTTAATGCCGCTCAGGCGTCGTGCTTGCGAGGCACGGCTGCGACCACGGTCGTAGAGCCACGCCATGAAACGCTCAATCATGTGAGCCTCGACACGGTGGGGTGCCACGTCGTAGGTGCGCATTACGAAGTGCGCAAACTCCTCCAAGTCGCGCATGTAGGCCTCGACACTGTTCTCGGCAAGATGCTTCTCAAAACGTATGTATCGACGGTAGTCGCGAGCAATTTCCTCCCACTTTTTAGCACTTTCTGCCATAATATTCTTATCTTTGTGGTAAAGATACGAAAAATATTTTACATAATGTTATTTTTCGAGTCGATTTTTTAGCCCGAATTGCTTGCCTATGAAAGAGTATATCGACCTTACGCTACGTTGCGCCTCGGACGAGGAGGCTGAGATTTGTACCGCCTTCCTCTCGGACTATCCATTTGACAGCTTTGATGTTACGGCTGCCGAGCGAGGTGTTGTGCTTCATGCCTTCATCCTACGCGACGAGTGGAGCGGCTGCCGCGAGGCGGCACTCGCTGCGGTAGAGCCTTATGGCGAGGTTGAGGAGGAGCGCGTTATGGAGGATGAGAATTGGAATGAGGCGTGGGAGCGCGAGGGCTTCGAGCGTGTGGATATAGATGGCCGCATGGTAATACGCGCCCCTCACCACGAAGCTCCGGCCGAGGGGGTCATAGATATTATTGTTGCTCCGCGCATGGCCTTTGGCTCGGGTCACCACTACACCTCGCGCATGATGTGTCGCGCGATAATGCGCCTTACGCCCCGTGAGGGTGATATTCTCGATGTTGGCTGTGGCACGGGCATCCTGTCGCTTGCTGCGCTCGGCTCGGGTGCGCGCTCGGCAGTGGCGGTAGACATCGACGAGTGGTCGGTGCAGAGTGCCGAGGATGCGGCGCGCCTAAACGGTGTTGAGGAGCGTATGGAGGTGCTGCACGGAACAATCGAGAGCGTCGCAGGGCGCGAGTTCGACATGGTATTGGCAAATATCAACCGAAATATCATCCTTGCCGATATGGATAAGTATGCCGCAGCGTTGCGTCCGGGCGGCGTATTGCTGCTGAGTGGCTTTCTGGCCGATGATGTGGAGTCGATAGCGGCCGAGGCTGCGAAGTGTGGCATAGCGGTGGTGGCGCAGCAGTCGGAGCAGGAGTGGATATGTTTGGAGTGTTGTAAAGCGTAAAAAATTAGTCTCTATGATAATTCTTCCTTCGGTATATTATGGCTCGGTGGAGTATTGGACGGCAATAGCCCAGCATGGCGAAGATGTTGTTATCGACCTCGGCGAGAACTATGTGAAGCGTTCGGAGCGTAATCGTACCTCGATAATGACCTCCGGGGGTGTGATGCAGCTATCGGTACAGCTATCCCATGCCAACCGTCCGCGACAGGCAATGCGTTCGATGCGTATCGACTACTCGAAGCGTTGGCCTCATCAGCACTTTGTGGCGATGGAGTCGGCGTACCGTTCGTCGCCCTATTATGACTACTATGCCGACCGCTTTGCGTCGTTGTACAGTGCGTCGTTCGACTATCTTATCGACCTCAATATGAAGACATTGGAGCAGGTGTGCTCTATACTCAAACTCCCCGTGCCCCGCATCTCGGAGCAGTATATCGAGGCTACGGCAGTAGATATCGACTTGCGCGATAAAAAGAGGGGCTCCACGTTTGTCGCAGAGCCCTATATCCAGGTGTTTGAAGACCGTCTGCCGTTTGAGGCAAACCTCTCGATTTTTGACCTTATAATGTGCGAAGGCCCTGAGGCTCGCGGCGTGTTAGCACGTTGCCAACTCTGAGGCTCACACTATCGCGAAGACGCCCTGTGGCATCCGTTGCGCGTACCGTAACATCGCCGTGCATGACCACCGAGTCGGCAATCCAGCGACCATAGCCCTCGCTACGCACCTCGACCGTATCGCTACCCACCACAAGCGTAGGTCGCCCCGTGGAGCAGTAGACGGTGAGCTGCTGCAATGTATCGCGACGCTCCCTCCATCGACGCTCGGCAATATGTAGTGTGGCACTCCTTCTATTCCACATCGTGCGATAGAGCCAGAAGGCATCCTTCGTGCTCCGATGGTCGTAGTCGACCATGCCCGAGTAGTTCATGGCATAGGGGCGACGTGCCGACGAGTAGTCGAACATATTGTCAATCCACACGCCCCAAAAGATATCGGCATCACTCACTATCGAGGCGTAACGCTCGTGCATGATGCGCTGGCGACGCTCCGGGAGGTGGCGTGTGTTGCGCTCGGCGCGCTCGACGATGTCGCACTGTTGCGACGATGCTCCCTCCTCGCCATACGAAACACCATAGCGCAAGTTCTCCCACGCCTTGTTTGACGATAATTGATGACACCACACCGCAACATCGTCGAAGTTGCCCCTATACCAGCCTACACTCTGACGCAGTGCCACAAGGTCGGTGGCGAAGTTTATTGCACCATCCTGATTGCTGCAACCTACCGTCTTGCGCGTGTTGTCGAGTGTGTGCGCCAAGTCGTTAAGCTCCTTGATGTAGGGCACTACATCGTCGCCACGCTGCCATACGAGTGAGTATATGCCCCACATCACCACCGAGGGGTGGTTGAAGTTCTGGGCGATAATCTCGCGTAGCTGTCGGCGGCCATTCTCGTGGAAGGCATCGGTGGGGTAGTAGCATATATCGGCTAAGGCGAGGCCGTGACGCGTGAAGGGTATGTCGACCCATACGAGCATGCCGCGACGGTCGCACTCCGTGTATAACTCGTCGATATGCGGGCCGTTGAGCGAGCGCAGTGCCGTAGCACCCATATCCTCTATCATATCGAGGTCGGAGAGTATGTGCTCACGACCTATCGCCGTGCCGTATAGGCTGCGGTCGTGGCCGAGGTTTACGCCGCGCACGGTGGCGGGCACTCCATTTATGCATAGGCGGTTATCGCTGTTTGTCGTGATGCTGCGAAAGCCTGTTTGAATGGCTAAAAAGTCGCTCGGGGCCTCCTCGTTGCCAAGCGATACCTCTACGGTGTAGAGCGCAGGGCTATCTGGGCTCCATAGCTCGGGAGACTTTATCGAGTAGGCTATCTCAACACCTCGCTCCGTATCGCCCTTCGACGCCTTTACGGTGTGGCTGTCCACCTCGTAGCCGTCGGGGGCTACGATGCGCATATTCACGGCTATATGGTCCAGCCCAGGTGTCGATAGGTAGACGCGCACAACACCCGAGGCCTCATTTTCGTTGACCTTATGCTGCTCGACGAAGATGCCGTCCGAGGAGTAGTGCAGGGGCGATATGATGTGTTTGCCCGTTGTGAGCAGCTCCACGTCGCGGTAGATGCCGCCGTAGAGGTCGAGGTCGGTAGATATGGGCAGTATGTCGTTGCGCTCGGCGTTCGAGGCGATAACCATGATATGGTTGTTGCTGCCGAATGTTATGTGCTGCGTTATCTCGAACGTAAAGGCGGTGTATCCTCCGCGGTGCTCGCCCACATGGCGGCCGTTGACGAAGACGTTGGCAACGCTCTGAACGCCCCCGAAGCGCAGAAACAGACGTCTCGTGCTCCATTCGGCGGGAATGTACACCTCGCGGATGTACTTTGCCGTGGTGCGCTTGTACTCAATCTTGTCGATGGCCGTATCGTTGTTCCATGTGTGGGGAAGGTTTACGATGTTGGCAGCGTCGCTGTCGTGGTCGTTGGAGTAGAAGAATTGCCAATTGTCGTTCAGCGAGTAGACCTCACGCAGAGGGGCATTGCCGTATGCGGCAATGGTAAGAAGGGTTGCAATTAAGGTTATAAAGTATCTCATAGCGTTGTTTTTCTCGGTGCAAAGATACGAATAAACGAAAAAAATTACTAACTTCGTGCGAAATATGTTTCGCAACGACGTTGTTGCGCACTGAAACAAACCAAATAAGTTATCAGTTATGATTGATATTTTTGTAGCCATATTTGCCGTGTGGGCATTTATCTTGGGTCTCAAACGAGGCTTAATCGTGCAGTTGTGCCACTTTGTGGGTATATACGTGGCCATACTCATAGCTCCCAGCCTTGCCGAGCAGGTGGGCTCGCTAGTTATGGACGACCCCGGTAAGGCCTACCTCGCGGGATTCTGCATCATCGTCATGGCGATAGTACTGCTCGTCTGGGTTGTAGCCCCGATGTTGCGCGCCGTGATAGTGTGGAAGCCGGCGAAGGCTCTGGATAGTGTGCTGGGAGGTCTGCTCAACCTCGCAACGATGATACTTGTTACGGCGGCCCTATTCTCGGTATTCGACCGTGTGAACATCAGCGAGAAGCCCCGCTGGGACAAGATTAGCGAGTTGGTGATGGAGGGTAATACGACCAATGAGCAGTTGCGCGATAAGATTCTCTCGCTCGAAAATGGCAAGGGCGAGATGCGCGACTACTTCTATCCCCGTTTGGTTGAGTATGAGACCATCGACGAGTCGATAACATTCACTCCGTTGGCACGCTTTGGCGACAAGGTGTGTCCTTCGCTTCAAACTATTGACGCCCTCATTCAGCAGGCCGCAGCCGAGGCGGTATATACTAACTCACCCATCATCGAGTGGGAGTAACACGATTTTTTGCAATGGAGCAACAACATCTCGAAGGAACGGTAATAAGCTCTACGGGTAGCTGGTATGAGGTGGCAACAGAGCAGGGGACGCTCAACTGCCGCATACGCGGTCGTCTGAGGCTCAAAGGTGTACGCTCGACAAACCCTGTGGTCGTGGGAGACCGTGTTATGGTGGAGCCCGACGGCGATAGTAGCGCGATAGTCGATATCATCCCGCGACGTAACTATGTCATACGTCGTGCGTCGAACCTCTCGAAGGAGTCGCATATCATCGCCGCCAATGTCGACCATGCCCTGCTGCTCGTTACGCTGCACTCGCCCGCCACGCCTCGCGAGTTTGTAGACCGTTTTCTTGTAACGTGCGAGGCCTACAAGGTGCCCGTAACCATACTCTTAGGCAAGGCCGACCTGCTCGAAGGTGAGCATCAGGCCGAGGCTGAGGAGTTCGAGGCGGTATATCGCGATGCGGGGTACGACATCATACGCCTGTCGTCGATGGAGGGTCGTGGCGTGGAGCGCGTCAGAGAGTTTATCTCGGGCCACACGATACTGCTGGCCGGCAACTCGGGTGTCGGCAAATCGACACTTATAGGCACCATAGCCCCCGATATCGAGATACGCACGGGCGAAATATCCGAAAGCCACCATAAGGGCAAGCATACAACAACCTTCTCGACGATGTACCGCGTGGGCGATGGCTATATCATCGACACCCCGGGCATCAAGGGCTTCGGCCTTATCGATATCGACGATAAGGAGCTGTGTCGCTACTTCCCGGAGATGATGAGCTTAGCTCCCGACTGTCGCTTCTACAACTGCACCCATACCCACGAGCCCGGATGTGCCGTGCGCAGTGCCGTGGAGGAGGGACGTGTGGCATGGTCGAGATATGAGAGTTACCTGAAAATATTGGACGAAGATGACAAATATCGCAAGTAGATTACGTACCGAGGAGCACTCTGACGCGTGGTTTAAGGAGCGTTTGGAGTATATGACGCAGTTTTTAACGGATGAGCGTCGCGAGGTGTTGCGTCGTACCGTGGCACAGCGCACCCACTATGTGCGTATCATGACCGAGAATATGTTCCACCCGCAGATTGCAAGTGCTATCATGCGCCACTGCGAGGCCTTTGGTATACAGCAGATACACACCGTCGAGGATCGTTGTCGCTTCGACCCCTCGGTAAATATCGTGCGAGGCACGCAGAAGTGGGTCGATGTCGAGCACCACGCCACCACGACCGAGGCTCTTGCGGCACTCAAAGCCGAGGGCTACCGTATCGTGGCCACTACGCCTCACCGTTGCAGTGCCACGCCCGAGACCTTCGACGTAACGAGGGGTAAGTTTGCCCTTGTCTTCGGCACGGAGCATGCGGGCATCTCGGACGAGGTCATCGAGGCGGCCGACGACTTTTTGATGATTCCGATGTGTGGCATGGTCGAGAGCCTCAATGTCTCGGCGTCGGCGGCTATACTTATATATATGTTAGCCGAGCGTGTGCGTCAGACGGTCGACGGCTGGCAGTTGAGCGACGAGGAGCAGTTGCGCCTGCTTACGCGTTGGACAATGTCGAGTGTGCGAGACTATGAGAGCATCCTACGTCGTGCGGAGCAGAGTGGCCAACTCTCGGTGGAGTATTAACAGATTGAAGTGTAAACGATGATACTACGAAAACAATTTTTGCAGCATGTGGGACAGACCTCGCCGTCGCCGATGCTCATAGAGGTTGCACGTGCCGAGGGCTCGTTCTTCTATACGCCCGACCAGAAGCGTTATTTCGACCTCGTTGCAGGTGTGTCGGTGAGCAATGTCGGCCATGCCAACCCCGCAGTCGTGCGCGCCGTGCAGCAGCAGGCGGCCGACTATATGCACGTCATGGTCTATGGCGAGATGGTCGAACGTCCGCAGGTAGAGTATGCGCGCCGCATAACGGAGCTGCTGCCAGGCGACGTAGACTGCCTCTACTTCGTGAATTCGGGTGCCGAGGCTGTTGAGGTGGCACTAAAACTCGCAAAACGATATACCTCTCGTACGGAGCTTATCTCCATGCGTCGTGCCTACCATGGCTCTACGCATGGTGCCATGTCGATGATGGGTGCTCCGGAGGGTGAAGAGTGGAAGGCCCCCTTCCGCCCGCTGCTGCCCGACACACGCGCCATAGAGTTTAACTCGTTTGAGCAGCTATCCGAAATTACGGAGCGCACGGCTGCCGTCCTATGCGAGGTTGTGCAGGGTGAGGCGGGTGTGCGTCTGCCGAATGTGGAGTGGCTACGAAGACTACGCGAGCGTTGTACGCAGGTAGGCGCATTGCTTATCTTCGATGAGATACAGACGGGTCTTGGTCGTACGGGAGAGATGTTCGCTGCAACGAAGTATGGCATAACGCCCGATGTGGTATGTCTGGCTAAGGCCTTTGGTGGCGGCATGCCCCTGGGCGGTGTTGCGGCGAATAGGGCGGTACTCAATGTCTTTACTGAAAATCCCTGCTTGGGCCATATAACCACCTTTGGTGGTCATCCCGTATGTTGTGCTGCGGGCCTTGCTGCGCTCGACTACCTTGTCGATAATGGCGTTGTCGAGGCGGTGGAGCGCAAGGGTGCCATGTTTGAGCAGCGCGTGTCGCAGCATCCCAAGGTCTTGGAGGTGCGCCGCTCGGGACTCCTCATGGCTGTGGAGTTGGGTCGCTCGGAGTATCTATACCGCCTGATGGATATATTCAAGGAGGTGGGCATCATGAGCGATTGGTTCCTCTACTGCGATACGGCATTCCGTATCTCGCCACCGCTGACTATCTCCGAGAGCGAAATCGAGGAGTGCTGCGCGTTGATTTTCGAGGCTCTCGACAGGTTGTAACGACACCTAAATATAAATTAAGTATAAATAATATAGCCATGAGAAAGTCTATGAGGAGCGCATGTGCGCTATGTGTTATGTTTGCCGTGATGCTTATGACGGGATGCCGTGATATACCACCCCAAGACCCTCCTTATGACCCCGAGCAACCTGCGGAGTTAGTCGAGGGTACGTTTGACGTCGCTGTCGACGAACTTACTGCCGAGGCGGTAACAATCACCATTACCCCCTCCAAGGAGGTAGACTACTACTATGCGATACTCATGCCCGACACCGAGGCGTTTCGTGATTTGAACGACGAGTTAGTTGCTACCGAAGAGCTCGCGAAGCCCGATGCCGAGCAGATGATATTTCGCGGGTCGCAGACGCTCACCTTTGAGGGTCTCATAGGGCATTCGCACTACACGCTCATTTACTTCCAGTATAACTCGGAGGAGAATAGCCTCTTTGGTGAGTTACACCGCTCAGAGCGTATAACGACGCCCGATGGTGAGGAGGCTTTCGACATTGAGGTTACGTCGCTCACGGGACTTGGTGCCTCGTTGAGCGTGTCGCCCGACGATAAGAGTGCGTCGTATTACCTATGGTTTGAGCCCAAGGAGAACTATGAGGATAAATTCGAGGCGAGCGACTACCTGCTTGTGCAGAATGACTTTGGCTATTGGCAGTATGTTGCCTCGCTGCAGGGTATCGACAACTGGCTCGATGTCATGGCTGACGACTTGGTTAAGGGTACGAAGTATCTCAACAGCGATGATATTTGTCGTGTGCTTATGTGGAATACCGAGTATATGGTCTACGCCTACGGCATCAACGCTCAGGGTAATATGACCACGCAGCTCACGAAGCATTTGTTCAGCACCCCGAAGCCTGCGGTTGAGGATTTGACATTCGATATCGATATTACGTCTATGGAGTGGAGTACAGCCTACAATCGTTATGCTGTGGATGCACACGTTATACCCTCGAAGCTCGATGTGCCCTACTTCGTAACCATAACAAATTTGGATTGGTACGAGTGGTACTTCACCGATGCCAACAATGGTCGTAGTGATGAAGACTATATCATCTATCAGATACTTCTAAATACTTCGAGCACCTCACATGATATTCTCGCGGACTACAGCTTGCAGGGCGAGGCAACATATAAGCCCTATGAGGCTCGCAACCAGTATCTCAACCCAAGTAAGCGTTACGGTGTCTTTGTCTTCGGTCTCTCGGAGGATGGCCCGACCACGCCTCTTGCTGTGTATGAGTTCGAGACCCCCGCACGTCAGTAAAACATAAATGTAAAATAGTATGAAAAGAGTTTTATTCCTTATCTGTGCCGCTATGGCTGTTATAGCCTGTGAGATACCTAATAACGATGTTAAAATCGGTGGTGAGATTTCGTGTACTTCGAGCACTACCGCGTGGGTAGCTGCCGAGGGTGGTGAAAATAGCATCACCTATATGATTAAGAGCATAGCTCCCGGAGCAGAGGTTACTGCCGAGGCCGACGAGGCGTGGATAGATATCACCTCTATCGGAGACACCGCCATTACCTATAATGTAGATACCAATGCCACCGGTGAGGAGCGTCGCGCGGAGATTACCGTGGAGTATGGTGCGTCGTCATTTGCCGTAACGGTGATACAGAGTGGCGAGGATGCTACGGATGTTACGACCTTCGAGGCGTACACGCTCAGTGGTAGCGAGTACTATGGCATATACTACTCGGAGGGTTACAACTACTTGGTTATCCTCTCGCAGTTCGGCTTCGACGAGGAGGGTTACCTCTATTCTAACTCGGACTACTACTACTTTGACCTCTACTCTGACGTTCAGGCCGAGGGCGACACGGCTACTATTCCAGTAGGCGAGTACAGACTCTCAACGGGCACTGAGCCAGGTGCTATCTACGATGAGTATAGCAATCTTACCGTAACGAGTGATTATGACTACGAGGAGATATTCTACAAGGAGGCGGTACTTATTGTTACGGAGACAGGTATCGAGGCTCATGTTACGCTTACCAATGGCGAGGTGCACCACATTGTCTATGAGGGCAGCCTCGAAATCCCTGTGTACTCGGAGGACGACTCGTGGGACGACGGGTATGGTTTCAGCACACTGATGGGTGATTATAGTTTTGCTGTTGAGGATGGAGTCTTTGTGGGTGCTTACGTGGGCGACCTTATGGGTACGGGCTGTAACACCTGTCAGATATATCTCTACGAGTCGTTGGACGAGGTTACGGGCGAGGAGTTTGGCGATACGTTCCAGATAGACTTGCAGCTTCCTGCCGAGGGTACCGATATATGTGGTACCTATGTCGTAGGTACCGCTGAGGGATGCTTTATTGCGGGCTCTGCCTATGATTGTGGTGATGGCCAGTATATGCAGGAGAACTCATGGTATATCGAGGCCGGATATGTCAACTTCGCCCCTCTGGTAGATGGCGAGGTGAAGGTTGAAAAGGATGCCAACGACGTCTATACCTTCACTTTGGATTGCTACGATGACTGCAATAACCGTATCTCAGGTACATTCTCGGGACGTGGCGAGTTTATCGAGTGGTAGACGATAGTCGTGCAACATTTTAATTATAAGGTGGTGTCCAGCGAGTTGCTGGACGCCACCTTTTTTAGCTATGGTGCTGTGGGACGATGGGACGATGGGACTGTGGGATGTTTTTTTTGTTGATAGCGGTGTTCTATCTTATTATCTTCTCATTATCTCATAGTCTCATCTTCCCATGTAGCAACCGACCAAAAGAGAAGTGGGTGTTCAACAAAAACTTGTCGAACACCCACTCTCCTATTGCGTTGGCCGCATTAGCGGCCTATCGCGTCAAACTATTTTGTAACGCTCTCCAAACGCTTCATCATGACAAACATGAACAGTGCTGAGAGCAAGCAGAGAACGATGAATACCGTCCATACCGACCACAAGGGAAGACCTGCCCAGAGGAAGCCACCGACAGCAACCAAGAGGTTACCGATAGCCGTAGCCACGAACCAGCCACCCATCATCAAACCCTTGAGCTTCGGAGGAGCAACCTTCGATACGAATGAGATACCCATGGGTGAGAGCAACAACTCTGCGAAGGTAAGAACGAGGTATGTGAGAATCAACCAGTAAGCCGAAGTACGTGTCTGGGGCTTGGTCTCAGCCTTGATAGCTGCCAATGTAGCCTCAGCCTCAGCAACAGCATCCTCAGCGGCGGGAGCAACCTCCTCGGCTACAACCTCCTCAACTGCCTCCTCAGTAGCGGGAGCAACCTCCTCGGTTACAACCTCAGCAACGGTCTCCTCAACAGCGGGAGCAACCTCCTCGGTTACAACCTCCTCAACAGCCTCCTCAACAGCGGGAGCAACCTCCTCAACGGCGGGAGCAACCTCGATTACGCCGGCAGCCAACAGAGTGGTCTGTGCGTTGAATACCTTAGCAAATACATCCTTGGTCTGCTCGGTGAGCTTACCCTCGAAGTCCGACTTATCCTTCTCGGCCTTCTTGATGTCGGCCTCAACGCCGCTCTGCTGTGCAGCGTAGATGCTGGTAGCGAGTGTCTGTGCCTTCTCAACGGCGATAGCGCGTGCCTGGTCGTTGGGGGTGTTAAGACCGCGTGAACCGATAGCCATGATAGCGAAACCTACGGCTGCAACCATCATACCGTAAGCAATCTTACGGGGTGCTGAGGGCTCCTTACCCTTGCGTGCCAATGAGCCGAAGATAGCCATTGAGAAGGGGGTCAAAGCAACCACATAGAAGGGGTTAAACTGCTGGAAGATAGGTGCCGATACGCTTACCTCGTGCTCGGGGCTAATGCCCATAGCGCGGTAAACAAGGAATGCAAGAACAGCCGAAGCGATACCGCCCGAGATGAGCTTACCCTGTGCGCTGGTGCTCTGGAAGAGCGAGAACGATGCGTATACAGCAACGATAATCAATGCGAGGTTCCAAACGTCGAATACCATAGTCTCGATGCCCATAGCCGATGTGTTGGTGAACTCGTCAGCGAAGTATGTGAGTGTCAAACCGTTCTGGTGGAAGGCCATCCAGAAGAAGATAACAACGGCAAATACGAGGCACAAAGCCACGATGCGCTGCTTGGTCTGCTCGGGAGTGAGGTTATCCTCGATAACGGCAGCCTCGCCCTTCTTCTTGCCACCCTCAACATGACGGAATGTTGAGCGGAATACGTAGTAGATAGCAATCGAGAGAACGAGTGCTACGCAAGCAACCATAAATGCAAAGTGGTATGCGTCGTTCGACGAGTAACCGAGAGAGTTCTGGGCCCACTCCTTGATGCCTACGGCTGTGGTGGGAGCGAACAACGAACCTACGTTGATAGCCATGTAGAAGAGCGAGAAGCCCGAGTCGCGCTTGTCGGCATACTTGGGATCGTCGTAGAGGTTACCAACCATAACCTGCAAGTTACCCTTGAACAGACCTGTACCGAGGCTGATGAGCAACAACGCAGCCATCATGGCAATCATGGCGATAGTGTCGCCACCGAGAGGGAACGACAGAAGCATGTAACCGGCGAACATCACCGAGATACCGATGGTTACCATACGGCCGAAACCGAACTTATCGGCCAAGATACCACCTACCAACGGCATGAAGTAAACCAAGCCGAGGAAAGTAGAGTAGATAGCACCGGCAGTACCTGCCTCCAAACCGAAGTTCTCTCTAAGGAAGAGAGCAAACACGGCCAACATGGTGTAGTAACCGAAACGCTCACCTGTGTTGGCGAGGGCTAAGGCGTAAAGACCTTTGGGGTGTCCTTTGAACATAAATTGAAGTTTTAGTTAATAAATATAATTTTTAGTTTGTTATTCAATTAACAATTAATATCGGGCAAATATACAAATTATTTTTGTATCTTTGCTAAAATTCAACTTAAAAAAGCATGAAACAGCAAAATAAGAGCCTTCCGATGGTTGAGCGCGACGAGTGGTTAAAGCCTGTTGAAGAGGAGATTAACTATCGCTATAAGCTCTACACCGACCGTCTTGCCGATATTGAGCGTTCGGCCGGCAGTATCAGTGATTATGCCAATGGCTACCGCTACTTTGGCTGGCAGCACGATGATGCCATGCAGGGTTGGTGGTTCCGCGAGTGGCTGCCCGAGGCTAAGGATGTCTACATCTTTGGCGATTTCAACTCATGGCAGCGCACGCAGCTGCGCCTCGACCGCAACCGCGAGGGCGTGTGGAGCATCTTCCTGCCCGATGCGATGTATGGCCAGAGGCTTATGCATGGCTCGCTCTACAAACTCCACGTTCACGGTGCTAACGGCTGGCGCGACCGTATTCCGGCCTATGCCAAGCGTGTGGTGCAGGACGAAGAGACCAAGAACTATACCGCGCAGTTCGTCATCGACGAGCCCTACGCCTGGAAGCATGATGACTTCCGTGCTCCGAAGGTGGGCGAACTGCTTATATATGAGGCACATGTGGGTATGGCTCAGGAGGAGGCCAAGGTGGGCTCCTATGTCGAGTTCCGCGACCTGGTGTTGCCGCGTATCAAGGCTGCGGGATACAACGCCGTGCAGCTTATGGCCATCGCCGAGCACCCCTATTATGGCTCGTTCGGCTACCATGTATCGTCGTTCTTTGCTCCGTCGTCGCGCTTCGGCACTCCGAACGAGCTACGCTCGCTCATCGACCGTGCCCACGAGTTGGGTATCGCCGTCGTCATGGACTTGGTGCATGCCCACTATGTCAAGAACTTCGATGAGGGCATCAACGAGCTCGATGGCTCCGGCCACCTGTACTCTAAGGCGGGTGATGCCGGCTATCAGAAGTATTGGGACTCCAAGACCTTCGACTACGGCAAGCGTGAGGTGCAGCACTTCCTGCTCTCGAATGTCAAGTATTGGCTCGACGAGTATCACTTCGATGGCTATCGCTTCGATGGTGTTACGTCGATGCTCTATCACCATCACGGATATGTCGACTTCGACTGTCGCGAGCGTTTCTTCGACGAGGGCGTAAATCGCGACGCTATTGCCTATCTGACCCTCGCCAATAAGCTTATCCACGACATCCGCCCCGATGCCATCACCATCGCCGAGGATGTCAGCGGCATGCCCGGCTCGTGTATCGCACCCGAAGAGGGCGGCATGGGCTTCGACTATCGCTTGGGCATGGCTATCCCTGATTATTGGATAAAACTGCTCAAAGAGCAGCAGGACGAGGATTGGAATATCTGGGAGATGTGGTCGGTGATGACCAACCGTCTGCCGAGTGTGCGCACGGTGGCCTATGCCGAGTCGCACGACCAGGCGTTGGTCGGCGACAAGACTATCGCCTTCCGCCTTATGGATAAGGAGATGTACTTCGCTATGAATCGCGCCTCGGAGAACCTTATCATAGACCGAGGCATGGCACTTCATAAGATGATACGCCTGATGACCATCACCACGGGTGGTGAGGCCTACCTCAACTTCATGGGTAACGAGTTCGGACACCCCGAGTGGATAGACTTCCCGCGCGAGGGTAACGGCTGGTCGTGTCAGCATGCGCGCCGTCAGTGGTCGTTGGCCGAGAATGGCTTCTTGCGCTACTCCTTCCTTGCCGAGTTCGACAAGGCGATGATTGCCATGGTCAAGCAGTACGGCATCTTGGGCGACGGCTACCCCTATAACCACCTTATGGACGAACACAATAAGACTATGGTATTCTCGCATAGCGGACTGCTCTTCGTGCTTAATTGGCACCCCACGGCCTCTATCCCCGACTACCAGATTACCGTGCCGTGGGCGGGTAAATACACCGTGCTCATGTCGTCCGACGAGGAGCGTTTCGGTGGTCTCGGACGTGCCGATGTGCGTAGCGAGCACTTCACCACGACACATACTGCCGAGGATGGCACGGTGTACCACACCATAACCATCTACAACACCTCGCGCACGGGCCTTGTGCTTAAATGGGAAGAGTAACCGAAAAAACCTTAAATAGATGAAGATTAAATATTTAGTATATTGCGCCATTGCGCTTGTCGTAACCTTTGTTGCGTGTGGTAGCTCGCAGCCTACGCCCGCCGAGGCTACGGTCGATATGTCGATTTTGGGTGTCGCCACGGAGCAGCCCGCCGAGAGTGTGCAGCCCGCCGACGAGGAGCCAGCGGGCGACTATCGTCGCGCCGACCACATAATAATCTCGAAGCAGACGATGACCCTCTCGCTCTACGACGATAGCCGACGTCTTATCTGCCGTTTTCCTATCGCCGTGGGTAAAAACCTCGGCAACAAACGTCGCGTGGGCGACATGAAGACCCCCGAGGGTGAGTTTACCGTGCAGCAGATACAGCCCGCAGCACATTGGACGCACGATTTCGGCGATGGTAAGGGTGTTATCGAGCACTGCTACGGCAATTGGTTTATACGTCTTAAAACACCTCCACACAAGGGTATCGGCATCCACGGCACCCATGCTCCCGAGTCTATCGGTACGCGAGCTACGGAGGGTTGTATACGTCTGAAAAATAGCGACCTCGATAGTCTGAAACCTATGGTCAAGGTGGGCATGCGTGTTGTTGTCGAGTCGTCGGAGGCTGACCGTATGGAGGATGCCCGCATCGACGGTAAGACAGTTACGGAGGAGAAGCCTATGGTCGATGTCAAGCCCCGCGATGTAGTCGAGGATGCGGAGGCCGAGAGTGGTGCTGCGGAGGCCGAGAAGCGTGTGGTGCAGAGTGGCGAGGTGTGGCACGAGATCGTCAGTGGCGATATGCTTGGTGCCCTGGCCATTAAGTACGATGTTTCGGTGGCTCAGATTCGCGAACTCAACCCGGGCCTTAATGAGCGTAACCTGCAACTCGGACAGCGTATTCGCATAAAGTAGGCCTCACATACTGAGGCTGTTCGTCGCGCTCAGTGGG
Source organism: Alistipes sp. (assembly GCA_045660465.1). GTDB lineage: Bacteria > Bacteroidota > Bacteroidia > Bacteroidales > Rikenellaceae > Alistipes. Next base: position 45,398 of record JAZRDV010000017.1, on the reverse strand, counting down.
TCGTTCGTCGAAAAAAAATGGCTTTTCATCGAAAAACTATCGCCTAAGTGGTGCAAAATGGAGTATTTATACTATCTTTGCACCGTCGAAGTGCGCACATACGCGGGCGTTGCGTTCGAGGTGCGGCACGACAACATGGCAAACAGAGGAGATAATTGATTAAAAATAGACCTTATGAACAAACAGACATTAACCCTTCAAGGAGTAGAACTCTTTGGTGGCTACGAGGCTCCCGAGTTGGAGATTGTAGCCGTGAAAGCCGAGTGCGGTTTTGAGGCGAGCGATACGTCGCAGACCGAAGATTACGAAGATGGAGTTTTCGAGTGGTAAACCTATTAAAACAACAACAGCAATGAGAAAGATTTATGCATTTTTGATGTCGGCAGTTGCTTTGGTAGGCTTTGCCGCATGTACCGAGGGCCTCAACGATGAGGGTATTCGTGTAGAGATTAACAAGGAGGAGGTGTCAATCTTCGCATCATTCGACGAGGATGATACACGTATGACACTCAACGATAAGACTCCCGTGTGGGAGAAGGGTGATGTTATCACCATCAATGGCTTCGAGTTCACGGCTCAGGAGTCGGGCACAAGCGTACAGTTTAAGGGCGAGGTAGATGCGTCGCTTATCGGTGCTCCGTTTAAGGCATACTATGGTGGCGAGACTGTTGCCGATGAGCAGGTTGCTCGCGAGGGCGATATGCCCAAGAACACCCCTGCTATGGCTGAGGGTGATGCTTTCGAGAGCGGTATGACTATTGAGTTCTTCAATACCGCAGCTCTTTTGAAGTTTAAGCCCACGTTTGCCGGCGATATCACCTTCGACATTTTGGATGGCGAGGCTATAACGATTACCGGTTGCGAGGCAAACAAGGAGTACTATGTTGCCGTAACCCCCGCAACATGGGAAAAGGGTGTTAAGGTAACCACTGTTTGCGATATTATCTGCAAGGAGGGTGCCGTAGGCCAGGAGATTGAGCGTAATAAGATTTACAATCTTGGCACAATTAGCCGCAAGGAGGCTCCCTATAAGATTATTGGTTCACAGTGTGATTGGGATTTTAACTCATGTGCGTTGATGTATGAGTCGACAAACTATTACGTTGCCCCTGGTTACAAGTTGGATAAGGGTAATAACGAGTATAAGTTTGTCGCAAAGACAGCAACAGGTTGGTCAGCTGAGAACTACGGAACAGGCTCAAAGTCAACAGCGGGCAACGCATATCGTACATGGTCTGGCGGCAGCAATATGACTGCGAATAATGGCACGTATGATATCTATTTTAGCAAGGATAAGACTTTCTACTTTATTCTGACGAGCGGTACTGCTGTAACTGATGATACTATTAAGTTGGCAACCGACAACTATGGTATTGTTGGTACGATTAAGAATAATAGCTGGGGTGAAAATGTTCCTTTGTACGTGTGTGGTAAGTTCCTTGCTGTTAAGGATGTTCAGTCAACATCGACCAACTTCGAGTTTAAGATTCGTCAGAAGAACGATTGGAATCAAGGTGAAGTGTTTGGTACTTCTTGGGGCTCTTGTCCTATTGAGTACGTAATACCTCTTGATGGTTCTAATAATATTGTTTACAAGAATTTGAGTACTTCAAAGAAGTATGATATTTACACCAATTTCTTGAAGGTGCAGTTGCTCAATGCCGGTTCGGCAACACCTACTGCACTTAACTAATATGGTGTAGTTCATTATACCGACTATTCGGCCCGCCTCGAAAGAGACGGGCCGTTTTTTTTTGTCTGCGGGCAGAGAGGGTGAGACTTTGGGACTTTGGGATTTTGGGACTTTAGGACTTTGGGACTTTGGGACTTTGGGACAGTGGGACAGTGGGACAGTGGGACGATGGGACTTTGGGACTTTTTTCTCATTGTCTCATTGTCCCATTGTCTCATCCGTTTCGCCGTTAAAATCTCACATTTTCCCTGCTCCGCGTGATACAACTTCATCGAAAAAGTGTATCTTTGTAAAAACTTATTTTACGATGGACAATATGATTCTCACCGTGGAGCATGTCTCGAAGAGTTATACGGGGCATAAGGCTCTCGACGATGTGTCGTTGGCTATACCGCGCGGAACGGTATATGGCCTGCTTGGCCCCAATGGCGCGGGTAAGACGACACTCATACGTGTGATTAACCGAATAACGCTTGCCGATGCGGGACGTGTGCTGCTCGACGGTAAGCCCCTGACCGCCGACGATGTGTTCCACATAGGCTACATGCCCGAGGAGCGTGGCCTATATAAGAAGATGCGCGTGGGCGAGCAGGCCCTCTTCTTTGCGCGCCTCAAAGGTCTCGACAGACGCGAGGCGGAGCGTCGTCTGCACGAGTGGTTTGAGCGTCTGGCTATCGCCGAGTGGTGGGGACGCAAGGTCGAAGACCTCTCGAAGGGTATGGCGCAGAAGGTGCAGTTCATATCGACGGTGGTACATGAGCCCAAGCTGCTGATTTTCGACGAGCCATTCTCGGGCTTCGACCCCATAAACGCCAACATCCTCAAAGAGGAGATTCTCGGCTTGCGCGACCGTGGTGCTACGGTGATATTCTCGACGCACAACATGGCATCCGTAGAGGAGATATGCGACCATATAACCCTTATCAACCGCTCGCGTAACATCCTCTCGGGCTCTGTCGAGGAGATACGTCGCACGGCGGGAGGTAACACCTTTGCAGTGGTGCACCGTGCCGACGATAGTAGCTTTGCCGAGGCCGTAGGTGGCCTTGCGACAATCCTCGGTGAGAGCCGTGGCGTGGTGGGTGGCTACAACGAGACGAAGATACACATCCCCAAGGACGAGGATATACGCGAGGTTGTGGCGCGCCTGAACGATAGTTGCTCGTTGCGCTCGTTGCACGAGATGATGCCCACGATGAACGATATATTTATCCGTGCCGTAAACGGAACACTCTAAAAGTCTATCGCCATGAAGAACATAAAACTCATCATAGCTCGCGAGTTTGGCGAGCGAGTACGCAAGAAGTCGTTTATCATCGTAACGCTGCTCATGCCCCTATTCATGATAGCACTCATGGTCGCGCCGTCGCTCATGATGTTCATGTCGACAGCCGAGCAGAAACAGGTGGTCGTCATCGACCGCTCGGGAGTGGTGGCCGAGAGGTTGCAGAGCACCCCCGAGGTGCTATTCTCGGTGCAGAACGACCTTACGAAGCGCGAGGCATGCGAGATATACGACCAGCAGAGCGGCATCTTCGGTATCCTCTATATAGGCTCCGATGCCGAGCAGCGCGACTCGGTGCAGCTTATCACCAACAGCTCGTCGTCGATAGCCATCGAGGAGAATATCTCGGCACAGATAGCCTCGGTGCTGCGTAACGAGAAGCTGCGCGCCTACAACATCGAAAACCTCGACCAGATACTCGCCGAGGTGGAGACAAATATCGAGATAAGCACCTTCGAGAATAATGGCACGGGCGAGGAGGCTACGATGGAGAGTACATCGTCGGGGCTGAGCTACATTCTCGGCATCATCCTCGGTATGCTCCTATATATGATTATCATCATCTATGGCCAGATGGTGCTCACGTCGGTTGTCGAGGAGAAGTCGAGCCGCGTAATCGACGTCCTCGTTACCAGCTGTACGCCCTTCCAAATCATGGTGGGTAAGATTCTCGGCATCGCGCTTGTCGCCGTAACGCAGATTGCGATATGGGCGGTGCTCGTCATTGCAGCCTCGAAGTTCCTCGTGCCGGCACTCTTCTCGGCCGAGGTAGTGGCCACAAGCGACGTCATGATGCAGGCCCTGGTGGGTACTCTCGGCGACACGCAGTATATAGCCCTGCTCTTTGGCTACCTGCTGCTCTTCATCCTCGGAGGCTTCCTCCTCTACGCCTCGTTGTATGCCGCCGCAGGCTCGGCTGTCGACTCGGTGCAGGATGGTCAGCAGTTCAACTCCGTGATTATGATGCCCATCATCCTCGCGATGATTGTCATGATGTCGGTATTCAACGACCCCAACGCCCCTGTGGCCTTCTGGTTCTCGATGATACCCTTCACCTCGCCCATAGTGATGATAGCGCGTATACCTTTCGGTATCCCTACATGGGAGATAGCCCTATCGCTGGTGCTGCTCTATGCAACCTTCGTGGTGATGGCATGGCTCGCGGCGAAGATATACCGCATAGGTATCTTCATGCACGGCAAGCGACCCTCGTGGCGTGAGCTCTGGCAGTGGGTGAGGACTAAGTAGGCGTAGTCTTATATTTCTACGCAACGGAGCGGACAGCTGCCCCGCAAACAATAAGTTCCGATAGTGGGACAATGGGATTTTTTTAACCCATTGTCCCACTATCTTTATGTGTCACCACGCCCCTATTTTGAGCAATCTTGGCCCTTTTTCAGTGGCCACGATAGATTGTAACCCTTTTTTTGTACCTTTGATGTACTATCGTTTGATGCTTGCATCTGGCGGTGGTGTATTGGCTTATATATCAATCGGTTAAACTCTATGAGTAAAGGGTGTGTATGGCCAGTCGAAACGATTTTCTCGAACTATAAAACCTATATATAGAGATGAAAGATGACCTGACGTTTGAAGATTTGGAGGGTGCGCTGATGCTCATATCCTTCGACACCGTCGATGAGGATGGCGTTGTGGAGCGCGAGACGCTTGCCTACACCTACTCTGATGGCAAACTCAAATTCTACACTTTCGATGCAGATGGAGTAACTATCGATGCATCGTTCGACCCTGAGGAGCACGAGATTTTGAAGGTTACGACCTACGACTTCGACCCCGACGACTACGAGGGTGCTACCGACCTTGTGAAGGCGATACTCAAACACGAGGGCCGAGAGATTATCAAGGAGGCTCCATATAACGAGTGGGAGATTGTGGACAACAAGGTAAATATCGTGGTCTATAACGCCGAGCGAGAGTTGGTTGCCGAGCATAGCTGGAAGAGCCGAGCCAAGAAGAAAAAGGTTGAGCCGGAGGAGCCGGAGATGACCGAGGAGGAGAAGTTAGAAAAGGCTAAAAGGTGGATTGATAATCGAATTTTTGTTGATGAGCAAAACTTTAAGAGCGATAGGCGTATGCTTTTTTTCCACCTCTTTTTGATGATTGTGGCAGGAGGCCTTACCGCTTGGCTCGGATACTATTTGGAATGGTCTACCACAAAAATTTGGATATTCTCAGTAGGAATGGGAGCATACTTTACGCAGTTGTGGTGGTGCAACGCCAAACGAACTCCTCTGGGCGTTGTTGCTGTACTTGAAAGGCGTTGCCGATATCGCCCGTGGATAAATGGAGGCTGGATAGTTGCGACCATAGTGGCCGGGGGGCTTTTGTGGCTAATATGTAAAGCGGGAACATTAGAAGAGAATCTTGATGACCTTGTTACATCTTGGTTTGTTTTCATCCCTGCATTTACTTTTATGATTTGGAGAGTCATTGGTTCGACCAAACCATTAGGTGTTCGAAGGGCCGAAGAGTGGTTTTCGGGCTTTTACGCGAGCGTCCGAAAAATGAAGCGCAGAGAGGTGCGAGAGTTCTGGATTGAGCTTTTTAAGCGTATGTTCTGGTTGGATTAATAAAACTTATATACTATGAATGTAAAGATGTTTAATAGCTTTCGCCTTTTTAGAAGGGCCTATATCGCTACGCGACAGGAGATTTTCGCGTCGCTGATGATACTGCTTGTTACGACCCTCTGCCTGACGGTCGTCATGTGGGTTGCCGAGAGTGCAGACAACGGCGAATACTCGTTCTTGGATGCGCTGGTGTGGGTCGTGGCCAAATATGTTGAAGACCCTGCGGATATCACCGTGGCACCGATAACCCTCTTGGGACGTGTCATAGGCACGTTGGTAGGTGTGCTCGGCATTGCAATCTTCGCTGTGCCCGCTGGTTTGATAGGCTCGGGACTGCTCGACGCCATGAGTGAGGAGAAGCATGAGCAGATTATCGCTCGCCATAGCGTGCAACTACACAAACGCTTCCGCCGTATTGCGCAATCATCGTCGTGGTTCTATAACGACAAGGGTGGCAAGACATCGCTGCGTTATGTGCCCCGATACAGAACATTGGAGCACGTCATCGTCAAGACGGGCATGAACAACGACGATATCATCGCTGCGGTGAACAACTGCCCTGACATGCGCCTGATGAATATGGCGACCACGCAGCGCAATGAGGCCAAAGCCAAGGACGAGCTTGTCGTTACGCACTTTCCGCTAAATAACGAGTATGGCTGCGTGGTAGATCGTGGCTCCGATGTTACCATTGTGGCCCCCGTTGCAGTCTCGGAGCTCGGCACGGGAAACTTCGCCTTCAACATCGCCGCTATGGGTGGATTTAACTATGTGAGCAGAGAGCTGACACCAAATCCCGATGACCCCTTTGGCTTCTACACGATGCAGAAGTCGAAGCTCAAACTCATTGGCGAGCACGACATGAAGGAGGAGGTTGAGTCGCAGGCCCTGCACTTCATGGACGACCTCAAAACCCTGAAAAAGCAGAGCGCAGATAGAGGACGCCGCCATTGGTTTATCTTCATCATGGGTACGACCAAGAGTTTGGATTATCAGATGCACCTGTGGCGACTCGCCACCGATAACGAGGAGCTACTGTCGAAGCAGGAGGTCGACGGAAAGATATATGGCAGCACGGTTGTTGTCGATGACGAGGCTCCGTTGCAGCAGATATTTAACCTCGCTAAGGAGCGTCTGTCGGCGCGCAATGTTGAACTCGACGGCGTGCGTCAGCCCATTGCCCTCTGTATGGATAACTGCAACATATTGAAGAGTGTCGGCTCGTCGAATATCATGCGTCGCATGGGTGGTGGTATAGATTGCAACGCCTTTACGCTGCGCGTAGGCTACGAGATATTGGTGTATAGCAATAGTCAGCTGCTTGTGGCGAAGGATGTTGCCGATGTTATTAAGGGTGTTTTGGAGCCCGAAAGAGAGGTCTCAGCCGAGGCCAAACGTTGCTTCTTGGAGGAGGGCGATGGCTTTGCCGATAGTTATGGCGAGTCTAAGGTCTTTGAGCGCGACCCCGAGAAGTTGAAGAAGATGATTGCCCGAAAGGGCCGTGAGGCGCGTCGACGATTTGAGAGGTACGACCTCGATGGTAATTTGGAGTAGCCTCGATTGAGGAGTATACAGAGTGAGATAGTAAAGGTTCTTCCGAAGAGAAAACACCGTTTGCACAAAAGCATATCGGATCTTGTAAAATTTTGAGATGCTCAACTCGGTTTGCAATACTATCTCACTTTGCGTGTATTGTATCTTTTTGCACATAGTGTATAAGCGTATGTTATTTTATAAGATTATGGGCTTTATAGGCGTTGCGCTTATGGCTTTGGCGATTATTGACGACTTCTTGTCGTGGTTTGACATTGTATTTATTGAGTCTAATTGGGTGTCGGTGCTGATGATTCTTGTAGGATTGACACTTGCTGCTGCAGCGACTGCCTGTGCAGAGGAGGTGATACACGAAGAGGTGCTCCGTGAAAGAAGAAAGAGTAGAAACCGTTAAAGTGGAACTCTTGGTATAAATTGGAAGAACCCCACCGAACTTGCCGAACACCTCCGAAGTGGATGCTATGTCGAGATTAAGCGTAAACGAGGCTGTGGCGGTTGGAATTAGTAGGGCTACCATCGAGCTAAACCTTTTGCTATTCGAAAATCATTGAGTGTATTGGTAAAAACGAAAATACCAAATAAGTTATAACCCTATGGCACAATTTGAAATTAATGATTGCGCTGCCATCATTTCCGAGGAAACAAAGAAGATTGGAGAGGGCATCTATGCCGAGTTTGGGAGTATGTTCTCGCTCGTTGGATGCCAGGCAATAAGGACAAAGAACATCAAGAAACTCACCGACAAGCAGCGTGAGGCGCTCCTTGGGTTGGAGGAGCCTCACGAGGTTATGATTTCATGGTTGAGTGGTAGCGACGGACTTCTGCGCCTGCGCTCGCTCGTTGATCGTGGCAGATGGCGATTTATGGATAGCGAGGGCGTTATCACAACCCTCCCTTCACGCTACGCACACGTGCGCCAGGCGGTAGATGGAGTGGCGATTGTCGTTATGGGTGGTTTTGGGCCTGCCTCAAATGTATATAAGGAGGGTCTTATCGACACCAAGGGCAACGAACTTACCCCCATCAAGTACGACTCCATCGGCTTTTTTGAAGATGGCGTTGCCGAGGTGCGCATCGGCCAAGAGCGTGGCGTTATCAACAACAAGGGCGAGTTGATTGAGCCATTGACTGTAAAACCTAATCGTTCGATGCACTCGCAATTCGTGGTTGATGGCGACAATGCCGAGCGAGTATTCAACATTTTCAAGGAATCGCACTTTGCGAAGAACAAAAATGAGCTAGGCTTCAATACGCAGATTGAGTTTGACTACTCCGATGGCATTTTGCGCATCGAGGAGCGCACAGTTGCAATCTCTTTGGTTGTGGAGTTGTTGTGCTTCTTTGTGGGTTACGACAACTTCTACTCCCTCACCGAATATTACGAGGATGGTAAGATGCTGGACTGCGAACTCCACGATGAAGAGGGCAGATACTTTGTCTGCCCACCTAAGACCGAATGGGAGAAGCAGCAAGAGGAGAAACTTACAAAGAAAACAGATGAGGTTGGTGGTGATATGCCATTTTAATAAAAGCTAATATAATAAGTTGTTAAATAGACCATTATGAGTGTTCTTTGGAGTTTGTCGTTGCGAGCGAAGAGTGCCGACGAAACAGCTAAAATCAACGAATATGCAAAGGAGCTTAATCAGAAATACAACTTTGAGTTATACACGGCGGAGTATGGCGGTTTGAAATTCTTTGACTCGGGATTCCGTTATGAAGATATAGATAGCGACAAAGTAAAACCCGCTAAGGAGATGATTAAAGAGGTCGTTGCACATTTTCCCGATATGAAACTAACGTATCTATGGACGGGCGATGGTTCGTGCATCCACTGGGAGACGATATCGAAGAATGGTGTTTTGGTTGATGTAGAGCCTTGGCAGGTTTGGATTCATTGCGAAAAGGAGAGCTTCGGTGAGTTGTTGGCCAACATTCCATTTATTAAGCAGCGGGGCTTTGATGTTAGATGTGATGAGGATGAAATGGATCTATGCTGGGAATATGACCATATCTCGGAGGAGGATCTCTGCAACGACACTATTGTCCAGTTGAGCAAGAAGATGGCGCAGACGACTATCTACTCATACAAAAGTATTATGCATGGCTTATCATGCAAGCAAATTGAGACATTCTGCGTGATGAGGAATGGTGAGGGAGAGTGGCTTGTAGATGGGGCTCTTGAAGGGTTGATGTTTTGTTGGATGATGCATTGTTGGGTGCTGGAAAGATCATTTAGTTTTTGGGATATTATAAAAAAACCTGAAGACTGTTTTGAGCAGTTGCTCGATAATGAGAGGATGAGTGAAGGTACCAATGGAGATATCTATAAAACTCTTTCGCGTTCTGTGGAATATGAGGCGGATAATTCGGCTAATAGAGGATTGGGGCACTGGCTTGCTCTCTTCAAATCGGAGGATAAGCAGTGGCTTATGGCGGATGGTAGAATGCTCTACGATTGTATCGTTTTGGCAGGTATGCACCACAATTGGAATAAAGATAGTAGTGATACGCCACTATTTGAGTACAATGAGCAGGATGAGCTACGCTTGTTTGAACGCGTATCTGCCAATTGGAGGAGATGGCCGAATCTTAATGAGCAGAAGGTTTATATCAACTTATTAAAATTCACAAATTTGGATTATAAACCTATTTTGCGAAACTTCTTGGAGATAATAAAACCATATCGAAAAGAGACAGACGAAGTGATGCAATGGCTGCTTCAGGAGATTGGCGACAACTAAAATTCACACATGACAAGGAGGGCAAATACTTCACTGACGCAACACAAACAGTTGAATAGCCTAATAAGATAGATTATGAGTACACTTTGGGGAGTAAATAAGTTTGCAATAGAGGGCGAGAATGCCCGTAAAGTATATGAGGCGGTAAAGGAGTCGCACGACTACAAAACCTATCCAGAGAGCCTTAAAATGGAGCTCCGAGAGGGTGTTTTATTCATCGAGGAGGAGTGGTCGGATTATCCTCTCTTTGGCGACTTTGTGTTGCCGTTCCTCGTGGGCGATGACTACTACTATCTCTCGCTGTGGGGCGAGGACGATTCGTGGAAAACCAACGACAAGGAGGGTAAATATTTTGAGATACCGCTCGCTGTGGTCGAATAGGTCAAAACCGCCGATTATTTCTCGACTGTGATAATTTGAGACTATGGGACGACGAGATTTTTATTGTCTCGTCGCGTCATTTCATCGTTCCATTATCCCATCGTCCCATTATCCCGTCGTCCAACTCTATTTCTACATCAAATATGCTGTAGTTGTAGAATCATGTACATAGGTTGTTGTGATTTGCTTTTAAATTTGTACCTTTGACATATCAAACACACTTAAAATACAGCCAATCATTTACAGGTGTTGAGTATATCAATGCTGATACTGGAGCGAAGATAGGCATATTTAGAGGGCGACACAATGGAGGCGTAAATGAGGTGTTGCAACACAATTATAAGGATGTGCCACACATTCAAAGCATTGCAGCCATTCCTCAAATTATTGAGAAAAGTATCTATATTGAGTCGCAGCCCAATAATGACACCGATACAAATCCTGATGTTACTGAATATCAGTGCTATGTTTGTGGGCTTAATATAGGTGGTGAGGAGTATACTGTATTGGCGAAGGTTGCCGTAGATAAGAACGGTAATCGTTACTATGACCACAACCTTACCGCTGTAGCAAAAGGAAAGCTGATTGACATTGCGAACAATGAACAATCAGCTGTTACAAGCGGTTTTGGCACAACGCCCGATACGGAATCTACTACCAACTCACAACGCAAATATAATGAGTTAATTTCAATTCTCCAAACAAATTCATCAAAAATTGTTGATGCAAATGGTGAGCCAAGGGTGGTATATCACGGGACAAATGCCGATTTTTGGGCATTTAATCCCGATGCGCACCATACGCACGATAAAGGCTATTACGGCAAAGGTATATATTTTACCTTTGGAGATTTTGCGCCCGAATACGAGGCCTTATCATACGGTGATAGAGTAATAGATGCGTTTGTAAATATTCGTAAACCATTTGATTTTTCGCAGTTGATGATGTATAATGGAGTAGGCATCAATAGTAGTGGAGGTAGCACTTTGGCTTTCTACTACAATATGGCGAAGAACTTCCCTGAATTAGAGGGAATTGTAGAACTCCCAACAAGATATAAAATGGAAAACGACACGAAAAAAGTGCTTTCTCCATTATCGTATAAAGAGTTTGTGAAGCTAACAGATGACATTTCGTCAAAGTTGCGTATATCACGCTATGATGATATCCGTGGCAACCAAGTGTACGATGTTGATTATGTTACAGGTGAGGTTGAGGAGCTTAGTGGCGTGCAGTATCCTGTGGTAAAAACCATGATGCGGGGTGTGCGTGGAGATAAAGAGCAGTCCTCTGTAGCATCATCGGTCTTTACAGCTCTTGAAAATGTTTTTGGTTTTGATCCCGAATTTCATCCCGAGGGCGTAATGACTCGAAATCCTGAGATTACGCAGGCCATTAAAGATAGAGGTTTTGATGGTATTTTACAGAGTGCAACAGGCGATGAATTACTTGTCTTCAACCCTAACCAAATCAAGTCGGCAAAGGAGAATATAGGCACATACGATGCTAATAATCCCGATATTCGTTTTTCTCTCCGAGAGCCTATCTTCTACTCAAATACTGAGTATGCCGTGCGAGGTATCAAGCAGGAGAAGGCGACGCCCGAGCAGTGGTTGAAGATGATTGAGAAGAGTGGCGGTCTTAAAGCGGGCGAGGATAAGTGGCTCGGTCTCTCAGTTTGGCTTAAAGCATCGGATAAGAAAACACTTACCAAGGATGATGTATTGCAGTATATCGCAGAGAACGACATCCAGATAGACGAGGAAAGCTATGTGGAGTTTGGCCCCGGTCTTATCGATGAGGCAACACGCAAGTTGGAGGCTGAAATGCGTGAGATTGGTATAGATGCCATGCGTGAGAAGTACGATGGTTTTGACGACTTGTTTGAGGTCTATAACGGAGAGTTGGTGTGGAGCGAAAGCCGAGCAAGTGAGGGAGAGTACGAAGACTTTATTATAGGCAATAAGGTTATAGATGTCGATGCTTCTGCAAAAGCTATCAATGAAACAAGAACGCGATACACAACCCAAGGCCTAAACCGCAAGCGCGAGATAGCCTTAACCGTACCAACCATCGAGCCTTGGAATACAAGCGACAATATCCACTTTGGCGATGCTGGCGAGGGTCGTGCTGTAGCTTGGGTGCGCTTTGGCGAGACTACCGATGCCGAGGGTAAGCGTGTTCTTGTCATCGACGAGATACAAAGCAAGCGTCATCAGGAAGGTCGTAAGAAGGGGTATAGTAACAAGCGTGTTAGTCAGCAAGAATTGTATGATGCACAAGAGGAGGCATTTAGTAAGGTTATAGACTATGAAAGTGCATTAGCCGATAAGTACGGAGAGGACGAGTGGGCATCTTTGGCATCGGAAGAAGAGATGGCAGAGTATGAACGCTTACGAGCTATTGATGAGGCAGCAACCAATGCGTATGAGAATTACGATAAAGGCATCCCCGCTGCTCCCTTTGAGAAGAATTGGGCAGAGCTTGCTATGAAGCGTATGCTACGCTATGCCGCCGAGAATGGTTTTGACAAGGTGGCGTGGATTATGGGCGACCAACAGTGCGAGAGGTACAATATTGGTACCAAGATAGAGCGCATTGAGAAAACTGACGACTATTCATTTGATGTTCACCCTGTAAATAGTGGATATTTGACCTTAGATTTTGATGAGGATTGGATTTATCGTGATGAAGATGATAGAGAACTCAACAATAAACATATATCTGAAATCTTCGGTAAAGATATTGCTAAACGGTTACAGGAAATGCCTGTTGAAGAGGAACTATCTGGCGATGGACTTCGCATCGGTGGAGAGGGTATGAAAGCCTTTTACGACCAGATGTTGCCCTCATTTGTGCGTAAGTATGCCAAGAAGTGGGGCGCAACGGTTGGCGAGGTTACAATGCCCGACCTTGAAGAGAACAACACTATGCACTCGGTGGATGTTACCCCTGCTATGCGCGAGAGCGTGATGCAGGGGCAGCCCAAGTTCTCGTTGCGTGAGGTAAACGACCGCTTTAACGAGGAGTTGGCTGCGCTGACAGAGGAGAATGCTCGTGAGCGCATCTTGAATATCGGCATACCGTCGCCAGTACTACTTGCGTGTGGCATAGAGAATAAGCCTATCCGTCTGTATGGTGCTAAACTGCTCTCAAAAGTCCGTAAGCACGGCTACAACATCGGCGATTTGAAAAACCTTCCTTTGGCCATAAGCGAGCCTATTGCTGTATTCAAAGGCTCAATGTCTAATAGCTTTGCCATCCTTACAGAGCTACTCATTGAAGATAACAATGTGTTGGCAACACTTTCAGTAGGTAGAGGTGGACACGATGTTGATTTCAACATTATATCATTGGTATATGATAAACGAGGCGATAGCGTAGTGCGATGGGTAAATGATGGGAAATTACTCTATGTGGATAAGGAAAAAGCCCTCGATTATTTCAGCGTTTCCGCTCCACTTGCGGAGGCTCAAAACAATCAAGAGCTTATATCTACCACAAAGGTAATACAAAATTTTGAAAACCCAAAGATTGAGCCAAGATTTTCTCTTATCGGCGAACTTGGTGCTGCAAATCTTGACAAAGCAGAGGAGGCAACCAAGCGCCTCGATAACCTCGCAGTAGCAAGAGATATGGAAACTGCGGGTAAGGATGCAAAGACTATCAAACTTGCTACTGGTTGGGAGCGAGGCGCTGATGGCAAGTGGCGCTACGAGATTGACGATGCCGTGATAAATCAAAATGCGATATTCAATCATCGCGACGATGGTGTGTCGATAACGCTTCTTGGCGAGCTGCTCACTGGCGGCGAGTTGCTGAAAGCATATCCGCAGCTTGACGATATGGTTGTTGTCTATCAAGAGTTGCCGTTAGGCACATTGGGGGGCTATTCTCCTGCCAACAAATTGGGGATGCCCGCAAATATAGTGCTGTCGGATATGTTCTTGGCGCGCCGAGAAAACCCCGAGTGGCGCGCCGAGGTAGAAAGAATGGAGCAAGAGCCAATCATCAAGGCGTGGAGCGATGCAATGACGGCAGAACCCTATGACAATAACGCCTATGAGAGCGCGGAGCAGGCGTTTAAGGCGTCGCCGCTATGGGAGGAGTACAACAACTTGCTTATGGGCAAGGGCAAGTACCCTCGCTTAATAAAGGGTATTGGCGGCAGAGAGGCTTTGCTGCACGAGGTACAACACGCCATTCAGGACATCGAGGGCTTTGCTATGGGTGGCAACACCAAAAGCGAGGGCTATAATCGTCTCGCGGGCGAGGTTGAGGCGCGTAATATTGAGAAACGTGCAAATATGACCACGCAGGAACGTCTTGCAAGCCTTGCAGAGGAGACCGAGGATGTCGCGCGCGAGGACCAAATAATCTTGCGCGAGGGGGCGAAGATGGCAATGGGTGCAAAAAAGAAGTCAGCCGAAGAGACCGCGTCCCCGAATAATTCGGATCATCCTGCTGCCATCTCATCTGCTGACGGTGCAAAGATACTAAAAAATATTGATAATCTTGCAAGAAAGTATCAAGAAAAATCAAATCGACCTGACACATTTATTGGAGATGTAGCTGATGCTCTCGGTATAGATATGCCGAACAAGTCCAGTAAGTATCGCACTTATGAAACGATAAGCGGAGATATAGTAACAATCAGGTTGAGTAATCACGGAACTACGGCATCAAAACTTGACGCTAATAATGAGACGAATGCAGTAAGTATTGTTATTGCCAATAGTTATGATGGTATAACCAATGATGGAGAAGCTCATATAGTAGAATATTTCTATGATGCTATAAAACTTCGCAAGGCTGATGGTAAGCCCCTTGTCGGTATAATCAATTCTCTTAAACAAACCCTATATAGTGGTAAATATGTAGATAATACAGGTATTGCTGAGGTAAAAGAGGTAAATGCAAGATTTTCTCTCCGAGAGCTTGATGCCCCCTACCTCGAAGCCGTAGAGCGTGGCGATATGGCTACCGCACAGCGTATGGTCTTGGAGGCTGCCAAACTCGCTATGCCCGACACAAAAATTGTTGATGCAAATGGCGCGCCAAAGGTGGTGTATCATCAAACCAATGCTACGGAGTATGTGAATGTAGAGACGGGAGAGCTTTGGGATGACCTTGATTGGATGAAGCGCGCAGAATGGGATGAGCGCGACGATTGGGATGAGCATTGGCAAGAGCGAGATTTTTACACATTTAGCCGCGCTAATGCTCGTACCACACAGGAGTTTGACGGATTTTTCTTTGCTCCTGAGTATGACGAATACCACGAGTACGGCGATAGAACAATCTCCGCGTTTTTGAATATTAAAAACCCAGCTTCAAGGACTGACTATAACATCGACAGCTCTAAAAACAACGCAGGGCAAGAGGAACGATTACGCTTGCAGCGAGAGGGTTACGATGGCGTTATTAACGAGGTAGATGGGGTTGTTTGGGAGTACGTTGCCTTCGAGCCTAACCAAATCAAGTCTGCCGACCCTGTAACCTACGACGACAACGGCAATGTCATCCCTCTCTCGGAGCGTTTCAACCCCGAGAAGGAGGATATGAGGTATTCGTTAAAGGTTATGCAAGACACTGCCAATGCCTTGACTGCATACGAAAATACGAATAATGCCGATGCCCTTATTGGTGCTATCAAGACTATAAGCGAAGAAAAATCGAATCGCAACCTATTTTATTCCCTAATGGATAGTGGGTCGGGAACATATAATCTATTGGAAATATACTCGGACAGAAAGGGGAACTTATCAGCAAAGACATATTATAAAACAAAAAAGGACGCAGCTCAGCGAGTTATGGAATTAAATAAAACCCTACTCCCTACGTCCGAAACGTACTCTGGTGCAATCCTTTCTGGCACAAAGATACCACAAATTTTTGAATTGCCCAAGGTTAAGACAAGAAATTCTCTCCGAGGCACGGATAAATCACTTGTAGGCATTCACAATCTCTCTCTTGACAAGCTACGTAAGGTTATCAAGATGGGTGGTCTTGCCAATCCTTCTGTGGCTGTTATCGATGTAGATAAGCAGACACACGACGACTATGGCGAGTACTCGCTTATCCTACCTAATAATATGGTAGATGCTCGCAAGGGTCGCAATGCAGGTACCTGGGCGGGCGATGCGTGGACACCCACATATCCAACTGTTATCAAGCGCATGACCAACGACAAGGCAATATCACGCTTCTACAAGGATATAGATGCGTTACCTGAGGTTATGCGTAGCAGAGTGAAGCTCGACTTTGACAGCTTTATGGAGGGACGCAGTGCTAATGCTCTCGCTTATTGGTATCTCTTTGAGAAGGGTGTTGCCCCAGAATTAGTACTTATACCATCGCAATACTCGGATGATATTGCAAGTGCCATTGAAGAGGCGACCAACGGTAGTTTCAGTATGTATGGGCTCACTCCTGAAGAGCGTGCGAAATGCTTAGATGCTTATATCGCTGCTAAGTACGATGGCAACAGGGCGGCATTTGAGGCAGAGATGCAGAGCAGAATAGACCGCCTTACTGAGACCTTAGAAACAAAGAAGTCTGATAGGGTAAAGAAGTGGGCGCAAGAGACCATAGACTCTATAAGAGAGTATGGTTTTGACTATGATGATGTTGCTAAATTCATCCGAGATGTAGAGTATGATGTTCGCAAGAAAGGTACTGTCGATGTAGAAACTACAATAACGAATGCGAGGGAGCAGATAACAACAGATAACCTCGAAGCCGATTATGATGCTTGGCGCAACAACCTCGATGAGCGTTACGGTATTGGCGTTGTGATTTGCTTTTAAATTTGTACCTTTGACATATCAAACACACTCTCGTTATTCTCGACGACGACCTTAGCCTGTTGTGATTTGCTTTTAAATTTGTACCTTTGACATATCAAACACACTTACAGTAAATACGTCGGCGCGTGGGCTTGTGTTGTGATTTGCTTTTAAATTTGTACCTTTGACATATCAAACACACTGACCGCTTCACGTATCCAAAACTTTGTTCGGTTGTGATTTGCTTTTAAATTTGTACCTTTGACATATCAAACACACTACGCGCCTATGGCGTGGGTATAGGCCCTGGTTGTGATTTGCTTTTAAATTTGTACCTTTGACATATCAAACACACTCCGCGCTCTCGGAGCTTGGCGTGGTAACGGTTGTGATTTGCTTTTAAATTTGTACCTTTGACATATCAAACACACTTTAGAGTCTATATTAGAAGCGCGAAGATTAGTTGTGATTTGCTTTTAAATTTGTACCTTTGACATATCAAACACACTGCCACTCCCACAGGTCGTAGAAGTCGCGTGTTGTGATTTGCTTTTAAATTTGTACCTTTGACATATCAAACACACTCAGCCGTTGATGTTTACCATCACGACCGCGGTTGTGATTTGCTTTTAAATTTGTACCTTTGACATATCAAACACACTGTAAAACACAGAGAGTATGTTAATGACATGGTTGTGATTTGCTTTTAAATTTGTACCTTTGACATATCAAACACACTTGCACACGTTCTTTGTCATTTTTGAGTACTGTTGTGATTTGCTTTTAAATTTGTACCTTTGACATATCAAACACACTGAAAATACATTTTATTAAACATTAATTATTGTTGTGATTTGCTTTTAAATTTGTACCTTTGACATATCAAACACACTTAATTGACGGTAACGCCTCAGACGATTTGCGTTGTGATTTGCTTTTAAATTTGTACCTTTGACATATCAAACACACTGTAAAACACAGAGAGTATGTTAATGACGTGGTTGTGATTTGCTTTTAAATTTGTACCTTTGACATATCAAACACACTAATCACCATCGCCGCCGTATATGTCAATATGTTGTGATTTGCTTTTAAATTTGTACCTTTGACATATCAAACACACTTCAAACCTATATCCATACCTTACAATTATTGTTGTGATTTGCTTTTAAATTTGTACCTTTGACATATCAAACACACTAGATGTATGATGGCGACACGCCGATACGCCGTTGTGATTTGCTTTTAAATTTGTACCTTTGACATATCAAACACACTAATTTTTGCTGATTGTAAAACTGATAAAGAGTTGTGATTTGCTTTTAAATTTGTACCTTTGACATATCAAACACACTGTGCTTCGCCTATGCCAAAAAGCCATTTCGTTGTGATTTGCTTTTAAATTTGTACCTTTGACATATCAAACACACTGCATTGGAGCGCATCAGCGTGGGTGGCCAGGTTGTGATTTGCTTTTAAATTTGTACCTTTGACATATCAAACACACTCCAATTACGCAAAGATTGGCTGCTTTATGGTTGTGATTTGCTTTTAAATTTGTACCTTTGACATATCAAACACACTAATGCTTTTGTTTGGGAGGCGGTTAAAATAGTTGTGATTTGCTTTTAAATTTGTACCTTTGACATATCAAACACACTTTATATCGAGTTATGTTACCTACAAACAAGTTGTGATTTGCTTTTAAATTTGTACCTTTGACATATCAAACACACTACAATCGCTACAAACTGCTGGATTGCAAGAGTTTATGAGGATAATTAGAAAATAAAAAATCACAGTGTTTGATAAAAGGATTTGCGCCGTAATGGTGCAAATCCTTTTCTATTTATATCGGCAATGTTTCTAGAATAGCTCCAATTGTTGTGTCGGAGTATCTTGTTTGACTTGCTGGCATCCACGAAAAAGTTCCATCTGCCCAAATTGTTTATCCGTAATTGTCAAAATGCCTATGTAGCCCTCTTTGGGCAACCAGCTTTTAACTCGTTTGATATGAACATCTGCATTTTCTCGACTTGGGCAGTGGCGCAGATATATCGAAAATTGGAACATAGTGAAGCCGTCCCGTAGAAGATTCTTGCGGAATTGAGCATAAATTTTGCGCTCCTTCTTTGTCTCGGTGGGCAAATCAAAGAAGATGAAAATCCACATAATCTGATATTCGCTAAATCGTTCTATCATTCCATAGATGGATATGCTATTTTACGAATCTCTCCACTATAACATTTGTATAACGACGCCGTTGTCATTCCCACTCCAATCATCAATGGACTTCGCCTACCGTTAATCACAACATCCAAAACCGGAATAGATAGCAGCTGTCCTTTAATCTCTTTGGTTAGATTTGTTATGTCTGCTCCACTATCAACAATCTCTGCTACCAATTTATCGACATAAGGACGATATGGTTCCATAATATCGTCGGCAAGACAATATGCGTTATAGCGATTGTGGTGATGGATTCCCAAAGTAGGCAACAATCCACTTCCAACCAGAGAGCGTGCTACAACAGCACGCAATATGGCATAGCCATAATTCAGCAGATTGTTTGGTGGGATACCCTCTCTATCACGACGAAACCCCTTGATATGTCCGAATAAATTTTGCCAATAGAAGGCTGCTGCTCGTCCTTCAAGGTTGTCGGAATCTCCGCTTTTGACCATCTTTGCCCAAGCCTCCATATTACCACACTCCATACCTCGCTGACGATATAAAACAGTTGACTGATTAAGAATCTTTGCCTGAATAGTCTGCTGCCACAACTGCTTTTTCAATGGTAATGACGCTTCGATCTGGTCGCGAAATCGCTCTGATTGGGTTGTATTACCATCAAGAGGCAACATCAACCCTGACGGCATACGATGCTCATCACAACTAATGACTGCAACATTATTATCCAACAAAGCACTTATCGCCCCTTGCGTTATGGTTATCTGCTTATGGTCGAGTACCACAACTCCGATATCCTCTATTGGTATACGCTTTACAACCGATTCTTTGAAATAGTCGGATAAAGTTTCGTTATTCTCAACTTGCGGTAAGCGTATTTCCAATTGTGCCAACTTGGCACTCAAATAAGCCGGGTTACCGAAATATAGCGTTCGCTTTATCATACCTCCGTGATTTTACCGGTTATGCTAATATGGACTTTGTGAGGGTTGATTTGTTGCAATGCGCCAAGACTTGTGACCCATTGAACAGCATCTAATTGTCTTGATTTTAATAGACTAAATATCTTTTTGCCATTCTCGTCAATATATCTATCATCTGTTTGTGTTTCAATATGTTTTCTAAACACATAAGCTCCAGATGACAACTTCTGCACCCTATACAAATACTTGCTTAATAAAGCATAATCCTTGTTTCGCATCGCATCTTGATATAGTTCCTCCTCCATGCCGAGAACAAACATTTCGTTCTGTTGCATAGAGAACTCGAACTGCCAAGTAGCAGACTCCGGCAGTTGTTTCAAGAATGACTCTGGCATATTATCAGAGATATTCTCCCATACCTCACCAGGGTTGGTAATAATTGTCGGGATGCCATACTTTTTGCGTTCTACAGCGTGCCAGAAGGTAGCGATATGCTCTTGCCAGTTACCTCCTTCGTCAACATATATTGCAACGTGATGGTTGTTTCCAGGCTTAACGAAAGAGATTGCCTCGCCTTGTTTGTTGTAGCGCACGGGGACGGTGGAACTGAGACCGGTATAACATCTTACGCTACGAATCTCTCGTCCCTGATGATCCAATACAGGTTCTGCAAAAGCTTTTTCCGGTTTGCCGCCATATTGATTCAGTCGCTCGGTAACAATATCGCGAATTCGTTTATCAACAATATCTTTTGCTTTTTTAAGATCAATGCTACCGATTTTGTATTTAATGACAATCTCGTCCTTGCCTGTTGCAAAACTATGTATACGACCATAAACACTCTCCTCACTCAACGCTCCACGAGGTATTACAATGCCTTCTTGAACGCATACACGCTTTCCTCCCTTGCGGACATATCGTTTACCGAGAGTTGCTGCTCGCTTTCCACCCTTAAACGATACTGCAATACACTCTACAGCCTTTTCAACTTCTGATGTTGGGAAGTGTGGTTGCATTTGAATATAGCGTTGTAGACTCGTTAAGCGTTGTTTAGTTGCTACACCTTGTTCTTCATTTTCCATCGAGCGGAACGATACCTCTTTGAGAGAACTTAAGTTGTTGATGCGTTGAATATAACCTTGCTTTGTGCAGGCGATAGTGAGTGCATCGATGGCATGGTGGCGATGATCCATACGCTTCGACCAATCCTTGATACGTTCAACCTCCACTCTTTCGCCATTTACATCGCGCTCTACCATTTCGGTGAGGCCGACGGCTTGATAACGTTTGAAATTCAACGAGTGCAACACCTCGTCCCAACCCCAAATGTGGCGGATAAAATCGGTAATACTGCCACTTGTAGAGAATACATTGTAGCATATTGACTGCAACATCTCCTTGGCTTTCTTAGCGATATATTGGCTCTCACGCAGTTGACGGTCGATAAAGTCGGACGGAACATCACTGCCCTTCATCAATAGTTTGTTGCGCTTGGTATTAGAGATTTTTTTGCGCTCAGCCAAATCGTTTACACGCTCAATATAGGCATGGAGTTCACCCTCTCCTCGGCTTGCCATAAAGTCGTAGGCAACTCGATTATCCTTCTCTTTATTGCATCGGCGACAAGCACACACCTTATTCGAAAAACTATCATCAAATAGTACCGAACGAGGAATTATATGCTCTACCTCAACACCAGAACCGAGTAGGAACTCTTTAACATTAACCGTTTCTCCACAGTACATACAGGTTTGTTCTGCCTCCTCCCACATTCTATATTTCTGAATGCGAGAGCGTGTTGGCGTTAATTCGTACTCCTCAATCAACTTTGCAACTCTTTCGTTCTCGCGCTGATTGCTACTCATTGCCCTTATCGCCAACTCGCGCTCTTCTCGGCTCTGTTTCAACTCGCGAGCTAGTTCGACTCTAATCTCGTCGAAACGTCCATATTCCGACATCAAAGCATTAACTAGGTTGACAAGTTGATTAAGAATCTTTTCAACAACTGGCTGTCGCAACTCGCCTTTTTGTATCGGCATAAGGCGTTCCGCTAGTTCACGAGCCTCATTCTGTTCCTTGGAGAGAACTGAATCCTTATAGCCCGCATTTAATTTTGCTTCATAGTATTGATAACCATCTTGCAGATACGGCAAAATCTTGCGAATAGCACGCGATGATTTGTTGCTATAACCAGCCTTTACAAAATCTATCTTGCACAACTCTTCAATAATCGATTCGTCTTCTATATTGAAATTCTTGTGGAGCACTGAATGTAATTCGTCTATATTAGAGATGGAATATAGGGTGTGCCACAACTTATATAGAGGTTGTTTCTCGCAAGAAACATCTATCACCTTCGACAACTCTCCTGTTTCGGTATTTACAATACTTCCATCTTTTATCGTTAATTCGAACTTTAACAAATCTCCTTTGCCTACATAGCCATCGAGGGCCTTTGCAATTGCACAATAGGTTGTATTACCTTGTAAACCTGTACCAACAGCTTTACTAAATAGCCAATCCTTTGACTTTATGCCCAAGATGTTTTTGAGGTCTGTCGCCTTTAATTTCTCGTGGGTATTCATAAAGTCGAAGATTGCCCGCTTCTGTTCAAGAGATATGAAGAGTTCGTCGTTAACCTTATTCTTAATTTTGAGATTGTTGATTGCCTCCCATATTTTGCACATTTGAAACAATGGCGAGGTGCGAGGCGCAACCTTTGGTGCATAATTGCGTGGGTTGCCATTCTCATTGACACTTTCCAACTGGCATCGCGCCACTAGATGTTTGCACGATTTGAGAGGTCGCTGGTGGAAGATAATATAGTTGCGAATGTGAGATACGGCCTCATTGGTTAGAATCTCTGGGTAGAATTGTTGCTGGCAGGACATTATTGCATCAAACTCCTCGACATACGCATCTCGTGGATAGACTCTCTCCTTGCATCGGAAAGCACTATCCGCCATCAAGTTCTTATGCATATATTGACCAATGGTCAATCCAAGTGAATGAAGTTCATTATATCGACCCACCACCTGGCTTACATATTCGCCCGTTTTCTTATCGCCAAAGTCCGATTTAACTGTGCGGTAACCACGCCTCTGATTTATGTGCAAAAGAACCCTGCCAAGTTCTAGTAATGAAACCTTTTCGTAGGGGGCTTTGGCTCTCAATCCCCATAAATCGAGAGTAGACAACTTTGGCGTCGTACCATTGTGCATTCCAAGGCGTTTCAGTTCGTCCAACAATAAGGCTCTACGCAACTGATAACGGTCATATCCTTTTCGTTGAGTCCTCTTGGCTGTACGATCAGCATTTTTAGTCAACGCTTGACCCTTTGAAAACTGTGTGCTCTCATCTGGATTTAACGGAATGATTCGACTACCAATAGCAACAATTTTATCTTTTTGTGAGACCTCAATATCCGTAGAAGTAGCCTCTTTGCTATACTCTTCAACAATCGCCCAACCTATGCTTGTCGAGCCTAAATCCAAACCAAGTACGCGTTTCATATCGGGGGGGGAATTTAAAATAGAGTTAATTTTAACAAAAATACAAAAAAGTTTGGATAATCGCAAATTTAGTCATACATTTGTAGTACAAATTTAAAAGCAAATCACAATAAGGATTTTTCCGTTGTGAAAACATTTGAAGCGGGGGACTCTTTGGAGTCAACTCGCTTTTTTTGTTTCAGGTGTTCATAACGGATAACGGGCACTAATAACCGAAACCTAAAAGAGCACAGTCTGTTAATAGCGTATGTCGGGCGATGTGTTGCGTAGGCGGGTAGCGTAGCGCGTGTGGCGGATGGCTAATTTGAATTTTTGGTCATCTGCGCTGACCTTTTATGCCCTGCCAAATAGTATTCGGTTAAAGGGTTGCATCTACGGTATATATTTTGCTTATAAGCCTATAAAAATATATGATTCAACATTTTACGCAAAACTATTGCAGCGTGAATTATTTTGTGTACTTTTGCACCAGGATAAGATATGGTTATAGTTAATCAAATAACAATATCATATAATTATACTAAGAGAAGGATAAACTAAAATAATATTAACTAATAAAACATTTACAACTATGACATCAATTATCAATGCACAGCTTCCTGAGTTCAAAGTACAGGCTTATCTCAATGGTAACTTCGCAACAGTATCGAGCGACGACGTAAAGGGCAAGTGGGCTATATTCTTCTTCTACCCCGCCGACTTCACCTTCGTGTGCCCCACCGAGCTTGTTGACCTCGCCGAGAAGTACGAGAAGTTGAAGAGCTTAGGTGTTGAGGTCTACTCCGTAAGCACCGACTCACACTTCGTGCACAAGGCATGGCACGACGCATCGGAGAGCATCCGCAAGATTAACTACCCGATGTTGGCCGACCCCACAGGTGTTCTCAGCCGCGGTTTCGGTGTGATGAGCGAGGAGGACGGCATGGCCTATCGCGGAACGTTCCTCGTAAATCCCGAGGGTAAGGTTAAGATTGCCGAGATTCAGGACAACAGCATCGGCCGCAATGCCGACGAGTTGGTTCGCAAGGTTGAGGCTGCCATCTTCGTGGCCAACCACCCCGGCGAGGTGTGCCCCGCAAAGTGGAAGCAGGGTAACGAGACGTTGAAGCCCAGCATCGACCTTGTAGGCAAAATATAATTAGATACAATCTGAAAAAATTGGGATGGCTACTTTACTTTTTAGTCATCCCTTTCAAAACACAAACTACTCACAACCGATAAATTGACGCCCAATATGTTAGACCAATCAATCATCCAGCAGGTAACCGAGATATTCGGTAGCTTGGAGTCTCGATATACACTGTCGGCCCGCATCTCGCCGAAGCGCGAGGAGGGTGCCCAGATGGTGGAGTTTCTCAACGATTTCTCAACCACATCATCGCACATCGACGTGGCGTATCATGAGGCCGATGGCGATAGCTTGGCCTTTGATATTCTGAAAGATGGCCTACCCACGGGTATCACCTTCCGTGGTATTCCCAACGGCCATGAATTCACGTCGCTGTTGCTCGCGATACTCAATGCCGACGGCAAGGGCAAGAACCTTCCCGACGAGGGTATAGCGCGCCGTATCGGTGCCTTGCAAGGCGATATACACCTTGTAACGTACATATCGCTTACGTGCACTAACTGTCCCGATGTGGTGCAGACGCTCAACATCTTTGCGCTGCTTAATCCCTCGATAAGCCACGAAATGGTTGATGGTGCGCTCTTCCAGGCGGAGGTCGATGCTAAAGGTGTTCAGGCTGTGCCGAGCGTATTTGTCGGTGGCGAGTTGTTGCATGTGGGACGAGGCTCGCTTGGCGAGTTGTTGGAGAAGTTGGAGGCCAAGTACCCATCCGCCGATGTGGCCGAGACCGCGGCTGAGGGCGTGGAGCGCAACTACGACGTTGTTGTGTTGGGTGGTGGCCCTGCGGGTGCCTCGGCAGCCATATACTCGGCGCGTAAGGGTCTGCGTGTAGCAATCTTGGCCGAGCGTATTGGTGGTCAGGTTAAGGAGACCGTAGGTATCGAGAATATGATATCGGTGCCTTACACCACCGGAAGCGAGCTTGCCGACAACCTTAGAGCGCACCTCACGCACTATCCCATAGAGCTCTTCGAGAATCGTCGTATAGAGTCGACAGAGCTCCTCGGCGCGCAGAAGAGGGTGAAGGTTGTGGGTGGCGAGCTGTTCACAGCTCTGGCGGTCATCATCGCCACGGGTGCGGGCTGGCGTCGTCTGAATGTCGAGGGCGAGTCGGAGTATATCGGTCGTGGTGTGGCATTCTGCCCCCACTGCGATGGCCCGTTCTATGCAGGTAAGAGGGTTGCGGTCGTAGGTGGTGGTAACTCGGGTGTCGAGGCGGCCATAGACCTTGCGGGCATCTGTCAGAAGGTTACGGTAATCGAGTTTATGGATAGCATGAAGGCCGATCAGGTGTTGCAGGATAAGCTGCGCAGCCTGCCCAATGTTGAGGTTTTGACCTCTACCGAGACCAAGAAGGTTGTGGGCAGTGGCGAGAAGGTAACGGCCCTGCAACTCAGAAACCGCCAGACGGAGGAGGAGAGCCTCTTGGAGTTGGACGGAGTATTTGTGCAGATTGGCCTTAGTGCCAACAGTCAGCCCTTCGAGCAGTTGGAGAAGACGCGCATAGGCGAGATTATCATCGACGCACACTGCCGCACAAACCTACCGGGTGTCTATGCCGCGGGCGACGTCTCGTCGGTGCCCTACAAGCAGATTATAATCGCCATGGGCGAGGGTGCGAAGGCAGCTCTCACGGCCTTTGATGATAGGGTGCGTGGCGTGATTTAGTTGCAACGTATGCAGCAGATAGGAGTTCGAGAGACCTGAAAATTTTTCGGGTCTCTTGGTCTATAAACAGCGATGTAAACCTCTCTCTACGACCGTCGTATGTGGCCGAGAGGCCTCGCGCGCCGACTATCTGTTATGCTTATATATGTATAAAAAATAAGAATACAAAACATTGGTAAATAATCGTGTAGTTTACGAAATTTTCTATAATTTTGCTCATGCAATTGTACGATTATGGTACAAGACAAGATGATAATAATTTCAAAAAACGATATAGATATGAAGACAGATATTGAGATTGCTCGCGAGACGAAGTTAAAGAATATACGCGAGATAGCTACCCAGGCAGGCTTCCCCGAGGATGAGGTATTTAATTATGGCAAGTATATCGCTAAGATACCTTATAAGCTTATTGACGAGAAGCAGGTTGCCAAAAATCACCTTATACTCGTTACGGCCATCACAGCTACCAAGGCGGGTGTCGGCAAGACTACCGTGAGCATCGGCCTCGGCATGGGTCTTAACCACATAGGCAAGAGGGCTATTATCGCCCTCCGTGAGCCCTCGCTCGGCCCCTGTTTCGGTATGAAGGGTGGCGCGACGGGTGGTGGCTATGCTCAGGTGCTGCCCTCGGAGGATATCAACCTACACTTTACGGGCGACTTCCACGCCATCACCTCGGCCAATAACCTTATCGCCGCGCTGCTGGACAACTACCTGTACCACAACCGCTCGAAGCAGGTGGGTTTGAAGCGCGTCATGTGGCGTCGTGTGCTCGATATGAACGACCGCTCGCTGCGTAATATCGTCTCGGGCTTGGGAGGCTCGACAAACGGCATACCCACCGAGACAGGCTTCGATATCACCCCCGCATCGGAGATTATGGCTATCTTGTGCCTTGCGCGTAATGTCGAGGATTTGTACGTGCGCATTGGTCGCATCGTGCTCGGCGTGCGCTATGACGACACCCCGCTTACGGTCGACGACCTTGGTGTTACGGGAGCTGTCGTTGCGCTGTTGAAGGATGCCATCAACCCCAACTTGGTGCAGACTACGGAGCACAACCCCGTGATTATCCACGGTGGCCCGTTTGCAAATATCGCGCATGGCTGTAACTCGGTCATCGCCACGAAGATGGCTATGACACATGCCGAGTATACCGTTACCGAGGCGGGCTTCGGTGCCGACCTCGGTGCCGAGAAGTTCCTCGACATAAAGTGCCGTCAGGCCGACATCAAACCCGACCTTACGGTTCTTGTAGCCTCGACCCTCGCGTTGAAGATGCATGGTGGCGTGCCCGAGGCCGAGATAAAGTTGCCTAACGCAGAGGGCTTGCAGCAGGGCTTTGCAAACCTCGACCGTCATGTGGCCAATCTGAAAAAGTTCGGTCAGACCGTCCTTGTATGCTTCAACCGCTTTGCCAGCGATACCGACGAGGAGATTCAGATGGTCATGAAGCACTGCGAGGAGCTTGGCGTGCGTTGCGTGATAAACAACGCCTATACGGAGGGTGGCGCAGGTGCTGCCGACCTTGCACGTGCCGCCGTTGAGCTTATCGAGACGCAGCCGTCGGAGCCTATCAAGTATGCCTACGACCTCGAAGACAGCATCAAGGAGAAGATTACGAAGGTGGCCAAGAACATCTACGGTGCCGGCTCTGTGGTCTTTGGCCCTAAGGCAAAGAAGCAGATTGAGTTGTTGGAGAAGTGGGAGATGGGACATCTTCCCGTTTGTATCGCCAAGACGCAGTTCTCGTTCAGTGCCGATCCCAAGCGTTACGGCTCTGTCGAGGGCTTCGAGATAAACATTAAGGATATCGAGCTCAATGCGGGTAGCGGCTTCATCGTGGCGTTGGCCGGCGACATCATGCGTATGCCGGGTCTGAGCAAGACGCCCCAGGCGGGTAACATACACCTGGCCGAGGATGGTACTGTTGAGGGTATCGTATAGGCGTAGAGACTGATAAGAAAGAGCCCAAAAGTGCAATGCGACTTTTGGGCTCTTTTACTATATGTGTCGGTCATTACTTCAACGGCGAGTCGGGCTCTTTGGCCATCGCGGCGTAGAAGAGGCGGTCTACGAGTGCGGGGAAGAACTTTTTTAGAAGGTGTGTGCCTCGTCCCTCCCACTCCATCAGGCATAGACGCTTGCGGCGGTGTATGCCGCGCGCTACGATGTGTGCCACCTGCTCGGGGGTCATCATCTTGGCCTCGTTGCGCGGGGTCTCACCCTGCTGTGTGCCGTCGGCCGTGAGTGCCGAGAAGCGCACGTTAGAGGCGGTGAAGCCCGGGCATGCCGTCATCACATGGAGACCCTTCTTCAAGTTCTCTACGCGAATGGTGTCGAGAAAACCTGTCATGGCGTACTTCGATGCCGAGTATCCGGTGCGGCCCGGTAGTCCGTGGATGCCGGCAACTGATGATATGCCGACGAGCGACCCCTTAGACTTTTGTAGCCACGGTAGCGCGTACTTCGTGCAGTTGACCGTGCCCCAGAAGTTTACATCCATCAGACGGTGCAGGACTTTGAGGTCGCACTCGTCAAAGAGTGCACGCATCGAGAGTCCGGCATTGCAGATAAGCACATCGATACCACCGAAGTTGTCGATGGCCGTGTCGATAAGCCTCTTGCACTCCTCCTCGCTCACCACGTCGCATGCGACGTATGCAACTGCTCCTCCCGCAGCCTTAATGTCATCTGCCACACGCCTCAACTCCTCCTCGCGGCGTGCTCCGAGAACCACCTTGGCCCCCATCTTGCTGTATTCGCGTGCCATGGCCTCGCCGATACCCGATGAGGCTCCTGTGATAACAACAACTTTTCCGTTAAGATATCTCTTCATATTGTCAAACTATTCGTCAACATAAACTGTTAGGCCGTCGTAGGCTATCTCAACACCTGCGGGCATGCGCTTCGATGCCTCGTCGTGTAGGCCTATGCGGTGTGATAGGTGTGTCAGATAGGCGCGACGTGCGCCTACGCGTCTAATAAGCTCTATGGCCTCGCCCACCGAGAAGTGCGAGTCGTGGGGCTCCCACCTAAGGGCATTTACCACCAGACACTCTACGCCCTCCAACTTGCGGCACTCCGCGTCGTCGATATAGCTAAAATCCGTTAGATAGGCCATATCGCCTATGCGGTAGCCCACCGAGCGAAAGCGCGACGAGTGGTGGCCGACGATGGGCGTAATGGCCACACCCTCGACAACGAAGGGTTGCTGCGTGTCGATGGTGTGTAGCTCGATGACGGGCACTCCACGGTACTTATCCTCGGCAAAGGCATAGTCGTAGTCCTTGCGTAGGGTGCGTATCGCGGGCGCGGGCGCGTATATATGTATTGTGTGAATCGTGGGGTAGTCCACGAAGTTGAAGGCGCGCACGTCGTCGATGCCTCCCGTATGGTCTTTGTGTTCGTGTGTGAGCAGTAGCGCGTCGATATGGCGCACATCCTCGCGGAGCATCTGCTCTCTGAAATCGGGCCCTGCGTCGATAATTAGACGTAAGCCTCCGACCTCGACCATGGCCGAGGTGCGCAGTCGCCTATTGCGCCTATCCGCCGAGCGACATACCTCGCACGAGCAGCCTATGACGGGTACACCCTGCGATGTTCCGGTGCCCAGAAATGTGAGTTTCATACCACAAAGTTACGCAAAAATTGGTAAACAGTGCATCCGCAATTATCTTTTTCGCAAGAATTTTACAGACCAAAATTTTGTAAATGAGTGTAAAATTCCTATCTTTGTGTTACATGTACATAATTTTCAGGCAAGTTATCAACCTAAAATCTAATAGTATGAAGAAGTTTTTATCTATTTTGGCTGTTGCCATGTTGCTCGTAGCGTGTGGCCAGCAGAAGAAGGCTGAGCCTACTGTTGAGCAGAAGGCCGTAGAGTATGCAAAGCAGCTTATCGAGATTGCCGAGAATGAGGACGAAGCCGCATTGCTGGCTCTCGCTGAGGAGATTGACGCTTGGTACGAATCTCTCTCTGAGGAGGATAAGGCTAAGGCCGACGAGGCTGTTGCCGCCTATGAAGAGGAGGCCCTTGCCGCTTTGGAAGAGGAGGAAGAGGAGTACTACGACGAGTACGAAGTTGAAGAGTTCGAGTGTGGTGGCGACGATGACTCATGGGGTGAGCCTACCATAGGTGAGCTGGCCGACTACCATGCACTGACAATCCTCGAAGCAATTGATAACGACGACGATGCAGCCGTTCAGGAGGCTGTTGCCGAGATGGAGAGGTGGTATTCGGAGTTGGACGAGCGCGACAAGGCCGTTGCAAATGCTGTCCTTGCCGAGTACGACTTGGAGTTTGAGGAGTAGAGCGGGAGCTCTGCGGAGCAGATGTTTAACTATTAATAGAGCTACATTATGAAGAAACTATTATCGTTTTTGGCTGTTGCGTTGCTCGTTGTAGCATGCGCAAGCGAGCAGAAGAAGCCCCTCACCGTTGAGGAGCAGGCTAAGGCCTATGTAGAGGATATGATTGATGCTTTGAACGAGGGCAATGCCGAGGAGTTCAAGGCTGTCGGCGAGGCTGTTGAAGCATGGCAGGCAAAACTCTCTGAGGAGGATAAGACAAAGGCCGAGGAGGCTGTTAAGGAGTATGAGGAGGAGTTTATCGAGGCTCTTATGAAGAATATCTCTAATCCTGATTTCATCAATCTGATGGAGGAGTAGTTTTATCCTCGTTACACGATAACGTGACGTTGTCGTTTGAGGGTAAACACGAAAATGGGGCTGCGCGAATAGTCGCGTAGCCCCATTACTTTTCTATGCTCTGCCCAACTATGCTACGTGTCGCATAGTAAAAAAAAGTAACCCATCAGGGAGAGTACTTTCGGTACAGCCCTGATGGGTTAACTATTGCTTTGCCGCATATCGCGGCATTAGCATCAACTCAAATTACAAACGCTCGAGTTTTACGGTGAAGTGACGCATGAGCTCAGTCTCCCATACAATCTTCACACCGCGCTTAATCTCGTTACGACGGTCGTAAACGTTCTTCAACGCAGCAGCGATAACGTCCATGTGGTTGTTGGTGTACGAACGACGTGCGATGCACAAGCGCAACAAGTCGAGACCACCAAAACGGTTCTCGCGAGTTACGGGGTCGCGGTCAGCGAGGATGTAACCAATCTCGCAACCACGAACACCAGCCTCCAAGTAGAGCTCGATAGCGAGTGTCTGTGCGGGGAACTCCTCCTTAGGAATGTTGGTAAGCACCTTGTCGGCGTCAACGAACAATGCGTGGCCACCTACGGGACGCTGGTAGGGAATACCATACTCGTCGAGCTTAGCAGCGAGGTACTGTACCTGCTTGATACGAGTCTCGATAGTCTCCAACTCGGTGTTCTCGTCAAGACCTACGGCCAAAGCAGCCATATCACGACCATTCATACCACCGTATGTGAGGAAGCCCTCGAAGGGGATACAGAAACGCTTAGCACCCTCGTACCAATCCTCGTGACGTGTAGCGATGAAACCACCCATGTTAACCAAACCATCCTTCTTAGACGACATGGTCATACCGTCAGCATACGAGAACATCTCCTTAACGATCTCCTTGATAGTCTTGTCGGCATAACCCTCCTCGCGGGTCTTGATGAAGTATGCGTTCTCAACGAAACGTGCTGAGTCGAATACAACGCGCTTGCCATACTTGTCGGCGATGGCACGTACGTCGCGAAGGTTCTTCATAGATACGGGCTGACCACCGGCAGTGTTGTTCGTAACGGTAACGATGATGAAGGGAATCTTCTCAGCGTTCTCGGCCAAAGCCTTCTCCAACTTAGCGCAGTCTACCTCGCCCTTGAAGGGAATCTCGAGCTGAGTATCCTTAGCTGCGTCGATAGTGCAGTCCAAAGCGGTAGCCTTGCGGAACTCGATATGACCCTTAGTGGTGTCGAAGTGTGAGTTGCCGGGGATGATGTCGCCAGCCTTTACAAGGTGTGAGAACAATACGTTCTCGGCAGCACGACCCTGGTGTGTGGGGATAACGTACTCGAAGCCTGTGAGGCGACCGATGGTCTCTTTAAGCTCGAAGAATGACTTTGAGCCTGCATAAGCCTCGTCGCCGGTCATCATAGCTGCCCACTGACGGTCGCTCATGGCACCTGTACCCGAGTCGGTGAGACAGTCGATGTAAACCTGCTCTGACTTCAAACCGAAGAGGTTGTAGTGAGCCTCTTTGAGCCACTGCTCACGCTGCTCACGTGTGCTCTTCTTCAAAGGCTCAACCATCTTAATTCGATACGCTTCTGCAAATGGAATTTCCATAATTGTAGTTTTTTTAGGTTATTATTAGTTTAATTATTTATTCTTTTTTTTGTCTCTGTTTACACTAAACCTACCTACTTATCATAGATATTTGCGACAAAGGTATGCAAAAATATAGTCAATTGCAACAGGGAGGCGAAAATAATTTCAAATTGCCTTTTGCTATGCCCTTTGTCGGCATGCGACTTACTGTTTTCCGGCTAACAACTCCAAAATCTGTATCGCGTTGAGGGCTGCGCCCTTGCGAATCTGGTCGGCTACGCACCAGAAGGTGATGCCCTTCTCGTTGCACAAATCCTTGCGGATACGGCCAACGTACACAGGGTCGGTGCCCTGCACGAAGAGCGGCATGGGGTACTTCTTATCTCGGGGCTCATCCACGAGTACGATGCCGGGGGCATTGGCGAAGGCCTCGCGCACCTGCTCAACGCTGAGTGGCTCGTCGGTCTCAACCCATATAGCCTCCGAGTGGGCGCGCATCACAGGAACACGCACACACGTTGCCGAGGTGCGGATGTCGGAGTGCATAATCTTGCGCGTCTCGTAGAACATCTTCATCTCCTCCTTGGTGTAGTCGTTGTCCTGGAATACGTCGATGTGGGGTATGAGGTTGTAGGCGAGCTGATAGGCGAACTTCTCGACCTTAGGCTCGCGACCCTCGACGATAGCTCGGTGCTGCTCCTCGAACTCCTGCATGGCCGTAGCACCTGCGCCACTTGCCGACTGGTAGGTGGCCACATGCACGCGGTTGATGTGCGAGAGACGCTCGATAGCACCCAACGCTACGACCATCTGTATGGTTGTGCAGTTGGGGTTGGCGATGATGCGGCGCGGGGCGTTGAAGGCATCTTCACCATTTACCTCGGGCACAACGAGGGGTACATCCTCGTCCATGCGGAAGGCACTCGAATTATCAATCATGAAGGCTCCATGGCGTGTGATGGTCTCGGCAAATTCGAGTGAGGTAGAGCCTCCTGCCGAGGTTAGTGCCACGTCTATATCCTTGAAGTCGTCGTTGTGCTGTAACTCGCGAACGACGATATCCTCGCCGCGAAAGCGATATACCTTGCCCGCGCTACGCTTCGAGCCAAAGAGGCGAAGCTCCTCGATGGGCATGGGGTGAGATTCCAATATCGAGAGAAACTCCTGTCCTACGGCGCCACTTGCGCCAACTATTGCAATCTTCATAATGTTATGTTTTTAATGGTTATTACTTGGTATCTGAATTGTTAAAACTAATCCTCGAAGTCGTCGAAGATAAACTCTCCGCTCGGCAACAATGACTCCTCAGTCTGCTCCTCCATGTTCGACTCGCAGTTGTACTTCGGCGGGTTCTCCGAGCGTTCAAAGCGGTCGCTGCGGCTTACGCCCAGCGTGCCATCGTTGAAGACCTTTTTGAGGAACTTACCCGTGATGGGCAGCGCGATACGCGAGCCGTCGGCACTATGTGAGAAGTGTATGTTGTTCTCCTCGCCACCTACCCAGCAGCCCATAACGAGGTTGGGCACGGCGGCCATAAACCATGCGTCGATGTTGTCGTTTGTCGTACCCGTCTTGGCGGCTATCTCCACGTCGTCGAAGCCAAACTCGTAAATTAGGCGTCGGCCCGTACCCATAGTTACCACGCGCTGCATCATGGTAATCATCGTGTAGGCGATGTCGTGGCTCAGAACATGGTTTGTTGTGGGTGTGAACGTAGCCAGCACGTTGCCCTGGTTATCCTCGATGCGTGTTACGAAGATGGGGTCTATGCGTACACCCTTATTGGCGAAGGTGCAGTATGCCGAGGTCATCTCGTAGGGGTTGCTGTCGTACGAGCCGAGGCACAGCGATACTACGGGGTCGACATATCCCTTGATACCCATGTCGTGGATGAAGTCGGCCACAGCCTCGGGACGCTTCGCCTCCTTCATAATCCATGCCGAATAGTTGTTACGGCTGTTGGCCAAGCCCCAATAGAGGGGGTGGACACCCGTGTACTCGACATTGCCCGCCTCCTTGGGCGACCATACGCCTGCGGGGGTGTCGATAGATACCGGCTGATTGGGTACGGGGGTGCAGGGCGTAAGTCCGAGGTGGTCGATGGCAAAGGTGTAGATGAAGGGCTTTGCTGTTGAGCCTACCTGTCGGCGGCTCTGCATCGCGGCGTCGTACTTGAAGTAGTGGTAGTTGGGGCCTCCGACATAGGCGCGAACATATCCCGTTGTGGGGTCTATGGCCACAAATCCTGCGCGCATGATACCCTTGTGGTGGATGACCGAGTCGCGCGGTGTCATCACCGTGTCGCGTATGCCCTTGTAGGTAAATACGCGCATCGACGTGGGCATGTCGAATGTCGCCTTTATATCCTGCTCGCTCAGACCCTCCTTCGCAAGGTTGCGCCAGCGGTCTGATTGGCGCATGCCGGCCTCAATCTTGGCATTTATCTTATCCTGGCTGAGGTCGACGTAGGGCGTCTTGCGGTAGCGCATCTGCTCGTACATGCGTGGCTGCACAACATCGCGCATGTGCTCCGCCATGGCCGCCTCGGCATACTGCTGCATGCGTGAGTCGACGGTGGTGTATATCTTCAAACCGTCGCGGTAGATGTCGTAGTTCTCGCCATTGGCCTTCTGATTCTTGTTGCACCAGCCGACAATGGGGTTGTTGTTCCACTCGTTGAGTGCCACGTTGTAGTCCCAATCGTTGTAGTAGCTCTCGCGCACGGGCTTCTGGGCCGTCATTGTGCGGCGCACCATCTCGCGGAAGTATGTTGCCGAGCCCTCGTTGTGGGCATCAGCCACGCGGTGGTAGCGCGAGAGGTCTATGGGCTTCTGTTTTAGCGAGTCGGCCATGCTCGCGGGGATGGCTCCTGCGGCCACCATGCGCGAGAGCACGAGGTTACGACGCTCCAAGGCCTTGGGGTTGGGCTCGCCACGACGTAGCGGTGCGTATGCTCCCGGGGCCTTCACCTGACCGGCAATAACGGCGGCCTCCTCTATGGCTAAGTCGCACGGCTCCTTGCCGAAGAAGTTGTTGGCGGCCGACTTGATGCCGAAGTTCGAGTTCGAGAACTCCACCGTGTTGAGGTACATGGCTACAATCTCCTCCTTGGTGTAGTTGTGTTCGAGCTGTGTGGCGATGACATACTCTTGGGCCTTTGCCGCTATGGTGCCAGCCTTACCCTCCATGCCGCGACTGCTCATACGCGTCTTGTAGAGGTTCTTGGCGAGCTGCTGCGTGATGGTACTACCGCCACCCTGCTCGCTCTGGCTCAGTAGCACGGTCTTGATGCCCGCGCGTGCCGTAGCCTGAAAGTCGATGCCCGAGTGGTCGAAGAAACGTACATCTTCGGTTGCTAACAGTGCCGCAACGATGGGGGGTAGCGGGTGTCCGTCGATTACGAGCCACTTATCTCTATCTGCGGGGAAGAGCTCCTCGTAGGGGAGATATGTGCGATTCTCGATGAAGTAGGTGCCCAGCACATCGCCATCGGCCGAGTATATCTGCGTGGCGAGGTTGGTCTTCGGGTTCTCCAACTCGTCGAAGGTCGGCATGGGGCCCAGCACCTCGTTTTTAGCGAGGATGAAGAGCGTGCTGAGGGCAATGACACCTATGGTTAAGCAACACCATAAGCCGATAATCGTCCACTGTTTCCATGTCAGTTTGCGTCTGTCAGTCTGTTTCTTCGTAGCCATATTCGTTAGGTTTTTCTGATTTATTCTTAGTCTGTCTCTAATCTTCGGGCTTGTCTCTCAGTCTAAAACGGCAATCCTAAGCCAAATGATACATAGAGTTTGTTATTTTTGCTTGGTATGTGCGGTGCATGACGCCAATAGAGCGATAGCGTTGCGGACATCGTCGCTGCACTCGGCATGGTAAAGAGGTTGAAGTCTGTCGTTATGTCGCAGCCAAGCGATAGTATGCGTTGACGTCGTTCGGTCAGAAGCGACAGCTCACCATCGTGCAGCGCGTCGTACTGGCCTATGTGCGAGCCGGCATGTATAGCACCACCGGCAACCTCTCGCCCGCTTATGAAGTGATTTTTCGACTCCATTGTGGGCAGTGTCTTGAATTTGCCGAGCGACGCCTTGTCGTATGAGGCGTAGTCGGCACCTATGTTGAGCCTCAGTCGCTTGAAGAATATCACGCCGCACCATCCTCCGTCGGGATACCATACGGGTAGTTGATAGTTCAAAGATGTTGCTATGTAGTTTCTATTCTCGATGTCGTGCGAGTCGAAGCCGCGAGGCAGCAGCTTTGTCGACTTGAAGGCCAAGCCCGAGAGTACGGTTGGGGACTTGAAGCCTCCGATGGATGTCTGGTACGACACGGCCAACGACAGCGAGTGGTGCTTCGCGAAGCCGGGCGTATAGAGCTTACCGTAGAGCACTGCTAAGTGCCCGAACGCATCGGTTGCGGGGTTGAGCGCGTATGTCGCCGATAGGGCCACGGCCCACGGGGGCAGGAAGTCTCTGTGTGCCTGGCGAGCAACGCTCTGATAGCCTACGGTGGCTTGCAGAAGGTGTACGCCCTCCTTGTAGCCTACCGTCTCGAAGTTGGTTATCTTGCCATCCTCTATCTTAAACTTCTTGACATCTGCGACCATGCCGTTCGAGAAGTTCCATCCCGCCGAGAGTGTAACCTGAGAGGTGAAGTAGCCGTGCTGTATGAGCATCGGCAGTGTAGCACCTGCGCCTATCGAGTAGTACTTGCCGAGTTTTGGGACGTCGGGCTTCATGATGCCGTTTTCGGAGTCGAGTTGATATACGGTGTATAACTTCTGCCTACCGCCATAAGTGCCCTCTACCCATAGATTTACGCCCAAACCCTTGTAGCGTATCGTCCCCTTGAATACCGAGCCTTCGGCATGGTTCCAGCCCCATGTGAGGAAGCCCTCGGTGTTTGAGAGTATGTTTTGCGACATGATGGTCGCTCCGAGGTTGAACGATATGCGGCTCTGCTCGACAATCGAGTAGGGGTCGTAGGATAGCGGTGCCCAACTATGTATGTTGAAGGCGTGTAGCGCACGACGGAAACGCTTCGGGGGTGTCGCTCGTGTTATGCTGTCGGCCACCTCGCGGCTGAAACGTACCGTGTCGAGATTTACGACATCCCAATCCTTCACTCGCGGAAGCATCAACATGGGCGGATGGGGTGCGCGTATAACCTCATGTACTGTGTCTATGCGCTGGCGCACAGGCATATAACCACGCTTGTCGTACGTCGTGGCAAGTACGCTGCTGCTATCCGAGGGCATTGGCGCAAATGAGCCGTACTTCGATGTTGAGAGTCTCATTTCGCGCTCGGTGGCAAGGTCGTAGCAGTGTAGTTCGTCGCGTCCCGAGGCTATCGAGCCGAAGTATAGGCGTCCATCTTTGGCGCGCAGGTCGCTCAGCGTGGTGTAGGCCGGCGGTGTAACGGTCGATAGGGTGTCGTTCGCAAGGCGCGCTATGTGCATGCCTCGGTCGTCGGTGATGAGCAGGTAGAGAGCCTCCGTTTTGTTGTCCCATGCCATGCCGTGTACCTCTTTGTCGAGGGGCAGCCGTGTGGCGCGCCTCTCGGCCGCGAGGCCGTTGTGTATTATGGTGTAGGAGCCGTTGTAGTCGTACTCTACCCATGCTACCTTGCCGCTGTCGATGGGCGTTACGTAGAGCGCATTGCGCGACTTCGGTACGCGGTGTATGCGTCTGTCGCTATCCATGTAGCACACCTCGGAGCCCACCTTTTGGTCGAAGAGCAGGCTGCGCTTATACTCTGTCCACCAGATGCGTCCCGAGCTGTCGAGTGCCGGACGCGACGACACGGAGCCCGTATACCTCATGCGTTGCTCGTTGCCAAGGCTATCTATGAGTACATAGGCCGAGGGGCTGTCGAGGTCTGTTTTTAGGGCAAGGGTCTTGTCTTCGTAGGGCATCGGATAGGCATACTCGGTGTAGGCTGTCGGCTCGTTGATGGCTATCGGTGTGGTTGAGGCATCGACCTCTTCGAGGGGCTGCCAGTGGGCTGTAAGCTCGCGGAATGTGTCGTCGAAGAGTTGTGGCTGCGATGTTCCGTAGAGCCTCTTCAACATCCATGATGTCGATACAATCATGTAGGGACGTCGCACCGAGAGCCACGCAATGTCGTTGCCTATGACGCCGCCATATCGGTTGTAGCCATATCGGCACATGAGGTATCCGAGGGCATAGTGGTCGGGGATGTGGTGCTTGTAGGAGCCGCAAAACCATGTGTCGATGTTTCGGAACTCATCTGCCACGTTGCCGTATGCGCGGTAGGCCATCGTGAATGATGGTTGGAGGCCTCGTCCGAATGTCGACATCGCCGTCTCGGTCATCACGGCGTCGCCCTCCATCATCCATAGCGGCATGAATAGCAGGCCTATGGTCGAGCTCTGCTGACCTATCACATAGCTCAGTGCCTTGACGAAGCCGCGATTTAGGTTGTTGTACTGCACGGCATGGCGATATTCGTGCGCCACGAGCTGCTTTACCCACGGCATGGAGTAGCTCTCAATGGCGGGTGCCGAGATAAACTCCACGCGCTTGGGCAGCCACATCACCAGGCCGTTAGAGCGCATGTTCGCGGGGTGCACGACAAAGGGTATGGACATCTGCGGATAGAGATAACCGTAGCTTATGTCGCTCGACACGGCATCGAGGTAACAGCGCATGCGCTGGCCGACGATTTGTGCTGTGTCGGGGTATATGACGCGATAATTCTCGCTCTTCATCTGTCGCCAACGAAACGATGCGGGATCAGCACCCCAACTATAATATTGGGCGTGCATCACCTCTGCATGGTGCAACATGCAGATTAGCAGCGTTATAAGTGTTAAAAACCGTCTCATTGGCTCTTTTACGTACATATATCATACAAAGATACGTAAAATTCCGCGAAAAACCAAATCAGAGATTTGGAGGAGAGAAAAGTGAAAGGTGAAAGGTGAAAGGTGAACTTTGCGATTCAGGCGAGAGCAGAGTGAATGTGTTCACTATGCCGAGCCGTAGCAAAGTCGAGGCATTACGAAGTTTTGCCTCAAAGGTAAGGTGCGCTTCGCGCGAGGTTTATTGGTTGGTGCGCGCAGAGTTATAGGTAGTTGTGGGTAGTTGTGGGTAGTTATGGGTAGCAGTAGGTAGTAGTGGGTAGCGCGCCAAAATAATCGCTCACAACTACCCATAATTACCTACATCTACCCACTACTACCCATTGGTGCGCGAGATTATTGTCGGCCGCGTCGTCGCATAGTCTCATAGTCTCATAGTCTCAAAGTCCAAAAAAGACAATGGGACAATGGGACAGTGCGACAATGGGACAATGGGACAATGGGACAACGTGATAATAAGGAAATTAACGATTTGGAATTCCTGACTTCCTTAAACTCCTTAATTTCTCTAAACTCCTTAATCCCACCATTGCTATCGTGTTAACCTTCGGTTAGCCCTCTTAACGTAGCAAGGCACAAAAAAAACAGGAAGCTGCCGTGCACTGACAACTTCCTGCTACTTGGCGTCTCACTTGCGCCTGAGCCTTGAGGGGGACTCGAACTGCGAAGCAGTGGAGCCGATACCAAATAAAAACGGCGCAGGCTGTAAGCCGAGCAATAAAACACTATCCTATCGGCTCAACCCCTCCAACATTCGAGTCAGCCTCAAAGCGATGTATAGGGTTAAGAGGGCGACACTTTTAGTGTCGATAGGTATGGCGATGTAGTGCTCTGATGCTCGCATCAAAGAGCATATCATCGCTATACCCTAACCCTCGGGTTAGCCCTCTTAACCGTTTAAGATTACAAAAAAAACAGGAAACTGCCGTGCACTGACAACTTCCTGCTACTTGGCGTCTCACTTGCGCCCTGAGCCTTGAGGGGGACTCGAACCCCCGACCCCTTCATTACGAATGAAGTGCTCTACCGACTGAGCTATTAAGGCAACCTATCTGGTCAAACTTTTTGGTTTGACGGTGCAAATATCGTAATTTTTTATTAAATTCGCACCATTAACCTGACTTTTTTTACGATGATAACGTTTTTTTGCTGTTTGGCACTGCTCGTCGCCTCCTATTTTCTCTATGGGGGCCTGCTTGGTCGCGTTGTAAAACTCGATGATAAAGCCCCCGTGCCGTCAAAAACTTTATACGATGGTGTCGACTACATACCGTTGCCGCGCTGGCGTATCTTCCTCATTCAGTTGCTCAACATTGCAGGTACGGGCCCCATCTTTGGTGCGGTGCTCGGTGCTTGCTATGGTCCTGTGGCCTTTCTGTGGATTACGCTTGGCGGTATATTCATGGGTGCCATGCACGACTTTGTGGCGGGTGTCATATCGCTGCGCAACGACGGTCGCAGTCTCCCCGAAACGGTAGGCAAGTATCTGGGTGAGGGTATGCGCAGGTTTACGGTTGTTATGATTCCGCTGCTCATGGTCCTGGTGGGTGGCGTCTTTATCGTTACGCCCTCAAAGATTTTGGTCTCGATGACGGGTATCGACTACCTGATTTGGGTGGCCGTGATTATCGTCTACTACTTTGTTGCCACGGTGCTGCCTGTCGACAAGATTATAGCTAAGATATACCCGTTGTTTGGTGCTGCGCTGATATTCATGGCTCTGTCGATGTTTGGTGTGATACTCTTTGGCGGCTACGATATCCCCGAGCTTACATCGTTCGAGAATATGCACTCCAGGGCTGAGTCTCTGCCCATCATCCCGACGCTCTTTATCAGCATCGCATGCGGTGCTATCTCGGGCTTTCATGCCACGCAGTCGCCGCTCATGGCGCGTTGCATGACCTCCGAGAAGCAGGCGCGCCCCATCTTCTTCGGAGCGATGATTTCGGAGTCGATAATAGCCCTTGTGTGGGCGGCTGTCGCCATGGCCTTCTTTGGTGGTGTTGAGGGGCTTAACGGTGCTATGGCTGAGATGAATAACGATGCCGGCACGGCGGTGTCGACCATCACCATATCAACGCTCGGCACCATAGGCAGTATTCTCGCACTACTTGGCATGGTTGCTGCGCCCATAACCTCGGGCGATACGGCCTTTCGCTCGGCGCGTCTTATCGTTGCCGACATGCTGCACATTGAGCAACGTTCGATATGGAAGCGTCTCGTGGTCAGCCTTCCGCTCTTTGTGGTGGGCGTGGGCATCGCCTTCATCGACTTCGACGTTATCTGGCGTTACTTCGCATGGTCCAACCAGGCACTCTCGGTCATCACGTTGTGGATGATTACGGCGTGGCTCATGCGTCGTAGGGCGCGCTATGTGCTTATCTCGCTGCTGCCCGCTATATTTATGACCTTTATCTGTGCGAGCTTCGTCTTTGTGTCGGGTCAGTTTGTCGGCATGGGCTCTTGCGATGCCGCATACGTCTATGGTGGCGGTGTTACGGCGGTGCTCTCGGGTATTATGATGTTGCTAATACGTAAACACAATCGCTATGAATCTGAAATTTAATCCTACATCCGACCAGACCTTCGAGTTGGAGGGTGAGGGTCGCTATAACTTTGTGCGTTGCAAGGGACTCATTGATAAGCTCGTTGCCGAGGGGTGTTATGCCGAGGCGTGTGAGGCGCGATACGAGGCTTTCCTCGCTCTTGCCGAGGCGTTGCCCGAGGATGAGGCCATGCCTCTTAGCTGGGAGCATGCCAATAGTCGTGCGGCGTTGAGCATCCTCTATGGCTCGGCTGTCGACCACTTCCGTATTGGCGATTTGGAGATGTGTATGGCGCAGTTGGAACTGCTCCTGGATAGCGATTCGGAGGATCATTTCGAGGCTGTCAACCTGCTCGCGCTCTGCTATGTAGCCATGGAGGAGTGGGAGGCTTTCGACGACCTCGCTCTCGACCTCACCGATAAGTCGGCAGAGGCTGTTGTGGCGCGTCTGTGGGCGGCATATCGACGTGATGATAAGCTCGATAGTAAGATTGTCGCACTGCTGCGCTCACGCCATGCAGCCTACTACGAGGAGCTGCGCCGTGAGGAGCATCCCGACGATGATACGTTCCGTCGCGAGATAGCCTCCGAGCGACCTACGCCACGTGCCGAGGCCCGCGAGTGGTGGCTCATGACCGAGCCTCTGTGGAGCGAGTACCCCGACTTTGTTGAGGCACTGCGCAGGGTCTAACTATTTACCTCCCGAACGTCGATACTGCTTGGGCGATACGCCTGTTGCGCGCTTGAAATACTTGCCAAAGAACGATTGGTTGGGGAAGTTGAGCGACATGGCTATCTGCTGTATGGTCATATCCGAGCCTTGGAGCATGGCTCGCGCATCGAGTATCACGTGGCTCTCTATCCAGTCGCCTGCCGAGCGTCCCGTGTGCTCCTTGACAATCTTCGATAAGTATTTGGGTGTTAAGCACATGCGGTCGGCATAGAAGCCTATCATGCGCTCCGTGCGGTAGTGCTCGTGTACGAGGCTCAGGAAGCGCTCGACGATACTATTTTTATATGTCGTGGTTGTTGAGGGTGTCTCCGCGGAGCTCAGTCCACCATAGTAGAATGCGCGTATAAGGTTCTCGATAACTTGCAGTCGGAAGGGGTTTGCCGTGTTCAACGCCGCGCGACGCAATATGGAGAAGAATATGCGTGTGGTCGTAAGCTGCTCGCCGTCGAGCTTTGTGGTCGGGTGGTTGTACATCGAGAGGTAACGCTGCTGCCAGCCGGGGATGTTTATTATATCCAGAAACCTCTTCGATAGGGCTATCGAGTAGATTGCGAAGTTGGCACTGCGCTCTATCGGCTCGATTATATGTCCGGGCATGAGTGTGATGAGCATGGGGCTCTCTATCTCATACTCCTCTAAGTTGATGTTTACGCGACAACTGCCCGAGTAACAGACTATTATCACCGCCTTATTTATCTTTGTGGGCTCTTGCTTCTCGAAGTCATCGAACGTATGCGATGTGATGCTCATGTCGTCGCCGATGAATATCGACTCCTGGGGCGTGGAGTAGATGTCGGTCTCAATCTCCTCTATAAACTTTCGAATGCTCATACTCTGCTTTTTTTGCTTTTACGTGTTGCAAAGTAACAAATTCTATTTCGTCATACAAAATACAAATCGACCTTTCGGATAATATCAAAGGCTTATATCACTTATTTAGTGTGTAAAGTAGACCAAATGGCAAAAATTATCAACCAATGGCGTGGTGCGCGAGGGGGTGTTGTGTGCGATTGTTGAAAAGTTGTGGTGTAAATACTTTGAATGTCCCGCAAAAAGTTGTACCTTTGATAAAAATTTGTTGTTATGGCACTATTTAAGGTAGAGGGCGGCCATCGTCTTAAAGGTGAGATTATGCCGCAGGGTGCTAAGAATGAGGCACTTCAAATTATATGTGCCACGTTGCTTACCAAGGAGCGCGTGGTGTTGAACAATGTTCCCATCATCTCGGACGTGATGCAGCTCTTGGATCTGCTCTCGGCGATGGGTGCTAAGGTAGAGCGTCTGTCGGACGACAGCTTTGCTGTTACGGCGGCCGATATCAATCTCGACTATCTGCGCACGGCCGACTACCACAAGCGTTGTCGCCGTCTTCGTGGCTCGGTGATGATGATAGGCCCGCTGTTGGCCCGCTATGGTGTGGGCTTCATGCCCAAGCCCGGTGGCGACAAGATTGGTCGTCGTCGTCTCGATACCCACTTCCTCGGATTCCAGAAGCTCGGTGCGAAGTTCAACTTCGACATCAGCGACGAGTTCTATACCGTCGAGGCCGACCGCTTGAAGGGTACATACATGCTTCTCGACGAGGCCTCGGTA
This sequence comes from Alistipes sp., assembly GCA_045660465.1. Classification (GTDB taxonomy): domain Bacteria; phylum Bacteroidota; class Bacteroidia; order Bacteroidales; family Rikenellaceae; genus Alistipes. The sequence continues at coordinate 928 of JAZRDV010000017.1, read as the reverse complement.
ACGGGCACGGCAAATATCGTCATGGCGGCGGTCTTGGCCGAGGGACGCACCACAATCTACAACGCGGCATGTGAGCCCTACTTGCAGCAGCTCTGCAAGATGCTTAATCGCATGGGTGCGCGCATCTCGGGTATCGCCTCAAACCTGCTGACTATCGACGGCGTGGAGTCGCTCGGAGGCACGGAGCACACCATGCTTCCCGATATGATTGAGGTGGGTAGCTTTATCGGCATGGCGGCTATGACACGCTCGGAGCTCACCATCAAGAACGTCTCGTACGACAACCTCGGCATCATCCCCGCGCAGTTTGCGCGCATGGGCATCCGTTTTGAGCAGCGTGGCGACGATATCTACATCCCGCAGCAGGATAATTATAGCATCGAGAGCTTCATCGATGGCTCTATCATGACCATCGCCGATGCTCCGTGGCCGGGACTCACCCCCGACCTGCTCTCCATATTCCTCGTTGTGGCAACGCAGGCTAATGGCTCGGTGCTCATCCATCAGAAGATGTTCGAGAGTCGCCTCTTCTTCGTCGATAAACTTATCGACATGGGCGCACAGATTATCCTCTGCGACCCGCACCGTGCTACGGTCATCGGCCTCGACCACCGCTTGCCGCTGCGTGCTGCCAACATGACCTCGCCCGATATACGTGCAGGTGTCGCGCTCCTCATAGCTGCTATGAGTGCTGAGGGCACATCGACGATACAGAATATTGAGCAGATAGACCGCGGATATAGGGCTATTGATACTCGCCTTAATGCGTTGGGGGCGCATATTATGCGTCTCGACGAGTAATTTATCGTGATAAGCGGCCATCTACTTCCGCTAACGAATTATCTCGCCAATGGGCAGTACGGATAGGTACAGCCCATCGACTCGAAATTCGCCGAGCGTTGTATCTGGCACGCTTCTGACGATAAAT
>JAZRDV010000016.1:0-55327 GCA_045660465.1 Alistipes sp. | reverse complement strand
AAACACCCCGCTTGAAAATCTCTTTTTGGAGACCGACGAAAGCAACCTTCCGATTGAAGAAATTTACTCTATCGCCGCCGAGATAAGAGGCGAAGATACAGAAACTATAATTAACGCAATAACAAATAATTACAATAGATTATTTCAACTATAAGATGAGCTACGAATGGTTAGAACGCACCTCGCTTTTACTGGGTGACGAGAAGCTGAAAAAATTACAAAATGCCAATGTTCTAGTGGTCGGTTTGGGTGGTGTTGGAGCCTATGCTGCCGAGATGATTGCACGTGCCGGCGTGGGACACATGACCATAGCCGATGCCGACTGCGTATCCGAGAGCAACATCAACCGCCAACTCGTGGCACTGCACTCGACCATAGGACGCCCAAAGTGCGAGATACTTGCCGAGCGACTACGCGACATAAACCCCGACATTGAGTTAACCATCGTCAACCGCTTTATCAAAGATGACGAGACCGACGAACTGCTCGACAGCGCGCCGTTCGACTATGTTGTCGACGCCATAGACACACTCTCGCCGAAGTTGGCACTCATCAAAGGTTCCCTCGATAGAGGCATACCCCTTGTCAGCTCGATGGGTGCAGGTGCTAAGACCGACCCCACGCTGATGGAGATTAAGGATATCGCCAAAACACACCACTGCCCGCTGGCCCACATGCTACGAAAGCGACTGCATAAGATAGGCATCAAGCGCGGCTTTTGGGCCGTGTTCTCGCCCGAGCCCGTGAGAGAGGGGGCGATGATACTATGCGAGGAGCAGAACAAGAAGTCGAACGTGGGCACCATATCCTATATCCCCGCCCTCTTCGGCATAGGTTGCGCCTCGGTAGTCATACGCTCGCTCGTTGGCGAGATGAGCACAACGAAAGATAGTGAATAACAATAAATAGATTAACCCGACATGAAGAAAATCGTTTTTTTGGATGAGTACAGTATCGCGGGTCGCGATATGAAGAAGATAACCTCTCAGGGCGACTACACAGCCTATGAGAACACCCGAAAAGAGCAGGTCGTAGAGCGTCTGCGCGGTGCCGATATAGCCATCTCGAACAAGGTGGTAATCGACGGCGAGGCCATGCGCCAGCTGCCCGACCTGAAACTTATATGCGTAGCCGCCACGGGCATGAACAACGTAGACCTCAACGCCGCCAAGGAGCTTGGCATAGAGGTGAAAAATGCCGTGGGCTACTCGACAACATCCGTTGCAGAGACCACCCTCGCCTCGGCTCTCGCCTTAGCACGTAACATAGTCTATTTCAACGAGTACTTCCACGATGGTCGCTACGCCGCTGCCGACCGTGCCTTCTGCTACGACCGCACCACATACGAAATTCGTGGCAAGCGTTGGGGCATCATAGGTCTCGGAAATATCGGCCGCGAGGTGGCACGTTTAGCCACGGCCTTCGGTTGCGAGGTTGCCTACTTCTCGACATCGGGCGTTAAGCGCGAGGAGGGATACCCCGAGATGCCGCTCGACGAGCTTTTGGCATGGAGCGACATTGTATCGGTACACTCACCCCTAAATGAGCGTACACGCGGACTTGTAGGTCGCGCAGAGTTGCAGAAGATGAAGCCATCGTCGATAATCATCAACGTGGCACGCGGTGGCATCATCGACGAGGCAGCACTCGCCGAGGCTCTCGATAGCGGATGGGTGTCGGCCGCAGCATTGGACGTATTCTCGGTGGAGCCGCTCAAAGAGTCGCCACTCTACGGCATACGCGACAAGTATCGTCTGCTCGCCTCGCCACATAACGCATGGTCGGCTGCCGAAGCCATCGACCGCCTCATTGATTGTGTAGCGGAGAACATACGCACTTGGCGCGAGAAGAACGAATAATTGTAAGGCCGAAACACACGGCCAAGCAACAGCGCGGCCAAGCAGAAGCAAAAAAAGGGCTGAATGGTTAGTACACGACGTACATTGCCATTCAGCCCAACTATTTAAGTGTCGCTAAGCGTCACCTTAGCACCGTCTACTTTTCGAACTTAGCCTTAGCCTTCTCCAACTGGCGTTTGATGACATCCATCGAATTATCCACCGCCTCCTCAAAGGTGAAGGCACGCTCCTCAACACGAATATCACTACCCGGCACATGGAGCGAAACAATAACTACTTTGTTGCCCTTTTCAGAGTCGGGGTCCAAACGCAACGTAACCTCCACATCACCCGCTCTCTCGTCGACAAAGCGATCCAATCTATCCATCTTCTTCTGAATGAAATCAAGCAACTGCTGACCTGCATCAAACTTTACTGACTGAATCTGTACGTTCATAGCTCAAAAGTATTAAAGTTTATAATGTACGATGCTCTCGTGGCATCGCTGTCCTCATACATTATGCATACTTCGTGCCTACGTCGCCATAATCTAAGCACCACTACCGCCTCTCGCGAGGATGCGCCATGCCGTAGACCACCTTCAACTTCTCGATGTTGTTGTGCGTGTATACCTGTGTGGCCTTCAACGAACTATGCCCCAGCAGCTCCTGTATCTCGCGCAGGTCGGCATCCTCGTTGAGAAGATGCGTTGCAAAGGTATGACGCAACACGTGCGGCGACGCCTTGCCCTGCACTCCCGCCTCGCGCAACACACGCTCGACGATACGTTGTATCGTGCGTATGGACAAAGGCTCTGCTTTCTTTGATAAAATTACTACATTTTTTGGATATATGCAAATATTTTGCGAAGAAATTATATCGCGATACTTTTTTATCAGCTCCGCCGTTACGGAGGGTATTGGGGCCACGCGCTCCTTATCTCCCTTACCCACAACACGTAGCGCGCAGTAGTTGTCCGAAAAGTCGCCCCACCTTGCAGCAGCAAGTTCGGCCAGACGCAAACCGCATGTGTAGAAGAGCATTATGATTAGGGCATCCCTCACACGCTCCATATCGTTCGAGGCGACATCGTCGCGGAGATGCTCGACAACATCGCGCATGCGGCTATCGGCAACAAACGTAGGCAGACGGCGCGCCGTGCGACTTTGATGTATGGAGCTGACAATATCGCTCTTCACCTTGTCGTGAGCCAAGAGCCAATGCCAGAGGGTGCGCAGCGACGCTACACCACGATTTACCGACGAGGCCTTCAACTGACGCTCCTCGAACAGATAGGCCATCCACTCCTCGATATCGGCACGACGTATGCGCTGTGGGTCGAACGCCTCGCGGCTGAGGCCCAAGAAGGCGAGGAAGTCATCGACATCGCGACGATAGTTACGCACCGTGAGGGGTGAATAGCGACGCTCGGCTTCGAGGTAGGTGATAAAGTCGTCAATAAGGCTCATAACTTGGTGGTTTACTCGGCTGCGACAAAAAGGTAGTCGTCGCTAAGGGCGACATAGAGGTATAGGCCCTGCTCGTTGCAGCGCACCTCGTGAGCCTCTCCCGCCAGGGGCAACATGCCGTCGATAGCAATCACGCCATCGACCACACGGCCGACAATAACCTGACAATCGAACATCTTGCCGTCGCCAATAGCGAAGATATGCCCCGAGGGTAGGCAGTAGAGCGTCGAGGGCAGCGTATAGTCCATGCCCGCCTTATCGCTGAGCAGCAGATAGTCGCCACCGTTGGCCGAGCAGTAGGTAACGGCTATATCTCGCCCCATATCGTGCTCTATATCAATATTATACGACCCTCCGAACATAAGACACTCGGCAACCATAGCCTCGTGCAGCTCGTCGACAACAGAGAGTCCGACGCTCAATGGTTTAATGGTATTTACAGCCTCTGCGAACGACGCCTTCGAGATATACGACGGCTCCGCTTCGAGACGCATAGGTGCGGTGAGGTCAATAGCGGCAATAGCACCCGCCGCCTCAGACTCGCGGGCCACGGCCACAGCCGAGCGCAGGCGCACAGCCGTTGTGCCGTGTCGTTTGAATATCTTGCGTTTGAACATAGGTCGCAGAGCCGCCGTGGAGTGCACCCCATGCAGAGCATCGTAACGACCTAAGGCGTAGGCGTAGTTATAGATATCGTAACGGTGCGCCTCACGCTCCCACAGCGAGAGCATATAACCGGGATAGGCCGCAAGCATAGCCATATCCTGCTCCGCGACGGAGCCATCCTTGGGTCGCAACACCTCGTAGAGGTGCAGATGCAGCGAGGCAAGACGACTATTTCTTACGGGCACCGAAACCACCGACCACGCCTCACAGCGCGTGGCGTAGTCCATATCGGCGATATTCTCGTAGGCACGACGCACGGCCGATGAGGTACGTCGCGAGTTGAGCAGACGGTGCTGCTCTGCGGCATCGTACTCTGCCCACGGCTTTTGCGCCACGACACTATTTATCGCGACGACGGCACAAAGCGATATGAGCAGACGGCGTAGCACCCTACTTAAAGAATTTATACTGGAACAGAAGCAGATAGACAACAGCAATCGAGATATAGGCGTCGGCAACGTTGAACACCGCGCCAAAGAAGTAGCCGTCGCTACCTACCAAAAAGTCGAGGAACGAGGGTACACCCTCCCACTTAAACAGCGGCAGATGTATCATGTCGATAACCTTACCCATCAGAAAGCCACCATCCTGATTCTCGATAAACAGGCCATAGAACATGCTGTCGACCATATTGCCAATGGCACCGGCGAGGATAAGCACACCGCCAAACCATACACCCTTTGGCACCTCCTTACCCTTGCGGATGAGGTGGCACATGCCATAGATAATAGCACCAATCATCACAAGACGGAAGAGGCTGAGGATAATCTTACCCCAATCCGTGCCGCCCTGGCCGCTGCCGAGCTGCATGCCAAAGGCAAAGCCATTGTTCTCGACATAGCAGAGGTCGAACCACGGAAAGACCCTAATATTATCGCCAACACTCATGTGTGCATTAACCAGAAGCTTAACAAGCTGATCCAGGGCTACGAGCAAGATAACCCAAAGAGCTATCTTCTGGCCCTGCGAAAGTTTCTTTAACATCATAGTTTTCAGTAATGTAGCATGTTTTTGACACAAGGCAACAAGGCCATCGTGCCGAATTAAGTCAATTAATTTTGCACAAATATACGAAAATTAAAAAAAATATACTACTTTTGTGCGGTGAAACGATGCCCAGGTGGCGAAATGGTAGACGCGCTCGTTTCAGGTGCGAGTGCTTAACGGCATGTAGGTTCGAGTCCTATCCTGGGCACAACAAAAAAAGAACAGCGATTTTGCTGTTCTTTTTTTGTTGTGCCCGTTGGGCATCCATATAGACAAACCCTCCAAACCTCCCTTTGATAAGGGAGGCTTCGATTTGAACACTAAACATCTATACTCGACTACCTTTGCGATTTTGCTGTTCTTTTTTTTTCTTGTGCCCGTTGGGCAACCTTAAACAACTCCACTATACCCCTCACCCTACGCCTTCAACACAAAAATATAACCCTTCGTAGCGCAAAGGCCTTCAATAATTTTGATTATTGAAATTCGCGTTGTACCTTTGTCGCGGATATTTATAGAACTAAGATAACTTTTTGAACGATATATCATGGCAGGATCTAACTTTGTCGATTATGTAAAGATTTTTGCTCGCTCGGGACATGGTGGCGCAGGCTCATGTCATTTCCGTCGTGAGAAGTTCGTGGCCTTTGGTGGCCCCGATGGTGGCGATGGCGGTAAGGGCGGCAGCATCATACTGCAAGGCGACAGCCAATATTGGACACTCATACACCTCAAATACAAGCGTCACCAATTTGCCGAGGATGGCGAAAATGGACACGGCGCGCGCTCAACAGGTGCCGATGCCAAGGATATCATCATCCCCGTACCCCTCGGCACGGTAGCAAAGCAGGTATTCACCGACGAGGAGACGGGCGAGACCTACACCGAGGTGGTGGGCGAGGTTACGGAGCATGGCGAGAAACTCGTGCTGCTCAAAGGTGGTCGCGGAGGCTTAGGCAACTGGCACTTCAAGACCGCCACAAACCAGACACCCCGCTATGCACAGCCCGGCGAGGAGGGTGCCGAGGGTGCATTCATCCTCGAACTTAAAGTATTGGCCGACGTGGGTCTCGTAGGCTTCCCCAATGCCGGAAAGTCAACACTCCTCTCGGTAGTATCGGCTGCCAAACCTAAGATTGCCAACTACGCCTTCACGACGCTCGAACCTAACCTCGGCATTGTCTCGGTGCGCGACGACCACTCGTTCGTCATGGCCGACATCCCCGGCATCATCGAGGGCGCACACGAGGGCCGTGGCCTCGGAACACGCTTCCTGCGACATATCGAGCGTAACTCGGTACTTCTGTTCATGGTGCCCGCCGATAGCGACGACATAGCAGCCGACTATGAGGTGCTCCTCGGTGAGCTCACGCAGTACAACCCCGAGCTCCTCGACAAACGCCGACTGCTGGCCGTTACGAAGTGCGACATGCTCGACGACGAACTTATGGAGCAGATGAAGCAGCACCTCCCCGAGGGCATAGAGTCGATATTCATATCGTCGGTGGCGAACATGAATATCGCGAAACTCAAAGATATGCTCTGGGCGGCATTGCAGTAGTCGCGAGGGTGGCGTAGCACGGCAACAGCCGCCATGCGCAACCGAAAAAAAGCGATATTAAGCGTCTCGACCTTTGGTCAGTTGGCATTTATTTACTATATTTGCACGCTTTTAGGAGGATAACTCACTGAAAATCGAATATATAATTTAACTAAAAAAAGATATAACTATGACTATTACAGCATCAGACATCAAGATCGGTATGTGCGTAGAGATGGATGGCAAGACATTTATCGTTGTTGACTTCCAGCACTGCAAGCCCGGTAAGGGTCCCGCCTTCGTACGCTCAAAGCTCAAGAACTTGGAGAACGGCAACGTTCTCGACAAGACCTTCTCATCGGTATCGCAGAAGATTGAGCAGGTACGCGTAGAGCGTCGTCCCTACCAGTTCACCTACGAGGATGACCTCGGCGCACACTTCATGCACACCGAGACCTTCGAGGAGATTAACATCGACAAGAACCTTATCAACAACGCCGACCTCATGGCCGACGGTCAGATTGTAGAGGTTATGTTCCACACCGAGAAGGAGACCGTGCTTTCAGCCGAGTTGCCTCCCATCGTTGATATGGAGATTACCTACACTGAGCCCGGCGTACGTGGCGATACCGCATCGACCAACTCGTTGAAGGCTGCTACGGTAAACACAGGCGCAACAATCAAGGTTCCCTTGTTCATCAACACCGGCGATAAGATTCGTGTTGACACTCGTACTCGTGAGTACTACGAGCGTATCAAGTAATACGGAAGCGTAGCTTCACGAAAAACGTCCGACAACCTCTTGTCGGACGTTTTTTTTATGGATGCTGGGACAGTGGGACAGTGGGATAATGGGACGGCGGGACAGTGGGACGATGGGAAAATGGGACAATGAGAAAATGAGAAAAAATCCCATAGTCCCATAGTCTCATAGTCCAAAAAAAAGAGGCAGAGAACGCCCCTTATCGTGTAAACCCAATTTCTTGTTAGAAGGGGTCAGATTTGGCCTCGACATGAAATAGGGCTGGATGGATAGTACTTTGGCGTACATTCCATTCAGCCCTATGATTGAGAGGCCGAAGATGGCCCCTTATAACAATAAATTACCAGTTGAGAATCTTACGGAAGTCATACTCCTCAGGATTGGGAAGGTATGCCTTCGCTGCCTCGTAATCCTCCTCGGTGATATAGTGCATGAGGTTGTCGATAACCTGGTGAATCTTATCGGCATTGATATCCACCAAACGGGGAGGAATCTTGCCGGTCTCGGGATCCTGCAAATCTTTGAGGTAGAGGGGCGATACGTAACCCTCCTGGCTGATATAAACCATACAGCCGGTCTTACCCTCCGAGAAGAGCTTATATACGCCCATACCGAGCTGTGAGCAGTAGACAAGGTCGAAGGCACAAGGTGTCTGGCAACGTACCTCGTAGCCAATCTCCACGGGGCGCGACTTAACCTTCACGCCGAGAGCCTTGCAACGCTTCTCCAAGAGTGTGTTGAACATCTCGGCCTTAGATACCTTACCGAGCTCGGGGTGGCCGTGGTCATCATACGAGAAGTGGATGCCTGACTTCAAAATCTCCTCCTCGTCGAGCGAGTGGAATACACCCTCCGACACCATGGCAGCACCGTAGTCCATGCCGAGAATCTTACGCTTCACGATAGCCGAGACGATAAGGCTGATAATCTTGTCGATGGTAATCTTCGTCTTATTGAACATCTCGGGGATGATAATCATGGGATAGTGGCATGCCGAGGCGATACCGAAGGCGAGGTGGCCTGCCGAACGGCCCATGGCAGCTACAACAAACCAGTTAGCCGAGGTACGGGCATCGTTATATACGGCACGACCGATTACAGAGCCGGCATTCTTTGCTGACTGATAGCCGAAGGTGGGCATACCCGCAGGCAGAGGAAGGTCGTTGTCGATAGTCTTGGGAACGTGGATGTTGGCAATAGGATACTGCTTAGCCTCCAAGAACTTGGCGATGCGATTGGCTGTTGATGCTGTGTCGTCGCCACCCACGGTTACGAGCAACTTAATGTTATTCTGCTTGAAGAAGTCGAGGTTGAAGTTCTTCTCGAAGTCCTCATCGGTAGGCTTGAAACGGCTCATAGTGAGGTACGAGCCACCCTGATTGAAGATATAGTCCACGCGGAACATATCGAGATCCTCATAGCGGGGTGCGGGGTTGAAAAGACCCGAGTAGCCATAGTGCAAGCCGATAACGCGGTAGCCCTTAGCCAAGAATGTCTTAGCAACACTACCTACAACAGTGTTCATACCAGGGGCGGGACCACCACCCGTGAGAATTGCAATTGCCTCTTTCATAAGGTTTTATATTTTAATGTTAAAATTAATTTCAATCACCCCACAAAGATAATAAAATAATTTAAGAAATGTAAATATTTCCCAAACTATTACACATTTTACCGCGAGTAGGCCCCGTCAGGCGCGTTTAGCGTCGAAAGAGGCCCCTTAGACGGCTCTGCGGACGCTCACCACGCGAGCCTAAGACGTAGTAGTGTATATTGGCATCGAGGCTGAGGATACGACCAATGAGGAGCGTGGCGGCAGCGATAAGTGCCGAAAGAGTGAGTCCCACGACAATCTGCACGACGATATTGGGGTCATCGACGATGTAGGGTCTAAACATTGGAGTGAAGCCCAAGAGCAGGAAATAGTGTAAGACATATACTTCGAGGGTGTGGCGTCCGACATACTGCAACGGTTGAAAGCGTCGTGGGCGCGCGAAGTATCGCTCCATGCTGCGGAACAGACCAAAGATTGTAACAATGCCCAAGTAGCCGGCAACGACGGGTTGCGAATAGCTCAATAGGCGCAGCAGCGCGGCGAGAAGTTCGGAGCCGACAGCCGCCGTTGACATATATTCGCGCGTGAGTATAGACCACACAGCGAGGATGACAAAGCCGGCCGCGACGAGCCAACGGCGGGGACTATCGAGCAGCGCATAGAGACGCTCGCGACGGCAGCTGCACAGCACACCAAAGGCGAAGAAGTGGAGGTACTGCACAAGCTTGGGTATGCTAAGGGCATTTGCCACGCCATTTCGCGTAAGGTCGTTCGATAGTGCGAGGAAAATGACGAGGGCCACGACATAGAAGCGCATGGCGAAGGCCTCAATGGTGATGCGGCGACGACGCGCATGAATATAGCGCGCTACGTATAGAATCGCGAGCATCTCGAAGAGCACCACGGTGAACCAATAACCCGACTTCGTAGCCGTTACGAAGAAGTACTCGACGTCGATACCCTCCTCAGCCCAGCAGCACAGCGGGCCAAAGAAGAGCGCGGGGAGGAGCAGCGTGCGGCACTTATCTTTGAGACGATGACGCAGGTTATCACCCGTCCACGACTGCTCGGCACGGAACGATATAAAGCCACTAAGGAAGAAGAATAGCGGCATGCGGAACATCATGAAGAGCTGATTGAGGGGCGTGAGGTTAGGGATGTAGATATGACTGAACACCACAAGAAGCATGGTGAAGCCTCGCATGGCATCTATATAGCCTACTCTTGTCGTCGGTTTACTCATTATCGTTGGGTTAGTTGCGCAAAGGTACGACATTTTATCGGTATTTCAAATTCGAGAACTACGATATGCTTATTTTCGACGATACCTATTGCTTTATTTATAAAATAGGAGTACCTTTATGGGCATAAACACACTCTCTGTATGCTGAAACATATAATCGCCACCACCACTACTCTACTCACACTGAGCAGCCTCGCGGCCGAGGAGCCGACGACCAACGGCACACCCTTCAACGGCTCCGTGCGCGACCACGAAGGACGTGGTCTGAGGGCGCGTGTCGAGGTTGTAGGAGGCGATAAGTACACCTTTGCCGATGGCAAGGGCCGCTTCGGCCTGACGGATATTGAGGCAGATGACACGCTACGCCTTATCTACCGTCGCGACACGCTCGACATCGCTGTTAAGGGCCGCCGCAGCCTGCGCGTGCTGTGGGCCACGGAGGAGCAGAGGTATAGTGCCGAGGAGGATGAGGAGCTCGCAAACCTCGGCTACACCTACGTCAAGCGGCGCGAGAGCACCGAATTTACGTCGGGTATTTCGGGCGAGAGGCTACGCGCCACGGGGTGCTACAACCTCATGGATGCGATAATGATGTGTTACCCGAGCCTCAAACGCATAAACGGCGAACTTTGCCTGCGCATGCCCACGTCGATAAATAGCTCGTCGGCAGTGTTGGTGCTCTGCGACGGCGCGGAGATGCGCCCCGACGCCATCAACATCAACGATGTGAAGAGCGTAGAGATACTCAAAAGCTCGAATATGTACGGCTTTCGCGGCGTGAATGGCGTAATACTGATAACGACGCTCTCGGCCGAGGATATACTCAAAGGCAACAGGTAGCCAAGCCCTACCCTACAAAAAATAGATAATAAAAGCAGAAGCCCCCAACGTGGAGACTTCTGCTTTTGTTATATGACAAGAGTCGCTATTTAGATGCTTTTGCGTCTCTCTTCTGGGCCTTCTTCTCGGCGCGCTGCTGCTTGTAGGCAGCCTTCATCGTGCGCTCCGCCTCCTTGATATGCTTCGGACGACCGAAGTTGAAGCCTACACCGGCGTAGATGTTCACCGACTTCATGTCGCGAGGTATAGGAATATTCTTAAACTTCACGAAGTTGAAACCTAAGTAGTCGGCACCAACAAAGACGTTGAGACCCGCAGGGTGCAGGTTCAGCGCGAAGCCTAAGATACCGGGAGTATTGTGGTTAAAGAAGGTGTGGCTGACGGTTGCCGAGAGCCAATTTGTAGGACGCAGGTTCACCGAGGCGGTAAGCTCCGAGATAGTAGCCGTACTGTGGAACTCGGTGTGCGACAACAGACCGAACGAGATATGGTTACGCAGGATGGCGTACTCGACACCCACGTTGAGTGAACAGTTGAGCATCGTTGTGTATGCCTCCGTAGGGAGCTGACCTGTATAGAAGTCGAACTCTGAGCCATAAGAGATTTCGCCCTCCTTAACGTCGTAGCCATTGAAGTGAGCATCGCCTTTGAGCTTAGCCTCTAAGGATGTCGAGGGCTTCCACTTGATGAAGCCGAGGTCGACAACGGCAGCCGAGATACGCAGACGGTTGTCCAAGAGACGCACCTCCGTACCGAGGTCGATAGCACCACCATAGCTCTTGATGTTCGAGAGCAGCGTCTGCATATCGTCCACATGGATAACATCGCCCGTGATCTGCTGGCCGGGGATGACACGACGCTGGTCAACAACGATAGCATTTGCACGCAACGTACCGCGAACGCGGGCTTTGACAGCGTCGGGCTGCACGCTGGCGACAATATCCGTAAACTCGCTATCCAAATTAGCCATGCCCACGAGGAACTTGGCTCTAACGCCCACATTGACAAACTTGCATACGGGGAACGACGTGCCGAGATATGCCTCAGCGTAGCCATTCAGACCGAGAGAGGTGCCATCGAGGTTATACTCGCCATTACCCAACGTCTTAACAGCACGGAAGATATCCTTATCCAAGGCTGCGTTAGCCTGAGCACGCAGGTTGACGCCAAACTGCCAAAACATCTTCTTGGCATAGAAGCCCACACCGAGGATGTTGATATTTGCGTTTATGCCCAACTCGTTAACCTCGGGGAGCTTACCCAAAAACTCATCGCCCGAAACAGAGTTATGCAGTGCCGAGACAATCTGGCCATCACGCTGGTAGAAGAAGTTGTCGACCGACACAAAGTTATTCGACAGGTTAAGACCAATACCGCTCATACCCGGCAGCGCGAGGTAGCCACGCGTAGGTGCCAAGGCGGGGTTTAGCTCCGTACGGAAGTACGAGCCCTCCATAAAATAGGAAGTCTTAGACTGCGCCGAAGCCGTAGAACAAGTCATCACGGCAACTACGGCAAGAAGTATTATACTTAGTTTCTTCATAATTTCACGTTGTTGAGTTGTTCTACATGCTGAGTTCCTTCAAATCTACTGTTATACCGCCCGCAAGCTCCAACTGCGCGCTGAGCTGCAAGTATTGGCTGGCATTGAGCGACACATGCTCCTCAGCCTCGCCCGTGGCAGATACCTCAATGCCGATAGAGTCGATAGTGGCCAAGCGGCTCATATCGCCATCGGGAAGTGCTATTTCGAGACGTATCTCCGACTTAGCCTCCGTTACACCATCCTTCGAGCCGTTGAGCACAAAGCCGTTGGGGATGTTAACATACGCCTCCGTGGCGTTACCATCCTTATCGTAGAACTCAACCGCTGCGTCGAGGTGCAGAGGTGTGGTGTTCACCGCTTTGAGGATAAGGGCCACATCGCCAATCTTGACACCATCATACGAGGCGATATCCTCGAACATAGAGCCCAGATCAGTGATAGTCTGGCCATACGATATGCCGAGGCTCTTATCAAAGGCCAAAGGCACATCAACGTAGTAGTCGTAATCGACACGATAAACATCCTCAACATAGAGCGTCTGCACCTGTGAGCTATCGGTCTTCAACGAGACGCTGAAATCGAGTGCATCGGGCAGCTCACCACTGAGCAACTTATTGACATCGCATGCCACGAAGGTGTACTGCGGGTCGTTAAACTCGGCACGATGTGCCTCCTCGGCAATGATGATGCGCATCACACCCGGAGTCGTTACGCCACCCTCACGCGTTGCGGGGGCTATGGCAACATTCTCAATCTCGATGGTGTTCTCCTCCATGGCCACACCACCACGCTTAGGCACAAACGAAGCGTCGACAATGGCGGTCATAGTGAGAGGATTGCTGAGGTCGATGCCGATTATGGGCGAGAGGCCTGTGCCCTCGATAGTCAAATCGGGAAGCTCACCAAGAGCCGCGAGCGATATCTCCTCGGTATAGGTCTCAGAATAGTCGATAATACCGCTAACGGAGCTGATGCCGAGCGAGAGAGACTCTATGCAGGCCTTCACGAAGAGCGTGTCGCTGCCATTGTTGTTCAACTCCGAGAGCATAATCTGTGAGCCCTCAACAAAGCCCACCTTAATCTCGGGTGTGAAGACAAGGCCCAGCGTGCCATCCTCAACCACGAGACCCTCAGCACCGAAGTCCAACTTATCGAAGTTCAGGCTAATGCCATCGCGCAAGCCTTTGAGCGTGGTGCGAATGACGCCATCTTCGAGCGTATAGCCCGCATACGTACCATCGACCAATGAGAAGTAGTCGGGGAAGCGCGCCTCGACAACCACCGCCTCGGCAGCATTGTCAGAGAGCCAGCTGTAACCCGTGGCATAGAGCGTCAAGGGCGAGTTATCGACAAAGTCGATAGCGTTGATAGACTTAACCTCGGGAGGAAGATTCGATACCGTAACATCCTCCGTAGGCTCCTCCGTAGAGGTCGACGTGTCGATGATGGTGGTGTTGGCAAGCGTAATCTGCGCATCGCGACAACTCAACGACGCGGCTACGCGCAACTCCGGAAGTTCAGTAAGCGCAAGGTTTGCAGCCTTGGTGTTCATCTCGAACGAGAGGTGATACTCCAACTCGACAGGGATGTCGAGACGTGCATTGTCGCGGTGCCAGCCGAGCTCTATACTCTGCAAGTAGACCGAGAAGTGCAACTCGTTGTCGCCCTCGTCGAAGGGCACATTCTCCATCTTATATGTCGCATTGGGCAGCACATTGCCCTCCTCGTCGCACAACACATAACCCTCGGGAGCTGCCAACTCAACATTTACCTTACCGCCACCATTTACTGCGGCGAGGTCGTTGAAGTTGAGCTGCACAAAAATCTGACTGCCACGCTCATCCTGACCAAAATAGATGCGGTCGATAGAGTTAACCTCCTCAGGTACATCATAATCGACGTGGTGCACAAGGGTGTCATCCTCGTGGCCCGTAAGCACGATACCTGCGGGTATGGGGAGTGTCAAACCATCGACACTCAGACCATCGCGCAACACGCTGATAGCAAAGCTCTCGTCAATCGAGAAGTTTGCGCTCTGGATATTCATGCTGGGATACTGGCTGTAAAATGAGGTGTTGACGGCCGGCACGTTAATAGTGCTGTTTATACCCTTAACCTCGACATAGGCACCCTCGCCATCAAACTGCGCCGAGTAGTTACCCTCGGCATCGACATTGAGCCACTGTAAATCGGCCTCGTCGACACCTTCGAGCAGCTCTGCGAGCGTTGTTTTGTCAAGATTGGCAAGTGGTACTACCGTTGTGCCTGCTCCCACCGTAACCTCGGTGGATACCTCGTCAATGCGGAAGTTGTTGTCAACACATCCGATTGTAGCGAGCAAACACACCATTGCAAGCGCATGATGTGCGTGGTTTCTTAGTCTCATATATTAAGTTATTGGTTTTTCCTAAATAACTGAGCGATAATCTCTATCACAAATATAGTATATATAATTGTAATATGCAACTTTTGAAGCGGGAAAAGAGTGATAATCGGGGCTGTTTCCGCAGAAGCGGGGCTTATTGGAGGGCGTAGGGAATTTAGGGAAATTAGGGAAATTAGGGAAGTTAGGGACAGTACTCCTTAAACTCCTTAAACTCCTTAAACTCCTTAATCTCCTTAATCTCCTTAATCTCCTTAACCGCCCCAAACACAAAATCAGCGCGAACGGGCTGCGCTTAACGCACTACCCTTTCGCGCTGATTGTTATACGGTCGACAGATGCAACCCTTCTACAAGAGGTCAGGATGCGACCCAACCACCGGATGTTTACTTATTTTGCTTCGCCCAGCTATCCTTCAACGCCACGGTGCGGTTGAAGATAAGGTGGTCGGCCGTAGAGTCCTTGTCGACGTTGAAGTAGCCGATACGCTGGAACTGGAAGTAGTCGTAGGGCTTAGCATCGGCCAAAGACTTCTCCACGTAGCACTCCGTTAGCACCTTCAAAGAGTCCTCGTTAATCATCTCCTTCATAGCTTCGAGAGCATCGCAGCCTCGCTCCTTGCGGATTGCAGCCATCTCGTCGCGGGGATTCTCGACCTTCCACAAGCGGTCGTAGAGGCGCACCTCAGCCTTGATGCAGTGGTCGCAGCTAACCCAATGAAGCGTACCCTTAACCTTACGATTGCTTCCGGGCAGACCCGTCTTTGTCTCGGGGTCATACTCGGCATATACCGTAGTTACATTACCCTCGGCATCCTTCTCGCAGCCCGTACACTTCACGATATAGGCATTTTTGAGACGTACCTCCTGACCGGGTGTCATGCGGAAATACTTCTTCGGAGCATCCTCCATGAAGTCCTCGCGCTCCATCCAAAGCTCACGACCAAACTCAATGGTATGTGTACCCGACTCGGGATCCTCGGGGTTATTGACTGCCTCGAACTTCTCAACCTGACCCTCGGGGTAGTTTGTAATTACGAGCTTGACGGGGTCGATAACGGCACTTACGCGTGTTGCGCGCTTGTTAAGATCCTCGCGAACAGCACTTTCGAGCAACGCCATATCGTTCAGCGCATCGTAGGTCGTATAGCCAATCTTATCCACGAAGTTGCGGATAGACTCGGGCGAGTAACCACGACGACGGAAGCCGCACAATGTCGGCATACGGGGGTCATCCCAGCCATTAACCAAGCCCTCCTTAACGAGGATGAGCAGGTTACGCTTGCTCATGAGCGTATAGTTTAGATTGAGCTTGTAGAACTCATACTGGCGAGGACGCTCGTCCGAAGGGTCGACACCCTCCTTAACCCAATCTACGAATAGGTCGTAGAGGGGACGGTGAGGCACAAATTCGAGTGTACACAACGAGTGCGTAACGCCCTCGAAGTAGTCGCTCTGGCCATGCGCAAAGTCGTACATGGGGTACACCTTCCACTTATCGCCCGTGCGGTGGTGGGGATGATTTACAACGCGATAGATGATAGGATCGCGGAAGTGCATATTCGAGCTTGCCATATCAATCTTGGCACGAAGCACCATTCTACCCTCCTCTATCTCGCCACGCGTCATCTTCATGAAGAGGTCGAGTGTCTCCTCAATGGGACGGTTACGATAGGGGCTGTCGGTACCCGCCTGCGTAGGTGTTCCCTTCTGCTCGGCAATCTGCTCCGAGGTCTGCTCGTCGACATAGGCCTTGCCCGCATGTATGAGGCGAATGGCAAAGTCCCACAACTGCTGGAAGTAGTCCGAGGCATAGTACTCCTCGCCCCACTCGAAGCCGAGCCACTTGATATCCTCCTTGATAGCCTCTACATACTCCACATCCTCCTTCGTGGGGTTGGTGTCGTCGAAGCGCAGGTTACACACGCCACCATAGCGTTTTGCGACGCCAAAGTCCAGGCATATAGCCTTAGCATGACCGATATGAAGATAGCCGTTAGGCTCGGGCGGGAAACGTGTCTGAACACGTGTCTTACCCTTAGCTATCGACTCCTCGATAATCTCCTCCAAGAAGTTCAACGACTTCTCTCTTACCTCTAATGTCTCGTTTGCCATTGCTGTATAGTTTTTATCGATTATTACAAATGATGATATTTCCGCTTCAAAATTACCAAAAATATTTTTATTTGCTTAATTTTGGGGCGTAAATATTAAAATAACTTAAAAAATAGTAGTCCTCATGCGTAAATTACTCAACGAAGAGCTTGGCCGTCCCACCCTCGACGAGTGTGCCAATGTTGCAAAGTTGCCCGTGGTCATCGTCCTCGACAACGTGCGCTCGGCACAGAACATAGGTTCATTCTTCCGCACCGCCGACGCCTTTGGCATGGAGCGCATCGCGCTTTGTGGTATCTGCACCACTCCTCCCAACCGCGAACTCCACAAGACCGCTCTCGGTGCAGAGCAGAGCGTGGCATGGCACTACTACCCCACGACACTCGAATGTATCGAGGCACTGCGTGGCGAGGGCTACCGCATCGTTGCCATAGAGCAGATTGAGGGCTCCACGATGCTCGACCATTTCCGTGCTGAGCCGGGCGCGAAATACGCCTTAGTCTTTGGCAACGAGGTAGATGGCGTCGACCAGGCGGTAGCCGACATCGTAGATGGAGCAATAGAGATACCGCAGGTGGGCATCAAACACTCGCTCAACGTATCGGTCTCGGCGGGCGTGGTACTGTGGGAGCTATTCCGACAACTGAGATAGGGATATAGGGATAGTAACAACATAGGGGATGACTAAACGTAAATTAGTCATCCCCTCTAATATTTTGGGGTTAAACGTGTAACAAAGCTAATATTTATTTCAGATAAATCAAATGCGGGCGCTCACATTTTGGAGAAATAATTTGCCAAAATTTTGCAGAAATGAAAATTAGTCGTATATTTGCAACGCTTTTTCGTAATACAATTGGTTTAGGAGGGTTGGGTGAGTGGCTTAAACCAGCAGTTTGCTAAACTGCCGATATCGTAAGGTATCCGCTGGTTCGAATCCAGTGCCCTCCGCTTATTTTGAGAAGCATTTGTAGCGACCGAGTTTTACTCGGTCGTTTTTTTTGTGCGGTATGGTGGAGGGGGACAGCGGACAGCAGGACGATGGGACGAGGGGATAATGGGACGAGGGGATGTCGCTCCAAGATTTTGCGCGCCGTGGACATTGTGAGACGATGAGAAAATGGGACGATGAGAAAAAAATCCCAAAGTCCAAAAGTCTCATAGTCAAAAAAAAGAAAGGGGCCGCAATCGACCCCTTATCACAAGAAACTCGATTTCTTGTCAGAAGGGGTTAGGCTTGGCCTCGACATGAAATAGGGCTGGATGGATAGTACTTTGCGTACATTCCATTCAGCCCTATGATTGAGAGGTCGAGAATGGCCCCTTATCACAAGAAATTACTTTGTGCGTGCTATATACGAATTATAACGCCACTTAGCATTCTCCTCGGCAGCCTCAAAGAGTTGCTCTGCCTCGGCAGGGAACGCCTTCTGCAACGAAGTATAACGAACCTCCTTCATAAGGAAGGCGCGGAACTTCGACCAGTCGGGCTCCTTAGAATCCATCACGAAGGGGTTCTTACCCTCAGCTTCGAGCATAGGATTGTAGTGCCATAAGTGCCAATAACCACATGCCACAGCATCCTTACCTACGGTCTGTGTGCGTGTCATACCGCCCTTGATACCGTGGTTGATACATGGTGCGTAGGCGATGATAAGCGACGGGCCGGGATATGCCTCAGCCTCTTTCAATACCTGCAAAAGCTGTGTCTGCGAAGCACCGATAGATACCTGAGCAACATATACATAACCATAGGTCATAGCGATAGCACCGATATCCTTCTTGCGGATGCGCTTACCTGCCGATGCGAACTTGGCAACAGCGCCCACAGGTGTTGACTTCGACGACTGACCACCCGTATTCGAGTACACCTCCGTGTCGACAATCAGGATGTTAACATCCTCGCCCGAAGCCAAGACGTGGTCAACACCACCAAAGCCAATATCGTAGCCCCAGCCATCACCACCGATAATCCACTGCGACTTCTTAACGAGCCAATCCTTATATTCGAGGATGGTGCGGCAGTACTGGCAGTCGCAAGCCTCAACCATAGGCAAGAGGCGTGCGGTAACCTCCTTAGAGCGTGCAGCGAGATGACGTGCATCAATCCACTCCTGCATAGTCGCTTTGAGCTCCTCAGAGCAGCAGTTGCACTCGGCAATAGCCTTAGTCATGACATCCTCCAAGCCCTGACGAATCTTCTCGACACCGACACGCATACCCAAGCCAAACTCGGCATTATCCTCGAAGAGCGAGTTTGCCCATGCGGGACCCTGACCCTTAGCGTTGGTGCAGTAGGGAGTAGAGGGTGCCGAACCCGAGTAGATAGAGGTACAACCCGTAGCATTGGCAACCATCATGCTGTCGCCAAAGAGCTGCGTGATAGCCTTGATATAGGGGGTCTCACCACAACCGGCACATGCACCCGAGAACTCGAACAGAGGCTGTGCAAACTGCAAGTTCTTAACAGACTTTGTCTTATCGACATACTCGGGGTAGCCAACCTCGGTGGTAATCTTCTTCCAATTCTCAGCCTCATGCAACTGCTCGGCCAAGGGGCGCATAACGAGAGCCTTCTCCTTAGCGGGACATACATCCACACAGTTGTTACAGCCCGTACAGTCGAGCGGCGAGAGCTGGATGCGGAACTTATAGGCCTTCGTTTCGCCCAAGCCCTGCTTCCACTCTACACCCGAGGCAGCAGCCTGCTCGTCGGTAGCGAGGAAGGGACGTATTGCAGCGTGAGGACAAACGTAAGCACACTGGTTACACTGGATACAGTTCTCAATCTTCCACATAGGCACGCTGGTGGCGATACCGCGCTTCTCATAAGCTGCGGTGCCATTATCCCAAGTACCATCCTCACGGCCATTGAATGCCGAAACGGGGAGAAGGTCGCCCTTCAATGCGTCGATAGGCTCACACACCTCGCGCACGAACTTGGGCAGCGACGCATCGACCTTGTGGCACTCAGCACCGCACTCGATAGTTGCCCACTCGGCGGGAACCTCAACCTTAACGACAGCCTCACAACCCGCATCTACGGCAGCATAGTTCATATTGACGATATCCTCGCCCTTCTTGCCGTACGACTTGTAGATAGCCTGCTTCATCTGCTCGACAGCCTGCTCGATAGGGATAATATCGGCAATCTTAAAGAAGGCTGCCTGCATGATGGTGTTGGTACGTGAGCCAAGACCGAGCTCCTGGGCAATCTTCGTGGCGTTGATGATATAGAAGTTGATGTTGTGCTTTGCGAGGTATGCCTTCATGTGGCTTGGCAGCGTCTGGCATGTTGTAGCTGCATCGTTCACCGAGTTGAGAAGGAACGAGCCACCATGCTTCAAGCCCTTCAACACATCGTACTTCTCGACATACGAGGGCACATGGCATGCCACAAAGTCGGGAGTTGTAACGAGGTAGGGCGAGGTGATAGGCTTATCGCCAAAACGAAGGTGCGACGAGGTGTAACCACCCGACTTCTTCGAGTCGTACGAGAAGTAGGCCTGGCAATACTTGTTTGTCGAGCCACCGATAATCTTAATAGAGTTCTTGTTGGCACCTACCGTACCGTCCGAGCCGAGACCGAAGAACAACGCCTCGAAGGTACCCTCCTTGGCCATCGAAATCTCCTTACCCACGGGCAACGACAACATCGTAACATCGTCGTTGATACCCACGGTGAAGTGGTTCTTGGGCTGTGCCGATGCGAGGTTATCGAATACGGCCAACATCTGTGCAGGTGTGGTATCCTTAGACGAGAGACCGTAGCGACCACCAATAATCATGGGACGCTGCTCCACCTCGTAGAAGGCATCGCGAATATCGAGCAACAGAGGCTCGCCATTTGAGCCGGGCTCCTTGGTGCGATCCAACACGCAGATGCGCTTTACGCTTGCGGGAAGCACGTTGAAGAGATACTTCGCCGAGAAGGGACGGTAGAGGTGTACGGTGATAACACCCACCTTGCGACCCTGTGCACGAAGATAATCGACACACTCTTTGAGGGTCTCGGTAACAGAGCCCATGGCGATAACAATCTCCTCGGCATCCTCTGCACCATAGTAGGTGAAGGGCTTATACTCACGACCCGTAATAGCCGAAATCTTGGTCATACACTCGGCAACCATATCGGGCACGGCATCGTAGAACTTGTTCGATGCCTCACGTGTCTGGAAATAGATATCGGGATTTTGAGCCGTACCGCGTGTTACGGGACGCTCGGGGTTGAGAGCACGCATGCGGAAGGCCTTCAACGCCTCGCGGTCGAACATTGCGCTGAGCGACGCCTCGTCGATAAGCTCAATCTTCTGAATCTCGTGCGAGGTACGGAAACCGTCGAAGAAGTGTACGAAGGGGATGCGCGCCTGCAAAGCCACGATGTGGGCTACACCCGCGAGATCCATTACCTCCTGAACAGACGATGTTGCGAGCATGGCAAAACCTGTCTGACGCACGGCCATAACATCCTGGTGGTCACCAAAGATTGAGAGTGCCTGTGCTGCTAAGGCACGTGCCGAGACGTGGAATACGCCGGGGAGCAACTCGCCGGCAATCTTGTACATGTTGGGAACCATGAGCAATAGGCCCTGCGACGCTGTGAATGTCGATGTGAGCGCACCGCTCTGCAATGAACCGTGTACGGCGCCCGCTGCGCCAGCCTCTGACTGCATCTCTACAACCTTGACCGTATCGCCAAAGATGTTCCTCTTACCCTGTGCCGACCACTCATCAACGAGCTCTGCCATAGTTGACGAGGGGGTGATAGGATAGATGGCCGCCACCTCCGAGAACATATACGCGATATGCGCTGCGGCGTAGTTACCATCACAGGTAATAAATTTCTTCTCTGCCATATTTCTTCCAAATTAAGTTATTGTTCAATCTTATTTTACCACACCCACAGTTCACAAACAGTGCCATGAGGCGTAGTTGCTCGGCTGCGGTGCACATTATCGGGCAGATACTCTATACCTCACGCCCATAGCGCACGCGAAAAAACCGCTGCAAAGATACGTAATTTGGATGAAAAAACATAGAATTTTTGCTGTTAACTTTTTAACACTCACCCGACGAGTATTACAGCCTGAAAATTAAGAGATTAAAACCGTTCTGTTAGCCACATAACAGAAGCCGAGGATACCGCGCAGAAGCGCAGTATCCTCGACCCATTGTTCTGAAAACCGACTACTCGGCAATGACCAAAGATTTGCTTTGAGTCTCCAACGAGCCGGTCTTGGCGAAGTACTCTTTGAGCTCGTCGATAGGACCCATATCGAGCACCGAAGCTACGGCACTGCAACGACCTACATGTCCCTCCAAACCGTCTGCATCCTTAGTGTAGACATAGAGGTAACCCTGCTCGTCCCAGTTAGCAACATGGTAGTTATAAGGCTGCTCGGGGATAAGCTCAATCCAGTAACCGGTGAAGAACCAGATAGCACGCCAATCGGGATAAGCCGTAGCGTCGAGGCCACCCTGTGTACCGTAAATCGAGTAGAGGTGTGAAGCACCTTCAAAGTTAGAAGCCTTAGAGACGAGGATAGCACGACCTGCTGTTGCAGATGCATTACCAAATACCTCTCCATTCTCCTCGTCGCCCGAGTATACACCTACAACCTCGATTGTGGGGCTGATAGTCGAGGGCTCAACAGTTGTTGCGAGGTCGTCGAAGCGGTGTACCTTAGCTACCTGACCTGTTGTAGCACGCAAAACAAATATAGCACCCATAACATTGGTGTGAGGAGGAATATTACCTACACCAAACGACTTGTCGCCATGTGCGAAATAGGGGCACTCCTCGAGTACCAACTCGTTGGTAACCATTGAGGGGTTATCCTTGTACTTGATAAGCATATTCTGGTACTGCTCATTGAAGACCTTGTCGAGCCATGCAACAGTTGCGGCCTCGTCAAAAGTCTCGGGGAAATCGATACAGGGATAGTAGTAGAGCTCATCCGACGTAGCCTCGATATTGAGCACAAAGCCATAGGGGCCTACGTTCGAAACAGTCATCGTAAACTCGCCCTCAGCCACGGGAGCCTCACCTGTGGTAAATACGCCGTTAGCAACCTCCGACATTACAGACATCGTGTCGCCCGAAGCATCGGCTGCCGATGCGAGGTAGATATACTCGGTTCTCGATCTCAGACCCTGGAACGAGAGCTTGCGGTTGCTGGTCTTAACGAGCTCGGCGCGCGCCTCGTCTGCGGTCATGCCACCCTCAACAAGCGCAGCAAAGGCCTCTGCATACTTAGCCTCAACCACCTGTGCAGCAGTCATCTTAGCCTCACCATACTGGCTTGTAAGCTCGTCGTACTTCATCTTCTCAACCACGCAGCAGTACCACTCGGCAGCACGATCCGAGGGCTCTACAAGCAGGTCAACGTTGTTGTCCTTAACAGTTACCTCAACGTTGAATGTGCAGTTGATGTAGATTACGGCCGAAGTACGGAACGACTTCTTCGCAATCTTCGATGTAGGAACATTGTTCTGCTGTGCAAATACCATGAGGCTGTACGCCGTGTTGGCCTTCAAGCCATCGATGGTGTAGTTCTGCAAAGAGCCTTTGTGTGTGTACTCGGCAAAGTTAACAGTCTCGGCAAGAGCTGCTACCAAAGCCTCGTCGGTGTCGTACTGCATAGCCACGCTATTCTGGCAAGGATACACAACGTAGTCAACATTAGCATCCGAAGGCTCGATGCTAACCTTAACAGAGGTCTTGGCACTCTCAACGATAGAGATACCAAAGCTAAGATCGCCATTGGCAGGGGTGTCGGGCTGACAAGCCGCGAAGAGCATCGTTACTGCAACGAGCAACGACATTAACCAACTAATTTTCTTCATGTTACAAATATTATTAAATAAATTATTTCCGTCTTACAGCTGTATCGTCATATCCACCGAAGGATATAAGTACAATTAACAACATACAAATATATGACATATTACGCAAACTGCAAAATATGAGGGCCATTTTTTATAAAAATGGGACAAAGGGACAAAGGGACGACTCGGCCGACGATAGAACAAAAATCCCCATAGTCTCATAGTCTCACTGTCCCACAGTCCCCAAAAAAGACAATAGGACAATGGGACTACGGGACAATGAGAAATTATAAACATGCGTCGCAGACACCTTACCTTTCACCTTTCACTTTTCAGTTATATCAAACAAAAGAGCCCCGAAAACATCGGGGCTCTCTCTTATTTCGTGCCGCAGATTGCGGCTTATCACATCAAACTTAGAAGTTGTAAGTGCAAGTAAGACCAACACTATACAAACCACTAAGCCATGCGTCGTGCAAGAAATAGATTGTAGGACGATAGTCCAAAGAGAGTGTTACGGGTGCATTGAAGCGAATACCGAATGCTACATCGCCGAGAACACCAGCCTGGAAACCGAGGCCCTTATCTGCGCGATCCCACATACCTACGGCACCACCGACACCGGCAGAGAGGAACCAACGACCTGCATTGGGAGTCCAATTCCAATCGCAGAGATTCCAGTTGTATGACGCATTAACGCAGAGTGAGCGACCAAAGCCATGAAGACCGAGGTTTGCCTCCAAATAGTTCTCAGCCGAGAAGTGGTGCTCGTACTGAACCTCAGCACCATAGCCTAAACGCAGACCGATAGAGTTCTTATAGTCCTGAGCAAACGCAGATGTCGCGAAAACAGCGGCAACAACCAAAAGTAAAATCTTCTTCATAGTATTAAATTTAATGGTTAATAAAACATCACATAGAACAAATGTACGAAAAATTTATTGAATTCGCAATTTTCGGCGACCGATTATCAACTAATCGGTTAATTGTATACATAGATAGTTAATTATGGTTAGTCCCGAAACGGGGAAGGTAAGGGGAGGCAGCGGGACAATGGGACAATGGGGCTACGGGACAATAAGAAATTATAAACATGCGTCGCAGACACCTTACCTTTGAGGCAAAACTTCGTAATGCCTCGACTTTGCTACGGCTCGGCATAGTGAACACATTCACTCTGCTCTCACCTTAATCGCAAAGTTCACTTTTCACTTTTCACCTATCTAACAACAGATAGAGCCCCGAAAACATCGGGGCTCTCGCTATTTCGTGCCGCAGATTGCGGCTTATCACATCAAATTTAGAAGTTGTAGGTACATGTAATACCCAACGACGCCAATCCGAACTCGTTGAATACGGCATCCGACCATCCGCTACCATAGAGTATACCCGGGCCAAAGGCGGGTGTCCAGTCGAGCGAGAGGCTTACAGGAGCATCGTTGAACGTAAGGCCGAGACGTGCCATAAGAGCAGCACCCACATAGGCATAGTTCGCCTTACCGCCTACATTAAGACCACAACCAGCATCGAAGAACCAGCGACCCGTGCGAGGTGTCCAGTCCATATTGAATATGCGCCAGTTGTAAAGCGCGGTGAAGTCGGCAGTTACATAGCCACCATTATTAGCCCAATAGGTACCGAAGCGTGCCTCGACATAGTTATCATTACCGAAGCTATACTGTCCTACGGCCTGCACACCCGAGCCTACACGTCCACCGACCGAAAAGTTCTGAGCAAATGCCGTCGTAGTGAAGAGCACAGCAACGACCAAAAGCAAAATTTTCTTCATAGTATAAATTATTTATAGATTAATACTCTCTTGCAGTACAAATGTACGAATTAAATTTCAAATTAAGCACTTTGCTCAGGACATATTCAACAAACGAAAAGAAATTATCATCATACCACGGCGAAATAACCACAAAGAGCAAGCCAAAAACTCGGGGGGGGGCAATGGGAAAGTGAAAGGTGAGGCGCGCAGACTTTGTAGGTAGTAATAGGTAGTAGTAGGTAGCGCGCAAAAAACTCGCCCACTTCTACCCACTTCTACCTATCACTACCCACAACTACCCATTGCGCGCTAAAATCTCATAGTCCCCAAAGTCTCACTGTCCCACAGTCAAAAAAAAACAGAGACAATAGGACGATGGAACAATGGGACAATGGGAAATTATAAACATGCGTCGCAGACACCACACTTTTCACCTTTC
Organism: Alistipes sp.; assembly: GCA_045660465.1. Classification (GTDB taxonomy): domain Bacteria; phylum Bacteroidota; class Bacteroidia; order Bacteroidales; family Rikenellaceae; genus Alistipes. The sequence goes on along the minus strand of JAZRDV010000016.1, from coordinate 29,345 downwards.
ACTTTTCACTTTTCAGTTATCTCAAACAAAAGAACCCCATTTCGGGGCTCTTTTGTTTCACGCCGTAGATTGCGGCTTACCATAAAAGAAATTTGATGTCAGAAGCCGTGAGATGTGGTGCGAAATAAGAGTGCCATGGATGGATAGTACTCTGCGTACATTCCATTCATGGCATCTCTCTGTTTCGTGCCGCAGATTGTGGCTTATCACATCAAATTATCTCTTGGTCTTATACGCCGCACGATAAGAACCGCGCGCCATCTTCTGCAACTTATTCTTTATGAGGTTGCGGCGCAGTGGGGCAAGATGGTCGGTAAAGACCTTTCCTTCGATATGGTCATACTCGTGCTGTATGACACGCGCAGGCTTGCCCGTGAACTCCTCGTCATGCTCCACGAAGTTCTCGTCGAGATAGCGCATGCGGATGCTGTTGGGGCGACGCACATTCTCGTGCAGGCCGGGCAGCGACAAGCAGCCCTCCTCGAAGAGCGATGTATCCTCTGAGCGTTCGTAAATCTCGGCGTTGATGAATACGCGACGGAAGTCGGCAAGCGAGGCATCCTCCTCGGCCCAGGGCGTGCAGTCAACGATGAAGAGGCGTATATTCTTGCCCACCTGGGGTGCTGCAAGACCTACACCCTCAGCCTCGGCAAGGGTGAGCCACATATCGTCGATGAATTTTTTGAGGTCGGGGTACTCCGGAGTGATATTCTCCGACACGTTGCGCAGTACCTGCGAGCCATATATAACGATTGGGTAAATCATAGCTTAATTTTTGTTTAGTTTACATTCCTACTGATGCCATATAATCTTGTAAGATTATCGCCGCCGACACCTTGTCTACCAACGACTTATCACGTCGCGCCATCTTGCCGATGCCACTTTGGAGAATGGTGCGCTGCGCAAGTACCGACGTGAAACGCTCGTCGTATGCCACAACCTTTTTCTCGGGGTAGGCATGACGTAGGCGTCCCATGAGCGGCTCGATGTAGCGCATCGTCTCCGAGGGTTGTCCGTTCATCTGGCGCGGGTGGCCCACGACGATGACATCGACCTGCTCGCGCTGAAAATAGTCCGCAAGGAAGCGTTCGAGCTGCTTGGTATCGACGGTATCAAGGGGCGAGGCAATGATGCCCAGCGTATCCGTCACGGCGATACCCGTACGCTTAGTGCCGTAGTCTATGGCCAGCAGTCGTCCCATGCCACCTATGCCTGCATCTTCTTGAAGAGGGTGCGGAACGATACCTCCTCGTCGACCATGGCGCGCAGAGCCTCAATCTTGATGCGCTCCTGCTGCATAGAGTCGCGATGACGTACCGTGATGGTGCCATCCTCCAAAGTCTGGTGGTCGACAGTTACGCAGAACGGAGTACCGATAGCGTCCTGACGACGATAACGCTTGCCGATAGAGTCCTTCTCGTCGTAGGCAACGTTGTAGTCGTATTTGAGGTCGTCGATAATCTGACGAGCAACCTCGGGAAGACCATCCTTCTTAACCAAGGGCATCACAGCCACCTTCGTGGGTGCAAGGGCCGCGGGAATACGCAATACTACGCGCTCCTCGCCATTATCCAACTTCTCCTCGGTATAGGCTGCCGACATAATCTGCAAGAACATACGGTCAACACCGATAGAGGTCTCGACAACATAGGGAACATAGCTCTCGCCACGCTCAGGGTCGAAGTACTGAATCTTCTTACCCGAGAACTCCTGATGACGACCAAGGTCGAAGTCCGTACGCGAGTGGATACCCTCTACCTCCTTGAAGCCGAAGGGGAAATTAAACTCTACGTCGGTAGCGGCATTGGCGTAGTGGGCCAACTTGTGGTGGTCGTGGAAACGGTAGTTGTCATCACCGAAGCCGAGGGCACGGTGCCAAGCCATACGTGTCTCCTTCCACTTTGACCACCACTCCATCTCGGTGCCGGGCTGCACGAAGAACTGCATCTCCATCTGCTCGAACTCACGCATACGGAAGATAAACTGACGGGCCACAATCTCGTTACGGAACGCCTTACCTATCTGCGCAATACCGAAGGGGAGCTTCATACGTCCCGTCTTCTGCACATTGAGGAAGTTGACGAAGATACCCTGCGCTGTCTCGGGACGCAGATACACGGTGTTGGCTCCATCAGCCGTAGAGCCCATCTGCGTTGAGAACATGAGGTTAAACTGACGTACATCTGTCCAGTTGCGAGTACCCGAGATGGGGCATACGACCTCGCAATCGGGGATAATCTGGCGCAACTCCACGAGGTCGTTGTTGTTCAATGCCTCGGCAAAGCGGTGGTGCACGGCATCACGCTTCTCGGCAATCTCCAACACGCGGGGCGATGTTGCGAGGTACTGCGCCTCGTCGAACTTATCGCCAAAACGCTTGCGCGCCTTGTCGACCTCCTTCTGAATCTTCTCGTCCTGCTTGGCGAGCCAATCCTCGATAAGCACATCTGCACGATAACGCTTCTTAGAGTCCTTATTGTCGATGAGAGGGTCATTGAAGGCACCTACGTGGCCCGAGGCCTCCCATACGCGGGGGTGCATGAAGATGGCAGCGTCGAGACCTACGATGTTCTCGTTGAGCTTAACCATAGAGTCCCACCAATAGCTCTTGATGTTGTTCTTCAACTCAACACCATTCTGTCCGTAATCGTAGACAGCACCAAGGCCGTCGTAAATCTCGCTCGAAGGGAATATGAAGCCATACTCCTTGCAGTGAGCGATAAGTTTTTTGAAGAGTTCCTCCTGTGTCATAGTATATTGTTTTTGTTTTTCGTTCTCACTTATTACGCCTATGGCGTATAACTCGGCAAAGATACAAATAAAAATTCAAATATCACAATTTCGCGGCACACTACCCCACCACAAAGTTAAATTAGGCCGTGGCCACGAAAACTGAAATGGCTGCCACGTGCGATGATGACATGATCCAAAAGACGTATGTCGAAGAGACGGCAACCCTCCTTAACACGCTCCGTGAGTTGCTTATCCTGAGCACTCGGCTCGGCACTGCCCGACGGATGATTATGCACCAGAACAACCTGTACAGCAAGCAGTTCCAAAGCACGTTTAAGAATAAGGCGATAATCGACAACCGTAGCCTGCACGCCACCCTGACTGATGCGCACGCGCTCTATTATACGGCCCGACGATGCGAGGTACAACACCCAGCACTCCTCATGCTTCAAGCCACCGAGTTGTGGCTCCATAATCTTCACCACGTCGGCATCCGAGCGCACCTCGTCGACCGTTGCCGCCTCGGCAACAGCCACGCGACGCCCCAACTCGGCAGCCGCTTTGAGCTGCAAGGCACGACGCAGACCGAGGCCCGCGGTCATACGCAGACGCGAGATATCGACATCTACGAGGCGCGGCAGAGAGTCTCCACACTCCGACATAAGCGCACGGGCAAGGGCCACAGCACCGTCATCTTGCGCACCCTCGGCAAAGAGCGCAGCGAGGAGCTCCTCATCGCTAAGAGAGGCGACACCGCGCGATAATAACTTATCCTGAATATTACGCATAACGAGATACTTCGTAGGTTTAGACCCACGAAGTTACGTATTTTTATCGTAAAATGAAAATTTGGAAGACTCTTTATCGGCTACTCTCCGCCTTCGGAGCGCACGGCACCTCTCTTAGCAGCTCTTCGTCTGCGACACATCGAGCTTATCGAGTTTATCCAAAAGGCGCGCGCTTGTCTCGTCGTTGAGTGTTACGGACTGTGCCTGCGACACCGAGAATGCGGCATTCTGCTCGGCAGCCTTCTTCGAGTCGCCCGTGCCATGGCCTACCGGGATGCCGTCGACAAGGACGGTAGAGAGGAACGAGGGGTGCGACGACGCCTGGCCTCCCGTAGTGCGAAACTCGATGGCGTAGTGGTTTTTCTGACACCACTCGATAAGACGGCTCTTGAAGTCGGTCTCCGAGGTGAGCACCTCATCCAACGAGAGATAGCGACCGTAAATATCGTTGATAAGCAGACGGTTGGCAAAGTCGTAGCCCTGGTCGAGGTATATGGCACCAATCATCGCCTCGAAGGCATCGCCATAGATATGTTTTTGTGTAACGTTACCAGCGGCATGCGAGATAACATGTTTATCGAGGCCTATATCCGAGGCTATGCGATTGAGCGACTGTCGCGATACAATCTTTGAGCGTATCTGTGTCATGAAGCCCTCATCACGGTCGGGAAACTCGATAAACAGAAAGTCGGAAGTGATACTCTCGATTACGGCATCGCCCAGAAATTCGAGACGCTCGTTGTTAATATGGCTGCCATCCTCCAACTCAACAGATGCCGACTTGTGAACAAGGGCCAACTTAAACAACTCGATGTTATTGGGTATGAAGCCAAACATATCGTCGATGGCGACATAGAAGGCTCTATCCTTGCCAAAGCGACGACGTATGGGGCGCAACAGGAAATCAAACATTGGGGTAATCGTTAGAGTAATAAAAATGGACTACGCCGAGAGAGCGTCTCTTGGCATAGTCCATAGATTAGTAATTTCTCATCTTACGGTACGACGCATAGGCGGGGGCGACCCCCATAGCCCTATATCATGCGCCACACTGCGTAGGATTATGCTATATTACTTGTGTGCCTCGATGTAGCTGATAGCATCGCCAACAGTCTGAATCTTCTCGGCGTCTGCATCGGGAATCTGAAGATCGAAAGCCTTCTCGAACTCCATGATAAGCTCTACCTGATCGAGTGAGTCAGCACCAAGATGTGCAGTGAAGCTTGCTTCGGGCACTACCTCTGACTCCTTAACGCCCAACTTGTCAACGATAATCTCGACAACCTTTGACTGAATTTCTGACATAATAAATAAGTTTTAGTTAAACATTATAGTAGTAAATATTATCCTACTGTAACAACCCGTTCAAATCTTTTTTTTTGCGGGACGGTACAAAAATAACACTTTTTTTATTATCTTTGGCATATAGACGAAAAAAAATTATGAACAATCTTTCAATAAAAGATGTTAACTAACTTAAAATAAACGCATTATGAATTTGTTGTTAATTTCCAATTCTACCAATGCCGGTGAGGAGTATCTGAAATACCCCATTTCGGAGATTGCCAAGACACTCGAAGGTGTAACAGAGGTAGTTTTTATCCCCTATGCTGCCGTGACGTTCTCATACGACGAGTATGAGCGCAGGGTGCAGAATCGTTTCAACGAGATAGGTATCAAGGTTCGCTCGGTGCACCACGCACTCAACAAGCGCAACTTTGTGCGCCACGCCCAGGCTATCGTAATTGGTGGCGGCAACACCTTTGCCCTACTCAAAAAGATGCAGGAGGAGGATCTTCTCGATATGATATACCGTCGTGTGAAGGCGGGCATACCCTACATCGGCTGGTCGGCAGGTAGCAACGTAACATGCCCCACCATCTGCACCACAAACGATATGCCCATCGTGCAGCCTGCATCGTTCCGTGCAATAGGCCTTGTGCCCTTCCAGATTAACCCCCACTACCTCGATGCCAACCCCGAGGGTCATGCAGGCGAGACACGCGAGCAGCGCATCAACGAGTATGTGGAGGCCAACCGCAACCGCTATGTTGTAGGTCTTCGCGAAGGTTGCATGCTGCGTGTCGACGACAACGGCATCGAGCTGATTGGAAAGCGTCCTATGCGCATCTTCCGCAAGGGCATAGAGACCTACGAGGTGCAGCCCGGCGACAACCTCGATTTCTTGACCAAGCGTACCAAGTAGCATGAGCACACGTACCGCGCAGATAGGCTCCCACGGCGAGGATATCGCCGTGGAGTGGCTGCGCGAGCAGGGCTTCTATATCGTCGAGCGCAACTGGCGTATCAAAAACTACGAGGTGGACATCATAGCACAACGCTGGGATACGCTCCACTTCATCGAGGTAAAGACACGCCATCAGGGTGGCTGGCAGTCGGCCTACGACAGCATCGACGCCATGAAGATACGCTCGTTGCAACGCTCCGCAACAGCCTTTTGTGCGATACGTCGCATACGACTCATGGTCGAGTTCGACCTCATAGCCATTACCATGTTCGATAATGGCCAGCACAGCATAGAATTTACCGAGAACATACTCTAAAAAAACTAAGAACGGATGTGTTTGTATAATACCGGAATGTATCTCTACGAGAAGGCCGTAGGTATCGCAGCACTGCGCAACCCTAAGGCCCGACAATGGAGCGATGGACGCCGAGGCATCTTCGAGCGTCTCAAAGAGAGCATTAAGCCCGGTGAGCGTATAATATGGGTACACGCAGCCTCGCTGGGCGAATTTGAGCAGGGACGCCCCATAATCGAGCGATTAAAGGAGCAACGCCCCGACATCAAGATATTGCTCACATTCTTCTCGCCCTCGGGCTACGAGATACGCAAGAACTACCCCGGTGCAGACTATATCTTCTACCTACCCATCGACCGCAAGCGTTATGCGCGTCGCTTTCTGGATATCGTAAAGCCCGAGGCAGCCATATTTATAAAATATGAGTTCTGGCTCAACTACCTCGGCGAGTTACGTAAGCGCGAAATAGCCACATACGTCGTCTCGGCAATATTTCGCCGCGACTCTATATTCTTCCGTCCGTGGGGCGGTGCATGGCGCAAGGCCCTCGACACCTTCTCGACACTCTTCGTGCAGAACGACGAGTCGAAAGAGCTACTCGCGGAGCTGGGACACAAGAATGTTGTGGTTGCAGGCGACACACGCTTCGACCGCGTGGCCTCCATTGCCAAGGCAGCAAAGCGCGTAGAGCTCATAGAGCGTTTTCGCGGCGATAAGCCTCTCTTCGTGGCCGGCTCGACATGGGGTCCCGACGAGGAGATACTCTTGGCACTGATAAACGAAAATCCCGAGATACGCTTCGTCATCGCACCACACGAGATGAACGAAACGCGCATAGAGCACATCATAGCCACGGTCAAGGGTGGTGCCGTACGCTATACGCAGAGCACGACGGAGAGCGATTTTAGCAAGACTCAGGTGCTCATCCTCGATACCGTGGGCATACTGTCGTCGGTCTATGGCTACGCCCAATGGTCATACATCGGTGGCGGCTTTGGCGTGGGTATTCACAATACATTGGAGGCTGCGACATTTGGTCTGCCGATAGCCTTCGGCCCCAAGTACCACAAGTTTAAGGAGGCTCGCGACATGGTGGCTCTGGGTGCGGCACGCAGCATAACATCGATAGATGAGCTTAGAGCTTGGTTTGAGCCACTGAGAGTCGATGCCGCGCTGCTCAGCGAGACAAGCCGCAAGGCGAAGGCATACACCGAGAGCAACCTCGGGGCTACGGAGCTGATAACCTCGGAGGTGTTGAAGAGGTTTTAGCAAGGGTGCATCATACACCTAAAAAAGCAATGGGGATGACTAAAATTTAGTCATCCCCATTTTGTGTAAGAGTCCTAAACTCCGTTGCGGAGTTATCATCGGCCATATCCGTATCTTACAACCAGCCGTTCGGTAAGTTGTTTCCCTCACGCACGACGAGAGCAAACTCCTTCTCGATATACTTACCACCGACGTTATTATCGTTACCCAACGACTTATCGCCTGCGATGAAGCCGATAGTTATCATTGCACAGCCTGGCTTCGTACAGTGAATCTTCAAGAGGTTGTTGGCCGTCAGCGAAGGCTCGCCCACGATACCCAACTTCTCGCGCACCTCGTCCGAGATAGTAAAGTCGTTACGCACAACCTTCATCGAGAGTTTGCCATCGCCGAGATAGCTGTTAACGGCAATTGAGGCCTCGGTATTCAGAGGTACGGGGATACATTGTGTGCCACGCACGGCCATAAGCGTACGATAGGCATCAACCATACCTGTACCCATCTTGCCCTGATACTTTTTGAGGCTCACCTGCTGACCTTCGGGCGTAGTGTGGTAGCCCGAGAGCCACGAGTCGATGCTGTTTACCGAGGTGAGCAACATGCTGTTAAGCTCGGCCGTGGTAAACGTATAGCCATTATCCAAGGCATACGACAGCGCGAGAGCAGCGATACCCGACACATGGGGACACGCCATAGAGGTACCCTCGGCATGACCGTAGGCATTGCCGGGCAGTGTCGAGAGTATACGTCCCGTCTCAAAGCCCATATCCATCTCACCACCGGGAGCTGCGATATTGCAGCCACCATCGTAGTTGGTATATGCAGCAGGCAGACCATCGGGACCGAAGGCCGTAACGGCGATATACTCGTTGTAGGCACTCGGATAACCCGCCCTATCCATACCATTGTTACCCGCAGCAAAGATTACAATACCACCCTCCATTGCGGGGCAGTTGCTCGTCTCGATGAAGTACTTGATAGCCTCATACTCCAACTGCAAGAGACGCTTAAAGGCTGCATCGTTGTCGATACCGCTGACATAGGGCGGAAAACACCATGAGCACTGCAACACCGAAGCACCATTATCGGCAGCATAGAGGATAGCATTGGCAACATTCTCTACCTCAGCCTCCTGCTGGTTCGAGAACACCTGGCACGACATCATGCGTACGCCGTCGCCCTTGCCTGTACCTCCTGCAACACCCGCAACACCGATACCGTTATTGTTCGTAGCAGCAACGATACCCGCAACATGCGTACCGTGGCCCTGATCCTTAGGCTCAGTCCACGACACCTCGCCATTTGTTACAAAGTTCCAACCATGAATATCGTCTATATAGCCATTCTGGTCATCGTCGACACCCGCCACGCCATTGAGCTCGGCCTCGTTTGTCCACATATTGTCTTTGAGGTCTTCGTGCGTATAGTCCACACCCTCGTCGACAACGGCTACGATGACGTCTGCACGACCTGCCGTAATTGCCCAAGCGGCATCCACGTTAGCATCGGCGCCGACACGCGCCGTGGGGAAAATCTCGGCATTACCCGTATTGCGATAGTTCCACTGCAAGGGTAACTGGGGGTCATTGAAACGATAGTCGCCACTGCGAGTAGCGGCAAACTGCGAGGCATCGACGCGCTGCGCCGAGAACTTGGGGCTCTCGGGGCGAATGACATGCTGCACACGGCCAACCGACGACAACGAGGCAAGCTGCATGGCGGCATTGTCGATATCTACCTCCTCGTCGAAGCGCACGACAAACCAACGGTCGAAGCCGTAGGCCTTACGACGCTCCACATCACAGCTCATGTCGATAGCATGCTCAACAGACAATGCGCCAAGCTCCTGAGCTACGCTCGACAGGGCATTGGGCATATCCTCGTCCAGAGCGGCAACCGTAGATTTATCGACGTACACCAATACGGCAGCGTCGCTACCCAACATGGGACGATTGATAATCTTAGCGGCAGCCTTATCGAACTTCTGCTCGGCAGTCGCAGGGTCGACATCGGCCACACACGACACCGCAAGCACAAGAGCGCAGAGCAATGTAAGACGCAGAATACTCTTCATATAGGTCATAGTCTTAGATTTTTAGAAGAAACGCTCGCTATCGGTAGCACGTGTTGCGGCAGCCTCATCCTTAACCTCCGTAGGTATCGTAGTCTTGGTATATACCGTCGTAACACTCACATTCTCCTGGCTACGCATGGTCAACGTATTGCCATCGGCCGAGAGCTCAGCCTTATAGCCACACTTCCAGCTCTGACCGTCCGAGTAGCTACCCGAAACGATATTACCCGATACGGCGTAGGTGCCGTCGTAACGCTCGTAGTTCAGCGTGTAGATACGCTGATACATCTCATAAGAGCCATCCTCGTTGAAATCAACATAGATATCAAACGGAGCCTCAGCACCCTCAAACGTAGTGCTGCGCCACTCGCCAACGATAGAGACCGTCGCCGTACTGGGTGTCTTGCCGCCCTTTTCCTTATTACAAGCCGTCATAGCAAGAGCCGCGATAGCTATGAACGCAAAAATCTTAATTGTCTTCATAATTATATATCCTTTTATTTCACTCATTAGAACCAACCGTGGTCGTCGTTTACCTCGCGTACAACGAGAGCTATCTCGACGGTAATATCCATGCCACCGGGCTTCTGATTGCCACCGCCAAGCTCATTGCCACCGGCTATAGCATGCAACTTAATGATGCCACAACCCGGCTTGGTACAGGTTATATAGGCCTTATTCTTAAATACGGCGGGAGCATCCTCGATGCCGAGCTTCGCAGCTACGGTAGTAGGTATCTCCACGTTTTTAAGCATCGTCAACGAGAGGTTACCATCGCCCATAATATCGTTAAGGTCAATCTCAACCTCCTCGCCAACAACCGCAGGATAGCACATTGTGCCACGCACGGCCATAAGCGTACGATAAGCATCGGCAGAGCCCGTACCCAACTTACCCTTGTAGGTGTTGAGCTGCAAACGACCACCCTCAGGATTAGGACGCGAGCCTGTGGTAAGCTTATCGTCGATACTATTTACCGAGGTAAGGATAATAGACTTCAACTGATCGACCGTAAGCGTGATGCCCAAGTCCATGGCATACGACAATGCGAGTGCTGCAATACCCGACACGTGGGGACAAGCCATCGACGTTCCCTGCATGTAGCCATAAGCCTCGTTCGGAAGTGTTGAGAAGACACCACCCTCCTCGACGAGCGAATAGCCGTCGCTCGACAGACGCAACTCACCACCGGGAGCTGCAATGTTACAACCCGTATTATAGTTTGTGTAGTATGCGGGAAGACCGTCGGCAGCGAGTGCCGTAACGCCGATATAGTCGACATAGGCAGCGGGATAATCGGCACTATCATTGCCATCGTTACCCGCAGCGAAGATTACGATACCGCCATCCAAAGCCGAGCTGTTCTTGGTGCCGATGAAGTAGTCAATGGCCCTTTTCTCAATTCCGTAGAACTGACGGTAGTTCAGGTCATGCTGAATACCATCGCTCGGATAGCCCCATGAGTTCTGCAACACCGTAGCACCCATATCCGCAGCATAGGTAATTGCCGCCGAGCTGGTATCAATCGTTGTAAGGATACCGCGCGAGAATATCTGGCACGACATAAGGCGAACACCATCACCGTTACCCGTGCCGCCCGCAACACCACATAGACCGATGCCATTATTGTTGACAGCAGCTACGGTACCTGCAACGTGCGTACCATGACCCTGGTCGCCTTCGCGGTCGGGATTTACAGAGGGCTTATCCCATGTAATGGCTCCTGACGTACCGGGAACGAAGTTATAGCCATAGATATCGTCGAAGAAGCCGTTGCCATCGTCGTCAACACCCGCCTCGCCATTCAGCTCAGCCTCGTTTACCCACATGTTGTCTTTGAGGTCGGGATGACGATAGTCGATACCCTCATCCACGATGGCTACGATAATCTCGCGACGGCCGGCCGTAATATCCCATGCCGGGTCGACATTGATGTCGGCACCCGCAACAGCACCCTCGAAGAGTGCCTGGTTACCGGTATTGATATAGTGCCACTGCAAGTCGAGCAGAGGGTCGTCGAAGCGGTTCTCCGAAGCGCGTGTCGAGACGATAGTGGTCGCATCGACAGGATAGGCCTTCACTGCGGGCTTGCACAACACGGTGTTGTACTGTACTTGACTCACAGCCGCCACAGCAGCGAACTTCTCGGCAGCTACGGTAACATCAACCTCCTCGGGGAAGCGAACAACAAACCAACGGTCGAGGCCATACTCGCGCTTACGCTCAGCGTTGAGAGTCATGTTAATAGCGTGCTCCACAGAGGTAGCACCAATCTGCTTGGCAACCTCGTCGATAGCCGTGGTACCCTCACCACTATCGAGCAACGCCACAGTCTCGGCATCGACATTGATAAGCAAGCTACCCTGGCTTGCATACATCGCGCTATTGACAATCTTGTGCGACGATGTATCAACCGACGAAACACCACCCTCCGTAGTGGGGTCAGCGGTACATGATGCAAAGGCCACAGCAGCCAAAGCGAACAATAAGAATTTAACCTTAGTCATAATTTATCTGTTATTAGTTTCGTATCGACTTGCGAAAAAACACAATTCCAAGGTGCTAAATTAGTGATAAATTCCGAAACAGCCAACACTACATGGGTGAAATGTAAAAAGTAGGGGGCGAAATGTCGCATTCGGCAGTAAATAGACGAAAAAAGAGCTATCCGACATCAAGTCGGACAGCTCTAAAACAATGTAATATGGTCGTACTACTACAAGAAACGCTCGCTATCGGTAGCGCGTGTTGCAGCAGCCTCATCCTTAACGCTATCGGGGATAGTGGTCTTGGTATAGACCGTCTTTAAGCTGACATCCTCCTGGCTATACAGCGTGAGAGACTTGCCATCGGCCGAGAGTTCAGCCTTATAGCCACACTTCCAATTCTGGCCGTCGGTATAGCTACCCGTCAGGATATCACCCGCCACATTGTAGGTACCCTCATAGAGAGCATAGGTGAGCGTGTAGAGACGCTGATACATCGCAAACGAGCCATCCTCGGCAAAGGCCAAATAGACGTCGAAGGGGGCAACCTCACCCTCAAAGGTGCTGATATGCCACTCGCCAACGACATTCACCGCGCCGCCGGGCAGAGGCTGAGGACCTGGATTGGGGCCGGGCTCGGGATTCTTATTCTTACATCCTGCGATAGTCAATGCTACGAGCATCAACAACGACAAAAGCTTAATCTTCTTCATATCTTTTTACGTTATACTGTTCAACATCCTATCCGATTACAACCAGCCTGCGGGGGCGTCGTTACCCTCACGCACAATCAGCGCAATCTCCTTCTCGATAAGCATACCGCCGATGCTCATGCCACCACCCTGCGACTTACCGCCGGCGATGAGCTGCACCTTGACAACATCGCAACCGGGCTTCGTACACTTGATGCAGACCATGTTGTCGGCAACCATAGGCTCACCCTCAACGCCGAGCTTCTCGCGAACATCGTCGTCCACAACAACGCCCATGATTTTGAGGTTCTCCTTACCATCGCCCAAGAAGGCATTGACATCAATTGCTGCGTCGTCGTTCAACTTAACGGGGACGCAGGTCGTACCACGCACGGCCATAAGCACCTGATAGGCATCAATCATACCTGTACCCATCTTACCCTTATAGTTGTTCATGTTGAGCGTAATCTGCTCCCATGCACGAACATCGGGATTGTAGCTATAAAAGTCGCGCGTACCGGTAAGGCTACCGTTAATATCGTTTACCGAGGTGAGAAGTATGGCTTTAAGCTCGCTGAGCGAGAGTGTGCGACCAATCTTCAATGAATACGACAGCGCGAGGGCTGCAACACCCGATACATGGGGACACGCCATTGATGTACCCTGCATATAGGCATACTCCTTGTTACCGCGACCCAACGAGAGCACCTGACCTGTGTTGTATGACGGATGTCCTGCGCCACCGGGGGCAGCAACATTACAGCCACGACCATAGTTGCTGTAATATGCAGGATAGCCATCGGGAGCAAACGACGTAACGGCGATATACTCGTTGTAGGCCGCAGGATAGCACGCCTCAGACATAGCATCGTTACCCGCAGCAAAGACTACAAGGCCACCATCGAGTGCGGGGCAGTTCTTCGTCTCCATGAAATACTTCAACGCCTTGTGTACAATCGAGTATGTGCCCTGCTCAAAGCGGCTATCGCCCTCCAAGCCTGTCATCTTGGTAGCAAAGCCCCATGAGCACTGCAAAATCGAGGCTCCGTTATCGGCGGCATAACGGATACACTTGGCAAGACCCTCGGTACCTACCTGCTCTCTACCCGAGCTGTACTGAACCGACATGATGCGCACACCATCGCCCTTGCCCGTACCACCTGCTACGCCCGCAACACCAACACCATTGTTGTTCACTGCGGCGATAGTACCTGCGATATGATGACCGTGGCCCGTGTCGCCCTCACGGTTGCAAGAGATAGCTGCACCGTTGGTGACGAAGTTAAAGCCATAGATATCGTCGATATAGCCATTATCGTCATCATCTACGCCATCAAGACCATTTGCCTCCTTCTCGTTCTTCCACATATTGTCTTTGAGATCCTCGTGGCGGTAGTTTACGCCCTCGTCCATAACGGCAACAATGATAGAGGGGTCGCCCGCCGTAAGCTCCCATGCTGCAGCGAGGTTGATATCGGCACCCGCCTTAGCATTGGGGAACAACGCCTCGTTACCCGTATTGTTGTAGTGCCACTGCATCTCGAGCATGGGGTCGTTGAACATAGCCGCCTTAGAGCGTGTCTGCGAGGCGAACATCATGTCGGCCTGGATAGGCTGCACCTCGGGGGTCTTAATCTTGTGGCTGAACTCTACGCTCTGAACAAAGTCGAGCGACGCAATCTTACGTGCCACCTCATCGAGATTGGCACTCTCGGCGAACGACAGCACGAAGTAACGGTGCATGTCGTACTCACGAGCACGCATATCGTCCTTACGCGCGGGGAAGAGTGGCTCAATGGCCATAGACTCAACCTCGGCAGCCACCTTATCGAGAGCTGCAACGCTACTTACGGCATCCTCGCCTGCCGACGTAAGAGTCTCGGCAGTAGCCTCATCGACGAAGACGATGAGACGACCCTCGATAGCCGAAGCCGACGAGTTCACAAACTTCTTGGCTACGGCATCAACCTCGCCGCTCAGGCCATTACCCTCGGTTGTGGGGTCGGCCGTACACGCTGCAAGGGCAACAAAGGCCATAGCATACAGTAAAAATTTAACTCTATTCATAATTAATTAGTTAATAGTTTCGACTCTGTAACGGAAAAACACATTTCCAAGGTGCTAAATTAGTGATAAATTCCGAAACAGACAACTATCCGTGGGCGAAATATACAAAGTGGCGGGTGAAATTGCCTAATAGAGAGCATATATAGCGAAATATTGTGGGCGTGCGATATGAAACGAGGCACTCACCACCTCACGGGAGTACTCGTATTGGCGCGACAGAGAGTTCTCCCCTTGCCACCACTGTGGTCTACACCTCAGATTGCGCGTATACTTTTTTCTACCCGCACAATTCATACGCTTTTTTTTTGGGGGGGGTAGGGAGTTTAGGGAATTTAGGGAAGATAGGGAGTATATATAGCCGAGGGCGGGCGTGAATAGAGAGGCCGAACAAAAAAACAGAGAAGCCAAACAAAAACAGAGAGGGCCGTCTGACACCGTCAGACAGCCCTGCTCTCGCTCAAAGTATCTTACGACTACAAGAAACGCTCGCTGTCGAATGCACGTGTTGCATCGGCATCAGCCTTAACATAGTCGGGGATAAGCGTCTGCTTGTAAACGCTCATGATGCTACGCTCGTCATCGCTGTGAAGGCGAAGAGTCTGAGTATCCTTAGATACCTCGGCACGGTAAGAGTTCTTCCAGGCTACACCATCGGCATAAGCACCTGTAAGAGTGTTACCATCGAGAGAGTAAGTACCCTTGTAGCACTCGTAAACGGTCTCAAAACGCTGATACATCTCAAAAGTACCATCGGCGTTGAAATCGATGAATACATCAAATGCGGCAGGAGCATTGTCCCACTCCGAAATCTGCCACTCGTTAACGATATTGTTTACGTCACCGGGAGTAAACTGGGGGCCCTGAGCCTTCTCCTCACAACCGGTCAACGACATAAGCAATACCACTGCGAGCGACAATATCTTAAAATTCTTCATAATTCTTCAAATTTTGGAATTATACTCTTAGTAATGATTACAACCAACCACCGATGTTAGAGTCTTCGAGGTTCTGGTTGCCCTCACGAGCTACCAAACCGAGCTCCAACTCGATGCGCATACCACCTATCGACTGGCCGCTACCTACGGTCTCACCACCTGCGATGAGAAGCAAGGTAACAACGCCTGCGCCTGTATTGTCGCACTCGAAGATGAACTCATCACCGAAGATAGTCTCGTTGCGGATGCCCAAACGAGCGCGAACGTCGTCGGGAATGATGATATCCTCAAGCTTCGAAAGCTTAGTCTGACCATCACCATAGAGGCTGCTAATCTTGATAATGTTCTCCTCGCCGGCAACAACGGGAACACAACGTGTGCCACGTACTGCCATCAAAGCACGGAAGGCGTCGATAGAGCCGGTACCCATCTTCTTGTAGTAACGATCCATCTTGTACTCCTCCAAGCTCATGGGGTTGATACGCTTAACATCCTCGTTAAGCATCGAGTCGAGGTTGTTAACAGCAGTAAGCAACATTGTCTGGAACTCCTTAACAGAGTAGCACTTGCCCATGTCGGCTGCGTAAGAGAGAGCCAAAGCTGCGATACCCGATACATGAGGACATGCCATTGAGGTACCCTGCATGTAGCCGTAGCCTGTCTCGCTGTGCTCCTTAGGAAGGGTCGAAAGTACACAACCTGTATCTACGAAGTGGTAGAAGTCGTTAGTGTAGTACTCACCACCGGGAGCTGCAATGTTACAACCCTTGTCGTAGTTGGTGTAGTATGCGGGAAGACCGTCAGCAGCAGTAGCCGTTACAGCGATGAACTCGTTGTATGCACCGGGGTAGCTGGCAGAGGCGTTACCCTCGTTACCAGATGCGAAGATGATCAAACCACCATCCAAAGCGGGGTGATTCTTCTTCTTCACGAAGTACATGAACGCATCGTACTGGATTGACCAAGCACCTGTGCGGAAAGTGTTGTCGTTGGGCACCGAACCTGCGGGAAGACCCCATGAGCACTGCAAGATAACAGCACCACGGTCAGCAGCATAAATAGCAGCCTTAGCAGTAGCCTCAATGTCGTTGCCACCATCACCCGAGAAGATCTGAGTAGAGATCATGCGAACACCGTCGTTGTTGCCCGAACCACCGGCAACACCAGCAACACCGATGCCGTTGTTGTTAACAGCAGCAACAGTACCTGCAACGTGAGTACCGTGACCCGAGTCGCCCTTGTCGCTCCATGACAACTTACCCTTGAAGTTACCATCCTTGTCGAGAACGAAGTTGAAGCCGTAAACGTCGTCTACATAGCCGTTACCGTCGTCATCAACACCCTCCTGGCCATTGAGCTCAGCCTCGTTAGCCAACATGTTGTCCTTCAAATCCTCGTGAGTGTAGTCAACACCCTCGTCCATGATAGCTACGATAACATCGCGGTTACCCTTAGTGATGTTCCACGCGGGGATAGCGTTGATATCGGCACCAGCAACGGCTGTGGGGAACAACTCCTTGTTACCGGTGTTGGTGTAGTGCCACTGCATGGGCAAGTAGGGGTCGTTGAAGTAGGCCTCGTCGGCACGTGTAGCGTACACGGGAGCGGCGGGAGTAGCCTTAACCTCGGGAGCGTGAACGAATGTAGCGAACTGAACGCGGTCAACGATGTTGGCTGCTGCGAACTTCTCGGCTACAACGTTTGCGTCAACACTCTCAGGGAACTGAACTGAGAACCAGCGGTCCAAACCTGCGGCACGCTTAGCCTCACCGTCAACTGACATGTTGAATACCTGCTTTACTGATGTAGCACCAATCTCGGCGACAATAGCGTCGAAGTCGCTAACACCCGTATTCAATGCGTTCTGTGCTGCCTCCAACTGAGCAACGCTCTCAGCATCTACATAGATGAGGAGCTTGCCGTTCTGGGCATCAACAGAGGTATTTACGATCTTGGCATGAGATGCGTCGAGCGATACAGAACCGCTCTGCTGATCGACATTGTCGGTAGCGCACGATACTGCAAGCATTCCTGCCAAGCTTATCAATAAAAATTTACCTTTATTCATAATTCTAATAATTTTTATTTTTTTGTTTCTCGTAATCCTAAGTCTCTTAGGCCCTCTGGCCAATTCTGCAACCGACCATCGTCAGCCTAAGTTACTCGAAGAGAGCCCGACCCAGGCCGGGTCTCTTCGATGTATGACTTACGATTATTTGAGGCTTGCAATACGGCCTGACAAAATCTCAGGCTTAACTTTAAGCGTAACCATCTCGCCACAAGGCTTAACCGAGCCTACGTTGCGAACAGTAGTCTCAACTACCTCGTCATCCTGCTCGGGAGTCTCCTCCTCAGTCTGCTCGGGGTAGATTGACGATACGAACTCGATGGTAGCCTCGGGAGTGAAGCTGATGATATCCTTCTCGATAAGCTCCTCGGTAACCTCACCTGTCTCCTCGTCCTTAGTGCGCTCCATGTAGTAGTAGTACTGCTTGAAGTAGTTGTAAAGACGTGTGGGAACAAGCTTGTCGCCCTGCTCCTCGAGCAAGATAACCAACGAGTCGTCAATCATGCTATACTTGGCGTCTACCGAGCTTGCATAGCCCCACAACTGAGACTCATCCTCGCTGTAATAGCCAAGACCCTTACCGAAGAAGCCACCATAGCTCTCGAAGCCCTCCAACTGGCCCTGGATAACGATAGCTTTGAGGTCGGGACGATACTCACCATAGAAGGTATAGGTATCGTTCTCGTCGTAACCCTCAATCTCAACGCCCTCGGGCAACTTAGCAACGGGAACAGTAAACATGATAACAGCCAATCTGTCGTCGCCGGTTACACGGGGAGCAAGCTTGATGTCGAGTGAGTTCTCACCCTCAACGATGCGGTAGTTACCCACAGCGCAGTTACCAGAGTAAGCATCGGTCTGACCATCTACGCGATAGTAAGCCGTAGCACCGAAGATGCTCTCAACAGCGTAGATAACGGTGTACTTGGTGCCGGGATAGAGATTCTGGAAGATCTGGACAGCATTGCCACCACCATCGGCAAGCTCCTTAATCCAATCATTCATGTTCGTACCGTAGTACATATCATCATCGCCATCGTCGGCAATCAACGACTCCAATGTCTCGCCGGCAGCAAGAGCTGCATCAACATTCTCGGTATCGTCGAAGTACATGGTCATAGATGCGATGTAGTCGTACTCGGGGTTCTCCATATTCAAACCGAGGAAGTACTCACCGGGGTAGTTAGCAGCAACGCTGGGTACCAACTTAGCGATTGTAGTCAACTCAAACTCCATATCAGCCAATACGGGAACTGACTCCTCAGAGTTTACGGCACGATAGTAGAAGTGCATACGAGCGATATCATCCTCCTGAGCCTCACCTGCCTTGTCGAAAGGAACAGCAAATACGGTGTACACGCCCGACTTATCGAAGTCGCAGTACCATGTAGTATCCGAAGCAGCTGACTCTACCATGATATCATCCTCAGTGGGCTCATACTCATCATTGAGCAGGTTAACGATAGAATCGTGGTACTTAACCTCAACGGGGCCGAGTGTAGGACCTGAGGTCTCACCGGTCTTGATGGGGTGGTTACCCTCAACGATAGCAAAACGATACTTGTTTACATCCTTACCAAGAGTAAAGTTGATAACGGCCTGAGTAGTGTCGTTAGAAGCATTTGACTGGCTACCGAGGTGCGAAATGCCAATAGAATAGTCGGTAAGAATTGTACCGGGCATAACAACCTTGAGCATACCGCTCGTGTTAGCATAATAACCAGCACCAGCATCAATATCTACGATGAAGATAATCGTATTTGCAGGGAAGGTAATGATGCCATCCTCCAACTTACCGCAGTTCTTGGGATCGCTTGCACCGTTAGTACCAAGCCATGCAGACTTGCCGGTGGGACCCCAAATAAATCCGAGCTCAGATGCAGGAATATATACCTCCTCAGGATCGCGTGCATCAATCTGGATGTAGTGGTCTACGCCCAAGAATGTAATCTCCGAAGGAATACCACCGATGCAGTTAACAACGTTCTCGGCAGTGTAGGGATTTACCAAACGGAAGAAGCCGGGACGCGACTCACTCTCCTCCATAGATACCTGGATGGGAGCGGGAGCACCACCATAGAGAGGTGTAATTGCATCATCATAGTATACAGCATAGGGAGGATTCTTATCCTTGCCATCCTTATCCTTGCCATAGTCGAGCCATGTCTCAGGAATACCTACCTTGATAACGCGGCGCGAAAGACCGTAGTTACCGTGGTAAGCGGGATCCTTAATCAAAATCTCAGCATCGTACTGCTCACCTACGCTCAACGACAAATCCTCACGAAGAGTAATCTCGAGGTAAGCAACAGTCTCACCCTCCTCGAAGACAACAGCATCAGCGAAGGTAAATACGTCGGTACCCTCGAATACCTCGTCGAGCATACGAGCACGTACCTCAACTGCCATCTCGGGACCTGCCACCTGACGATATACGGGATACTTAGCTACATTCTCGCCAACGGGGAAGATAGCGTTCTCCTCGTCAATTGACAGATATACACTCTGTGCCGAATCGGGCTCACCAGGAGTCCAATCCTCCTGACAAGCGGTCGATGCGCCAGCAACGAGTGCTATCAAAGCCAAATATAAAAACTTAATATTTTTCATACCTTATATTATTATCTATTATTAAAGCACTCATTACATAGCATCCTGAGATACGAGGCCACGTGAGGGATCGGGACCAATCTGGTCGTTCTTGATACCCTTGTTAACCATGTACTCGCCCGAAGGGATTGACATGTTCCACCAGGGAAGACGACCCTCAGACTTGAACAACATACCCGAAGGATAGTTAGCCTCAGTAGTGTTAACACCCATGTTGAGACGCTTCATATCGAAGAGTACCTGACCCTCGCCCCAGAACTCAACCTGCTTCTGGAATACAATCTCCTCAGCAAGGTCTGAACCGATGTAGAAGTACTTGCTATCACGGGTAGCCATGAAGGTGTAGAGAAGATTCAAAGCCTCAGCCTCGTCGAAGTGTGAAGTAGCCTCCATCTCGATGAAGTAGAGCTCCTCAACACGCATGATGGGGAGGTTTACAGCGTTAGCGCGCATGTAGTCGTTACGCTCGCCACCGAAGGGACGGAACTTAAAGTTGGTGTAAGGCGCCATGTAGGCAAGTGCCTCCCACTCGTCGCGAGACATAGTTGTGTAGTTCTTGAAATCGTCGTATGTAGTGTTAGGACCTACGATAACCTTCTTACGGAAGTCGGTATTGTGGATACGGTCGTACATAGTAGACGATACACCGTGGCAAGCCAAAGGACCATAACCGTAAGCAGCCTCAGGACACATGTGAGCAGCAAATGCATACAAGTTGCTCATAACGGTATCCGATGACTGAACAGTTGCCCACAACCATGAGGGGATAACGGTGTTGAAACCGTTGGTTACGCTAAGCCACTCCTGCTCGGTAGTGATGGGAGCCTTAGAGGTCTCGATAGCCAAACGTGCATAGCGAGCAGCCTCACGGTAAGCAGCCTCACCGGTCTTGTAGGGATCATCCTCCGTAGCGTTGTTTGCCTCGAAGCCACCAAGCCAGAGGTAAGCACGTGCATACAAACCGTAAACAGCAGCCAAAGTGGGATAGGTGGGGCTTGTACCATAAACGGTAGCCTCCAACTCAGACTTGCCGGTCTCGGGATCAACCTCGTAGAGAGACATAATCTCAACAGCCTCGCCCAAATCGTCGAAGATATGACGGAACAACTCCTCACGAGTGCAACGAGGATTAGCCTTAGCCTGTGCCTCAGTAGTATTCTCGTCAACCCAAGGTACTGTCAAACCATAAACCTCCGCCAACTCGGTCTTGTAGTCTGCCAACTCGGGAGCCTCAGCCTCCAAGCCCTCGTAGTAACGAGCGAGATCCAAGTAGAACAACGCACGGAACGTCTTAGAGATAGCACGGAACTCCTGCATCTCCTCGCTACCGGCAGCACCGATAACGTCGTTTGCGCTCTTAATCCAAGGATAGTAGTTGTACCACAAGTAGTGAGTATAACCACCGTTGGGGCCCATATCGAAACCGTAGTTAGGAGACTGAAGACGTGAGTAGTAAGGGTTACCACCACGGTCACTACGAGTACAAGGGAAGGCAATCAACGCGTGGAAGTCGGTGTTGAGGCCTACCGAGTGATAACCGAAGTCTGAGTGGTCGTAACTTGCAGCTACGGTAAATGCCATAGCCTTAGGAATAGCTTTCATCATTGACTCCAAACCCGCGCCGCTCTGAGCCAACTGAGACTCAGTAATAGCAGACTCCATGGGGAGAGTCTCCTTGATACAGCCGCTGAGCACAAACATAGAGCAGAGTGCTACGGCCGCAGTCTTAAATATCTTATTCACTTTCATAGTCTTAATCATAGTTTATGTTAGAAAGTAAGAGTTACACCACCCGAGATAGTACGGATAGGAGAGTAGTTAACGTTGGTTGTGCTACCACCGAATGACTGGCGGGGATCCAAACCACGACGCTTTGACCAGTAGAATACGTTATCGCATGATACGTAAACACGCAAGCCCTGAATCTTGTTCTTCCACCACTTTGCGGGGAATGTGTAGCCAAGGTTGATGTTAGAGATGTTCAAGTAAGATGCATCTGTAAGGAATCGGTCTGATGTTGCAGCCGAGTACATATCATCGTACTGGAAACGAGGAATATCCGATGTCTCGTTTACGTCCTTAGTCCAAGCATCCAACAAGTCAACGTGATAGTTGCGACCTACTGAGGTACCGCTGGGCGATGACATGTAGCTTGCATAACCTGAGTCGTAAACCAAACCACCAATCTGGTAGTCAAATGCGATAGAGAGGTCGAAACCGTAAGCATACAACGATGTATTGAAACCACCATAGAGCTTAGGAGTTGCGCCACCTACCAACTTACGTGAGTACTGGCTTGAAGCCTGAGTGAACAGGGTTGTTGTACCCTCCTCGTCAACGATGAACGAGCCATTCTCAGCCTCTACGATGTTACCCTCGTCGTCGGTCTTGGGAGTAGCGTAGTACCACTGCGACTCACCATGCTCGTTAACACCCTGATATACGGGCAACAACCATGTGTACATAGGAAGACCCTCGGCGATAAGCTGTGAGCCGTTGATAAAGCCGTGGTAACCGTCGATGTTGAAGTCCTTACGATCGTCGGGCAAGCGGAGAACCTTGTTGCGAACGTGTGTCATGTTCAAACCGAATGTCCAAGTTACGTTGCGTGTACGGATAAGGTCAGCAGAGAGCTCGATCTCGATACCGCGGTTAACCATATCACCGATGTTGTCGTAGTATGACGAGTAACCCATTGAGGGAGCCACGGGAACTGAGAAGAGCATGTCGGTAGTCTTACGGTTGAAGAAGTCGATGCTACCTGACAAGCGATCCTGCCACAAACCGAACTCAACACCTACGTTGAGGTTGGTGTTAGTCTCCCAAGTGATATCCTTGTTACCCTTCTGAGCAAATGAGATAGAGATACCACCTGAACCGTCATTACCTACCGAGTAGATATCGGTGTAGCGGTATGAACCGATACCGTCGTTACCCTGTGAACCGATAGATGCCTTGAGCTTCAACATGCTAAATACAGGGGCGTTGAACCACTGCTCGCGGTTGATAATCCAAGCAGCACCTACTGACCAGAAGTTACCCCAGCGGTTATCGGGGTGGAAGTTAGATGATGCATCACGACGGAATGAAGCCGATGCGAAGATGCGCTCACCATAATTATATTGCGCGCGGAAGAAGTAACCCTCGTTGATGTACTCGGTGCGGTATGAAGATACTGTACCAAGGTCAACTACGGCACCTGCCAACTCGTTGTTGTCGGTAGAGAAGATGTTTGACTTCGAACCACCGAGGTAGAAGTACTTAGAGGTGTAAGTCTCGTGACCCAACAAGAGGTCGAGGCTGTGCATACCGTCAGCACCAAGAGTTGTGTTGTAGTTAATCAACTGCTGCAAGTTGTGTGAGTATGAACGACCGTGGCTCTTAGAAAGCACACCACCGTTAGTTACGAACTGACCGTAGTAGGGGTTCGACATCGAAGTACCACGAGTCTCGTCGATAGTTACAGCACCGTTGATAGTAACCTTCAAGCCGGGAATGATGATAAAGTCAGCAAATCCGTTTACACCGAAGGCGTTACCCTCTGAGTTAGACTCATCCAACCAGATAAGCTGCAAGGGGTTAGACTGCTGACCGCTGGCACGCATAGTACCGTTAACGCTACCGTCACCGGTATCGTACAATGCCCAACCATACTTGTCGGTCATGATTTCACCATCACCATTGCGAACATATACGGGATAGATAGGAGCCATGTTAGCCACAGCCGAGAATACGTCGGCAGTAGAACCATCACCCTCGTTCGATGATGAAGCACCGTTCCAGTAGAAGTGAGTGTAGTTCATGTTAGCACCTACCTTCAACCACTTCTTGGCCTGGTAGTCAGCACGTACACGGGCTGTCCAACGCTCCATGTCCGAACCGTCGGTGATACCGGTGTTATCCAAGTAACCGAACGATGCGAAGAGGTTAGACTTCTCGCTTGCACCTGCGATGCTAAGGTTGTACTCCTGACGGAATGAGGGGTCATACAACTCGTCCATCCAGTCATCGGGAGTAAGGTAGTACTCCTCACCCTCGTACTCATACTTACGACCGAGAGTAGCGTTGGGGTTCAACTTACCGTTAGTACCGATAAGGCTCTGGCCCTCGGGTACGGTATAAACGTTGTAACCCAAACCACCGATATTGTTCGATGTAAGAGTAGTTACGGCCTTGTTGTAGGCTGTTGCACGGTCGTTACCCTGATCGCGGAAGTAGTTGTACAACGAGGTGTAGTGCATCTCGTAGTACTGACCGGGATCCTTAACGTACTCATAGGTCTGACGAGCACGTGTGTTAACACCCCACTTAGCGTCGAATGTTACACGAGCATCACCAGCCGAAGCACGCTTCGTGGTAACCATGATGACACCGTTAGCACCACGCGCACCATACAATGCGTTAGATGCGGCATCCTTCAAGACGGTCATCGACTCGATATCGGCCATGTTCAAGTTGTTAAGGTCGCCCTCATAGGGTACACCATCAACAACCCACAACGGAGCGTTGTTCGCGTTGATTGAACCGAAACCACGGATACGAATCGAAGGCTCTGAACCGAGCGCACCCGAACCCTGTGAGGTCTGCAAACCGGCAACCTTACCAACGAGTGCGCTGGCGGCAGATGACGACTGAGTCTTCGACAAGTCCTCAGACTTAATCACCTTAGCCGAACCGGTAAAGGCCTCCTTCTTGGCAGTACCGAACGCCTGTACGATGACCTCCTCAATCTGCTCCGAATCGGCAACGAGGACTACATCGATAGTCGAGCGACCTGCCACAGCTACTGACTGAGACTGCAAACCAAGGTAAGAGAATACCAAGGTTGCATCAGCAGGAGCCTGAATCTCGTAATGACCGGCAACATCAGTAGTAGTACCACGGGTAGTACCGTCCACTACGACTGCACCTCCGATAACCGGAACTCCGGTCTCATCGGTCACTGTACCGGTAATACGCTGACCTTGTGCATAAGCGCCGAAGCAACCCAAGGTCAGAGCTGTAATCACTGATAGTACAACTTTTTTAACCATAAGCATTAGTTTTAATAAATAAAGTTTTCGTAATGTTTCGCGTAAAGTTAATGCACAAAGATAACCCAAATATCGTAATCTGCAAAATTTACTACGTACTTTTTTTTTGAGACCCCCGACAGCACCTCTCCAACACCCCCGCATCGACCCCACGACACCGCGCCAAATGGAGCCTGTCAATACCGTTTTCGCAGATTTTTTTAGCATTTTCGCTGAATTTTATGCACACGAACGGGAAATAATTACATATTTATCGAATATGCGCTTTTTTTGGCCACATTTCATATCATTTGACGCTCGACACCTTCGCATCGCAAAAAAATTGGGCAAAACGTTTGGATAAATATTTTTTTTACGATATTTTTGCACTCGCTCTCACTGAGAGTTTTTGAGACTTTTTATTAATCTGGTGCATAAATAGCACTCCTAAATTTTGAACTATGAAGCGACTGCTTTTAAGCATCGCACTACTGCTATTTGCAGTAGGTGCGACAGCTCAGGTTACGACCTCAGCAATCAAGGGTCAGGTAACCTCATCAGACAAACCTCTTGCCGGCGCGACAATCGTCGCAAGGCACAACCCCTCGGGCTCCGAGCATGGCACAACCACAAATGCCGAGGGACACTACACCCTGCGCGGACTGCGCGTCGGTGGCCCATACACCATAACAATCTCATACATAGGCTATAAGAGCGTATCGTACACCAATCAGGAGCTACCCTTGGCTACGACCGTTACCTACGACGCATCACTGACCGAAACATCGACCGCGATGGACGACGTGGTAATCGTCGCATCGAAGCCCGTGAACAACGATGTTTTTCTGCGCTCGACGATGAACACCATACCCACCACCGAGCGTTCAATCTACGACCTCACGCGACTGATGCCGGGTGCCGTAAGCCCCAAGGCCGGAGGTCTCATCCTCGGCGGCCAAAGCACTCGTTATAACGCATTTACAATCGACGGAACATCGTCGGCCGACATCTACGGACTCGGCACAACGGGCATGACAGGCTCGCTCACGCAGGCCAACCCCATACCCATCGACGCCTTGGAGATGGTCGAGGTGTCGTCATCGACCGTAGACATGCGCGAGAGCGGCTTCACGGGAGGTAACATCAACGCCATAACACGCTCGGGAAACAACGACTTCGAGGGCTCGGCATACACCTACTTCAACAACCAGAAGTTCTATGGCACAACACCCGGACGCGACATCGCCGAGCGCACACACCTCTCCGAGCAGATGACAAACATCGTGGGCGCGACGCTCTCGGGCGCACTTATCAAAAACAAGCTCTTCTTCTTCCTCGCGGGCGAGTTTAACCGCAACATCACACCCTCGACAAATCACCCCGGCGGCATAAGCGCCCTCACGCTCGACGAGGCGACCAAAATTTCGGAGCACTACAACGCTCTCGCGGGCTACGACGGCGGAGGATATGGCGAACATAACGTATTGGCACTCACAGGCTCAGCCGTGGCGCGCATAGATTGGAACATCAACTCGTCGAACAACCTCTCGCTGCGCTACAACATGCTACACGCCGATGCCGATGCCTCGTCCAACACGGCGCAAGCATTCTACTTCACCGGGGCCGAGTACGCCAACATCAACCGCACACACTCGGTTGTGGCGGAGCTTAACTCGTGGGGCGACAACCTCACAAATACCCTGCGCGTGGGCTACACCTTTCTGCGCGACGGACGTACCACCGACCGAAGTCTGCCCGCCGTAATCATCAACGGCCTCGGACAGAAGGGCAACGGCTCGGCGACGATAGGCACAAACCCCTACTCGGGCCGTAACATGCTCACACAGAACATATTTATCTTAGGCGACGACCTCACCCTGACACGCGGCCGCCACACCATTACCATAGGCACATCGAACGAGTTTTACCGTGCCGACAACCTCTACTTGGCCAATGCGCGAGGCACCTACACCTACGCCACGCTCGACGACTTCCTTGCCGAGGACGGCACATCTGCGGGCCACGCCATGCAGTATGCCTACAACTATTTCGTCGATGGTAAGCAGAATCCGCCTATGAACATGGCGCAGTTTGCGGTATATGTCCAAGACGAAGTAAACCTCGGCAACCACCTGACACTGAGCTATGGTCTGCGTGCCGACATCCCCGTACTATTCGACAAACCCGTAGCCAATGAAGCCTTCAATAATAGCCACTTCGGCTCGACCTATGGCACACTCACGGGCGACGTTCCCCGCGCACAGATACTACTCTCACCGCGCATAGGCGTAGAGTGGCAACACGAGGGTCTGACACTCCGCGCAAGCAGCGGCATATACACAGGTCGCATCCCCTTCGTATGGCTCTCTAACTGCTATCAGAACACGGGCCTGCGCTCTGTGGGCGTTACGGTTAGCGACCACAGCTCGACACCTGCCTTCAACCTCAACCCCGAGTCGGTAGGCATACAGAGCAACCCCTCGATTGATGTGGTCGACAAGGCGTTCCGCTATCCGCAGGTATTCCGCACCGCACTCACGGCGCGATACAACATCGGCGGCTGGGTATTCCAGGCCGATGCCGACTACTCCAAGGGGCTGAACAACATCTACGTCGAGAACCTCGTGGCCGAAGATAACGGCAAACGACTCTATGTTGGTGGCGCAGGAAACAATACTTCGGCAACATACTACGACAAACGCACCGCGGACTATGCGTCGGTATATCGTCTGAGCAACACACACAAGGGCTACTCGTGGTCGGCAACGGCACGCATCGAGCACAACTTCTCGAAAGCACTCCGCGGCCTACGCATAACGGCAGCCTACACCTACTCCGTGTCGCGTAGCGTGAACGACGGCGTATCGGCGCAATCGTCATCGAATTGGGGTCGCACCTACACCGTCGACAGCAACGCTCCGAGACTCAGCGCGTCGGTCTACGAGTTCCCGCACAAGGTGGTGGCAACAGTGTCGTATACCCGTCGCTACGGACTCTTTGGCACCAACGTAATGTTGCTTTTTAACGGATACTCAGGCGAGCACTACTCGCTTACGTACGGCAAGGGTAAAGTAGATGTAAATGGCGACAGCTATCGAGGCAACTCACTGATATACATCCCTACATCCGACGAAATGGATACGATGCTCTGGGCCGACGACACGTCGAAGGAGGCTTTTAACGCCTATATCGAATCAGATAAATATCTTCTTTCGCACCGTGGCCAATTTGCCGAGCGAAACTCACATTCGCTACCCTTCGAGAGCCACCTCGACATACACTTCGGGCAGTCGTTCTACTTCGATAAGACGAGCTCGCGTCGCGTGGAGCTGACGCTCGACATCATCAATCTCGGCAACCTCCTATGCCGCAATTGGGGCCTCAGCTACCGCACCTCAAACTGGACGCTCTCGCCCATCACGGTAGATGCGCTCGAAGCAACGGAGAACGGCTACCGCCCCGTATATCGCTTCACGGGTGCCGACTACACGATGGACGACATCGCCTCGCGCTGGCACATGCAACTCGGCGTAAAGGTGGTATTCTAACCGCTATAACCTAACACTTAGGACGATAGGCACTACCCTATCGTCCTTTTTTTGTGCTTCGACGGAGAGACTTCCCGTGCGGGCGAACATTATTAAAAAAAATTATGAACTTTCGATTGATATTTATAATTTGTTTTCGTACCTTTGCACCGATTTTTGCAAACGGACGATTAAAGACGTTTATATACAATAAATTAAAACCTAATTAAGACTATGATTTACTCACACGAAGTGCAGCAGATGTGCTGCGTGAAGAAGGGTGCCAACCATGAGTCGGCTCCTATCCCCGAGGAGGGCAAATGGGTACGTGCCAAGGAGATTAAGGATATCTCGGGCCTTACACACGGTATTGGTTGGTGTGCACCCCAGCAGGGCGCTTGCAAGCTGACACTCAACGTTAAGGACGGTATCATCGAGGAGGCTTTGGTTGAGACTATCGGTTGCTCGGGTATGACCCACTCGGCAGCTATGGCCTCGGAGATTCTTCCCGGCAAGACTATCCTCGAAGCGTTGAACACCG
>JAZRDV010000015.1:0-82393 GCA_045660465.1 Alistipes sp. | reverse complement strand
TGCCGAGGCTATCGGCGAGGGCTTGCAGGCCTTCTGCATCAACGGCTCAGTAGCCGAGGATCGTAAGGTAGGTATCGGCCACGGTAACCTCGCAGCACGTCTTCTCCGCGAGGAGACACAGTGCTTCGCATTCCTCGCAGGCCACGAGTCATTCGCAGCCGCTGAGGGTGCTATCAAGATTGCAGAGATGGCTAACCGCGTGCGTAAGAACCCCTTGCGCGTTATCCTCAACGGTCTTGGCAAGGATGCTGCGAAGATTATCTCACGCATCAACGGCTTTACATACGTTCGCACCGAGTTCGGCTACTACACAGGCGAGGTACACGAGGCAGAGACTATCTCTTACTCTGACGGTCTTCGTTCAAAGGTACGTTGCTACGGTGTTGACGACGTTCGCGAGGGCGTAGCAGTTATGTGGAAGGAGGACGTAGACGTATCTATCACCGGTAACTCTACCAACCCCACACGTTTCCAGCACCCCGTAGCAGGTACCTACAAGAAGGAGCGCACGCTCGCCGGCAAGAAGTACTTCTCGGTAGCATCGGGTGGTGGTACCGGCCGTACATTGCACCCCGATAACATGGGCGCAGGTCCCGCATCATACGGTATGACCGACACCATGGGTCGTATGCACTCTGACGCACAGTTTGCAGGTTCTTCATCAGTACCGGCACACGTTGAGATGATGGGCTTCCTCGGTATGGGTAACAACCCTATGGTAGGCGCAACTGTTGCTATTGCAGTAGCTATCCAGCAGGCAATGAACTAATTTAGCGTGATAGCGGTGCTACTTCGGCACCTCAATCCAAAGAGCGAATGGGAAATACGCCAAGTATACCCCATCCGCTCTTTCTCTTTATCGGCACCAAATTAGCACCACTCTGACGCTAAATTTCATCCATTAATCATTTCACAAAATAAAGAATCATTCTCGGCCTCTTAATCATTGCCCAGAATGGGACGTACGCCAAGTACTACCCATCCAGGGCAACTTCTTTATCGAGGCCACATCTAACCACTTATTTTACAAAACTTACAACCGACATCTGACAAGAAATTCAACTCATTGCATTAATATCCAGACCCTCAATCCAAAGAGCGAATGGGAAATACGCCAAGTATACCCCATCCGCTCTTTCTCTTTATCGGCACCAAATCAGCACCACTCTGACGCTAAATTTCAACCAATCCGTCCGCTCTTTATCAAGGTCATATTTAGCCCGCATAACGCTTCTTAGCCTATATATTGAAACTTTAGCATCGTCAATATTATTATAAATATAATACAATGTCCCTTAAGAGTGTTGCTTGATTGAAAAATTATTTTTAATTTTGTGGTGCTATTGCTAAAATAGCAGACATATTGAAAGTGTTTTTCGCAGTCCTTAATCGAAAATGTGGAAGTTTTCAGAACTGAAGGATAATCGGACAGCACTCATTTCTTGTATAGCTATGTGTGGCTATGCACGGTCTGTGCATATACCCCATACTATTCGAGTGTGGGGCATTGTATTCGTTTATTTCAGTTCAGGTCTTTCCACAACCTTCGATTAAATAAGCGCAAATCATCTCCACACTTTCTTTTTATTTATAACCCATCGCAAGAGGAGATGATGCGGTAAAAACGTATCGCACATGAAAAACTGTTGTCTATTAATCGCAGTTTTGGTTACTTAATGCCAGAGAGAGTAGACTCATCAAAATGTTAGCTCCGCAACCCAGGAGAAGGTTTTATTGAATCTAAGAAAACAAAATGTCATAGCAGTAGTCTTATAGAGGTTCTTGCTACTGACTAATGGTAAATTGAATTTATAGAGCCTCGCCAATCATTACCTTTTATAATGTATATGAAAAGATTTTTCTTGATTACCATTTGTCTTATCTTCAGTGCTATCACCTCGTGGGCACAAGAAGTTACGTATGAAGGAGAAAACAACGGCGTACTTATGTTGTCTGTTTCTGAGTTCAACGTAAAAAAAAATGTTGCTGTTGATAATGCTATTAAGGATGCATTTTATCAGATTTTATTTCGCGGAATACCAGGTTCCAGAGAGTATCAGCGCCCATTGTTGGGTACAGATGAAAAAGTGATGAACGCTAATATCGAATATTTTGACAACATGATAAATGGTGGTCGCATATACACCTTTGTCAACTATAGCGCCTTGAGTTACTATAAAAGAAAAGAGGCTGTAGTTAAAGTGTCGTTAAATGTCCAAGCATTGCAGGCAGATTTAGAAAAGAATAACCTTTATCGTCGTTTTGGTCTATACTAAATTATTACTAAATATGAAGAGACTATTTTTATTTTTATTGGGACTATTTATTAGTTCTGTTGTTATGGGACAAGTGAATACAGTTCAACCAAGTATTATGGTAATTCCATTTGTTCCCGAAGGAGCAGATATCCGCAAGGCTCTTGATGTATCAAATGAAAAACGTCAGGTTATTGCTCAGATTAGTGGAGCTTTTGCGGATAAAGGATTTTCAACAAAGGATTTCTACGCAAATTTCAAAAGTGTAACTCAGAATGCTGCCTTTGAGGATGGTGTCCAAACAGACTTGAAGAGTCTGATAATTCAAAGTTCTGGTGCCGATATTTTTGTTGAAGCAGATATTAGTATCAATCGACAGCAAGATGGTAATTCGGTGCGAGTGGTAATTAAAGCTTGTGAGGCTTCAACAGCCAAGGTGCTAGCTAGTAAAATTGGTGATAGTGGCAGGTTTTATACAACAGACTTTGGCAAATTGGGAGCTAAGGCTGTTGAAAAGGCAATGGATGGTTTTCTTACAACAATGCAGCAGTCTTTTAATGATATGATTACAAATGGTAGATCAATTGTTGTAAATATCACTTTTAGCGAGATGTCTGACTACGATACAACAACTGAGGTTGGCGAGGATGGATTCGAATTAAGAGATTTGCTAGAGTTGTGGATGGAGGAGAATGCATACAAAAATTATTATCATATACTGGGTACTACAGATAAGAAAATGATTTTTGACGAGGTTCGTATTCCACTTAAAGATCCAACAACAGGAAGAAATTATAACATCAACAAATTCAGCATGAGTTTGGCAAAATTCTTCAAGGATAACGGCATGCAGGTGGATAGAAACTTGAATGGCGGAACTCTCTATATAACTGTACGTTAAATACAATAAACACATGAAAAAGATTATTCTTCTGTTATTCGGCATTGTATTTTCTTTGTCCGTTATGGCACAAAGTAATATTACAATAGGACTGGTTATGCCTAGTGAAGAACTTAATGGAATAAGACCAGATGCATTTAGCCTTTTACAATCAAAACTTGACAAGGTATTGACAAATTCTGGAGTTGCCACAAATGACGGTGACTTTGTGTTGTATCCGATTGTGAATATTATTGAAGAGAGTCTAATTGAAGGTGGTATTAAGAACTTCTATAAAGTTAAAATCGATCTAACATTAAACGTGGCTAATATAGGCACCAAGACAGTATTTTCAAGTGGATCTTGGACACTCGTAGGAACTTCAGAACGAGTTAAAAGTGATGCTGTTAGAAATGCTTTCTCACAATTAAAAAGTACAGACCCTAGTTTTAAAACTTTTCTTGAAACTACAAAGGGAAAGATATGTGAGTACTATGAAAGCAACAAAGATGCCATTTTTACACAAGCATCATCATTGGCTAATATAGGTAAATATGATGAAGCCATAGCTATGCTTTTAAGTTATCCTTCGCAGGTTAGTGGATATGATGAATCTCAGCAATTAATGCAAACAATATATTTGCAATATATTAATGCAAATGCTGCACGCATTCTTAATGAAGCCCGTGCTGCTTACGCTACTAAAGACTATGAGAAGGCAGTTGATTTAGCAGCACAGATACCATCAGAATCTTCACATTACAATGAAGCTAAATCTATTATTGATCAAGTTCGTGCAACAATAAATAAAGAGCAGTCAGAGAAAAATGCAAGGATTATGAGGTCGTTAGAGATAGCGGCAGATGTTGAAAAAACAAGGATTAATGCAGCTGCTTCTGTGGCACGTCAATACTATTCGCGACGTGTTGTCAACTATAATATAGTTAGAATTTACTAATTTATTATTAACCCATAAATTTTATATTATGAAACTTATTAAATCTCTTTTGGTGGTCATTTTGGCTATCGCAAGTGTTAGCGTGAATGCACAAGAGCTAAAGAAAAAAGTTCTCGCAGTTGGTGACTTTACCTATTCTACCTCTTTTTCTAAAGACGAGGCAAGTATAGTTCGCAACCAGATTATCAAAGCTGTACAAAATACAGGTCGTGTTATTGTTGTTGACCATAGTAGTTCAGCCCAAAGTGAATTATATGCAGAGGGGGAGCGTCGCAAGCAGGAGTCTGCGATGGATGCTAATGAAGTTGCAGATATGGTCTCTTTGAACTCAAATAGCATTTTGGCTGTTAATTTGGACCAGCTCTCAGTAACTAAGGAGACATACGAGGACATTGAGTATGTTAAAGGAAGCGATGGAAAATATCAAAATAAAGTAAAAGGAAGATACCCATATTTGAAAGGTGACTTCACTTATACCGTCAAGATCACTGATTGTGAGAAAGGAATGGTACAAGCTCAGCGAACTTTCACAATTTCAGATGGAGGTGTTCAGGGTGAAAGTTTCCAATCAAAATATAAAACTGCAGACGAGGTTCGTGAAGCTTTGGTGCGTAAGTGTGTAAATGATGATGAATTTAAGGTTCTTATTCTTAACACTTTCAAGCCTGAAGGAAAAATTCTGCAGGCAGAAGATGGTGCCGCAAAGAAAGTAAAGACTGTATATGTTAGCTTAGGATCAGATGATGGAGTTGAGATAAAACAAATCCTTGAGATCTATAAGGAGATTGATATTGCAGGTGAGGTTTCAAAGAGACTAATAGGTGAGGCTGAAATTATTGAGATCCTGGGACCATCTCGTTGTTTGGTTAAGATAAAATCAGGAGGCCAAGAAGTTCAGCAAGTTCTGTCTTCAGGAGGAGTGTTGACTGTTCAGACAAGAGATGTTAAAATGAAATTCTTTGGAGGTGTAAAGTAATACATTCTTCAATAGATATTGAATCTTTATAGTTTATAATATATCAAAAAGGAGCAGACCAGCATTGGTTTGCTCTTTTTTTTGTTTGCGAGTATGCTATGTCTAAAATATCAAATTAAACACAATGGGTCGTATGCACTCTGACGCTAAATACCCCACCCGACCAAGTTATTACTTTTGCATCACATCTCACCCCTTCTGACAAGAAATTCAACTCATTGCATTAATATCCAGACCCTCAATCCAAAGAGCGAATGGGAAATACGCCAAGTATACCCCATCCGCTCTTTCTCTTTATCGGCACCAAATCAGCACCACTCTGACGCTAAATTTCACTCATTAATCTTTTCGCAAAATAAAGAATCATTTTCGGCCTCTCAATCATCGGCAAACATCATCAATATCAGCTATTTGCACACTCCAAGACATCCATTAGCAGGCGGTGCTCTATCTCTTTGTGCGTGGGCACAAATTTGCATGCGAGCTCCTCGGGACAACCCTGCTCAATGAATTGTTCTATGATATAGGAACGTATTACCATTGCTCGTATTTTGGATTCGTGTATATTCAATGTCTCGGGAACAGCACATACAAGTTCTCTGAGACTCTTGCTCATAGATGTAACATCCTCCACTCTGTAATTTTTTTGACTACACTCCGTCCTTATACACTCTAAAAGCATGTCTAACATAACCCCAATGGGAACTTCAAAGTCCTCATCGTCATTGTAGTGCCATACCGTTTTAGCAAATAACACTCTAATATCGGCTATCAACTGGCTCGATAGCTCGTATTCGCCTTGCACCTCATTTTCAAGATAATCCGTTAGCGCGACAAGCTTCTGCATAGTGGCCTCATATAGCAATGTAGGGTTGCTCGATGTGAGTCTGTTCCAGAGATTTTTTTTAAGGGTAAATAACTCTTTCATAACCAAAATATTAATTAACGGGGGTTTTAACAATTTCGTTGTCTTAGGCATTACGCATGGCAGTAGCATTGTACAGCCTCTGCCGTGATGCGCTCATCACTTAGTATTATCAATCGCTCTACAACATTATGTAATTCACGTATATTGCCTGTCCAGGCATAGTGCGATAGCAGGTCGATGGCATCTGCATCTATATGTTTAATATTCATCTTTTGGTGTGCACATATCTCAGATATAAAATGCTCCGCCAAGAGGCGAATATCACCTTGTCGTTCGCGTAGAGGAGGCACATTAATCTCTATAACGCTCAGTCGGTGATATAGATCCTCGCGGAAATTACCAAGGCTAATCTCCTTGCGCAAATCTTTATTCGTAGCAGCAACAACACGCACGTTTACAGGTATATCGCCATCGCCTCCGATGCGCGTAATCTTATTCTCTTGCAGTGCTCGGAGCACCTTAGCTTGTGCCGATAGCGACATGTCTCCAATCTCATCCAGAAATAGAGTGCCACCATCTGCGAGTTCAAATTTACCTTTACGCTGTTTGATAGCCGATGTAAAAGAGCCCTTTTCGTGTCCAAATAGCTCACTCTCAATCAACTCAGAGGGTATTGCTGCGCAGTTAACCTCGACAAAGGGTGCTGCACAGCGGTTGCTTTTGAAGTGTATCCATCGCGCCACCAGCTCCTTACCGGTACCATTTTCGCCGAGGATGAGCACTCGTGCATCCGAGGGTGCTACTCTTCCGATTAGCTTACGCACGCGCTCAATAGCCTCCGACACACCAAGTATTGGCGGCATCTGCGCGTCGCACTTTCTTGATACGGGCTTACGACTGCGCGCAGGTGCTCCTTCACTTTTTTCAGAGAGACTTCGCAGTGAGAATAGTAGTCGGTTCATGTCTATTGGTGTGGTGAGGTAGTCGATAGCCCCAAGTCGGAGTGCCGCAACAGCAGATTCGACATTTGGTCTGCTGGCAATGACAATGGAGGGGATTTTTATCTCTTCTGATAGTAATTCGCTGTCAATTACTGCTGCATCAAAGTCTCCATTATTACAGAGGTCTATCGCCTGCGTCAGGTTTTCGGCTTCGGCAGTAGCGACGTTCTCAAAATTGAGTCGCTCGCGCAATGAGTTGAGCATACCCTTTGATGATGATAGAAGTAGGATTTTTGTCATAGTCTACTAATGTGAATGTTCGTGTGTTTTATCTCCTTTAACCAAGACTAACCGTCCAATTATTGATTGATTATTGTAAAATATTTTTGTATTTTAAAATATATTTTATAATTTTGTATCGAATTATTGCGCTATTGCTGATGCAAAGGTAATATATTGAAATTTATTTCCAAATAATATTTCGATTATTTTCAATAAAAATTGATATAATTTTTTTATAGGAGTAATGTTAATCAATAAATATCAATTATAATTATGGTAGATATTAAAGCTTTAATGTTTGATAAGTCTCTATCACAAAGGAGATTAGCTGAGATAATGAACACTTCGCAGTCTGAGGTATCGCAGATAGCCAACGCTAAGCGACGAATACTTCGCAAACATATTGATGGATTGATTGATTTTTTTGGCGAGGAGACAATATCTAAATATATGGTATCCGAAAAGCCTCAGGTTGGCTATGTAGAGGACTCTGATTCTATAACAGCCACCTTAGTTGCAGATGACGATGCACAATTATCGAAAGATGAAAACAATATTCCGGTTTTACCCGGCGAGATTATCAATCGCCGCAACCTCGATATTTATAAGTATATCCAGAACAACGGTTCAGAGTTGATATCGATTGACCCCAGGTCATTGGTAGAGGGCGCCGAGTTTGCTATGGAGATTCTCAAAGACTCAATGTCCCCCGATATAGTACAGGGCGATATTGTATTTCTCAAATTTCTACCCAAGACCGCGAAACTTCATAGCGGCGCCATGTATTTTATTGACACACCCGCCTATGCAGGCGTAATTCGCGATGTCTATATTGAGGATGACAAAATGACATTGAGGGCACGTAATCCTAAGTACGGAGATATTGTGCTTGATTTAGAGAAAGATGACATTACAGCAGCGAACATTATAGGTGTTTTTCGCAAAAATTTCAC
The DNA here is from genome assembly GCA_045660465.1 of Alistipes sp. Taxonomy (GTDB): domain Bacteria; phylum Bacteroidota; class Bacteroidia; order Bacteroidales; family Rikenellaceae; genus Alistipes. The sequence continues at coordinate 74,280 of JAZRDV010000015.1, read as the reverse complement.
ATCATCATACTCGCAGATGGAGGCAGTGCGCCAGAAGAAGGACGAACAGATTGATCAGTTCCTCGCAAGTAATTCAAAACTAATCGAAGAGATACAGCGACGCGGCGATCACGTTGATAGGCTGCTCGACAAGATAATGGAGAAAGAGTAATGCTCTCTATACTCGATTTTAACCACACGTATAAAGTTTGTAACATCGTAGCATAGCAGCTCACAGCAATACATATATAATATTAGTTTCGTGCCTTAGCAAATTAGCCCAAGCTATGCCCAATTCATCATCCGAAATTAGAGGTAACTGCACCATAGAGCGTAAGTCGCACTACCAGATACTCGATGGTCTTCGTGGCGTGGCGGCATTGTTGGTGCTACTTTATCATCTGTTTGAGGGTCTTGCATTTGCTGCGGCAACAAATGGTGTTGGCAACGGCATAATCACAACACTTAATCACGCCCACATAGCCGTAGATTTCTTCTTTATATTATCGGGATTTGTTATCGGCTATGCCTACGACGATCGTTGGCCAAAGATGTCGATGGCGGGATTCTTCAAGCGTCGCCTTACGCGCCTACATCCGATGCTCATCATGGGTGCTATCGTTGGAGCCATAGCCTTTGCCGCTGTTGGCTGTACGCGTTGGGATGGAACGTCCACCTCCGTAGAGTGGCTTATGGTGGCTATGTTGCTCACAATGTTTATGATACCCGCCCTGCCGGGTGTGCCATACGAGGTACGAGGCAATGGCGAGATGTTTCCGCTAAATGGCCCTGCGTGGTCGTTATTTTTCGAGTATCTGGGCAATATATGCTATGCGCTCTTCATGCGCCGCATGTCGACAACGGTTTTGAGTATCTTCACACTGCTACTTGGCACTCTGCACGCATGGTTCTTTATAGGCGACGTATCGGGATATGATATGATTGGTGTAGGCTGGACCATAGACAGCATCAACTTCTGGGGCGGCTTTGTGCGCATGCTATTCTCGTTTAGCGTGGGTATGTTGCTCGCACGAACATTTAGACCCCGAAGAGTAAAAGGGGCATTTTGGATATGCTCTATCACTCTGGTGGCTCTTTTTGCCGCTCCGCATATCGCTTCCGACGGAGAGATAAGCCTTAATAGCCTCTACGAATTTGCATGCATAGCCATTGTTTTCCCGCTGCTTGTGTGGCTTGGAGCGTGTGGCACAGCAGGAGGCAGGTTAACACGCATAATTAATGCACTCGGAGAGCTATCATACCCACTATACATCATACACTACCCTATCATGTATATCTTCTACAAGTGGCTCATAGACAATAAGATATACACATTGTCGGAGTGCTGGCTTGAAGCGTTGTTGGTGGTTATTGCAAGCATAACACTTGCTCTACTATGCCTTAGACTCTACGATAGGCCTATCCGTCGTATAATATCGCAACACACAAACCGAGGGTAGTTGCCAACACTCTACACTCACTCAACCCTTATGACCTGAGTCATGCAGTGTGCCGCGCCGTAGCCCTTGATAAGGGTTTCGAGAGGTATCCACTCTACGTGTACACCATGCCTCTTAAATGCTTCCTGCAACGCCTCAGATTGGTTGCCTACGGCCATGATGTGGCGAGGGGCTATGGTCAGGTAGTTGTTGGCATAGTGGAGCTCATCTTCGAGCTTTATGGGTATAATCTCAAAACCCTTGCTTTGCAAGAACTCCACAAACGGTATATTCTTTTGCGTGAGAGTGTACTCCTTCTCGCCATCCTTGCGCGTATAGAGGTCGACGGTAACCCACTCCGAATCACCCTCCTTGGCATAATAACGACTCTCGACCAAGGTACAGAGATCACTATCTATAATATTGAAATAGGTATCGAGGTGCATCTGCATCTGCCACCTCTTATGGTCGTGCACCACGGCTATGGTATTGTGTCCAAAGGCGTCGGCGTCCATAATTTGTCGGATAGCCTCGATGTTGGTACGCATTCCGCAACCGATAAACGAGATATCGTCGCCACGCAGATAGTCGCCACCCTCCAATCTGCCATCGCCCGAAATTGCGAGTATAGGCTTCACGCCCAACTGCTCGTAGCACAGAGTTATAATCTCGGTCTCGAAGGCTCGCTGCGAGGAGTTCATCTGGCTGATAATGTGCCCGCGCGGAGTGGTTATGCTCTGATCGCGGGTGAAGTAGAGATTCATAAGCGGCTGATGCGAATATACAGCCTCAACACCCGTGTTATTATCTGTGTTATAGAGTGTTACAGTAGGACGCAGCAGAATACAACGAATAAGGTCGGCGCGCGACATTTCGCCTATCACATATCTACGATACTGCTCCGACTCGGCTTCAACATCGCCAACGCCCTCTAAATGCGATATATCGTACGTCAGAGTCTCCATAGCATAAAGGCGCAACTTCTCGATAGGCACTTTGTTGAGTAGCTCTCGCACGGTGTAGACCTCAATACCATTCTTTTCGAGGGCCTCGATATAACCTCTATGCTCCTCGGCTGCTCTATCGACATCGAAGTAGTATTCAAACAGACCCGCATAGGGGTGTATCACACCATCGAACAGCTCCTCTGCCGGGGTGTGCATAAGTATCGCCGTAGCACGATCCCACTCAGTAGCGGGATAGGTTGGTCGCTCCTGCGCCCATGCAGCCAAAGAGGTAGCCGCGATAAACACCAAAATAGATAACGTACGCCTCATAATCTCACAATTTTAACATTATTAAACAAAGGTATAAAAATTTTATGTAATTATTGTTCGTTATTGAAATTTTATATATTTTTGCAGCCTAAATCGCCTTAAAAGCCTAAGGCTCAGCACACTACAACAAGAAAACAGTTTGCGCAAATTGCTGAGGGGGGGGGGTATTTAGGGCTGTTTACCTCAAGTAGTACGTTAGATGAAATAAAAAATACTATTCAAATGAAAAGAGTGGAAAAAGGGTTATATGAGATGCCGGAGATTTTCATAATTTCCGTTGCAGTAGAGAATGGCTTTGCGGCTTCGCCTAATAATCCGAGTGGTGATTTTGGTCATGACTCTGGTGGCACAGAATGGGAAGAAGAGGATTAACAAGTAAAATTGCAAAACAATGAAAAAGATATACTACATAGCACTTTGGGCCATAAGTTCTCTCCTTACAACCGGCTGTGAAACTTTCGAGCCTAATGTTACTGTTAGCTCACCTGCTGAGGTGAACGAGATTTTGATATTCGCTGCTGGCGACGATGCTACTCGCGCATATATCGGCGAGGTTGGTGAGTCGACAGGCGACGCTTCGAATATTGTATGGGACGAGGGAGACAAGATAGGTATCTACGTATCGGGAACTGCTGCGGAGACTAACCGTTGCTTCACATCGCTCTCGGGTGCAGGTGTTGAATCGGCCACATTCAAGGGCTCGTTCGAGAACGAGGCCACAACCGGCAACTTCACCTATTATGCATACTCGCCATATAACGCCGGGGCAAGTGTCGATTACACCTCTATTTCGGGTTATCTAAGCCCCACGCAGATTCAGACCTCGTCTGATGGCCGCCATATCGGTCAACACATGCTCGAAATTGCCGAGCCCGTAACCTCGAACGACAACAAGGGTAACATCGACATGACGTTCCGCAACAAGTTCGCCATATTGAACTTCAAGATTAAGTATGGCACACGCGCCGAAGATGCTGTCCTTGCAGGTGCAAAGGTTACAGGAATGCGTGTATACATTGCTAATCCGCGCGCCGAAGATGAGGAGCACTTCGCCCCCCTTTACACCAAGGAGTACCGTTTGGCGGGTAACTACACCGCAAATCTTGCGACAGGCGACGTTACGCTCAGCAAAGATTCGTACGCATGGATTATCGACATGCAGATAACACAGGAGGATGCTTACGTAAACTCAACTGAGGTTGAAGGTGCGCTGGATACATGGGTTGTTGTCAACCCAGTTGCCGACCTTACAGGCAAGAAACTCATAGCCGAGATAACCACCGATAAGGGTATCTTCGTAACATCGCGCAGCATTAAGAGCAACAAGCTCGCCGAGAATACCGTTTATGTGATGCCCGCAACAATCAAGGTTCCGAAGGTAACGCCGCAGGCATATCCTCTTTGGACCGAGGGCAATAACTTCTTCGACACTTGTCAATATGTTGAGGATGACCTCTCGTCACTGAGCAACGCTATCGAACTTAAACCCTCGAACTGCTTCATGGTTAAACCCAATACGCTCTACAAGTTTAAGGCAAATGTTCGTGGCCGTGGTGCAGAGGGTGTCGCAGCAATGGGTATTACCAGTGGCACACAGATTCTTGGCGACTACTCAATCAACTCGGATGGCACACTGTCGCTCGCGATGGATGATAAGGACTACATCTACTTCAAGACCACAAAAACCGGTAACGGCGTTATCTCGCTCTACTTCGGTGGTACGGTGCTTTGGAGCTGGCACGTATGGTCTATGACCGAGACTCCTACCGACAAGTCTATCGGCAATGGCGTTACGATGCTCGACCGCAACCTCGGAACAGTAACAGCGACAACAAAATCGACATCGACTGCGACAATCGACTTGTTCGGCTTGTACTACTGCTGGGGCTTCAATGTTCCCTACCCCGGTATCTATAAGGTATCTAACATAAATGGTGTCTACGACTCTACATACCTCACTAACATATACTACTACAACGCAAGTATGACACCTACGGCGCAGCCCGAGCGACTAATTGTTCCATCGGGAAGCCTTGCAACAGCCGTTATGCAGCCCCAGGTACCCGCATATCTGATGGCAAACGACACCAAGGATATCGCAACCGACCCGTACCTGTCGATGTGGGGCTACAAGGTGGGCGCCACAACATATGAGAAGACCGCCTACGACCCATGTCCCTATGGATACAAGGCCCCCTCATATCAGGACTATGCAGCAGCATCGTCGGTAAGCATGAAACAGATTGGCGCGGGTGTCGAAGTAGCAGTCTTGGGCGGCAATGCATACATTCCTCATCAGGGTATTGTAGGTTGGTCAAGTACCGAGGATGGCGACATCGATGCTGGACGCTTGCAGCTCTCAGGCTTCGCGTACATGTGGACCATCACACCTGCACTTCCCGAGGAGAGCACAAATGAGTCGGGCCCGACATCGTCGATTGTGGCCCCGCAGATGCAAGAGTGTACCAATGGTCGTGCAATGTCGCGCATATTATGGAACAACAAGACCACCAACTACGCGATGCGTCGTTATCAAGGTGCTCCCGTACGTTGCGTGAAATACTCGGGTGAGCAGTAGTTCTCCCACCAACAATAAGAGGCAGCTTCCATATCCATGGGAGCTGCTTTTTTATTCCTCAACCTCCTTATATTTTGAAATTCAAAAAAATATACATAAATTTGTATGCAGACACACTGTTGTGTAACTCTAACAACTCAAAAATACATAGCTTATGAGACGGTCAACACTCCTTATCGCAGCAATAGCTATTCTCAGCACGTCGTGCACCCTCTTAGCCTCGTTAGTAAGCCCCTCTTACGCCAATGGCAGCACAACACCAGGCACGCAGCACCCCGAGACGATGGCGGGCGCAGCCTTCATGCCCATGCGACAGACTCTCATCGCCACCGAGGAGCGCGGAACGGGACTATACGGCTACCTCAATGAGCGCGGAGTGTGGGCAATAAAGCCCGTATTTCGCTATGCAAAGGCCTTCGACCAAGAGATTGGCGTGGCCGTTGTACAGATACACAACTACCGTTGGGGCGCGATAAACGCCCTCGGACAGACCGTCATAAATTTCAGTTTCGATAGCCAATACGACGTAGATAGTGCCATACGCAGCATACGCAAGGGACGCTACTGCGGCATCGACCTATGGGAGATGGAGGATTCGGAGACGGGCCTCTGGGGATATCTCAACTACTACGGAAATTGGCAGATAGCACCACAGTTCGACTACGCCAAGGGCATGAGCAGCGACGGCTTTGCCATAGTGCAGTTTAAGGACAAGCGTTGGGGCGCGATAGACCGCACAGGCAGGGTTGTCGTACAGCCCAACTTCACATCGCAGTACGACGCCGAGAAGGCTCTAAACGCCTTTATTCGCAGATAGACAGAAGCTCGGCAAAGTCGTCTATTAGATAGTCCGCACCCGCCGCAAGGAGCTCCTCGCGCGTAGCATTGCCATAGGAGACACCTACAGCCCTAACGCCGGCATTGTGCGCCATGAGAATATCAACGGGCATATCGCCTACGACAATAGCCTCCGAGGGCTCGACAGCGAGTTCTCGGAGTGTCTTTTCTACGGGTTCGGGGTCGGGTTTATGTCGCGCTACATTATCCGCGCCAAGGATATAGGTGAAGTAGTGAGCAACACCCGCCCTCTCGATAAACAGACGCAACGATGGCGACGAGCGCGACGAGGCGATAGAGAGCGTATAGCCCTGGTCATAGAGCGTACGCAGCGTCTCGGCAACATGTTCAAAGAGGTCGGGAATATTGGCATCTATATCCTCGAAGTATATCTCGCGATACTTGGCCACACACCTGTCTGCCTCCGCGCTATCCATATTGGGATACATGGCAAGAAAGCCATCTCTGAGCGTGAGACCTATGGTACGCGCACACGCAGCCTCGTCGCGCACGTCGAGGCCAAGGCGACGCATAGTAGCCTGAAAGGTACGGATAATGTTTTTGCGGGTATCGCCAAGCGTACCGTCGAAGTCGAAGATTATAAGGCGTGGTTTCATAGAACAAAGATACGAAAATATGGAGTAGTAGCCTCACGACGAGCAAAAAAAATATGGGGATGACTAAAATTTAGTCATCCCCATATTGTCGGTAGTGTGTATAAAAAGAGTAGTTCAAGGCTTGTGAAGCCCGAAAAAGCGCAGTTTACTGGGCGTAAATGAGCATTTTGAGGGCGAGCATATTTGTCGCAAGAAATGGCGAGATACAACGCTCGGCGAATTTCGAAGCGATGGGCTGTACTTAGGCGTACAGCCCATTGCTAAGATAATTCGTTAGCGGAAGTAGATTGTTATTTCTTGCGACAAAGAACGCAGAAATACACTTTTTATTAAACCTCTTATTTTACGCCGTTCTTACCTTTATTAAGGAACTCAACGAAACCGTCAATATCGGTGTTATAACCGCGAGGGCCGGCCAAAACAGTCTTGCCATCGGGCGAGAGGAGGATATATGCAGGCTGTGCATTTACGCTCCACTCCTTCTGTGCAAAGGCAGCATTGATAGAGCCGAGACGCTTGCCACCCTCAACCTTGGTCATATCGTCGACATAGAGGGCGCAGATGACGAAGTCTTCGCGCAACATAGGCAATACGCGGCTGTCGCTCCATACCATAGTCTCCATCTCGCGGCAGTTGTTACATGCATGACCCGTAACGTCAACGAAGATAGGCTTATTCTGCTTCTGTGCCTCCTCGATAGCCTCCTCGAAGTCGAAGTGGCCCTCCAAGTTGTGAGGCAAGTGGAGGAAGTCGGCATACTTACGTCCTGCGTTAACATTCTCAACACGGCCATTAACCTGATAGTCCTGAGTAGACATAGGAGGAATGTAACCCGAGATAGCGTTAAGCGGAGCACCGAACATACCGGGAATCATATATACTACGAACGAGAATACGGCGATAGCCAACGAGAGGCGGAATACCGACACGTGCTTAACCTCGTCGTCGTGTGCGAAACGCAACTTGCCGAGGAGGTAGAAGCCCATGAGGGTGAATACCACAATCCAGATAGCCAAGTATACCTCACGGTCGAGCAAGCCCCAGTGCATAGTCTGGTCGGCAGTCATCAAGAACTTCAAACCGAGGGCAACCTCGATGAAACCGAGGACAACCTTTACAGAGTTCAACCAACCACCGCTCTTGGGCAAGTTCTTCAACAACGAGGGGAACCATGCCAAGATTGTGAAGGGGAGTGCAAAGGCCAATGCGAAGGCTGCCATGGTGATGATAGGCATCCATACGCCACCGCTCGTAGAGCTGATGATAACGCTACCTACGATAGGACCTGTACATGAGAATGACACGAGCACGAGGGTCAAGGCCATGAAGAAGATACCAATCAAACCACCCTTATCGGCACCGGCATCGCTCTTGTTAACGAGGCTCGAAGGCAACGTAATCTCGAAGGCACCGAGGAACGATGCAGCGAAGATCATGAAGATAACGAAGAAGATAAGGTTGGGAATCCAGTGTGTACCGATAGCGTTGAAGATATCGCCTGCCACGTTAGTGCCAAATGCGTTCGAGAGAAGCACCAAAATAGCGATAGGCAACACGTAGAGAGCCACGATGAAGAAACCGTACATCAAGGCGCGGAAGCGACCCTGAGCAGGCGACTGTGAGCCCTTAACGAAGAACGACACGGTCATGGGCACCATGGGGAATACGCAGGGTGTGAGCAACGCTGCAAAGCCCCAAAGGATAGCCTGAATGAGCGAGCTCCAATCGAGCTGTGTTGAAGCAGTCTCCTCCGAAGCTACCTCCGCAGATGCCGCTGCACCGGGGATGTTGAACGAGAAGGTTGCAGGGTTTGCAGTGCACTGGTTAGTGTCGTTAGTGCAGATTGTAGCCTGAATAAAACCTGTGATGTTCTGACCCGCAGCAGCCTTAATCTGCTGTACGTAGATAGCCTTGTCGTAGTAGATGTACGAGGGCTCGCCTGTGAGGTCGTCGATGCCATGCTCTACGGGAGTAAGAGGCTCGGTCATCTCGCCTACGAGTTCAAGAGTCTCGTCATCGAACAGGATGATAGGTGCCGAGAAGTCGGTCATAGGATAGCCGTGGAAGCCCTCCTTAATTGTTGCATCGAAGGTTACGGTGTAGATACCCTCACCTGCATCCTCAGCCGTTACAACCCACTGAACGGGGGCCTCGGCGTTCTCATTGACTACCTCTGCGGTAATCGTCTCACGCTCGTCCTGAGCAAAGGCTGCAAAGGGCAACACGAGTGCCACGCTGAGCATGAGTGTCTTGAAAAGTTTTTTCATAATCAAAATGTTTAAGTTATAATTGTTTGTCTATTGTTCATCTACTGTTCGTCATCCTGTATGTCCATGATGTTCTGTATGCCGAAGGGCTGCTCCTCGCTGCCATCCGAGCTACGGCCATCCCACACCTTATAGCGCGATGGCGAGACACCCACGCGCTGCTTGAAGTATTTGCCGAAGAAGGACTGCGACGCGAAGTTCAGGCGCGAGGCTATCTCCTGGATGCTCAGACCCGAATATTTGAGCAGACGCTTGGCCTCGTAAACCACAGCCTCGTCGATAATCTTCGAGGCATTACGGCCACTCTTCTTTTTGAGTATGAGCGATAGATATTTGGGCGTGATACCCATCTTCGTGGCGTAGAACTCCACGCTACGCTCCGTGCTGCAATTCTCGCGCAGAAGGTCGAGGAACGAGTTAAACAGCTCGTCGGTACGGTTGCTCACGTGGGTGGCTCCCGAGTTGTTGTGCTGCTGCAAGATGCCCATCACATAGTGGAACATCGCAGCGAAGAGCGAGCTTATAATCTTCTTGCGGTTTGTTGTCGGCGCATAGTCGCACAACACCGAGCGCATGAGCTTCGATATATCGTGAATGTAGGCCGCCTCCTGGGGCTCAATCTGCACACAGGGGTCATCCAAAAAGCCGTGATATATCGAGATAAGATCCTGCGTGTCGACATGTATGCTGTTGAGATACTGTCGCGAGTAGGTAATCATATATCCCGACGAGCGTATCGATGCCCTAACCTGCTCGATTACGGTATTCTCGTTGAAGATAAATAGCGTGTTGGGGCGCAACTCGTGGAGTTTGCCGTTAATCTTAATCTTGGCGGTGCCACTCACCGTCACACCAATAGATACGCCCTGTATGAGCGCAGTCAAATCATCCAACTCTCGAAACAGCACCAGAGGCGTGATAACCATATCCTCCGAGTAGTATGCCGTCTCGAAACGCGATTTGAGCTTGTCGATTGATGCTCGTTTAATACCGTCCTGCTTCATCTATTTTGTGTATAAGTTAGTCTGTATATCGTCTTCTCACATTTTCTATCGTCTCTTCCTCTCTCGCCTCCCTCATTCTCTTCTCTCGCCTTATTCTCCCCTATTCATCCATCCTCTTCGCTCTCCCCTCTCCACTAATCTCACCCCTCGGCTCTCTCTCACCTATCGTCTCGCCCCCTCGGCTCGCCCCCTCGGCTCGGTTAGCACCTTACGCGCAAGGCTCCCGCCTCGCAACGTATCGTAATCGGGAAGGTGGGCCCGGGCTGACCGTCAACATCGGTAGGCTCCTGTCGCGACGCCTCGATACGCAGGTTTGCACATCGCAGATGTCGCACGGCGCGGGGTCTGCCGCCAAGCAGATGGCGCACCATATTGAAACAGGTCGCAAAGAAGTTGTGGCGTTCGAGTATCAGCACGTCGAGAAGACCGTCGTCAACACTCGCCTCGCGGGCAAGCGGAAAGCGTCCTGCCGTCTCACCATTAAAGGCGAGAAACATGAGTGCCTCACAGTCGAACGTGCGCTCGTCATCGGTAAGGCGCAGAGCTATGCGGTGCGGGGTAAAGAGATCCTTGATACCCACTCCGAGGTATGCCAACTTACCAAAGCGGTGCTTTGCCTTATCGGGAGTATGCTGCGATGTGGTGGTAAAGACTCCGAAGCTGAACACGTTAACGAAGTATTGACCATTGGCACATCCGCAGTCCACCATACGCTCACGACCACGGGCGATCTGTCGCGCAGCCCTTATCTTGTTGCGTCGCATACCCAAGGCACCCGCAAAGTCGTTTGCCGTGCCCGAAGGTATGATGCCGAGCGTGGGGTTTAAGCGCAACTCGCGCATCTTGTTCACAACATAATTGATTGTGCCATCGCCACCACATATCACCACCAAGTCGCTATCCTCAGCTCCCAGCAGCGGATTTTCGCCAAAGATGATGCGCTTGGCACTCACATCGTGGCCCTCACGACGAAACACCGCCTCGATATCCTCTACGCGGTGGTCAATGCGCCCTTTGCCGGCCTGTATGTTGTATAGCACAAGTGTCTTCATCGTATCGCTATCTTAAATCATCGGAGCACTCTATGCGATAGCCCTCGCCATCGGCATAGATAAAGTAGTAACGCCAGCCATACTCCGCCTCGCAACGCTCGGCCAAAGCCAGAGCACCACCCTCCGAGCCCATCGCCATGAACATCGTTGCTGCGGCATCGGCCTCGGCACATGTCGGGGCTATGACGGTTGCCGAGAGCAGGTCGCTCACGACGCTATATCCCGTATGCGGGTCTAAGGTGTGCGCCACCTTGCGACCGTCGTCGGCGATGTAGAAACGACGATAGTTGCCCGATGTGGCCACAGCACAATCCGACACCGCGATAATCTTCTCGAACGAGTCCTGCGACATATTGCCGTCGTAGGGCGTCTCAACGCCTATTGTCCACTCTTCGCCACGAGGATTGAGACCTCGACAACGTATCTCGCCACCAATGTTGACCATATAATCTTCAATGCCGAGGCTCTCCAAACGCTCGGCTACGAGGTCTACGGTGTAGCCCTTGGCTATCGAGTTAAAGTCGAGCTGCATGCGGCTATCCGCCTTATGCAAGCGGCCATCGACAATGGCAATCTTCTCAAAACCTACGAAGTCCAGCAGCGAATCGATATTCGGCGTTGTGCCGTCGCTCTGCTTACCCGCAAATCCCCACGCCTCGGTCAGAGGCTTTATCGTTACGTCGTATGCACCCTCGCTCAGCTCCGAAAAATGGGCGGCAAGTTCGATGTTGCGCACGATATGACAATCGAGCGAATCGGTCTCGTTGCGATTGATTTGCGAGAGCAGAGAATTTTCGTCAAAAATAGACATCGACGCCTTCGCCTCGCCATCAATTTGGCGGATGAGGTCGACAATCACATCACTCTCTACGACCGTGTTGCACTTAACCTGCACAAACGTTCCAAGTGCCTGACCCTCAACCGAAATATATTGAGCGTTAGGCTTCGAGCACGCACACAAAAGCGCGAGCGCGAAGAGCGCGACGAACAAATATCTTGTGATTTGCTTATTTGCGAACATCCACATTTAACCCTAAATCAGCAAACAAAGGTAGTTAAAATTTCCGAAATATCACAATTTTATACTAAAAAAATCAAATCATGCGAAAAATAGTGGAATTCTTCGATGTTGCACATAGACAAAAAAGTTGTCCAAAAATCCCATTTCGGGCAATAATCAACCCACCCCAACAGGGTCATCATAGAGCCGACTTTTAGCGACATATTAATAATAATTTAGAACATAATAATATATTCTTTTTTAGTGCGATAATATTCCTAATTCGGATATAGTTGTTAATATACACGCGAAATATTTGCGCGAAAAACTCTTTTTCTTTGGAAAAAGGCTTTGTATTTCGCGAAAAATAACGTACCTTTGCGGCACGCTCCGGCAGGATCAAGGTAAGGATGATCTGTCGTGGAGTGGAACCGGGTGTGTATCCGAGGGAAATAATTTAAGGATGCACGCCATAAAACCTTAATTTTTATGTATTTGACACCTGAAAAGAAGCAGGAGTTGTTTGGCCAGTACGGCAAGTCGACAACCGACACAGGCTCACCCGAGAGCCAGATCGCGTTATTCACCTACCGTATCAACCACCTTACCGAGCACATGAAGAGCAATCGCCACGACTACGGCACACAGCGTTCGTTGTTGCGCCTCGTGGGTAAGCGTCGTAAGTTGCTCATGTACTTGAAGGAGGTTGATATCGAGCGTTACCGCGCGATTATCAAGACGCTCAACCTTCGTAAGTAAGATTGTGCGACAGAATGAAGGCAGCACCTTTCGGGGCGTTGCCTTCATTTCGGTTTGAAATTTTTATAGTTACGACTATATAGACGTTTATTTTTTTAAGAGGTTTTTTAAGATTTTATGGAAGCAAACAAGTTGTACAATGCTGTACAGAAGACAATCACGCTGGCCGATGGTCGAGAGATTATGATCGAGACCGGCAAGCTCGCAAAGCAGGCCGACGGCTCGGTGGTTGTACGTATGGGCGACACGATGCTTTTGGGTACCGTTGTTGCCGCTAAGGATGCCAAGGAGGGAACCGATTTTATGCCCTTGCAGGTAGAGTATAAGGAGAAGTACGCATCGTGTGGTCGTTTCCCCGGTGGCTTTATGAAGCGTGAGGGCAAGGCCGGTGATTCGGAGATTTTGGTTGCACGTCTTATCGACCGTGCATTGCGCCCCCTCTTCCCCGCTGACTACCACGCCGAGGTTTTCGTTACCGTAAACCTTATCTCGGCAGAGAAAGATATTCAGCCCGATGCTTTGGCCGGTTTGGCCGCTTCGGCAGCACTCGCCGTATCGGATATTCCGTTCGGTGGCCCCATCTCGGAGGTTCGCGTAGCGCGCATCGATGGCGAGTATGTCATCAACCCCGGCTTCGAGGCTATGAAGCGTGCCGACCTCGACATCATGGTGGGTGGTACTATCGACAACATCCTCATGGTTGAGGGTGAGATGAACGAGGTATCGGAGGAGGTTATGCTCGGTGCCATCAAGTTCGCTCACGAGGAGATTAAGAAGCACTGCGCCGTGCAGATTGAGCTTATGAAGGAGCTCGGCAAGGATGTTAAGCGCACCTACTGCCACGAGACCAACGACGAGGAGCTTCGTCAGACTATCATCACCGAGCTCTACGACAAGGCCTATGCTATCGCCACCAGCGGTACTATGAAGCACGAGCGTCAGGACGCCTTCGACGCTTTGGAGGCTGAGTTCGCAGCACGCTATACCGAGGAGGAGCTCGAGGAGAAGGCTCCCCTTATCCACAAGTACTTCCACGACGATGTTCAGAAGAAGGCTATGCGTAACATGATTCTCGACGAGGGCAAGCGTCTCGACGGTCGTCGTACCGACGAGATTCGTCCCATCTGGTGCGAGGTTGACTACTTGCCCTGCGCACACGGCTCGGCAATCTTCACTCGTGGCGAGACTCAGTCGTTGACCACCGTTACGCTCGGCACGAAGCTCGACGAGAAGATGAAGGACGAGGTACTCGTTCAGGGTAGCGAGCAGTTCGTATTGCACTACAACTTCCCTCCCTTCTCTACGGGTGAGGCACGTCCCGCACGCGGTTTGAGCCGTCGTGAGATTGGCCACGGCCACCTCGCATGGCGCGCGTTGAAGCCCATGGTACCCCTGGGCGAGGAGAACCCCTATGCAGTACGTGTTGTTTCGGACATCTTGGAGTCTAACGGCTCGTCGTCTATGGCTACCGTATGTGCAGGTACTTTGGCGTTGATGGATGCAGGTGTTAAGCTCCGCAAGCCCGTATCGGGTATCGCCATGGGTCTTATCTCTGACTCGGCCACAGGTCGTTGGGCAGTGTTGTCGGACATCTTGGGCGACGAGGATCACCTCGGCGATATGGACTTCAAGGTAACAGGTACACGCGACGGTATCACCGCAACACAGATGGATATCAAGGTTGACGGTCTGTCGTACGAGGTGTTGGCCAAGGCTTTGGAGCAGGCACGTCAGGGTCGTCTCCACATCCTCGACAAGTTGGTTGAGACCATCGCCGAGCCCCGTGAGGACTACAAGCCCTTCGTACCCCGTATTGTACAGATATCTATTCCTCAGGAGTTCATTGGTGCCGTTATCGGCCCCGGCGGTAAGGTTATCCAGGATATCCAGAAGACTACCGGCACGACCATCACCATTACGGAGGTTGACGACAAGGGTATCGTAGACATCTTCGGTCAGGACAAGGAGGCGTTGGATGGTGCTTTGGCACGCATCAAGGCTATCGTTGCCGTTCCCGAGATTGGCGAGACCTACAACGGTAAGATTCGCTCTATCGTGGACTTCGGTGCTTTTGTTGAGATTCTCCCCGGCAAGGATGCTCTTTTGCACATCTCGGAGATCGACTACAAGCGTTTCGAGACCATGGAAGAGACCGGTTTGAAGGAGGGCGACATGATTGAGGTTAAGCTCATCGCCAAGGATCAGAAGACCGGTAAGTTGAAGTTGTCGCGCCGTGCACTTCTTCCCAAGCCCGAGGGTTGGGTAGAGCGTGAGCCCCGTGAGCGTAAGCCTCGTGAGGGTGGCGAGCGTCGCGACGACAAGCGCGGCCCACGTCGTGAGCGTCATTAATAAAAACACCCCGACGCTATATTGTTGTGCCACACGCATAATATAATATAGTGTCGGGACGTTATACCGAATAAAGCAAACAGAATAATATTTTTAATTTATTAACAACTACATTATGAAGAATCTTTTCAAGTTGAGCACATTGCTCGTTGTAGCGGTTTTGACTCTCACAGGTTGTAACTGCTTCAAGAAGATGGCCAAGAATCAGGATGATGTTAAGTTGACATGCACTCCCGAGGTATTGGTTTTGAACAATGGCCGCATCGATGCAGATGTTAAGGTTACATTCCCCACGGAGTATTTCAACCAGAAGGCTGTATTGAAGGTTACGCCCGTTATCGTATTCGAGGGTGGTGAGGTAGCAGGTGCTACACAGTACTTCCAGGGTTCAAAGGTTGATGACAACTACACCGTTATCAGCAAGGACAATGGTGGTGAGTACACTATGCACGTATCGTTCCCCTACGACGAGCGCATGGACAACAGCGAGTTGCAGCTCCGTGCCGAGATTAAGTGTCCTAAGGGCAAGTGCAAGGAGTTTACCTTCGTAAACCTCAACAATGGTGCTATCCCCACTAAGGAGGAGGCTGCTATCTTGGCTGCCGGTGGCGAGGAGGCTGACGCTTTGCGTCGCTCGTTCGGTTTGACTATCGCTAAGGGTGTTAACACCTTGCAGCGCGATATCGACTACGCTGACGCTATGCAGAACATGGCTTCGGGCTACAAGAACGTTATCACGGAGGTAACCAAGGCTAACTACATCTACGCTATCAACTCTTCGACTCTCTCTTCTAAGGCTAAGAAGTCTGAGGAGCTCACAGCATTCCAGCAGAAGGCTGCCGATCAGATGTCTAACGATCGCATCAAGCAGAACATCTACGTTAACGGTTACGCATCACCCGATGGTCCCGAGAAGTTCAACGACAAGCTTTCGGCCGCTCGTAGCGAGTCTGGTAAGAAGGCTGCCGAGAAGCTTTTGAAGGAGGTAGGTCTTCCCCTCGACGCTGCATCATACGGCGAGGACTGGGAGGGCTTCAAGGAGCTTGTTGCCGCTTCGGATATCGAGGATAAGGAGCTTATTCTCTCAGTTTTGAACAGCTACGAGTCGTCTACCGAGCGTGAGAGCCAGATTAAGAACATGTCGCAGGTATTCGAGGCTTTGAAGAAGGATATCCTTCCCCAACTTCGTCGTGCACAGCTCGTAAACAGCTCTGACATTACCGGTAAGACCGACGACGAGATGGCCGCTTTGGTACGTGCCGGCGAGTTCAAGCAGCTCGACGAGAAGGAGATGCTCCACATCGCATCTACCGGCAAGCTCACCGAGGAGGAGACTATCGCCACTTTGGAGGCTGCTGCCAAGGAGTACAAGAGCGTAGCTGCTTACAACAACCTTGGTGTTGCTTATGCTGCTGCCGGCGAGGCTGAGAAGGCTGCTGATGCCTTCGCTAAGGCTGTTAAGGCTGGTGGCAACGCTGCCGAGATTAACAACAACCTCGCACTCGTAAACCTCATGCAGGGCAACACCGCAGCCGCTAAGGATTATGTAGGTGCTGCTTCGGCCGAGACTAAGGCTTTGGCTGCTGCTGCCGAGGGTAACTATGCTGCTGCACAGTCGTCGTTGGAGGGTTACAATGCTGCCGTGGCTGCTGCCATGAACGCTGACTACACTGCCGCTAAGCAGTTCATCGTTAACGATAACAGCGCAAAGGCTGACTACTTGCGCGCCATCATCGCTGCTAAGCAGGGTGATATGGCTGCTGCATCGGCAAACCTCAACAGCGCAATCAAGAAGGATCCTTCGTACGCTGAGCGTTGCAAGAAGGATGTTAACCTTCGCGAGTACATCGGCAACGAGATTCGCCTCTAATATTTAGACGCTGTCTAACAAGGCTGCTTTGAAGTTCACAGTGAGCTCTTGATAGACAACCTATTGAATATGAGCCTGTCCGCGTGGACAGGCTCTTTTTTTGGACTTTGGGGCTTTTTCTCATTGTCTCATTGTCTTATTGTCATTTTTTGACTATGGGACATTGGGACTATGGGACGACTCGGCCGACATTAAAATCTTGCGCGAAGCGCACCATACCTTTGAGGCAAAACTTCGTAATGCCTCGACTTTGCTCCGGCTCGGCACAGTGAACACATTCACTCTGCTCTCGCCTTAATCGCAAAGTTCCGTTTTCACTTTTCACCTTTCCACCCCTCCTATCTCACTATTTTTCACTGCGCCTACATCTTTTTTTGTTATTTTTATTGCACACTACGAAAAAATATTTATCTTTGCATTGACTATCCTTCGTATTGTGCCATTTGTTTGGCATGCGGCGTGATAGTCAGCCTCGACGAGAGGCCCAACTTGTTGATAAACAACAAATACAACAATACTATTTATTAACTAATTTTTAAGCAAAATGAAAAAGTTTTTTTCAATGTTGGTAGCATTTGCTACTATCTTTGCATTTGTTGGTTGTGAGTCCGGAGAGGAGCAGACCCCCACAACCCCCGTTAAGTTGAAGAAGCCTACGGCTTTGAAGATTACCGAGAAGACCGACAACAGCTTCACTATCGAGTGGGCAAAGGTTGAGAACGCAGCAAGCTACGTTGTAATGTTCCAGGCTCAGACCTATCCTACAACCGAGACTAAGTACTCGTTCACAGACGTTGAGCCCGGCCAGTACAAGGTTCAGGTTATGGCCGTTGCTGCCGCTGGTTCTAACTACAAGGACTCTTCTTACGCAGAGATCGACGTTAAGATTATCCCCGCTGACACAGGCGACTGGTTCACTCAGGAGTTGGCTCTCGGTACAGACGAGGAGAATGGTTGGTATCCCACTAACGCTATCTATGTAACATGGCAGGGTACCGACGTTGAGGAGGTACAGTACGGTTTGTTCCCCTCTTCGGTTCTTGAGGGTGTTGACGACGCAACTATCAAGAATAACTTGAATGTACTTGATCAGTACTACGAGGATATTGCCTCGGAGAAGGGTCTTACATTGGTATTCGACCAGCTCAACCCCGCAACTGAGTACACTGTTTGCGCTTTGGCAACCAGCAAGTGGGGCTACGAGATCTTCGTGAAGAATTCTATCACTACTGAGTCTGCTGAGATGGCCGCTGAGGCAGAGCCTTGGATTGGCACATGGAACGTAGTTGCAGATAAGACTTTGCGCATGTTCGCTAATGGTCAGTACCTCGACGCTGAGATTTTGGACGAGCCTATCGAGAAGACTTGGACTGTTACTTTCTATCCCCAGTACTCTAACACTGTAATGATCACTGGCATAAGCAACATCTTCACAGGCGAGGAAGACATGCCCGCACTTGGTTTCATCGATGCTGACGGTAACTTGAACCTTCTCGCAGGTATCACTGTTGCTGATGCGTACAATGGATATACTCCTACTTGGTGTCCTTCATTCACTGTCGAGGAGTTTGGATGTGGTAACTCTGTTTGGTTCCCCTTCCAGGGCTTGGGCCAGGATCCCGAGACAGGTGAGGATCTCTTCTACGCTCCCTACACTATGGTATTGAACGGCACAACAGCTACTTCGGTTGCTAACAACGCAGATCTCTACACAGAAGCTGAGGATGGCACGAAGACCGAGCTCGTAGCTGTTCCCGATGCTTTCGAAATCTTCGCTGTTTCTGCCCAGGGTCAAACGGCAGTTTACGGTGATTTCTCAAACGGTGGTGATGTACGCTTAACATCTGGTACTTACACTTTGACTAAGGCTGAGGCTGCTGCTCCCGCAATGAGCGCAAAGAAGCTTGGCGTAAAGGTTAAGTTCCCCGAGGCTAAGTTGACAAACAACCTCTTCGTTCGCTAATTTTTAGCTTACATAGAACTCTGGCGTGGTGGCTCAATGGCCACCACGCCTATTTTTATGGTACTCGAACGATAAAATTTGGGGCAGTTGTTGTAAGTGTTGCGAAAAATGCGTATATTTGTAATTGCAAAAAGTGTCTGACTATGGATTACGTTAAGGAATTGGAGAAATACTCGCCTGCGCATACCGATGCCCAGGTAGCTAAGGAGGTAGCCAAGATTAAGATGGCGGCAAACCGCAATGGTAATGCAGATGTCTATAAGTTCTGCTTCTCGGCTATTGACCTCACAACACTCTCGTGCAACGACTCACAGGAGTCGGTGCAGGCCTTCGCACGCAAGGCTGTCGACTTCTACGAGAAGTATCCCAACATCCCCAACGTGGCATCTATCTGTGTATATCCCCCCTTCGTCGAGACCGTAGGCTTGGAGATTGACGGCACGCCCATGCGCATCACCAGCGTGGCAGGTGCCTTTCCCGCATCGCAGAGCTTCATCGAGGTTAAAGCCTTGGAGGTGGCAATGGCCATAGAGAATGGTGCCGACGAGGTAGACATCGTCCTAAACCCCGGCATGATGCTCGCAGGACATGTCGCCGAGGCTGCAAGCGAGGTGGAGGTGCTCCGCGAGGAGGCACAGGATGTGGTGCTCAAAGTCATCATCGAGTCGGGCGCACTCAAAACACCCGAGCTCATACGTCAGGCGTCGCTCGTGTCGATGTTCGCAGGTGCCGACTTTGTGAAGACCTCGACAGGTAAGATTGATGTGGCAGCAACGCCCGAGGCGGCATTTGTCATGTGCCACGCCATCAAGGACTACTACAACGTAACGGGCCGTAAGGTTGGTTTCAAGGCTGCGGGAGGTGTACGCACACCCGAGGATGCAGCACTCTACTACACCATTGTCGAGGAGGTGCTGGGCGAGGAGTGGCTCACGACGGAGCTCTTCCGCATTGGTGCATCGTCGGCAGCAAACAACCTCATCTCGGCAATCGAAGACAAGGATATAAAGTACTATTAATATAGAACAAGAGGCCGTATAACAAAGCCGATAGCCTGCCTAACAAAAATGTTAGGCAGGCTATCGGCTTTATAGGGGCTGAGAAAGGGGTGGGGAAGATAGGGAAGATAGGGAAGTTAGGGAATTTAGGGATAATAACAATCACTAATCTCCTTAATCTCCCTAATTTCATTAATCTCCCTAATCCCCCCTCAAAAAAAAAGGTCTAAGGCGACCACTGACCACCTTAGACCCTTAGAATCTTATATACCTAAGACTTATCGCTTTGACTGATAAGGCTTAATAACACCTCGCTTAGAGCCACGAATAGACTCTATGAGCTTATTGCGCTCGGGAGTCTCCTCAACCTCAGCCTCGGCCTTGTCGCATGCCGTAAGGTAGTTGAGCTCGCTCTGGAAGAGCACACGGCAAGTGTTGTGTATAGACTCAATCTGCTCGCGTGTGAAGCCACGACGCGACAGACCTACCTTGTTGATACCTGCGTAGTGAGCCTCACCGTTGGTAACGATGATATAGGGGGGTACATCCTGCGTGAGGAGCGCGCCGCCCTGAATCATGGCGTGGTCGCCGATATGTATCCACTGGTGTGCTGCCGTATGACCACCGATAACAACCCAGTCGCCCACCTCAACCTCACCGGCCAGAGATACGCGGTTGGCGATGACGCAGTGGCTGCCGACAACATCGTCGTGAGCAACATGCACATAGGCCATAAGCAGATTGTGGTCGCCTACGATGGTCGTACCGCGCGACGCTGTGCCGCGTGCGATGGTTACGCACTCGCGGATGTCGTTATAGTCGCCGATGACGGCTGTGGTCTGCTCGCCGGCAAATTTGAGATCCTGGGGCAGACAGGCGATACATGCGCCGGGGTGCACCTTATTACCCTTGCCGAGGCGCGCACCATTATAGATAATGGCGTGGGGGCCTATCCAGCAGTCGTCGCCGATGACAACATCGCCCTCGATATAGGCGAAGGGCTCAATGGTTACGTTCTTGCCAATCTTAGCATCGGGATGAACATATGCCAAGTTACTAATCATATTCTCTGTGTTTTATTGTTTTATTATCTGTTCTTTGCAATCTGTGCTGTGAGCACCGCCTCGCACACCAACTGACCTGCAACAAAGGCCTTAGCCTCGGCAGTGCAGATACCACGACGCATATCGACAATGTTGCACTCCAACTGCAAGGTATCGCCGGGCACTACCTTACGCTTCCAGCGCACGTTGTCGGCTTTGAGGAAATAGGTAGAGTACTCCTCGGGGTTCTCAACCCTGCTAAGCACAAGGATACCGCAGCACTGCGCCAGGGCCTCGATGATAAGCACACCGGGCATAACGGGCTCCTCGGGGAAGTGTCCCACGAAGAAGGGCTCATTCATAGTTACGTTCTTGATACCGCCAATGGCATTATCCTCGATATGGAAGATGCGGTCAACGAGCAAGAAGGGAGGACGGTGCGGTAGCAGCGTCTTAATCTTGTTGATATCGAACACAGGCTCACACTTCGAGCTATACTTGAACGAAGGACGGTCGCCACCACGGCGTATCGAGCGCGAGAGCTCCTTCATAAACTCGGTATTGGCAAAGTGGCCGGGACGCGTAGCCCATACACGACCCTTGATGCGCATGCCGAGCAGCGCGAAGTCGCCAAGAAGGTCGAGGAGCTTATGGCGTGCAAGCTCGTTATTGGCGCGTAGCTGCTGATTGTTCAGATAACCGCCTGTGATATGGATATCCTCCTTGCCGAATATCTTCTTTAAGTGCTCCAACTGCTCATCCGAGACGGGGTTTTCGACTACGACGATAGCGTTGTCGAGGTCGCCACCCTTGATCAGATTCATCTTCATCAGAGGCTCCAACTCGTGCAGGAAGACAAAGGTGCGGCAGAGAGATATCTTCTCGGTGTAGTTGTCCGTAGGTTGATAGACGGCATATTGGTTACCCACAACCTTCGAGTTGTAGTCGACGTGTACCGATACCGAGAACTCGTCGTCAGGATAGATGACGATGGCCACACCCTTCTCCGGAAGCGTGTACACCTGTTTCTCGGTTACCTCGTAATACTTACGCTCGGCAGCCTGCTCTACGGTGCCCACCTCCTCGATGCGTGCGGCATATTCGCGCGCCGAGCCATCCATAATTGGGGTCTCGGGGGCGTTGATATCGATAATGGCGTTATCGACGCCAAGCGTCCACAATGCCGACATGATATGCTCTATGGTGCTAACCTTTGCTGCGCCCTTCTCGATAGTCGTACCGCGCGATGTGTCGGTAACATACTCACACAAGGCAGGAACCTCGGGGGCATCCTCCAAGTCGACGCGACGGAAGCTGATGCCGTGATTCTCCTCGGCGGGATGCACGGTCATGGTAACCTGCAAGCCGGTGTGGAGGCCCTTGCCAGAGAATGATATGGACGCTGATAAAGTACGTTGTTTCGTTGCCATACTGATAAAATTTTGGTTATATAAGGCAAAGATACAAAAAATATTAAAAAAAATTACTATTTTTGTTCAGAATATAAACGAATGATGCAGCAAGCACCAAAATATAGCCCGACCACAGCGCAGCAAAGGCCGCAACCTATGCCGCGCCGCAGGGCCAATGTCAACCTCGAAGATACGCGCAACGACACCTTTGGCGAGTGGCTCTACAACCACCGTCGCGGTCTGTTAGCCACCCTGCTGCTATATGCCGTGGGCGTGGTTGTACTCCTCACAACACGCGTCATCGTCGAGATTCCTCCCGTCGAGTACGAGATAGAGATTATCCCCGAGGAGATGCTCGAAGAGGAGGAGGTGGAGCGTGTGAAGGTGCATGCCGACATCGAGTATCTCGAACAGCAGGTGCGCAACATAAAGTCCAACCAGATGGCATCGTTCGACGCTGCATCGGGCAGCGAGGCCATGGAGCTCGATGCTGAGACACAGGAGCTTATGGCCAAGATTGCCGACATAAACACGTCGGAGGGTCTCTTCGAGGGCGGCTCGGCGGGACGTGGTCTTGGCGAGGGTGGCGGTGGCTCGGGCAGCAGCAAGGGTGCAGGTGAGGGCAAGGGCGAGAAGGGCAAGTTCTCGGGCGCAGTAACCGTAAGCTACTCGTTCTCGAAGCCTGTGCGCAACCACCGCAGCCTCTACACCCCCGCATATCGCGCCAAGGGTGGTGGAACGGTTGTTGTTGATGTGTGGATTAACCGCAACGGCACAGTAACGGATGCCCGCATAGCCTCGTCGACAAATGCGGAGCTTAATGCACAGGCACTCTCGGCCGCCAAGAACATAAAGACGCTGTTCGACATAAACAATAGTGCCCCGACATCGCATCGCGGCACCATAACCTATATCTTCGTAGCTCAGTGATGCACCTCTACACGACATACCACCGCCTGGCAATGGCCCTTATCGCAGCGATACTCCTATCGCTGGGCATGACCGATGTGTCGGCGGCAGAGCATGTGGAGTTGGGGTGCGAACTCACACAAAGCACCGACGCCTTGCCGAGCGACGAGCCAACCTCGACTATCGAGCAGTGGCACTCCTCGACACCTATACTGCCGAGCGAGGTATCGCACTCGGGCCACATCATGGCTCCCGTGCGCACCGTGGCGCGAACATCAAGTCCCTCGGACTCACTACTGCGATTGTCGATGGCCGTGCGCTCGATAGATGCCACAACGACGACGAACCGTTACGGATTGTACAACCATAAAATATTGTTTGTTTCTCACTCGCGATTCTACTACCTGAATTGCTTGTCGAGATTACGTATTTAGCTGTTGATAAATAATATACGAACATCGTTTTTATTCTATTTATCACATAACTAAATACCTGATTACTATGAAACAAACACTTTGCGAGGCATTGTATGCCTTGCCCGAAGGTGATGTGGTTGCACGTCGCCGCACCATATATATGCCCCTTGCAGCTGTTGTTGCGGGCATCGCTCTTTTGATTACCAACTACACGTCCGTCGACGACAAGGCCGGAGCATTGAGCATGATAATGCTCGTTGCGGGCTTCGTGCTCCTGATATATGGAGCCGTGGCCATCATACTGCGACTTGTCGGGGGTGAGTGTGTGCCCTACCATACAGGCGAGGGCGGTTATATGCACTACCGCGAGCGTTACTTCGACCGTGCGCTGCTCGGCCCTCTGAGTCGAGCAATAGAGCATGGCGACGTGGAGGCAATAGAGCAGATGCCGACAACAAACATCTCGGCTGTGGTGCTTGCAGAGTACTCCACATCGTCGCGACACATAGTGTCGTATGCGTTGTACGAGTACGCCGAGTTTGAGAACAGACTCATTTTAGGGCCTAAGGTACATCGCAGGTAGCGAGCCGAGAGCCAAACCGATAAATTAAACTTAACGAGATATGTTGACCGAGAACTTTCTATTTGTAGGCGCACTACTACTCTTCGTGGCAGTGCTCGCCGGTAAGGCCGCATACCGCGTCGGCACCCCCGCGCTGCTGTTGTTCCTTGGTGTGGGTATGCTCTTCGGCTACGAGGAGTTTATGTTTCATGTGGAGTTCGAATCGTACGACTTTGCGCAATTTATCGGTATGGTGGCCATGTGTATCATCCTCTTCTCGGGAGGTATGGACACCAAGTTCTCGGAGATACGCCCCGTAATGGCACCCGGCATTGTCCTGGCAACGCTGGGTGTCGTATTCACAGCCCTCATCGTCGGCATGTTCATCTACTACCTCGCAGGCTACTTCGGCGTGGAGATAACACTGCCCATGGCACTACTTCTCGCCGCCACGGTATCATCTACCGACTCGGCATCGGTATTCTCGATACTGCGCAGCAAGAAGCAGGGGTTGAGCGAAAACCTGCGCCCGCTATTGGAGTTGGAGAGCGGTAGTAACGACCCCATGGCCTACATCCTCACGGTAATGCTTGTGGGTATTGTCGCCGATGGCACAGACCTCGACGTGCGCAGCTCATTGACCACCTTCCTGGTGCAGATGGGCGTGGGTGCCCTGATGGGATATGGCCTCGGCCGCACCTCGGTGTGGGTGCTCAACCACATCAACATACGCAGCAACCCCTCACTCTACTCGGTGCTGCTGCTTGCGTGCGCATTTTTCACCTACTCGTTCACCTCGATGGTCTACGGCAACGGCTACCTCGCCGTCTACATCGCGGGCCTCGTCGTGGGCAACCACCGCATCGTCTATCGCAATATGCTGACCACCTTCTTCGACAGTTTCACATGGCTATTGCAGATAGTGCTCTTCCTGGCCTTGGGCCTTCTGGTCAATATCCCCGAGTTGTTGCAACCCGAAGTGCTCTTCGTGGGCCTCATAGTCGGCATATTCATGATTTTCGTCGCCCGCCCCATCGCCACGTTTACCTGTATGCTGCCCTTCCGCAAGTTCTCGGGCAAGGCGCGCACCTACATCTCGTGGGTGGGCCTGCGTGGTGCTGTGCCCATCATCTTCGCCCTCTACCCCATCGCCTACGGGCTGCCTAATGCTATGTATATCTTCAACGTCGTATTCGTCATAACCATCGTCTCGCTCGTGGTGCAGGGTACAACCGTAAGTGCCATGGCCAACTGGCTGAGGCTGTCGTACGAAGAGCCCGAGCGAACATTCAAACTCACCGTACCCGACCACATACGCAGCGAGTTCTCGGAGGTGGGCGTTACGGCCTCGATGCTACACCGTGGCGACAGACTGCGCGACATTCAGCTGCCCGGAAACACGCTCGTGGTGATGGTATGCCGCGACGAAAACTACTTTGTGCCGAAGGGCCATACGCAGCTACGCTCGGGCGATAAGCTGCTCGTAGTGTCGGACAACAATGACGAGTTGCTGAACAAAGTCAAAGAGTTGGGTATCAAGGATATCACAAAGATGTAAATAGTTAGCCTCGCGCATGTTTTAAGCGTCGCAAAGCGCGGTCGTGTGCACCACCTAATAAAACATATCAGCCTGAATGGATAGTACTCGCGGTACGCACCATTCAGGCTGATAGTTTATGATAGATGTGCCCTTACGGGGTCTTACTACCAGAGGTTGCGAGGATACTCGCCCGCCTCGATAAGCTCCTCAATCTTCTGCATGAGCTGAGGCTTATCCTCCTTATAAGTTACACCAAACCAATTTGCCGTGGTCGAGAGAACGCGCATTGTGGCCGTACCCTCGCTGATAACCTTATTGACCATCAGAGGGATGAAGAACTCCGATTTGAGGTTGTCGATATTTGCCGCAAGGAACTCCTTGAAGTATGCCTCCGAGTACTCGAAGTAGTCGGGTGTGAAGCCGAAGAGATTCATCGACACGGGGGTATTCTCCGCCAGAGGCTCATCCTCGCCATTGTCGTGGAAGACGATGGTGCCATTAACTCGCTCAATCTTCGTGCGCTCAACCATGCTTGTGAGGTTACCCGCCTCATCCACAGTACATACGCCACGCGACACGGTACCATTTTCCGAGAGAGTCTTCGACACCTCGTAGCCTACCATGCAGTACTTGCCACGCGAGCCCTCCAACTCCGAGAGGTAGCGACCAATAGTGGCATAGCCATCGCGACCGTAGAAGTCGTCGGCGTTAATCACGGCGAAGGGCTCGTTAATCACCTTCGATGCCATCATCACAGCGTGGTTTGTGCCCCACGGCTTTACGCGCTCCTCGGGGAGTGTGAAGCCCTCGGGAAGCTTGTCGAGCTCCTGATATACATACTCGACCTCAATCTTATGTCCGAAACGCTCGGCGTTGAACACCTCGCAGAAATCGGCAGCAAACGAGTGGCGGATGACGAAAACAACCTTACCGAAGCCGGCGCGAATAGCGTCATACACCGAGTAGTCGATGATAGCCTCACCGTTGGGGCCTACGCCATCCATCTGTTTGAGTGAGCCATAGCGCGAGCCCATGCCCGCAGCCAAAACCAAAAGAGTAGGTTTTACCATAATTGTATAATATTTTAGTGTTTTTCGTGCCACAAAGGTAAAAAAGTTCTGTGTAAATACCAAGTATCCGCCCATTTTCGTTATCTTTGCAAAAATATAAATAGGTATGGATAAGGGATTATTACAACGCATCTGGGCTCGACTCACCGAGCGACGACAACTCACGATGCGCGACCGTGCGACAGACGAACTGCACTGGAAGCTGAACATATCGCCCCTGGCATTATGGGGAGGCCTCACGGCAATTATCGTGCTTATCATCGCGGGACTGATGTTGCTTATGGCCTACACCTCCATATTGAACATCTTCCCCAACTACCGCACACACTCCGAAGCCATGAACGAGGAGCTTACGCAGAGCATCATGCGCATCGACTCCGTAGAGCGTCAGATGGATATGATGCTGCGTTACAACGAGGCCGTAACACAGATTATGAGCGGCAGCACACCTACACTGCACTCTACGGTGATGACCGACACCATACGTTACGACAAGTCGCGAATACTACCCACACGCGCCGACTCGCTACTGCGCGAGGCGTTGGAGCGCACCACGGGCGACTACTCACTGAGCAACACAAAACCTCTAAAATCGGAGGCTGCCATGTTCGGTACACCCCTCAACGGCAAGATAACACGTGGCTTTGAGGCTCCGGAGTCGAGCTTCGATATAGGCATTGTCTCGCTCCACGACGAGAACTCGGTTAAGGCCGTGGAGAATGGCACCGTCATAGGCATCGAGCGCATGGCCGACGGCTATGTCAGCATCACCATACAGCATGGCGGAGGCTATGTCTCGGTGTACAAGCAACTTGCCGAGGCCCTTGTGCGCAAGGGTCAGAACGTGCAGAGTGGCAGCGTCATAGGCCACTTGCATGCCGAGGAGGCAACCGAGGGTGAGACCCTCAACCGTGAGTTGGGCTTCGAGCTATGGCGCAATGGCACGGCCGTAGACCCCGAGCGATACATATTGTTTCAGTAGAGCTTACCCAAGCGTAATATGGAGAGAATAACACTTCTTGGCTCAACAGGCTCTATCGGTGAGCAGACGCTCGACATCGTGCGTCGCCATCCCGAGCGTTTCAGAATAACATCACTTGTGGCACACAGCCGTTGGCAACAGCTCGCCGCGCAAGCACGCGAGTTCGACGCCGAGAGCGTTGTCATTGGCGATGAACGCCACTACGAGGCACTGCGCACAGCCTTAGCAGACACCCGCACCGAGGTGTTGGCCGGCAGCGAGGCGATAAACCATGTGGCCAAGAGCTACCGCAGCGACACAATAGTCAACGCCCTGGTGGGATATGCCGGTCTGCACCCTACGGCCCTCGCCATAGAGAGTGGCAAGCGCATAGCCTTAGCCAACAAGGAGACGTTGGTCGTAGGTGGCGACATCATCATGGCGGCGGCACGACGTAAGGGTGTCGACATACTGCCTATCGACTCGGAGCACTCGGCAATAATGCAGTGCTTGGAGGGTGAGCAGCGCGAGAGCATACGCAACCTCATCATCACATGCAGCGGTGGAGCACTGCGCAACGTCGAGGCGTCGAAACTTGCAGATGTTACGCCCGAGGAGGCTTTGAAGCACCCTCAGTGGTCTATGGGTGCGAAGATAACAATCGACTCGGCAACCCTCGTAAACAAGGGCTTCGAGGTTATCGAGGCGCGCTGGCTCTTCGATATCGAGCCTCAGCGTATCAAGGTGGTAATACATCCGCAGTCCATCGTACACTCTATGGTTGAGTTCAGCGACGGCTCGGTCAAGGCACAACTCGGAAATGCCGATATGCATACGCCCATAAGCTATGCTCTGCTCTACCCCGAGCGCGCGAGAGAGCCACAAGAGAACTTCTCGATACTGGACTACCCCACGCTCACGTTCGCGGATGTCGACCGAGCGAAGTATCCCGCCTTGGATATCGCCTACGAGTGTTTAGAGCGTGGTGGCACGGCAGCCTGCACTATGAATGGCTCTAACGAGGTAGCCGTGGCGGCGTTCCTCGACCACAAATGCCGATATACGGATATTGTGGGGGCCATACGCTACGCCCTCGACAACGCCTCGTTCGAGCAGCACCCCACACTCGATAGCTACGACGCTGCGAATAGGGAGGCCCGCGAGTTGGCACGCAGATACCTCAAACTATAAACACGACGACTAATAAACATTAAAAGCATAAATTAAGACTATGAGTGTAATTCTTATCAAGATACTTCAATTCGTCGTATCGCTCTCGCTGCTTGTGATGATTCACGAGTTCGGCCACTACATTGCGGCGCGCATCTTCAAGATTCGTGTCGAGAAGTTCTATATCTTCTTCAACCCGTGGTTCTCGCTCTACAAACGTAAGGTGGGTAACACGGAGTATGGCATCGGATGGTTGCCGCTGGGTGGCTACGTATCGTTGGCGGGCATGATAGACGAATCTATGAACCTCGAACAGATGAAGCAGGAGCCTCAGCCTTGGGAGTTCCGCACGAAGCCCGCATGGCAACGCCTCATAGTGATGTTGGCGGGCGTTACGATGAACGTGATTTTGGCCATTGTCATCTACTCGGGCATGCTCTACGCCTGGGGCGACAGCTACATGCTCAACGACAATATGGTCAACGGCTACTCGTTCAACGAGGCGGGCGAGAAGCTCGGCTTCAAGGATGGCGACCGCATACTCTCGATTGACGGACAGCACATTGGCCGCGTCGAGGAGATTGGCGAGATGCTGCTCATTGCCGACGCCACACGCAGTGTAGAGCTTGTGCGCGATGGCGAGACTATGACGCTCGATATTCCGCTCGAAAAGTTGGTCGACATGCGCGAAAGTGGCGGCTACAAGGGCCTATACAAGGAGTATGCACCCTTCATCGTCGAGCGCGTGGTCGGCCAGAGTGCTATCGAGGCAGGTCTTATGGCGGGCGACCACATCACCTCGATTGACGGTGTGGACGTGGATAACTTCATCGACGGCATGAATCAGCTTCAAACGATTAAAGAGCGCACGGTGGATATCGTCGTTGAGCGCAGCGCGACGGACAGCCTGAACAACCAAACTACGGAGATAGTAACGCTGCCCACATATATCGGCGAGGATAGCCTCATAGGCATCGAGCGCAAGCAGTTTACCCTTGCCGAGCCCACACACATAGAGTACGGCTTTTGGGAGTCGATACCTGCGGGTATCAAGCGCGCCGGCAGCGAGATATCATCATATTGGGAGCAGCTCAAAATGATTGTCAACCCCGATACCAAACTATACAAGGAGGTGGGTGGCTTCATCGCCATTGGCAGCGTCTTCCCCGATGAGTGGAATTGGCAGTCGTTCTGGAATATCACAGCACTTATCTCTATCATCCTCGCCGTGATGAACCTGCTGCCCATCCCCGGTTTGGATGGTGGCCACGCGCTCTTCACGCTGTGGGAGATTATCACACGTCGCAAGCCGAGCGACAAGTTTATGGAGGTTATGCAGTGGATAGGCCTCGCAATACTCTTTGCGCTGCTTATCTATGCCAACGGCAACGACATCCTCAAATTGTTCAACTAATCACTCTCGGTCAGGGTTATGGTAAAGGCCAAGCGCGCGTTTTTCTGCTCGGAGTGTGGCTACGAGACCCCCAAATGGTTGGGTAAGTGCCCCTCGTGCGGAGCATGGAACAGCATCACGGAACATATCGTCGCCAAGGAGTCGCGGTCGGTCGCTGCGCAGGTAGTTAGCGCACCTCGTGCCACAGCGCGCAAGGTGCAGGATATCTGCGAGCAGGAGAATCGACGTATAGACCTCGGCAATAGCGAGATAAATCGTGTACTCGGTGGCGGTCTTGTTCCCGGCTCACTTCTGCTTCTCGGTGGCGAGCCCGGCATTGGCAAATCGACACTCTCGCTACAACTCGCACTCACGGACAATGGTCTGAGCACACTCTACGTCTCGGGCGAGGAGTCGGCCGAACAGATAAAGATGCGTGCCTCGCGCATAGGCATACGCAACCAGGAGTGCACCGTATACACCGAGACGCTACTCGAAAATATCGTAACGCAGATTGAGGAGACACACCCCGATGTTGTCATCATCGACTCGATACAGACCATGTACACCGACCTTGTGGAGTCGTCGGCGGGCAGCGTAACTCAGATACGCGAGTGCGCGGCGACGCTTCTCAAAGTGGCCAAGACGAGCGGCACGGCGATATTTATCATCGGACATATCACCAAGGATGGCACCATCGCGGGCCCCAAGATTTTGGAACATATCGTCGATGTGGTGCTGCAATTCGAGGGCGACCACAACAACACATACCGCATACTTCGCGGCATCAAAAATCGCTTTGGCGCAACATACGAGATTGGCGTCTTCGAGATGCGCGATAGCGGACTGCGCAGCGTTGCCAACCCCTCTGAGATACTCATATCGCACTACGACGAGCCCTTGGCGGGCTCGGCTGTGGGTGCTGCCGTAGATGGCATACGTCCCTATCTAATCGAGGTGCAGGCATTGGTCAGCAACGCCGCATACGGCACGCCACAACGCTCCACCACGGGCTTCGAGCAGCGACGTCTGAATATGCTCCTCGCCGTATTGGAGAAGAGAGTGGGCATGAAGATGTTCCAGAAGGATGTATTTCTCAACTTTGCGGGAGGCTTCAAGATTTCGGACACAGGCATGGACCTTGCCGTCGTGGCAGCCATCGTATCGTCGTACTACGATAGGCCCCTCATGGCCGATGTATGTTGTGCCGGCGAGATAGGGCTCTCGGGCGAAGTGCGTCCCGCATCACGCACCGAGCAGCGCATTGCCGAGGCAGCACGCTTAGGCTTCAAGCGTATCGTCGTATCAGGATTTGTCGAGAAGAGCATAAAGCGTCCTAAGGGCATCGAGGTGGTGTTTATCACGAGCATCGAGCAGCTTCCCAAGGCATTACTCTAAGTGCAAACGGCGCAGTGGTATCTTTGGCGCAGATTTTGAGGCTCTTCTGCAAAAAACCGAGATACTATGACAACACACGATTTCGACACCATCATCGCCACAGACAGCCTCACCCTTGCCAACTTTTCTGCCACGTGGTGTGGCCCATGTCGGGCTATGCAACCAAACATTGAGCTTCTTGCGCACTCGCATAGCGACGTGAACATCGTAAAGATAGATATCGACTACGCCACGCACCGCGAGCTTGTTGCGCGCTATAACATCGTATCCGTACCTACGCTTATACTCTTTCGCCACGGCAAAATTCTGTGGCGCGATAGTGGCGTCGTGCCATACGAACAGCTGCTAAGCGTCGTCGAGGAGCATCAGCTCGTCGAGAGCATATAACACAAGAGCAAAAAGTGCACGGGTAGAAAAAAGTATACCCGCAACGGGGGTTTGACTATGGGATAGTGGGACTCTGGGGCGATGGGACTTTGGGATATTGGGACGATGGGACGTCGCAGCCGACAATAAAATCTCATTGTCTCATTGTCTCGCTGTCTCGCTGTCTCATTGTCTCGTTGTCTCGTTGTCGATAGGCTTTCATCTGGCTCTTGGGCCACGGAGCATCAACCCAAAAATTCGAGACGCCAGGCTAACTCCTCCTCCACCCATCGCTTCGTGGCGGTGTCGGCAAGGCGTGCGAGCATCACGGGGATGCCCACCTTAACACTCTTATCGCGCTGAGCGACATAACAGATAAGGGTCACCACACCCTCGGCGATATATCGCGACTCGGGATTGGCACGCATGGCATTCTCCACAGCGATGAAGGCAACCTCGGTAAGGGTACGCTCGTTGCGCGATGCAGCCATGAGGGCTGCATAGGCCACCATCTCGTTGCTCTCGGTACACCACACACCCATCAGCGAGTTGATGTCGTAAATCTTCGACAGCAACGCAAAGGCCAACTCCTCGGCAAGCTCCGCATTGTTTATACCACGGGCCCAGAACGGAAATTCGTGGGTATCGACCATCTTGGGATCGGCCACATGGCATGCGGCGAGGCGCAGTTCGCGCACCTGCTGCGTATAGAGATACTTGGCATAGGCATAGTCCTTAGGCTCCGAGGCTACAATCTCGCGCACCGTGGCGATGCTCACACCATAGTTAAGGCCATACTTCTGGCCGTGCGTAGCCATACTCTCGGCCACGGCACCGTTCATCTGCTTACGGAGACGTCCGAGCAGCGATATCATCTGTTGCGTATTATCCATACTACTTTACAGGGGCATACTTTACGCTCTTGCCAAACTCATATATGGGCAAAACTCTCTCGGCGTACTTCTGCTGTGCGATGCTCACGCTAACACGCGCATTGTTGGCATAGCGATACTCAATCTTACCCTTCTCATCGCCTGCGGGATAGGTCATGTCCGATGGCTGGATGGCAAGTAACACAATCTCGCCCGCGAGGTTATCGGTGGCCAGGAGACCCTCATCCGCATTGAAGCGGGCAACAACGTAGCTGGTCTTCTCGGCCTCAACCGTAATCTCATAGCGCGTGGTGCTGCGCGTGATGATACGCTTGCCGTAGAAGAGCTCCAAGAGCGACTGCTCCATGCGGTCAATCTCTCTCAGGGCACTCTCCAAGCCTGCGCCATAGACACCATCGCCATACTCACCCGTGATAAGCTCCAAGCGGGCATTGCGCAGCTCGAAGATTATCGACGCGGCCTGCTCGGCAGCCTGCTCGGGCTGCTTCTCGGTAGCCGAGAGGCGGTTGGGAAGCACCGTAGAGAAGGTGCTGCCGGCCGACAAATCTGAGGTCTCAACCTCGGCCTCGGCCAAGGGCTGGGCCACATAGTTTACATCCTCGATGATGGCTACGTCGACATCGGCAATGCGGCATACGCTCTTATCGACAAGCGAGGCGCGCTGACCGAAGTACTTCTGCGCATATCGCGCATAGGGGCCTACGATGACCTGCTCGCGCTCAACGCATACGTCCACAGCCAACGTGGTTGCCGCTTCCGACAACACTACATTACCATTCTCAATATATGTGCCGATGCGCTTCTTGACGACCTGCTGGGCCGTAGCATCATACATAAAGGGCATAAGAATCATGGCCAAAGCCACAAGCGTAAACTGTCTCATATCTCGATATATTATTGTTTCTGAGCAAAGATACTTATAATTCCTCGGACATCAAAATTTGAGGTAAAATTCTTCGGTGAGTCGTCGATATTGCTCCGTATAGGAGCCATCGGCCGCATGTATGGTCATCTGTCGGCAACGCGGCATAGGCGTAGCGGCGGTGGCACGAAACTCCATGAGCGTACGCTTAGGCTCATCGCCACAACGTGTAGCCACATCCATAAGGCGCGTAAGATGCAGACGTCCGAAGGCCACGCGACGAAATACCGATGCCGCCTCGGTAGGTAGCACCACACTGAGCCGACCCTCAGCACGCAGCAGACGTATGGCCGAGGCCACAAGCTCATCGAAAGAGAGGCTCGACGTATGACGTGCCATGGTGCGTGCACTATCGGGCGAGTGAAGCGCATCGGCAAAGTAGGGAGGGTTGCTTACGATATGGTCGAACTTTTGGTCCGAAGAGTAGCTGCGCACATCGCCCTCGACGACCGAAATACGCTCTACCCAGCCACTGCGCTCGACATTCTCCGTAGCCTGGCGAACAGCACCCGGCTCGATATCGAGAGCCGTGATTAGGGCCTTGGCGTTGCGCTGCGCAACCATAAGTGCCACCAGACCCGAGCCCGTGCCCACATCCAGAATTGAGTTATCGCCCTCGACATCGGCCCATGCACCAAGCAGGACACCATCCGTGCCCACCTTCATGGCGCAAACCTCATCGTGTACGTCAAACTGCTTGAAACTAAACATCGCTACAACTTATCCAACATTCCCGAAATACCGGCACCAAAGAGGGCATAATCGTAGCGCGTGGGGTCGTCGGCCGAGAAGTCGCGTAGGCTCTCGGTAATCTGCTCTACGGCCTTCCAATCATCCTGCTTGCGCTCCAAAAGGCCCAAGGCACGGCCCATACGTCCGGTGTGTATATCGAGGGGCAGGTAGAGTGCCGACATGGGTATCGACTGCCACAGACCGAAGTCTACACCTCTATCGTCGCGTCGCACGAACCATCGAAGATACATACACAGACGCTTACACGCAGCGCCACGGTCTATGGACGAGAGGTGCTTCTCGGCATGTTTATCATGCTCCGTGGCGAAGAAATCGTGGCGGAAGAGCGAGAGTACACGACGCATATCGCCCGTTTCGCGGTAGCGCGTCTCGAAGTAGCGGCCTATGCCACCCCACCCCTGGATGATATGGCGCATACCAAGCACAAAGTCGCGGAAGTCGCCACCGTTGAAGGTGCGGTGCACGAAGGTCGATAGTGTGGCTATATCGCCCTGCGAGGCGTTGCGCACAAAGTCGGCCGGGGCGTTATCCATATAGCGCATCATGCGATGGGCACTCTGCACGATAGCACGACGGTTGCCCCACGCAATGGTGGCGGCAAGCAGGCCCGCAATCTCGCGGTCTTCGGCCGAGGTGAAACTATGAGGCACACTGATAGGGTCAGCCTCTATGAAATTCTGATTATTGTAGTTGTCGTGGAGGTATTCGAGCAGGTCGCGCAGCTCCTCACGCGACATATTATCCGAGAATACGGCCATCCGATAACTCTATTTTACGATCCGACATGTTGGCAAGGGTCTCATCGTGCGTGACGATGAGAAAAGTCTGCCCCGTACGCTCTCGCAATTCGAAGAACAGACGCTGTATCTCATCGCGCGTAGCACTATCCAGGTTACCCGTAGGCTCATCGGCAAGCACCACCGAAGGCTCATTGGCCAATGCTCGTGCTATGGCTACACGCTGCTGCTCGCCACCCGAGAGGGCCGAGGGCTTATGGTCGTAGCGATGACTCATACCCACCATATCGAGTAGCTCGCGGGCACGTCGCTCAGCCGCAGCAGTACGCTCACCACCGATGAGCATAGGCATCATGACATTCTCCACGGCCGTAAACTCCTCCAAGAGGTGGTGGAACTGAAAGACGAAGCCTATATGCCTATTACGAAACTCCGCGAGACGCTTCTCGCCGAGTGTCGACGCCGAGAGTCCGTCAATCGTAACGCTACCCTCGTCCGCCTTCATGAGCGTACCGATAATTTGC
The DNA here is from genome assembly GCA_045660465.1 of Alistipes sp. Lineage (GTDB taxonomy): Bacteria > Bacteroidota > Bacteroidia > Bacteroidales > Rikenellaceae > Alistipes. Next base: position 38,222 of record JAZRDV010000015.1, on the reverse strand, counting down.
AACAGCGTACTCTTGCCCGCGCCACTTGCACCGACGAGCGACACTATCTCGCCACGAGCAACCGTGAGCGAGACGCCATGCAACACCTCTAAGTCGCCAAAACGTTTTACAACACCCTTAACCTCAATCATTATTTCGAAATTTATAGATTTCAAAAATATCGACAACCTGTCGTGTGGCCGCCACGTCGTGAACACGCAGTATGGTCGCCCCCTGTCTCAAAGCCTCCCAGCCGAGAGCCAAGCTACCCGCAAGAGACTCCTCGGGCCCCACGCCCAGAGGTTTGTATATCATCGACTTACGCGACACACCCACAAGCAAAGGATAGCCCAGCGAGCGTAACTCGCCAAGACCGCGCATCAGCTGATAGTTCTGCTCAACGCTCTTTGCGAAGCCGAAGCCCGGGTCGAGGATGATATTCTCGCGACGTACACCGGCAGCTAAGAGTTGCTTAATACGCACCTCGAAATAACGACTTACATCCGCAACAACACCATCTTCGTAGTCCGTCAGCAACTGCATCGTCTCGGGCACACCACGCATGTGCATGGCTACATACGGCAGGCCATAGTGCGCTACCGTGCGAAACATCTCGGCATCCTGCTCGCCGGCCGAAATATCGTTTACGATGACGGCTCCATAGCCCTCAACCGTACGGCGCACAATCTCGCTACGAAACGTATCTATCGAGACCACAACACCCTGCTTCAAGGCACTTATTGCCCCGAGAGCCATATCTACCCTGCGCCACTCCTCCTCCAACGGCACATCGTCGGCACCGGGGCGCGACGAGTAGCCACCAACATCGACTATCGTAGCACCGGCCTCGACGGCACGACACACCGCCTCCGCAACATCATTCGATGCGGCCATGCGGCTGGCAGCGTAGAACGAGTCGGGCGTAACGTTGACGATAGCCATAACGTGGCATTCGCCAAAATCAAGCGTGTCGGGAGATAGCATCATGGCTTATACGGCGATGTAGTTGCTCGACATCCTCCTCCAAGTCGTCGAGCGAGATATTGACAATAGCATAGGTCGAGCGGTCGCAACGCTCATCGTCCGAGAGTTGTGCACTGATACGCTCGCGTATCTGCTGCTCCGAAGCACCATCACGCATCATGGCGCGCTGCACGCGCAAAGCCTCAGGTGCCAAGACCGCAACTGTTACGTCGACCCTCCCATCGAAACCAGACTCAAAGAGTATGGCCGACTCTACGACGACGTACGCGCCCTGCTGCTCCTCGGCCCACACATCGAAATCATCCATGACGGCGGGGTGAACAATGGCGTTAAGACGCGCCAACGCCTCGCCATCGGAGAAGACACGTTCGGCCAGATAGCGGCGATTGAGCTCGCCCTCGGCCGTATATACATCCTCGCCAAAGGCATCGACAAGACGACGACGCAACGCAGCATCCTCGCGCATAAGAGCCTTGGCACGACTATCCGAGTCGTAGACCGCAACACCGCGCTCGGCAAGCAACTCGCACACCTTACTCTTACCCGAGCCGATACCGCCCGTCAAACCCACCTTATACATATATATAATATATTATGGTCGTAAAAACCGTTTCAAGGAGGCCCATTATAGGGACAATCCGCCCACCATAGGCTCCAACAAGCAGTGGTCTTTGACCGCCGCAGGCATAGCAATAGAGGGGGCCGAGCCTACCGACACAACCTCTACGTCGCTCATGCGCGCAGCAATGGCATGCTGCAACGACAGCGACGATATATGACGGCGCATGCTACTATCGTCGTCAACGACAGCATCATCGAACGTAAGCTCGCCAACAGGAATTTCAAAACGACTCTTGCGCGAGAGCAACGTATAGCCGATAAGGTCGGTGCCCTTACCGCGAATGGTGCACTCCACCTCATGCTCCTCGCCCGCAACAACGATGATAACATCGTGCTCGGTGGTATAGGTATCGCCCAGCTTCGTGGAGTACCACAAAACAAAGGCCGCAACAAGCATCATAACATAGAGGGGCGAGATACAGCGTCTCAGCCACACAAAGAATGATTTTAACATTTTCATATAGGGCACATTTATAAGTGCAAAGTTATAAAAAAATAGGTCGCAACAAACATTTGCGACCTATTTTTGCTATATCGAGCGCGACATTACTCTGCCTGCTCCTCCTTAACGGCCTTAGCCGCCTTCTTGCGCTGCAAGTCGTAGGCGATAGGCGTAGCGATAAATACCGAAGAGTAGGTACCGATAACCACACCCAAAATCAACGCGAAGACGAAACCACGGATGGTCTCACCACCGAAGATGAAGATAGACAACAGCGTAACGAGTGTCGTACCCGACGTATTAATCGTACGCGACAACGTAGCGCAGATAGCGTTATTGATGTTGCTGCGCAAATCACGCTTAGGATAGAGACCAATGTACTCACGGATACGGTCGAAGATAACCACTGTATCGTTGATTGAGTAACCGATGATGGTCAAAATAGCAGCGATGAACGCCTGGTTAACCTCCAAGTTGAAGGGCATAACGGCATACAACATAGAGAAGATACCGATAACGAGCAATGCGTTGTGCGCCAAGGCTGCCGTAGCACCCAAAGCCCACTGCCAACGACGGAAACGTACGGCGATGTAGAGGCCGATGGCTACAAGCGAGATAAGAACAGCAATGATAGAGCTCTGTGTCATCTCGCTCGAAATTGCGCTACCCACCTGCTCCGAAGAGGCGATACCATACTGTGCGATGCCATCACCCGCAGTGCGGAAGTCCTCATACTCGAAGCCCTCCAAGGTGTAGAAGTCCTTAACAGACTCATAGATAAGGCCGTCAACAACGTCGTTAGCCTCATCACCCTTAACGCCCTCGGGCTCGTACTGAGTGATGATACGCACCTGGTTGTCATCACCGTACTGCTTAACCTCGATTGAGGTGTTCTTTGCATCGCCAAGAGCCGAGAATGTCTCTTCGAGGCTTGCACGCACCTCCTCAACGTTTACGCTCTTATCGAACTTAACGACATACGAGCGACCACCCGTGAACTCGATACCCTGGTTAAGGCCGAGTGTGCAGAACGAGATAACCGATGCGAGCAATAGAGTACCCGATACGATATACGAAACCTTACGGCTCTTGATGAAGTCGAACTTAACACCCTGCAAGAAGTTCTCGGTGAACTTACGCGAGAACGAGAGTGTGCCACGACGCTGTGCCCATGACTCGAGAAGTACGCGAGTGATGAAGATAGAGCAGAACAACGATGTGATGATACCTACTACAAGGGTTGTAGCGAAGCCCTTAACGGGACCCGAACCGAAGTAGAACAATACAACACCGGTGATAATTGTGGTAAGGTTACCGTCGATAATCGCCGAGTAAGCGTTCGAGAAACCATCCTTGATAGCGAGTGTGAGACCCTTGCCGGCACGCAACTCCTCCTTAACACGCTCGAAGATGATGACGTTAGCATCCACGGCCATACCCATAGTGAGCACAATACCGGCGATACCGGGGAGTGTCAATACCGCGCCAAATGACACGAGTACACCCATCAACAAAAGAACGTTGAACAAAAGGGCGATGTTAGCCATCCAACCCGCTGTGCGGTAGAAGAATGCCATGTAGAGGAGTACCAAGAGGAACGCCAAAAGGAACGAGATAAGACCCATCGAGATAGACTTAGCACCGAGCGAAGGACCTACAACCTCAGTGTGGATGATTGTAGCACGCGCGGGAGCCTTACCCGAGTTAAGAACGCTTGCCAAGTCCTCAGCCTCCTGGGGTGTAAAGTTACCCGAGATAGACGACTCACCGTCGATACGGCTGTTTACGCGGGGTGCCGAGTACACATAGTCGTCGAGGACGATAGCAATCTGCTTGCCGATGTTGGCAGCCGTGATGTCGCCCCACTTAATAGATGTATCCGAATCCATGGTCATCGATACCTCGAAGCCACCATACTGACCACCCTGAGCACGAGCGTTGGTGATGCCCGAGCCATCCAATACGGGGGTAGCAGTACCATTCTTACCCTTCAAAGCGTAGAGAAGGAATGTACCACGCGATGTATTGGTAGCACTCTTGTTCGACCAGCAGAGGTTTACGTCTGCGGGGATAAGGTTACGCAACTCGTCGATGGCCAAGTACTCGTCGATAAGCTTCATATCGTCCTTGTCGGCAGCACCTACCAGAGGAGCCGACACGTTTGTCTGGAACTCATTGCCATTCTCGTCGAGGGCAACATAGCCACGATGCAAGATGTCGGTCATGGGGGTAAAGCTAACCTCCTCCTCCGAAGCACCGTTACGCAACAGGTAGTTGCGAACAATCTCGTTAGCCTCGCCATAGAGGATACCCATAATGTCCGAAGCCTCGTTCATGTCGCATACTGTCCAGAACTCCAACTGTGCAGTCGAAGCGAGGAGCTTGCTCACGCGCTCGGGCTCCTTAACGCCGGGCAACTCAACGAGGATACGGTTAGTACCCGTAATCTGCTGAATGTTGGGCTGTGTAACACCGAGTAAGTCGATACGGCTGTTGAGCACGTCGAGCGAGCTTGCAACAGCACCCTTCACCAACTCAGCGAGGTCGGCAGCCAAAAGCTCAGTATCGTTGTGGTTGTAGCCACATACGGCACATACACCCTCACCATAGGTGCTGATGAAGGCATTGATGGCATCTGCACTATCGTCCTGCTTCGATGCTGCTGCCAACGCATCCTGTGCGCGCTTGCTAATCTCGGCATCCTCAGCCGCAAGACCTGCGTTCTCGATACGGCCCTCGATAACATCCTCGGCACGAATCTCGAGCATTACGTTCATACCACCTTTGAGGTCAAGACCGAGGTTCAACTCGCGCTCCTTGCACTCGCCATAGGTGTACTTAACCAAACCGAGGTTGTAGACAACCTCATCCCACTTGGCATCGAGTGTTGCCTGGGGGTTCTCTGTTTTCTGAGCCTCGTTCTCAACGCTACGCGTAACGAAGGTGAACGAGAGCTGGAAGATGCTGGCGAGGCACAAAAGCACTGCCAGCCACTTGATAATACCTTTACTCTGCATTTCTTTTAAGTTTTGTTATTATTCGTTATTGTCTTCTCTTCAATTCTCTAAACGTGCGTCGTCGCCCTCGCGGGCGTATTCGCGCGTTAATCGTGCAAAGATAACAAAAAAATCGCAATCCACAACTTCGGACTGCGATTTTTTGATAAATATGGTCTTTACCACGAAATAGGCTACTACTTCGTCGTAAGCTCAACGATATAGTCCACCGTGTCGGCAACTCTGCCCACTTCGAGCACCACACCCTCATCGGTAGTGGTATAGGGCACCGCCTTGCGATCCGCAAAGCTCACAGCCTCAACGACCTCCACGTCGAGAGGCAGTGTCAGCGTCTCGGCATCGAGCTCGAAGATGTGCACATAGAGTTTATCGCCCTTGCGCGTTGTTACGCCCCACGGCTGCTGCTTGATATCGCCCGCCTCGGTGCCATATATAGTCTGTCCGTTAGCACGCATCCACTCGCCCATGGCTTTCAGACGCTCGATGGCTGCCGCGGGCAACTCACCATTGGGCTGAGGGCCTATGTTGAGCAGCAGATTAGCACCCTTACCCGCCGTAGATACGAGATAGCGTATAAGCGTCTCGGGCGACTTATAGTTCTGGTCTACAACCTTATATCCCCACATGCCGTTCATTGTCTGACACGTCTCCAACGGCAGCTTGCTGATGCTCTGTCCCGAGAGGCCATACTCATTCTCGCCGGGGAGGTCGCGCTCGAAAATCTGAATATCCTCGCCCTCGAAGGGTGTCTGGTGGTGGTTGTTGGCCACGAGGCACGAGGGCTGCAACTTGTGAATCATCGCGTACTGCTCTTCGAGCTCCCAATTGAAGGGTGTAGCATCCTCGTCGTGATCCCACCAGCCATCGAACCATATAGCACCAATATCGCCATACTCGGTGAGCAGCTCTACGAGCTGACGATTCATAAAGTCGTAGTACGCCGGCCAATTCTCCGTGTCGGTATCACGGCCTGTTACACCCTTTGCCGTGCGCCCTGCGGGGTAGTCACCACGTCCCCAGTCGATATGCGAGTAGTAGAGGTGCACACGTATACCCTGCTTGCGACACTCCTTGGTCAGCTCCTTCAACACATCGCGACCAAAGGGTGTGGCGTCGACGATGTTGTAGTCGCTCTGGTCGGTATCCCACATCGAGAAGCCGTCATGATGACGTGTCGTAAAACATATATACTTGGCACCGGCATCCTTGATAGCCGCCACCCACTCCTTGGCGTTGAAACGGTGAGGATAGAAGGCATCAGCCGCCTTCTTGTACTCCGAGGCATCGAGACCCGCATTTTGCAGATACCACTCGCCCTGAGCGAAGGAGCTATATATGCCCCAGTGGAGGAATATGCCGAAACGGCTCTCGGCAAACTCCTTGCGTGCCTGTAAGTTATCCTCGGTGGGCACATACTGCGCCTGCACCGCACCTACCGCGAGGAGCAGAATCAAAGTTAGAAGTGTTCTCTTTATCATAGTTTTAGGTTTTAAGTCGACGGTTGTGGGTACACTGCCACGAAGTCTCATTTTTTTTGACAATGGGACGGTGGGACGATGGGACAATGGGACGATGCGACCGACATTAAAATATCGAGCGAAGCGCACCGCACGCCAAAAGAGCCGAGCAGTGCGCAGCGCAAAGTCATATGCTGTGGCTATTTTGAGGCTGCTCGAAGATTGTCAAACCGCAGTTTACTTGACGTAAATGAGGATTTGACAAGCAAGGCAGACGCCAAAAGAGCCGAGCAGATGGCTTTGCATCGAAGATGACCCCTTAATACAATAAATTTAATCCATTTTAAGCACCGCCAAAAACGCCGATTGTGGCACCTGCACCGAGCCAATCTGTCGCATACGCTTCTTACCCGCCTTCTGCTTCTCGAGCAGCTTACGCTTACGCGATATATCGCCACCATAACACTTTGCCGTAACATCCTTACGCACAGCCTTCACCGTCTCGCGGGCGATAATCTTGGCACCGATAGCCGCCTGGATGGCGATATCGAACTGCTGACGCGGAATGAGCTCTTTGAGCTTCTCGCACATCTTACGTCCGAAGTCGTAGGCGTGGTCGGCATATATGAGCGACGACAGCGCATCGACAGCCTCGCCATTGAGCAGAATATCGAGTTTCGCAAGTTTACTTATCTGGTAGCCCGTACGGTGGTAGTCGAACGAGGCGTAGCCCTTAGATATGCTTTTGAGCTTATCGTAGAAGTCGAAGACAATCTCCGAGAGGGGCATCTCGAAGTTTACCTCAACACGATCCTGTGTGATAAAGGTCTGATTCTTCATCACACCACGCTTGTCGATACATAGTTTGAGCACGTTGCCGAGGAAGTCGGCCTTGGTGATAATCTGAGCGAGGATATAGGGCTCCTCAATCTTGGCCACCTTGGTAATCTCGGGCAGACCCGAAGGGTTATGCACCTCCAACTCCTCGCCCGTAGTGGTGGTAATGTGGTACGACACGTTGGGCACGGTGGTGATAACATCCATGTCGAACTCGCGGTAGAGACGCACCTGGATAATCTCCATGTGGAGCAGTCCGAGGAAGCCGCAGCGGAAGCCGAAGCCGAGGGCCAACGAGCTCTCGGGCTCGAAGGTGAGCGAGGCGTCGTTGAGTTTAAGCTTTTCGAGCGAGGCACGCAGATCCTCATATTGGTCAGCCTCAACGGGATAGACACCCGCAAAGACCATAGGTTTAACATCCTCGAAACCGGCGATAGCCTCAACACAGGGGTTGGCCACCGAGGTGATGGTATCGCCCACCTTCACGTCGGTAGAGTTCTTGATACCCGAGCAGATATAGCCTACGTCGCCCGCCTTAATCTCGTTGCGCGCCACCATTTTGAGTTTGAGCACGCCAATCTCGTCGGCATCATATTCGCTGCCGGCATTGAAGAACTTAACGTGGTCGCCCTTGCGGATGGTGCCATTGAAGACACGGAAGTAGGCGATAACGCCACGGAAGGGGTTGAACACCGAGTCGAAGATGAGGGCCTGCAACGGTGCATCCTCGTCGCCCTGGGGTGCGGGGATACGCTCAATGATAGCCTCCAACACCTCCTCGACACCTTGTCCCGTCTTACCCGAGGCGAGGAGGATGTCCTCCTCCTTGCAGCCTATGAGGTCGATAATCTGATCCTTAACCTCGTCAATCATCGCCGACTCGCAGTCAATCTTATTGAGCACGGGGATGATTTCGAGATCCTGGCCGAGGGCGAGGTATAGGTTCGAGATGGTCTGCGCCTGAATACCCTGCGTGGCATCTACAACAAGCAGTGCACCCTCACACGAGGCGATAGCGCGCGACACCTCGTACGAGAAGTCAACGTGTCCCGGGGTGTCGATAAGGTTGAGTGTATATGTTTGGCCGTTGCGGGCGTTGTACTCCATCTGTATGGCGTGGCTCTTGATGGTGATACCCTTCTCGCGTTCGAGATCCATATCATCGAGCACCTGCGCCTGCATCTCGCGCTGGTTCAGGGTATTGGTCTTCTCCAAGAGACGGTCGGCAAGAGTCGACTTGCCGTGGTCGATATGAGCAATGATACAAAAGTTACGTATATTCTTCATCCTTAGGTGATGTTGTTGATTATCCTTAACTACACAATTAGCCCACAAATATACGATTTTTTTTGTATCTTTGCAACGTTAAACGAAAACAACGCTACGATGGCTACAATTTCAGACTATTTGCGACTCGTGAAGTTCTCGCACACGATATTTGCAATGCCCTTTGCGCTACTCTCTTTCACCTACGCATGGACTTCGGCCGAGCACTCTGCCCCGCTATGGTTGCTTCTACTGCAAGTTGTTGGCTGCATGGTGTTTGCCCGCAACGTAGCGATGGGCTTCAACCGCTGGGCCGACCGCTTCATCGACGCCGAGAACCCTCGCACCGCCACACGCGAGATTCCCGCAGGCAAGATTTCGGCACGCGGCGCGGCGTGGTTTGTGGCCATTAATGCCGTGTGCTTCGTCGTCGTGGCCGCCACGATTAACCCCCTCTGCGGATGGCTCTCGCCCGTAGCCCTGGCTATCGTGATGTTTTACAGCTACTGCAAGCGTTTTACGGCCTTAGCACACCTCGTCCTCGGGCTTTCGCTCGGCGTAGCCCCCGTGGGCGCATATATGGCCGTAACGGGCACCTCGACAGCCGAGTGCTGGCTGCTGGCCGTGGTCGTTATGACGTGGTGCGCGGGCTTCGACATCTTCTACGCATTGCAGGATGCCGCCTTCGACCGCAAGCGGGGACTGCACTCCATACCGTCTCACTTCTCAGCGCGCACATCGCTGATAATTAGCGCATTGCTACATATCGCAAGTATCGCCACGCTCATCATTTATGCCACCTATCAGCCACAATCGTGGTTGCTGTGGACGGGATGTGCACTCTTCGCCGCAATACTCCTCTTGGAGCACATCCTCGTAACGCCCACCAAGCAGCGTAACATAGGCATTGCATTTGCCAACCTGAACGCCATGGCGAGCATGACACTCGCAGCATGCCTTATAGCCAATCTACTTATATATTAAGCGGTTATGTGGATTGGCGCAGCATTTCTCTCGGCCCTACTCTTGGGTCTCTATGACGTAGCGAAGAAACGTTCGCTGACGGGTAATGCCGTAATCCCGGTGCTGCTGCTCAACACCCTCTTTGCCACACTCCTATTCTCGCCCATAATCCTCGATGCCGAGCTCTCGCTGAGTCTCTTCGATGGCGGCATGTTGCAGAGCACAAGCTACCCCCTCGATGCTCATATTTTGGTCGCCATCAAGGCTATCATCACACTCTCGTCGTGGCTATGTGGCTACTACGCAATAAAGCACCTGCCACTTACGATTGTAGGCCCTGTCAACGCCACACGTCCCGTAGTTGTCCTCATAGGCGCGATGGTGCTCTTTGGCGAGAGGCTCAACGCCTGGCAGTGGGGAGGCGTGGTGCTGACAATAGCGTCGTTATACCTATTGAGCGTGGCGGGACGCAAGGAGAGCATCAGCTTCCGCAGCAGTCGCCATGTATGGGCCCTCTTTGCGGCAATGCTACTCGGTGCAATTAGCGGTCTGTGGGATAAATATATCATCTCGACACACTCGCTCGACCCGCTCTTTGTGCAGAGCTGGTTCAGCGTCTATCAGCTTGTGATAATGGCCGTTATCACCATCGTCGTTTGGCTTCCGAAGCGCAGCTCCGAGCCCTTCCGCTGGGTGTGGGCCATACCCCTTATCTCGCTCTTCGTCTCGGCCGCCGACTTCTGCTACTACCACGCCCTCGACACGGAGGGGTCAATGGTCGCCGTGGTGTCGATGATACGTCGCTCGTCGGTAGTGGTAACGTTCATCTGCGGCGCAATTCTCTTCGGCGAACGCAACCTGCGCGCCAAGGCTGTGGATATGGCTCTTATCCTCGTCGGCATGGCACTCCTTGCCATAGGCAGCATCGAATAAATCGTCGCCATAAATTTTGAATTTCGCACATAATTTCATATCTTTGTGCGATTATACGCATATAGACGACGAAATAATTAAAACAATATACCATGAACATTTCATACAACTGGCTGAGACGCTATCTTGACACCGATCTTTCGGCAGAGCGCATAGCCGAAATATTGACCGAGCTCGGCTTGGAGGTCGAGGAGTTCGAGAAGATTGAGACCATTAAGGGCGGCCTGAGTGGTGTTGTCGTAGGCGAGGTACTCACCTGCGAGGAGCATCCCGACTCTGACCACCTGCATATCACAACAGTGGACGTAGGTGCCGAGGCACCCTTGCAGATTGTCTGCGGTGCTGCCAACTGCCGCAAGGGTTTGAAGGTTATGTGCGCCACGGTAGGCTCGGTGCTCTACCCCATCGACTCGGACGAGGAGTTTAAGATTAAGCGCAGCAAGATTCGCGGCGTGGAGTCGCTCGGCATGCTCTGTGCCGAGGATGAGCTGGGCATAGGTCGCAACCACGAGGGTATCATGGAGCTTCCCGCCGAGGCTGTTGTGGGAACACCGGCCAAGGAGTATCTGCACATCGCCGACGACTACCTTATCGGCATAGGTCTCACACCCAACCGTGTGGACGCAGCGTCGCACATAGGCGTAGCTCGCGACCTGGCGGCATACTTGCGCAGCCGTGGCGAAAATGTCGAGGTTAAGCTTCCGTCGGTCGAGGGCTTCAAGGTGGACGATACGTCGCGCACCATTGCCGTTGAGGTTATCAACCATGAGGCGGCACCCCGCTATGCAGGTATCACCGTAAGTGGTTGTAAGATAGCACCGTCGCCCGAGTGGATGCAGAATGAGTTGCGCGCTGCGGGCATCAACCCCAAGAACAACCTCGTAGATATCACCAACTACGTACTCTTCGAGTTGGGACAGCCGCTGCACGCCTTCGATGCCGACAAGATTGAGGGTGGCAAGGTTGTAGTACGCTCGGCTGCTGAGGGCGAGAAGTTCGTAACGCTCGATGGCGTGGAGCGCACGCTCACCGCTAACGACCTTATGATATGCTCTGCGGAGAGACCCATGTGTATCGCCGGCGTATATGGTGGCCTCGACTCGGGTATCTCAGACCAGACGGTCAATGTCTTTATCGAGAGTGCCTACTTCCACCCTGTATGGGTGCGCAAGACGGCAAAGCGTTTCGGTCTGAATACCGATGCCTCATTCCGCTTTGAGCGTGGCATAGACCCCAACATTCAGGTATATGCCCTCAAACGCGCCGCAATGCTCATGCAGGAGCTTGCCGGAGGTCGCATCACATCCGAAATCATAGATATCAACCCCACGCCTGCCTCTCACTTCGAGTTCGACTTCTCGATGGAGCGCGCCCGCAAACTCATTGGCAAGGAGCTCCCGGAGGAGACCTTCCTGAGCATCCTCGCATCGCTCGACGTAGAGATTCGTGGCCGCGAGGGCGAGGTGTTGCACGTTGCCGTACCACCCTACCGTGTGGATGTTCAGCGCGAGGCCGACCTTATCGAGGATGTGCTCCGCGTATATGGCTACAACAATATCGAGGTCTCTGACCACGTAAACTCTACGCTGTCCTACGCGCCGAAGCCCGACAAGAGCCGCATGGTGAACATCGCCTCGGACTTCCTCACATCGAATGGCTACACCGAGATTATGTCTAACTCGCTGAGCAAAGTATCGTACTACGAGGGCTCTGAGACATACCCCGCAGAGCGTTGCGTGAAGATTATGAACCCGCTGTCGCAAGACCTCAACGTCATGCGTCAGACGCTGCTCTTCAACGCCTTGGAGGCTGTGGAGTTGAACGTTAACCGCCGCAACGCCAACCTACGCATGTACGAGTGTGGCAACTGCTACGCCTACAATGCGGAGAAGGCCGACGACGAGAATACATTGGCCAAGTACGAGGAGACATACCGTCTCGGTATCGCTATTACGGGTCTTGCATCGCAGCTCTCGTGGAATAGCAAGGCAGAGGGTGCATCGTTCTTCTCGTTGCGCGGCATCGTGGAGCGTCTGTTGAAGCGTTTCGGCATCGACATCTACGCCTTGCAGAGCGAGGCTTTGCAGTCGGAGTTGTATGCCGACGCCGTAATCTTGCGTCAGGGTCCCAAGGAGGTGTTGCGCATGGGTGTTGTAGCACCATCGTTGCGCAAGAAGTTCGATATTAAGCAGGATGTATTCTTCGCCGAGATAGACTTCGACCAGCTTATCAAGATGACCAAGAAGGCAAAGATTCAGTTCAAGGAGCTCTCGAAGTTCCCCGAGGTTAAGCGCGACTTGGCACTGCTCGTCGACAAGAGCGTAACGTTTGCACAGCTGCGCGGCATAGCCTTTGCCACCGAAAAGAAGTTGCTCAAATCGGTATCGTTGTTCGACGTATACGAGGGCGATAAGCTCCCCGAGGGCAAGAAGTCATACGCCCTGAGCTTCATCTTAGAGGATAAGAATCAGACACTTACCGACAAGCAGATTGAGCGCACGATGGCCAACTTGCAGACTCAGTTGGAGCAGAAGGCCGGTGCCGAGGTACGCAAGTAACTGAGCATAGCGACGAGGACTCAATAGTCGCACATTAGACAAAAACTCCGAATGAGCAGCCGTTCATTCGGAGTTTTGTTTCGCCATGTGGGTAGTCCAAATGTCAAAAACGCCCTCGTGCGCACCCTTGCGAACTGACAAAATGTCAGTTATACACCCTTGGCACACCATTTGTCGTAGGGCTGAACGTTGCTCGGCACGATGTCGCGGCACACTACGGACTGCAAAGTATAATAATATAATAATAAGGTATATGACAAATGGCAAGATTGGGGTAACGACAGAGAACATCTTCCCCGTGATTAAGAAGTTTTTGTACTCGGACCACGAGATTTTCCTCCGCGAGTTGGTATCCAACGCTGTGGATGCCACACAGAAGCTCAAAACCCTCGCAGCAAAGGGCGAGGCCGAGGGCGAGCTTGGCGATATGACCATACGCATAAGCGTTGACGAGGAGGCCAAGACCCTCACCATCACCGACCGCGGTATTGGCATGTCGATGGCCGAGGTCGACAAATACATAAACCAGATAGCCTTCTCGGGTGCCGAGGAGTTTATGGCGAAATATAAGGATCAGGCAATCATCGGACACTTCGGCCTCGGCTTCTACTCATCGTTCATGGTGGCGGACAAGGTAGAGATATTCTCGCAGTCGTACCGCAAGGAGGAGAAGAGCGTACATTGGAGCTGCAACGGCTCTCCCGAGTACGCTATGGAGGAGTTGGACGAGAAGTTGGAGCGCGGAACACGTATCGTGCTACACCTCTCGGAGGAGTGCGCCGAGTATGCCCAGCGCGCCGAAGTAGCATCGCTGCTGCGTAAATACTGCCACTTCCTGCCCGTAGCCATAGCCTTTGGCAAGAAGCAGGAGTGGAGAGATGGCAAGTATGTCGAGACCGACGAGGACAACATCATCAACGACACCACACCTCTGTGGACACGCAAGCCCACGGATATCAGCGAGGAGGAGTATAAGGCCTTCTATGCCGACCTCTTCCCTATGAGCGAGGAGCCCCTCTTCTACATCCACCTCAACATCGACTATCCGTTCAACCTCACGGGTATCCTCTACTTCCCGAAGATACGCAACAACTTCGAGGTGCAGAAGAACCGCATACAGCTCTACTCTAACCAGGTGTTCGTCACGGACGAGGTTACGGGCATCGTTCCCGAGTACCTCACGCTGCTGCATGGCGTCATCGACTCGCCCGATATTCCGCTCAACGTGTCGCGCAGCTACTTGCAGAGCGACGCCAACGTGAAGAAGATTTCGGGATATATAACCCGCAAGGTGGCAGCACGCCTCCAAGAGCTCTTCGACACCATGCGCGAGGACTACGAGAAGAAGTGGGACGACCTGAAAATCTTCATCCAATATGGCATGCTCACCGACGAGAAGTTTGCCGAGAAGGCGGCGTCGTTCATGCTCTGGAAGAGTATCGAGGGCAAGTACTACACCTCGGAGGAGTACACCACGAAGGTCAAGGATATGCAGACCGACAAGGATGGCTTCACCATCATGCTCTACACCGACGACATCGAGGGCAAGAACAGCTTCATCGAGGCTGCCAAGGCCAAGGGCTACGACATCTTGGAGATGGGCGGACAGCTCGATAGCCACTATATCCAATATTTCGAGTCGAAGAACGAGAAGATACGCTTCGTGCGCGTAGATAGCGACGTGGTGGACAACCTCATCCGCAAGGAGGAGCGTCAGGCGATGTCGCTCAGCACGGAGCAGCAACAGATTATGCGCCCCGTCTTCGAGAGCCAGATGCCCACGGACGAGAAGATTCAGTACCACGTATCGTTCGAGGCCATGTCGAAGGATGATGCCCCTGTGGTCATCACGCAGAACGAGTTTATGCGCCGCATGAAGGATATGGCCGCGATGAGCGGTGGCGAGATGAGCCGTTTCTATGGCCAGATGCCCGACAACTTCACAATCACCGTAAACGGCAACCACCCTATCGTTCTCGATATTCTCGGCGAGGTGGAGACAGCCTACGGCGATAAGCTACGCACCATGGGCAAGAAGATTGTGGCCGCCGAGCAGGAGGAGTCGCGCTTCGAGGAGACCGTGAAGGGCAAGAAGGAGGATGAGCTCACTGCCGAGGAGAAGGATATGCGCGAGACGCTCTCGAAGCGCGTTGTGGAGCTCCGCTCGGAGCGTGATGCACGCCTCGAAGAGATAGGACGCGATAATAGAAAGGTGCGCCAGATTATCGACCTCGCACTGCTCTCAAACGGCATGCTCAAAGGCAAGAACCTCACGGAGTTTATCCAGCGTTCGATATCGCTTATCGAGTAATATCGAGCCGGGAGTGTGGAACTGTGGAATATATAAAAAAGTTACACCGTTGTCGTATTTTCGACAACGGTGTAACTTTTATGAGTATTTTGAGAGCGAGCATAACGCCGAATGTTGAGCCAAAGCGAGCGAAGAAAAAGATGAAGTTCAAGGCTTGCGAAGCTCGAAAAAGCGGAGTTTACTCTGCGTAAATGAGCATTTTAAGAGCGAGCATAACGCCGAAATTCGCTTTTTCTTCGCTCGCGGTGCTGCTACTCTAATGATGTTAATATACCATCCTCACTAATACGCAGGGGCGACTCGGGGAAGTCCATATTACTCAGACTCTTCATCTCCTGAATGACAACCCTGCGTGCATCGCGACGTGGGCCGGTGCGGTCGGGCTGCGTGGCGGAGATAATCTGACCACCGGTAAACTTACCACCGACGGTCATACGCACCAACAACACGGGTGCATAGCCATTGCGACCAACACGATTGACGCTATAAGGGGTGCAGAAGTTACCGAGCGAGTAGGCAATCATCTTGCCTTTGTAAAGCTCCAAGCCACGTACAACATGCGGGCCATGGCCATAGACAAGGTCGGCGCCTGCATCTACGCAGCGGTGAGCAAACTCATAGACATTACCTCGGCTCTCGCCGATATAGCTCTCCGTGGTGCGTGGCACGCGGTACTCCATAGGGCCCTCGGCACCACCATGGAACGAGACGATAACAATATCGCACTCATGCTCCTCGCGCAGGCTACGCACAAGCTTCTCGGCCAACGCAAGGTCGTGGATATTACACATACGCGTATTGGGGGCAAAGGCACACATGCCATAGCGCACATCATCCTTATCGACAACCGCCACCTCGCATACATCCTTAACTCCGGCATAGGCCATGCCCGCCTCCGCGAGCACACGCATTGTGGAGCTTAGACCCGAATCACCGAAGTCGCGAGCGTGGTTGTTGGCCACAGCCAAAAAGTCGAAGCCCGCATTCGTGAAGTGGTGTACATAGCGTTCGGGCATACGGAAGAAGTAGGCATACTGCGGATTTTTAACCGTCTTAACCTCGCCACCCGAGTCCAGGAGCACACCTTCGAGGTTACCCACCGTAAAGTCGGCACCTACGAGATAGTCGCGTACATCGTCAAAGAGGTTTGCGCCATCGTTCTCTGCAAAGCGTGGCGACTCATTGGGATAGTTGATACCCAAAATCATATCGCCCACACAGGCGATGGTTATCTCGCGGCTAAGGCGTGCCTCCTCACGCGCTCGCGCGGCCAAGAGCTCGGCCTCGCGCTGCTGCGCACGGTAGCACTCGACAAGCGTCGGGATACGCACAAAGAGCTCCGCATCGATAGCGACACCCTGAAACACTCCCTCGTCGGGCTGCTGAGGGAGCGTATGCCCCACGGCAGACGATACGCCACAGCAGAGCAGCATGGCCACAGACGCCACAACAACCTTTATTCGGCCCTTCATAGCATCATCATTTAGCAATCGAACTCTCTGTGCAGCACCTCCATAAGCCACTCGGGAGCACGGTGAGGACGACGTGTTATCTTATCGATAAAGCCGAGCGTAGTAGAGCCCGTAGCAATATCGCGACCATCCTCGCCACGCACCTCATACTTGAAGTGCATACGCGCCATGGGCAACTCCTCGACAATGGCGCGAACACGTATAAGCTCGTCGTAGTAGGCGGGCTGCTTATAGTGCACGTTAACATCGACAATAGGCATCATCACACCGCGACGCTCCATCTCGGCATACGACAGCCCCACGGAACGTAGCCACTCGGTGCGTGCCACCTCGAAGAACTTAATATAGTTGGAGTGGTGCACGATACCCATCTGGTCGGTATGGTGGTACTCCACACGAATCTGCGTCTCAAAACTCTTCATACGCTAAATATCTTATTTTACTGAAATTCAACTACTACATCGCCCTCGCACGAAGTATCCATCATCACACTGCGACCACAGATGCTCACCTCCTGCTCAACACCATTTACCGTAGCACGGTAGCTACCATCCGAGGGTAAAATCTTATACGGCTCCTCAACGCGGAGCACACCCTGCGTCGATTTGCCCATTATGATATATGGATGACCAAGAAGTTGAGCTACACGCCTGATGTTGCCCTCCGAAAAGAGCGTGCGGATAACCGTCGAGCTAACCTTGTCGCCATCGTCGGTATACTGCGCTACGCGCTCCACCTCGAAGCCATGTCGAGCACCGAGGCTCTGCAAGCCCTCGAAGCCACCCTCGCTATTGCGCCCTAAGCGGTGGTTATAGCCCACAACCATGCCCACCATGCCGAGCCGCTCGACGAGTAGTCTTTGCACAAACTCCTCATACGATAGGCTGCGAAAGGCCTCGTCGAAGTGCGCCACGACAACATGCTTTACACCGCACCTCGCAAGAAGATAGGCCCTCTCCTCAACGGTCGTAAGCAGACCAAAGCCATCGGTACGCCCCATAGCCACACGCGGATGCGGAGCAAAGGTTACCACAACACTCTCGGCATCGAGACGCGAGGCCATAGCGCGGAGCGTGGCAATAAGCTCGCCATGTCCGGCATGGACACCATCGAACGAGCCCACGGTAACAACCGTGCGCCGACCTACGAGAGTATCGAAGCCAAAGTGTAGTTCCATGGTTTAGTTGTTGCTCTCCTCGCCAACCTTCACAAAGTAGGCTACCTTCTCCAAAAGGGTCGTTATATCGTAGTTCTCGACGACGATACCCTGCGGAAAGCTCAGAGGTGCCGAGGTGAAGTTCAGCACGCCCTTGATACCAGCATTGATGATGGGTATGACGAGCGTTGAGGCCACCGACGTAGGCGACGAGACGATGACGATGCTTATGTCAAGCTCCTCAACACGCTCCTCAAACTCGTCGATATGGTAGCACTCGATATTGTCAATCTTGTGTCCCACCTTCGCAGGGTCGATATCGAAGGCGGCCGTGATGCGCATCTTCAAACCCTTGCCGTTGAAGTATTTGGTGATAGCCTGGCCGAGATGACCCATGCCTATGATGGCCATGTTCATCGGCTGCTCGCTATACAGGATATTATTTATGAAGTCGATGAGCACCTTCACGTCGTAGCCCTTCTTCGTATCGCTCGAGAAGCCTATGAGCATAAGGTCGCGGCGCACCTGAACAGCCGTGATGCCGTGCATGCCCGCCAGAACGTGCGAGAAGATGTGGGTGATGCCCTGTGCATGACACTTAATGAGCGTACGGCGATACTCGCTAAGACGCTCGATGGTCTTCTCGGGAATGGGTGATTGTATGTTGCTTGCCATGGCTGATTACTTTACCTGAATTATGAAATTGCTCCTGTAATGCTCCAAGAGCCACTCACGATTTACGTTTATGCCATCCTCACGGATAAAATGGTATGGCGTGGTGAGGGGCATGATGCTCTGCTCGTAGAAGTCGGCATCGAAGCCCGAGAACATCCTGCGACAGAAGATTATCGCTGCCTCGTAGCCTCTGTACGAGAACATCGAGGGCAGCGTATGGTAGGCCTTGATGTAGCGCGCATCGAAGAGGCGTATCGTGTCGTTGTCGCGCTTGGCGTGGTGCGACACCACGAAGGCTACATCGTTCTTGAAGAACGACTGACGGTCGATAGTGCCCTTGCGCATCCACTTACGGTTGCCTATGACAACATAGTCGCCCATCGTGAGGCCTCTATCCGAGTTATAAATCTTCGCCGACGAGAGTGCCGCAAGCAGACGGCTGACGTCGCTCTCCTTCGAGGCGAGAATGACAAAGGTCTTCTCGGTCTTTGTGCGCAGCAGCGACATGAGGTTCACAACCTCGCCATTGGTGCCATCGCTATTACGGCGACGGAACGTTAGCTCACGGTCGAGCAGCGCATTGAGGCTCATCGTCTGCTCGGATGTCATCAGCGAGGTAACCTCCTCACGAAAGGCGTCATCATTGCTGTACGCATAGACGAAGATTATCTCGCGAGGGTCAGCCACCAACTCGGCAAGCTTATCGTTCTTATACTTCGCACGGGGCTGCATCTGGAATAGCACAGGGCTGACAATGCCATCAACGTCGTCGAAGGGTGTGATGACGGGTATATGGTTATCCTCGGCGTGGCCCAACACATGGCGCAGCTCCTCCTCGTAGACGGGGCCGAAGATAATCTGTGCGTCGAGCAGCGCATCCTCGTAGTCGACAAGCTCCTTGATGCGCGATGCGCTATTCTCCGTGTCGAAGACAGATAGTTCGATGCTCATACCCTCCTTTTTAAGATCCTCCATGCCGAGGAGCAGACCCTTGTAGAAGTCCACAAACGAGGGGTTTATCTTACCCTGCATGTGGAAGGGCATCATGAGCACCGCTTTGAGCGTGTTGTTGTTGCCCAAGCGCAGAAAGTCGACATCGACCTGCTGCACACGCACCGAGTCGATGTAGGCCTCGTCGCCAAACATATAGGCATAGGCCTCATCGTGCCCCGCAAGCGTATCGCACAACGGCACTGCAACATCCGAGAGTGCGCCATCTATCGATTTAATTTCATGAGGTGTGGCTGTCTCACTCTGCGTCGCCTCCTCGCGCTTCGCCTCCTCGCGCGATGCTTCGCGCTCAACACGCACGCGCATGCCCACCCTAAGGTCGGCAGCCGTAGTCAGACCATTGATTGCCAGAAACTCACCCTCGGACATGCCATAGCGTCGCGACAACGAATATACGGTCTCGCCGGGCTGCACCTCATGGCCCTCGGCCGACGACGCCTTCGACATATCGAGGACACTCTCGCGGCTCTTCTGCTCACGCTCTATCTGTCGGCTTGTGGCTAAGCCCTTCTCCGAGTTGCGTATGCGCAACGTATCACCTATGGAGAGTAACGGAGCCGTAGCCTCGGGGTTGTCTGCCTCGATGACGCTCAACGATACCTTATACCTCTTGGCTATCGAGTAGAGGGTATCGCCCGCCCTGACGGTGTGTATCGTAAACTCCTTCTCGGCGTCTGTCGGCTCGTCGCTCTTGGCACGTCGCAACTCACGCTTCGGGGTCTCGACAACAGGGATATAAATCTTCTGGTCGAGCTTCAACGTCTCGGCACTAAGGCCCTCGTTACAAGCGACAATATCGTCCACCGTAACATTGTAGGCCTTAGCCAGCGAGTAGAGAGTGTGTCCCTGCTCTATGGTGTGCACATAATACTTCTTGCCGCCAACCACCACGATACTCGACGATGGCTCAATAGCCATAGCCGACACCGCTACTAACAGCACAACTATCCAAAGCAACGAACGAAGCAGTTTCATGAATTTCAGTTTATGGGTTTAGCATAAAACGGAGCGTTGCGCGCTACTTCTTGGCGCGCAGACGTATCTCCGTGATTATCTTCTTGGTATACAGCGGGAAGTCGCCATCCATCATCCACGTATAGTAGCTGGGCTCGGCGCGGAATACCTCCTCGACGCTGCGACCCTTGTACTTACCGAAGTTGAAGACCTCCTCGCCCTTGTCGTTGTAGGCTATACGTCCCGCAAAGTCGGCCGTCTGGCCATGTGTCGAGAACTCGGCAAGTGCCGCTACGGTATCGCCAATATCGCCATAGCGTGCTATCTGCGCCTCCAACACCTCGTATGTCGCCATCGTATCGGCCTCGGCCGAGTGGGCATTTTCGAGATCTTTATCGCAGTAGAACTTATAGGCGGCCACCAACGTGCGCTGCTCCTTCTTGTGGAAGATGTTCTGCACATCTACGAAGCTGCGACGCTTGAAGTCGACATCGACGCCCGCACGCATAAACTCCTCAACGAGCACCGGCAAATCGAAACGGTTGGAGTTGAAGCCGCCGAAGTCGCAGCCCTCGATAAACTGAGCCAACGACTTGGCAATCTGGCGAAATGTGGGCTCGTCCTTGACATCCTCATCCGTAATGCCGTGCACGGCTGTTGCCTCGGCAGGTATGGGACGCTCCGGGTTTATGCGACGTGTCTTTACAATCTTCTCTCCATCGGGCATTATCTTGACCATCGAGAGCTCGACAATGCGGTCGTTGGCCGTGTCGGTGCCGGTCGTCTCCAAGTCGAAGAAGATTATCGGGCGTGATAGTTTTAAGTTCATCGTTTCGTTTTTTAGTGTTATAGTTGAGGCGGTGGAACGGTAGGGCGATGAGATTTTGGGACTTCGGGACTATGGGACGATGAGACTTTGGGACTCTGGGACTCTGGGACTCTGGGATTTTAGAGAGCAGGAGGCATAAATCTCAAACTCCCTAAATTCCCTAATCTCCTTAATCTCCCTAAAATCCCTAAAATCTCCTCTATCTTAGCCCTCAATCTTAGCCATCCGTGCGGATTAGGCGTTGATCATCATCGGCATCAACAGCATCAACACCTCGTGAGCGTGCTTATCGTCGTACACAGGCTTAAATACGCCGGCGCGTGTAGAGTCTGCAAGCTCAATCATCACCGTCGCAGTGTCGATATTCGAGAGAATCTCCACGAGGAATGTCGATTTGAAGCCGATAGTTACGGCCTGACCCTCGTAGCTGCACGAGATAGTCTCGTTAGCCGATACCGAGAAGTCGATATCCTGAGCTGCGAGGCTAATCTTATTGCCGGCAATATCCATGCGGATAAGGTTTGTCGTGGGGTTAGAACATACCGCAACGCGCTTAATGCCGTTTACAAGCTCCACGCGGTCAACAAGCACCTTGTTGGGGTTTGCCGTGGGAATTACGGCATTGTAGTTGGGGTAGTTACCCTCGATAAGGCGACATACGAGCTTGATGTTTTTGAGGTCGAAAATCACATTCTTAGCGTCGAAGGTTACCTTCACGGGCTCCTCCTCTTTCAGAAGCACACCCTTTAAGAGGTTTGCAGGCTTCTTGGGAAGGATGAACGAGGCGTTGAAGTCAACATCTGCACACTCCGCAACAGAGCGCACGAGCTTGTGAGCATCGGTAGCCACGAAGGTAATCCTACCCATCTCGAAGTTGAAGTACACACCATTCATCACGGGGCGCAACTCGTCATCTGCCGTAGCGAAGATTGTCTTGTTGATACCCGAGATAAGCATGTCGACATCGAGGAGAATGCTCTTAGACTCGGCACCTACGGCCTGCACCGCGGGGTAGCTCACGGCACTTGCTCCGGGGATAGAGAGCGAGCCGCTGGCCCACTTAATCTTAATCTCCCATGTAGTGTCGTTAACATCGAATTCGAGCGGAATATCCGAGAACTCCTTCAACGAGTCGAGCATAAGACGTGCCGGTGCGGCAATCACACCCTCACGCTCCACGTTGTCCACTTTGAGGTGGCCTACGAGGGTTGTTTCGAGATCAGAGGTGGTAACCGTAAGGATGCCATCTTTGAGTTCGAGAAGGAAGTTGTCGAGGATAGGAAGTGTGTTCTTGTTGCTGATAGCCTTACCCGTTGTTGCAAGCAACGACAACAACGCTGAACTTGATACTGTAAATTTCATACTCTTTCTGTTTTTATTTTGTTATTTTATTTTGTTTCGTCTCATTTTTATAGTGCCGCAAGCTTGTCGAGTGCCATCTCTATCATGCGGCGCACAAAGGGTTTATAGTCGGTGCAGGCATCCTTCGCTACGCGCTGCGCGATGATGGTGCATATCGTCGCTGCGCGGTGTCCCATCAGTGCCGCAAGACCGGCAAGTGCCGAGCCCTCCATCTCGAAGTTGGTTATGCGACGCTCGCCAAAGCGGAATGACTCAATCTTGGCATTGAGTTCAGCATCGTGCGGGCGTAGGCGCACCCAGCGTCCCTGGGGCGCATAGAAGCCGGGGGCGGCGATGGTAATACCCTCAACTACCGAGTCGCGGAAGTGGTCGAAGAGAGCCTTATCGGCATTGACAAAGTAGGGCGCAGGGAGCTTCGAGTACCATGCGGTGTGCTCCTCAAAGGCGCGCTCCAAGTCGAGGTCGCACACCTCGTCGCGGCCCTCATAGTACGAGAGCAGACCATCGAAGCCGAGCGACGTGCGGGCAAAGACCACCGTGCCCACCTCAATATCCTCCTGTATGGCTCCCGAGGTGCCGAGGCGCACGAGCGTCAGCTGGCGGAAGTCATCCTTCACTCGGCGTGTAGCGAAGTCGATATTGGCCAAGGCGTCGAGCTCCGTAACGCAGATGTCGATATTTCCGATGCCGATACCTGTCGACATGACTGTCATGCGACGTCCCTTATATGTTCCCGTGACGGTGAGAAACTCGCGATTGGACACTTCGCACTCCTTAGTATCGAAATACTCCGCAATCATCGCAACACGACCGGGATCACCCACCAGGATGACGATGTCGGCCAACTGTTCGGGCTTCAAATGAAGGTGGAAAATAGAGCCATCTTCATTGATAATCAACTCAGAAGAGGGTATCGTTCTCATAGCACGGAATAATTATTATCGTTTTTATTTTTAATATTCGCGTAAAATTAATAATTTTGTCAGAAATAGCAAAATGTTTAACCCATTTTTTCGGTTTTAAGCAATTAATAAACCATAAATAACGTATCGTATGACACTTATCAAATCTATTTCGGGTATTCGAGGCACCATCGGTGGTCAGCCCGCCGACAACCTCACTCCCATTGATGTTGTGAAGTTCACAACGGCATACACACGTCTTATCAAGGCCAAGCACCCCGAGCGTCGCATCACAATCGTTGTGGGTCGCGATGCCCGCATCTCGGGCTCGATGGTCGACAGCCTCGTTGAGGGCACACTGCTCGGCTGCGGCGTCGACGTCATCAACGTGGGCCTCTGCACCACACCCGGCACGGAGATGGCCGTAATCACACATAAGGCCGACGGCGGTATCATAATCACCGCATCGCACAACCCCCGCCAATGGAACGCCCTCAAACTGCTCAACGAGCGTGGCGAGTTCCTCGACGATGCCGAGGGTAAGCAGGTGCTCGAAATGGCCGACGACACAGACTATGTATATCCCGACATCGACAATATAGGCCGCGTCATTCTGCGCGAGGACTTCAACAAGCGTCATATCGAGCAGGTGCTGAGCCTCCGCCTTGTAGATAAGGAGGCTGTGCGTCGCCGCAAGTTCAAGGTTGTTGTCGACGCCGTGAACTCGGTAGGTGGCGTAGTCATCCCCGCGCTGCTCCGAGAGCTGGGCTGCGAGGTGGTGGAGCTCAACTGCGAGCCTACGGGAGAGTTTGCCCACAACCCTGAGCCACTGCCCGAAAACCTCACCGAAATCTCGGAGGTTATACGTCGCGAGGGTGCCGACCTTGGCGTTGTCGTAGACCCCGACGTCGACCGCTTGGCCTTCGTCATGGAGGACGGCTCGATGTTTGTCGAGGAGTACACACTTGTGGCTGTTGCCGACTACGTGTTGAAGCATACGCCGGGTAATACCGTAAGCAACCTCTCGTCGTCGCGTGCACTGAGCGACGTTACGGCACGATACGAGGGTTGCACCTACGCCGCAGGTGCTGTGGGCGAGGTCAACGTCGTTAAGAAGATGAAGGATACGAACGCCGTAATCGGTGGCGAGGGTAACGGCGGCATCATCTACCCCGAGCTTCACTACGGACGCGATGCGCTGGTGGGCGTTGCTCTCTTTTTGACCTATTTTGCAAGCCTCGACATGACCATGACCGAACTACGCAAAACATACCCTGCATACTACGCCTCGAAGAATAAGATACAGCTTACACCCGAGATTGATGTAGATAAGATTTTGGCAGAGGTAAAGAGCAGATACTCAGGTGAGAGAGTCAATGATATCGACGGTGTAAAGATTGACTTCGAGCACAACTGGGTACATCTGCGCAAGTCGAATACCGAGCCTATCATCCGTGTCTACACCGAGGCCAAGTCGATGGACGAAGCAGACGCTCTTGCCAAGCGTTTTATTTCCGAAATAGAACAAATTAGCAAGGCCTAAAAATAGTAATATTTACCTAAAAACACCTATATTATGAAACTTGCGAACGACTACATTCAGCAGAACAAGGAGCGTTTCTTGGAGGAGCTTTTCGACCTCCTGCGCATACCCTCAATCAGTGCACAACCCTCGCTGCATAAGCAGGATATGGTACGCTGTGCCGAGTGGCTGGCCGCCGCTCTGGTAAAGGCCGGTGCCGACCGTGCCGACGTGCTACCCACCGAGGGCAACCCCGTGGTATATGCCGAGAAGATTATCGACCCCAAGGCCAAGACCGTGTTGGTATATGGCCACTACGACGTTATGCCCGAGGATCCTATCGACGAGTGGCGCACCAACCCCTTCGAGCCCGAGATTAAGGATGGCCGCATCTGGTGTCGCGGTGCCGATGACGACAAGGGACAGCTCTACATGCACGCCAAGGCTTTCGAGGCCATGGTGGCAACAGACACCCTCCCCTGCAACGTGAAGTTTATGTTGGAGGGCGAGGAGGAGATTGGCTCACCCAGCCTCTACAAGTTCTGCGCCGACAACAAGAAGATGCTCAAAGCCGACATCATCCTCGTTTCGGATACCTCTATGATTGGTCTCGAAACACCCACCATCACCGCGGGCTTGCGTGGCCTCACATACATGCAGGTAGAGGTTACCGGCCCCGATAAGGATCTGCACTCAGGTCTCTTTGGCGGTGCTGTTGCCAACCCCGCAAATGTGCTTGCCAAGCTCGTAGCGTCGCTCACCGACGAGTTCGGACGTATCACCATCCCCGGCTTCTACGACGACGTGCGCATCCTCAGCGATGCCGAGCGCAAGGCCCTCAACAAGGCTCCCTTCTCGCTCGACGAGTACAAGAGAGCTCTCGACCTCGGCGATGTGGCAGGCGAGATTGACTATACGACCATGGAGCGCACGGGCATACGCCCCTCACTCGACGTAAACGGCATTTGGAGCGGCTACACAGGCGAGGGCACAAAGACCGTGATACCGTCGAAGGCATACGCCAAGATTTCGATGCGCCTCGTGCCCAACCAGGACTTCAAGAAGATTGCCAAGCTCTTCGAGAAGCACTTCCGCCGCATCGCTCCCAAGAGCGTGAAGGTAGATGTTAAGTTCCTGCATGGTGGCGCACCCTACGTATCGCCCACCGACCTGCCGGCATACAAGGCCGCAGAGAGAGCCGTAGAGACGACATTCGGCATCAAGCCTCTGCCCTTCTACTCGGGTGGCTCAATTCCGATTATCTCGGGCTTCGAGAATATCCTCGGCATCAAGTCGATACTCTTGGGCTTCGGTCTGTCGAAAGATGCTATACACTCGCCCAACGAGAGCTACGGCCTCGACCAGTTCTACAAGGGCTTGGAGACTCTACCCTACTTCTATAAGTATTTCGCCGAGGAGTAGTTACCACACCCCCTCCCAATCGGGAGGGGATTTTTTTTTGGTGGTAGACGATGGAACGATGGGAAAATGAGAAAAAAGTCCCATAGTCAAAAAAGAGGACGATGGGAAAAAGGGACGATGGGAGGATGGGACGATGGGAAAATGGGACAGTGGGACAAAGAGAAAAAAAAATCCCATAGTCTCATAGTCTCATAGTCAAAAAAAACAGATGCGCCCTTATCGTGCGTGGCAATTTAGCGTCAGAAGTCGTGAGATGTGGCGCGAAATAAAAGTACCCTGGATGGATAGTACCTCAGTGTACATTCCATTCAGGGTATCTTTCTGTTTCGTGCCGCAGATTGGGGCTTATCACGCTAAATTACGAGAGGTTGAGACGCTCCGCAGTATAAAGATAACGCTTGATACTACGCTTCGGGGTCTTAACAAACTCCTCGCGATGGATAACGATGTTTGACACCTTCTCGTATGACGCAACCATGGTGTTGAGCTGCTGCAAGTTCTTCTCCATAATCTCGGGAAGCTGCTCCATATCCACCTTCTCTGCATTTGCCAACTCGTAGTCGGGAACAACCAACGCCGTAAGACGGCCGTTATTCTCGATAACCAGCGACTCGGCAACCATATAGAGGTTGTTCAGACGCTCCTCAATCTCCTCGGGGTAGATGTTCTGTCCCGAGCCCGAGAGAATCATCGTCTTGCAACGTCCGCGGATATAGAGTGTGCCATCCTCATCCATGGTACACATATCACCCGTGTGCAACCAGCCATCCTTTTCGAGTACAGCCTCCGTAGCCGACTCATTCTTGTAGTAGCCGCGCATGACATGCTCACCACGCACCAACAACTCGCCGGGGATATTCTGGGGGTCGCTCGACATAATCTTCGCCTCCAAGAGGTAGTCGGGGAGGATGCGTCCACACGAGCCCGCCTTGAAGAGCGTGGGCTGCTCGAAGCTGATAAGAGGCGCACACTCCGTCATGCCGTAGCCCACCGTAAGCGGGAACTTAATCTTGCGGAGGAAATCCTCGGTCTCCTTGTTGATGGCGGCACCACCCACGATAAATATCTCGATACAGCCACCGAACTGCTCCATGAGGCGCGCACGGATGGTTGAGTATATCGCCGTGTTGAGCAACGGAATACGCATCGCGATGCTCATGGGCCCCTTCTCCAACATAGGAAGGATGCTCTTGCGGTACACCTTCTCCAAGATGAGGGGCACCGAGCATACGATGTTGGGACGTGTAATCTTCATCGCCTCGACCAAAATCTTGGGCGAAGGGATGCGGCCAAGGAGTGTGATGTGAGCACCACACGCCAGGGGCGCAAGGAAGTCGAAGGTACAACCATAGGCGTGTGCCAAAGGAAGGAACGAGAGGGTACGGCCACCCTTACGGAAGAAGTGGTCGCCATTCTCACGGTTAACCATCTCCATGGCAAAGACTACATTACCCGTGAGGTTATTCACCGTGAGCATAACACCCTTCGACGAGCCGGTAGTACCCGACGTATAGTTGAGCAGACAAATCTCGTCGTTGGCCACCTCGGGGTAGTGAATATCGTTGACGTTGAAGCCACGAGGATAGGCCTCGCGGTAGTGCATCATGATATTCTTCATGTACTGCGTAAGCTTGTCGCCCTCACGCTCGTAGATGGCATGATAGTCCGTGAGCGAGAATACCGCCTCGATGTTGGGTATCTGGTCGCCCTCGATATCATCCCAGAAGTTATCGCCAAGGAAGAGCAGACGGCTCTCCGAGTGGTTGATTATGTTGATAACATCTGTGGGATTGAAGTCCTGCAAGATGGGCACGATAACTGCGCCATAGGTTATAGTAGCGATATAGCTCATGCACCAGCGGGTATTATTGCGACCAATGAGGGCAATCTTATCGCCCGCCTTGATGCCCGCCTCCTTGAACATAAGGTGCAGCTTTGCCACCTCCTTAGCTACCTCGTAGTATGAGAATGTCTCACCCTTGAAGTAGTCGGTAAGAGCAGCCATCTCGCGATTCTCGCGGAAGCTCTGCTCGTAGAGTTTTATTAAGTTTTGTTCCAACATATATTTTTTGATTTTGGAATTAATCACTTTTACACGTCGCAAAGATATAACTTTTTTATCAGTAAACGAAATATTCAACTGATTTTCTCATATCACGAAACACGCTCGGCATGATGCGTTTTGTGTATATTGTTGATTATAACACTATTACATACCAGACAAAATTATCACATCCCCACCCGCAAATTTTTCTATAAGTAATATTAGCACATGGCCACCACAACATATCGACCCCCATTGGGACACTTTTTGCAGCCATTGCTTTGCTAATTGCGATTTTTGCGCTATATTTGCATTTTGCTGGCTCCTTAGTTCAAGGGATAGAACGAAGGTTTCCTAAACCTTAAATCCGCGTTCGAGTCGCGGAGGGGCTACTACGAAGCAGGGGGCGAGAAGAGGAGGAGGCCACGGGACTGATGGACGATGAGACAGTGGGACAGTGAGACATTGAGACTGGGGCTGAGAGACATTGAGACTGCGAGATTTTGGAATTTTTAGGGGCGAAGAGATTTTTTTGCGATTGCCCGCCATCCTCTGCACACACATCAAACCACTACCCCACAACAATAATTTGTCGCCAACCGCGTTAATAACAAAAAAATAATAGACTATGGCACACTACACATCGACACAGACTGCTGCACAGTCGCTCGTATCGACACTATTCAAGAGCGTATATATGCAGATGGCCGCAGCACTCACCGTAACAGGTCTTACGGCATACGCCGTGGCAAACTCGCCGCAGCTGCTCTACGCACTGTTTAGCAATTCGGCATCTATATGGATTCTGCTCATAGCGCAGTTCGGCCTCGTCATCTGGCTATCATCGCGCGTGATGCGCATGTCGCTGACATCGGCAACGCTACTATTCATCCTATACTCGGTACTCACGGGTCTGACATTCTCATCGATATTCTTCGTATACACCTTCGAGAGTATCGCCTCGACATTCTTCGTTACGGCGGGCACATTCTTCGCCATGAGCCTCGTGGGATACACAACACGCATGGATCTATCAAAGATAGGTAACATCCTCTACATGTTACTTATAGGACTCCTCATAGCCACGGTCGTAAACATCTTCGTAGCATCGTCGGGCCTCTATTGGGTGATTACCTACGCCGGCGTCATCATCTTCACAGGCCTTATCGCATGGGACACACAGAAGCTCAAAACCATATTCTTGGAGTATGGCTCGGCAGACGACAGCGGTCATAAGCTCGCTCTGCTCGGTGCGCTGACACTCTACCTCGACTTCATCAACCTCTTCCTATTCCTGCTCCGCATACTCGGCGGCAACCGCGAATAGCAAGAGCCAAAGAGGTCGAAAACAAAATAATTGGGGCTGTCGGACATTGTCGGACAGCCCCAATATCATATATGTATGTGCACAACGCTCTCTACGCCACACATCGCAGCCCTACGGCCACTAAAACTTAACTTTCAAACCTGCCTGAATCGTTCCTGCCGTGCCGTAGCCAAGTTCCACAAAGCCTCTGACACGACCACCTACCTCCAAAGCGATGGCACTAAGCTGAAAGGCGGGCATCCACCACTGCTCAAAGGTGCCGTTATAACTACCGCATACATAGGTTGCGCCAACTCCTATACGCGAATACATGCCTACGTAGGGTCTATTGAACCAATAGAACTTTGCCGATGGCATAAGCGTAATATAGTTGTGTGAACTTTTATAATTAGAATCGCTTAGCGAACGTCCATGCTCATAAACAAGCGTACCGCCGACACCTATGTGTTTGATTGGATAGTAATAGTAGTCGACACTTCCGGCGCCGGAAAAGACCAAATCGCTGCGAACGAGCGTAAATGTTATTATCTCGGCAAAAAGGTTAGCCACCTGTGGCACCGTGGCCAAGCCATAGCCGAAGCTTAGCTCGTGGCGACGAAACTCGCCACCGCGCACATCTACCGTCTGAGCATCATCCATAGCCGCCACGCGGGCAGCATCTACGGGCGCACTCTCCTGAGCCGATACCGTACCACAAGCGAGCAGCACGACGGCACATAGCAAACAAACAGTTCTCATAACTTCACAATATTTAGGGTTAGACACCTCAAATATACGCTTTTTTCTGCAAAAGCCCAACTTTTTGTTACAATTAGTTCACTGCGGTTGCAAAGCCTTTGCAACGGTATTAAGATTTTGTTACATTTTCACAAAAGTATTGCGCACCTCATTTTTCGTCATTAGCTTTGCGTCAGTTAAAAACCAAAAAAAAGGATTATAATTGATTAAACCGATAAAACTATGATGCAAGCATTAACACTTCTTGGCGCGCTCGGCATGTTCCTCTACGGCATGAACCTCATGAGCGCGGGATTACAGAAGGCCGCAGGTAGCCGTCTGCGCAACCTACTTACGGCGATGACCTCAAACCCCTTTAAGGGTGTACTCTCGGGTCTCGGTATAACAACCGTAATTCAGTCGTCATCGGCAACAACGGTGATGACCGTAGGTTTCGTAAATGCCGGACTTCTAACACTCACACAGGCTATCAGCGTGATTATGGGTGCCAACATCGGTACCACCGTTACGGCATGGCTCGTGGCATGGCTCGGCTTCAAGGCCGACATCGCGATATTGGCAGTACCGCTGATGGCCCTCGGCTTCATACTCTCGATATCGAAGCGCGAGAATAGACGCCACATCTCGGAGCTCGTGGTGGGCTTTTCGCTCCTCTTCCTTGGCCTCTCGCTAATGAAGGAGTCGGTGCCCGACCTACGACAAACACCCGAGGTACTCTCGTTCATACAGGGCTGGCAAGACCACGGCTTCGGCTCGATACTCATCTTCCTCATATTTGGCTCGTTGCTGACACTCGTATTGCAGTCGTCGTCGGCAACAATGGCCCTGACGCTCATCATGCTCAACATGGGATGGATACGCTTCGACATGGCGTGTGCGATGGTACTCGGCGAGAATATCGGTACGACCATTACAGCCAACATCGCAGCCCTCGTGGGTAACGCATCAGCAAAGCGTGCAGCCTTAGCACACACGGTGTTCAACCTCTTTGGCGTGGTATGGGCACTCGCGACCTTCCCCTTCTTCCTAAAATTGGTAGGCAGCGTTACGGCCACGATATTTGGTGTACCCAACCCCGCAGCCGAGGGTTTCTTGGTTGAGGCAAGCGAGAGCGGTGCAGCCGTGCAGTCCGACTCGCAGACGGCAGCTCTCTACGGCCTGTCGATGCTACATACGATGTTCAATACCATAAACACACTTATCCTCGTATGGTTCACACACGGCATCGCCAAGCTCGTAACACGCTTGGTCAAGGAGCGCAAGAGCAAGGAGGAGGAGGAGAGCGTGAAGCTCAAATTTATCGACGCCGGACACCTCTCGACAGCCGAATTGGCCATAGGTCAGGCACGCAACGAGGTGATACACTTCGCCGAGATATCGCGCAACGGCTTGGAGTATGTACGTCGCATCGTGGCGACGAGGGATGCCAAGGAGTTTGAGGCGATGCGCGCAAAGCTCATCAAGTACGAGGAGATTGCCGACCGCATAGAGTATGAGATTGCAACATTCCTCAACGCCATGCCCGAGGATAGCATAAGCGAGGAGACACGCACCGAGGCAAAGCGTATGTACAAGATTATCGGCGAGTTGGAGAGTCTCGGCGATTCGGGTGAGGCCATCAGCCGCATCCTCACACGCCGCAACAGCCACGAGCAGACGTTCAGCGACGAGCAGATAGCACGCATCGGCGCGATTATCGACGCCGTAGACCGTGCCTATGAGCAGATGATAGAAAACCTTCGCAGCGAGCACCTCGACAGCCTCGGCCTACGCCTATCGACCGACCGCGAGATTGAGATTAACGAGCTGCGCAACGACATCCGCGAGGAGGAGATACGCAAGATTGAGCTCAACGAGGCCAACTACCGCAGCAGCGTCTACTACCTCGACACCGTGTCGGAGATTGAGCGCATGGGCGACTTCATAATCAACATATCGCAGGCGTTGGAGAAGTAGTGTCTCCGACTCACAATTCTACGACAAGGGCTGACTAAATTTGTTTTTAGTCAGCCCTTGTTGTTAGGAGGCTGAATAAAATCAGCCTTTAACGGCTATATAATCAGCCTTTAATTCTCGAATGTCAGGTGCTCATCGTCGGCATCGATGCGTATGGGGCGCGTTCTGTCGACCCTGCCCGCGAGAATACGCTTCGAGAGCTCGTTGATTACCTCGCGCTGTATGGTACGCTTGATGGGGCGCGCACCGAACAGAGGGTCGAAGCCCACATCGGCGATATGTCGACGCGCCGAGGCGGTATAGACCATCTCTATGCCATTGTCGTGCAGCAGTCGTGCAACATCTCTAAGTTGCATATCGACAATCTGCTCCACGGCCTTGCGTCCCAGAGGCTCGAACATCACAATCTCATCGATACGGTTCAGGAACTCAGGTTTTAGATGCTGCTTCATAAGCTCCACAACCTCGTCGCGCGTACGCTCCACAACATCTGCCGAGGGCTCATCACCCGCCGCTGCGAAACGCTCTGAGATGATGTGCGAGCCCATATTCGAGGTCATGATGATAATCGTATTGCGGAAATCTACCGTGCGACCCTTATTATCCGTCAGACGTCCGTCGTCGAGCACCTGCAAAAGGATGTTGAAGACGTCGGGATGTGCCTTCTCAATCTCGTCGAGAAGCACCACCGAGTAGGGCTTGCGGCGCACCGCCTCCGTAAGCTGACCACCCTCATCGTAGCCCACATATCCCGGAGGCGCACCCACAAGGCGCGAGACGCTATGACGCTCCTGATACTCCGACATGTCGATACGCGTAAGCATCTTATCGTCGTTGAATAGAAACTCGGCAAGGGCCTTCGCCAACTCGGTCTTTCCCGTACCCGTAGTACCGAGGAAGATGAATGAGCCAATAGGACGTCGTCCGTCGCTGAGGCCCGCACGCGAGCGGCGCACAGCATCCGACACCGCCTCGATAGCCACATGCTGACCTACAACCCTGCGGTGCAGCTCCGCCTCCATGTTGAGCAGCTTCTCGCGCTCCGAGGCGAGCATACGGCTCACGGGGATGCCCGTCCAGCGCGATACTACCTCGGCAATATCATCCGCCGACACCTCCTCCTTAATCATCGCCGTATCGGCCATGAGTCGCAGCTCCTCCTCCAACGTAGCCTGACGACGCTCCAACTCGACGATTGTGCCGTAGCGTAACTCCGCAACACGGCCATAGTCGCCACTGCGCTCGGCCTGCTGCGCCTCAATCTTCGAGCGTTCTATCTGCTCCTTGGTCTTCTGCAACTCGTGCAGACGCTCACGCTCCGACTGCCACTTGGCACGCAGTGCTGCGTACGACGCCTTCTGCTCGGCAATCTCCGAGTCGAGCTTCGCGATACGCTCCTTATCATCCTCGCGACGTATCGCCTCACGCTCAATCTCCAATTGGCGTATGCGTCGGTCGAGCTGGTCAATCTCCTCGGGCACGGAGTTCATCTCCAAGCGCAGGCGCGAGGCCGCCTCGTCGACCAGGTCTATGGCCTTATCGGGAAGGAAGCGGTCGGTGATATATCGCTGCGAGAG
Organism: Alistipes sp.; assembly: GCA_045660465.1. Classification (GTDB taxonomy): domain Bacteria; phylum Bacteroidota; class Bacteroidia; order Bacteroidales; family Rikenellaceae; genus Alistipes. The sequence continues at coordinate 3,907 of JAZRDV010000015.1, read as the reverse complement.
CTCCACCGAGGCCACGATAGCCTCATCCTTAATACGCACACGGTGGTGGTTCTCGTAACGCTCCTTCAAACCACGCATGATAGATATGGCATCCTCCATCGTAGGCTCGGCAACCAAGACCTTCTGGAAGCGTCGCTCCAAGGCCTTATCCTTCTCGAAGTACTTCTGATACTCATCGAGCGTCGTGGCACCTATGGTGCGCAGTTCGCCACGCGCCAGGGCCGGTTTAAGGATGTTTGCAGCATCCATAGCACCGTCCGACTTACCGGCACCCACCAGGGTGTGTATCTCGTCGATGAAGAGCAAAACCTCGCCCTCGGCAACCGTAACCTCCTTAACGACAGCCTTCAATCGCTCCTCGAACTCGCCCTTGTACTTGGCACCCGCAATGAGAGCACCCATGTCGAGCGAATATATCGTCTTGCTCTTCAAGTTCTCGGGCACATCGCCATTGACAATACGGTGGGCAATACCCTCGGCGATAGCCGTCTTACCCACACCCGCCTCGCCGACGAGCATCGGGTTGTTCTTCGTGCGGCGCGAGAGAATCTGCAACACACGGCGTATCTCCTCGTCGCGACCAATCACGGGGTCGAGACGTCCCGTACGGGCACCCTCATTGAGGTTTACTGCATACTTACCCAGAGCGTCAAACTCCATGGTCTCGGTCTGCGAGGTTATGTTTTCGCCCTTGCGAAACTCCTTAACGGCCTCCTTTAACTGTCTGTCGCTGACGCCATTATTACTAAGAATATCGCGCGCCGCGGTACGCTCCTTGGCCAAGGCTACGACGATATGCTCTACCGAGGCATAGCGGTCGCCAAAGTCGCGCGCAAGGTCTACGGCACACTGCACAACGGCCGAGGCCTCACGCGAGAAGTAGACATTATCCTCCGCAGCCTCGACCCTCGGCAGACGGCCAAGGGCCTCCGAAGTCTGTCGACGCAGTGTAGCGATATTCACACCCACACGCCCAAGAAGAAAGCTCGCCAGCGAGTCATCCTCGGCAATAGCGGCCGAGAGGATATGTACCGCTTCGAGCGACTGCTGCTTGTTCTCACGCGCCACGGTCATTGCACCCTGCAACAACTCCTGCGCTTTGATTGTTAATGAATTGATGTTCATAGTCGTATATTTTAGTTATTTCGATTTTCGTCGTTCGGCAAAAGCACGTTTCTCAGTTGCGCCGTCAAAACCTTTGCCACACGGCGAAGAGTGAAAATTTGTCATCCGCGAACGCCATTTAGTCAGCCTCCGATGCACGCCACGCGCCACATTGACACTTTATTGTCAGTTTTTTTGTCTTCGATTACAATTTTTCGGTTTTTTATCGTATCTTTGTTTTCAGGAAAACAATTAACTAAAACATATCGAAAATGAAAAAACTCTTTACACTGTTGGCTTTGGCAAGCATCACCTTTACGGCCATGGCTGACGAGGGCATGTGGCTGTTGCCCTACATCAAGAAGATGAACAGCAAGGATTTGAAGGAGCACGGTTGCAAACTTAAAGCCGAGGATATCTACTCTGCCGAGAAGTCGTCGTTGAAGGATGCTATCGTAGTCTTTGGCGGAGGCTGCACCGGCGAGATTGTATCGCCCAACGGTCTTCTGTTCACCAACCACCACTGCGGCTACGACGCTATCCAGAAGCTCTCGTCTGTCGAGCACGACTACCTTGCCGACGGTTTCTGGGCCATGAACTACTCTGAGGAGCTTCCCGCCGAGGGTCTCGAAGTACGCTTCGTGCGCCACATCTTCGATGTTACGGCCGACATCATGGGCAACATCCCCTCTACGGCATCACAGGAGGAGTACTCGCGCATCGCCGACGAGAATATGCAGGCCGTGCTTGCACGCTTGGAGGCCGAGTATCCCGCCTACGAGATTATCATCCCCTCGTTCTTCGGCGGCAACCAATTCTTCGCCTTTGCCTACGAGGTATATACCGACATACGCCTGGTAGGTACGCCTCCCTCGTCTATCGGTAAGTTTGGTGGCGACACCGACAACTGGATGTGGCCACGCCACACGGGCGACTTCTCGGTATTCCGCGTATATGCCGGCAAGGACAACCGCCCCGCAGCCTACTCTGAGGATAACGTGCCCTACAAGGCCGAGAAGTGGCTCGATGTATCGTTGAAGGGTATCGAGGAGGGCGACTTCGGCATGATTATGGGCTTCCCCGGCTCAACGGAGCGTTACATGACCTCATACGAGATTGACTACATGCTGCAGACCGACAACCCGCAGCGCATCTTCATCCGCGGCGAACGTCAGCAGATTTTGCGCAAGTGGATGGACTCTGACCAGGCTATACGCATACAGTATGCCTCGAAGTATGCCCGCTCGTCGAACTATTGGAAGAACTCTATCGGCATGTCGCGCGGCATCGAGAAGCTCAACGTCCGCAATAAGAAGGAGGCACAGGAGATAGCCTTCGAGCGTTGGGCATTGCAAAACACCCTGCCCGAGGAGCGTTATATCGACGCACTGCCCCTTATCGAGAAGTCGGTAAAGGATTACGCCTCGCAGAACGCCACGATGCAGTATCTCTCGGAGGCCTTCTTGCAGTCGGTAGAGATGATATCGGTTATCATGATGCAAGACCCCAACTCTGTCGTAGCCTTCTACAAGGACTTCAACGCCGATGTCGACAGGGATGTTGCCAAGCGCATGTTCCAGATTTACCGCGAGAACAACGAGCTTCTGCCCACCATCTACCAGAAGATTGACGCCGAGTTCGGTGGCGACAGCGACAAGTATGTAGATTGGCTCTACGACAACTCGAAGTTCACCTCGTTGGAGGGTGCCCGCTCGTTCAGCGAGCAGGAGAACGCTATGGAGGCTATCAAGGCCGACCCGCTCTACGAACTTACGACCTCTATCGTCGAGCTCTACCGCAGCCTCTACCCCGCTGTTGCCGAGTCGCGCACAATCTATGACGAGGGTCATCGCCGCTATATCGACGGTCTTATGAAGATGCAGCCCGAGAAGGCGTGGGCGTCGGATGCCAACTTCACCATCCGCCTCACCTACGGTAACGTGCTGCCTTATAGCCCTGCCGACGGCGTGCTCTACCGCCACTACACCACCATCGAGGGTATCATGGCCAAGGAGGATCCATCGAACCCCGTTGAGTTTACCGTTCCCGAGCGTTTGAAGGAGCTCTACAAGGCCAAGGATTATGGTCGCTACGCCGATAAGAGCGGCACGCTGCCCGTTGCATTCCTCGTAAACTGCGATATCACGGGTGGTAACTCAGGCTCGCCCGTAATGAACGACAAGGGTCAGCTCATAGGTCTCGCGTTCGACGGCAACTGGGAGGCCATGTCGGGCGACGTAGCCTTCGAGCCCGAGTTGCAGCGCACCATTGCGGTAGACATCCGCTACGTGCTCTTCGTTATCGAGAAGTACGGCAAAGCCAAGTGGCTTATCGACGAGCTCACTATCAAGTAGCCCGCCGAGAGCGATATTTATTTTGAGAGTTAAAACTTTCAGGGGTTGTCCTTTGCGGGCAACCCTTTTTCAGCGGTGAAATCCAATTCACCGCTGAATTTATTTATTTACAACAAATTAGGTAGTTATGTTGTAAAACGACATTGCGCACAAACACCGCTTAAACTCCAATCTTGCTCTTGGCGTGTAGTCTTCTATATAGTCTAAATTAAGGCCAAATAGTTGCACTTTACAAAAAAACACTTAACTTTGTAGAGACATTAAAGACTTTTGCCTATGAAACATCGCGTATAATTTGATACGCACATTTTAGACATATTGAAAAAGCGTTTTAGCTTTATTCTGTCATTTCGAAAGTTTGGCGACTAATGAATACCGACAAGAATACTGCAAAAATGCTCGTACTTAACGGTGCGGGCTTTTGGTTATTCTGTCGGTAGGTTACGCCA
>JAZRDV010000014.1:0-44782 GCA_045660465.1 Alistipes sp. | reverse complement strand
TGCGCCAAAGGGCAGTGATGAGTCTTCGAGATGTCGGTAACCTCAACCTTTGTAGGGTCCAACTTTGACCCTGCCCCCATCGAACTTACAACGGGATAGCCCCTATCCAAACAGCCCTTTATCAAGGCGAGTTTTGGCGAGAGGGTGTCTATCGCATCTACCACATAATCAAATACTTCGCTATCGAGCAAGAGGTCTGTCTTTTCGTCTTTGATATAGTCGTTCACCACCCTCAGATTGAGCTTTGGGTTGATGTCGAGCAGACGCTCTGCCAGGACCTCGCTCTTGGGGCGACCGATGGTCGAGTGGAGCGCGATGAGCTGGCGGTTGATATTACTTTCGCCCACAGAGTCCGAATCGGCAATGGTCATCTTGCCTATGCCGCTGCGCACAAGCATCTCGGCAGCATAGGCACCCACGCCACCCACGCCCACTACGAGGACGCGCGCTCGACGCAACATATCCAACTTCTCGCCACCTAAAAGCAACTCGGTGCGTTCTAACCAATTAGTCATATCTCTATCTTCGGTAAATCAATCTGTTATAGTTTTGTTCTATACTTCGCAAGAGGCTCTCTACGCTGCATCCTCTGAGTTCGGCTACCGCGTCGCAGAGACTCTCGATGGTCGGCTCTCGAAGGTTGTCGCTCTCGACGAAGAGTCGCTCCGAGGGGCACAACGCTATTACCTCGCGTGTTCGCGACGAGCGTAACGAACGCGCTCCGAACGATAGGTAGTAGCCCCGCTCATAGCAGCGCGCAGCCTGCTGCACAGAGCCTATAAAGCCGTGAAACACAACTCCCTCTATGCGGTAGTCGTGCAGGATGTTCATGACCCTTTCGAAGCTCCGCACGACGTGTAGCACCACGGGTTTGTGCAGCCTCTCGGCTTCGGCGAGGTGGCGGCGAAACAGCTGCTCCTGCACATCGAGAGGAGCGCGACATAGTGCATCGAGCCCCGTCTCGCCGATTATTTCGGCTGTCGAGAGGTCGGGGAGTGGTGCATCGGCTACGGCATCCCACGGATGTATGCCCACACTCCTCGGAGAGCATACCTCGGGACGTGGCAGGTGGGTGTGTATGTCGTAATATCGTCGCTCCATAAACTGTTCTCCGACTACAAAATTAATAAATTATCGCCGAAAACAAAAATATCGCGCGCGAATGATTGACTATTTCGAAAAAAAGTTGTACCTTCGTGCGCATTTTATAACGAAATGCGCGAAATGACAATAGTTGAAGAGTTATATTCATAAACTACAAAACAATTATATTAATCTAACAAACAGTTTTTATGTCGAAAAACATTAAATTACGTAAAGGTCTCGACATTAATCTGGCGGGTAAGGCTGAGGCCGTAGTGGAGACACTCCCTATGGCTGCATCGTATGCTGTTAGCCCTCTGGATTTCGAGAACGTTACACCCAAGCTGTTGGTTAAGGTTGGTGATAAGGTTGAGGTAGGTACGGCCCTGTTCTTCGATAAGAACAACCCCCGTATTCTCTTTACTTCACCCGTCAGCGGTACTGTTTCGGCCATCAATCGTGGCGAGAAGCGTAAGTTGCTGAATGTTGCCGTAGAGCCCGACCAGCAGCAGACGGTTAAGGAGTTGGCTGTGGCAGATGTTGCCAAGGCAGAGCGTTCGGAGATTGTTGAGATGTTGCTTCAGTCGGGTCTGTGGACTCGTATCGTGGAGCGTCCTTACGGAGTTATCGCTAACCCCGAACTTACTCCCAAAGCAATCTTCGTATCGGCATTCGACAGCGCACCCCTTGCGCCCGACTACAACTTCGTGTTGAGCGCAGAGAAGGAGGCTATCGAGGCAGGTATGGCAGTGTTGGCTCGTTTGACCGACGGTAAGGTGCACCTCTCGGCTCGCAAGGGCGATGAGGGCTTCATGGCCGAGGTTAAGGGCGTGGAGTACCACACCTTCTCGGGTAAGCACCCCGCAGGTAATGTGGGTGTGCAGATTCACCACATCGACCGCATCGCCAAGGGCGACATCGTATGGACGGTGAATATCCAGGATGTTGCGCTTATCGGTCGCCTTGTTAAGGACGGTAAGCTCGATATGACCAAGACTATTGCCGTTACGGGTAGCGAGGCTCAGAAGCCCGCATACAAGCGTATTATCTCGGGTGCTGCCATCGAGTCTATCGTAGGCAAGGTGGGCCAGGATGTACGTATTATCTCGGGTAACGTGCTTACGGGCCGTAAGGTTGAGGCCGATGGTTACATCACGTCGGATGCCAACCAGCTCACGCTTATCCCCGAGGGTAACGTATACGAGTTGCTCGGTTGGGCTATGCCCCGTTTCCACCGCTTCTCGGTGTCGCGTGCCTACTTCTCATGGCTCTGCCCCAAGAAGCAGTACAAACTCGATACCAACCTCAATGGTGGCGAGCGTCCTTTCGTGGTAACAGGTCTCTACGAGAACTACTTGCCTATGGATGTCTATGTAGCATATCTGTTGAAGGCTTGCCTTGTTAAGGATCTCGATAAGATGGAGAATCTCGGTATCTACGAGCTTCTTCCCGAGGATTTGGCTCTCTGTGAGTTCGTTGATCCCTCGAAGATTGAGATGCAGCAGATTTTGCGTGATGGTATTAACTTAATGATTAAGGAGAGCTAAGCTATGGGATTGCGTAATTTGGTTGATAAGATTAAGCCTACCTTCTCTGAGGGCGGTAAGCTCGGTTTCTTGCACTCGACATTCGAGGGCTTCGAGACATTCCTTTTTGTTCCTAACACAACAACCACGAAGGGTGCCCACATCCGCGACTGTAACGATATCAAGCGTGTGATGATTGTGGTGGTTTTGGCCCTTATTCCCGCGTTGTTGTTCGGTATGTACAACATCGGTTACCAGGCCGGCGAGGAGGGTATCATGCCCGCCTTCTGGTTCGGTTTCCTTAAAATGTTGCCCATGATTATCGTATCTTACGTTACGGGTCTTGCTATCGAGTTTGCATTTGCCCAGAAGCGTAAGCACGAGATTAACGAGGGCTTCCTCGTATCGGGTCTGCTCATCCCCATGGTTATGCCTATCACGGTACCCTTGTGGATTGTTGCTCTGTCGACCGCTTTTGCCGTAATTATCGGTAAGGAGGTATTTGGTGGTACGGGTATGAACGTCTTCAACCCCGCGTTGTTGGCGCGTGCCTTCGCCTTCTTCGCCTATACTCCCCAGATGTCGGGTGAGGCTGTATGGTATGCCGACGCCAAGACGGGTGCTACGGCCTTGGAGCAGCTCGCAACAACCGGCTCTATGGAGTGGAGCGCGATGGATGCCTTCATCGGTTTGATCCCCGGCTCTGTGGGTGAGACCTCGACTGCGGCTATCCTCATTGGTGCTGCTATCTTGCTCTTCACGGGTGTTGCCTCATGGCGTATCATGTTGTCGGTGTTTGCCGGTGGTTTGGCCTTCGCCTACCTCTTCCAGGCTGTGGGCGTTGATGCTACCATGATTGATGACGCACCTGCATACTATCACCTCTTGGTTGGTGGTTTTGCCTTTGGTGCAGTCTTCATGGCTACCGACCCTGTTACCTCGGCTCAGACAAACTGCGGTAAGTGGATCTACGGTTTCATGGTAGGTGCTTTGGCTATCCTTATCCGTGTTGTAAACCCCGCATATCCCGAGGGTATGATGCTTTCGATTCTGTTTATGAATGCTTTGGCTCCGCTTATCGACTACTTCGTCGTTGAGCGCAACATAGCACGTCGAAAGAAGCTTATTAAGAACGTTAAATAATCGGAGCTATGGCAATAAATAAGAATTCAAACGTATATATCATCCTCTATACGGTCGTTATGGTCGCTATTGTGGGTGCGTTGTTGGCGTTCCTCGCCACATCGTTGAAGCCCCGTCAGGATGAGAATAAACTTCAAGAGAAGAAGGTCGCTATCATGAAGGCTTTCGGTAATGCCGAGGCTAACTTCGATGAGAGCGTAACCGTTTATCGTCTCAACGGCACCGAGCTTACAGAGGTTGTAAAGGAGGAGCAGGCCGCTATCTTCGAGGAGCTCGAGAAGCGTGGCGATTTGGCTGCTGCTACCGAGAATCTTCCGCTGTTCAAGTATTCGGATGCCAATGGTGCTAAGTATGTTATCCCCATGGCCGGCAAGGGTCTTTGGGGCGATATCTGGGGCTATGTATCGGTTGAGCCTAAGGATGGCAACGTCGTAATCACAGGTATCGTTATGGACCACGCAGGTGAGACTCCCGGTCTCGGTGCCGAGATTGCTACCGACAATGTGCAGGGTCTCTTCGCCGATAAGCAGCTCTACAACGTCGATGGTGCCTTCGCTGTTCGCATGCAGAAGGGTGGTGCCAAGAATGAGTACGAGGTAGATGCTATCACGGGCGGTACAAAGACTTGTGATGGTGTTAACGCCATGCTCGCTACGAGCATCGGCAAGTATGAGGCCTTCTTGAAGGCTGAGGCCGGCATGGCCGTAGCCGATACCGAGCTTGCTTCGGAGGAGGTTGCTTGTCAGAAGTGCGCATCGTGCGAGAATCGCGAGACCTGCGAGAAGCAGTGCGAGAAGCCTTGCGAGGAGTGCGCCGCATGTGAGGAGTGCGCTACTTGCGAGAAGCAGTGCGCTGAGGCTTCGGAGAATGTTGAACCCGTAAAAGTAGAGGAGGAGTAAGCCATGAAATTAAGCAAGAATTTTACTAATCCTTTGGCAGCAAATAACCCCGTTATCGTTCAGATTTTGGGTATCTGCTCGGCGTTGGCCGTAACTGTAAAGATGGAGCCTGCATTGGTTATGGGTCTCTCTGTAACGTTCGTATGTGCATTCTCTAATCTTATCATGTCGTTGTTGCGCAACGGCGTGCCTTCGCGTATTCGTATCATCGTGCAGTTGGTCGTTATTGCGACACTCGTTATCGTCGTAGACCAGTTCCTGCGCGCCTTTATGTACGATTTGTCTAAGCAGTTGTCGGTGTACGTAGGTCTTATCATCACCAACTGTATCGTGATGGGTCGTGTTGAGGCTTTTGCTTTGGGTAACAAGCCTTGGGACTCGTTTGTCGATGGTGTAGCCAATGGTTTGGGCTATGCGCTCATCCTTCTGCTCGTGGCCTTCTTCCGCGAGTTGTTCGGCTCGGGTACACTCTTCGGCATCGACATTCTCAACCGCTTTGACTATGTTGGTAACTCGTTGATGCTCTTCCCGCCGATGGCACTTATCATCGTGGGTTGCGTTATCTGGGTACACCGCACTATTAACAAGGATTTACAGGAAAAATAGGAGGGTAGCGTATGTTGAATTTATTTATTAATTCGGTATTTATCGAAAACATGGTCTTCGCATACTTCTTCGGTATGTGTTCGTACATCGCCGTGTCGAAGAGCGTAAAGACCGCTTTGGGCCTTGGTGCTGCCGTTACCTTCGTTCAGGTTATGACCGTGCCTTTGAACTACTTGTTAAATCAGTATGTGTTGGCTCCCAACGCTTTGGGTGAGGGTATCGACCTCAGCTTCTTGTCGTTCATCCTCTTTATCGCCGTTATTGCTGCCTTTGTGCAGTTGGTCGAGATGATTGTCGAGAAGTTCTCGCCCTCGTTGTACAACCAGCTTGGTATCTTCCTCCCGCTTATCGCCGTGAACTGTGCCATCATGGGTGGCTCACTCTTCATGCAGCAGATGGTGGGCACCGAGATTAACTCTGTTGGCGACTCTATCGTCTACGGTCTTGGCTCGGGTATTGGTTGGTGGTTGGCTATTGTCATGATGGCCGCTATCCGCGAGAAGATTGAGTACTCACACGTTCCCGCAGCGATGAAGGGCCCCGGTATCGCCTTTATCATCACCGGTCTGATGGGTATCGCGTTCATGATCTTCTCGGGTATTCAGTTGTAAACCTTTAATAAGAGTATAAGGTATGAATTTTACTATTATTATCTATGCGATAGTTGCCTTTCTTGCAGTAACACTCCTTTTGGTGGCACTGTTGCTCTTTGCGAAGGCAAAACTTACATCGTCGGGTGCCGTAAAGATCGACATCAACGATGGTAACAAGGTATTGGAGGTTGAGTCGGGCGCGACGCTTCTCAACACACTCTCTGAGCAGGGCATCTTCCTTCCCTCGGCATGTGGTGGTAAGGGTGCTTGTGGTCAGTGCAAGTGTCAGGTTGTTGAGGGTGGTGGCGAGATTTTGCCTACCGAGCGTGGCTTCTTCAACCGTCGTCAGATTAACGAGGGTTGGCGTTTGGGCTGCCAGGTGAAGGTTAAGGAGGATCTCAAAATCAAGGTTCCCGCCTCGGTACTCAGCATCAAGAAGTGGGAGTGCGAGGTTGTGTCGAACAACAATGTTGCTACCTTCATCAAGGAGTTTGTCGTTAAGCTCCCCGAGGGCGAGCACCTCAACTTCCGTTCGGGTGGTTACATCCAGATTGACGTTCCCGCCATCACCGTGGACTACAAGGATATCGATGTTGATCCCGAGTACCGTGAGGATTGGGAGAAGATGGGTGTCTTCAACCTCAAAATGGTTAACCCCGAGCCTCAGGTGCGTGCCTACTCGTGCGCTACCTATCCTGCCGAGGGCGATATCATCAAGCTCAATGTGCGTATCGCAACGCCTCCGTTCGACCGTGCTAAGGGTGGCTTCATGAATGTTAACCCCGGTGTATGTTCGTCGTACATCTACTCGTTGAAGCCCGGCGATAAGATTATCATGTCGGGTCCCTTCGGTGAGTTCTTCTTGCCCGATAATTTGTCGGATGACCAGGAGTTGGTATTCATCGGTGGTGGTGCAGGTATGGCACCTATGCGTTCGCACATCATGCACCTCTTCAAGACGTTGAAGACGGGCCGCAAGGTTAACTTCTTCTATGGTGCACGTTCGTTGAAGGAGGCCTTCTACCTCGACGACTACTATCAGATTGAGAAGGAGTTCCCCAACTTCAAGTTCCACTTGGCGTTGGATCGTCCCGATCCTGAGGCCGATAAGGCAGGTGTACCCTACGTAGCAGGCTTTGTACACAATGTTCTCTACGAGACCTACCTCAAACAGCACGATGAGCCCGAAGGCATCATCTACCTCATGTGTGGTCCTCCTATGATGGCCCAGTCGGTAGTAAATCTGTTGGATAGCCTTGGCGTACCCGCTGAGAATATCTTGTTCGATAACTTCGGCGCATAATTTCGCTTATTAGGGGCCCTTCGCGACCCCTTACATAGGATGCCGTCGCTGGGACGTATAGCAATATACCCGCCCATCGACGGCACTCTTTTTTGTCGACTTGTACTCAGACTTTCACTAACTCGTTACCTCTTATTGACGGCTGTTTCTGTTAGACGATACTAAGTGCTCTGCAATAGGTAGACTCTTCATCGCAGCCTACTATTTTTCATCTTGCTAATTTGAAAAGGCCCCAAAAGTTATTTCTAAACTTTTGGGGCCTTTTCAAGAATTGTGTCAACTCACCTCATGGGTTATCTGCACTTCTTCTCACGTAGACGCGTGATTCCGTTGATGAAGCACATGGGGTGTGTCGGAGTGCCCGGAAGCCATAGGTCGACCTTATACTTCTCCAAGAACGTTCTATCCACAGCCTCGCTGTCGGCATACAGACCACCCGATATAGCCTCAGAGCCGCATACAACCAATATCTTGGGCTCGGCGATAGAGTTATAGCATATATCCAGTGCCTCGGCCATATTCTTCGATATGGGGCCTGTGAGCACAAGACCGTCGGCATGGCGGGGTGAGGCGGTGAAGCCCACACCATAGCGGCCGAAGTCGAAGTTCACGTTGCCCGTAGCACCGAGCTCCATCTCGATTGATGCGTCGCCACCTGCCGAGACCTCGCGTAGTTGCAGTGCCTTGCCGAAGTACTTGGCAATATCGGGACGTATGGCATCCTTGTCGAACGTGGGCTCGCTCTGTCCCGCCTTGACGATGAGGTCTTCGCGCTTGGTGGCTGCCATGCGGTAGTTGTTCGTGAACTTTATGTTGCGCGGTGCACACTTCGTACACTCGCCACAGAAGAGGCAGCGACCCATATCCAGGGTTAGGGGTGCTACTGTGATTGCGCCGGTAGGGCATATCTTGGCGGCGCGCTCAACATCGGCGGTGTCGTCGGTCTCGCTAAGTAGAGGGAAGCCGCGAAACTCCTCGGTGAGCGTTACGTTCTTCAAATCGGGGATATACTGCCAGCCATGGCTGCGCAATATCTTTACTTTTCCAAATAGCATACCTTGCTTCGTTGTTTATAGGTCGTGTCCGCAGTACGACAGGTTAAAACTCTTGTTGTTAATCGGGAAGTCGGAGATACCCTCCGAGCGTACGGCAATGGCCAAGCCGAGCCAATTATGCACACTTGGGTCCTTAACCTTGTACTTGATGATGTTGCCCTGCTTGTCGGTAAGTGCAACGTGGCATATCTCGCCGCGCCAACCCTCTACCACCGAGAACGAGAGTGCCTCGCCCTGCAACGCAGCCTCGTAGTTGGGGGCCGAAATATTACCCGTAGGGGTGTATGAAGAGAGTATCTGCTCGATGTAGTCGGCACTCTGCAACACCTCGTCCATGCGTGTTGCGAGGCGCGCCATGACGTCGGCTTCGTGCTTAACGATGGGCTTATGGCTCATGGCATCGGCATAGTAGCCCCACGGGTGTGTGGCGCGTATGTCGCGCATAAGGCCGCTCGAACGTGCCGCCATGCCTACGCCACCGATGCGCTGCATCTCGCTCTTGGGCACAGGACCGCACTGCTCGAAGCGTGCAAGCAGCGTGGGAGCCTCCAAGATGTCGGTGCGCACCTCATTGTAGCGACGACGTATCTCGCTCACGTTGCGACGTATAAGCTCTATCTTCTCGGGCGTGAGCGGATGGTTGCTGCCCATAGGGCGTATGACGCTCTTGCCGAAGCGGTTGCCACACCACGCCTGTGTGGTGTTGATGGTCATCGTGCGCAGTGCCTCGCATGCCACCTGATAGAGCTGAAAGCCGATATCCGTGGCCAACGCTCCTGTGTCGGCGATATGCATCGCCATGCGCTCCAACTCGATAGCCACAACGCGCTCACGCTCCAAGTCGAGGTCTGTCTCATACTCCGTGAGCTTCTCAATAAGCTCGGCGTATGCCGTGCCGTGTGCCACGGCACTGTCGCCCGCGATTGACTCGGCGATAAGCATCTGTCGCAGGCGGTTTTGGTTGCGCACCATCTCGCTCTCGACACCACGGTGCTGGTAGCCGAGTGCTATTTCGAGGTGCAGCACCTGCTCGCCATTGCATATAAAGCGGAAGGCACCCGGCTCGATGATACCTGCGTGAATAGGGCCTACGTTTACCTCGTGCAGCTCGTCGCCTTCAATAGAGTAGAAGGGGTAGCTGTCCATGGTCGACGTCTTATCGCGGCGGTCATGAGGGAAGCGTAGTGGTTTGAGCCACGGATGGTGGTTGAAAGCCACGCCATAGAGCTCGTGTATCTCGCGCTCGAAGGGGTGGAAGGCCGCATGAACGGCCGTAAGCGAGGCGAGACCCTCCTCCGAGTAGTAGTCCGGTGCAAACGATGTGATGAGCACCTCCGAGGTCTCGTCATCGAGGATTATCATATAGAATTTGAGGCCTGTGGCAACCTCCGTGGCGAAGTAGTGTGCCACATGGTAGCGTGCGTCGTGCATACACTTCGTGAGGTCGTCATAGAGTGCCGTATAGTCCACAACGGGGATGTCGGCGATAGCCACCGCCGAGGCCGTATTATTTGTCCTGAGGTATAGTTCCATATTATCCTAAGGTTGTGATGGTGTCAATAGCATTTCTAAGTATCTCGGGCTGCCAGAGGCCAATGATGATGGCCACCAGAAGCAGTACGGCTGCCGAGTAGGAGAGGCGACGGTTAACCTCCGAGAGGTGTAGCTCATCCTGATTGGTGTGGTAGCTGAGACGCAGCGTGCGCGACCATATAGCGTAGATTACCACGCACATCAGTATCAACATAAGGGCCAAGAGCCACCAGCTGCCCACCGATACTATCTCCGAGAAGATAAGCACCTCCGAGATGAAGAGTGGCGAGGGCGGGAAGGCAAGCAGAACGAGTGTGCCGACGATGAAGCCTATCGCTCCTGCGCGATTGATGCTCATGTAGTTACCCAGACGGTTGATGCTGTAACTGTCGTATATGTGTCGCATGATGCCCACCTGGAAGAACATCGAGCTCTTGACAAATGTGTGTGCCACAACATGGAATACTGCGGCCCAGAGAGCCACGCCGCCGATACCCATGCCTATGGCTACGATACCCATGTTCTCGACTGTCGAGTAGGACAGGAAACGCTTATAGTTGTTCGTGCGACGGAGGAACATGGCACCCACGGCTAACGATAGAACGCCGATGAGCAGCAACACGTGGCGCGCCCACTCGAAGACCTCGGTTGAGGCGTAAAGCGTGTAGATGCGCATAATCGATACGAAGCCCGCATTTACGAGTGCCGTAGAGATAAACGCCGAGGCGGGGGCCGGAGCGGCATAGTTGGCGTCGATACCCACGGTGTAGAGCGGGAAGATCTCCATCTTACAGCTGTAACCTACGACCATAAGCAGGAATGCAACCTTCAAATAGAGAGGGTTGCCCTCCGAAATGACCTCTGCAAGGTCGGCGTATGCCAACGAGCCCTCCGTAGCCACGGTCGAGAGCAGCAGGATGCCGAGGTAGGCCATGGCAATACCTGTCGAGCAGACGAAGATATACTTCCACGTAGCCTCCAACGACTGCTTGAACTCGCGGTGGTAGATGATACCCGCCGAGCAGATTGTCGTAGCCTCCAAGAATACCCACGTCATAGCCAGGTTGCTCGAGTAGTAGACGCATGTGATGGCTACCGAGAGCAGCATGAGCAGGGTGTAGTAGACCTTATATGAGCGGGTGCTCACCCTCTCGGCTTTGAGGTAGGACGACGAGTGGATAAGCGCGAAAGCAAGCACTGCGGTCATCAGTATATGAAAGAGCAGGGCTGTGGTGTCGGCTCTGAATATTGTGAGCATCGTCTCGTTGACGAGTCCGAGGTGAAGAATGGCTGCTATGGCCGCCACCTGCACCGTGAGGAAGAGTGTCGCCACGTAGTTTGTAGCCCTCTCGCTACGTAATACGAGGGGTGCTACGGCGAGCAGTACGGATATTATGAGATAAATAAGCATGGCATTAATCTTTAATTGAGGTTAGGGCATCTGTCTCGTCGGTATGAATGTCGTCGTCCATGCGGCGCAGGAACATGCCGAGGATAAGTATCGAGATAAGAATATCGAGCATGATGGCGAGGTTGATGAGCATGGGCAGCTCAACACCGATGGCCATCGAGAAGAGGAATACACCATTCTCGATGACAAGGAAGCCTATGAGGTGCGCGAAGATACGCTTGCGCATCACAATGAGGATAAGGCCCGAGAGCAGCGCATAGAGTGCCACGCCGAAGAATATCATGTCGGTACGATTGTCGGCCATGTAGTAGGTTATGGTGCAGCTTGCTACAAGGGCCATAATCGACATCACGAGTGCTCCAAACTGCGACGACGAGGAGTGTATGCGGTTAATCTTCGTCTTATGTATGACGTGTAGCAATATTGCCGGTATGACAATAGCCTTGAAAACAAGGGTCTCGATGATGATGAAACTCATCTCAACGGGGTGGTAGGAGTGCAAGCGTGCCATGGCGATGCCAAAGAGCAGTATGCCCTGTATGGCAAGGATTGTTGTATGGTTGCGGAAACGCTCGGCAATAGAGAGGTAGAGGAGCGTCAGCACGTATAGTATTATAAGTGATAGTGTCATACTAAATATCGATATTTTGCATTAAAAGGAAACCCGTAAGAAGCACCAATGCCGACATTGCAACTATGGTGAGTATGAATGTGGTGTTGCGCGAGAGCTTGTTGCGTGCGCGCAACGACTCTACAACACCGATGGCGATACCCGTGCCGAGGATGGCGAGCGGTGCTGCAAACCACCAGTGGAAGCAGAAGGCTACGGCCACGGCATTGGCGGCAATCATCGCGATGATGCCGTTTTTGAGCCAGCCGGCGATGTGTATCAGCGCAAAGTCGATACCCGAGTAGTCGAGACACATCACCTCGTGTATCATCGTAAGCTCGAGGTGCGTGCGAGGGTCATCCACGGGTACACGTCCCGCCTCGATAAACATGATAACCACGAAGACATAGGCCAAAAGTAGCAGTACGATTGTCAGGTTCATGTCGAGCTCCTGGGCCGTCGAGAAAATATCGGCAAACGACGAGTAGCCGCAGAAGAGTGCCAATGTCGCCATGCCCATCATCAGTGCAGGCTCGACAAGCGCACCGTAGAGTGCCTCACGCGATGCTCCCATGCCCTCGAACGAGCTACCCGTGTCGAGGGCGGCGAGCACTAAGGCCACACGCGCCAGAGCGAGTAGATAGGCGACAAGGATTATATCGCCGTGGAACGACAACAGCGGTTCGAGGTCGGCGATAGGGATAAACAGAAAGGCCATGAGTGCCGCACCGAGATATACGCAGGGCGCGATACGGAAGAGTATGGTCGTCGTAGGCGAGTAAACGGCACCTTTGCGCAGTTGCAGACGCACGTTGTAGATATGCTGCATGAAGCGTATGCCCTTACGTCCCGCAAGAAGTGCGCGCGTGCGGTTGATGACACCCGTAATCGAGAGTGCCACAATGACCATAAGCAGTGTATTTAGTAGTTTAATCAACATACTCGTTCGGATTATGGTTAGATTAGATTGAATATCGTCAGTAGCAGGATTACGGCAAGGAATACCAGGGCAAAGGTTATGTAGTTATTTACACGACCCGTGCGCAGACGCATCACATACTCGTTCAGACGGTGCATAAGCTGTACCCACCACTGTCCGAGCAACGAGTCGACCTTATCCTTATGGCGTATATCGTAGTTGTGCTTCGAGGGGAATATCTCGCCCTTATCCACCGAGCGACCATCCACCGTATTCTTCGTGAGCGACTTGGCGATGTTCTCCAAGCCCTCCGAGAAGGACTCGCCGGTGTACTGCATGCGTGTGTTGAGCGATGTGAAGCCGCAACCCCACGTCGGGCCCGACTCAATTCGGCGATTGCGCTGTGCGCGTACCTTTAATATATATATAAGTGCGATTACCGCAACCAGGGCCCACGATACGTAGCTCAGCGTTTCGAGCGTCGGGGCAAAGTGCTCTACGGCGATAAGGTTGTCGCGTCCGGTTACAGCCTCCGCAACCTCGGTGATGGGGTAGATGGCGTATTGGGGCAGAAGACCGATGAAGAGTATCAGCGTGGCGGGTATTGCCATGGCACCGATACGGAAGTTATCGACCTCGCTGCTCTCGGCAACATGTGTAGAGCGCGGTGAGCCGAGGAAGACCATGCCGTATAGCTTCGTGAAGGCCAATACCACCACACCGCCAATGAGCGAGAGGGCGATGATGGCGGCTACCGAGTAGAGTATCTCGTGGCCGTCGCTCACGCCGTTGAACATGCCGATATAGATGAGCAACTCCGAGACGAAGCCGTTGAGTGGCGGCAGGGCGCAGATTGCCACCGTAGCCAACATCACGAGCATCGCGGTTACGGGCATGTGCTTGGCAAGACCTCCCATCTTGTTCATCGCCGTGGTGTGCATCTGCGAGTATATGTTACCCGCGCCAAAGAAGAGCATGGTCTTGAAGAGCGAGTGGTTGACGATGTGCAGCAGTGCTCCACACATGCCACACATGCCGATAAGTTCACTTCCGGCGGCATGACCCACGGCAGCAATACCTAAGCCAATGAGTATCACGCCGATATTCTCGATACTCGAATAGGCCAGCAGACGCTTTACGTCGTTTTGTACGGCCGCAAGGATTACGCCCCATAGTCCTGTTACGATACCCGAGAGGAGGACTATGAGTCCTACGGTGTATAGTAGTTCGATATTCTGGTCGATAGCCTGCATAAGGCGAATTATGCCGTAGACACCCGTCTTAATCATCACGCCCGACATTATGGCCGATACGTGCGATGGTGCTGCGGGGTGCGCCTCCGGCAGCCAGATGTGCATGGGGAAGAGACCAGCCTTCATGCCAAAGCCTATGAAGAGGATGACGAAGAGCGGCAGCGGGTTGCATAGTTTGAAGTATTGCTCTATGGCATCGAAGTTTGCCGAGCCTGTGGCGTTGTAGAGCAGCACGAAGCCGATGACAAGGAACATGAAACCGATGTGCATCATCACTAAGTAGTTCAGTGCTGCGCGACGCACATCCTGTCTGTCAGCCTCGAAGAGTATGAGTATGAACGACGCTATGGTCATAAGCTCCCACGCGAAGAGGAACGAGAAGCCTCCGCTCGACATAACTACGCACATCATCGACACGGCGAGTAGCGTGAGGGCCGTGTAGTGCAGCGATATGTGTGCCGGCGAGAAGCGTTTCAGGTAGCCCTCGACATAGCCGCGAGAGTAGATTACCGTGGCTATGGATGCTACGGCGATGATAACTAAGAATAGCGACGATAGGGCATCCACGCTGAGGCTCTCCTCACCGAAAAGGTCGGTGGTAAAGCGTGCGATGGTTATCTCGCCCTCGCTGAACGACCTTACGGCATACCATAGTGCGGCACCTGCCGAGGCGGCGATGATGCCCGTTGCCGTCCACACCTTCTTACGCTGTGGCGTAAGGAAGATGGCAACGATGAGTGCTGCCACGGTCAATAACGAATACAAATACATAAGTCTCCTATTGTGTTTGGGTGATACTTTTTATAGCGAATTCAGTGTCGATGTAATCACCGTTGCCACCACTGCGGCAGTCTCGGTGCGCAGTCGCTGGTTGCCCAGCGATATTGGCTTAAATCCGTTGCTGAGTGCAAAAGTAATCTCTTCGGGCGAAAAATCGCCTTCGGGGCCGATTAAAATGAGGCTATTACCCCCTTTTTTTATCAAATTGCCGAGATACTCCCTCTGGCCGAGCGCAGCGTTGCAGTGTGCGATATACTTCTCGCCCTCGAAAGGCATGGCCATAACCTGCTTCACGGGTGTCAGCTCGTGCAGTGTGGGGTGGTAGGCTTTGAGCGACTGTTTCACGGCTGCGGTGATAACCTTCTCCTCGCGCTCGAACTTTATCTGTCTGCGCTCCGAGTGTTCGCACTCTATGGGTATGAACTCCGTGACGCCCACTTCGGTCGCCTTTTCCAAAAACCACTCGAAGCGGTCGATATTTTTTGTGGGGGCCACGGCCATGGTCAAACGGTAGGGTAGAGCCTCATATTCGTCGAAGCGTTCAACGACCTCTACTTCACAGCGTTTTGCGTTGGCATCCACCACTTTACAACGATACAATGTGCCGCGTCCGTCGGTCAGATGAAGGCTGTCGCCTACCTCCATGCGGAGCACTCTGACGCAGTGTTTCGACTCCTCTTCGGGGAGCGTGTAGCGCGGAATTGTAATTTCGGGTGCATAAAATAGTTGCATTGGGCAATAATTTTTTTAACTTTGCAAAGTTAATTAAAAAATGTTATAGATGAAACGTCTTTTTGTATTATCGTCATTAATGTTCGTTATGACAGTGAATAATTCGTGCTCAAAGGAGGAGAATGCCTCTACGGGCAACCCTCTGCTCGACGAGTGGAACACCGAGATGGGTATCCCTCCGTTCGATAAGATTCGTGCCGAGCACTACGAGCCCGCCTTCGAGGAGGCCATGAAGGTGCACAACGAGGAGATTGACGCCATCGTGCGCAACGAGGCCGAGCCTACGTTCGAGAATGTCATCCTTGCGCTCGATAACTCGGGTCTCAAACTCGCCGAGGTGAGCTACATCTTCGGCATGCTCTCGTCGTCGGATCTCGACAAGCAGATGCAGGCCGTGCAGGAGAAGATGATGCCTCGCGTTGAGGAGCACAGCAACCGCATCATGCTCAACGACTCGCTCTTCATGCGTGTCAAGGCCGTCTACGACAAGCGTCATACGCTTCGTCTCGACGAGTTGCAGATGCGCCTTACGGAGAAGACCTACAACGACTTTGTGCGCTCGGGTGCCCTGTTGCAGGGTGCCGAGAAGGAGCGTCTTATGGCTATCAATTCGGAACTGTCGGCCCTGACCATCCGCTTCGGAAACAACCTCCTTGCTGAGAATTCCAACTTCTTCTTGGAGCTTAATGCTCAGCAGGTTGCCGACCTGCCCGAGGGTGTGCGCAACCAGGCCCAGGAGACAGCCATCGCTATGGGTAAGAGCGGCAGCTACGTCTTCACGCTCGATAAGCCGAGCCTTCTGCCCTTCCTCACCTACTCTACCGATAGAGACCTTCGCCGCGAGTTGTACAACGGCTACCTCACACGTTGCAACCACGACGACGAGTACGACAATAAGCAGATTATCGAGGATATGACGCGTCTGCGTGTCGAGAAGGCCAACCTGCTCGGCTTTAAGTCCTACTCGGCCTACGTTACCGACGACCAGATGGCCGGCACGCCCGAGGCTGTATATACGCTTCTCAACGAGATTTGGACTCCCGCCTTGGAGTCGGCAAAGCGTGAGCTCGCAGAGATGAACGACATGTTCAAGCGCGACTATCCCGACGCCGAGTTCGAGATGTCGGATTGGTGGTATTATGCCGAGAAGGTGCGCAAGCAGAAGTATCAGCTCGACGAGGAGGCTGTGCGTCAGTATCTCTCGTTCGACAACGTGCGCAACGGTATGTTCTACCTCGCTAACCGCCTCTATGGCATCACGTTCCGTCCTATCTCTGCGCCTAAGTATCACCCCGAGTGTTCGATATACGAGGTTATCGATGTCGACGAGTCGCACCTCGGTGTTCTCTACCTCGACCCCCATCCTCGTCCCTCGAAGAGTGGCGGTGCTTGGTGCGGTAACTTCACCGAGCAGCTCTACGTTAACGGCGAGCGTAAGGCTCCCGTTGTGGGCATCGTCTGCAACTTTACGCCTCCCGTGGGCGACACCCCTTCGTTGCTGACCTTCGACGAGGCCGAGACCCTCTTCCACGAGTTTGGCCACGCCCTGCACTTCCTCTTTGCCGATGTCCGCTACCGCGGTCTTGCGGAGGTTGAGGGCGACTTTGTGGAGCTTCCCTCACAGATTATGGAGAATTGGGCCTTCGAGCCTGAGATTATGCGCGAGTATGCCATCCACCACCGCACCGGAGAGGTTATCCCCGACCAGCTTATCGAGAAGATTCAGCGTGCGTCGCTCTTCAATCAGGGCTTTACCACTACGGAGCTGTGTGCCGCCGCGCTTATCGACATGGATATTCATAGCATCGAGAACTTTGTAGATATGGACGTGAACGACTTCGAGACCTATAACCTCGCCACACGTCGCGGCCTTATCGAGCAGATTGCACCCCGCTATCGCTATACCTACTTCTCGCACATCTTCAATGGCGGCTACTCGTCGGGTTACTACTTCTACCTTTGGGCCGAGGTTCTCGATAAGGATGCCTTTGCTGCCTTCAAGGAGCGTCGCGACCTCTGCGATGGCGAGTTGGCGCATAGCTTCCGCTACGACCTCTTGGCGCAGGGCGGCCAGAAGCCCGGCATGGAGATGTATCGCAAGTTCCGCGGTGCCGACCCCGACAAGACACCTATGCTCAAAGCGCGTGGCTTGTGGACGGAGCCCGAGCCCGTGGACTCGTTGGCTGCCGAGGCCGAGACAATGCCTATGAAGGAGTCTCTGCGCCCCGCGTTGCGCCCCAACGAGGTGGAGCTGTAAAATGCAGTAACAGAAAATCATAAAACATATCACAACTATGACAACAACAGCAATCATTATGTCAGCATTGACTCTTGCCTCGACAGGTGGCGACCTCCCCGAGTGGGGTGGTGTTCGCATGCCCGAAACGCTTGTAGGCAACCCCTTTGTTGAGGAGTGGGATACTCCCTATCAGACGCCTCCCTTCTCGGAGATAGAGCTTGCTCACTATGAGCCCGCTTTCGACTTCGCCATCGCGGTTAACCGTGCCGAGATTGAGACTATCGTTAACAACCCCGAGCCCGCGACGTTCGAGAATACCATCGTTGCTATGGAGCAGTCGGGTCAGCTGCTCAACCGCGTGTCGGGTGTCTTCTTCGTGCTCAACAGCAACCACACCTCGCCCGAGATGCAGCAGATAGCACTCAACATCTCGCCCAAGCTCACCGCTCTGGGCAACGATATATCGCTCAACCCGCAGCTCTTCGAGCGCGTGAAGAGTGTCTACGACCAGCGCAAGAAGCTCAAACTCGATAAGGAGGATATGCAGCTCTTGGAGAATACGTATAAGAGCTTCGAGCGTTCGGGTGCTGCCCTCTCGGATGCCGATAAGGAGCTCTACCGCCAGTACACCTCGGAGCTGTCGAAGTTGACGTTGGAGTTTGGCCAGAACGCTTTGGCTGCTACGAACGACTTCGCTCTGAATATCACCGACGAGGCTAAGGTTGCCGAGCTTCCCGCCTTTGTGCGCGAGGGTCTCGCTGCCGATGCTAAGGCACGTGGCGAGGAGGGTTGGACTCTCACGCTCCACGCACCGAGCTATGGTCCCTTCATGACCTACTCGTCGCAGCGCGACATCAAGGAGCAGCTCTACCGCGCCTATAACAGCCGTGGTGTGGGTGGCAAGTACGACAATATGGAGAATATCCGCCGTATCGCCGAGTTGCGCCTCAATATCGCTAAGGTTCTTGGCTATAAGTGCTATGCCGACTACGTTCTCGAAGACCGTATGGCCGAGAGCACCAAGACCGTGAATAACTTCCTCGATGAGTTGCTCGATGCCACCTATGGCTATGCGTTGAAGGACGTTGAGGCCATCACCGACTATGCTCACTCTCTCGGCTTCGAGGGCGAGCTTATGCCTTGGGATTGGGGCTATTATAATAATAAGTATAAGGAGGAGAAGTATGCCTTGAATGAGGAGCAGGTTAAGCCCTACCTCAAATTGGAGAACGTCAAGGATGCAGTCTTCATGCTTGCTCACCGCCTCTATGGCCTTAACTTCACCGAGGCCAAGAATATCGACATCTACCACCCCGAGGTTACCGTTTATGAGGTTACCGATGCTTCGGGTGAGCTTCTCGCCATCCTCTACCTCGACTTCTTCCCTCGCGAGTCGAAGCGTCAGGGTGCCTGGATGACGGAGTTCCGTGGTACTAAGGTTGTTAACGGCCAGGAGCAGCGTCCTTTGGTGTCGCTCGTTATGAACTTCACGAAGCCCACCGAGACCACTCCGTCGTTGCTCACGTTCGACGAGTTTACCACCTTCCTCCACGAGTTTGGCCACGGCTTGCACGGCCTCCTCGCGCAGGGTAAGTACGAGAGCCTCAATGGCACCTCTGTTAAGCGCGACTTCGTGGAGCTTCCCTCGCAGATTATGGAGAATTGGGCCTACGAGAAGGAGTATCTCGACTTGTGGGCTAAGCACTACCAGACGGGTGAGCCTATGCCCGCCGAGCTCGTCGAGAAGATTGTAGCTGCCAAGAACTACCTTGCTGCCTACTTCAACGTGCGTCAGCTCTCGTTCGGTATGACCGATATGGCCTACCATACCATCACGTCGCCTATCAAGGGCGATATCATGGCTTTCGAGCTCAAAGCGTTGGAGCCTACGAAGGTTATGCCCGTTGTCGACGGCATGGCTCTGAGCCCCGCCTTTACCCACGTGTTCAGCGGTGGCTATGCTACCGGCTACTACGGCTATAAGTGGGCCGAGGTTCTCGCTGCCGATGCCTTCTCGTACTTCGCCGAGGAGGGCATCTTCGACCAGAAGGTAGCCTCGAAGTTCCGCCACGAGGTTTTGGAGAAGGGTGGCCACGAGCACCCCATGACCCTCTATAAGAACTTCCGCGGTCATAAGCCTAAGACTAAGGCACTTATCGAGCAGATGGATCTTAAATAGTTGTCCTCACAGCGTGTTAATTCCCACGCGTGGCGCATGATGTGCCACGCGTGGAATTTTTTTTGAAGTGAAAGGTGAAAAGTGAAAACGGAAAGGTGTGGTGTCTGCGACGCGAGGTTTATTTTGTCGGCCGCGTCGTCCCATCCTCCCATTGTCCCATTGTCCCATTGTCCCATTGTCAGAAAAAGACTTTGAGACTATGAGACTTTGGGACTATGAGATTTTTTTGTCGTTCCCTCCCCCCTCCTCCCACCATCCCACCCCTCCCTCTGCATAAATTTTCAATAAAAATTTGCATAATTAGTTAAAAAGCACTAACTTTACACCGTTATAGGGGAATGTAATGCCCTGAAATTAGTTGGGTTGTGCCATTAAAACACACTGTTTTGAAAGTTTAATGCCGAGTACATGTATTTGTAACTCGGTGAGGATGAGATACATATATACAATTTTTTAATACATTAACATTATGATCAAGCGTAACATTTTTGCGGAGGAGTACACAGCTCCCGAGCTTGACATCCTCTCGGTTGTTGCCGAGTTTGGTGTCGAATTGTCGTCTGATGAGTCTGACTTGGAGGATGCTCCATCGTGGGACTACGGAGAATTCTAAAAACTATTGCAACTATGAAGAATTTGTTTAAGAAAATGATGCTTGTTGCAGTAGCTGCAATGGCATTTGTTGCTTGCTCGCAGGACAATGACGAGATCAACGCAACCGTAAAGAAGACTGACGTTGTTTTCAACCTCAGCATCGAGGATGTTACTCGTGCCTACTTCGGTGAGGAGCAGGGCTCGGGTAGCGACACTTCGTTCCCCTCATATTGGTCGGGCGACGAGAACGTAACACTCGTTGCTTACGATGCCAATGATGTAGTAGTATCTACGGCTTGGGGTAGCATCGAGGCTGAGGGCGAGCAGGCCACTCAGGCTCGTGTGGCTGCCACTTTCAATGACGACCTTGCAGGTGTAGCTAAGGTACGTGCCTATGTTGGTAGCTGGAGCTATGATGAGCCTCGTGTTCCCGAGTTGGGCCAGGAGCAGTACATGGAGAAGGAGGGCACTGTTGCCTCTAACGCTCACACCATGTCGGCTGAGGCTGCATGGGATGGCGTAGCACAGTCTATCGACCTCAACTTCTCGCACGCCGTAGCTTACGGTCGTATGCAGATTAAGGGTCTCGACGATGTTACTATCACCAAGGCTATCGTTAAGGTTGACGAGGCTGAGTATCAGGTAAGCCTCAACAGCGAGCTCGATACTAAGTATATCTGGTTTGCTTGCGATGCTGACGATGCTATCGCAACTTTGGATATCGAGGTTGAGGCATCTAACGGTCGCTCTTATGTTAAGACTATCGACATGGCTGCCGCAGCTAATCCTTTGAAGTTCCGCACCGGTGAGGTATCTAAGTTCGCCGTATCGGGTCTTACAGAGAAGCCTGCCGACTATACTCTTAACCTCACTAAGGTTGTTGCTCGCACAGGTAATACCATCACATTCCAGGGCGACGAGGAGAACGACAAGTGGACTGTTATCTTCAACGAGGGCTTGACCGAGATCGCTGAGGGCGTATACCAGGGTGTTTACGACGCAGCTTACGCCGATGCTTGGAGCAGCGAGTCAGCATTGGAGTTCGACTCTAAAGAGTCAAGCTTCAACCTTGCTGTTAATCCTGCTCAGTATGGTTACTATCTCCAAATTGACAGTACAATCAACGTATCTGTTGAGGATGGCATATACACTATCACTGCTTTCTGGCCTTCATACATTGGTGGTGATAAGACTGTTCAGATTAGCTATGTAGGCGATCTTACAGTTGAGGAGAGCGTTCCTACATTCAGCACGGCTGTGAAGAGTAACTTGGATAACGACAAGATAGTCGTGTTCTCTGGTGATGCAGGTGAGCTTAAACTTGATTTCTATAACTGTAACTATGATAACTGGATTGATGCCGGTGTGTATAACATCGTAAATTACGGATCGGGTGCGGGTCAAATTTATGGTGATGCTGATTCTACTCAATATGGTTATTATTCAGTTGACGGAGCAGTTCAGAATCAGAAGGCTATCTGTTATGGTACAGTAACAGTATCGGTTGTGAACGGTGAGTATCACTTCGTATTCGAGAATATCGGTCTCGATGCAGAGAACACCTATCTGCCTTACGCTGAGTTTACCGGCGATATTGCTAATATCACCATCCCCGACACTCGTACTAAGCTTGCTATGCCCAATGTTACTTACGAGATTGAAGGCAACATGCTTACACTCTCATGGGACGCTGTTGATGGTGCAGTAGGCTACTACGTAGACGATTACAACCACGAGTTTGAGCAGACAACTACTGAGACATCAATCACTGTGGAGCTCACAGCGTACCAGTGGTGGTATTTCTATGTAACTGCTAAAGCAGCTGCTGATAGTACTGAGTATAAGGACTCAGATACTGCTTATGTTTCATTTGAGCTCGCTGATCCTCGTCCTGTTCTCTCTGCTCCTACAAATGTAGTAGTAACTACCGATGGCCCCAATGCAACAATTTCATGGGATGATGTTCAGGGCGCAGATTACTATCTCGTAAATTACTACTTGAATGGCAATCAGAATGTAGAGGTAACCGAAAATACCGTTACTTTGGAGCTTGGTTATAGCCAGTCAGTATGGGTTTACATTTTCTCTAAGGCTAATGATGATAACCCCGATTATCAGTCATCAACATCTTATGATTGTCAGGTACAGGTTACCACAGGTAAGAATCCTGATGTCTTCGCTGACTACATGTATGAGAATCTGTCATGGAATAGCATGTATAGCCGATTTGAGCTTACAAGCAGCACCAATGGCATTACTCAGTTCTACCTCAATAGCAGCGATGCTCCCAACAACAACTCGATTAAGGCGGGTGATTATTCCTATGCCGGTAATACCGTATCAAGCCCTGGTGTTGGAACATTCAGCCTTCGTTATCTCCTCGGCTCGGGTGCCGGTAGCTCACACTATGTTTATGATGCTACAATGACTGTTTCGGTTGAGAATGACCAGTATGCCATTTTGATTACCATTGTTAATGCGGGTAATACCTCTATGATAGGTAAGACGTTGGGTTACAAGGGTATGCCTGATGGATTTGTTCTTCCTGACGGAAGCGCAGGCTCGGGCGGTGGCGACGACTCGGGCGATGGCGACGATACTGGCGATGCTGGTCAGTATGGCTCTGGTACTGAGAGTGATCCTTACATCTATACATGCTCGTCTATTAAGTCGGGAGGTTACTATCGCCTTACATTTACAAGCCAGGCCTCTGATGCTAAGCCGTTGTATTTGGAGTCGAACACCGATCTTGCAAATATGTTCAAATCAGGTGCAATAAACTCGAATAATAACTGGTACGTCGGTGCTTGTAAGTATGCAAATGGCTCAATAACCACTGCATGGGATGAGTCAACGATTACGCTTACAAACGTAAGTGGTACTATTTACTCATTTGACATAAAGCTCAGCACATTTAATGGTTATGTATATTACAGATGTGAAAGCGTAAATCTTTACTAAAATTTACTCTCTAACCTTTTCGGGGTCATCCTTTCGGACGACCCCGAATTTTTTTTTGGGGGGGTAGCGCATAGCTACACACAGCTACCCACGGCGCGCGAATTTATAGGTAGTGGTAGGTAGTAGTAGGTAGTAGTAGGTAGAAGTAGGTAGTGGTGGGGAGCGCGCCAAAACTTGCGCACAACTACCCACAGCTACCCACAACTACCCATTTATACCACGGCGCGCTGATTTTATAGGTAGTGGTAGGTAGATATAGGTAGAAGTAGGTAATGGTGGGGGCGCGCCAAAAAACTCGCGCACAACTACCCACAACTTCCCACAACTACCCACAACTACCCACGGCGCGCGAATTTATAGGTAGTGATAGGTAGATATAGGTAGAAGTAGGTAGTGGTGGGGAGCGCACCAAAAACTCGCGTACAGCTACCCACAGCTACCCACAATTACCTACAACTACCCACGGCGCGCGAATTTATAGGTAGTGGTAGGTAGTAGTAGGTAGAAGTAGGTAGTGGTGGGGAGCGCGCCAAAAACTCGCGCACAGCTACCCACAACTACCCACAACTACCCACAGCGCGCGACACCAAATTGCCTGCGTATCTTCTAAATATGCTTCGTTTTACATATTTTTTGCAAATCACGTAAAAAATATGTATGTTTGTACTAATTTTATTTAACCCTTTGCTCGAAATGTCCCAACCATGAGTAAGCCAGGTAACATGTTGAATGATAGTCATTGGAACCATACACGCCTTTTAAGTTATCAAAAGACGGTGGTTATTTACGACCTAACATATCACTTTTGCTCTCGATATATCGACAAGCGAGATCGCACCTTTGATCAAATGCTACAAGCAGCACGCTCGGGTAAACAGAATATAGTCGAGGGTTATGCCGATATGATGACATCCAAGGAGATGGGAATAAAGCTATTCAACGTTGCCCGAGCAAGCCTCCTCGAACTTCTCGAAGACTACGCTGACTACCTGCGTTCGCGCGGCTTTGAGCAGTGGGATGCTCAGTCCGAGAAGGTGAGCTTCATGCGTCAGTTGGCTGCGCAACACGACGACTCGCGCTATTTCTTGGAGTTGGCAGAGTCGCGGTCTGACGAGGTGGTGGCAAACATGGCGATTGTTCTTATTTATCAAGCAGAGTATTTGTTGTCAAAGTTTATAGACAAGGAGATTGAAAAATTTGCCGCTGAGGGCGGCTTTCGCGAGCAGATGACGCGCATAAGGCTTTCTGTGAGAGAAAAATAGCAGTGGCGCGCCGAGGAATTCCTTGGCGCGCAATATTTTATAGGTAGTGGTAGGTAGTAGGTGGCGCGCTGATTTTATAGGTAGTGATAGGTAGATATAGGTAGAAGTAGGTAGTGGTGGGGAGCGCGCCAAAAACTCGCGTACAACCACCCACAGCTACTCACAGCTACCCACAGCTACCCACAGCTACCCACAATTTCCACATTGTATTCCCGTTACTCTTATTGGCTCGTGTTGAAAAATTGCCGTTTGGTTGAATTTGTTGTTGTGGGCGATTGTCGTTACAGTTTTTTTCGATATATTTGCCAGTCTTTTGTGAGCTAACAATGCCCATAACGGACTAATACAACAACGATTACACACTATTTGTAGATAAGCGTATTGACGATGAAACGACTTTTTTATGAGGAGCCACTGCTCGAAGAGATTCTTGTGGCTGTGGAGTGCGGTGTGGAGCTCTCGGGCGACAACGACTCGATGGATTATGAAGATGGTGGCGACGGCTGGTTGCTCGACTAACACACAGGCACCGATATGAAAACCTTAAACATGAGAGTGATGAGACGATTTTATATAGCACTTGCGGCAGCTGCCGCATTGGTAGGTTGCTCGGTGGAGGGCGACTACAACATCAACATTGAGGCGCACGAAGAGTTTACACTCGTGGCCGACATCGACGAGGACGCAACACGTGTGGCCATAGGTGGCGAGAAGTACAACGAGGTGAGCTGGGTTGCGGGCGACCAGATAGCCCTGACATCCGAGGCCGGTGTGTCGGCGACACTCACAGCGCAGAACAGCGGTAAGAGCGACGTAAACTTCAAGGGCATGGGTACTCCCAAGGCCGACCGCGACACCTACTACGGCATCTATGCACGCTCGGGAAGCTACACCACGAGTGGCAGCACCGTGACCATCAACTGCGCAGAGCAGTGGGGTGGTGGTGCCGCAACAGCCGCCGTATTGGTGGGTATGGCCGAGGATGTAGAGGCCGGCGCGATAGACATGAAGTTCACACCCGCAAATGCCATCGTACGTGTGAACATCACAAATGCTCCGATATCGATATCTAAGGCCGTGTTCAAGGCGTTGGACGGCACACAGTTTACCACGTCCTACTCGTTTGACATCGCGACGGGTGACGTGTCAACAACGGCTACGGCATCAGAGATTGTGGTTAATGCACCCTCGACAAGTGGCTTCTTCGTGTCGCTGCCCGCAGACCTCGACATGGGCAACTATGCCGTAACGCTCATCGACGGCAACGGCAACGCATGCACCAAGGCTTATGCCGCAAAGAAGTTTGCTAAGGGCACAACAACACGTGTAGCCTTCGAGTGGTCGACACCCACCGTGAAGCTCGGCGCGAAGTCGTCGTACACCTACTTCAACGACTACGGCGACGACACAAGCGCAAATAGCGAGTCGTTCCTCGCCGACCCTGCAAAGATATTCTTCACAAAGGGCGTAAATGGCGAGTCGTGTGCCTCGACATACGCGGGTGTTCAGGATGCCGTAATCGAAGACCTCGGCTACGAGATTGACGGCGTAGACCTCTCGTACTCGGCGGGTAAGGTGTCGTGGGACAAGGCGGCAAACAGCTTCGTGCTCAACGCCGAGCCCTCGTACAACCGCGATTGGGGCCGCAAGACAAACATCAAGGCCTACATCAAGGTTGGCGGCGTGAAGATGTACTCGACAAACGTGCTGTGGATAACGGGTCTGCCCCATCGCTCCAATTGGTTTTCGAGTGATGATAGGACGGGTTGGAGTACCACAGGTACAACTTCTTTCGACTCGGGATATGGCTTCCGTACGCTCTACTACTACCTTGGTGGTACTACAACAGGCGAGATTTACTCTCCATCAGTTGCGTTGCCGTCGAACACGAATGTTCACTACGACATCAAGGCTTGCTACTATACAACAGGTGTTGGTAATAAGTCGATAAGCCTTATAACCGGTATTACTACGGGTACAAACAAACCCTCGACGACACAAACAAAGTCGTTAAACCGCGTAACATCAAATGCATCTCCGAGTGAGGGTAAATATACGCTTTGTTCTTTCGATGCTGTGATGGGCAATGGCCAGAGAGTATATATTACCGATGATCATGGAAAAGATACTAATCTTGCGGAGAACTGGTTCTCGATAGGTAGCTGCGTGATTAAATACCGCAAATAACTCTTTTGAGATTTGAATTACTGCTCGGCTTCGGTCGGGCAGTTTTTTTTTGTTTTGGTGGTTGGAAAAGTGGGACAGCGGGACAGTGGGATAATGGGACATCGCGGCCGACAATAAAAAATCTCATAGTCCCAAAGTCCCATAGTCTCAAAAAAAAGACAACAAGACAATGCGACGTCGCGGCCGACAGAAAAACTTTCTCATAGTCCCAATCTCCCATAGTCTCATAGCCCTCGAAAAACTTTTCTTGTTTCTTTTAGGTCGTTTCATATTTTTTTCGTACCTTTGGTACGATATATATACTTCCCGATATGGAACTGACTAAAATTGAAGATATACTCGCGCGCATCAACTCACTCGTTGACGGCTGGAAGAGCATGGACGCTGTGCCCGCCATAGAGCGCGATGTGGTGCTCGCATCGTTGCGCGACCTCTACTCACAACTACTCGATATGCGTGGCGATGAGAGCCTCGCAGCAAGCGTAGCCGAGACTATCGCCGCCACCCCGAGCGTGGAGCACAAGCCCGAGGCCGCAGAGAGCCCCGCACAGGTCGCGCCCGAGGAGGTTGCGGCGGAGACAGCACCCGCCGAGGAGGCCGTTGAGAGTGCCGAAGAGGCCGTTGAGAGTGCCGAGGAGCCAATAAAGAGCGTTGCGGAGGAGGATCCCTTTGCCGATATTTTCGATATCGAGGCGTTGCTCGGACTAAGCGACGAGGAGCGTAGCACACCCGAGAGCGAGGCCCCTGCGATTGAGGCCCCCGCCATTGAGGTCCCCGAGGCGGTAGTAAGTGCCCCCGCCGAGGTTGCCCTTGCACCCGCGCCTATCCCTGCACCCGCCGAGGTTGCTCCCGCGCCCGCACCTATCCCTGCACCTGCCGAGGTTGCTCCCGCTTCTGCACCCGCGCCCGCACCGATAAACATGGGTGGCGGACTCTTCGACATCGAGGATATTCCCGTGCGCAAGAAGACAAACCGCAAGATTATATCGCTCTACAACACTGCGCCCGCATCTGCGCCCGTAGCAGAGCAGACGCCCGAGGCGAAGCCTGTCGTGCAGTCGCATGTAGAGCCTAAGCCCGCCCCCGCCCCCGCGCCTTCACCCGCACCTGCGCCCGCGCCCGCACCCCGTCCCATGCCACAGCCGACGGTTACGGAAGCACCCAAGCGTCTGGGCGATGTGTTGGGTGGTGGCGTAACGACGTTGGCCGACAAGCTTGTGGATGACTCGCAGCCTACGCCCGCAATGAGCCGCATAACAGACCTGCGCAAGGCCATAGGCATAAACGATAAATTCCTCATGGTGCGCGACCTCTTCGATGGCGACGTGGCACGTTACGAGGACACCATAGACACGCTAAACGAGTTCGACGACCTCGACGACTGCATGATATACATCATCGAGAACTTTGCGTGGAACCCCGACCTCGAAGGTGCAAAGCTCCTTGTGTCGCTGATAGAGCGTAAACTTGCATAACAAACACCGAAAAAACGCTATGGCAAAACTATATGTAGTACCCACGCCTATCGGCAACCTCGAAGATATAACCCTGCGCGCGATAAATGTGCTTCGCGAGGTAGACTTCATACTTGCCGAGGATACGCGCACAACATCGGTGTTGCTGCGCCACTTAGGCATCGAGAAACCCATGCACTCGCACCATAAGTTCAACGAGCATGCCACCGTAGGTCGTGTTGCCGAGGCGATAGCCGCAGGACGCGATGTGGCGTTGGTGTCGGATGCCGGAACACCCGGAATATCCGACCCCGGATTTCTGCTTGTGCGCAAGTGCGTAGAGGAGGGTATCGACGTTGAGACGCTGCCCGGAGCAACGGCCCTCATACCCGCAGTGGTGCAGAGTGGCTTCCCGTGCGACAGATTCTGCTTCGAGGGCTTCCTGCCTCAGAAGAAGGGCCGCCTGAAACGCCTCACGGAGCTCGCCACGGAGCCTCGCACGTTGGTGCTCTACGAGTCGCCATACCGCGTGGTCAAGTGCTTGGAGCAGATTGCCGAGGTCATGGGCGCGGAGCGTCGTGTGGCGGTGGTGCGCGAGATAACAAAACGCTTCGAGCAGACCGTGCGCGGCACGGTGGCCGAGGTTATAGCCCACTTCAAGGAGCATGAGCCCAAGGGCGAGTTTGTGATTGTCGTTGCGGGCTACGACCCCAAGGCCGAGCGCGACGACGAGGAGGACGAGGACAAAAACCAGGAGTAGATGGCACGAGACAATAGCAGATATACTCTCACGCTCATGCAGCGCGTGTGTGTGGCGATACTATACGCCATGTGCCGCTTGGTGGCTATTATGCCCCGCTGGGTGAGATACTATCTCTTGGAGGAGACCTTATATTTCATCATGCATCACCTCATGCACTACCGTCGCAAGGTGGTGATGACGAACCTGCGCAACTCTTTCCCCGAGCGTAGCGAGAAGGAGCTGCGCGCTATAACATCGCGCTTCATGCGCAACCTTGCCGAGCAGATGATAAACACCATCAGCCTTGCGGGTATCTCGGCCAAGGAGTTGCGACGACGCGTATCCTTTGCCCAGGCGGCCGAGTACGAGGCGATGGCCAAGGGTGGCGATGTCATCCTTCTCGGTGGCCACTATGGAGCATGGGAGTACTTCTTGGCGATATGCCTCTACGACTACTCACACGTGCAGCTCAGCGTCTACCACTCGTTAGAGAATAGCATCTTTGACGAACTTTTCAAACGTCTGCGTCGTATCGAAAACTCAATGTTGGTGCCTCGCAACGATGTGTTGCGCTACTATCTGCGCAACCGCAATCAGCACACTATGAGCATCGGCCTTATAGCCGACCAAAACCAGTATCGTGTGAATGACCCCCATTGGATAACGTTCCTCAACCAGGATACCATCTTTGCCGATGGTGCCGAGCAGTTGGCACGTCGTTTTAGCCTGCCGGTCTACTTCTTCTGGATGAAGCGTCGCCGCCGTGGCGAGTACGACCTCTACGTAGAGCAGATATACGACGGTAGGGAGACCGTCGCCGAGCACGAGATTACGGAACGTTATGCGCGACGTCTCGAACAGACCATTAGCGAGTGCCCCGAGTTGTGGTTGTGGTCGCACAGGCGTTGGAAGCAGAAACGTCATTAGTAGCGTATTATGGCAAGGTTAAGCGTAGTCATACTGAATTGGAATGGACGACACCACTTGGAGCGTTTTCTGCCGAGTGTCGTGGCCCACACCTCAGGTAGTGCCGAGGTCGTGGTTGCCGACAATGGCTCGACGGACGACTCGGTGGTGTGGTTGCGCATGCACTATCCCGATTTGCGTGTGATACGTCTCGATAGAAACTATGGCTTTGCCGGAGGCTATAACCGTGCACTCGAAGAGGTCGACAGCGACTATGTGTTGCTGCTAAATTCCGACGTCGAGGTTACCGAGGGGTGGTGGCAACCCCTTGTCGAGGTGCTCGATAGCGATAGCTCGGTGGCCGCCGTAGCTCCCAAGCTGCGTGCCGTCGACCAGCGCGATAAGTTCGAGTACGCGGGAGCGGCGGGTGGCTTCATCGACTATCTCGGCTACCCCTTCTGTCGTGGTCGCATACTCTCAACCGTGGAGTGCGACGAGGCGCAGTACGATAGCGTGCGCGAGATATTCTGGGGTAGTGGCGCAGCGTTGTGCTGTCGTCGCGACATATTCTTCGAGGTGGGAGGCTTCGACGAACACTTCTTCGCCCACATGGAGGAGATAGAGCTTCAATGGCGCATGCAGCTGGCCGGTTACCGCATACTCTCGGTGCCCACATCGACGGTCTATCACCTCGGTGGAGGTACGTTGCCCGTGTCGTCGTTCAAGATATATCTCAACCACCGCAACAACCTCGCGATGCTCTTCAAGTGCTCCTCGACCATGCAGCGACTTACCGTCGCGCTGGTGCGTCCGCTGACCGACGCTGCGGAGGCGTTGGCCTACCTCTTCACGCTCCATCCGCACCGTGCGTGGGCTGTGGTGCGTGCGTGGGGTACATTTCTCAGGTGGCATCCGCGCTTAGCGCGTGAGAGGCGTGCTATAATCCGACGAAAAAAGCCCGAGGGCATATATCGCTTCTCGGTGGTGGTGCGTTATTTGTTCGGTTGGCGCAAGTTTAATACAATGATCTAATGAGACGACTTATAATCATACCTACATACAACGAGCGCGAAAATGTTGTGCGCATGATACGCCGACTGATGGCCATGGAGCCTCAGTTCGACCTGCTCATTGTCGATGACGGCTCGCCCGATGGCACTGCCGACTTGGTGCGCGAGGAGCAGACGACGTTTGATCGTAGGCTGCACCTTATAGTGCGCGGTGGTAAGCAGGGCTTGGGCACAGCCTACATCGCGGGCTTCCGCTACGCCCTCGACCAGGGCTACGACCGCATCTTTGAAATGGACTGCGACTTCTCGCACAACCCCGACGACCTGCTGCCGCTCGATGCGCTGCTCGACGAGGAGGATGTAGCCATAGGCTCGCGTTACTCGCGCGGCGTGAATGTCGTCAATTGGCCTATGGGGCGTCTGCTGATGTCGTACTTCGCATCGAAGTATGTGCGTTTTATCACACGCATGCCCGTGTGCGATGCTACGGCAGGCTTCGTGGGATACCGTCGCGAGGTGCTCGACGCCATAGACTTCGACCGTGTGCGTATGAACGGCTACGGCTTTCAGATAGAGATGAAATATACGGCATGGAGGCTTGGCTATCGCATCGCCGAGCACTCCATAATCTTCATCGACCGCGAGGCGGGTACCTCGAAGATGTCGAGTGGTATCTTTGGCGAGGCCTTCTTCGGTGTCATGAAGCTGCCTTTACGACGAATTAAACGTAAACAACCCAAATAGAATGGATAGAAGAGATGCAGAGATGGCCACCGTGCGCCTTCTCGATGTTATGGACAGACTGCGCAGCGAGTGCCCCTGGGATAGGGAGCAGACCTTCGATTCGCTGCGAAACAATACTATTGAGGAGACCTATGAGCTCGCCGACGCCATCACCGACAAGAATATGGAGGGCATCAAAGAGGAGCTCGGCGACCTGCTCCTACATGTGGTCTTCTACTCGAAGCTCGGCGACGAGGCGGGAGCATTTAACTATACGGATGTAGCAAATGCCGTCTGCGACAAACTCATATACCGTCATCCTCATGTCTATGGAGATATTCATGCCGACACTCCCGAGGAGGTGAAGCAGAATTGGGAGGCTCTCAAACTGCGCAAGAAGAAGCGCAAGAGCGGCACGCTGGGTGGCGTCCCCGTGTCGCTACCCGCGATGGTGAAGGCCTACCGCATAGGCGAGAAGGCTGCGGCAACGGGCTTCGACTGGGAGAAGCGCGAGGATGTGTGGTCGAAGGTTAAGGAGGAGCTTATGGAGGTGGATGTGGAGCTGCGCGCCGACGACCACGAGAAGCTCACGGACGAGATGGGCGACCTCTTCTTTGCTCTTATCAACGCCTGCCGCCTCTATGGCATCGACCCCGAGGCTGCATTGGAGCGCACGAACAAGAAGTTCATACGCCGCTTCAACCACATGGAGCAGCGTGCTGTGGAGCAGGGATGCACGTTGCACGATATGACGCTCGATAAGATGGAGGAGTATTGGCAGGAGGCAAAGACATTGGAATAGAGATAATTAAAACATATATATTATGGCACTTATTAGAGAAGTACGTGGCCACCAGCCCGAGATTGGACAGGATACATGGTTGGCCGAGACAGCAACAATCATCGGCGATGTTAAGATTGGCGAGAACTGCTCGATATGGTATAACGCCGTGTTGCGTGGTGATGTAAACTCAATACGCATCGGTAACAACACAAATATTCAGGATGGCGCAGTCATCCACACCCTCTACGACGGCTCGAAGAACCCGTCGCAGACACACATCGGCAACTATGTGTCGGTGGGCCACAACGCCATTATTCATGGTGCTATCATCGAGGACGACTGCCTTATAGGCATGGGTGCTACCATTCTCGATAATGCTGTGGTGGGTACAGGATGTATCGTCGCAGCCAACGCCCTTGTGCTCTCAAACCAGAAGTTGGAGCCCTTCTCGGTATATGCCGGTGTCCCCGCAAAGCGAGTTAAGGATGTTACGCCCGAGCAGCGCGAGGAGATTATCAAGCGCACGGCAAGGGATTACTGTACTTATGCATCTTGGTACAAGTAATTTATCGTGATAAGCGGCCATCTACTTCCGCTAAC
Organism: Alistipes sp.; assembly: GCA_045660465.1. Taxonomy (GTDB): domain Bacteria; phylum Bacteroidota; class Bacteroidia; order Bacteroidales; family Rikenellaceae; genus Alistipes. Next base: position 11,695 of record JAZRDV010000014.1, on the reverse strand, counting down.
GAATTATCTCGCCAATGGGCAGTACGGATAGGTACAGCCCATCGACTCGAAATTCGCCGAGCGTTGTATCTGGCGCGCTTCTGACGATAAATTTTGTGGAGAGTGATAAGCGGCCATCTACTTCCGCTAACGAATTATCTCGCCAATGGGCAGTACGTCAAAGTACAGCCCATCGACTCGAAATTCGCCGAGCGTTGTATCTGGCGCGCTTCTGACGATAAATTTTGTGGAGGGTGATAAGCGGCCATCTACTTCCGCTAACGAATTGTCTCACGATAAGGTTTAAGGAGATTAAGGAGATTAAGGAGATTAAGGAAATTAAGGAAATTAAGGAAATTAAGGACTATCACTAACTTCACTAAATTCCTTAACTTCCTTAACTTCCCTAACTTCCCTAAACTCTCTAAACATCCCTATCCGCTAACCCGCCAACATTAACTACCAACAGCCTTCAAACCGTATGAAGCGACTTAACACAAATATTGGTATACACCTGTTGATTGCCGTCGCATTGAGCCTCGTAATCAACTTCTCGTATCTGCTGCTGCCCATAATCACCGAGAGTGGGCTCGATAATCGTATGAAGGACGATGCCGCGGGTGAGCACAACTCGGGTGTGCTCCATATCGCCGACGACCTTTATGGCTATGTGGTCTGCGACTGCGATAAACGCGACAGTGTATACATCTCGGCATGGCAGGTGCGAACGCACAAGCTGCAAGAGGGCGACCATCTGCGTTTTACGTCGCACGAGGTGCGTGGCGAGACCTTCTCTGCGGAGCAGTTGCAGAGGGCACATCCCCATCTCGACAAGATTGTAGAACGTAATGGCAAGCCCTTCGACTTCGAGGCTGTATACGACCGCCCGAGTCGTACCGTAGAGTTTGTGTGGCAGATAGTCTATTACGCTCTGTTTACCTTTGTGCTAATCGAGCTATTCACATCGACGCTGCGCTCGGAGCGTCGCTCACGTTGGGTATATGCCCGCCTCTTGCTCGTGGCAATAATCGTAACGGGCATAGGCGTATGGTTTGCGCCGATGATGTCGTTCCGTGGTGGTGAGATGCGTATCGTGCTCTTCTTCCAGGCCGAGCTTCACGACAACGCCTACCTCGTAGTGCTGACCAAGTGTCTGTTTATGTTGGTGGTAACGGCACTCTATGCACACATATATGTATTAATGCGCAAGCATCAGACAATCGAGGTGGAGAACGAGCGGCTCAAAACCGAGAACCTCTCGACACGCTACAACATGCTCGTAGGACAGATAAACCCACACTTCTTCTTCAACTCGCTAAACTCCTTGGCGATGTTGGTGCGCGAGAGGGACGATGAGCGTGCTTTGAAGTATATCGACCAGCTATCCTACACCTTCCGCTACATAATACAGAATGGGCAGAGCGAGACAACAACGCTGCGCGACGAGTTGGAGTTTGCAAATGCCTACGCCTACCTCTTCAAGATACGTTATGCCGAGAAGCTCTTCTTCGACTTCGATATCGACGAGAAGTATCTCTTGTGGACGTTGCCTGCATTGTCGTTGCAGCCGCTTATTGGCAATGCCGTGAAACACAACAGCATAACGACGAAGAATCCGCTCCGCGTAGTCATACGCACACGCGACGGTGTGCTCGAAATCGAGAACCCCAAGCACCCGAAGCTCGACGTTGAGCCCTCGACGGGCATAGGCCTCGACAACTTGCGTAGCCGTTGGCAGATAATCGCCGAGCGCGATATTGAGATAATTGATGACGATGAGCGTTTCATGGTACGCCTTCCGCTCGAAAACCCCGAAAAATAGTATATGAGAAGAGTGATAATCGTTGAAGATGAGACGGCGGCAGCTGTAAATCTTCGTAGCATGTTGACAAACATCGACCCCGCAACGGAGGTTGTGGCGGTGTTGGAGTCGGTAGAGGAGGCTGTGGAGTTCTTCTCGAAGGAGGTGGATGCCGACGTTGTATTTATGGATATACACCTTGCCGATGGCGACTCGTTCCGCATATTCCAAAGCGTCGAGATAGCCGTACCCATAATCTTCACTACGGCCTACGACGAGTATGCTTTGCAGGCCTTCAAGGTAAACAGCATCGACTATCTGCTCAAACCCTTCAAGGAGGAGGACCTCTCTCGTGCCCTCGATAAGCTGGCGCGTCTGACTGCCTCGGAGCGTGAGCGTCGCAACCAGATGGTTGCGGAGATAGGTGCGGGTGGCGCGGAGAGCATGCAGACGCTGCTTGTGCGCTATAAGGATAAGATTATACCTGTGGCTATGTCCGACGCGGCCTTCTTCTACACCTTTTCCGAGCGTGTTACCCTTACAACGCTTAGCGGCCAAAGTTACCCTGTGGATAAGACTCTCGAAGCACTATCGCAGCAACTATCGTCGTCGGAGTTCTTCCGTGCAAATCGTCAGTTTATAGTCTCGCGCCGTGCCGTAAAGGATATTGCCGTATGGTTTGGCAGCCGTTTGGCACTCAATCTTACCATCGAGACACCCGAGCGCATCATAATATCCAAGGCACGTGTGCCCGAATTCAAGCAGTGGTTGCAGTCGTCTCACCCGGCCTAATGGTCGCTTCAACTCTGTGATAGGCTGTTTGGCGGTGGAGTGAGGAACAAATCGTCTTTTAGGGTTGTACCTTTGTAATAGCAAACAGAAGGTATAACCCTAAAAAATTACAACTATGAAGAAGATGATGTTTTTGCTCCTTGCGCTGTCGGTGATGGCGATGGGCGATGCAGCGGCAAATGTCAGAAAGCCTAATAATGGTCGTGGCCCTAATAAGGTGAAGATTGAGCTCAACCTCAACTGTGATGGTCATCACCACGGCTTTGGCTCGGACTATCGTCGGAATGGACACCGCGATAAGAGCTGCAAGGCTTGCGATAGACACTTCAAGGCTCATGGCCCGAAGAGCAAGCATCGTGTATGCCCCGCGTGCGACCGTCGTGCTCCGCGCCCCGCACCGCGTCCCGGCTATGGCCCCGGATATAACGGTTGCGGCCCACGTCCGAATTTCGGCCCCGGCTATTACAGATAGTTCCAAAATGAGGGTGTCAGGGTTAACTGACACCCATTTTTTGTCGTTTCACCGTCCAAATGGTTGATTATTTGATAAAAAGTGTTATTTTCGCGAAGCGAAAAGTGTTAAAACAGAAGCGAAAATAATAATAATAAATAATAGTGTGATGAGGAAAATTTTGATGATGGTTGTGATGCTCTGTTGTTCGGTGTCGGCTATGGCACAGTCGGGGCGTATCACAGCTAAGGTTATCGACAAGGAGACGAAGGATGGTGTTATTGGTGCTATTGTCGAGGTGGCGTCGGTAAGCAACACAAAGGTGCGTAAGCACTCGACGACGGGTGCGGGTGGTGCTGTCAGCGTTACGTCGCTCGCGGCTGGCGAGTACGATGTTACGGTGTCGTTTATCGGCTATGCAGTACACACACAGCGCGTTAAGATTAAGGGTCTTACAGACCTGGGTACGATACTCTTGGCCCCCGAGGCTGTGGCTATCGAGGCCGTAGTTAAGGAGGTACAGGCGTTGCGTACCCCGCAGAATGGCGATACGGTGGCCTATAATGCTGCGGCCTTCAAGGTGGCCGCCGATGCCGATGTTGAGGGTTTGCTCAAAAAGATGCCCGGCATCAATATCTCGAATGGCACGGTTGAGGCTCAGGGTGAGCAGGTGAAGAAGATTTTTGTCGATGGCAAGGAGTTCTTTGCCGAGGATGTATCTACGGCCCTCAACTCGCTCCCGGCGCAGGCTGTTGACCGTGTTGAGGTGTTCAATAAGCTGTCCGACAATGCCGAGTTCTCGGGTATGGACGATGGCGAGGGCTACAAGGCTATCAACATCGTTACCCACTCGAATATGCGACAGGGTGTCTTCGGTAAGCTCTACGCTGGCTATGGCTATCAGCCCGAAACCGACGGTGTAACATCGAATCATAAGTATAATGCCGGAGGTAACGTTAACTACTTCCATGGTTCGAGCCGTCTGTCGGTAATCGGACTGCTGAACAATGTAAACCAGCAGAACTTCTCGTTCGAGGATATCCTCGGTGTTACCGGCGGTGGCGGTGGCATGGGTGGCGGCCGTGGTCGTGGTGTAGGTCGCTACATGGTGCGTCCGCAGAGTGGTGTTGCGAGTGTCGGCTCTATCGGTGTGCAGTACTCTAATTCGTGGGGCGAGAAGGACAAGGTGAAGCTCAACGGCTCATACTTCTTCAACTCTACCAACACCAAGAACCTCAGCCGTATAGAGAAGTGGTATGTAGCACCGTCGCCCATCGACACGTTGGAGCAGGAGGGCTACTCCGAGACGGCAAATATGAACCACCGCGTAAACTTGCGCTTCGATTGGGCGATAAACGCGAATATGTCGATAATGTCGCGCACGAATTTCAGCTTCCAGGGTAACGACCCTTACAGCACAACCGACGGACGACAGTGGGGTGAGAGTGGTGTAAACCTTATCGATAACTTCTCTAACGGCGAGTCTAAGGCGTTCCGTTTCAGCGAGTTCTTGCAGTATCGTGTGAAGCTCGGTAAGCCGGGTCGTACCATCACCGTTGATGGTAATATCCGCTACCGCAACACGCCCACGTCGTGGACAAACAGCTACTCGACGCTCTCGACGCTCTACGACGATGCCACGGGCGAGTACACTCCCGAGTTGCGCTACGTATCGTCGCAATCGCCCGTGAAGGATGTTGAGACACGCGCAAGCTTCACCTACACCGAGCCTATCTCTAAGTCGTCGCAGGTGAGCCTCCAATACCGTTTCGAGTATAACGACCAGCAGATTGACAAGACGGCATACATCACCGATAGCGACTATGCTATCGAGGGTATTATGCCCGATGCCTCGCTCTCGAAACTCACCACGAGCGACTACTACGAGCATAAGGTGGGCCCCGGCTATCGCTATGCCAAGAATAAGAATAACATCGTAGCCAACGTCTTCTACCAGCGTTCGATACTCAGCGGCTTAGTCAATGGCGAGAGTATCAACCGCAGCTACGATAATGTTACCTACTTCGTAATGGGTAACTTCGCCTTCAATGCGCAGAATACGTTGCGTATGTTCGTATCGTCGTGGACGGAGAATCCCGATGTGCGTAACTTGCAGGATATCTACGATGTCTCGAATGCGCAGTATATAACCAAGGGTAACGCCAATCTGCGCCCCGCGTATAGCCATAATATCCGCGCTCACTATGTGCGCTCGAATATCGAGAAGGGACGTACCTTCATGATTATGGCTATGGCTCAGTTCTCGCAAAACTATATCGGACAGTCGGTTACCTACAATCCTGAGACTATCGTTATCGACGGCGAGGAGTATAACCCCTTGCAGTATACCACCTACGCCAATATGGATGGCTATCGCTCGTTGCGCTCGCATATAAGCTACGGCTTCCCTATTGCACCCATCAAGTGTAACTTAAACCTCTCGGCGGGTGTTAATTGGACACGCACGCCGTCGCTCATCAACGATAAGCTCAATATGACGAGCAACATGGGCTACGACGCTATGTTGACTCTCGGTAGCAATATCTCGGAGAATATCGACTTCACGTTGCAGTGGAACGGTACGTTCAACGATGCAAAGCAGTCGCTTGCTGCGCAGAAGAATCAGTACTTCAACCACATGGCCTCGGGTACTCTGAAATGGGTATTCTGGAAGGGCTTCTCGCTGACGGCTGCCGTGAACTATAACCAATATTTGGGCTTTACGAATGACTATAACGAGGACTATCTTATCTGTAACCTGTTCCTCGGTAAGAAGCTCTTTAAGAATCAGTTGGGCGAGGTGCTTATCGGCGTAAACGACCTCCTCAATCAGAATACGGCCTTTGCCCGCACGGTGGGTAGCGGCTATGTGCAGAACTCGTGGAACAGCGTTGTAGGTCGCTACTTCACGGTGCAGTTTACCTATAATCTGCGCTACTTCGGCAAGAACGCTACGAAGGATATCTCGAAGTACGAGGGTATGGATATCAAGCCCGGTGCCCACGCCTTCGGTCGTCCGCCCATGCACCACTAAACAAAGTGAAAAGTGAAAAGTGAAAGGTAAAAAGTTCCGTTTTCCTTTTCCGCCAAAAAAACATAATCCTCGGGTCGAGAGTCGTGCTTTTTGCCACGCTCCCGACCCGAGGTTTTTCGTATGTGCGCGCGTATGCTCGTGCGCGCTGGTGTTGCGCGTAATTATTTCGGTGGTTTTGGGATGCAATTAGAATAATTTTTTGTATCTTTGTCAGATATGGATGGACGATATACATACGATGGCGTATCGCTTGCCTACTCTGTTGAGGGCGAGGGCGATACCGTGATATTGCTGCATGGCTGGGGTTGCGATAGGAGCATCTGGCAGGGCATCGTGCCGCTGCTTTTGAAGCGTTATCGCGTCGTGGCGGTCGATTTTGCGGGCTTCGGCCTTAGCGAGGAGCCTCGCGAGGTGTGGGGCGTGGAGCAGTATGCGCGCTCGTTGGAGGCTATCGTGCGCGAACTCGGCATCGAGCGTCCTACGCTCATTGGCCACTCGTTTGGTGGTCGTGTTGCTACGGTCTATGCCTCGCGCAACGAGGTTAGTCGTATGATATTTACTGATGCTGCGGGCATAAGACCTAAGCGCACATGGCGTTACTACTACAAGGTGTACAGCTACAAGGCCATGAAGCGTTGTCTGCCTCTGCTCATAGGTCGCCAGAAGGCGCAGATGCTCATCGAGCAGCGTCGCCAAAGCTCCGGCTCGTCGGACTACAATCGTGCTACGCCCATGATGCGTGCCATCCTCTCGAAGTGCGTAAACGAAGATTTATGCCACCTTATGCCCTCGATAAAGTGCCCTGTGCTACTCTTCTGGGGCGATAAGGATACGGCAACACCTCTTGCCGATGCCCATAAGATGCAGCGTCTGATGGTCGATGCAGGCTTGGTTGTAGCTCAGGGTGCGGGACACTTCGCCATGTTGGAGCAGCCCGACTTGTGGCAGGCATCGGTAAAATCTTTCCTTAATATTGAGTAGACTATGGAGACGGTAATGATAACTTTCGGCGTGGTGTGGCTCATATACTATTGGGCCGTGATGCGCTACTCGGTGCAGATGTTTCAGCAGAACTCCTACCGCCCGGAGCGTTACAACCGTTGGCTACGCTCTACGGGCGAGTGGCTCTCGCGCCCCAACCTCGTGGCCCTGCTCTCGTCGGTGGCCTTTGCCCTGACCTCACATTGGGCCGTGCTCCTTATCTTTGGCTTGTGGATGCTGGTCATCGCCATTGCCGAGTTCTCGATAAAGTACAAGATTAAGTTGGCATATACCATGCGTGTTAAGCGTCTCATTGCCACGCGCATGCTACTCACGGCAGCGGTTATTGCCGTTGTTGCAATCTTTGCTCCGCGCTATACGTTGGTGGCGGCGATGCTGCTCACGCTCGACTATTGGACAATACTTGCCAACGCGCTCAACCGACCCTTGGAGCAATATATCACGCGCTGGTACTATAACGACGCGAAGCACATATTGCGCTCCATGCCTCATCTGCGAATTATCGGTATTACGGGTAGCTTCGGCAAGACGTCGACCAAGCATTTCTTATATCGTGTGCTCTCGGAGCGTTACAACGTGCTCATGACGCCGGGTAACTTCAACACTACGCTTGGCGTTGTGCGCACCGTGCGCGAGCATCTCAAACCACACCACGAGGTCTTCATCGTCGAGATGGGTGCCAAGCAGCGTGGCGACATCAAGGAGATATGCGACCTTGTGGAGCCCGAGATGGGCATCATCACGTCGGTCGGCGAGATGCACCTCGAAACCTTTGGCTCGGTGGAGAGTGTTGCGCGCACCAAGTTTGAACTTATCGACGCTCTGCCCGAGGACGGTTTTGGTGTTGTTAACATCGACTCGGAGGCGGCAGCCAGCCACCTCGCGACGCTCTCGCGCGATGTTGCGACCTACGCCATTGAGAGTCCCGATGCCGATTATCGCGCCGTGAACATCCGCTATGCAGCAACCGACACAACCTTCGACCTTATGACGAGGAGCGGGGTAGTGGAGGGGCTCTCTACACATATTCTTGGACGCGGTAACATTCTAAATATCACCGCAGCTCTCGCTGTGGCCGACCGTCTGGGTGTTCCTGTTGAGGCGCAGAAGCGCGCCGTGCGTCAGATAGAGCAGGTGGAGCACCGACTGAGCATGCGTCGCTCGGCGGGTATCACCATCCTCGACGACGCCTACAACTCAAATCCTACGGGTGCGCGCATGGCATTGGAGGTGCTCGGAGGCTTTGCAACGTCGGGTCGTCGCTATGTGCTGACGCCCGGATTTGTGGAGATGGGTGTTAAGCAATATGCCAATAACCGATGTTTTGGCGAGGATATAGCTGCGGCACATCCCGATGGTGTATATGTCATCAACGAGGTTAACCGTCAGGCAATAACCGAGGGTCTCGCCGCAGGAGGCTACCCACAGGATAGGGTGGTTTGCGTGGCGTCGTTCAGCGAGGCTATGGCATCGTTGCAGCCTCTGTTGCGTGCGGGCGACGTGCTACTATACGAAAACGACCTGCCCGACTCATTTAAGTAACTAATTAACAAACAACAATAAAGATGAAGATTAACGTAGGTGTAATTTTTGGTGGTCGTTCTGTTGAGAACGAGATTTCGGTGATTACCGCAGCACAAACCATGGCGGCAATGAACACCGAGAAGTATAACATCATACCTATTTACATTTCAAAGGAGGGCCATTGGTACACGGGCGATAAGCTCCGTACGACGGACAACTACCGCGACATGAAGTCTCTGTTGGCCTCTGTCGACGAGGTCTATTTCCGTCCTATCTATGGCGATAACAAGCTCTACAAGGTGCGCAAGCCGCTCTTTGGTAGCGATGTTGTTGCCGCCATCGACGTCATTCTGCCCGCTCTGCACGGCACCTCGGGCGAGGATGGCTCGTTCCAGGGTCTTATCGAGATGACGGGTATCCCCTATGCTTGTCCCAACACCCTCGCCTCGGCAAACGGTATGGATAAGATTACGATGAAGATGATTCTCAAGGAGAGCGGCATCCCCGTTGTCGACTACGCCTGGTTCTCGGATAAGGAGTGGCTCTCGGAGCGCGACGAGGTTATTGCGCGCTGTGAGGCTCTTAGCTATCCCCTTATCGTGAAGCCCGCAAACCTCGGCTCGTCGGTGGGTATCAAGGCGGTGCACAATCGCGAGGAGCTTGTTGAGGCTGTCGATAATGCCATAAAATACTCGAAGCGCATTATCGTCGAGGTGCTTATCGAGCAGCTCAAAGAGATTAACTGCTCGGTGCTCGGCGACTACTACGACTGCGAGGCTTCGGTATGTGAGGCCCCTGTGCGCAGTGGCGAGATTCTCAGCTACGAGGATAAGTATCTCGGTGGCGGTAAGAATAAGCCCTCGGAGGGTATGCACTCTACCGTGCGCGAGATTCCGGCACGTCTTCCGGAGGATGTTACGGCCTTCATACGCAAGACGGCGTGCGACACCTTCCGTGTTTTGGCTTGCGACGGTGTCTCGCGTATCGACTTCATGATTAACGAGGCCGATGGCAGCATCTACGTAAACGAGATTAACACCATCCCCGGCTCGTTGTCGTTCTACCTGTGGGAGGCTACGGGTGTTAAGTTCGACGAGTTGGTAGATCGCCTTATCGCTGTTGCCTTCAAGCGCAAGCGCGACTCGGAGTTCAAGACTACGAGCTACTCGGAGAATATCTTCGCCTATCAGGCAGCACATGGTGCAAAACTTGGTGGCTCGAAGGGTGCAAAACGCTAATACATGACATTATGACTTCGTTATACGACAATATTATCTTTGGCCCGATACGCTCACGTCGTCTCGGCCTTTCGTTGGGTGTCAATCTGCTGCCCATAGAGTCTAAGTTGTGTAGCTTCGATTGCATATACTGTGAGTGTGGCTGGAATGACGAACACCCCGGCAAGCGTCGCTTCAACAGCCGTGATGATGTGCGCGAGATGTTGGCGCAGACGCTCGAACGTATGGTGGCCGATGGTACGCCTCCCGATGTTATCACCTTCGCGGGTAATGGCGAGCCTACGCTTCACCCCGATTTCGAGGCTATCATCGACGATACTATCGCCATGCGCGATAAGTATTGCCCCTCGGCAAAGGTCTCGGTGCTCTCGAATGCCACGCAGATACACCGCGAAGATGTACGTCGCGCACTGCTGCGTGTCGATAACAACATCCTAAAACTCGACTCTGCGTTCGATGCTACGGTGCAACTTATGAATAAGCCGCAGGGTAAATATACCGTCCGCGATACCGTTGAGCGTCTCAAACAGTTCGAGGGCAACCTCATCGTACAGACAATGTTCCTGCGTGGCGAGTACCTCGGACAGACGGTAGATAACACTACAGAGGAGGAGGTGTCGGCATGGCTTGACCTCATTAAGGAGATAGCTCCCAAGCAGGTCATGGTCTACTCGTTGGATCGCGATACGCCGTGCCAGACAATCACTAAGGTCGAGAAGGATGATTTGCGTGCCATAGCTCAGCGTGTCGAGGCTCTCGGCATAAGCTGTTCGGTGGCATAAAGTGAAAATAGTAAACGTAAATATTATAGATTATGGATTTTGAAGGAAAAGTATTAGAGATTTTGCCTGCCGTTACGGGCCAGTCGGCACGTGGACAGTGGGAGCGTCAGACGGTAATCTTCGAGCAGCCGCAGAAGCAGTATGGTAAGGAGATTGCCGTAACATTCATGAACAAGGGCCAGGAGGTGGCTTCGTTGCGTGTCGGCGAGAACTATATCGTGTCGTTCGATATGGAGTCGCGTAAGTTCAACGAGCGTTGGTATACCGATATCCGTGCTTGGCGTATTCAGCCTGTGCAGGCCGCAGCGCAGCCTCCTGTGGAGAGTGTACCTCCTTTTGTCGAGGAGCCTATGCCCGCTGCCGGTGGCAGTAGCGTTGGGGTAGTGGATGATATGCCCTTTTAATCTCTTGTGAGAGGGAACATCTGCAACCCAATCAAAAATGCCGTCAATGGAACGTAGCATCAGTGCTACCCATTGACGGCTTTTTTTTGCCGGCACTCTTCTTTGCTATGTAGAACTTATCAGTAACCCATCCTCTCATTATCCCATTATCCCATCGTCGCATTATCTCATCTTCGCATTTTCCACCGCCTCGCTCAAACTAACTTTCATTATCAAAAACTGCCACTATCCCTAACTTTCATAGTTTCTCTACACCTCCCCAAACTTACCGACCCTACGTCCTTCGTTCGAATAGCCCAACTATACCTATATTTATATATATAAAAGAAGCTTTCATCCAAATGAAAATATTTTTAAGGTCTAACTGCCTGATACATCGCACAGTGCACTATTATGCCCTAAAAAAGGATAAAAAAAACTTGGCAGAATATTTGCAGATAAGAAAATTTCCACTACCTTTGCACCCGCAATCAGATGAAAACAACGTCTGAGCGCGATAAAAAAGGTTCTTAGAAAATTTTTTGAAAAAAGTTTCCAAAAAATTTGGTGGTTTCAAAAATGTGTTTTATCTTTGCACCCGCTTTCGCCTCTAAAACGGCGATAAGCAGAAAAGGTTCTTAGAAAAATATTTTTGAAAAAAGTTTCCAAAAAATTTGGTAGTTTCAAAAATATGTCTTACCTTTGCACC
>JAZRDV010000013.1:0-25722 GCA_045660465.1 Alistipes sp. | reverse complement strand
TGCTTCACAAAGTAGTGAATCATATCGCGCAGGTTCAGCAGACGCGGACGGCCGTTGACCAGAGCGATATTGTTCACCGCAAACGACGATTGCAGTTGGGTGTATTTGTACAGAGTGTTCAGTACTACACTTGCAACGGCGTCGTGTTTGAGGATGATGATAACGCGTGTACCTTGGTGGTCACTCTCGTCGTTGATATACGAAATGCCTTCGATTTTCTTCTCATTGACCAACTCGCCGATTTTCTTAATCATATCGGCTTTGTTGACCATATAGGGGATTTCGGTGATTACGATACACTCGCGGCCGCTCTCGGTGTGCTCGATTTCGGTCTTGGCACGCATAATGACACGGCCACGGCCAGTTTCGAGAGCCTCCTTAACACCTGCGTAGCCATAGATGATACCACCTGTGGGGAAGTCGGGTGCTTTGACATATTGAGTCAGCTCCTCGGCGGTGATGTCGCGATTGTCGATGTAGGCGCAGCACGCATCCACCACCTCGCTCAGGTTGTGGGGTGCCATATTGGTAGCCATACCTACGGCAATACCGCTCGCACCGTTCACCAGCAGCAAGGGAATCTTGGTGGGCAATACGGTGGGCTCGTCAATCGACTCGTCGAAGTTCTTGGTGAAGTCGATGGTGTCCTTCTCGATGTCGGCCATCACCTCGTCCGTAATCTTCTGCATGCGAGCCTCCGTGTAACGCATCGCAGCGGGCGAGTCGCCATCCATAGAGCCGAAGTTACCCTGACCCTCAACCAGAGGGTAGCGCATCGACCAATCCTGTGCCATACGCACCATGGCCTCGTACACCGAGCTGTCGCCATGGGGGTGGAACTTACCGAGTACATCACCGACGATACGCGCACTCTTACGCGTAGGCTTATCCGACGAGAGGTTCAGCTCCGCAGCCATATCGTAGAGGATACGACGGTGTACGGGCTTCAATCCGTCGCGTACATCGGGCAGCGCGCGCGACACAATCACCGACATCGAATAGTCGATGTATGCCGCCTTCATCTGTTCTTCGAGGTTAACCTGAACTATGCGTCCGGCTAATCCTGTGTTGTTCTGCTCTTCTGTCATTGTATTGTTAGGTTAATTTTGTATCGTTTCGAGCTCTATATATTTATATATATAGGTGTGCAAATTTACGCTATATTTTCGATTTAGACAACTTTTGTCCCTAAAAAATGGTGGTTGTGCCCCATCTTTTTTCTCGATTATGCCCGTAAAGGGTATTTTTAGCCCCTCTAAGCGCATTAAATATTTCGCTCGACAGGAGGACGAGGAAAGGTGAAAAGTGAAAACGGCGCGCAGATTTTATTAGGTAGTGATAGGTAATAGTAGGTAGAAGTAGGTAGTGGTGGGGAGCGCGCCAAAAAAAAAACTGAAAAGTATGGTGCGCGATGCTCGGGGTTTATTGGCTGTTGCGCGCAAAAAAAACTCGCCTACAACTACCCATATCTACCTACAACTACCTACTTCTACCCATTGCGCGCCCAAAACCTCGTCCCATAGTCCCACTGTCCCAAAGTCCCAAAAAAGCCAACGAAAAAAAAATCCCACTGTCCCATTATCCCAAAGTCCCATAGTCAAAAAAAAATGACAACGAGACAACGGGACAACAAGACAATGGGAAGTGTGTGGCGTGCTTCTCCCTAAACGCTTACCCTCGCCGGCCTATTTGCTGGTCATGATGCGGAGTATCATCGCATCGGTGTGCGTCATCGCATCGCGGCCAATGTCCGTGAGGTTGCGTATCGAGCGGTCTACATCGTCGTCGATGATGCCCTCTACCGACTTCACACAGCGACCATTCTTGGCCATGAGGGCCGACATTACGGCCATCGAGACACCCGAAGCGCACTTCAAGGCGCACGAGGGCTTCGCACCGTCGCATATCATACCCGTGAGGTTGGCAATCATATTCTTCACGGCTGCTGCGCACTCGTCGTATGTGCCGTTCATAAGGTATGTAATACCGCAACACGAGCCTGTTGCTGCCACTACGCAGCCACAGAGTGCCGAGAGACGGCCGAGGCTCTGCTTGATGTATATCACTGTCAGGTGGCTGAGAATAAGTGCGCGTATGAGCTGCTCCTCGCTGGCTCCTGTCTGCTCGCCATATACCACAACGGGGACGGTCGACGTGAGACCCTGGTTGCCACTACCCGAGTTACTCATCACGGGAATCATGGCACCTGCCATGCGGGCGTCGCAGGCTGCTGTTGTCATGCCTACGATGCGGCAGTGGAGCGTGTCGCCCATGATGTTGCGCTCCGACTCTGCGCGGAATAGCTTGCCGATAGAGTGTCCGTAGTTGCCTTTGAGCGACTCCTCGGCGGCGTTCATGTTCAGGCGTCGAGCTTCGAGGATGAAGCGTAGCTCGTCTAAGGGTGCTGTGAGTGCAAAGTCCCACACCTTGCGCAGGCTGAGCTCAGGCTCTTTGGTGTCGTGGCTCTCGGTGGCAGTGGTGCTTGCAGCCTCCGCCTCGGCGGTGAATAGAACCTCGTCGCCACGCGATATGCGGACAAAGCGGGTGTGTCCTCCGGCGATGATGGCCTCGGCACGCTCTGAGCCTGCAAATACCTCAACCTCAATATATAGCTTCTCGGCGATGTTGTACTTCAAATCTACCGATATGCGCTTCTCGTCAATTAACTTCTTACCCTCCTCAACGGCCTTCGGGTCGGCATCTTTGAGCACCTCCAAGCCATACTCCGAGCGTCCTACGAGGGCTCCGAGGGCCATGGCGATGGGTAGGCCTGTCATGCCCGTTCCGGGGATGCCTACGCCCATAGCATTTTTCAGTACGTTGGCACTCAGACGTGCCTCAATACGCTCGGGGCGGCAGCCCAATGTCTCGGTGGCCTTGGCTACGCAGAGTGCCACGGCGATAGGCTCGGTACAGCCTATTGCGGGGATAATCTCACGGTTCATCAGAGCGATAATCTCGCTACGCTCCTCAGGGGTAAACGGACAGTTCATATTCTGTTTCGGTTTAGTGTTGTGTTATCGTGTGAAAATAATCATACGAAGATACATATTTTATATATAACAACCAAGCAAAGCGACGTTTTTTTTCGTGTGCGACAAAAAAAAGGATTCGGCGTTTTGAATTATGGCTCTTTATTCGTATCTTCGCATGATAAGGCGTAAGTATTGTTTGAAACTAAATATTTAGGTTATGAATAGCTTTGTTTACGATATCCCGGTTAAGGTATATTTCGGCGAAAATCAGCTCTCGCACCTCGGCGAGGAGCTCAAAAAGTTTGGTCGTCGCGTATTGCTGACCTATGGTGGCGGCTCCATCAAGCGAATAGGGCTCTACGACAGAGTTGTCGAGGAGATACGTGCTGCGGGCCTCGAACTCTTCGAGCTCTCTGGCATCGAGCCCAACCCCCGTATCGAGTCGGTGAGGGCGGGTGTCGAGATATGCAAGAGAGAGGCTATCGACGTGCTGCTGGCCGTGGGTGGTGGCTCGACTATCGACGCCACGAAGTTTATGGCTGCGGGAGCTTGTGTCGACCACGACGCGTGGGAGTTCTTCGGTGCAGGTGCCAAGCCTATCGAGCGCGCTCTGCCCATCGTTACCATCCTCACGCTCTCGGCCACAGGCTCGGAGATGGATGCCGGAGGTGTCATCAGCAACCTCTCTACGGGCGATAAACTCGGACGTATGGCACAGCCCATGCTGCCTAAGGTGTCGTTCCTCGACCCCACGTTGACCTACTCGGTCGGCAAGTATCAGACGGCGTGTGGTGCGGCGGATATCATGTCGCACATCATGGAGGTATACTTCAACACCAACGACGACCTCTTCATGCTCGATAGCTGCATGGAGGCGATGCTCAAAACCGTGGTTAAGTTCGCGCCTATTGCCGTGCGTGAGCCCGAGAACTACGAGGCGCGCGCCAACCTTATGTGGACGTCGTCGTGGGCTATCAATGGCTTCATCAATGGTGGCCGTCGCAAGGCGTGGAGCTGTCATCCCATGGAGCATGAGCTCTCGGCACTCTACGACATCACCCACGGTCTGGGTCTGGCTATCCTCACACCCCGCTGGATGGAGTATTGCTTGGATGAGAGCAACGTATCGCGATATGTGTCGTTCGGTGTCAATGTATTCGGCATCGACGCCTCGTTGGAGCCTATGGCCATTGCGCGCGAGAGCATCAAGCGTCTCTCGGAGTTCTTCTTCGATACGCTCGGCTTGCAGCGCACGCTCTCGGAGCTGGGTATCACACGCGATAAGTTCGCTCTGATGGCACGCAAGGCGTGTCGCTATGGCGATATTCGAGGCTTCAAGACCCTTACGCCCGAGGATGTCGAGCGCATATACGAGATGTGCTTGTAGCGGGTCGGAGAAAAATAATTTTGTTTTTCCGAAGCATTATTCGTACCTTCGCAAGCTAACAATGAGAAAATAACGATTAAAACACTATAACTATGGCAGGTAAGACTCCTACGCCTCACATCGGGGCTCAGTATGGCGAAATCGCCGATAAGGTAATCATGGCGGGTGATCCGTTGCGCGCAAAGTTTATGGCCGAGCGTTTTCTTGAAAACCCCGTACAGTATAACAGTGTTCGCGGCATGCTCGGATATACAGGCACCTACAAGGGTAAGCGTGTCTCGGTGCAGGGCCACGGCATGGGTATCCCCTCGATAGGTATCTACTCTTACGAGTTGTTCAACTTTTACGACGTGGAGACCATCATACGTTGTGGCTCGGCAGGTGCCTTCGACCCCGCGCTCAAACTCGGCGATGTGGTGCTCGGCATGGGCTCGTGTACCGACTCGAACTATGCACGTCAGTTCGACCTCCCCGGCACGTTTGCGCCTATTGCCGACTTCGACCTTCTGCGTCGCGCTGCGGCCAAGGCCGAGGAGCTTGGCGTTGACTACCGCGTAGGTAACATCCTCGCCAGCGATGTCTTCTATGGCGACAATGCCGAGGAGTGGAAGAAGTGGCAGAAGATGGGCGTCCTGGCTGTCGAGATGGAGGCCACGGCACTCTATATGAATGCTGCGCGTGCCGGTAAGAAGGCGTTGTGCATCTGCACCATATCGGATTCGCTGGTGCATGGCACGGCCTGCTCTGCGGAGGAGCGTCAGACGTCGTTTACCAACATGATGGAGATAGCCTTCAATATCTAAACGTAATGGGTGCAAAGATTAAGGATAACGCCGCCCCCGCGGAGGGTAAGACTAAGGAGAAGGCCTATGTCGAGACGCCGCTGATGAAGCAGTACTACGAGATTAAGGCCATTCATCCCGACGCCATACTCCTCTTTCGTGTTGGCGACTTCTACGAGACCTTTGGCGAGGACGCTATAAAGGCGAGTGGCATCCTCGGCATCACGCTCACGCGTCGTGCCAATGGTGCTGCGTCGTATGTCGAGTTGGCGGGTTTCCCGTATCATGCACTCGATACCTACATGCCCAAGCTCGTGCGCGCCGGCGAACGTGTAGCCATCTGTGAGCAGCTCGAAGACCCGAAGATGACCAAGAAGCTCGTCAAGCGCGGTGTTATCGAGATGGTTACGCCGGGTATTGTGCTGGGTGAGAACCTCGTGGCGGGCAAGGATAATACCTTCCTTGCGTCGGTCTACTTTGGTCGCACGACGGTGGGTATTGCCTTTTTGGATGTCTCGACGGGTGAGTTCTACGTTGCCGAGGGCGACACGACCTATGTCGACAAGCTAATCTCAAACCTCCAACCCAAGGAGATTGTCTTTCAGCGTGGCCGCGAGGAGGAGTTTGCGGATGCCTTTGGCTCGAAGCACTACACCTATCGTCTCGACGAGTGGGTCTTTGCCGAGAACGTAAACCGCGATAAGCTATGCAAGCAGCTCGGTGTCGCGTCGTTAAAGGGCTTTGGCGTGGAGCAGATGACCGCAGGTATTTCGGCTGCGGGAGCCATCCTCTACTACCTCGAATTTACGGAGCACCGCCAGACGGCACACATATCCTCTATTCAGCGTATCGACCGCGACGATTCGGTGTGGATTGATAAGTTCACCATACGCAATCTCGAACTATTCAACTCCAACGGCTCTGCGACGAAGTGTTGCTTTGCCGACGTCATGGATCGCACGCTCACGGCGATGGGTGGCCGCCAGCTCAAACGCTGGATAGCCATGCCGCTGATGGATATCGCGAAGATACGTCTGCGTCAGGATATTGTCGAGTACTTCACCCAAAATGCCGAGTTTGCAGAGTCCATGCGCGAGCAAGTATCGCTCGTAGGCGACTTGGAGCGTATCGCCTCACGCATCGCCACACAGCGCATCACGCCGCGCGAACTTGTGCAGCTGAAACACTCGCTCGCCGCGGTAGAGATTATTCGCGCGTTGATGGAGTCGGTCGACCATGAGCCTCTGTACCGTATCGCCGAGAATATAGACCCTCTTGTCGAGGTGCGCGAGAGGCTCGAACGTGAGATATATCCCGACCCTGCCACCAACCAGATACAGAAGGGTGGCATCATTGCCGATGGTGTCTCGGCCGAGCTCGACGACCTGCGTCGTATAGCCCTTCATGGCAAGGACTACCTCAACTCGTTGCAGCAGCGCGAGAGCGAAGCTACGGGCATACCGTCGCTTAAAGTGGCCTACAACAACGTCTTCGGCTACTATATCGAGGTGCGCAACACCCATCGCGACAAGGTGCCCGAGAGTTGGATACGCAAGCAGACGCTGACGGGTGCCGAGCGATATATCACCGAGGAGCTCAAAGAGTATGAGCAGAAGATTATGGGTGCCGAGGAGCGCATCATACAGATTGAGACACAGATATATGCCGATATCGTCGCCTTCATTTCGCGCCATTTAGTCAGCTTGCAGCGCGATGCTCGTGTTGTGGCACGCATCGACTGCTTGCAGTCGTTGGCACGTATTGCCACCGAGCGCGGATATGTGCGCCCCGTTGTCGATGACTCTACGACTATCGACATCCGCGAGGGACGCCACCCCGTCATCGAGACCCTTATGCCCATTGGCGAGGAGTATATCCCGAACGATGTGATGCTCGACCAGGATAAGCAGCAGATAATAATCATCACGGGTCCCAATATGTCGGGTAAGTCGGCACTGCTTCGCCAGACGGCTCTCATCGTGCTCATGGCGCAGATGGGCTCCTTTGTGCCCGCTAAGAGTGCGCATATAGGCCTTGTGGATAAGATATTTACGCGCGTCGGAGCGTCGGATAACCTCTCGGAGGGTGAGTCTACGTTTATGGTCGAGATGTTGGAGTCGGCAAGCATCCTCAACAATATCTCGGAGCGCAGCCTTGTGCTTCTCGACGAGATAGGTCGCGGTACGAGTACCTACGACGGCATCTCCATCGCCTGGGCCATGGTCGAGTATCTGCACAACAACGCTCAGGGGGCTGCCAAGACCCTCTTTGCGACACACTACCACGAGCTTAACGAGTTGGAGAATATGCTTGTGCGCGTTAAGAACTATCACGTTACGGTCAAGGAGATAGACAAGAATATCGTCTTTCTGCGTAAGTTGGTGCGTGGTGGCTCGGAGCACTCGTTCGGTATCCATGTCGCCCGCATGGCGGGCATGCCACGCACGGTTGTTCAGCGTGCCGAGGCTATACTCTCGAACTTGGAGAAGGTCTATGGCTCGGGCGAGATTGTGCCCAGCAGCACCTTCAAGCAGCGTGCCAAGCGACGCGCTGTTGCCGAGTCGGCAATCGAGACGAAGGATAACATACAGCTCTCGATGTTCCAACTCGACGACCCTGTGCTTATCGCCATACGCGACCAGATAAAGGGCCTCGATATCAACTCGCTCACACCGCTCGAAGCACTCAATAAACTCAACGAGATAAAGCGAATAACGGGTATATAATAGGATATTATACTTTTTTTACTTACCTTTGCCCGCATGACTACGCAGGAACAATACATAGAGCGTCTCAAAGAGCTGGTAGCCGTCAAGTACGGCCGCCCGATAACGACCGTCGAGGAGTGTGCATCGCTGCTGGACGACGTTGCCGAGCAGACGCACGTTGTTCTCGGTGTCAACGCCTTGGAGCAGATGTTCGTGGTGTGTGATGGCAAGTATATGCCGCGTCCTCATATTCTCTCGACCCTTGCACGTTATGTGGGATATGGCGGATGGAGCGACTTCTGCACGTCGAGCGATGTTGTGCCCGCCGAGGATAGGGATAACATCCGCATGCCACAGCGTTGGGGTGTTATAATCCTTACGGCCGTGGCTATTGTTGTTGTGGTGGTGACTGCCGTGCTGCTGCTGCGTGGTGGCGAGGAGGCGGTAGAGGAGCCTTCGGCCGCGATTGTTGCGGTGGAGGGTGTCGATAGCCGCTTTACCTATGTCAAGGATGAGTGGGTTGCCGGTACTACGGAGCACTGCCTCGCGGTGCGCGAGTGGGAGGATATGGATGCTGAGGTCTATATGGCTCATGTTCAGAGTGTTAATGAGCAGTACAAGACGCTTATGAACGAGGCTATACGTCGCGACTTAGTGCTATATGCCGCAGCGCATAACATCACGGTTGACGATGCGACGATAGAGCGCACGGCACAGGCCATTGCGCAGATATGCTCTAATATGTGTGATTGTCTGACGAAGTAGGGTAGTATAGCGTATCGCCAAGATATACCGTCAATGGGAGTTCATCCTATTGACGGTAGTTTTTTTGTGGGGGAGCAAGGAGGATAGATATGGTGTCTGCGACGCGAGTTTATAAAGTGAAAAGTGAGAATGGCGCGCAGATTTTATTAGGTAGTGATAGGTAATAGTAGGTAGAAGTAGGTAGTGGTGGGGAGCGCGCGAAAAAAACTCGTCCCACAGTCCCAAAGTCCCATTTTCTCATTGTCAAAAAAAAAGACAATGAGACAATGAGACAATGAGAAAGTTTTTATGTCGGCCGCGACGTCCCAAAGTCCCATAGTCCCGCTGTCCCATAGTCCCGCTGTCCCACCACTACCCACCACTACCCACCACTACCTACCACTACCCCCCCCAAAAAAAGGGCCGAATGGTTGCCCATTCAGCCCAATAGTCGGGGTGTTGCCGATATGTTCGGCTATCGCTTCAAATTCACGAAGTGTTCGAGCGACTTCATGATGTTTCGCGAATGAAGCACCATCGTCTTAGTCTCGGTGAGTATGTTGAAGAACAGCATGTTGGCCGACGACGAGCCACCCGTATCGCGCAGACGACGCAGCTGGTTCTGCATAACCTCGTCTATGAGGTCAAACATCTCGTCGCGCTTGTTGAGCACGCTCTCCATCTGCTCGAAGGTGCGTGTGCGAAGCATGCTGTTAATCTCCGAGTAAATCTCCTCCACGCGGTCGTTGATGCGCTTCAAGTCGTAGACCTGCTCCTTGCTGAGTCCCGTGTGGTTGTTGTCGATATGTTTGAAGCATGGGCGAGTGATGTGGAGCAGTGCCTTGCTTGTCTCGGAGATGTAGTCGACAACCTGCACGTAGTAGTGTCCTGTGTCGATGTCGCTCTCCTCCAACGTGCGCAACAGAGGCATCAACTCGTACTTCTGCTGACGTGTCGACTGGAAAAACTCTTCGGCCTCGCGTACCATATCTTTGAGCACCTTGCGGTTCTCCTTAAATACGGCGACGATGGTGCGGTCGTATATCATCGTTACCTTCTCCATCAGGGCACACACCTGCTCGGTATAGTCGATGAGTGCTGTCTCGGGGCTCATTTTGAGGTTTTTGCCGATGACTGCTGTGGCTAAGTTATCATCATCCTCTGCCACCTTTTTATCCTTTTTGAGGTTGCTCTTCAATATGAGGTAGCCGCAAATTATGGTTATGCCAATGATTGCCACCTTACCGCCATACACCAGCGCGAGTGTTACGATAAGAGCAATGATGAAGCCGCCGAGTGCCGTTACGAACCAACCCATGATTACGGTCATAACGCCCGTGATACGATATACGGCACTCTCGCGACCCCAAGCACGGTCGGCAAGCGACGAGCCCATCGACACCATGAATACAACATACGTGGTCGAGAGGGGTAGTTTAAGCTGTGTACCTATCGAGATGAGGATTGCTGCTGCCGTGAGGTTTACCGTAGCACGAATAAGGTCGTAGTTGACATCGCCACGCTCCTCTGCGGGGAGTGGCTCGAAGCGACGGTTGATAAACTCCTTTACCGACACGGGGATGATAGACGACAGGGCGTCGTTGGCGCGACGTACACCGCGCACGATGCCGCGTGAGACGGTTGTAGCCTCAACTGTTGTGTCGGCCGTCTCGCTCTGCGACGAGAGCTTGCGCTCGGTCTCGATTACGCGCATCGCCTTCTTCGACGTGAAGAGCGTGAAGACCATGACAAGACCTGCGGCACACATTATCCAGAAGTTGGCCTGCGTGGGGTTCGAGAGCGTAGCCATCGATTCGAGGTCTGCACCATCGCCCTGAGCGTAGACGTACGAGTCGTAGCCGGCGTAGGGCACACCGATGAAGTTTACGAGGTCGTTACCGGCAAAGGCCAGAGCCAGAGAGAATGTTCCGGCGAGGATAGATACTCTGAGGATATTGACCTTGGCGCGTTGCAATACCCATAGTAGGGCAGAGCTTACCACCCATAGTATGAGAAGTGCAACGGTCGTATTGTCGTTGACGAAATCTTTTATGCTATCGGGAATGAGCTCTGTGCTCTTCAAACCCTTGAATACGGTGAAGTAGATGATGCCGGCCACCGTTATACCGCACCACAACGCACCGAAGCGGCTGAAAATCTTATGGTAGCGGAACGAGAAGAGCAGACGCGATATGTACATGAGGAAGTGTCCTGTGACGAATGCCAGCACCACCGAGAGCAGGATACCCGAGACTATACCGAGGGCCTTTCCCGAGTTGATGTAGTCGCCAAGCGAGTAGAGCGTCTCGCCGCCCCATATATTATATAGTGCCAGGGCCATTGCCGAGCCGAGCAAGCCGAATACAAGAGATACGGTCGTAGAGGTGGGCAGGCCGAGCGAGTTGTAGATGTCGAGCAGGATGATGTTCGAGAGCATCATGCCGAGGAAGAGAATCATAATCTCCCGGTATGAGAACATGGCGGGGTAGAATACGCCGTTACGCGCCACATCCATCATGCCGCTCGATGTCATGACACCCACCATAACGCCCATAGCGGCGATTGAGAGAATCACATTTTTGGGTGCTGCCTTCGAGCCAAATGCCGAATTAAGAAAGTTTACGGCGTCGTTCGATACGCCGACCACAATACCCATAACGGCCAATACGGCCAGGGTAATAACGATAAATAGGTCCATAATAAAGTCGTTTGGGATGCGTTTCTAAAAGAAAAAACTGCCTCGGAAGCCTTCGCCTCCGTGCAGTTATATCCTCTATGAAATCAAAAATTTCGCCATTGCATCACTTTTTCCTTTTGCAAAGATACAATTCAATTGTTACAATTCTGTTACAATTCTATTAAGCGATTGTAACATTTCGTACCGTTGCTTGGCGCGGTGGTTGTAAAAAAATATCGGTAAAAAAGTTGCGATATTCACTTTTAATGACTAAATTTGTGAATAATATATTGCGCTACACGCTGCGTAGAGCCTATTGCGGGCGGTGTCGCGCAACCGAATAACGACAAAATGAGAAAGTATCGAATACTTGTTATCGACGACGAGGAGTCGTTGTGCGAGATATTGAAGTTCAACCTTCTGCGTGAGGGTTACGAGGTCGAGACGGCATTGAGTGCCGAGGAGGCATTGGCCATGGATATTGCCTCGTTCGACCTCCTTATTTTGGATGTGATGATGGGCGAGTTGAGTGGCTTCTCGTTGGCCAAGATACTGCGCAAGCGTCCCGAGACCTCGACCCTACCCATTATATTTTGCACGGCACGCGATACCGAGGAGGATAAGATTAGAGGGTTGGATATAGGTGCCGATGACTACATCTCGAAGCCCTTCTCCGTTGCGGAGGTTATGGCGCGTGTACGTAGTGTGCTACGCCGCTCTACCCGCACAACACAGCCCGAGAGCCCTGCGGCGGCCATCGCCGAGAGCGACGACACCATATCGTTCGAGGGTCTTGTGGTCAACAACCTCAACAAGAGTTGTCGTATCGACGGTGTCGAGGTGTCGCTCACACGCAAGGAGTTCGACATTTTGGTGTTGCTGCTGCGACATCGAGGCACGATACTCTCGCGCGAGCAGATTATGAAGCACGTATGGTGTAACGAGGTGGTGGTCTTGGATCGCACCATAGATGTTAACATCACGCGCATGCGCAAGAAGTTGGGACATTACGGTAATAATATTATAACACGAACGGGATATGGCTATGGATTCGAAGGGTAAGACCCTGACATACAAGGGTGGCATGTACATACTGCTTGCTCTGCTTATTTTGATTGTTGTGGGTGGTGTTATCACCTATCGTTTCTCGCTGCTCAGCCACGAGATGCACTCCGGGCTTCTCGACGAGAGTATCTTCTATACGATAGTCTCGGTTGCGGCCATCGCCTCGGTAATAGCCATAATCCTTGCCGTGCGCCTCAGTCGCAACCTCCAAAGCCTCAAACGTGTGAGTGAGGCGATGGAGAATGGAGCCGATATCGAGTCGGTGCCCTACTTCGCCAACGACGAGCTGGGCGATGTGTCGCGCCATATCATCGACCTATATCGACGTCTCAGACAGGTGTCGAGCGATGTGGAGCGTGAGCATGGCCGTGCGTTGCATGAGCATCAGGAGAAGTTGCGCATCAAGCGTCAGCTCACAAACAACATCAACCACGAGCTTAAAACCCCCGTGGCGGCCATACAGGGCTACTTGGAGACGATGATAAACAGCGCGGATATGACCCCCGAGGAGCGCGACTCGTTTATCCGTAAGTGCTATGCTCACAGTCAGCGTCTCAGCCAGCTGTTGCACGACGTGTCGACCATCACCCGCTTGGAGGATGGAAGCAGCCGTATTGAGTGTGAGAGTGTTGACCTGGGCAGCATGCTCGACGAGATACGCTCGGAGATTGCTCTTCTGCCCGACGACAAGCGTATGCGCGTAAACCTCTCGTTGCCCGAGCCTCTGCTCGTCAAGGGTAACCCCACGCTGCTGCTATCCATATTCAAGAATCTTACCGATAACGCCATCGCCTACTCGGGTGGCCGCGATATATTTATCACTGCCGAGCCTACCGCCGATGATATGTACACCGTGACGGTTGCCGACAACGGTATCGGTATCGACGAAGAGCATATAGGCCACATCTTCGAGCGTTTCTACCGCATCGACAAGGGCCGTTCGCGTAAGTTGGGTGGCACGGGCCTCGGTCTGTCTATTGTCAAGAATGCCGTGTTGTTCCATGGTGGCGACATCGTGGTGTCGAACCGTAAGGTTGGTGGCTTGGAGTTCAAGTTCACTTTGCCCAAGGCCTAAAACGGCATCTTCTTACTCGGCCGTAAAGCAATATGGGAGCGACTAATAGTGTTTAGTTGCTCCCACTTCTTTAATGGGCGGATGTGCTCCCGGTAGCCATAAGTCGCATAGTAGCCACCGCTCTGCAAAATATTGATGCCGCCGATGCAGTACCCTAACGTACCCTCATTGGCGGCATCTTTCGTAAGGGGGCGCAATGGCCCCCTTGTTGTGTGCAATACGCTATTTTACGACCTCTACTATCGTAAACTGCGTTCCTGTGTTGTCGTTGCGGTAGAGCTCTTTGAGGAAGATAACCTCGTAGATGCTCTCTACGCCCGTGAGCTCGATGCTCGCAACATTGTCGCTGTGGGGGCGCACCTCCATATACGACGAGCGGATATCCAACTCCTCGACAACGCGACCATCAACGCTCATCAGGCGGCACTTGCCCGCGTCGGTCTTGCCGAGCAGCATGATGTATCGCGATGCACCCTTAGGTACGGCAACCGAAGCACTGCCCTCAACGGCCAATGCCGTGAAGGGATTCTGGTCGGTAGCGTACTGCTCCTTGGTTACGGGGTTTATCTCGAATGAGCGTATAGCCAGCCAGTTGCGCTTCTCTGAGGGTAGCTTGCGCAGACGTACGTAGCGCGCCTCGAAGGGCTCGCCGCTCCACTCTATGTCGTAGACACCCTCCATAGGCTCGGTCAGGGCTGTCCACTCTTCGCCATCTACCGAGTACTCGACAATGGCGTGGTCGAAGTAGTCGACGTCGTCCACCGAGTTGCGACCCTGAATGATGCGTAGTGCCGATACCTCGCGCACAATGCCCATGTCGGCACCTACGAAGTCATCGGTGCGCTGACCCTCGCCCGAGTGGTAGTAGGTCTCGGGGTCGTTGTCGAACATATATTTAGCCTGGGGTGCGAGTATCGAGTTGTAGCAGCCGAAGGGGCTGAGTGTCGATGACTTCTGCTTGGTGAGGTGCTCGTAGTAACGTGCCACGAGGCCATCCATCACGCGCTCGTAGAAGGGTTGCAGTTTCATCGTGCCTACGCGGTGTGCGTCGTATGCCTCAATCTCCTCTACGCTCATAAGGTTGTTGGCGTATGCCTCCCAGAAGCCCTCAAAGGGGTTTGTGGGGTTGCTATGGTATAGGTTAAGCATCTCCAATGCCTTGCGACAACGTGTGCCGAGCTTGCCGAACTCCTCAATCCAGGGACGCATCTCCGCAAGGAGTGCCTTGTTCTGCATCTGCTCTATCTCGGCGGGTACGGCCTCTATGCGGCGTAGCTCCTCCATGAGGGCCTTCGACAGCGCGGGGGTGTACTCGTCAATCTCGAAGGTCTCGGTCTCCCACGACTCGTAGCGACGGTAGCCTGTCTCGGTGTCGCACGAGTGTATTGCGAAGGTGCGGTAGGCACTCTTAACCTCGGGTGCAAGCACCTCCAAGCCACGCTCCCAGCTATCTACGGGGTTGTAGTCCTCGGTGTTCCAGGCGTAGTCGGCAACGCTGTAAAGGGCCAACTTCGAGGCCTCGCCATGCTCCATGGGGTTGCTCACGATGCCGCGCACCTTGTCGGCCGTCATCGTGGGTGCAAGACCATATACGGGGCCCTGCATGAGGATATGTCGAGCATAGTCCGTAACGGGGTAGTTCCACCAGAAGAGTGCAGGACGCTGAATACGTATGTTCACCCACTCCATGGTGCGCTCCGTGAGGTCGCTACATACGGCATCGCCCGTCCAGAATACATCGACCGAGGGGTCGAGAGTCTCGCCATAGCGTACAAGGCTGCCACGCTCTGTGGGGTTGGCCCAAAGGCGTGTGTAGTCGGTGGGGCATACGATAAGTGGCTCCACGTCGCCTTTGCGCTTCACGAACTCCTTGTTCAGACGGTTCATCAGTGCCGTCTGCATGAAGGGGTTGGTACCCTCGCCCGAGATGTCGTCGAAATGTATGGCGAAGGCGCGTACGCCGAGCTTGTACATAGCCTCGAACTTATTGAGCAGGTTGCGGTAGTCCTCCTCGTTCCACTTGATATCCTGTCCGGGGTGAATTGCCCATACGAAGTGTACACGGTTGCGCTTGCACGCCTCTACGAGCTCGTGGATATTCTGCGCCTCGTCGGCAGGATATGGCTCACGCCAGTTGGGTGAGCTGTGGTAGGGGTCATCCTTAGGGCCGTAGATGTAGTAGTTCATCTTGTAGAGGCCGTAGGTGTCGATAAGCGACATGCGCACCTCGTGCGACCACGGAGTGCCATAGAAGCCCTCTACAACACCGCGATATTTGAGGTCGGGCCAGTCGTTGATGACGAGTGCCGGAAGTGTACCCTCGGCCGATATGGGGCTTATGGCAACCTGGCGCAGGGTCTGTATGGCGTAGAATACGCCGAGCTGGTCGCGTGCTGCGATGCTTATTCCGGCAGGGGCTATGCGCAGCGAGTAGGCACCCTCAACCTCCGGCAAAGAGAGGTCGGCCACGGCGCGCTTGCCATAGTTGATGCTGAGGGGTACGCCCGCCTTGTTCAGGGTGAGGAAGTTGAGCTCCTCGGCAAACTTCTTGGCCTTGCCTTTGAGCGCGATGCCGCCTTTGATGTCAAGGGGCATGGAGCGCATCTGCTGGATGCTCTGCGGTGTGGGGTTGATGATAAGACCCTGATGGTCGAGCTTCTCGCCAAGGAGCGTTCCGAGGCTCTGCGACTCGCCACGCTGCGACGACAGGTCTTGCGCCATGAGCGCAGAAGTGGTCGCTAACAGTGTGATTGCGAGCGAGATAATGCGAAGTGTTTTGGACATAGTTTAGGTATTTGATTATTCATGTTTTCTTGCTATTTGGCAAAGATACAAAAATAAATTAAATATCAAATACTATGTGCGTAGCAGGAGGTGATGTTTGTCTGTTACTGCTCGAAAAATTCGTCGTCGAAGTTGACGATATAGAGACGTTCCGTGGCTCGTGTTATTGCCGTGTAGAGCCAGCGCAGCATGTCGCGCGACATCTGCTCGTCGCCAAACAGACACCTATCCACAAATACCGCCTTCCACTGTCCGCCCTGCGCCTTGTGGCACGTTACGGCGTAGGCAAACTTTATCTGCATGGCGTTGAAGTGCTCGTTTTCGCGTATGGCGCGATAACGCTTCGCCTTAGCCTTGATGTCGTCATAGTCCTTCTCTACCTCGTAGAAGAGTTGTCGGCTCTGCTCGCGCGTGAGCGACGGCGACTCCGAGCTTAGGGTGTCGAGCATCAACTTGCACTCCATCTCGTAGTCGTCGTAGTCGGGGAAGGTGATGAGGGCGTCGACAAAGCGGAAGCCGTAGAACTCCTCGAAGCGACGTATGCGTCTGAGGCGCGCAACATCGCCATTGGCAACAAACGATATGGGCGACTGCTCGTCGCGCTCGGCATAGAAGTAGTTGTTCTTGACGACCATGAGCATATCGCCACTCTCAATCTCCTCCTCGGCCGAGAGCGTGTAGCGACGTATGCCCTCGTTGTATCGGTTTGCGCGCTTGTTGGAGCGTGTGATGACGATAGTCTCGTCGCGGCCATACCTGTCGTAGCAATCCTGCAATGCCTCCATCAGCTCGCCACCCTCGATGCGTTGGAAGTCGCTGTGCGTTAGGTCGAAACGCGGCTTCTCGAAGATGTTGTTTTCGAGCATGCAGCGTATCATCGTGGCGTTGAATAGTATTCCCGAGTCGTGCGATTGGCGTACTACCTCGTCCATCGTGCCGTACTCCACGTCGCCGTAGGGTAGTAGCTCGGCGGGGTCTAATGCCGGGCTGTGGTCGTCGCCCACGGGGGGTAGCTGCGCATCGTCGCCCACGAGCATTAGGCGACACTCCTTGCCGCTGTGCACATACTTCACCAAGTCGTCGAGCAGGTTGCCCGAGCCAAATGAGCTATCCTCGGCGCGCGACGAGAGCATCGACGCCTCGTCGACAATGAAGAGGGCCCCCTTCTCGCGGTTGTAGTCCAGCGCGAATTTCGACTCGTAGTCGCTGATGCCGCGCTCGCGATATATCTTTTTGTGTATGGTGTATGCCGAGTGGCCTGAGTAGTGTGTGAGAACCTTTGCGGCACGTCCCGTGGGTGCAAGTAGTATCGGTTTGATACCTAACTCCTTAACGGCTGCAACGAGAGCCGCTATTATTGTCGTTTTGCCCGTTCCGGCATATCCGTTAAGCAGGAAAATGCGCCTAAAATCGTCGTCCGCGAGCCACGTTGAGAGTTGCTCGATAATTTTTTTTTGGTTAAAAGTTGCGTCGAACGATAATTTTGCGTAAATTTGATGCGAAATATGTGTGCTATGCATAGGCGCGCGTGTTTTAAGTTGTTGGGCGCAACAGGTTTATGTCTGACCTGCGCAACACAATTTGTTAAACGACGATACAAACTTAATAACAAATAATCAAAAATGAAAAGAGTATTACAGATTTTATTGCTTGTAGCTGTTGCGGGTTTGCTCTATTGGAACTTTAAGCTCATCGAGTCGCCCGTGAAGTTTGAGTCGCATTTCGATCAGCGCGAGACTGCTGTTGTCGAGGCAGAGAAGTATATCGTTAAGCTTGTTCAGGCTTATCGTGATGCCAACCCCAAGAAGGAGTTCACCACCGATTGGGATCAGCTTATCGACTTTGCATTGAATGGCAATATCGAGTATCGCAGCCAGATTTTCGATGAGAACAACTTGGAGAACGCTGCAAAGCTCGCTGAGTTGCGCAAGGACCCCAATTGGAAGAATGAGCGCGTAGAGGTTGTTGCCGCTCGCGACACTATCTTCGACGACGCATTGGGCAACCCACGTCTTAACGAGGAGCAGATTAAGAACCTCCGCTACATCCCCTTCACCGATAAAATCGAGTTCCAGCTCGACACTGCAACCTACGAGAGCGGTACCTATAAGACTCACCTTATCCGTTGCCACGCTCCCTATGTTCAGTTTATCGACACCGATACCTACAATCAGGAGTTCTGGAACAAGATGGACGAGAAGTTCCAGACATTCATCAACCACTCTGAGGCAAGCGAGGATATGAAGAAGATGAAGGCTGACGGCTTGAAGAAGGCAATCAGCAAGGGTTACAAGATTGGTGATGCACATCCCATCGACCTTAACATCTCATTCTTCGGTGTTACCTTTGGTAGCCTCGAAGAGCCTACAAACGAGGCTGGCAACTGGGGTGGTGGCAGCGCAGAGTAATGGCTGAGCAGCTAACACACAATAAAGTGTCCACCCGACGAGTGTTGGGTGGACACTCTTTTTCGTCAGAGGATGTGGAGCGCATGCTCTCGACGTGTGGCGATAGTGAGGTTGTCGTAGCTGCGGCAAAGACGGCCCTCATGCCATACGAGGAGTTTCAGAGGGTGGGTCTCGATGCGGCTGTTGCGGCTCTCGGGCTGCACGTCTCGGTGGGGGAGTCTGCACTCAGCTCCGCGCCGCACGACGGCATGGTCGCCGTGATGGTCTTGCGAGAGGTGTTGCGCGACGCCATGCGACGCCATGTGCCCAAGCAGGGCTACACCTCGCCACTGCTACTCGATAGCCGTATGGAGCGTGGTGCGGTACTCAGCCTTGTCGATGGTCTGCTCTTCGTGCGTATCTACGACAACGGCTTGCAGTTTGCCGATGTTGTGGAGGTGCAAGGCGAGGCCGACATAGTCTACTACTTGGAGCAGATAAATCGTGTGTACAATATATATAATATAGGTGTATGCCTGCAACTCGGTGCCGAGCAACTTATGAAGGTGTCGAAAACTCTTTTTAAGCAGATAGTATGCGAATAATAAGCGGTAAATATCGCGGCCGTACCATCGTGCCGCCTCGTAACCTCCGTGCGCGTCCCACTACGGACTTCGCCAAGGAGAATCTCTTCAATGTTCTTGTCAACCTTGTGGACTTCGAGGAGCTCGATGTTCTCGACCTCTTCTCGGGCACAGGCTCCATAAGCTACGAGTTTGCATCGCGCGAGGCGCGTAGCGTAACATCTGTCGAGGTAAACAGCGTGCACCATAACTTCATCCGCCAGACGGCACGCGACTTGAAGTTCGAGAATTTCTATGCCGTGAAGGCTAATGCCTTCCTATATTTGAAGAGTTGCGCCAAGCAGTTCGACCTTATTTTCTCGGATGCGCCCTACGATTTGGAGGGTAGCGAGGAGGTCATAAAGCTCGTTTTCGAGCGCGACCTGCTGCGCGAGGGCGGAATGTTGATATTTGAGCACTCTAAGGATAAAGATTTTTCGGAGCACGAAAATTTTTGGCAATTAAGGAGTTACGGTAGTGTTCAGTTCTCGTTCTTCAAAAAATGATATTTTTTTTGAAAAAAAAGTGCGAAAAAATTTGCAGGATAAAAAAAATGTAGTACCTTTGCAACGCAATCGAGAGGAAAACTGATTGATTGTAGAGTTCTAAACTTTGGTGCGTTAGTTCAGCTGGTTAGAATACGTGCCTGTCACGCACGGGGTCAGGGGTTCGAGTCCCCTACGCACCGCCAAGAGGATGACTTGAAAAGGTCATCCTTTTTTTGTGTCTTTGTGGGTCGGTTGGTAGCGAGGTGCAGTGAGACAATGAGACCACGAGACAACGAGAATTTCTTTTTCTGTCGGCCGCGACGCCGCATAGTCCCATAGTCCCAAAGTCCCATGGTCAAAAAAAACGCAATGAGACTATGCGACGCCACGGCCAAAATAACACCTCGCGTCGCAGACACCATACCTTTCAGTTTTCAGTTTTCACTTTTCACTTTTTCCATCGTCCCATAATCCCGAAAAAATAGTCTGTTCGGTTAGTTGTTTTCTCAACATTTTGTCGTACTTTTGTCAGAGCCGTGTAACGCTAAAAAAATATAATTTTTCCATGGCGTTAGGCGTTATATATTGTAGAACATTACTCATGCAAAATAATGAACAATAGACAATATCAGGGTTTGACCGATTTGGAGGTGCTCCAAAGCCGCGAGCGTCATGGTCGTAATATACTCACCCCACCCGAGAAGGAGTCGCTATTTAGGAAGTTCTTGGATAAGTTCAGCGACCCGCTTATACGCATCATCATGGTTGCGGGTCTGCTCTCGGTGGGCATCGCTTGCTACGAATATTGGAGTCTGGGGCATGGCTGGGAGGTATTCTTCGAGCCGATAGGCATCTTCGTGGCCATACTCCTCGCCACGGGCTTCTCGTTCTACTTCGAGATGATTGCCGAGCGCGAGTTTCTGCTTCTCAATCAGGTTAACGATGCTGAGCCCGTGAGGGTTATCCGCAATGGCAATACCATTGAGGTCCCGAAGTCGGAGGTTGTGGTGGGCGATATCATCCTGCTGTCGACGGGCGACGAGGTGCCTGCCGACGCAGAGCTGCTCGACGCTCAGTCGTTGCGCATCGACGAGTCGACGCTGACGGGCGAACCGATATGCAGCAAGACCACCGTCGAGGCCGACTTCGATGCCGAGGCAACCTTCCCCTCGAACCATGTCATGCGAGGCACGAAGATAATGGAGGGACATGGCACGGCACGTGTCTTTGCCGTGGGCGACAGCACCGAGAATGGCAGGGTGTTCGAGGCTGCGCAGATTGACGATAGTGTGAAGACACCTCTTAACGAGCAGCTCGAAGGTCTCAGCGAGAAGATTACGGTGCTCAGCTATCTCTTTGCTGCGCTGGTCATCGTCGGACGCTTCATGGTATTCTTCGATTGGAGCGCATGGGCCATGTTGCTCGTGCTGCCGACGACGCTTTTTTGCTATTTTGCTGTCCGTAAGTTTAAGAGTTATAGCACGTTGCGATGTGTGGTTATTATGCTCCTATTCTTCGTCGCCATGCTCGCCATGATATGGGGGCTCTTCGTGCATCTGCACCCCGATATGCACCTCGCCGAGCTCTTTGCATATACGATGCAGACGTTGATGATTGCCGTTACGCTCATTGTCGTTGCAGTGCCCGAGGGACTACCCATGGCCGTAACGCTCAGTTTAGCGTACAGCATGCGCAAGATGCTCAGCACGAACAACCTTGTGCGCCGTATGCATGCATGCGAGACGATGGGTGCTACGACGGTGATATGCACCGACAAGACAGGTACGTTGACCTGCAACCGTATGCGTGTTGCCGAGGCAAATTTCTACGCTCTTGCGACGTCGCCATCTGCCGATAATGAGGAGTTCGACCGTATAGCCGAGGGCATAGCCCTTAACTCGACAGCCTCGCTCGATATGTCCGACGCGGACGACGTAAAGCCTCTGGGTAACCCCACGGAGGGTGCTCTGCTTATGTGGCTCTATGACAAGGGTGTCGACTACCGCACCATCAAGCAGCGCGCCACCATCGTTGAGGAGCTTCCCTTCTCCACCGAGCGTAAGTATATGGCTACGGTGGTGCGCACCGCAACGGGCGAGCGTGTGCTCTACGTCAAGGGTGCGCCCGAGATTGTCTACGCGATGTGCAGCACAACGGCTGCACAGGTAGATAGGGACAGCATCGAGGCGCAACTATCGCGTTTTCAGGCCCAGGCCATGCGTACGTTGGGCTTTGCCTATCAGACGCTTGCGGATAGTGATGTGGCCGTGGACGATGGCAGGGTAGTAGCCGAGAATATGACCTTTATGGGCATCGTGGCCATCTCCGACCCTGTGCGCGACGATGTTCCCATGGCTGTGTCGGAGTGCCTGACGGCGGGTATTTCGGTTAAGATTGTTACGGGCGATACCGTAGGTACGGCTAAGGAGGTGGGTCGACAGATAGGTCTATGGACGGATGGCGACGATGAGCGCAGCATAATTACGGGCCCCGAGTTTGCGGAGCTGAGCGATGAGGCTCTCGACGAGCGTGTCCTCGACCTTAAAATCATTGCCCGTGCCCGCCCGATGGATAAGAAACGCTTAGTCGAGGCTCTGCAACGTCGCAACCATGTGGTGTCGGTAACGGGCGATGGTACGAATGATGCCCCTGCGCTCCGAGCTGCACATGTTGGTCTGTCGATGGGCGACGGTACGTCGGTGGCCAAGGAGGCGAGCGACATCACCATCATCGACAACTCGTTCAGCAGTATCGGCCGTGCGGTGATGTGGGGACGCTCGTTGTATAAGAACATACAGCGATTTCTACTCTTTCAGCTCACGGTCAATGTCGCCGCATGCCTCATTGTGCTTATCGGTGCCTTTATGGGTGTGGAGTCGCCCCTGACCGTAACGCAGATGCTGTGGATAAACCTCATCATGGATACCTTCGCGGCTATGGCTTTGGCCTCGTTGCCACCCTCGCGGGATGTGATGCGCGATGCTCCGCGCGACCGTAATGCCTTTATTATCAGTCATGGTATGATGCGTGTGGTTGTTGCTATGGGCCTCTTCTTTGTTCTACTCACGCTCGGCTTCCTCTACATCTTCCGCCATTCGGATGTTGGCTCTGTGGGCGATTTACTCACCCTTAGCCTTGGCGCGGCGGGTGTCGTTACGCGCTACGAGCAGACGCTGCTCTTCTCTATATTCGTATGGGCCCATTTCTGGAATATGTTCAATGCCCGCAGCTTTGCTACGGGGCGCAGTTTCTTTAAGTTGAAGCACGGCAAGGGCTTCGTAACCATAGTGAGTGCGATAGTGCTCGGCCAGATTGCTATTGTCGAGTTGTTGTACAACTTCTTCAATGTCGAGCCTATGTTCCACACGGCCGATTGGAGCTTCAATGTCGATGGCTTCGTGGATTGGATAACCATCGTAGCCGTTACGTCGCTGGTGTTTTGGTTGCGCGAGGCGTGGTCGGCACTGCGACGCATGGTAAAGTAATATAAAGACGAACTTAAAATGAGAATACAATCTTTCGCAATACTGCTTGGTCTTACGCTCGTTGCGCTGTCGTGTGGCGGTAATATGCCGAATAGAGGTGTGGGCCATGGTGCAACGTGCACGGAGCAAATGGCTAAGACGAGTACGACACCGTGTGAGGTGCAAGCCGAGTCCAAGCCCGCGTTACCATACGAAGTACCTGTGTGGCAGGTCGCCGTCGACGAGATACGCCTCGACCGCATGGGCTACACGCTATCGTATAACCCCGAGGAGCTTATCCCGCATTGGGTGGCCTGGGAGCTCAATAGCGAGCGACTTATAGAGCGCGAGAGCCGTAGCGACAACTTCTCGCCCGACCCCGACTTAGACCCTCGCACGGCCGTTACGACCTACGAGTATAAGGGTAGCGGCTGGGATAGGGGCCACATGGCACCTGCGGGCGATAATAGGTGGCATTGGAGGGCTATGGACGAGAGCTTCTACATGACAAATATCTGTCCTCAGAATGGCTCGCTCAATCGTGGCGACTGGAAGGAGTTGGAGGAGGCATGCCGTCGTTGGGCTGCCGTAGAGCCTGTCTATATCGTCTGTGGCCCAATACTCTACGCGACTCCGAAGTATGGATATATAGGCCATGAGCTCGATATTCGTATTCCGGATGCCTTCTTTAAGGTTGTGCTCACGGGTGTCGAGAGTGGTGAGCCGCGTGCCATAGGCTTCATCTACAAGAACGAGGCGTGCAACCAGCGTATGGATAAGTATGTAAACAGCATCGACCAGGTTGAGCGCATCACGCAACTCGACTTCTTCTCGGCCTTGGATGACGAGGTGGAGCGTAGGGTAGAGGCCGAGTGCGACCTCGCCCTATGGCAGTAGCTGCGACCTTGCCTTGTGGCAGTAGTCGCAAACTCCATTGAGGCCCGCAGTAGGGCCAATTCCAAAACATCACTTGATTTTTACTATGGGGATATCCTCCCAGCGCGTTGTGTAGCGTGGAGAGCGGTGTTCGCTGTTGGCCTTTATGGCGTTTAACCCCTGCGAGGCGACAACTACGGTGTTGTCTCCCGAAGTGCGGTTTATGCTATCCAAGGCCTGCATCAGTCGTCGGTGTTGCTCCTGCTTTGCGCTGTCGAACATCGAGTGCATTGCACCCTCCGTGGCCGTTATCTGTGAGGCTATGACCCCTGCACGCTTGTAGCCGATGCCTCTAACAAATATCTCGCGTACAGCCTCGCGCGCAGCACGGACGATATGTAGAGAGCTGTTGGTAGGCTCCGTAAAGGGTATAAGGATGTTGCCATACTGCTGCATCTGGTCGCTGCGAAAGCGGTTTGTGGCGGCAAAGATGGTCAGCTGTCGGCATAGCGAGTTTTGCTCGCGTAGCTTCTCGGCAGTCAGTGCCGCGAACTTGGCTACCTGCTCGGTAAGCTCGCGTAGGTCGTATATCTCTTGTGAGAAGCTGCGTGAGTTGCATATCGACTGTTTGGGCTGTGTTATATGCTCAAACTCTATCGCGGGTGTGCCTCGTAGTTCGCGCCATGTGCGCAAGCCCGTTATACCCATGCGCCTGTGCACCCACTCCTCCGAGAGGTTGCAGAAGTCGTAGGCGGTGGTTATGCCTTGCTCTTTGAGGCGTGGTGCATGGCGACGCCCTATACCCCACACATCCTCGATGGGGAATTTGCGCAACACCTTCTCGATATCTTCGGGGCGGTGCATATAACAGCCGCCGCGCAACTTCGGGTACTGCTTGCAGAGCTTCGATGCTATCTTGGCGAGGGTCTTCGTGGGTGCAATACCTACGGATACGGGTATGCCTGTCATACGTCGGCACTCGCTCGATAACCTCTTGGCGTAGGCGTCGAAGTCTATGCCCTCCATGCCTCTGAGGTCGAGGAACGCCTCGTCGATGGAGTAGACCTCGATATGTGGCGCATAGTCGCGCAGCACCGCGCGTATGCGTCGCGAGAAGTCGGCATATAGCGACATGTTGCCCGAGAATATCGCTATGTCGTGCTGCTGCACAAGGTTGCGTATCTTGAATAGCGGGTCGCCCATCTTAATGCCGAGGGCCTTAGCCTCGTTGGAGCGCGCAATGGCGCAACCGTCATTGTTCGAGAGTACGATGACGGGCCTATTCTCCAAGTCGGGGCGGAAGACGCGCTCACACGATACGAAGAAGTTGTTGCAGTCGGCAAGGGCGAACATATATCTATTTTGTATTAAGAGTTATCCTATATTGAGATGGCGTCACTCCTACTTCTCGCTTAAACAGACGACAAAAATAGGGCGTTGTCGAGAAGTTCAACTCCTCGGCAATCTGTTCGATTGTATGTCCCGAACTGCGCAGAAGAAGTTTTGCTTGCACAGTAACCGATCGATTTATCCAGTCGCTTGCTGCTGTGCCACTCGCCTCAAAGACTAAGCGGCTGAGGTATTGGGGCGATATATTCATCCGCTCGGCATAGAACGGAAGGTCGTGTTTGCCTCGATGCGTGTTGAGTTGCTCGATAAATAGGCGGAACAACTCCTCTCTGCGTCC
>JAZRDV010000012.1:0-29297 GCA_045660465.1 Alistipes sp. | reverse complement strand
GGAGTAGGCACAGAATGTGCCGACATAGCATACCAATACAAGTGATGTAAGCATTCGT
Source organism: Alistipes sp. (assembly GCA_045660465.1). Classification (GTDB taxonomy): domain Bacteria; phylum Bacteroidota; class Bacteroidia; order Bacteroidales; family Rikenellaceae; genus Alistipes. The sequence goes on along the minus strand of JAZRDV010000012.1, from coordinate 29,239 downwards.
TATCCTTTCGTCTAAAATCGCCAAATTTCATTGTTAAGGATTAGCGAAACACTTTCACTAATAAATATGTCTGCCGAGAGCGTGCCCTCGACAATACAAAATTAAGCAATGTTTTTCAGTTAAGCAAGGATTTTTAGGAAATTAGTGAGTTTAGAGAATTTAGCGTATAAAAAAAGAACGAGCGGGAGTCTCCCGACTGTCGCCTATTCTCCAGAAACAAATTCTGATAAATATATCAGCGTAGCACCTTTTATAAACTACTAACTCTCCTTAAGGTTTGAGCAGAGCAAGATGGGTGGGGCAAGGGTAATGCCGGAGGCATCGGGTTGTGGTGTTGTGGTATATAATGAAATTAAAGAGTTTAGGGAGTTTAGTGAACTTAGAGAACTTTGAGAATATCGGCTAAACTACTAACGTTTCCACCAGCAGGACAGACAATGCGTGGACAAAGGTTGCGAAGCAACAATAGAGCAATGGCGAGGAAATAGGGGACTTGTTCACTAAATTCTCTCGCCATTGGTCTGTTGATGAGTGCATGCACTCATCCGTACAGGCATTGTTGCTGCGCCTAAAATCGTCATAGTTTTACAGAATATAAATAAAAGATATAGGCGGGAGTCATCACGACTGCCGCCTATTCTCCAGAAACAAATTCTGTAAAACTACTAACCCAAACTTAAATAAATGAAGAAACCTAACTACGTTGTCTCGTTGCCAACGTAGCTGATTGAGTAATTTGCAATACTCGTGCCAATATAACGTCGAACGCAAAAAAAATATTGTATTGTTCGGCTCTTTTTGCAACCTTATGTCCTATCACGACGACTTATGGAGCAAAATATCTCGTATGGTGCATCACCTAATCTCGCTACGCTCACTAATATCCCTAAATTCCCTACAAAGCCTTGCTCAATCGGAAAAGTTTGCTAATTTTGTGGTCGAAACAAATCAATATGCCATGAAGCGTAACCTTCTCCTTGTATTGCTCTCTGTTGTCCTGCTCTCGGCAGGATGGCTCGGGCTGTCGGGTATAACACTCCTTGTGGCCCTCGTGCCGTTGCTCATCATCAGCGAACGTTACACCGACTCGCGCCGCGACTGGTGGCGCATGTGCGGCTGGGCGTCGCTCTGTTTTCTGTTGTGGAGTGCCGCTACGATATGGTGGGTGTGGATAGCAACACCCCTGGGGCCCATCACGGCGGGTGTTGTGGGTACGTTCTGGAACCTCGTGGCATTTATGACCTATCACTATGTCTCGAAGCGAGCACCGCGCGCTCTCGCCTATACGCTCCTCGTCGCGTTGTGGATAGCCACTGAGCAGCTCTACAACTCTATGGACGTTATGACCTTCCCGTGGTTGCTCCTCGGACACGGCTTCTCGTCGGATGTGTGGGCTGTGCAGTGGTACGAGTATACGGGCATCTTTGGTGGCTCGCTATGGGCTTTGGTGTCGAATGTCGCTATCTACGAGGCGTGGCGTGCCCGCACCAAGGTGGCTAAGGTGCGCGCAGCGTTGGTTGCCCTTGTGCCTATGCTCCTCTCTATTGGCCTCTACTTTGCATATACACCCTCGCCGAGGCGTGCTACCATAAGCGTTATACAGCCCAACGTGCCCTGCTACGAGGCGCGTCCTCAGACAATGTTGGATATCTTGGGTGGCATTATCGCCGAGATACCCGCCGAGACGAGCTTCGTGCTCATGCCCGAGTCGGCATTGGAGTATATCCCCGAGGTTAAGCATTACAACTACGGCATGAGTACCCTCGATGAGGCTGATATATCGACTATTACGCCCTTCTTTGAGGCTCTGAGGGGCGGTCGCGACCTCAGCTCTCGCCTTATCGTGGGTGCCTCCACGATGCGCATATATGGCGATGTTGCCGCCACGACAACGGCGCACCACTACCCTGGTGTGGGCTACTACGACAACTTCAACTCGGCACTCAGCGTCGATATGTCGTCTGGTCGTGTGGAGGATATATACCACAAGGGTAAGCTCGTCATAGGTGTCGAGGCTGTGCCGTTGAAGGGGATCTTCGACATCTTCGAGGTTGATCTCGGTGGCGTATCGGGACAGCTCGGATGGGGTGGTGAGCATAAGACCTTCGCTCATGACGGCATCGAGGTGGGCCCTGCAATATGTTACGAGGGGCTCTATGGCGACTATTTTGCAGGCTTCGTGCGCGAGGGTGCCAACGTAATGTCGGTAATCTCGAACGACGGCTGGTGGGGCGACACCCCCGGACATAGACGTCTCTTCGACTTCTGCCGTCTGCGCGCCATAGAGACACGTCGCGCCATAGCGCGTAGCGCAAATACCGGTATCTCGGGCTTCATATCGCCCCGTGGCGATGTCATTGGCGATAGGCTCGAATGGGACGAACGTGGCGTGCTCACGGCCGATGTTGAGGTGCGCTCGGATTGTACGCTCTATGTGCGCAATGGCGATTGGGTGGCACGCATAAGTGGCTTTGTCGCGGTGTTGTCGCTCTTCTACTTCGTGGCCTACCGTGTGCGTCGCCGCAACCATCTTGTTGATTAATTATTTAATACCCATATAGTATGAACTACACACAGACACTCGAATTTCTATTCACTTCTATGCCGTCGTTCCAGCGTGTTGGTGGCGATGCTTATAAGCCTGGATTGGAGCGTATTGCAGCCTTCTGTCAGCACCTCGGCAACCCGCAGCGTAACTTCTACACCGTGCATGTTGCCGGCACGAACGGCAAGGGCTCGGTGTCGCATATCCTCGCCTCGATACTCCAACAGGCGGGCTATCGCACAGGACTCTTCACCTCGCCCCACCTCGCCGACTTCCGCGAGCGTATTCGCGTCGATGGTGAGATGATACCCAAGCAGAAGGTGGTAAACTTTGTCGATAGAAATCGCCAGAAGATGGAGGAGCTCGACCTCTCGTTCTTCGAGATGACGGCGGCTATGGCCTTCGACTATTTCGACCAGAGCGATGTCGAGGTGGCTATCATCGAGACAGGCCTCGGCGGTCGTCTCGATGCCACAAATATCATCACCCCCATCCTCAGCGTTATAACAAACATTGGCTTGGAGCATACCGAGTTCCTCGGCGACAGCATAGCGAAGATTGCTGCCGAGAAGGCCGGTATCATAAAGAAGAGTATCCCCGTTGTCGTTGGTGAGTCTTCGGAGCAGTATAATGGCGTCATCGAGGCACGTGCCGAGGAGCTCGGCTCGAAGGTTATATATGCCGAGGAGGAGTTCTTGCTGCTCGGTGTCGAGCACTTCGATAACTATAACCAGCATTTCAGCGTTGAGCGTAAGCGCGACGGCCGTGTATATGAGCTCGATATTGACCTCTTGGGCGACTATCAGCGTCATAATATCATCACGGCGTGTGCCGCTGCCGACTACCTCGCAGAGAAGACGCCGCTCACTATCTCGCGCCGCGCCTTCCGTGAGGGTATCGCCTCGGCAGCAGCCAATACGGGTCTTATGGGCCGTTGGCAGCTTCTCGCGCGTGAGCCCTATACCGTGTGCGACACGGGACACAACTGCCACGGCATGAGGTATGTCGCACAGCAGTTGGAGACTTTGGAGTGCGACCGTCTCTTCTGCGTCATGGGCTTCGCTAAGGATAAGGCTTTGGAGGATATCATGGCCCTCTTACCCAAGCGTGCACACTACATCTTCACGCGCGCCTCTATCGACCGTGCCCGTGCTGTTGAGGATATCGCCGCCGTTGCCGATAAGCTTGGCCTCGACTATGAGTGTGTCGACACGGTGCCCGCAGCTGTCGAGCGCGCAAAGGCGTTGGCACTCCCCGCAGATGCAATATTCATTGGCGGTAGTAACTTCGTTGTAGCCGAAATTTAGGCGTTTCGGGCGCGGGTGTTCTCCACCCACGCTAACACGATATCGAGACGCTGGGACGAAAGGACCATGAGACTCTTTGAGGCTCGATGGTCTGTCGCCCCAGCGTCTCTTGTTGTTTAGGGGGGGAGATTAGGGAGATTAGGGAGTTTCCCGCGCCGCATCTTCCCATTGTCCCATTGTCCCATTGTCCCATTGTCCCATTGTCCCATTGTCCCGTTGTCCCATCGTCCCATCGTCCCGCCGTCCCGCCGTCCCATCGTCCTATTTACTCCCGCCCCTCACTTTTTGCCCTTAAAATTTGGAGATATCAAAAAAAGTCCATAACTTTGAATTAGTTTATACCAATTAAAACGATAATCATGGAAAAGTTAAACAAACCCGCTATTCTGGTCGTTGACATGCTCAATGACTTCGTTTATGGTGCGTTGACCTGTGATCGCGCTAAGGCCATCGTACCTGCAACTGCTGACCTCCTCGACGCTGCGCGTCAGGCTGGTGTTCCTGTAATCTTCTGCAATGATGCCCATCGTGCCGGCATAGACCGCGAACTCGCGCTGTGGGGCGACCACGCCATTGTTGGTACCGAGGGTGCTGAGGTCATCCCCGAGTTGAAGCTCTCGGATAAGGACTATGTTGTGCCCAAGCGTCGTTATAGTGGATTTTTCCAGACAGACCTCGATATCTTGCTCAAAGAGCTCGGCGTGCAGACCGTCGTAATGACGGGTCTCCATGCGCACATGTGCGTGCGCCACACATCGGCCGATGCCTACTGCCTCGGCTACGATGTCGTAGTGGCGAAGGAAGCTACCGATTCGTTTACCGAGGAGGACTACATTGGCGGCTTGGCGTACCTCAAACAGTGCTACGGCGCAGATGCCTACACAAACGAGGAACTTAAAAAGATGTTCTAAGTCGCGTAGCGATAGTGATAGTAGGGTTGGAAGTCGCTTCCGACCCTATTTTTTTGTTGGTGGGACAATGGGACAATGAGACGGTGCGACAATGCGACAACGGGAAACCCCCTAATCTCCCTAATTTCCTTAATCCCTCTGGCTCTTTTCTTTGCTATATAGCCCTCGGATGCAGGCATCCTGGGCTATATAGCAAAAAAAAAGTCCCCAATCTTTCGATTGAGGACCACAGCTACTCAGCTTTGTCGGGATGACAAGATTCGAACTTGCGACAACACGCCCCCCAGACGTGTACTCTAACCGGGCTGAGCTACATCCCGAACTGGTTTTGCGAGTGCAAAGATAATAATAAATTTTTATTCTATGCAAATATTTTAAGAAAAAAATGTAACTTTGTGCTATGACTATTTTCAAAAAGTTAATACTTGCGACATTAACAGCCTGTGTGTGTGCTGGTTGTGGCGAAAATCAAAAAGCGCAGCTTGATGATTTTTGCAACACGACATATAGCCCTACACACGCCACAGGCTTTGATATATGCTCCGACGATGAGGGAAACACGCTGCTGCGCGTTATGCGTCCGTGGCAGGGCGAAGAGGTTGAGGAGCAGTATTTGGCAATATTTCGCGACGAGGCAAGTGCCGCAGGATACGCGGGTCAATACATTGTAGGTGCTGCCGAGCGTATAGTCTGCATGAGTACAAGCCATATCGCCATGCTCGATGCCGTAGGACTTGTCGATAGGGTAGTAGGCGTGTCGGGTAAGCAGTATGTGATGAACGAGAAGGTAGCGCGTAATGCCGCCGTAAAGGATATAGGTTACGACAGCAACCTTAACTATGAGCTACTCTTGGAGTTACGTCCCGATATTGTGCTGATGTATGGTGTCTCGGCAGAGAATAGTAGTGTGACGGCAAAGCTGCGAAGTCTCGGCATACCCTACATCTATCTCGGCGACTACACCGAACTATCGCCCCTCGGTAAGGCAGAGTGGGTGGTTGCCGTAGCCGAGATTGCGGGCTGTCGTGAAAGAGGCATTGCCCATTTCGAAGAGGTGGCGGCGCGTTATGATGCGGTGCGCGAGAGTATGGCGACAGTAGCCCGAAGACCTCGCGTGATGCTCAACACACCCTATCAGGATGTGTGGTATATGCCTTCGGATAGCAGTTACATGGTGCAACTTATCGAGGATGCGGGAGGTGAATATATATATAAAGGTAAGAACACTACATCCGGCTCGGTGGGTATAAGCCTCGAAGAGGCCTATCGTCTCGTTGCGTCGGCCGATATATGGCTCAACGTGGGTCAGTGCCGCACGCTAAGCGACCTACGCGCCACAGCACCCCATTTCATGCAGACCGATGTTGTGCGTCGCGGCATGGTCTACAACAACAACCGTCGCCAAACCGCTGCGGGAGGTAGCGACTTTTGGGAGTCGGCAATAGTCTATCCCGACATTGTGCTGCGCGACATGGCGGCCATCATTGCCGGCGACGACGACAGCCTGTACTATCATCGTAGATTGGAATAAAGCGAAAGATGAAGAGACTTCGACCATACGCACTATTCGTGGTGCTCGTCATAGCACTTGTCGCACTGCTTGTCGCCGACCTGCTGCTTGGTACCACAGAGATACCCCTCGCCGATGTGTGGGCTACGCTCACGGGCGGTGTGCCCTCCGATGCGACAAATAGCTTCATAATACGTGAGCTGCGTCTGCCGAAGGTCGTCGTGGCGATATTTGCAGGTATGGCACTCTCGGCAAGCGGCTTGCAGATGCAGACCCTCTTTCGCAACCCCTTGGCCGGCCCCTATGTGCTCGGCATAAACTCGGGCGCAAGCCTCGGTGTGGCACTCTTCACGCTCGCGGCACCCATGCTCGGGGCACTCTCGGGTACGATGCTTGCCGACATAGGACTCACAGGCATGGCGTGGATAGGCTCGGCGGCCATCCTCCTGCTTGTCATGCTTCTGTCGCGTAAGATACGAAATATCAACGTCATACTTATTATCGGAATGATGCTCGGCTCGGCTATCTCGGCCATAGTGGGCATACTCCAATATATGGGCACGGAGGAGTCGTTGAAGGCCTTTGTGGTGTGGACTATGGGTTCGCTATCGACAGTAACGATGGAGCAACTCGCCATACTCATACCCGTGGTTGCCGTGGGTCTGCTGCTTGCTATTATTGTCATCAAGCCGCTCAATATTCTACTCCTCGGCGAGAGCTACGCACGCACCCTCGGACTCAATGTCGGTAGGTCGCGCACCATAATCTTCCTCTCGACGACGCTGCTTGCAGGTACCGTTACGGCCTTCTGCGGCCCTATCGGCTTCATCGGCCTGGCTATGCCGCACTTAGCGCGTATGACCTTCCGCACGTCGGATCACCGCGTGTTGATGCCCGCGTCGATGCTCTGGGGCGCACTCTCGATGCTCCTCTGTTGCTTCGTCTGCGACCTTGTGGCCTACGGCGGCATCGCAACATTCCCGATAAATGCTGTCAGCTCGCTGCTCGGCATACCTATCATCATCATTGTAATCATCCGTAACCGTAACCGTAAATGATAGAGCTCTCGCACATAAAGCTTGCCTATGGTCGTCGCACGCTTATCGACGACGCTTCGGCCCTACTCCATGAGGGTAGTATCACCGCACTGCTGGGACGTAACGGTACGGGTAAGAGTACGCTGCTGCGCGCTATGGCCTCGCTGGGTAGCGTGCAGGAGGGTGCTATACTCTATGGTGGACGTCCACTCGCGGAGCTTAGCTCGGTAGAGTTGGCTCAAAGCATAGCCTTTGTCAATACCGAGCGTGTCGATGTCGAGGCTATGACGGCGCGCGAGCTTGTGGCTTTGGGTCGCGCACCCTATACCGATTGGATGGGACGCCTCACGGCGGAGGATTGTGCCGTGGTGGCGCGTGCCACCCAGGTGGTGGGTATCGAGGAGCTTGCCGACAGGTATGTCGACACCCTCTCGGATGGCGAGTGTCAGCGTGTGATGATTGCTCGCGCCTTGGCACAGCAGACCCCCGTGATACTTCTCGACGAGCCTACGGCGTTTTTGGATATGCCCAACCGCTATGAGCTATGTTCGCTGCTCAGACGTCTGGCACATGACGAGGGAAAGTGCGTGGTCTTCTCGACGCACGAACTCGATATAGCACTCTCGCTGGCCGATAATATCGCACTTGTCGATACGCCGCATCTGCGCTATATGTCTACCGATGAGATGATAGCATCGGGAGCCATCGAGCGTCTGTTCGATAGTCAATATGTGTCGTTTGATGCAGCGACACGCTCTATACACCTGCGTTAAACGCCCTTCTTCGAGGCTTTTGTGCAGGTATTTATGATTTTTTCAAAAAACATTTTGCTATATAAAAAATTTTGCGTACCTTCGCACCGCTAAACTGCTCACTAAAAAGTGGCTGTTAGTGGATTGGCCCATTCGTCTATCGGTTAGGACGCAAGATTTTCATTCTTGAAAGAGCAGTTCGACTCTGCTATGGGCTGCACTTGGCGTGTTGCACACGACGTGCAATGCGTGCGGTTAAAAGTTTTTTAGGAGCGGGCTTCGGCCTATCCGCAAGCAGCTACGGCTGTCAGAGAAGTGCCGCCCGGCGGGGCATTGTTCGCGAGACAAGATCGAGCGAAAAGCCGGGAAAACAACGACTATAAAAAGTAAAAAAATAAAAAAGAAAAAAACTATGGCAAATCACAAGTCATCAGAGAAGAGAATTCGTCAGACAGCTACTAAGCGAGCACACAACCGTCTTTACCACAAGACTACTCGTAACGCTGTTAAGGCTTTGCGTAACACTAACGAGCGTAGCGCAGCAGAGGCTTTGCTTCCTAAGGTAAGCTCAATGTTGGACAAGTTGGCTAAGCACAACATTATCCACAAGAACAAGGCTGCAAACTTGAAGAGCTCGTTGGCATTGCACGTTAACGCACTCTAATTTGACGTAAGTTCGACGTATCGGGCAGGATGATTATCCTGCCCGATTTTTTTTGTTGTGGCGGTGCCTGGATGGTTGAAAGATATTTTCATGGTCTCAAAAAAGACGATGGGACGATGGGGCGGTGGGACGACGCAGCCTACAAAACAACAAACAATGGGACTACGAGAAAAAATCCCATAGTCCCAATGTCTCATAGTCTCATTGTCAAAAAAAAAGAGGACGATGGGATGATGGGACTATGAGACAATGAGACGTCGCGGCCGATATTCTGCGCGCCGTGGGTAGTTGTGGGTGAGCTACAATTTCAGGCCCGGGCACAGCATAAAAAAAAAAGAAGCGGCAACCTTTCGATTGCCGCCTTGTGACTCCGACAGGATTCAAACCTGTAACCGCTTGATCCGTAGTCAAGTACTCTATTCAGTTGAGCTACGGAGCCATTCCTTTGCTTTTGCGAGTGCAAATGTATGACAAATTTTCGAACTGTGCAAATATTTTGCAAAGAAAATTATAAAAAAATAGCGATGTTTTTGTCATCGCTATTTTTATCTCTTGTGTATCAGTGTTTTACTTGATGTGCTCGGCAAGAATTTTTTCGATGTCCTCGCCACGCAAATTCTTTGCTACAAGCTTTCCGTCGGGCGAGAAGAGGAAGTTTGTGGGGATAGAGGCCACATTGTAGCTATCGGCAGCCTCACACTTGTTATCCTCGTAGCCCCATACGTTGACCCATGTCATCTTGTTGTCGGCCACAAACTCCTTCCACTTATCTTCGCTACCGGGGCGGTCGAGCGTGATACCATAAATCTCCAAGCCCTTAGGTGCAAACTTCTCGTAGGCGGCTACAAGGTGGGGAATCTCGGCACGGCAGGGGCCACACCATGTTGCCCAGAAGTCGATAAGTACCCACTTGCCCTGCTTCAAAAGGCTCTCGGTAGATACCTTCTTACCCTCGGTGTCGGGGAGGGTGATGTGTGTGATGTTGCCACCAACGAGCGTGCGCTTTGTGCCCTGATAGAGTTTCAAGTATTCGTACTTGGGGTTAATCTCGGCGAATAGCTCGGCAAAGCGCGCCTGGTCGTCGCTATACAAGCCGTAGAACTGCACCATCTGCACCGAGAGGATGTTATCCTTGTTTGCCAGAGTCTGCTCCTCTACGTAGGCGAGCATCTCGTCGAGAATCTTCTCGGCCTCCTCCTCGCTCTGTGCGATGTATATAGGCTCGAAAATCTCGGCTACGCGCTTACCGAAGCTGTTGAGCATATCGTTGTAGCGTGTGCCACTAACCTTGTAGGGCTCGCCCACAGCACCGGGTGTGATGTTGATATCGCGGCCCTCGGTGATAAGCTCGATAGCCTGACGACCATTGACCGCAACGCTGATATACTGCTCGGGCTGAGTGCTTACCTTTGCGGTGAAGTGCTTCTCCTTGTCGAGCTCCGTGGTGGCGAGTACATCGGTAGTGCCTGTGAGGTAGAGCTTAACCTCGTCGCCCTCGTTGAACGATGCCTCGTTCGAGAAGTCGCCCGTGATAGTCATCGTCACGCAGTCTGCCGAACAAGCAACAGCCTCGTTGCCCTGCTCGTTGCCCTGCTCCTTGTCGCTATTGGGCTGTGTGCCACACGCCACGAGGGCCACAGCGCAAAGAAGTGCAAAAATCTTTTTCATATCTACTCCATATTTTAATTATTCTATCTATTCCTAACTAACGCTCTTTTTCGTTGTCTATTGCTTTATGCGCTCGGGGTTGCTCTTTGCGAATGTCTCCCACGATGTACTTCCCTTGCGCGCCTTGCTATCTCCGCCTAAGCCCTTGCGTCTCTCGCCCGCTGTGGCGCGTGTCAGAACGTTTGACTGCGTAAAGTAGTGGCACAAGGCGACGGCCATGCCATCCGTGGCGTCGAGCTTGCGCGGTTGATAGTCGGTGCCGAGTATCGAGTTTATCATCGTGGCCACCTGCTGCTTCGTTGCCGTGCCGCGACCCGTTATCGCCTGCTTGATACGCATCGGTGCATACTCCGCAATGGGTGTCTGCTCCGTGGCACTGAGCACCGCGGCGATGGCTACGCCCTGCGCACGGCCAAGTTTGAGCATCGACTGCACATTCTCGCCAAAGAATGGCGACTCGAAGGCCACCTCCGAGGGGTGGTAGCTCTCGGTGAGCTGCTTGACACGCTCGAAGATGTAGCGCAGCTTCTGGTGCGCATCCTTAATCTTGTGCATGTCTATCTCGCCCATGACCACAGCCTGAGGCTTGCCCCCGGCAATCTCGATGATGCCGTAGCCCATATAGTTCGTTCCGGGGTCAATGCCCATTATGCGGTATGTGCTCTCCACGGGCGGCGCGCTTAATAGGTCGTGCTACTGCTCAACAGCTTTGAGTCGCTTCTCCAACTCGCGAACCTTGGCTGCAAGGTCGGGAAGCTGACGGAAGACGGCAAACGAACGGTGGTACTGCAAGCCCGGAAGTGCGGGGTAGCCAAAGCGAATCTCGCCATCGGGGACATTCTTGTCGATACCGGTCTTCGAGGCTATCTGCACACGGTTACCTACGGTAACATGGTCGGCAACGCCCACCTGACCTGCGACGAAGCAGTTAGAGCCAATCTTCGACGTTCCGGCGATGCCCACCTGTGCCGACATCACGGTGTTGGAGCCTATCTCCACGTTGTGGCCAATCTGAATGAGGTTGTCGAGCTTCACGCCCTGGCGTATGATTGTGGCGTCGGTCTTCGCGCGGTCGATACAAGTGTTCGCGCCGAGCTCCACGTTATCCTCGATGATGACGATGCCGAGCTGCGGAATCTTGGCAAAGGTGCCATCCTCCTTAGGTGCAAAGCCAAAGCCGTCGGCACCGATGACTACGCCCGAGTGGAGGATGCAGTTTTTGCCGATTTTGCAACCCTCGTAAATCTTCACGCCGGGGTATATCTTTGTGCCCTCGCCGATGGTTACGTTGTCGCCGATGTAGCACTGGGGATATATCTGACAATCCTTGCCAACCTTTGCACCCGCCTCGATGACGGTGAAGTCGCCGATGTAGCAGCCTTCGCCTACCTCGGCCTTCTCGTTGATGGATACCATCTTCGCGATACCCGTCTTGCGGGGGCGTGTGGCGTTGTACATCTCCAAGAGGTTGAGCACGCACTGTCCCACGTTGTCTACCTTGATAAGCGTTGTGCGCACCTCCTCCTTAGGCTCGAAGCTCTTGTCGACCAACACGATAGTGGCATTTGTGGTGTATAGATACTGCTCATACTTGGGGTTTATGAGGTATGCCAATGAGCCCTCCTTGCCGCCGTCGATTGACGATACGGTGCTTACTGTCGCGTTCTTGTCGCCTACGATAACGCCGTTGAGTAGTCCGGCGATCATCTCTGCTGTAAATTGCATATAATTTGAGTTTTAGTTCTATTTGTCGAGGTAATCTTCGAGGTGTATGCCCGCAGGTAGCAGGTCGTCCGTTGTGTGGCCGAATGCGTGTAGCTCTCTTACGAGCGACGACGATATGTGCTCGACCTCGGCCGGTGCAATGACTATTACCGTGCGTAACTCGGGGAAGATGTGGCGGTTGGCATGATCCATCGTGCGCTCGTAGTCGAAGTCTGCGGCGTTGCGCACGCTGCGAATCATTGTCTTAGCACCGAGACGTCGCGCCTCATCGCCCGTGAGCGAGGTGTAGAGCGTAACCTCCACACGGCTGTTGTCGGCATATACCTTCTCTATGAGGCGTTTACGGCTCTCTGCGCTGAGCAATCCGCGCTTTAAGGGGTTGTGTCCTATGGCTATTATTACGCGGTCGAAGAGGCGCAATGCCTCGTCTACCACTGCCTCGTGGCCTCGCGTAAAGGGGTCGAACGAACCCGGAAAAATTGCTACTCGCTGCATAATACCTTCTATTATCAGACAAAAATACAAATAATTGTTAAATATTCCAATACTTTACGCAGTTTTGTCGCTATGTTATCGTCTCTTCCTATGCTTTTTACCAAGTTCGATATACTCGGTGTAGACCAGCGTGGTGTGCGGATTTGACGATGTTATCTCCTGACGTATGGCCTTTGTGCCGTAGGGGATGAAGAGAAAGCGGTGTGGTATGCGGTGGATAACCTGACGCAGGGTGTCGATGGTGTGTAGGTTGTAGTGCAGTGTGTCGTTGGCGATATGCCCCACAAGGCTGCTCCACGTGTCATTGAAGGCGAAGATACGCACCGTGTCGCGTAGGATGATGGTGTCGCGCAGTGGTAGGGTAGCAGAGTGGTGGCTCTCGACGACGCTCTTGGCGTAGCTTTCGGCGCGGCGCAGGCGTATGTTGAGCGAGCGGATGTAGTCGGCATCCTCGGCGCGCTGCTCTCGAAATTCGTCGAGTTGAAGTGTGAGAGCCTCGACAGATGCTGCCGCGTCGCCGGCACGAGTACGGTATAATTCAACCTCTTGTAGCAGAGAGTGTTGGTTGCGCCTAAGACGCTGATTTTCTTGGCTCATGCGCTGAATAAAGATGCCACATAGAAGGGCTGTTGCGATGGCCGATAGAGCCACGCAGAGGACAATTTTTTTCATAATTAAGTAGGTTTTATTTGACGTGATATCGAGGGTGTTGCAGTTGTGCATCGCCTCCGCAAAGGTACTTCGTGGCGAAGGGGTATTTTTCTACGCTACATAGAAAAAAGGGCTTCAAAAGTGTGAGGGTAAAAATAAAAGTCGAAATAATTGTTCGTTTCACAAATTTTTTCGTACCTTTACATATTAATTGACGAATTAGTGCAGAACCTAAAATAACTAAATAATCATAAAAACACAAACTATGGCAATTAACTATTCAGGTAAAACTCGTGTTGAGAGCGACCTTATCGGCGAGATGCAGGTTCCCGTCGAGGCTCTCTATGGTGTTCAGACATTGCGCGGTATTGAGAACTTCCCCATCAGCCGCTTCCACCTCTCGGACTATCCGTTGTTCATCAACGGCTTGGCTATCACTAAGCTCGCTGCTGCTGAGGCCAACCATCAGCTCGGCCTTCTTACCGACGAGCAGTTCGACGGTATCTCTAAGGCTTGCCTCGAAATCATGCAGGGTCAGCACCACGAGCACTTCCCTTGCGACATGATTCAGGGTGGTGCAGGTACTACAACCAACATGAACGCTAACGAGGTTATCGCAAACCGTGCTTTGCAGATTATGGGCCACGAGGCGGGCGAGTATCAGTTCTGCTCACCTAACGACCATGTAAACTGCTCGCAGTCGACCAACGACGCATACCCCTGCGGTATTCACCTCGGTCTCTACGCTACACACAAGCAGTATATGCAGCACTTCGAGCTTCTTATCGAGGCGTTCGACAAGAAGGCTAAGGAGTTTGCTCACATCTTGAAGATGGGTCGTACACAGCTCGAGGATGCTGTGCCCATGACCCTCGGTCAGACATTTGGTGCCTTCGCACAGATTTTGCGCGAGGAGAAGAAGAACTTGGAGTTTGCTGCCGAGGAGTTCCTCACAGTGAATATGGGTGCTACGGCTATCGGTACGGGTATCTGCTCTGAGCCCGAGTATTCTGGTAAGTGTATCGCTGCCTTGCGCGAGATTACAGGCTGGGATATTAAGCTTGCTGAGGATCTTGTTGCTGCTACGTCGGATACCACCTGCATGGTGGGCTACTCATCGGCATTGCGTCGTGTAGCTGTTAAGCTTAATAAGATTTGTAACGACCTTCGTCTCTTGGCGTCGGGTCCTCGTTGTGGCTTGCACGAGTTCGACCTTCCCGCACGTCAGCCCGGTTCGTCAATCATGCCCGGTAAGGTTAACCCCGTTATCCCCGAGGTTATGAACCAGATTTGCTACAAGGTTATCGGTAACGATGCATGTGTGGCTATGTGCGCACAGGAGGCTCAGATGGAGCTCAACGCCATGGAGCCTACAATGGCACAGTGCTGCTTCGAGTCGGCTGAGATTATGATGAATGGCTTCGATACTTTGCGTGTAAACTGTGTTGATGGCATCAAGGCTAACGAGGAGCAGTGCCGCAAGTATGTTCAGGATAGCTTCGGTATCGTTACGGCTCTTAACCCCATCATCGGTTACAAGAACTCTACGAAGATTGCCAAGAAGGCTATGGCAACCGGTGGCCGTGTATATGACATCGTGCTCGAAGATGGTATCCTCACCAAGGAGGAGCTTGATACTATCCTCTCGCCCGAAAATATGATTAAGCCCGTGAAGCTTGATATTAAGCCTCGCCGTTAATTCGTTACGATAGGGGTGATGTATCGCCCTAATGTTAATGCCGTCGATGAAGTTCATTGACGGCATTTTTTTTGCGAAGTTTTATTAAACTGAAAAGTGAAAAGTGAAAACTGAAAGGTGTGGTGCGCTTCGAGCAAGATTTTAATGTCGGCCGCGTCGTCCCATAGTCCCAAAGTCTCATATTCAAAAAAATGACAATGAGACAACGAGACAATGAGACGATGAGCCCCCCCCCTCAAAAACGATAGGCTGCTCATATCGAGCAGCCTATCGTCAGCCAATGCGTTACATTATTGCTTTATTTTTCCATTTATCTGCTTCAATGTGAGCGATATATTGGTGAAGACGCGGAGTACAGCCCAGCTCATTAACGACGATATAAATACCGCTATCGTAATCATGAAGCCGTGCCAGCTAAACACCTTTTCTGTTGTATCAAAGTAGTCATCCTTGGGTGTCTCGACAAAACATATCGTGAAGAGACAGATTACCGAAATGAAAATGCCAAGGAAGAGTGTTAGGTTGGCGATGAAGTTAAGTGTGTTCTCTGCGCTGTTGTTCTGCTCCTCTGCGGGTGTCTCAGTAGGGTTGTTGTCCTTCTGCTCAATGCCCAAAGCCTCGGCTATATCCTCGCCTCCGTGTGTTGTATTCTGGGGTGCTGTGTCCATATTCTGATTTGTCTTCATCGTACTCTATTTTTGACGTTTGAACAATGTCAAGAAGAATAGCGCAAGCGAGCCGTAGCCGAATAGGCTTATTGTGCCGGTGGTAATGTAGAACGTATTCCAGTCATCCGTATTCCACGAATCTACTTCGATAACTTGCATGTTCAGCAGTAAGTAGAACAGGGCCTCCGCCACAAGTGTCAAAGTGCCTATGAACGCAAATAGAGAGATGTTTTTGAATGACATAGTATTATGTTTATAGGTTAGTAACTGACGCAATAGGTCGTCGGTGGTCTATTAGAGCCACTTCTTAAACTTGAAGAACCATATCGTAGCTCCCGAGACGATGAGCATCAGCGCAATGGCCCATAGGTAGCCGTACTCCCAATTTAGCTCGGGCATAAACTTGAAGTTCATGCCATACATGCTCGCTACCAATGTCGCGGGCATGAAGATTACCGCTGCCACAGAGAATATTTTTACTATCTCGTTCTGCTCGATGTTGATAAGACCTAGTGCCGCATCCTGGATATAGTCCAGACGCTGGAAGCTGAAATCGGCGTGGCTGATAAGTGAGTTGACGTCTTTGAGCATCAGCTGCAAGCGCGGGTAGACATCGTTGGGAAAACGCTCCGAGCGCAGGATATTCGACAACACGCGCTGCCTATCGAAGATGTTCTCTCGCAGCAACATGGTGTTCTCCTGCAAGGCGTTGATGCGGTACAATACCTCCTTGTCGATCTTCGAGCCGCTGCTTATATCCTTGCTTATGGTCGCAACCTGCTTACCCACCATCTCCACGAGGTCGGCATCGTAGTCGATGCGCACCTCCAAGAGCGATATGAGGATGTGATAACCCGTCGAGTAGCTGCGGTAGTTCATCTGCAAGCGTTTCTCGGCCTCGCGGAATGTGCGGAACTCGGCCTGACGCATCGAGACGAGTACACCCTCGTTCGAGATTATGAACGACACGGGCTCCACGGTGAAGCTCTCGCCCTGGGGTACGAAGAAGTTCGAGTTCGATATTATCGCATTCTCGGTCTCCGAGTACTTCGACGTCGACTCAATCTCCTCGACCTGCTGTCGTGTCTGCAAACTCAGCTCCATGAAGTTCTCCACGGCCTTCTGCTCCTTGATTGAGGGGTCCAAGAGGTCTATCCAGAGAATATCATCGAAGCCGAGCTCGTCGAAAAGATCGGGATCAGCGTTGCGGATTATCTTGTTGTACTGTTTCAGGTAGATTGTAATCATATCTCCTCCAAAAGTTTTATTCTTTACTATTCAACTTTACCCCATGGGGGCTTCTTCTTGGTGTGGCCGAGCCACATATTGGAGATTTTGGTGCGACCTCAGCAGGGCTGTTTAGCCCCCGGCACCCTAAAAGGATCGGGGCGTTACACGTAGGCCCGCGTCCCAGAACTTTTTCAGTGCGCGATGCTTCTCCTCGTCGAGGATAAAATCTATGTTGCGTGTGAGGTAGTCGTATGCCGTCAGGCCGTTGTCCGAACCCATGTAGCGAGACTCGGCAACAGCCTCCCAAATATGCTCCACGCCGAACGTTAGGGCGTGTTGCAGGGCGTCTGTTACCTCGTACGATACACCCTTGCGTGCCACCCATACCGCAAAGGCAAAGGGTAGCGATGTCGCCTCGCGCCACTCCACAGCGAGGTCGTAGGTGTACTTGAAGCGTCCCTCGTAGCCGAATACCTTGTCGCCAATGAGTAGGAAGGCATCACCATCAACGGGGTTGTCCGCGATGGCGTAGTCGTCCATGTGTCGCCACTCGGGGGCGATGTACCACTTGTGCTCGGCGAGGTATCCGCAAAGCTGTACCGAGGTGCGCGAGTGCGCGTCGAGCCAAATACGCTTCACCTCCTTTATTGGCGTGTTGGTCATCACCGTTACGGTGCGTACGGGGCCTACGGCACCTATGCAGTAGTCGGTGATGATGTTTGTATTTGTGAGTTGAGGCACTACGGCTGAGGGCAGTAGGGCTATGTCGGCCTTACCCTCGATGTAGTTCTTTGCGCAGTCGGCGGGGGGTGCTAACAGAAGGTCGGCGCGCAGATTATCTGCGTGCTGCAAGCCATAGACAAAGGGTATCGTATTGAGATACGACACGGCAGTTATTTTTGGAATGATAGCCATCGTCCATGGTGCATTTCTCGTTAGTTAAACATGACGTGGGCGTCGTTGTGTTGCTGTTCGGATGTTCAGTATTCGTGCAATATTCACAATCGCGAGCCTACACATCCGCCTTTTTGCTCCTTTACGCCTTTGGCGTAAGGCCCCAGCAGCCCACTATATCAGTGCAAAGATAACACAAAAAAATTATAACGCCAAGAAAAAATAGTGTAAAAGTGCAGCATGTCGAGCTATTGTGGGCTGTTGTATGTTATTGTATGCTGTTCGATGGCCGATTGACAGTGTTGTTTTTGTTGGTTTGAGTTTGGACCTATTCAATTATTGCAACTACCCTTGGCACACGAGATTATGGGTAGTGGTAGGTAGACATAGGTACAGTAGGTAGTTATAATTAGCGGTAGGTGTGGTATGTAGTAGTAAGTGGCGCACAAAAAGACTCGCCCACAACTACACACTTCTACCCATCATTACTCATAACTACCCATATTTACCCACCGCGCGCCAAATTTATTGTCCCATTTTTCCATTGTCCCCTCGTCCAGAAACAAAAATATTAAGGCAATAAGTAATTCTTTCTGTTGGGTGAGCCGCCAGAGTCGTTCGAGTCGTCCCATCATTTCAAAGTCCCACTGTCTCACCATCCACTGCTACCCACTGCTACCCACCACCACCCGCCGCCATTCAAAATCATTGCGGGTATCTTTTTTAATACCCATGCCACAGAGTAGTGCCGTGTCGTGTGGTGCATTTTGTGCAAGTTGTTGCTCGCCAGAATGATAAAAGGTGTGTGGGTATTAAAAAAAAAGATACCCGCAAATTAGTGATACTAGATGTATGGTTCTGCGCCTCAGTATGATAAAAGGTGTATGGGTATTAAAAATAAGGCACTTATATAGCAGATTACACTAGGCAATAGAAAAAGGGGTTGCGTGAACAACCCCACGGGAAAATCACTAACGAATACGCTTCGTCTTGTGAGTTACACTTCCAGATTTATAAATCCAAATGTGTAAATAATTCCCAATGATATTTTCTAATCTCCAAACTTTTTCTTACCTTTGTAATCGGAATTGCGGAATACGCAGTTTCTTTTGATGGCATTTAGGGCTATTGTTTCGTGAAGTAAAACGACCAAAATTATTAAACGAACAGACAATAGGCGCATTAAATGCTCACGCCGTATGGCGTGGGTGTGCTTATGTTCGTATGGGTACTTGGTCGTCCCTTCTTCCGATAGGCACTACCCACGTTTCTTTTTTAGGTTTTCTCCTTTAGGTTTTCTCCTAATTTTAAGTTAAACGGTTGCTATCTGCGGCAAAGAAACTTATTGTTTGACTTAAAATCAAAGCATTATGAAAAAGTTTTTCGGATTAATGTTGCTGTGTGCAATATCTATGAGCTTGTTTTCTTGTTCTGGACGTAACTCTTCGAGTGACAAAAAAGGTGATTATACTGGGGATGGTAGATATACTTCTACTGATGGTAGCCAACAATATCATTATAAAAGCTCGATAGAGCAGCAAAGAGATTTAGATGCGATTGATGCTTATTTCAATGAACACGGTTGGGATTAAGATTTTGTAATTTGTAAGCAATTACACTTGTTTCATTTAACGATTGGACTATTTTTTAATTAGACTCTTGATATACTATGTTTCGGACGATTATTTTAGTAATAACCAGTGTCTTTTTAGGTTTGGTTGCACTTGCGATTTTGTACGGACTTGGTTCTATAATATATTATATATTTGTGGGTTATAAGAAAGATGAAGTCAAACGAATTAACAGAAAGGAAGCTAAGGCTGAATTTGAAGGACATCTAAAACAAAAGAGAATTGGGTATGCAAAATATAAAAACTCGCTTTACGAAAAATATGGAGAACCTGATAAAGTAATTCGTTATAGCAACAATATTGATAATGAGATTATAGTTTTTGCTAAATCATATATCGTTATCATCGATTGTAAGGAGTTATCTTTTGATGATATTATCTCGTGTTCGCTAATTGATGATAGTAGGATTGAGAGAGGCAATGTCAGTACAACAATAAATACCAAAACCAATACTGGTTCATTGATTGGTAGAGGTGTGGTGGGTGGTTTAATTGCGGGGCCTGTTGGCGCAGTAATTGGAGCTTCTTCGGCATCCAGAACATCTTATGGAACGTCTGTTGGCACCAGTGACACGAAAATATTTAATTATTCACTAATAATAGGAGTTAGAAGGATTGAATATCCTACGATAACAATACACCTCGGTCCTAAAAGAGACCTCGCGTATGAAATATTAACAGTATTTAATATCATATTATCGGAAAAGAGTAGGAGATAACAAAATTTTTAAGTGTAAATTTGTATATCAATACCAAAAATAATACCCGCAATTTAGCGATACTTGATGTAAGGTTGTGCTCCTCAATGTGATAATAGGAGTGTGGGTATTAAAAATAATACTCGCAATGTTGGTGGTATTTGCTGTAAGAAGGTGTATATCAGTGTGATACAAGGTGTGTGGGTATTAAAAATAATACCCACAATTTGGTGGTGTATTAGCGTAATATCTTGTGGGTCAATTTTGTATGTGTAGGTTGGATGCTTAAATGTGGGTAGTGCAATTTGTGATGATTTTATTAATATTGACCTTGTCGTCGTTGGGGCATTCAATATTACAAAGCATGAATATTTGAGGGTTGTGTTTAACTATTTGTCAGAAATGTTGCAGCCCTGAAAAATAATGACTACATTTGTGGAAAACAAGATTATGGAGAAGCATAGAACAAGATTGACCTTAGAGCGTAATTATATCGGCGAGTTATTCAACGCATTTCCGGTGCTCAATGTCCGCCAGGTGGCTCGTGCTACGGGTATCAACGAGACGCTGATGCAGCAATATGTCAATGGCGTTAAGCGTCCCTCGTTTGAGCGTCGCGTTGAGATAGAAAATTATGTCCGTGAACTTGGACGCAAACTGCGCATGGTAGATCTTAAATAGTTTGCATATTTCACCCCTCCCCGTCCTCTGTCCCTCAATCTCATCGTCCCACTGTCTCATCATCCCATCGCCCACAGTCCCCTCGTTACACCCCCCCCCAAAAAAAACCATTTGGGTATACTTTTTTTTGCCCGATACTTCTTATTGCACAGATATTCAATATCTTAAATATAGATTCCACTACATTGTGGGTATCTTTTTTAATACCCGTGCTGCGGGGTAGTACCATTGTGTGAGCCTATTGATTCTCACATTGCGGGTATACTTTTTTCTACCCGCATATTTTTTATTGCACAGATATTCATTGTATTAAATATGGATGCCACCATAATGTGGGTATCTTTTCTAATACCCGTGCTGCGGGGTAGTACCGTGTTGTGTGGGTCTGTTGATTCTTACGTTGCGGGTATACTTTTTTCTACCCGCGATGTTTGGGTGTTCTTGTGCCCATGTCGCTACAAACTTTTGCTCCACCGAGGTGCAGCAGACATCGGCGTGCGCTGTGGCGCAGCTTCGATTTTGAGGGCGTAAAAAGACCTGTTTATAAATATTTACAACTAAAAGTGTTGTGCGTTAGAAAAGTTTGCATATCTTTGTTATGAAATTTGTAAAATTTAATAAACAAAAACAGATAAGTTATGAGAAAATTATTCGCTTTTGCGCTGTTTGCAGCACTATCGTTCAGCCTCGTGGCATGCGAGGAGCCTACTCCCGAGCCCCAGGGCCCCCAGTATGACATTACGTTGACCTCGGCGGCCGAGCTGTCATTTGAGGCCGAGGGTGGCGATGGCCTTATCAAATATCAGATTACAAACCCCGATGCTACGCTCAAAGTGGGCGTAACGCGCGATGTGGCGTGGATTACGAACCTCTCCATGGGCGATGGCGAGATTGCTTTTAAGGTCTCGGCTAATGAGCTTACGGAGCCTCGCGAGGGCGTTGTTACCATAAGCTACGGCGAGAAGAGCCTCGAAGTGAAGGTTATGCAGGCGGCATACGTCATGCCCGACCCCGTGCTGACGCTCACATCCGCTGCGGAGGTGTCGTTCAAGTGTGCCGGTGGCAGTGGCGAGATTACCTATACCTTGCAGTATCCCGTTGAGAATGTTGAGGTTGAGGCCGTAGCAAACGTGGCGTGGATTACCGCTACGGCGGGTCAGACAATCGCTTTCGAGGTTGCCGCAAATAGCGTCGAGGAGCCCCGCGAGGGTATAATCACCGTAAGCTATGGCGAGCAGAGCTTCGAGGTTACGGTTAAGCAGGAGGCTTATGTGGCGTCGTCGTATGACTTCGAGTTCAATATGGCCTATCTCAATGGCGAGTACTATGGTGCTATCTCAGCGTCGTACAACTACTATATCATGCTTTCGGAGAAGGGTTTGAAGGGCGATTCGGACCATTCGTGCACACACTTCCGCTTCGACCTCTATTCGCCTAAGTCGTCGAGCTATTCTGCTCCCGTAGTGCCTGTTGGCGTCTACGAGCTCGACGCCATGGATACCTACGAGCCCGGTACTTTCAGCGCAACGATATCGTCGGGTTGGCTTGTGGACGATAGCGGTAACATCGAGGCGTGTCTTGGTTTCGACGAGGGTGTTGTAACCATCACCGAAAACCGTATCGAGGCCGAGCTTGTGGATGGCAATGGTGCAACACATCACGTCGTGTATGAGGGCCCGCTGACCTTGGGTTACGAGGAGTAGTCTGCGTGGCTGATAACCTTAGTTGAATAGTAAAACATTTAATGCTAATTGATTATGAAGAGATTGCTTTCTGTTATAGCCCTATTCTCGGCTCTGCTTTTTGCTGCCGGTTGTGAGGAGACGCCCGCACCCGAGGCAAAGAACTATAAGTTGGAGCTCACGTCTAAGGCGCAGATGGAGTTTGACGCCGCAGGTGGCGTAGGTCAGATTACATACACCCTGGCTGAGGTTAAGGACGAGGCTACGCGCTATTCGCCTGTGCCCGAGCCACTGCCGAGTGTGGAGTGCACGGCCGATTGGATTACCATCACCACGGTTGGTTACGGCGTTATCGACTTCGAGGTTGCTGCGCAGAGCGTCGAGGAGTTTCGACAGACGATAATCACCGTGTCGTATGGCACCGATAGCCTCTTGGTGGGCGTAAACCAGGGCGACGCGACGGAGTACGACGTTGTCTTCGAGGCTGAGTATCTCTGCGGTACATATAACGGCAAGATGAGCACTCCGGGTTACAACTACTTCATCATCCTCTCTGATAGAAAGGCTCCGTCGAGCAGCAACCAATTCTATGGTAGTAAGCAGTATCGTCTCGACCTCTTCTCGGATGTATCGTGTGGCTTCGACTTCACGGATTGTGCGATACCTGAGGGTACGTACACCTTTGATAGTCGCAGCACGGGTGCTCCCGGTACGCTGAGTCGCGATAAGAGTGCCTATGTTGAGGTCTCGGAGATGGGCCAGAAGAGCGAGACGGCCATCATCGACGCCAAGGTTGTCGTTAGCGACGGACATATTGATGCCCGTATTCGCCTTCGCGATGGCAAGTGGCACCGCGTAACGTTCGATGGCGAGTTGGTTACGGGTGGCTACGATATGGTCGCTATTGAGCGTCCCTACTCGCGTATGACCGAGAACTTCAACTTTAACCACGACTCAGGCTTCATGCATGCCTACTATCGTGGCGACTATTACGGTCTTGGCTGCGATGTGTGGTATGTCGATATGTGCCAGACGGTGATGCCTATGAATGGCACCTACTTCATGCTTATCCTCATGGTCGATAAGGCTAAGGGTGGCTATAAGGAGGATGCCTTCCTCGGTGAGTACACCGTGGCTCCGGCAAATGGCTCAGGTGCAGAGTTGTATAACACCTATGCTGCCGGCGATTTGCACGATGGTCATCCGGTTAATTCGTGGTGTGGACGCTGTGAGCAAAGTCAGGTTATCAATACGTGGGGAGGCCCGCTTGTGGGTGGCAAGATCACCATCGAGCGTGATGGCAATATGTACTTGGTAACGTACGACTGCGTGGACGATAACGGCTTTAAGATTGTCGGCACGTTCCGTTGTAGCATGGATGGCTACTTAAATCAGGATAGCAACAATCCCGATGCGGAGCTTCAACCCGCAAATTAATTGCGTTGTTGGACGAATATAAAAGTGTAATATATTATGAAAAAACTCCTTTATCTTGTGATGTGTGCGGCAATGGTGGCTGTGGCGTGCGAGCCTACGCCGGAGCCTATTGATGGCAGCTCTGTCGACACGTCGAGCTCTACGTTTACGAATACCTCGTCGAGCGTCATTGAGTATGATGCCGATGGTGGCCATGCTGTTGTAACGTACACTATCGAGAACCCTGTTACGGATGCTCGTGTCTATGCCGAGGTCGATGTTGATGTTGATTGGCTCACCGACTTCAACTATTCGGAGGGCGAGGTGCGCTTCTATGTCGAGGCTAACGAGTCTGAGGAGGCGCGCGAAGCTATGGTTGTTGTGGCGTATGGTGCCGATCAGTCGTTCATCGTGGGCGTTCGCCAGAAGGGACGCGCTCCCAGCGAGGTGCTCCTCGATGATTGCGTGCTGAATGGCTCGTTCAATGGTCGCGACACCATGTCGGATACAATCTTCAACTATACGGTATGCTTTACAGATAAGGGTATGCCTGCGGCCGATAATGTGGGCGAGAGCAGCTATCTCTATCGTTTCGATATCTACTCGGACAGTATAGGTGGTTTCGGCGAAGATAAGTTGCCTAATGGCGTGTATGAACTCGATGTGCGCAATAAGGGTAATAAGGATTCGTTCACGAACGATGGTAGCGACTATGTTGTCTATGGCGAGGAGGTTAATCCTGTGAAGTTTACCAGTGGCTCGGTAACCGTTACCGATGAGCAGATTTATGTCGACGTAACCACTAAGGATGGCTGCCGCCACGAGATTATCTACAAGGGTAGTAAGACTCTCGGCTATGACGATGATGCTCCCGAGCAGTACAGTACCCTTACCGAGGACCTTATCTTCAACCAAAATAATGTCTATATCCGCTGCCACTACTATGGCGATGATTATGGCGTAGGCTGCGATAATTGGTCTATATCGTCTATCGACGACATTAGCAGTTTCACGGGAAAATACTTCCTCTTCACTATCCTTGTCGACCCCGCCAAGGGTTACACCCCGGGAGCCTACTTGGGCGAGTATAAGGCCTATAAGCCCGAGATGGGCAGCAACTATGCCGGCACGTTTGTTCCCGGCACATGGCGCGGTTTTGCCTCGTATTCATGGTATGTGCAGTGTGATCAAAGCTATATTGATTGGAACCAGGGGTCGGCACCCATCGTCGATGGTACTATTAAGTTCGAGGAGACCGCAACGGGTGTTTGCATCACCTTCGACTGTGTGGACGACGCGGGACATCGTATCCAGGGTACGCTTTCGAGTGGTGCCGTAGGCGAGATATACGACGTCCGCGACCCGAAGCACCCCAAACCGGGATTTTAATGCGACGTAGAAAAGAACGAAAAATAGTCGGAGCGCGAGTTCCGACTATTTTTTTTGTCTCGTACTATAAGGGTGTGTTATATACCGATAATAAAATATTATCGACAAAGGGTTGCACTTTTTGAATTTATTGCTACCTTTGCCCCCGAAATGAATGTGGAAGGATTTGGACTTATTGCAACCACAATAAAAAACTGCTAAAAGGCATCATTTTTTATACGCAATTCCCCTTCCATACGTTAAACAAATAAAACTTTTACGTATGGCTTTTTTATTTACATCAGAATCAGTATCTGAGGGTCATCCCGATAAGGTGGCCGATCAGATTTCGGACGCTATCCTCGACGAGTTTTTGCGTCGTGACCTTCGTTCGAAGGTTGCCTGCGAGACGCTCTGCACCACGGGTCTTACGGTCGTGTCGGGCGAGGTGCGCTCAAATGCCTATGTCGATATTCAGAGTGTTGCACGTCGCGTCATCGACCGCATCGGCTACAACCGTAGCGAGTATCAGTTCGACGCAGCCTCGTGTGGCGTCTTGTCGGCTATCCACGAGCAGTCGTCGGATATCAACCAGGGTGTCGACCGTAAGGATGGCGAGGAGCAGGGTGCCGGCGACCAGGGTATCATGTTCGGCTATGCCGTAGATGAGACCCGCGAGTTCATGCCCGCCACGCTTATACTCTCGCACGTCATCCTCAAAGAGTTGGCCGTTATCCGTCGCGAGGGCGAGGTTATGACCTACTTGCGCCCCGACTCGAAGAGCCAGGTAACCATCGAGTACGATGATGAGCGTCGCCCGCAGCGTGTGCATACTATCGTTGTATCTACGCAGCACGACGAGTTTATTCTCCCCTCGAAGAGCATGACCGAGGCTGAGGCCGAGAAGGCTATGCAGCGTCAGATTGAGGCCGATGTGCGCAATATCCTTATCCCGCGCGTTAAGGCTCGCTTGGAGCGTGCCTCGGACGACGTGGCGAAGCTCATTGGCGACGACTATATCCTGCACGTTAACCCCACGGGTAAGTTTGTTATCGGTGGCCCTCATGGCGATACAGGCCTTACCGGTCGTAAGATTATCGTCGATACGTACGGTGGTCGTGGTGCTCATGGTGGCGGTGCCTTCTCGGGTAAGGACTCATCGAAGGTTGACCGCTCGGCAGCCTACGCTGCGCGCCATATCGCCAAGAATATGGTTGCTGCGGGCATCGCACGCGAGGTGTTGGTGCAGCTCAGCTACGCTATCGGTATTGCACAGCCTCTGTCGATATACGTCGATACCTACGGCACGTCGAATGTTAAGCTGTCGGATGGCGAGATTGCCGAGAAGATAGGCAAGATGTTCGACCTTCGTCCTGCGGCTATCGTCGAGCGTTTCGGCTTGAACTATCCCATCTTCGAGGCTACGGCATCTTATGGACACTTCGGACGTCGCCCCTATACGGAGCTTGTGCGCTTCATTGGCGACCGTGGCACGGAGTTCGCCAAGGAGGTAGAGTTCTTCGGCTGGGAGCGTTTGGACGAAGTTGAGCGTTTGAAGCAAGAATTTTCTTTGTAACGTAATAGGCACGGTAGCAGCGAGTTAGCTACCGTGCCTATATTTTTCTTAAAACTTTTTTGCTAAAAGTTTTGCAAAATAAAAAATAGTTACTACATTTGCACACCCAAACCACAAAGCCCAGGTGGTGAAATTGGTAGACACGCTACTTTGAGGGGGTAGTGAGCATTAGCTCGTGCAAGTTCGAGTCTTGTCCTGGGCACTGAAAAAGCGGTAGATTTCTCTACCGCTTTTTTTATTTTCGCTTAGTGCGTAAATATCTTGCCAAGCTGCTTCTCACGCTTCTCGTAGGCGAGGCGCGACTGCGTCGGGTACTTCAACTTCTCGAACTCCTTAACAGCACTCTCAATATCTTTGAGCAACATGTCGGCCATATCGCGCGACATGCCCTGGCGTACCACGATGCGCATTACGACGATGTCGTCGATGTTCTTCGGCAGACTATATGCCGGCACCATCCATCCGCTCTGCTGCAATGCCGACTGCAAGTCGTAGAGCGTCCACTTCGCCGTGCGGTTGTACTCCTCGTTGAGGCTCCATACGAACAGCGGGTTTACCACCTCCTCGGAGTAGTTCTCGAAGCATGCCATGCGGCCTATGCGTTCGTGGCAGTAACGTGCTATCTCCATGCAGTTTTGCTGTATCGAGCGGTAGCCCTCGCGGCCTAAGCGTATGAAGTTGTAGTATTGGCCGAGCACCTGTGCCGCGGGACGTGAGAAGTTGAGGCCCACCTGCGTGATGTTCGCGCCGAGGTAGTTCACCGAGAATGACATCTCCTTCGGCAGATAGCTCTTGTCGCGCCATACAACCCATCCCAAGCCGGGATATACGAGGCCGAACTTATGACCCGATGTAGATATTGACTTAACCCATTTCAGGCGGAAGTCCCACTTCGTCTCGGGACTCGTGAAGGGGAGGATGAAGCCACCCGAGGCAGCGTCGACGTGCAGAGGTATCTCGTAGCCCGTCTTGGCGTTGTACTCGTCGAGGGCGGCATCGAGGGCCTCGATGTCGTCGTTGAGTCCTGTCCATGTAACACCCGCAATGGGTACTATGCATATAGTGTTCTCGTCGCACATCGCAAGAGCCTCCTTGGCATCGAGTGTGCGGTTTTTGCGCGTCAGGGGCACCTGGCGCAGCTCTATCTGCCATAGCTGGCAGAACTTCTCCCACACTACCTGCATGCCGGCACTCATCACGAGGTTGGGCTTGTCTGTCGGCTTACCGGCCTTCATGCGTCGCTCGCGCCAGCGCAGCCATGCGGCAACACCACCGAGCATACACGCCTCCGATGAGCCTATGCCCAGCGCGCCACACTTCCAGTCGCCCTTCTCGGGGGTGTTCCATAGGTTGGCGATGGTGTTGATGCAGCGTCCCGACATCACAGCGACGCGAGGATACTCCGTCTGGGCGATGAAGGTTATGGCTACCGACTCGCTCATAAGACGTGTGGCGTACTCGTCCATGTAGGTTGTAACGAACGTCGCGAGGTTCAGACGAGGCTGCGTCTGTGCGTAGGTCTCGTCCTTGACCATGCGGTAGGCAATCTCGGGCGTTGTCATGTGCTCGGGAATAATCATCGTAGGTGCGGGGTGCACCATCTCGCTTGAGCCGTACACGGCTGTTGTAGCATTAGTAACACTCTTTGTCTTGTTCATTATCGTAAATTTTAGATGGTTGTCCCACATTCGCGGCATAAACTGTGCCACGCAGAGCCTTGTGTGGTGCGACGAAAGAGCCATATAAGGAGGGTATAGACAAAAAAGAGCCGAAATATTTTGACTATTTATTTTTTTACGTTATCTTTGCCACCCGAATTCACGCCCTATCGGGATGTAGCGCAGCCCGGTTAGCGCACCTGCTTTGGGAGCAGGGGGTCCCAGGTTCGAATCCTGGTATCCCGACAACGAGGGCCGAGATTTCCGAGAGATGACTCGCCACCCACCCGCAATGACGGTTAACCGTAAGTGGGGCTGCGGTCGGTCATAAGTCGAGAGATGCTTGGTCTGTGATATTTTGGGGAGGGTGAATTCTTTTTTTATAACCGTTCGGGATGTAGCGCAGTCCGGTTAGCGCGCCAGCTTCGGGAGTTGGAGGTCCCGGGTTCGAATCCCGGTATCCCGACAGACTAAGGTCCACGTTTTACGTGGGCTTTTTTTTGTTGTGTGGGGTTATTGTGGTGTTTGCCGTGGTGGTAAGTGGCGTTGCCGTGGTGCGTCGCAGTTTCACTGCTCATGTGCTACATGCGATGCGCTGCTCATGCAAGCATGGCATCCCCTCGCATGCAGCCCATCAACAAGTTGATAGCGCACCACGGTAGATTGTCGATACCGCCATTCGAATTATATGCGGGTTGAGCCGATATTAAAGAGATTTATTGCTCGGGCTCGTGCCCTGCGCTTATTATTATAGGTATCGGCTCTAAGGCTTC
>JAZRDV010000011.1:0-7792 GCA_045660465.1 Alistipes sp. | reverse complement strand
CCCCGCCCCCGGGGGGGGGCCTCCATTTTTGTATCTTCTTACAGCTACTCTTCGGAGGTTATCTCCGCATCGACATTTTCGACATTTTCGGGCAGCGAACGGTCGGCACGATACAGCGTACGGAAGAGGTGCATCATGCCTATGGCAACAACAACCCACGCTGCGGCATATATCAAAAAGTAGGCATTCGACGACCCTACAAGCTCCTGTATGCTCTTATCTTGATACGAGAGAATGATGAGCGAATAGGCCACGGCATTGTTACATATATGGAGCAATATAGGTGTAATAATTGACCTCTTCAAAAGGTAGAAGTAACCAAAAATAACTCCTGATACAAAGGCGTTTATGCCGACAGCAAAACTACCGTGTGCCACAGCAAACAGAAGTGCCGACAAGACCACAGCCGCACCCGGTCGACACGAGTGTCCGAGTAGCGAAATGAGGCGACCACGGAAGATTAGTTCCTCCATAATCGGAGCTAAGATAACGGCTGCCAGCACCGTCCAACCACCATCCGGAAGAGTCTGATTATCGGCAGGAAGCAGAGCTTCGAGAGGCGATATTACGACCGAAATCGCAACCAGCAGGACAACACCCCAAAGCACGGCGCGAGGGTCGAAGCCCGAAGCACGACACGATATTGGTCGTCGCTGCTTATAAACTGCCCTCTCATAAACACCCAAAAGCAGAAATACAACGAGGCTGCTAAGCAGGCTGAACAGCATAAAATTAAGGTCGTCGTCGGGTATGATAAAGGCCCTTACGACTAACAAAGCGACGATATATATAATGGCGAAGAGAGCCATATCGCGCAGTATGTTTACCAATCTTTTCATATCTATTATGCCGATTAGCGTTTTACGGAGATACAATAGCGACAAAAATCAAACAAAGATAGTTATTTTCCACAAACAAGGCATCGTAATCCGATAAATTTTACTAAATTTGTCCGCATTATTTATATATATTGAGATAACCTTACAAAGATATGGCAAAAGTTGTTGCATTGGCAAATCAGAAGGGCGGCGTAGGAAAGACTACAACCGCCATAAATCTCGCCGCATCGGTAGCACTATTAGGCAAGAAGGTATTGCTTATTGACGCTGACCCTCAGGCAAATGCCACATCAGGCTTAGGCTTCGACATCAACCTTGCCGGCATCTACGAGTGTATCGTTGGTCAAAAACGTGCCGACGAGGTTATACTCCACAGCCCCGACATCAAGAAACTATGGTTGCTACCCTCCTCGATTAACCTTGTGGCTGCCGACACGGAGTTGGCCACCATGGAGAACGCACACCACATAATCAAGGGCATCGTTGACTCGGTGCGCGATGCGTATGACTACATATTCATCGACTGCTCACCCTCGCTCGGCTTTACCACGGTAAACATTCTCACTGCTGCCGACTCGGTATTAGTCCCCGTGCAGTGCGAGTATTTGGCGTTGGAGGGTCTCAGCAAGCTGCTAAACACCATAAAGATGGTCAAGAGCCGTCTCAACCCTGCACTTCAAATCGAGGGTTTTGTCCTCACGATGTACATGCGCAACAAGCTCAACAATCAGGTTGTTGGCGAGGTACGCGAGCACTTCGCCGACTTAGCCTACGAGACCATCATACAGCGCAACATCCGTCTTGGCGAAGCTCCCTCGCACGGCAAGCCTATCATGCTCTACGACGCCTCGGCAACGGGTGCCGTAAACTACCTGAACTTGGCACGCGAATTTTTGAAACGTAACCGCAAGAAGAGCGACAACTAAAACAACCGATAAAAACAGAACTATATATGACAGCACAGAAGAAGAGAGGCTTAGGCCGTGGTCTCGACGCCATTTTTGGCACAGATGTCGTATCGCCACACACCACCCCCATGTCCGAGATGGCCGATATAGCCATTGCCGACATCGAGCCCAACCCTCTACAACCCCGCAACCTTTTCGACGAGGAGAGTCTCGAAGAGCTCGCAGCGTCGATAGCCCAGCTCGGCGTCATCCAACCCATTACGCTTAAACGCAAGAGCCACGACAAGTATATCATCATCAGTGGCGAACGTCGTTGGCGCGCATCACAGAAGGCAGGCCTCGCAACCATACCCGCCTACATCCGCGAGGTTGAGGATGAGGATCTTCACGCCATGGCACTTGTGGAGAACATTCAGCGTCAAGACCTCAATGCCATAGAGATAGCCCTCGGTATGCAACGCCTCATTGACGAGTGCGGACTTACACAGGAGGCAATGGCCGAGAAGGTTGGCAAGAAGCGTTCAACGGTATCGAACTACATGCGTCTACTATCGCTGCCCGCAGAGGTACAGCTGGCACTCAAAGAGGGCATAATCTCGATGGGACACGCCAAAGCTATCGCAGGACTCGACAAAGAGTTACAGCTCAAAGCACTCAAAAAGTGCATTAAGAAGGCTCTCTCGGTACGCCAGATGGAGCAGTATGCGCGTAAGTTATCGGAGACATCGACCGCACCTGGTGCAAGCGACAACGAGGAGCTTCCCGAGACGTACACCCTGCTTATCGAGGAGTTAGAGCGTGTTTTTTCGGAGAACATCTCAATCAAGCGCACCAAGTCGGGAGGCAGCCGAATAACCATTGAGTGCACCAACGACAAGGATATCAACCGACTAATAGAGCGTTTGAAGCGCGTAAAATAAAATCACATTTTCGACGTTTACTGAGTAATGACCCTGCGACGAGTAATATATACAACACTTCTTCTGCTTATGGCCTTCGTAAGCACCGAGGTGTCGTATGCCCAAGAGTTTACACGAGAGAGGCTGCGCGGCAACATCCGCTCAATCAATCAAGGCGAATTGGTACCCATCGACTCGGCAGCACTCCTCAAAGCCCAGGCCGAGACCGCAGCACGTCGCGACTCGATATACTATCACTTTGTAGACTCGATAGCCTCAATCGACAACGTCGACTATGCGACACTCACAACCGAAGCACGCGACTCGATACGAGCAGTTGTCGCAGCACGCATTAAACGCGACTCCACAACACGCGGTCGCGGTGATAGCATCGCCCCCGACGGCCGTCGCATACGCCTAAATAGAAAGGGCGAGGTACGCCAACCCTTCATCAGCGACTCCATGGGACTCTCGAAGGTGTGTCTGCTATCACTACCCCTCCCCGGCTTCGGACAGATATACAACAAGCAGTATTGGAAGTTGGGTGTGTTGTACCCCACCTTTGGAGCTTCGCTCGGCATGTTTATCTACGAGAATAAGCAGTATAAGCCCCTCAAACAACAATACGACCAATATCTTATCGACCACGGATATATGCGTACTCCCGAGCTCGACAAGATACAGACCAAGCTGATACGCAGCAATACTCGCCGACAGATATACGCAGGATTGGCCATCGCAAGCTACATCTACTTCATTGGCGATGCTGCACTCAACTACGCCACAAACGACGTATCGCAGGTGAAAAAGGCTACAACCCTATCGTTTATATGTCCGGGTGCAGGTCAGATTTACAATAAGAGCTATTGGCGTGTGCCGATAGTCATCGGTGGCTTGGCTTCGACAATATACACAATCGACTGGAACAACCGTGGTTATAAGCGTTTCACCACGGCCTACACACTGCGCGCCGACTATGAGGCCAACCCCGAGAAGTACCCCAACGGCTCTCCCGACGAGTTCCGAGGCAACTACTCGCCAACGTTCCTCAAAAACCTCAAAGATAGCTATCGTCGTAACCGAGACCTATGTATCCTGCTCACCGCAGGAATATATCTCTTGCAAGTCATGGACGCACACGTCGATGCACACCTACAAGACTTCGACATATCGGACGACCTATCGATGAACGTAGAGCCATATATCGGCTGCACAGCCATAGACTCCCAGCCCGCAGTAGGCTTTAACATGAGTCTCAACTTTTAACACCTACATACCCCATGAAGCAACCATTCGTAAGATTTATTACGCTCGTCATACTCGCCTCTACCCTATGCTCGACAGCCTATGCTGATAGTCTGTTTCGCAAGCCCAAGCGTCGCCAGAAGCAATATATGAGCCAGGAGCAGATTGCCGCAAAGCAGGACAGCATAAACAAGATTAGCAGCCACGCCACATACGAGCTCGCGATAGTTGACGATACGCCCGAGGCGACTACGCCCGAGAAAAAAATCAACACTCCGCAGCAGATTGACTCGCTACTTGCGATGTGGCGAACAACCAATACATTAGAGCATTACGAGCGTTACTTCAACGACTTTTTAGAGGCCTCAAAATATATCGACGAAAGCCTTTCGACCGACAACAAGGACTCCATATACGTTGCGCGCCTCAATGCCCTAATGTCGCCCGTACCCCTGCAATACAACTACGAGGTGCGCGCCGCCATTGAGCGTTTCTCGTCTAAGGGCTATGCACAAATAATGTCCTATGCCTACTACTACTTTCCGATGATTGAGGAGGAGCTGACCAAGGCGGGACTCCCCATTGAGCTACGCGCCATGGCAGTCATCGAGTCGAGCCTTAACCCCACCGTTACCTCACGCGCCGGAGCGAAGGGCCTATGGCAGTTTATGCCCCGTACAGGCAAAGAGTATGGCTTGGAGATTAACTCTCTGGTCGACGAGCGTTGCAACCCACTATTGGCCACACGCGCAGCTTGCAAGTATCTGAAAAACATGTACCAAGCATACGGAGACTGGACGTTGGCTATTGCCTCGTACAACTGTGGCCCCGGTAGCGTCAATCGCGCCATAATACGTTCGGGAGGCGACCCCAAGAACTATCATGGCTCTTTCTGGGATGTATACGAAGAGCTACCCACCGAGACACGCGGCTACGTACCCTACTTCATGGGGGCCACCTACGCCTTCGCCTACCACAAGGCACACGGCGTAGAGTACAGCAAGCCCCCGATGCCATTGGTCGTGGATACCATCATGATAAATCGTCCTCTGCACCTCGAACAGATATCGTCAACTATCGATATCGATATCGAGCTATTGAAGATGCTCAACCCACAGTACACCATGGCTATCATTCCGGCAACAACCAAGAGCTATTCGCTCACGCTGCCCGCAGACCGCATATGCGACTATCTCACAAACGAGGAGGCCATACACGCCAAGGACTCTACATACCTCAAAGAGTACGTCATACACGCCAACATTGAGAAGAAGAAGACGGAGGCCCCACCCGCCAAGTATCACACCGTAAAGAAGGGAGATACGCTGGGAGGCATAGCAAAGAAGTATGGACGCACGGTAAATCAGCTTATGAAGTGGAATAAGTTGAAGAACGCCAACTCCATAAGCATCGGACAGCGCATACGCGTTAGTGCATAACCCACCACCGAACTCGCCATGAGCAAACTGCCGAATATGGATAGCACCATTGTAGCCCCCGCCTCAGCGCCGGGAGGTGCCGTCATGGTCATACGTCTAAGTGGCAATGACGCTATCGCCATCGCCGATAAGATATTTTACGGCAGCAAGCCACTTAGCAATGCTAAGGGCTACACGCTACACTATGGCACAATACGCGATGGTGAGCGCATCATCGACGATGTTGTTGTTGCCCTGTTTCGCGCGCCCCACTCCTATACAGGCGAGGATACCGTGGAGATTACGAGCCACGGCTCACAATATATCACCACAGAGATACTGCGCTTAGCCATAGAGCATGGCGCACGCATGGCCTCAGCGGGTGAGTTTACGCGCCGCGCCTTCCTCGCGGGTAAGATGGACCTCAGTCGCGCCGAGGCTGTTGCCGACATTATCGCTTCGGACTCCCGCTGGTCTCATAATATCGCCACAACACAGATGCGTGGCGGCTACTCAGCACAACTCTCCGCTCTGCGCGAGAAGTTGCTGCACCTATGCTCGCTCATGGAGTTGGAACTCGACTTTTCGGAGGAGGATGTCGAGTTTGCCGACCGCACTACCCTACGCCAAATCCTTATGGAGGTGGGTAGCACAATAGATAGCTTGCGAGGCTCTTTTGCTCTGGGTAACGTGCTTAAAGAGGGCGTATCCGTGGCCATCGTTGGCGAGCCTAATGTTGGAAAGAGCACCCTGCTCAACGCCCTTGTAAACGACGACCGCGCATTGGTCTCGGATGTTGCCGGCACAACGCGCGATACCATCGAAGCCACAACAACTATCGACGGCATACGCTTCCGCTTTATCGACACCGCGGGCCTACGCAATACAGAAGATAGCATTGAGCGCATGGGTATCGAGCGTACGGTTAGGACTATCAAGCAGGCGCATATCATCCTGCACCTCACCACAGCCGACAACCCGATATTCGACAATATAGAGACAACCGATACACAACGTTGCATCCGCGTTATCAACAAGATAGACACCATTACATCAAGTTATAATATAGCCACCGACGCGATTGGAATATCTGCGAAATTGGGCATCGGCATCGATACGTTGCGCGATACGTTGCGCTCGACGGTTGACACCTCGTCTATTAAGTCCGGAGGTGTTGTGGTATCGAATATGCGCCATTATGCGGCGTTGAACGAGGCCGCCAAAGCCCTTCGCGACGCCGAGTTGGCGATGGATAACAACCTTCCCACCGACCTATTAAGCGAGGACATCCGCCGCATTCTCCACCACTTGGGCGAAATCACAGGCGAAATCACCAACGACGACATCCTACAATCCATCTTCTCAACTTTCTGCATCGGTAAATAGTAAAGCATATAGCATTGATTATCGGTGATTTACACTTTCTGTAATAACAAATAAAAAACCACTAAATAAGTACATATCTCATTGATATACAATATATTAAGTCTATATTTTAGCGATTTTTACGTTTTGCTAAAAAGTCAATTTTGTCCCCCGGTTGTGCCCCAGGCACTCGAGGGACATATTTTTTTTTGTCCTTTTTTGTCCCTCGGGCACTTCGGGGGACAAAACAGCTATTTTTAGGGGTTAAAACACAGCAATACAAAAATATATAGCCTAAATGCAAATGACAATTTCAGTAAATGGAAGGTCATATTTGCATTTGATATATGTTTTCTTTGCCAATTTCTTGTCCTCCGAGAATATATATTCTGAAAATATTGTCCCACATTATTTCGTTTAATATCAAATCTTTATATAGTTAGCAAGTCTATCCACTAAAAGACATAAAAAATCCCCACCGTAGTGAAACGATGGGGACTGGCGTGTTTTTGAGTAAAGTTTATACTCTTGCCGAGCACTTATCACTCCCGCTCGGCTTGGGAGTTTAGAGAGCAGGAGAGGTATCACCCTCTTCCTGCCCTATAAATTATTGTTTTGCTTCATTCAGACAGTAATAGCCATTCTCATTGCCGATCTGTACGGTGTTGCCGTTGCCGTCGCTGACCCATACGCCACCGAAGGTTTCTTTTTTATAAGCACAGCCATCATATCCTCTACCGAGAGCATAAGCACCCCATTCATTAAAGTCTGATGGAAGCCAAGTAGGAATCATCTCATCCAGTTCAGCCCGAGTTACATCGGTAAAGATGATTTTTCCCATATTAGTCCATGCATAGGAATAGCCCATGCCCGGTCCTATTATCGCTGCATAGCAATTTTTATTACCTATCACCATAGAAAGATTCAAATTGGTATTTGTAATGATAATATAAGAGTACCAGCATTATTATCGCCTTCCTTGTTTTGACTGCCGGCACCAATTACAGAAGCAAGTCCGTCACCGTTGTTGCTTGCCGTAATCTCAGAATCCTTAAGAGTGATATTCCCCATCGTACCACCATAGTAGCCCATACCGATGGCTGCAGCATGTGATATTT
>JAZRDV010000010.1:0-171213 GCA_045660465.1 Alistipes sp. | reverse complement strand
ATGAGCAGTACCGCTATGTACAGCCCATCGTCGGAATTTTTGTCGAGCGTTGTATCTCGCCACTTCTTGCGACAAATATGCTCGCCCTCAAAATGCTCATTTACGCCAAGTAAACTGCGCTTTTTCGGGCTTCGCAAGCCTTGAACTACATCTGTTTATTCAACCTCCAAACAAAAATGGGATGACTATTTTTTTAGTCATCCCTCTTGCCGAAGCTATATTGATGCTACCTTGTTACAGGTAGTAGGGGAGGTAGTCGTAGTCCTCAACATCGACGGCCGAACGTAGCAGCGTGCCATCCTCTGCATAGTCGAGGTATATATCTGCCAAGTAGCCGTTCACGACAACCGTGGCCTCGATATAGTATATAGTGTCGGCACCGTTGCGCTCCACGCGCTTGACATCGTCGACAGGGGTCTGCTTGCCGTAGCTACTCTCAAAGGCCTCGCGCACGGTCGTGGGCAGGTCGGTGTAGTTGATATCGAATTCGGTGAGCACCCACTCGCCATCGAGGGTGTACCACGCCTCGCAGCCTCCGGGGTTACTCGGGATGCGGAAGTCCACGACAGCATAGCCTCGCTCCTTCTCCCACTCAACATCCACGGCTCCGGGGTACTGCTCGTTGAATGTATCGCGTAACGACTGAGGGGCGTCGTAGTGGTCGTCGCAGCTTGTAGCAGCAAGGGCCACAAGGGCGACAATGGCGGTAAAGAGAATCTTTTTCATAATTAACTCATTTTTTTGAAACTAACCTGGGGTAATATATTTTATTTCAGCGTAGTATGAAGTACGCAATATAGCAATGTTTAGTTAATTCTCAATGGACACACGTTGCGTTTAGTCGTCTATTTCGACCAACTTACCCGCGCTGTTGAACGTCAGTTCGAGTCCGCCTGTGAGCTTCGCTTCCCAGCCGCCATGCTCACGTTTGAGCTCTATGATGCTGCTCTCGGGGTAGTGGCCCTTAACGTAGTTGGCAACAGCCTTGGGTACGACTTGTGCCGGTACTGCCGAGTAGCGGCTGTCGACCTCTTTCCATGTGCCCGCGTTGTTGAATTCAACCTTCGTGCCACTCATGAATACAACCTTATACTCGCTGCCCATAAGCTCCTTATCCTCGATGACGTGCGATATCTTCTCCTCGGCGAAGTGCTCCTTAACGAATTGCTGCGCCTCGGCGGGAAGCTCCTCGAACTTTATGGGACGCTCGTCGTTGTATAGGTGTGCGGCCGTAGCCAGGGTTGTAGCTGCCGCAAAAAGGAGTGTTGCCAAAACAAAAATCTTTTTCATAATCGTATCATTTAATTGTTAAACTTACTTTTTTGAATAGGTGCGCATACTCTTGCTTCCTATTTCTACTGCAAAGGTCGTACACAAATTTGAAATGAATTTGAAATTTTTGCCTGTGAGGTGATTTTTTGCGAATGTTCCAACGTTTTGATGCTTTTTTTGACTATGAGACAGTGGGATAATGGGACTATGGGGGATTATAGGTTGGCGCGCAGAATTATAGGTAGTTGTGGGTAGCGCAAAAAAAAGTGAAAGGTGAAAAGTGAAAACGGAAAGGTATGGTGTCTGCGACGCTTTTTAAGTGAAAGGTGAAAAGTGAAAACGGAAAAGTAAGGTGCGCTTCGCGCGGAGATTTATTTGTCGGCCGCTACGTCGCATAGTCTCATTGTCTCAATATCCCAAAGTCTCGTTGTCTTTTGGGATGATGGGACTATGGGACAATGGGAAGAAAACAAACCCAACAAACAAAAAAGAGAAGCTACTTTCGTAACTTCTCTTTGGTAGTGGGAGTTGACGGATTCGAACTTTGAGTGTCAAAGTCGAGCCGATACCAAATAAAATAAGCGCAGACCGTAGGTCGAGCAATAAATCGCTATCATATCGGCTCAACCGCCCCACGTGTGAGCAATGCGGCACACCCACGAAGAACAGTATTTATTGGTAAATTTCGGCAGTGGATTGCAACGCAATGCATAGAATTATGGTGCAACGGATGCTTGCATACGTTTGCAACATGATACTATGCTCACGCTCGCAGAGCGACACTGCCGAAAACAAATTCAGCAAACAAAAAAAAAGAAGCTACTTTCGTAACTTCTTTTTGGTAGTGGGAGTTGACGGATTCGAACCGCCGACCCTCTGCTTGTAAGGCAGATGCTCTGAACCAGCTGAGCTAAACTCCCTTTTTGTTAAGGCTTGGGACTGCAAAGGTAGTTATTATTTTTTAATCTGCAAATTTTTCGATAAGTTTTTTAAGAGTCTCGTCATCTTTGATGCTCGACCGCGTCGTCCGCTTATCTCGTGCAGCTCTCTTTTTGCTACCTCTTAGTGCATCCCTCGCACTTGTGCGCCTGAACAAGGACTTGAACCTAGGACCCCATGATTAACAGTCATGTGCTCTAACCAACTGAGCTATTCAGGCATTGTAAAGAACGTCTTAGCGTTGTTTTGCGGTGCAAATATAGAGCATATTTTTCAAACTGCAAACTTTTTGCGACTTTTTTTTGAAAAATTTTTATCACATTTTTTACGTCCAAGCCTAAACATGTTGATTACATGATAATTACGCCACAATCGATATTTGAGATTTCTTTTATTTGCAGATACCGCCGAGAACCATTATATTTGTGGTGTGAAACACTTATATAAATATATAGTCGCTCTGCTGCTCATCCTTGCTACTCATGCCTCCATGGCGCAAGGTGGTCGCAGTGCGCTGCGTTTCGATGCGGCGACCTATGACTATGGCCACGTCCGCGAGGATGGCGGTGCGGTGCGTAGTACGTTTCGCGCCACGAACACCTCGGACCAGGTAATAGAGGTGGTGCAGGTCGTAACATCGTGCGGATGTACATCGGCAGAGTATCGCAGAGGCCCTGTTGAGCCGGGCGGCGAGTTTACGATGCATATACTCTTCGACCCCTTCAATCGCCCTGGGCGTATCGACAAATATATCTATGTCTACACCTCGGATAGCAGCGAGGTGATAAACCTGAAAATCATCGGCAACGTGATACCGCGTGAGCGTACCATCGACGAGCTCTTCCCCTTCCAGATGGGTGGCGGTCTGCGCCTGCAAACCAACTTCCACGCCTTCTCCTACATCGAGCATGGGGCGTCGCTGGAGGAGCGCATAGGATATGTCAACGACTCGGATAGAGAGATTAGCTTAACGCTGCTTCCCGCCATGTCGTCGGGGGCTCTACATGTGGAGTATGCGCGCACCATCGCTCCACACGCCATGGGCGACATCGTACTTCGCTACTCGCTGCCCCTGCAAAGCACGCGCTACGGCACGCTGCACGATCATTTGAGGGTGATTGTCGATGGCGTAGCATCTGATACGCAACTTACGACATACGCCGTGGCGGTTGATAATTTCAACTTTATGGATGATATTTCGGCACCGAAGGCCGATATTCCAAAAAAAATTATTAAATTTGGGGTTGTAAAGTGCGATGATAGAACCTTGGAGGATAGTTTCACGGTGCGCAACGATGGGGCGTCGCCACTGCTTATACGCTGCGTGGAGTGCAGTAGCGAGGCTATAAGTTGCGACATTAAGCCCAATACGGCTATTGCTGCGGGCGAGGGGCGGACGTTCGTTGTGAGGCTCAACCCCAAGGATATAAATCCGGACATACCCTTTGCCGGGCGCGTAACACTCATAATGAACGATATGTTGCGACCCATGCAGCAGATAAAGGTGAGTGCCCTGCCCGAGTAGGAGCAACGGTCGCCCAACGAAATTTGAAGAACGAAACGCAAACTATAAAATTAACACAGAATGTTTAAGATTGTCGAAAAGCGTAAACTCGCCGAGAACATCTACGAGATGAAGATTGCGGCGGAGCGCGTAGCACGTGCTGCCCTACCCGGACAGTTCGTCATCGTGCGTGCCGACGAGGGTGGCGAGCGTATTCCGCTCACCATTGCCGACTACGATGCTGAGGCAGGCACGGTAACCATTGTAACACAGACCATAGGTCTCTCTACCAAGAAGATTTGTGCATTGGAGGTTGGCGACTCGTTAGCCGACTTTGCAGGCCCGCTGGGACGTCCATCGGAGTTCGTGCACCTTGCCAAGGAGGAGTTGCGCAAGCGTAAGTATCTCTTCGTAGCCGGTGGCGTGGGCACGGCTCCCGTATACCCACAGGTAAAGTGGTTGCATCAGCATGGCGTGCAGTGCGACGTCATCATCGGCGCAAAGACCAAGGATATGCTCATCTATACCGACATGATGCGCGAGGTGGGCAACGTGCATATCGCCACGGACGATGGCACGGAGGGCTACAAGGGCATGGTTACAGGCCTCATGAAGGAGCTCGTAGAGGTTGAACAACGTAAGTACGACGAGTGCGTATGTATCGGCCCGATGATTATGATGAAGTTCGTATGTCTGACCACCAAGCCTTGGGCATTGCAGACCACCGTGTCGCTCAACGCACTGATGGTCGATGGCACGGGCATGTGCGGTGCTTGTCGTGTGTCGGTGGGTGGCAAGACCCTCTTCACGTGTGTCGACGGCCCCGAGTTCGATGGTCATCAGGTAGATTTCGACGAGGCTATGCGCCGCCAGTCGATGTATCGCAGCCAGGAGAAGAGCGCAACAGAGAAACACGAACATCACTGCAACTGTTATGGCAAATAAAATACCGCGTGTCCCCGTCCGCGAACAGAATCCGGTAGTGCGCGCTACCAACTTCGACGAGGTATGTTATGGCTACAATTGGGAGGAGGCATCGTTAGAGGCCACCCGCTGTCTGAATTGTAAAAATCCGCGCTGCGTGGCTGCCTGCCCCGTGAATATCCGTATCCCCGACTTTATACACCACATCACCGAGGGTGATTTGCGTGGTGCTGCCGACACCATACACCTCGACAGCTCGCTGCCCTCAATCTGTGGTCGCGTGTGTCCCCAGGAGTCGCAGTGCGAGGGCTCGTGTATCCTCGGCATCAAGGGCGAGCCTGTGGCTATCGGTAAGCTCGAACGCTTCGTGGGCGATTGGGCCTTAGATAATTCGGCCGAGACCCCTGCTACTGCCATTACGCCCAACGGCAAGCGTGTAGCCATTGTAGGTAGTGGCCCCGCAGGTCTGGCATGTG
The DNA here is from genome assembly GCA_045660465.1 of Alistipes sp. Taxonomy (GTDB): domain Bacteria; phylum Bacteroidota; class Bacteroidia; order Bacteroidales; family Rikenellaceae; genus Alistipes. The sequence goes on along the minus strand of JAZRDV010000010.1, from coordinate 166,098 downwards.
CCAGCGACCTTGCAAAGATGGGCTACGAGGTGCATGTATTCGAGGCACTCCACAAGCTTGGTGGTGTGTTGGTATATGGTATTCCCGAGTTCCGTCTGCCGAAGGAGCGCGTCGTTGCCCGCGAGATTAACGAGGTTAAGAAGCTCGGCGTAAAGTTCGAGACTGACGTTATCATTGGTCGCACGATGACCATCGACTCACTCCTCGACGAGGAGGGCTACGATGCTGTATTTGTAGGCTCGGGTGCCGGTCTGCCCCGCTTCATGGGTATCGAGGGCGAGAACCTCAATGGCGTACTCTCGGCCAACGAGTTCCTCACACGCGTAAACCTCATGGGTGCATGGAATCCCGAGATATCGGATACGCCCGTATATGTAGGCCGTAAGGTTGTCGTTGTAGGTGGTGGTAATGTGGCTATGGATGCTGTGCGTACGGCAAAGCGTCTTGGCGCAGAGGCCGTTATCGTATATCGTCGTGGCGAGGCAGAGCTTCCCGCACGTAAGGAGGAGGTACACCACGCCAAGGAGGAGGGTATCGAGTTCCGCATGCTGACCAATCCCACGCAGATTCTCGGCACGGAGGATGGCTGGGTTAAGGGCATCAACTGCGTAGAGATGGAGCTTGGCGAGCCCGATGCAAGTGGCCGTCGCTCACCTCAGGAGAAGGCCGGCTCGGACTTCACCATCGACTGCGATGTTGTCATCATGGCTCTCGGAACATCGCCCAATCCGCTTATCGCCTCAACCACGGGTGGTCTGAACATCAACCGTCGCGGCTGCATCGAGGCTGACGAGATGGGTACAACATCACGCGAGGGTGTCTTTGCGGGTGGCGATGCCGTAACGGGTGCTGCCACAGTAATCTTGGCAATGGGCGCAGGACGCAAGGGTGCAAAGGCTATTGATGAGTATATTAAGTCTAAAAGATAAGGCTGAATAAAAAGTGTATTTCTGCGTTCTTTGTCGCAATAAATGCCAATCTACTTCCGCTAACGAATTATCTCAGCAATGGGCTGTACGTCTAAGTACAGCCCATCGCTTTGAAATTCGCCGAGCGTTGTATCTCGCCACTTCTTGCGACAAATATGCTCGCCCTCAAAATGCTCATTTACGCTAAGTAAACTGCGCTTTTTCGGGCTTCGCAAGCCTAAAACTACATCTTTTTATTCAACCTCACAACATCAAAGGGGTGGCTAAATTTTTTAGCCACCCCCTTTCTTACACCTCTGTGTGGTATTAAAACCTCACCACGAAGCGATGATATTCGCCGTCGAAGTTGTAGCTAACCTCATAGCCGTAGTGGTCGCATACCGACTTCACGATAGCCAGGCCGAGACCCGTGGATCCCTCGCGCGCACTCTTCGTGTAGAACCTATCGAATACCGAGTCGGCATCCAACGACTCCGCACCTCGGTTGCTCACCGTGAGGCTGCAACCCTCGATGCGAATATCTATTGTGCTATGCTCGGGGGCGTGTACATAGGCATTTTTGAGTAGGTTAACCACCACCATACGCAGCATCGACTCATTGATATCTACCCACAGATGCTCCGAGCCTGTAACCTCGACGCTCAGTTCGCGTGCCGAATATACATCGTCGAGGCTCTCTATCAACTCGCCAATCATCGGCACAACATCTATATGGTCGCTCTGGCCCACCTCGCCACTCTCGATACGGGCCAATGTGAGCAGTGTGCGGTTAAGGCGTACGCTATGGCGCAGCGACTGCTTGATTCTCAGCAACTCGGCAAGCTGCTCCTCGGTAGGAGAGGTGTGGTCTACGAGGTAGTCCACGCGATTGCCTATTACGGCCAACGGCGTCTGCAACTCGTGCGAGGCATTGCCTAAGAACTGCTTTTGCTGCGCGAGCATCGCCTCGGAGCGGTTCACGGCACTCTGCGCAGCCTCCGAGAGGGCCTTAAACTCTACAATGCTGCTTCCCGACGGCACGGTAGCACTGTGCTCACCGGGAGTATATCCGTCGAGCCATCGGAGCAATGCATACAGCGGACGCAGGGCGCGACGCACAGCGAATATTGAGATTATGACGATGACCAGCAGCAGTGCACCAAACAGGAAGATGGTCCAATAGAGTATCGTCTCGCGCAAGTCCTCCTTCTCGAAGGTGGGTGTAGCCACCTCCAAGCGCAGATGGCGGCCCTCGTTATCGACGAAGAGACGGCTTAGCACGCGCGCCGGCTCGGTCTCTCCCTTCTCAGGGATATATACCTCGCGGTCGTAGTATCGTGGGCCACGATATTCGGCCACCTCCGCATCGTCGACGGGGGTGATGGTGTAGCTGTTGTTCGAGCCGTTGTTGAGCGACGGCAGCGGACGTCCCTCCTGACAACGACTTATGATAAGTGTGGCGTAGTCGTCGAGCGAGTCATCGGCCTCGTCGTTAATCTCGCCCGCCATGGCATAGTAGAAGAGCGTGCCCCATAGTACCATTACGGGGAGCAGGGCCGAGGCGAGCCATAGGGCTATGCTATATATAAGTTTCATACGCTATACAATTGAGTTAGTTTATACCCAAAGCCATACACCGAGCGAATCTCGATTGTCGCCTCGGCCTCGGCCAGACGTCGACGCAGATTCTTTATCTGCGCGTATACGAAGTGGAAGTTGTCCGACTCGTCGGCATAGTCGCCCCATACCGCCTCGGCAAGCGTTACCTTGTCGACGATGTGGTCGGGACGTTGCATGAAGTAGAGGAGAATATCGAACTCCTTTTTCAGCAACTCGATGCTCTGCCCTGCGATGCTGACACGTCGCGACGTGGGGTCGAGAGCGACATTTCCGAGCTCGATATTGAGGTTTCCGCCACTGCGTCCGCGTCGCAGCACGCTACGCACGCGCGCCACAAGCTCGGCCATGTGAAAAGGCTTGGCAAGGTAGTCGTCGGCACCGAGCTCCAACCCCGCAACGCGGTCGTCGACAGCGTCGCGCGCCGAGATGATTATAACATTTTCGCGACGCCCAGCATCGCGTAGCTTTGCCAATAGGTCGAGGCCCGAGCCTCCGGGCAGCATGATGTCGAGGAGTATGCAGTCGTAGCTGTACCCCGCAATCTTTGTCTCGGCAGAGAGAAAGTCTGAGGCACTCTCGACGACATATCCCTCGCCACGCATCTCGCGCTCGATAACCTCCCTCAACGAGGGCTCATCCTCAATAATAAGTATCTTCATAGCCCAAAGATACAAAAGGATTTTGAAACAGAGTTAAAATCCGAAACAAAATCCTTCTGAATATCAAAATATTACTCTACGTGTGCCTACTGTACATCCTGAGGCTCCGTCTGCGTTGTCTCGTCTATCAGCACCACGTCAGGCTCTACAACGACGCTGTCGCGTTGTTCGACGGTTGCTGTCTGCTCGGTTGCGGCATCCGCTCCGCCAAAGAGCATCGAGCGATAGTTGCCCCAATTCATTATGGCAAAACATACCACCGCAAGTGTAGCAAGCGTGAATAATAGCCCTATTAATCTCTTAATCATTATCTCTTGTTTTTTGCTAACTCCTTTTTCATCTCCTCGACGGCACGAAGCATCGCATCGTCTATCGGAAGTATATTGTAGTAGAAGCCCGACTCGTCGTCAAAGGCGTTGCGGGCAATATAGGCGCGTATCTGCGCCAGGATTATATCGCGTGAGGTGGCCAACTCGCGATGGTTGGTGCTGAGGCCATGTCGCTCGGCATAGGCCGTAAACTCCCCAATAAGGTCGTAGGCCGATAGCAGGCTGTCGAGTGCTTGGAGGTCATCCACAGCCTCAATCTCTTGGCGGTGGCGGTCGGTGAAGTCGAGCGTATAGCGGTACAACACATTTGTGTTCCACGCCTTGGCGTAGTAGTCGGTAAAACGTGTGGTGTCGGCCGGAATAAATATATCGGGCATGATGCCGCCACCGCCATACACCGTGCGTCCCGCGGGTGTAGTGTAGCGTAGCGAGTCGGCAAAGTGTATCGAGTCGGCCGTGAAGAGCTCGTTGTTGTTGTACCTGTCGAGCAGCTCCAAGTGGTAGGCCATGCCGTCGCCACGTTTGTAGGGCTTCTGTATGGAGCGTCCCGTGGGCGTATAGTAGCGGGCCACCGTGAGACGTATGGCCGAGCCGTCAGCAAAGGGTATCTGTGTCTGTACCAAACCCTTGCCGAAGGTGCGACGTCCGATGACCAAGCCGCGGTCATTATCCTGCACCGCGCCCGCCAAAATCTCGCTCGACGAGGCACTTCCCTCGTCAACCAATATGGCCAATGCAATGTCGGTGGAGTGGCCTCTGCCCGAGCTGAACTGCTGCTGTCGGCGACCCTCACGATCCTCAGTATAGACAATAAGTCTGCCCGCCGGAAGAAACTCATCGGCAATGAGTATCACCTGGTCGAGAAAACCTCCCGTGTTGCCGCGTAGGTCGATAATCAACGCCTCGGCACCCTCCTTGCGCAGCGTGTCGATAGCCTGGCGCATCTCCGTATGCGACGTGCGCGAGAACTGCGAAAGGCGCACGAAGCCTATCTTCGATTCGTTGTCGAGCATGAAGGCGGCCTCGATGCTGTGTAGCTCGATAGGCGCGCGCTTGACGTTTATGTCGACATACTCATCCAACCCCGAGCGTTTTATCGATAGTTTCACGTTCGAGTTGCGTGGGCCTCGCATCAGGCGCATCATCGAGTCCTGCGATATCTTCTGACCCGCTACAAGGCGGTCGTCGATAAGCATTATACGGTCGCCGGCGCGCACTCCTGCCCTGTCGCTCGGGCCCTGAGGTATGACATTCAGAACGGTGATGGTGTCGGTCATGGCATTGAAGACGATGCCTATGCCGTCGAACTCGCCCTCCAACGACTCGTTGACCTTGTCGAAATACTTCGCGGGGATATACTCCGAGTGTGGGTCGAGCTCGGCGAGGAGCTTCGGGATGACAATCTCGTATATCGAGTCTACGTCGATGTGGTCGACATACATCGTGCGTATGCCGACGATTGTCTGCATCAGCTTGTCGCTGTTGAGCAGATACTGCTCCAAGGCTAAAAGGTCGGCCGCAAACTGCTCCTCGGTGGGTGCTATTGTCGTACTTTGAGTATAGGTCTTCATGTACTCGCGCATGCGATGTCTGTCGTAGACACGCCCCAAGAATATACCGAGGCACGTCATCGTCAGCATCAGCGCAGTTACTGCAAAAATAGCTCTTCGCTTATTACTCTTTTCCGACATATTCACTCTTAGTGGTTGGCCCGCGAGGGCTAATTCTATTTATTCTTAAATGTGTAGGTCAAACCAACCGACAACATAGACTGCAACTGTAACTTGTTGACCTCAGCCTTGTTGTAGTATAGCTGCACGTAAATCTGTGTCGAGATATACTTCGTAGCCTTGATGTCGATGGTGTTCTCCCAACGTACCGTAGGCACGATATGCTCGTATGCAGCCTTATCCTCGGCCTTGGCCATCTGCGCAAGGTCGGTAATCCAACCGTAGAACGAGTATGCCGTAGTGCGGTAGCGCAACCAGCCATTCTTACCCCATGTCTTGTCGAAGTCGAGCTGAACCGAGAGACCGCCCTCGTACTTCTGCTTCTGACCGAAGGGGACACCGTAGGCCTTATCAGCGAGAACTATGCCACCATCCGCGCCAAGGCTCTTGTAGACCGCAGGGTCGGTAACGTAGGTGGCACTCATAGCGATAGGCGCGAGGTTTACCTTCAACGGGAAACGCTCCGAGGGGAGGATGTAGGTAAAACCGACCGAAGCATCGAGGTAGCCGGGAGTCATGAAGTTAGAGACACGGTATGCGCCCTTCTGCTTGTCGCCGCGCGCGTTGTAGCCGGGGGCAAACTGTGTACGGAACTTGATGTTCGCACCATACGACCAATTCTTAACCAAGGCCCACTGAGGTGAGGTCGAGAGTGCAATCTCATCGACATTCTTGAACCAAATGCCCTTCTGTGCGCCGTCCAACTCCATGCGCATGTTGTTGTAGCCGAACTTCGCCGAGGCGGTATTTGTCAGCGTGAAGCGTCCCTTGTTGTAGGTGTGTAGGAAGTTGACGCTGGCAAGTACGGTGATGGTGTTGTCGCCGGCAGCCTGCCAATGCTGGTTAAAGGCCGTAAGCGAGCCGTGAAGGTTGGCCGAGAAGTCGACCACGTTGCGCTCCTTGCGTATGGCCATACGTTCGGCGCGACGCTTCACCTCCGACACATAGTCGGCCGAGAGAGTCTCAGACTTTACCTCATTCTCGAAGGTTGCCTCACCCTTGGGTGTTACCTCGTCGATAGAGACCTGTGCAGTAGCATCTGCCATAAAAACGAGCATGGCAAGAGCCAAAATAGCGTAAAATTTCTTCATACGTTATAGATTAGTTTTTGTTGATTGCTATTTACAGCACAAAGATAAAATCTTTTTCTTAAAAATTACTATCTTTGTAACCATTAATAGAACTACATCGGTATTATGAAATATTTTGGAGCACACGTCAGCACATCGGGCGGCTTGGAGAATGCCGTGCGCAATGCGCAAGCCATAGGGGCTACGGCCTTTGCACTCTTCACAAAAAATCAGCGTCAATGGTCGGCACCACCACTCAGTGCCGCACAGATAGCGACCTTCAAGGCCGCAATGAGCGATGCCGGCTACACCGCCGCGCAGGTGCTGCCTCACGATAGCTATCTGATTAACCTCGGACACCCCGACAGCGATGGTCTCGAAAAGTCGCGCGCAGCCTTCTTCGAGGAGATGGAGCGTTGCGAGCAGTTGGGCCTCGATCGCCTTAACTTCCACCCCGGCAGCCACTTAAAGCGTATATCGGAGGAGGAATCACTCAATCGTATCGCCGAGTCGATAAACATGGCTTTGCAGCGCACCTCGAACGTAACGGCCGTCTTGGAGAACACCGCGGGTCAGGGCTCAAATCTCGGTTACCGCTTCGAGCAGTTGGCCTATATCATCGAGCGTGTCGAGGATAAGAGTCGTGTGGGTGTCTGCATCGATACGTGCCACGCCTTTGCTGCGGGCTACGACCTGCGCACCACCGAGGCGTGTGAGAGAACATTTGCCGAGTTCGAGCGCATCATAGGCTTCGAGTATCTGCGCGGCATGCACCTCAACGATGCTATGCGCCCGTTGGAGAGCCGCGTTGACCGCCACTCGTCGCTCGGTGTGGGCGAGATAGGCACCGACTGCTTCCGATATATAGCCTCCGACGCCCGCTTCGATAATATACCCCTAATCCTCGAAACACCCAACGAGGCACTTTGGAGCGAGGAGGTTGCCCGATTAAAGGCCTTTGCAGGATTGTAAAACAGCGAGTTATGACGTTTCTCGAATTTATACTCATAGGCGTTGTCCTGGCTCTCGATGCATTTACCGTATCGGTAGGCAAGGGTCTGTCGCTACGACATCCGCGTCCTCGACATGCACTCATTGCGGGCCTGTGGTTTGGAGGTTTTCAGGCTCTTATGCCCCTTGTCGGCTACTTTGCGGGTCATGCCTTTGCCACCGCGGCACAAGGTGTCGACCACTGGATTGCCATGACGCTTTTGGTGCTCATTGGCGTAAACATGATTCGTGTGGCGTTGCGCGATGATGAAGAGGCACAAAATAGCGACCTCGGCGTGCGCACGATGTTCATCCTGGCTGTTGCCACGAGCATCGATGCGTTGGCCGTGGGGGTGTCGATGGCCTTTCTCGACGTAAATATTTGGTGTGCAATAGCTGCCATAGGCATCGTTACGCTACTGCTCTCGGCCGTGGGCATATACATAGGCCACAGCATCGGCACGCGCCTGGGCAATAAGGCGGGTATCGTTGGTGGCTTGGTGCTGGTTGCCATAGGCATTAAAATCGTCGTCGAGCACCTTGTGGAGGGTATATAACTCTTTGGCCGATACAAAAAAATGTGGTGGACTATCGAATGAAGTCCACCACTTTTTTAACGATACAGCCGATGCGATATGACAGCGTCTCGAAGGTTGCGCTCACCTCGTATATGGTGTTTAGTCGTCGTCGCCACTGCTGCACAATGCGGTGTAGTGATATGGCATAGATGATTGCGGCTATAAGGATATATACAGCTCCCATAATCAGTAGTGAGAGCATCACACTGCCACTTATCGTCGTGAGCCATAGCACCCCCGATAGCGAGAGAAGCATAAGCCCTACGAGGAGGCACAACGCGAAGAGAATAAGTGTCATCGCTCGGCTATAAGGTTACTCTTCGTCGTTGCAGCAGCAGTTGCCGTGGTGGTGCATCTTCTCGGTTGCGCTATTCACGGCATCGCGAATTTTACCGCGCAGCTCCTTGCCCGACTGGGGTGTTACAAGAGCCGTAATCATCGCTCCGACCAAGGCACCGCCGAGGGCTGAGAGCAAGCAGAAAGTTGAATTTTTCATAATACTATTTTTTAGATGTTGTACACCCTGCAACCGACAAAACCCACGCCAAAGTGGTGTGGTGAGTAAATTTTTTTTGTATCTTTGTGCAATGACATCTAACTACCATACGGCCGCCTTTACGGGTCATCGCAACTATGCCCATACCGAGGATGAGGCTCTTGCGACGGTCGTTGCTATGCTCTACGACGAGGGTGTGCGCACCTTCCGAGTGGGCATGGCCGAGGGTTTCGATATGGCTGCTGCCGAGGCTGTTATGAGGCTTCGGGCGCAGCACGACGATGTTCGTTTGGAGGCTGTTGTGCCGTGGCCACGCTTCTGGGAGCGCATGGGTATGTGCGATAGACGACGCTACGAGGCGATACTCGACGTGGCGGCCGACGTAACATACGCCGCCGAGGAGTACTCCGAGGGGGTGTTTCGTCGTCGTAACAATCTGCTTGTCGAGGGCGCAGACGTCGTGGTGGCGTGGTTCAGTGGGCAGCGCAGCGGCACGGAGTATACCGTTCGCCAGGCCCGCAAGCAGCATGCGAAGATAATAAATCTGTACCGTTCTAAACAGCTCAACTTCGACTTCTGAGCGGAACGGAGTACACATTTAGGTATTTATACTAACCAGCAAATGATAAGAAACAACTAATTTTGCGCCATAAATTTTATAGAAAGTATGAAAGTAAAACACCTTGTTTTGGCCATCATCGCTATGGCCCTGACTACAAGCGTCAATGCTCAGAGTGCTACCTCGTCGGCAGCCAATGAGCCACAGAAGCAGAGCAACGTACAGAGCTTCTGCGACAAGCATCTTCGCCTCTCGGGTTACTTGCAGGGTGGCTTCCAATGGACCGAAAACGACAAGAGTACGTTCTATCTGCGCCGTGCGCGTGTGAGCCTCACGGGAGACTTCTTGGAGCATAAGCTCGACTACCGTTTGCAGGTCGACATGGCCGGCTCGCCTAAGATTTGCGACCTCTACGTTCGTTACCGCCCATTTACGCAGCTCGGTGCCGAGATAGGTCAGTTCAAGCTCCCATTCTCGTTGGAGAACGAGCTCTATGGCCCTACGACGTTCGAGCTTATCGAGTACTCGTTCCTTACAACCTACCTTGCGCGTAACGATGGTCGCTACGATGGTGTTGCCGCTACGGGTCGTGGCCTCGGTGCGCAGCTCTATGGTGGCTTCATCCAGAGGGATGGTTTTAACATCATCAATTATAATATAGGTGTATTCAATGGCTCGGGCATCAACGCCAAGGATAACAATAAGTCGAAGGATGCCATCGCGCGCCTTATCATCAAACCCATCAAGCATCTGTCGCTGTCGGGCTCGTTTATGTATGGCGAGAGCAACTTCGCCGGCAACGAGTATCTGCGTAATCCTCGCTGGTCGGTAGGTGCTATCTACGACGATGCCCGCATCACGGCGCGTGCCGAGTATGCTGCCGCTAAGTTTGGCGATCAGAGCGTAGATGCCTTCTATGTGCTCGGTGGCTACCACTTCGATAAGGGTTGGTCTGTTGCGGCACGTTACGAGTTTATGAATGACTCTTTCGAGCGTTATGCCGATATGGATCGTATCACCATCGGTGGTGTATATAAGCCTATAAAGTATCTGCGTTTGCAGCTCAACTACTCATATACAATGCATAAGAATTTGTCCGACATGAACGCAAGTGGCGTAAACCTCATGGTCTCGGCAATATTCTAATAAAACTTAATATGGCGCATGAAAAAGTTTCTTACCGAGGATTGGGTTGTTACACTACTCAGCCTCCCTCTGCTGATTATTGCCGCGGTGGCATCATGGCTTCCGAATAACGGCTTTAAGGTCGCTGCCGACCTCTCGTCGCTTGGTGCTTGGTGCGATGTCGCAGTATTTTTTGTCCTTGCGTTGTCGTTGTTGTACATCGGCAACAGACTCTTGGGACGCCCGTTGAAGGGTATACTTCGCTCGTTCATTGTCATCTTTGCCATCGCCTTGTTGGCGCAGTGGATAGCCAAGATTGATGCCGTTAAGTACTACGGCTTCGAGGCGGTATTCTTCTCGGTTATCTTCGGCCTTATTATCCGCAACGCCTTTCATATCCCCGAGTGGCTCAAACCCGCTATTCAGGGTGAGTTCTTCATCAAGATTGGCGTCGTATGTCTTGGTGCTACGGTGCTGTTCAGCGACGTCATGCGATCGGGAGCTGCGGGTCTGTTGCAGGCGTGCTTGGTGGTGGCTGTCGTGTGGTTCTTCGCCTACTTCGTAGCGCGTAAGCTGCGTGTGGAGCGTGCCACGGCCATGACCCTGGCCAGCGGCTGCTCTATCTGCGGTGTGTCGGCATGTATTACGGCCGCAGGTGTCGCAGGCACCGACCGTAAGCAGTTATCCTACATCATATCGGTGGTGCTTATCATCGTTGTGCCGATGATCTACCTTATGCCCTGGCTTGCCAATATGATTGTACCTCTGGTGACGGATAATGTTGCCGTGCAGAGCGAGATTACTGGTGCATGGATAGGCGGTACTATCGATACCACGTCGGGCGTGGGTGCGTCGTCGGCTATGGCGGGCGATGTTGCGCAGAGGACAGCCATCATCGTTAAAGCTACGCAGAATGTGCTTATCGGTGTTGTGGCATTCTTTATCGCCCTCTACCTCTCGGCACGTGGCGAGGGTAAGTCGGGGGTGCCGTCGCTCGGTATTGTGTGGGATAAGTTCCCGAAGTTTATTTTGGGTTTTGTCTTGGCTTCGGCCATATTCAGCATCTTGCAGTCGCAGGAACTGCTGACGCTGGACGGAAAGGGTAAGATTGTGGAGACTGCCATGGCCAAGAACTTCTCGACATTCTTCTTCTCGCTGTCGTTCGTGTGCATCGGCATGGATACACGTTTGAAGGATATTGTCTCGCGCGAAAACCGTCGTGTGCTGTGGTCGTTCCTTGGTGCGCAGACCTTCAATATCATCGTTACATTCTTTGTGGCGTGGCTGATGTTTGGCGTCGTAAAGCCCGCATTGGAGGGCGACGCTAAGAGCGCAACGGTAGCTGCGGAGCTAAGTACGGAGGCTGCCGAGAAAGAGTCAGCGGAGGCTGCCTCGGACGTAAACGTCATCCCCACTGCGCCTGTATCGGGCGAGTCGGAGTTTGAGGTAACGGAGTTTACGACCCTTGCGGGCGACGAGGAACCAAGTGCAGAGGAGTAGTTCTTCTCTTCTCTTCTCTTCTCGGTGCGTAATAGCTCTCATGGTTAAAATAGTAGGCTGTCCACTGTGGGCAGCCTACTATTTTATTGTTGATATAAAGCAAGCGCGCATGGATGGTACTCGACGTACGCTCCATGCGCGCTTATAGTTCAAAGGCAGGCAGTGCGCCTGCCTTATGGTCTGAGATTACTCAACGATGCCATCCAAGCAGATAACACATGATACCCAACCGTTCTCGGTGTTGGATGTACCTACGAGAGTCTTGCCATCCTCCGATGCAGCTACCATGATTACACCATAGGGAATCTCCTCTGCGAGGTCGAGATCGTACTCCTCCAAGAGCCAGTCTACAATAGGAGTGAGAGTCTCGAGGTCGTCACCCTTCGTGTCGACAACGTACGAAGTCTCGCCCATGTAGTAGGGTGCGTCGTTGATGAAGGCGATGCCGTCGTCGGTCATCAATGTGATAGAGGCACCACCACACTCAATCAACTCGTCGGTAAGGAGGTTGTAGGCACCGGCGTACTCATTCTCGAAGCCCGATGCATAGTTCTTACCCTTGCCATATACGTAAGTACCATTCTGCGACATGCGGTTCTGTGAGTCGCCGATAGCCTCCAAGGGGAGCTGAATGCCGTTCTTCTCCTGCTTCTCAAGGTAAACATACTCGAAGGGCTCGTTCCATGCGCTCCACACGATGTTGAACATGCCGATAGAGTAGTCGTAACCAAGGATTGCACCATTGGGGGCGATAGACTTGGCTACAACGCCAATCTGAACACCCTCAGAGGGGTCGTAGGGGTTAACGTCGAATGCGAGATTGTCAACAGGAAGAATTGATACCTCCTCGGTCTCGAAGTTGTAGACGATAGGAAGCATCATACCACACTTCTCAGTGTACTCGGTGTTGCCGTACTCAAAAATCCAACCCACAGCCATCTTGCCATCGGGTGTGATAGCATCCAACGATGCAGAGTCGAGGTTCTCCGTAGCAGAGATAAGCTCTGTGATGTCGATGTCATGAATCTGGCCATCAACGTAGTATGCTGCCTGACCGATGCCCGATGTGTAGTTTGTACCTACGGCTACACCGTCGTCCGATACATCGCTAAACTCCATGCTGTATACCACGGTAAGGATGTCGGTGTTGAGGTCGAGGATGAAACCGTTGCGGTCATAAGCACCAACAACATAGCGACCGTTGTTCGAGATAGCAGTTGCCGAAGTGCCATTCTCTACGTACCACTCGCGGTATGCAGGAGCGATACGGCCACCAAGTGTTACCTCAACTACGGCGGGCTCAGAGCTGAGCAACGCCTTCTCGTTGGGCGAAACGGCCTTAACGTAGAGTTTGTGTGTCTTGCTCCACGCCAAACCACGCACTACGTAGTTTGTAGACTCAACGATTGTGGGCTCCTCGTCATTTACGGCTACCGTGTAGTAGAGGGCACCCTCAATCTCCGACCATGTGAGCGTAACGTTGTTGAGGTCTACGACATGACCTACAACGGGAGTCTCGAGCTGAGGAAGACCGTTGTTTTCGCCGGGCGTAGGCTCCTCGTTACATCCTACTGCGGCAAAAACCATAATGCCACAGAGGAGAAGATTAAATAATTGTTTCATGTTTTTAGGGTTTTAATTGTGTAAAAATAATAACCTGTTTAGTTGTAGGGCTTTGCCCTATTAGGGTGGCAAAGTTACGAAATTAATCGAAAATGCAAAGTAGTGTCATGAAAAAATGTAATATTGGTTAGAGTAAAGGTGAAAATGGGGTGGGGTTAGGGAGAATAAGGAATTTAGGGAAATTAGAGAGTTTAGGGACTTTAAGGGCATTACTCCCTAATCTCTTTTACCTCCTTACCCCCCCCCACAAAAAAACCGAATGGAGGTACGTTTGGTACGCTCCATTCGGCTGTATAATCGGTAGACCGACGTGGTCTGCTATCTCGCTGAATTACTTGAAGTAGCGGTTGTAGAGACCCTCAAATCCCTTACCGTGGCGAGCCTCGTCCTTAGCCATCTCGTGTACGGTATCGTGGATGGCGTCGTAGTTGTGCTGCTTTGCAAGTGCTGCGATGCGCATCTTATCGGCGCAAGCACCGCTCTCGGCGTTCATACGCTTCTCGAGGTTGGTCTTCGTATCCCACACGCAGTCGCCGAGCAACTCGGCAAACTTCGAGGCGTGCTCAGCCTCCTCAAAGGCGTAACGCTTGAATGCCTCGGCAATCTCGGGATAACCCTCGCGGTCGGCCTGACGGCTCATAGCCAAGTACATACCTACCTCGGTGCACTCGCCCATGAAGTGGTTGTTCAGACCCTCGATAATCTCGGCGTTGTCAACCTTGCCATCGCCAATCTTGTGCTCTGTTACGAATTCGAGAGCTGCGCCCTCCTCCTTCATCTCCTCAAAACGGTCGCTGCCAACCTTGCACAAGGGGCACTGCTCGGGTGCCTCGGGTCCTTCGTGAATATATCCGCATACTGAGCAAATCCATTTCTTAGCCATAATCTTAATAGTTTTTTTGGTGTTAATAATTATTCTGTTTTTATCGGTTTATCGTTGTTTTCTGTGGCAAAGATAAGGGCAATTTTCTTATCTGCAATAGTTTTTCCTTAACGATTTCTTATGATACCATAAGCCGATGTTATACATGCTGATAATCAGCCTATTTCTTGCGCGCTCCGATAGCGAGTATCACGCCGAGGGCCACGCCCAGCAGTGCTGCAAAGAGCACGCGGTACTCTCCGGGGAGCATGAAGGTTATGGTGTGCGCGGGATACCAGAAGAGTGGTATCGTCTTCTTGAATATGAAGCTCCACTGACGCTCCCAGTTGAGCTGCATCATCTGTCGGCGCATGTCGATAGGCTTAAAGAGGGCCTTTATCGAGCCGCCATTCTCGGCGATGTGGGTGTCGGTAATCTTGTGGAATGTCATGAATACGGGCGCGAAGAAGGTGTTCATCATCACCGATATGGAGAGTGCCACGACGAACTTACCCCACGAGAGGCCCTCTGCGCCAAACTCCGTAACGAGGTTTGCGCCACCCATGTTTGTGATGAATGACGGTATGCCGCTCGCAAAGACGCTCATAGCCATAGATATTACTACGCCGAGCACACCCCACACCACCATGCGGGGCAGTACGCCGAATGTGGGTGTTGTGTAGTTGCCTGTCGATATGCGACATCCGGGCATCTCGCCGAGGGTGGCGAGGATGCCGAATTTGAGAAATGCCATGATCATTGCGTGTTCGGCGTTGAACTCCTTGTACCATGCGTAGAGGTCGGCCGAGATGAAGAAGGGGAGGAATATCGCTAACATGACGATAGCGAAGTAGATGTCTTGTCGCTTCATGAGTTTGTGGTTTAGCCTGTAAAAGTTAGTTATTATCATACAAAGGTAAATAAAATTTGTGAAAGGAGAGAAAAGTATCGGCTAATGTTTTGCTATTTTGCGGTGTAAGGAACAATTTTTTTTGATGTTTTTTTTGCATATTCAAAAATCTTGTGTACTTTTGCACCGCTCTTAGTAATTAAGAGTTGTTGACAATGCTGTTGTAGCTCAGTGGTAGAGCACTTCCTTGGTAAGGAAGAGGTCGTCAGTTCAAGCCTGATCAACAGCTCAACGAAAAAAGCAAGCGACGCCGCAAGGTGTCGCTTGTTTTTTTTGTTGGTCAGGCCTCTGACGACCTCTTAGAAGCCCTCCTTATCAAAGGAGGGTTTGGGATGAATAGTTTAGGTTGAATTAACATTTTTCAAACATATAGTTGCGTAGAAGAATAGTTATTACTATCTTTGAAGCAATAAACATATAAATAGAACTTGCCTATGATTAAATAAGGACTTATAGGACATATTAAATAAAAAGCGTTAGCTTGTATTTCGGGATTCTGAAACTTCCACATTACTCAAA
Organism: Alistipes sp.; assembly: GCA_045660465.1. Taxonomy (GTDB): domain Bacteria; phylum Bacteroidota; class Bacteroidia; order Bacteroidales; family Rikenellaceae; genus Alistipes. Next base: position 150,620 of record JAZRDV010000010.1, on the reverse strand, counting down.
GTCCCCGCGGAATAAAGTTTGACGCTCACGCTGTGTATCGGCGTGGGCTTTATTCCGTATGTGGGGGACAAGGTTGTGGAAGACCGCAGAATCCAATATCGGCAATTTAGTCCACGTTTTTTATTTGTCCACTATTAGTATTGGACTACATTATATATAAATTAAAATACTTTAATCTAACTTTAATATGAAGAAGATTTATCTATTTTTAGCAATTATGCTTTTATCTTGTACTGTAACAACAGCGTTTGGTCAAACAACTAAAGAGGAGCGTGTTCAGGCTATACTCGATAAGAACCAACAGAAGGAACTATACAAAGCGGAATTAGAAGATGCAATGCACGGTTTCCGTCAAGGCGTTGAGTATTCAATTAGAAATTTTAGCACATTGGGTGTAATGAGCGCAAAGAAGCACGGTGTTCACTATCTTGCGGGTTACAGATTCACCAAATGTTGGTATGTCGGCGGTATCGCAGGTATTGACTTCACTACACCTTTCACCATTGAGAGAAAAGGCTATGTAGACGAGAGCCTTAATTACTCTATTGAGCGTAAGGATAAGGTCTATATTCCTGTTATGGCTGATGTAAGATGCTATCTTAACACTAACCGATTCAGCACCTACCTTTATACCAATCTTGGCGCAGAGTTTTCACACACAACAGCGGGCATTGCTCTCTTTGGTATTGGTGGCGATATACACACCGTCAAGAACCAATGTGTAAATATTAGTCTTGGTATCGGAATAGGTAGTTGGGAGTCAGCAGAAGGAACTCATATGGCTACATTAGATGAAGGAAATATCACATATGAGCAGTGTGACGGATTTGTATTTAACTTCAAGATAGGATACTCATTCTAATAACCTCTGAGTTATGTGGTAACAGTAACGGCGGTCATTTTGGTGGCCGCCGTTATTTTTTGACCACACCCATTCATTGACTACACTTTTTCTCTCATTCACATTCCACAGCAGCGCGAAGTACGAAGGCAAGGTGTCGCTTGTTTTCTTGTGTTGAGTGGCTACTTGCAACCATCCTCTACCTCAGCAGTATGCCGACCTCGGCGATGGTGGTGGCGCGCTCACCATTGATTTCGCGTATGGGTTCGAGCTTGAAATAGCGGGCATCGTAGCTACGGCCGAAGCGAACATAGTAGGGTATGGGGTTATACATTATATTACTAAACTCGCCACTTGTGTTACATAGCGTCCAGCTCTCGCCGTCGCAGCTGACGTAGAAGCGGTACTCGTATATCGTGCCAACCATATTGTCTGTCGCCGGGGCGTAGCAGAGGCCCGCGATTGCCCTAACCTCGCCCATATCTACTATAAGGGGTTGCAGACCCTCCGTGCGCCATGCCGTCGAGCTGTCATTGTCGATGGTTGCGCTGTCGCCCTCAACAACGCTCCATGTCGATGTGTCGAGGTCGTTCAGGAGCCAACGACGTTGACTGTCGGGGATATGCTCGCCGTAGTAGGCACCCACGGCCTCGATATTGGCCTCGCCACGGCTGCTGCAAATCGTTACCCTCAGACGTTCGGGACGGCAGTCCGAGAAGCGCACGAGACGCTTATAGCCGATGGTCGTGCCCGAGGCGAGATACTGCCACGAGCCGTTGATGCGAGCCTCAACCGTAAAGCTCTCAACGCGCTGACCACGAGTGATATCCTCCTGCAAGAGCAGGGTGTTTATGGTACTCCCTTTGCGCACCCGATATTCGCGCGATGTGCCCTCCGCGGCGCACCACAGCCTATTGTGCCTGACGATATGATTTGTCGAGAAGGTGCGACGCAGGTAGTCGCCAAACTCTGCGAGGCGCAATGCATCTGTCTCGTGTATGAGACCGCGACGGTCGGGTGGTATGTTGAGGAGCAGCACCGAATTACGACCCACCGAGCGGTAGTAGATATCCACAAGGTTGCCCAGCGTGCGCACGTCGTCGTCCTGCTCCTCGTGGTAGAACCAGCCGGGGCGTATCGAGACGTCTACCTCTGAGGGGTACCAATAGAGCTCTGTGGCGCGTGCCACAAGGTCGCGGCTGCCTAAGTCGGCAGACATGTCGTTGATGCCGAGATCCTCGTTTGCCCCTTTACGCTCTGTGTATGATGCCGGGGCGAGGGGTGTTACGCTCCACTCGGTGCTACGCCCGAGGCCGCCCTCGTTGCCCACCCAGCGCACGTCGGAGCCCATGATTGCCGTTACGGCGTCGGGTTGTAGTCGACGTATGGTGGCCATGATAGCCTCCCAATCATACTCCTGACGCTTGCCGTTGGGGCCCTCGGCACAGGCACCATCGAACCACACCTCGTCGATGCGCCCATAGCGGGTGAGTAGCTCCGTAAGTTGTGCAATGAAGAGCTTGTTGTAGGCCGGTGAGTCGCCATAGCAGGCGGCATTGCGATCCCAGGGTGAGAGGTAGAGTCCGAAGCGCATATTATGCTTGTCGCACGCTGCGCGTAGCTCTGCGACAACATCGCCGCCACCCTCGCGCCAGGGCGACCGGGCTACGGAGTAGTCGGTTGTCGCAGTGGGCCATAGGCAGAAGCCGTCGTGATGCTTGGCGGTGAGGATGACCATCTTGAAGCCCGCACCTTTTAGCGTGCGCACCCACTGTTCGCAGTTCAGTGCCGTGGGGTTGAAGAGCGCGGGGCTGTCGGTGCCGTCGCCCCACTCGTTGCCGGTGAAGGTGTTTATGCCGAAGTGCAGAAAGGCTGTCAGCTCCATGCGCTGCCATGCCAGCTGTCGCGCTGAGGGTACGACGCGTGAGGCTATATCGACCCGCTGCTCGGCGGTGGCGTCGGCGGGAAGTGTCGCGCGCTGAACGTATAGCTCTGCCGTGCGTGGCGTGGCGCACGACATAAGGAGCATTGCGAGGAGGAGTGTGGGTATTTTTCTCATTATCATGGGGTATTGACTGTTAATCCGATAAGTATATGCGATTGAATGCCGCTGTCGTGCGTTCCATGTTCTCGGAGTGTGTCGCCGGGTCGCTATGTAGCGGCTCAATCTCGGTAAACGAATTGTCGAGCAACGTGGTTATCTCCTTATTGAAGTTCATACGGGTAACTTTTCTTGCACAAAGTTAGTAAAATATTTGTCATGATAATCAATCGACACAATTTGGAACGATTTGAACCAAAGTGAACCAATTAGAACTTTTACCGTTTCTATAATACCTCGAGATATCGGGCTTGGATGAGTAACGTCAGACGATGGTGTATGTAGGGCACCCGCGATTAATTTTCGCGGGTGCTTTTTTTATCTAAAAATAAAATTTTTAGGTCGGGTGATACGTAGTTAGCAACTTATTCGTATCTTTGTCGTCGTAAGTCTCTCTTACATCAAAACATGAGAAGTTAATTATAAACTAAAATAGTACTATGAAAAAACTCTTCTATTATCTCTTTGCTGCAGCCATGCTCCTCGCAGTGGGCTGTAACGAGGATGAGCCTACACCCACTCCGCAGCCCGATGAGGCTATCGGCTTGGAGGCTCTCGACTATGCGGCAGATAGCAACAAGGTGGCTATCAGCTACACCGATGAGAAACTCTCAACGGCGAGCATCGTCCTGACCTATAACATCACACCTGCGGATGTTGCCCCGAAGGTGGCGGCCGCCTATAAGAGCATGCTGTCGTTGCACCTGCTCAACGGTGGCGATAGCGACGAGCTTGCAGTGGCGTCGTGCAGTGCCAATGACGGAACGATAACCCTCACGGCATCTGCCGAGACTCTCTTGGAGGCTGTGTATAGCGATACGCTCAGTGCTAAGGTTGTTCTTACAGCCATTGACGGCGAGAAGGTATGTGCCTCGGAGACTGTTGAGGTTGAGGCTACCAAGTTGCCCATCACGCTCACCGCAGCCGAGGAGGTAACGCTCGGTAGCGCAATAACATTCGAGGTTAAGGCGGGTAGCGAGACTCTTAGCGACAACTATACAATCTATGTTGGCGACCAGGCTATCGAGACCCCCTATACTCCCGAGGCTGTTGGCGAGATTACGTTCTATGCCAAGTACTACAATACTGCATCTGAGGAGGTTGTGGTTACGGTTGTGGAGAACGGTGGCGAGAACGGCGGAAACGAGAATGGTGGTAACGAGAATGGTGGCAACGAGAACGATGGCAATGTATTAGACCCTCAGCCCGAGAACACCAACTTCAAGAACCGCGTACTTATCATCGAGCATACGGGTACTCTCTGCTCGAACTGCCCCTTGATGATGAACGCCATCAAAGAGTTGGCTAAGACGAACTATGCAGACCGCTACAACCTCGTTGAGGCACATTACAGCGGCTACGCTAATGGTGACCCCGCAAGTTCGGATGCAGCGACAATCATCGGCTTTGTGCGCAGCGTGGCTGGCTTCCCCGCAGCGACATTCAACTATTGGTACACCAAGAAGGCGGGTCCGAGTGTCGATAACCTCAAAACACATATTGCCTACACATGGAAGCAAACAGCACAGGCGAGTGCCGCAGTGAAGGTTACGGCGAATCTCGGGGGCTCGGATGTACTAGTTGAGGCTATGGTGAAGTCGGGCGTAACACAGCCCTACCGTATCTCATGCTGGCTTCTCGAAGACAATATCTACGGCGCGCAGTTGGGTGCTACGGAGAGTTGGCACAACTACCACAACCACTGCTTGCGCGACATGACAGGCGTAGTGGAGTCGACAATGGATATTACGGGCGACGACCTCGGAACTATCGAGGAGGGCCAGACTGCCGAATTCAAGATTTCGATGCCTATAGCCAGCAACTACAACAAGGAGGAGTTGAGCGTGCTTGTGATTATCTCTGCACCTAACGCTCAGTTCGACAACAAGTTCGAGGTTGTAAATACCATACTTTGTCCTATTAACGAGACAAAGCCTATCGAGTATAACGAGTAATTGTTCATGCTCATATTTTGCGGAGGCTTCATATTGTTCGTAGGCACGGATGTTGTGCTTTTATCGGAATATGAGGCCTTCGCAAAATAATTTTATGCTTTGGGGTTTGCGATTTCGAATTTTTTACTATCTTTGCACCCACAAAGCGTGAAAACGTTGGACCCATAGCTCAGTTGGTTAGAGCAGCGGACTCATAATCCGAAGGTCGTGGGATCATGCCCCTCTGGGTCCACAGTTGGTTAGGCGGTTGCAAAATTGCAACCGCCTAATTTCTTGAGATAAGGGGTCATTCTTGGCCTCTCAATCATAGGGCTGAATGGAATGTACGTCAAGTACTATCCAACCAGCCCTATTTCATGTCGAGACCAAGCCTGACACCCTTCTGACAAGAAATTGTGTTTACACGATAGGGAGCGCATCTGCGGCCTCTTTTTCTCATTGTCCCATCATCCCAAAAGACAACGAGACTTTGGGACTATGAGACTATGAGATTTTTTTTCTTTCCCATTGTCCCGCTGTCCCATCCTCCCACTGTCTCATCGTCTCACTTGCAATTTGCATCTTATGCAAAATTTTTGTACCTTTGATACACCAATATTAAAGCCGTGTAGACCATGAGATACCCGATTCTACTCATTATCGCCCTATTGTCGCTATTGACTGCCGAGGCGCAGACGCCCTATCAGGCAGGTGTCGCCTACAACATCGTCGATGGTGTTATCATCCTCGATGAGCCCGAACCTGCCGCTGGACAGCAGACGATGCTCGAATTTCGCTGCGCGCCCCTCGATGTTGTGCGTGTAGGCTTCGTAGGACTTGGCATGCGAGGCCCAAGTGCCGTGGAGCGATTTACCTATATCGACGGTGTTGCCATCAATGGCCTCTGCGACAAGTATGTGGAGCGCGCGGAGCGTTGTCAGGAGTATCTGCGACGCGCCGATATGCCCCTTGCGAAGATATATGCCGGCGATGAGGGTTATAAGGAGTTGTGTCGGAGCGAAGATATCGACCTTGTATATATCGCTACGCCCTGGCAGTTGCATGTCGATGTGGCGGTGTACGCCATGGAGCATGGCAAGCATGTGGCCATAGAGGTGCCCTCGGCAAATACCGTCGAAGAGTGCTGGCGTCTTGTTGATGCTGCAGAGCGCAACCGTGTGCACTGCACCATCCTCGAAAACTGCTGCTACGACCACTTCGAACTAACCACGCTTAACATGGCACGCGAGGGTCTCTTTGGCGAGGTTATACACACCGAGGGTGCCTACATCCACAACCTCGAACCATATTGGCAACACTACGCCGATAATTGGCGTTTGGAGTACAACCAGGCGCACAATGGCGATGTATATGCAACGCACGGCATAGGGCCTATATGCCAGGTGCTCAACATCCACCGTGGCGATAGGCTCGACTACCTCGTATCGATGTCTACACGCTCGGTAAATGGCCGAAAGCTCACGCGCGAGCTGATGGGCGAGGAGGAGTGCAAGCAGGGCGACCAGATAAATACGCTCATACGCACGGTTAATGGCTGCACGATAGATATGCAGCACAACGTGATGACGCCGCGTCCGTATAGCCGCATGTATCAGCTTGTAGGCACGGAGGGCTATGCTAACAAGTATCCCGCCGAGGGCTATACCTTCAAGGCCGATAGGCTGCGTAGCGTAGCCACCGACGAGCGCGGGTTGCCCGATATCGAGGCTCTCGACCACCATACGTTTGCACCTCGTGAGGTTGTCGAACGGATGACAATGCTCTATAAGCACCCTGTGCAGCGTCAGCTTGTCGAGGGTGTCCCCTTGCAGGAGTATTCCGTTGGTGTTGGAGGCCACGGCGGCATGGACTATATCATGGACTATCGTCTGGTATACTGTTTGCGCCATGGTCTGCCCCTGGATATGGATGTCTATGATGCTGCCGAGTGGAGTAGCATGGGCGAGCTTACGCGTATCTCCATCGAGAACGGCAGTAAGCCTGTCAAGGTGCCAGACTTCACGCGCGGACATTGGGCCGACGTTGATGGTTTAACACACTATTTTGCAGAGTAATAGCTATTATGACCGAGCCACAACTACGCACCATCGCCGAGCAGTTTGCCCTCGATGCACCTATTGTCGCCATTGAGCGTCTGGGTGAGGGATTTATCAACGACACTTTTGTTGTCAACACCCTAAGCACGCGCTACATCTTGCAGCGCAAGAATAGCAACGTCTTTGAAGATGTCCCGGCGATGATGGATAACATCGCGCGCGTCACGGCACACCTCAAACGCAAGGTACTGACCCAAGGTGGTGACCCCGAGCGTGAGGTGCTCACAGTAGTGCCGACAACGGAGGGTGCGCTCTACTACCTCCACGATGGCGACTACTGGGCCATGTCGCTCTTCATCGAGGGCTCCGTAACGCACGATGTTGCCGACACGCCGCGCCTTGCATATATGGGTGGTCGGGGTATAGGTCGCTTTCAGTCGCTGCTTGCAGACTTCGAGGAGCCTCTTGCGGAGGTTATACGCGGCTTTCACAACATACGTTGGCGTTTTGAGCAGTGGGATAGGTCGTTGGCCGAGGATAGGGTGGGCCGTCGTGCTGCCCTCGCCGAGCAGATAGCATGGATAGAGTCGCGGCGCGACAAGATGCTCTCGTTCTGGGAGTTGGTGGAGCGTGACGTGTTGCCTAAGCGCGTTACGCACAACGATACTAAGTTGAGCAACATACTCTTCGATGAGCGCGATGAGGTGCTCTGTGTCATCGACCTCGACACCGTTATGAGCAGTACGTCGCTCAATGACTTTGGCGATGCTATACGCTCCTATGCCAATACAGGCGCGGAGGATGATAGAGATCTCAGCCGTGTGGGGCTCAATATCGATACGTTCCGATGCTATGCGGAGGGCTACCTCTCGGAGCGTCTGTCGTCGATGACGGAGGCGGAGTGCGAGTGGCTGGCCTTTGCGGCGTTGTATATCACCTATGAGCAGGTATTGCGCTTCCTTATGGACTATATCGACGGCGACATCTACTATAAGACGGCATACGCCGAGCATAACCTTGTGCGTGCCACGGCGCAGTATAAGCTTCTTTGCAGCATGGAGGAGCACTATTCGACGATGCAGCAGATAATACGCGACATTATCGCGGCCCGGTAGGGTGGTTGACCCCTTTTGCGGTGAGCCGCCATTTCGGCTAATGATGTTTGCTGTGATGTCCGCAGTAAAGCAAAAAAAAACGAGCAACTCTCGTTGCTCGTTGTGTAGTGGATAGGGGATTCGAACCCCTATGTCATGCGTGAGAGGCATGTATCCTAGCCCTTAGATGAATCCACCATGTTGCGACCTTGCGGCCTTGTCTCCTTTTGACGATGCAAATATACGGCAATATTTTTATTCTCCAAAACTTTTTGCAAAAAAAATGCAAAAAACTTTCATTTTTTATATAAAATAGCTAACTTTACGCAATAAATGGTCAAAATATGAGACGTTTCTATACAGTGTCGGCTACTCTCCTTGCCGTTGTGATGCTCGTGGCGTGTAGCGGTGAGCGCAAAAATAAGGAGAGACCCCTGCTCCCCGAGTTCGAGGAGTTGACCTTTGAGGAGCAGAGGGAGGGGTGCTACGATGTGAAAATATCGTATCAGCATATTAAGAACTGCGAGGCATCGCCCGCATTTGAACTTATCGAGAGTCGAAACATCGAGCTCACGTTGCCATACGTCGAGGCGTTGGAGGGTGTCGATGTATCGTTCGAGGAGCGCGTGGAGGGTTACATGGAGGAGTTCCGCGAGATGTTCGATAGCGAGTACATGACCTCATGCAGCCTTAATCTTAGACACTCAGCCTTCTTTGCGCGCAACAATACGGTGTTGTGCTACGAACGCGATCTGTACACCTACCTCGGTGGCGCGCACGGCATGAATATGTTGCACTATACCTGCTACGATGTTGCAACGGGTCAGCATTACGACTTCTCGTACCTCAATGGTGGCGAGTGGGCCGAGGCGTTGAGTGCTCTGATATGCAACCGACTTTTGGAGAACTATGCCCCTAATGAGCTGTTCTTGGGAGAGTCTCAGAGGTTGCATGTCCCCGATTCGGTGCTTATTACGGATGAGGGTCTGCTGCTCGTGTATCAGCCCTATGAGATTGCACCCTACTCAACGGGTATCGTTACAGTCGAACTCTCGGACGCCGATATTGCCGCCACGGGTGCGCCTCTGCTCTGGGTAGAGAGTCCTTCGGAACGCGAGGCGGATGCCGATGTGCAAGCGGATGTCGATGCCGAGTAGTCGGGCTGAGATATATGAAAAATGGGATGGTAAATTGCTTTGCCATCCCATTATATTATATATATGTATGCACTATTTCAACATTCGGTAGTGGCAGTACATCAGTTTGCCGTCGTTGTCGCGTAGGTGCATGCCGCCACCGCGACAAAACTCCCACACCTTGCACTGCTCACATTCGTCGCTCTTGGTCCACTCGCGGTTGCGGAAGGGCTTAAATCTATTTTGCCACACGTCCCAAAACTTGTCGCGGTAGATGTTGCCCTGTGTGTAGTTGGCGCGTACGCTCGTGCATCCCGAAATGTCGCCATTGACGCGTATGGAGGCCACCGAGACACCGGCCGTACACATGTAGAAGTGGTCGCGCACCTCCGTCTCGTAGCCACCGAGAAAGCCCTCGCAGGCGTAGCTGAGGTCTATGCGTCCCTCCTTGCGTGTCTTGCGTATGAACTCCATAAGTTCGCGGTACTGCTCCTCGTTGATATGCAGCGTGTCGTCCTGCGCGGCGCGTCCTGCGGGGAAGATGGAGAAGATGCGCCAATGCTCTATGCCCTCGGCAATCAGAAACTCTTTGAACTCCTCCAAGCGACCCATCATCGCAGGTGTTACGCAGGTGATGACGTCGTAGCTGAGGTGCTTGTAGGCGCAGATGTTGTGTATGGCCTCCAAGGCGCGGGTGAAGCTCTGGGGGTTGCGACGTATGTGGTTGTGGGCATCCTCGAAGCCGTCGAAACTTACGGATATAGACCTCAGTCCCGCATCCACGAGCGAGCGTAGCCTCTCGCGTGTCAGGGCCATGCCGTTTGTAACCATGCCCCACATATATCCGCGACGTGTAACCTCGCGTCCGGCCTCTTCCAAGTCGCGGCGCACGAGAACCTCGCCTCCCGAGAAGATGATGAGAACCTCGGAGGGGTTGACATTGGGTGTTATCTCCTCGTCGAGCACCTTCAAGAAGTCGGCGAGGGGCATATCCTGCTCCTCGACGTCGACACGGCAGTCGCTGCCGCAGTGGCGGCACGACAAATTACAACGAAGCGTACACTCCCAGAAGAGTGTACGCAACTTGTGGTTCGAAATAGCCTGGTCGTATAGACCCTTAAAGATTTTCAGACCGAGGCGTTTGCGTAGTCCTATATGTTTTCCTTTCACGGTGTGGCGTTTTGCGGTGCTACTCCTCGGCCTTTGCTGCGGCCTCGGCTTCGCGCTTCATGCGCTCCTCCTCGGCACGAATACGCTCCAAACGCTCCTTGGCCTCCTCCTCTGTGAGGGGCGACACGGTGCTTCCGTCGGGGAAGGGCACTCCGTACATGGTGCGTACTTCGAGTGAAATGCTGTCCTTATTGTTCATCTTCTCCACCTTCATGCGCTCCTCCTCGGCACGAATCTGCTCCAAACGCTCCTTGGCCTCCTCTTCGGTCATGATGCTTGGCACCTGTCCGTCGGGTGCGGGTACGCCGTACATAAGCATGATGTGTGGTTCGACTGCATCTTGCTCAATCTTTGTAAGCTCGCCTTCGTGGCTCTTCTTCGATGCCTTCTTTGTTGCGCAGCAGGCTGTCGAGAAGCCGAGAAGTGCAAGTAGTCCAATCTTTAACTTAGCGTTCATATATCAAAATGTTAGTTACAGCAACGGTAATATACACCACAAATATACTCTTTTTTTTTGAAAAACGCAACTGCGCACCCAAAAAGTGTGTTGCAATGCTTGTTACAACAAAAAAAATGTTGTAACTTTGACTTCGTAAATAGAGCCAATAGTATGACCGGACGAGTAAAGTGGTTTGATACCCGACGAGGTTACGGCTTCATCACCGGAAGTGATGGAGTGGATGTCTATGTCCACTATACGGCAATTATCAGCGACGGCTTCAAGAATCTCAAACACAACTGGATGGTCGAGTTCGAGACCGTCAAGCTCGACGACGGCAAGGTCGAGGCGCGCGAAGTTCGTCTCTTGCGCAACGTGGCGCGATAGTACGACCCACGCCATGTGTTATTTGCTCCCCACTCGCTAAGCCTGCGCATAGTTTATCGCGGATTCAAAATACCTAAATATATTTTTGATATTATGACATTTTACGATAATGCCCCTTATGGAGTGTTGTTCGTTAAGAAAATTATTTTTATATTTGTAGTGTCATTCCGCGAGGAGTGGTCTATATAAAAGTGTTTTCGCAGTCCCGAATAGAAAATCTGACAGTTTTCAAAAGCAAGAGGGCGACGAACAGCACTCATTTCTTGTATAGCTATGTGGCTACACACGCTTTTGCGTACCTACCTCATACTATCCAAGTGTGGGGCAGTGTATCGTTTATTCTTGCAAAGGTTTTGTCAGAGCCTCTATTCGATAAACGAAAATCAACTCCACACTTTTTATTTTTACTAACTGCCGTGCGGGGAGTTGTGGCGGCCTCAAAACCTATCATTATGAGCAAGCATCTGACAATTCTGCTTACCGCACTTCTCGCGGTATCGTGTGCCGTCAAAGCACCCGTTGTGCCAATGTCGCAGACCAAGCTATGGAATAGCGCAACCTACCGCTCAATGAGGGTAGACACCCCCGTTACACCTCCGCTCATCGCCGATTTGAACGTCTCTCCGAAGAAGATTACGTTCCACCTGTTGCCCTCAACGGCTCTGCTCAAAACCAGCACCGAAAACATCATTAAGGCTGCCGTTAAGGAGGCTTTGAAGGTCAATGGCGATGCCGATGTTCTGATTGGCATGGAGTATCAGATTAAGCACGACGCCGAGGGCGATATCGAGTCGGTAACCGTTACGGGCTATCCTGCAACGTACGTTAACTTCCGCCACCCGAGCGAGACGTTGTGGCTGAACGAGGGTCTCTTCGTGCCTGCCACCACGATTGTAACAACCAACTAATTGCGTCCGACAATGAAGAGGTATATATTGAGCCTATGCCTGCTTCTATCGGCATGGCTCACCACAGCGCAAGATGTCAGACAGATACAGGGCGTTGTTATGGATAAGGAGCATGGTACGCCCATCGCAGGTGCGTATATAACAAATGGCACGACGGTCGTCTGTACGACGGGTGAGAATGGCGAGTTTCAAACCACTATCTCGGTCTATGCGCGTACGATAACCTTCCATGCCGCCGGCTATCAATCTATCGACAAGGAGGTTGACGGCTCCTATATGGTTGTCAAGTTGGCCCCTGCCCCCGAGGTTATTGCCGAGCGAGAGCGACGACAGGCCGAGGAGCGCGCGAAGGCCGCCGAGCGAGAGCGACAGAGGGCAGAGGAGGAGCTGCGTCAGAAGGTCGAGGCTGAGGTTGAGGCCCAGGCCGATAGGTTGGAGCGTATGAATGACAATAGGAGGGCTGCCGAGGAGGCGAAGATAGCCGATAGGCTACGTCTCGCCTCGCTGACGAAGGCCGAGCGCAGGACCGAGATAAAGGCTCAGTGCGAGTTGCCACGTCGCGGTTATCTATCGCATGTCGACTTGTCGTGCCTCATGGTGGAAAACGACTGCCTCGCAACGCTTGGTTATATCGGTGGTTATCAGTTTAATAACAAGCTGTTTTTAGGCTTGGGTGCGAGTGCCGGCGTGTCGCTCAAAGAGGACGATGTTGAGCTCAGAAAGGGTGAGGGACGACTGCTGCCGCGCGGCAGGCTCACCGTGCCGTTCTATCTGCATCTTCGCTACAACATCCTCAATAGGCGTCTTTCGCCCTTTGTGGCACTCTCGGCGGGTGGCTACTTCTCTTCGCTGCGCCGCATGTATTTGGAGTTGGACGATTACCGCTACGGTAGTGTCAGCTACATGATAAATCCGCAGGTGGGCGTCAACTATCGCCTCTCGCCGAAGCGAAGCATCTACTTTGCGGTGGGTGCAAACCTCTACAACGCGCTCTCGTGCGCGTCGAACAATGGTCTGTGGCCGACTATGGATTGGACATTGCGCTGTGGTGTGGATTTTCATCTCGGCATTTCATTCTAAAAAATCTGAGTTATGATGCGTAGATTATTATATGTATCGTTTGTGGGAGTCGCCTTGTCGCTTGTCGCTTGTGAATTCGGAGACTCGGTTACAAGTCGACCCGCGGAGTATTTCACACTCGAAGAGTGGTACCTCGATGTTTCGGGCGAGGGCGAGAGCTATCTGTTTTATGTTGATGCTCTGGACGAGTGGCAGTGCGAGAGTGAGGAGGATTGGATAGCGTGTGAGAGGGTAGGTAACTCCGTGCATATTACCGTAGGGCCAAATCTGGCACATAGCGGACGTGAAGGTAGTGTTATGCTCTATAACGACTACTACGAGCAGTATGCCTCCATCTGGGTTGAGCAGGGCTATCTCGGCGATGGCCGTGTCGTGCACTTCCTAACACCCAAAAAATCAGCTTATGACGTACCCATGAGTTGGGAAACCGAAAACTACTCTTCGGTTGCCCATGGCGTTGAGCTGCAAGCGGGTGATAGATTTTGCATTAAGACGTCGCAGGACGGAGTGTTTTATAATTATGGTCTTCCATTCTCTTCGAGTGGTGTGCCAAAGGATTCGTTGTTTGAATGTGCATGCCGAGCAGATGGCGATTTAGAGGTAGTAGTTGGCCAAAGTGGTGTATATGACATCTATTTCGATGCTCTATTAGTTGGAGTAGATGATACTTATCCTTATCCCGAGAATGGCTTTATGACCCTGATGACATCCGGCAAGAGTCGGGATTTGAACTCGGCTTATGGCACATGGTCAGAAACGGGGTCGGAGTGGTGTGTAGTAACGTGGGATGGTAAATCTCCATTTGAGGATGATATTGTAAGATACCCGCCGATGTACGCATTAAATAGAGAGTTGTTTGATAATAAATACGAGGAGGTCTACATGGCTCAGCGCGCTTATGTCGGTGCTGACCGTTTCTTTGCAGTCGAAAATACCGCAACGGGCGAGTCTTACGACTTTGACGCGCCCCAAAGATTTAATGAAGATTATTTTTTCTACATGACGCCGGCCTCAAAAAAAAGAGGAGAGTTCCTCTCTTGGGGTAAAGATTGGTATGATATTATTCTTGTGATTGATAAGGATGGTAATGTGCTGTGTAAGCCAATATTCGACGCACTCTATTTATCGTATCCCGCATCTTTGCAGTGGTCTATGTAATAATAAACACTTCCAAAATCGGAGGGTGCCAAATAAGTTTTGGCACCCTCTTTCGCTATATGTCGAAGTAACTGTCAATCGCTACTCAGCATCCTTATGTGAGGCAGTATTCACTGCCCGTTGTCGATTAATTCCGAATAACCGATTTATTTATTAAAAAATATTAAAAAAAGTTGTGTTAGAATTTTCACAGACCAAAATAATTTTATACCTTTGCATCGATTTTGTGTTATTCGGGATGGTTTCGCCGACGAGTCATATCGTTGACCTCGGAGGGCTGCGTGCGCGGAGCACAAATCACACGATTTTTGTTAAGAAGAAGATGTTAAATTTATAAAAACTAACGATTAATTATGGCAACAATTGATTTATCGAAGTATGGCATTACCGACGTTCAGGAGGTAGTGTACAACCCTTCGTACGAGACATTGTACGAGGAGGAGACTAAGGAGGGCCTCACAGGTTTCGACAAGGGCGTTGTAACCGAGATGGGTGCTGTGAACGTGATGACAGGTGTATACACCGGCCGTTCGCCTAAGGATAAGTTCTTCGTGATGGATGAGACCACCAAGGATACTATCTGGTGGACTTCGGACGAGTACAAGAACGACAACAAGCCCGTATCAAAGGAGACTTGGGCTGAGTTGAAGAAGCTCGCATCGAAGGAGCTCTCATCAAAGAAGCTCTACGTTATGGATACCTTCTGCGGTGCTAACGAGAACACCCGTTTGAAGATTCGTTTCATCATGGAGGTGGCATGGCAGGCACACTTCGTAAAGAATATGTTCATCCGTCCCACTGAGGAGGAGTTGGCAAACTATGGTGAGCCCGACTTCGTTGTGCTCAACGCCTCAAAGGCTAAGGTTGAGAACTACAAGGAGCTCGGCCTCAACTCTGAGACGGCCGTAGTATTCAACCTCACCGAGAAGATGCAGGTTATCCTCAACACTTGGTATGGTGGTGAGATGAAGAAGGGTATGTTCTCATACATGAACTACCTCTTGCCTTTGAAGGGTATCGCCTCTATGCACTGCTCGGCAAACACCAACGAGAAGGGTGAGACCGCTATTTTCTTCGGTCTGTCGGGTACAGGTAAGACCACTCTTTCGACCGACCCCAAGCGTCAGCTTATCGGCGACGACGAGCACGGCTGGGACGATGACGGCGTATTCAACTTCGAGGGTGGTTGCTACGCAAAGGTTATCAACCTCTCTAAGGAGAACGAGCCTGATATCTGGAACGCTATCCGTCGTGATGCGTTGTTGGAGAACGTAACCGTAGATGAGAATGGCAAGATTGACTTCGCCGATAAGTCGGTAACCGAGAATACTCGTGTATCGTACCCCATCTACCACATCAACAACATCGTGAAGCCCGTATCGAAGGCTCCCGCTGCTAAGAAGGTTATCTTCCTCTCGGCAGACGCTTTCGGCGTGTTGCCTCCCGTATCTGTTCTTACTCCCGAGCAGACTAAGTACTACTTCCTCTCTGGCTTCACCGCTAAGTTGGCAGGTACAGAGCGCGGTATTACCGAGCCTACTCCCACCTTCTCGGCTTGCTTCGGTGCTGCGTTCCTCTCGTTGCACCCCACAAAGTATGGCGAGGAGCTCGTTAAGCGTATGCAGGCTTCGGGTGCTACGGCTTACCTCGTGAACACAGGTTGGAACGGTACAGGCAAGCGTATCTCTATCAAGGATACTCGTGGTATCATCGACGCTATCCTCGATGGTTCGATTGACAAGGCTGAGACTAAGCAGATTCCTATCTTCGACTTCAAGGTGCCCACAGCACTTCCCGGCGTAGACCCCGCTATCTTGGATCCCCGCGACACCTATGCAGATGCTGCTGAGTGGAACACCAAGGCTGAGGATCTCGCAGGTCGTTTCGTGAAGAACTTCTCGAAGTTCACCACCAACGAGGAGGGTAAGGCTCTTGTAGCAGCCGGTCCCCAGCTCTAATGTAGCGCGATACTCCGCAATTTGCGGTATTAAATAGCAGATGCCCCGAATGGCTTTCCATTTGGGGCATCTTTTTTATGTGGCCGTCATGCATTCGATGCGAAACGGGCGGTAGGGGGATATTGGGCTGAGGATAGGTAAGTTAGGGAGATTAAGGAAATTAGGGAGATTAGGGAGATTAGGGAGATATTACCTCCTCCCTAAACTCCCTAACTTCCTTAAATTCCTTAACTTCTCCCCCCCCGCTACAAAACAAAAGCCCCGATAATGAAATCCATTATCGGGACATTTTTTAAGGCAGTGCTATCTGCCGAATCGGACTCGATTACTCCTCGGGAGCAATAGCCTCAGAAGGACATACGCCTGCGCAAGTACCGCAGTCGATGCACTTATCGGGGTCGATTACATAGATATCACCTGCTGAGATAGCCTCAACGGGGCACTCGTTGATACATGTACCACATGCAACACACGAATCAGAAATTTTGTAAGCCATATTAAATTTGTTTTAATGAGTGTTTCGTAATGCAAATATATACATTTATTTTATAATATCAAACCCTGTGTAGGGAATTAATGCATCGGGGATGCGTATTCCCTCCTCAGTTTGGTTGTTTTCGAGCAGTGCAGCAACAATTCGGGGCAGTGCAAGAGACGAGCCATTGAGTGTGTGTGCGAGCTGCGTTTTGCGATTATCGTCGCGATAACGAAGTTTGAGACGGTTTGCCTGGAACGACTCGAAGTTCGACACCGACGATACCTCCAACCAACGCTTCTGTGCCTCCGAGTATACCTCGAAGTCGTAGGTGAGTGCCGAGGTGAACGACATATCGCCACCACACAGACGCAAGATGCGGTACGGAAGGCCGAGCGACGCTACGATGCTCTCGACGTGCGCTACCATGGCGTCGAGTGCCTCATACGACTTGTCGGGGTGCGACACCTGTACAATCTCTACCTTGTCGAATTGGTGTAGACGGTTCAGGCCGCGCACATCCTTGCCATACGAGCCCGCCTCGCGACGGAAGCAGGGGGTGTATGCTGTCATCTTCACGGGAAGTTCGCTCTGTTCGAGGATGACATCGCGGAAGATGTTCGTTACGGGAACCTCAGCCGTGGGCACGAGGTAGTAGCCGTCGGCTGTTGCGTGGTACATCTGACCCTCCTTATCGGGCAGCTGGCCTGTGCCGAAGCCTGAAGCCTCGTTTACCATGATTGGGGGCTCTACCTCCTGGTAGCCTGCACGTGTGTTGCAGTCGAGGAAGTAGTTAATCAGGGCGCGTTGCAGACGTGCACCCTTGCCCTTATATACGGGGAAGCCGGCACCTGTGAGCTTCACGCCGAGGTCAAAATCTATGATGTCGTACTTGCGGGCAAGCTCCCAGTGGGGTAGTGCCTCACCGGGTATCTCGGTGTAGTTCTCCACGAGCTTAACCACCACGTTATCCTCGGCGGTACGACCCTCGGGGACAATCTCCGCGGGCATATTGGGCAGTGTAACGATGGCTGCCTGCAACTCATCGTTTACCACCTTCGACTCCTCCTGAAGCTGTGCTGAGCGTGTTTTGAGCTCTGCAACCTCTGCCTTCTTGGCCTCGGCCTCCTCGCGAAGACCCTTACCCATGAGCATGCCAATCTGCTTGGCTGCGGCATTCTGCTGTGCTAAGCAGTTGTCGAGTTCCACTTGCAGAGCCTTGCGCTTGTCGTCGAGTTGCTCGATGGTGGCGATTATGGGTGCGGCATCCACGCCCTTCTTTGCGAGGCGGCGTACAGCCTCCTCTTTATTCTCTCTTAGTTGCTTTAATGTAAGCATATAAAAATGCGATATGTTTATATTTCAATTCACAAAGATACAACATTATTGATAACATTGAGCCGTCTATGCTCAAAAATTTGTATCTTTGTCGTCGTAAGCATGATATTATGACCGCCAAGAGACGAAATATCGAACTACTTTGCCCTGCGCGCGACTACCGTGCTGCCATCGCTGCGGTGGATTGTGGTGCCGATGCACTATATATCGGTGCCGATAGTTTTGGTGCGCGCCGTGCCGCCACAAACTCTACGGACGACATAGCGCGTGTGGTGGCCTATGCACATCTTTTCGGTGTCAGGGTCTATGTTACCCTCAACACCATACTCTACGAGAGCGAGTTGAAGCGCGCCGAGGCCCTCGCCCGCGAACTTATTTCGGTGGGTGTCGATGCCCTCATCGTGCAGGATATGGCCTATCGCGAGATGAACCTCCCCGTCGAGCTGCACGCCTCGACACAGGTGTGCAACATGACAGCCGAGGGTGCCAAGTTCTTGGAGGATAGCGGTTTTACGCGCGTAATTTTGGAGCGCGCGCTGTCGCTCGACCAGATTAAGGCCATACGTCGCGCCACGAATGTCGACCTCGAATGTTTCATCCATGGTGCTATATGCGTGGGACATAGCGGTCGCTGCTACCTCTCGCGCTCGCAATCTTCGCGCTCGGGCAACCGTGGCGAGTGTTCGCAGCCATGCCGTCTAAGCTACGACCTCGTGACGGAGCGTGGCGAGAAGCTGATACGCTCGAAGCACCTGCTCTCGGTCAAGGATATGGATCTCTCGGAGCGTATAGGCGAGCTTATCGACGCGGGTATCATGTCGTTTAAGATTGAGGGTCGTCTCAAAGACGATAACTACATAAAGAACGTAGTCAGCTACTACCGTCGTAAGATTGACGAGGCGTTGGCTACGCGCGAGGATTGTTGCCGCTCGTCGGTCGGACGCTCCGAGGTGGAGTTTACCCCCGACCCGCGCAAGAGTTTCTCGCGCGATGGTGGCGAGTATATGTACTCGGGCAAACGTGCGGGTGTTGCCTCGTTTAACACGCCCAAGGCTGTTGGCGAGTTGGTGGGTAGTGTCGCTACGGTGGAGCGTCGCTCGTTCCGTATCAAGGGCGATGTGCCACTCAGTGCGGGCGATGGACTATGTTTCATCGCGGCCGACGGCGTGCTCGGCACTAACGTCAACCGCGTTGAGGGGAACATCGTCGAGCCCAACCGTATGGATGGCATCCGCGTGGGTATGGATGTATATCGCAACTACGACCACCGCTTTGCTCAGAGCATAGAGCGTAGCCGCACGCGTCGCGCCATAGATGCAACATGCCGCGTAACGCTCCGACAGAGTGGCATCACGGCACGATATACCGACGAGGAGGGACACAGCGTTGAGGTTATGCGCGCCGTAGAGCTCGACGCCTCGAAGAGTGCCGATAAGATGCGTGCTGTGGCCATGGAGCAGATGGCAAAGAGTGGTGATAGCATCTTCCGCGTTGTAGATGTAGATGTTGAGGGGTGCGAGTGGTTTGCATCGGCCAAGCACCTTGCCGAGGTGCGCCGTGAGGCGTTGTCGTTGCTGGCGTCGCAGCGTGCCGAGGTCGTTCCCGAGCACGATATACGCGAGGATGATGGCTCGGCTGTCTACCCCGAGAGGAGCCTTAGCCCGCAGCATAATGTGGTAAACAGCCTCGCGCGCCGCTTCTACCATCGTCATGGCGTGGAGCAGATATGCGACGGCCTCGACTGTCGCACTACGACCATAGGCGAGAGGGTCATGGAGTCGAGCTACTGCATACGTCGCGAGATTGGCGAGTGTCTGAAAAAGGGGACGGCGTTGCGCGATGTGCTCTACTTGGAGCATGGCCGCCACCGCTATCGTCTCGACTTTGACTGCAAAAACTGCCGCATGAATCTAATTGATTGTTCAATAGAATGAAAACCATACACATGATTAAGCAACTTTCACCCAATATACCCGATTATGAGCTGCTCGATACGGGCAATGGCGAGAAGCTCGAACGCTATGGCCGCTATGTGGTACGTCGTCCCGAGCCCCAGGCTATATGGCATAAATCGCTCGGCGAGGAGGCGTGGCGCAAGGCCGATGCCTCATTTCTACGTGATGCCAAGTCGGAGGAGAGGGGTGAGTGGCGTTTGAAGCCCGAGATGCCGTCGAGGTGGAGCGTGGCCTTCGACTATCGCGATATGCACCTTAGGATGCGCTTGGCACTAACCTCGTTTAAGCATGTGGGCATATTCCCGGAGCAGGCTGCAAATTGGGAGTTTATATACGACACTGTCGACGAGTTGCGTAAGCAGGGTGTCGAGCGACCCCGTGTGCTCAACCTCTTTGCCTATACTGGTGGTGCTACGCTTGCGGCGCGTGCTGCGGGGGCCGATACCACGCATGTCGACTCCGTGAAGCAGGTCGTAACGTGGGCCAAGGAGAATATGGAGCAGTCGCAGATGGATGGCGTGCGTTGGATTGTCGACGATGCGTTGAAGTTCGTGCAGCGCGAGGTGCGCCGCGGCAACCGCTATCACGGCATCATACTCGACCCTCCCGCCTATGGGCGTGGTGCTAATGGCGAGAAGTGGGTGTTGGAGGAGAACATCACCGAGATGTTGGAGTGCTGCGCACAGCTCCTCGAACGCGAAAATGCCTTTCTGGTCTTCAACCTCTACTCCATGGGTCTCTCGGCGATGTTGGCGCGCACGGCGGTACATCAGGCCTTTGGTGAGCCTCGCGAGGAGCAGATGGGCGAGCTCTACTTCACGGACAAAAGCCATAAGCAGATACCCTTTGGCACCTACTATCGATTTAAGCGTTAGAGCTTTATGCGCGAGTTGTGGGGTATATTTTGGTCGTTTCTGAAAATCGGTGCCTTCACCTTTGGTGGTGGCTATGCGATGATACCCCTAATACAACACGAGGTTATAAATACTCGTCGTTGGCTCTCTAAGGGCGAGTTTTTAGATTTACTAACCCTCGCACAGGCGGCTCCCGGCCCCATTGCCCTCAATACGGCGGTATTTGTGGGCTATCGTCAGCGTGGTTATGCGGGGGCGTTAGCTGCCGTGGCAGGTGTCGTAGTACCATCATTTACCATACTGCTCCTTGTAGCGATGTTCTTCGCGGATGTGAGAGATAACAGATGGGTCGATGCAGCCTTTCGTGGCATGCGTCCTGCTGTTGTCGCCCTCATCGTTGCGCCTATCGCGGGTCTCGCCCGAGGTATGAACGCCTGGCGTATGGCCATAGCCGCGGCTGTGGCACTCCTCGTATGGTACTTTGGTATGTCGCCTGTATTGTTCTTGGCGGCTGCCGCACTCGTAGGTCTTCTGTTGGCGGCATATCGCGGAAAGGGGATGAAGCGATGATTCAGACACTATTGCAACTCTTCGTCTCCTACCTCAAAATAGGCTTCTTCGGCTTTGGAGGCGGATATGCCATGCTCTCGCTCATACATAGCGAGGTTGTGGTGCGCAATGCGTGGCTTACGAGTGGCGAGTTCTCGGATATAGTGGCCATATCGCAGATGACACCCGGCCCCATTGCCATAAACTCGGCGACGTACATAGGCTACGAGGTTGCCGGCGTCGTGGGTGCCATAGTGGCTACGGTGGCGGTGAGCATCCCTGCGCTGACCATCATGATGCTCCTTACGCGCTTCTTCATCCGTCTGCACGACAACCGCTACGTTCAGTGTGTGGTCAGCACCATGCGTCCCGTGGTTGTCGGCATGATAGCATCTGCGGCCCTACTTCTTATCTTTCCGCACTCGGACGATGGGCGCAGCTTCATCGACACTTGGAGCTGGCTTATATTTGCCCTCACGCTCTTCGCCTCCGTGAAGAGGGTAAATCCGATACTTTTAATTGTGTTATCGGCTGTGGCGGGCGTACTCCTTTACGCAATATAGTAGTGAGGTTAGGCTGAATAAAAAGTGTATCTCGCCACTTCTCGCAACAAATTGCTCGCCCCTCAAAATGCTCATTTACATCTGAACTCCTCGCAATATAGTGATATACCTATTTATATAATAGGTGGGTTTATGATATAATAAAAGGCTGTCGGTTTTGCCGACAGCCTTCGTTATTCGTAATCGCTTAGATTACTTATTCTCCATCTGAGCCTTCAACTCTGCGAGACCTGCGATGTCACCAAGAGTAGTCTTCTCAACCGAAGCGTTGATCTTCTTAACGGTTGACTTGGTAGCATCAGCAGCGGCACGACGCTCTGCCTTCTCGGCAGCAGCCTCAGCACGCTTAGCCTCCTCGAAGATGCGGCTGTGTGAGAGAGTGATGCGCTTAGTAGCCTTTGAGAACTCCAACACCTTGAAGTCAGCCTTGTCGCCGGCCTTCAATGTTGTGCCATCCTCCTTTACGAGGTGACGTGCGGGGCAGAAGCCCTCGATGTTCTCGCCCAAAGATACTACTGCACCCTTCTCGTTAACATCCATAACGGTACCCTCGTGGATGCTATCTACGCCAAACTGGCTCTCGAAACCATTCCAGGGGTTCTCCTCGAGCTGCTTGTGGCCGAGTGAGAGACGACGGTTGTCCTTGTTGATCTCCAAAACAACAACCTCCAACTCAGCACCAATCTGAGTGAACTCGCTGGGGTGCTTAACCTTCTTAGTCCAGCTGAGATCTGAGATGTGTACGAGACCCTCGATGCCGTCCTCGATCTCTACGAATACGCCGAAGTTAGAGAAGTTGCGTACGCGTGCAGTGCACTTTGTGCCTGCGGGGTACTTCTTCTCAATCTCAGCCCAAGGATCGGGAGTAAGCTGCTTAACGCCGAGAGACATCTTGCGCTCCTCGCGGTCCAAAGTGAGGATAACAGCCTCGATCTCGTCGCCCACCTTCATGAACTCCTGTGCTGAGCGCAAAGGCTGGCTCCATGACATCTCTGAAACGTGGATAAGACCCTCAACGCCGGGAGCAATCTCAACGAATGCACCGTAGTCGGCCATAACAACAACCTTACCCTTAACCTTGTCGCCTACCTTCAACTCAGCGTCAAGAGCCTCCCAGGGGTGAGCTGTGAGCTGCTTCAAACCAAGAGCGATACGCTTCTTAGCCTCATCGAAGTCGAGGATAACAACCTGCAACTTCTGATCCAAAGCAACAACCTCCTCAGGATTGTTTACGCGGCCCCATGAGAGGTCGGTGATGTGGATAAGACCGTCAACGCCACCGAGGTCGATGAATACACCGTAAGAGGTGATATTCTTAACAGTACCCTCGAGAATCTGGCCCTTCTCCAACTTAGACATGATGATCTGCTTCTGAGCCTCGAGCTCTGCCTCGATCAATGCCTTGTGTGATACTACTACGTTACGGAACTCCTGGTTGATCTTAACAACCTTGAACTCCATAGTCTTATCAACGTATACATCGTAGTCACGGATGGGCTTAACGTCGATCTGTGAACCGGGCAAGAATGCCTCGATACCGAATACGTCGACAATCATACCACCCTTAGTGCGGCACTTAACGTAACCCTTGATAATCTCGTCGTTGTTGAGAGCCTCGTTAACACGATCCCAGCTCTTCAACTGACGTGCCTTCTTGTGTGAGAGTGCCAACTGGCCACCCTTGTCCTCTACCGACTCAACGTAAACCTCAACCTTCTCGCCTACGGTCAAATCGGGGTTGTAACGGAACTCGGTTGCCGCAATAAGACCCTCTGACTTGTAACCGATGTTAACGGTAACCTCGCGCTTGTTGATCTCGGTAACAGTACCCTCAACAACCTCGCCAACAGCTACGTTAGACATGGTCTTGTCATAAGCCTCGGCAATCTCCTCCTTCGAAAGGTTGTAAACGCCCAAGTCATTCTCGAACGCATTCCAATCGAAATTCTCGTTCGCTACAATTTTGTTCTGCTCCATAATGGAAATAAGTTTTGCGATACAATCGCTCGTTAAATGTTAATAAATAGTTTTGTCCTTTGTGCGTATGCGTAACGCGCTATAAGTGTACGCGTGCGCACATAAGGACTGCAAAGGTATGTAAAAAAAATCGGACGACAAAAGATTTCGCAATAAAAACTCCAAAAATCATCGACTTACAAACGTTTATTAACGAAATATCCCCCAACGGCTTAGGTCGTTGAGGGATATTTGCGCTATGCGCTATGCGGCCTATCGGACGTAGGTCTATTTTACCTCGAACTTATAGACTGCGCGCACGCTACCATTCGAGGCCTTCTTGCTCTCCAAGCAGATGACGCTATCGTACATGAAGGCAACCATCTCGGCCTGATCAATACTAATCTCGTTCGATGACCAATAGAAGTCCTCCTCGATGGGGTCGTCCAGCTTGGCGTTGAACTTAGCGACGGTCTCGTTGTTAAAGTCATGTGTGCCGCCACTCACAGCATCCCACATCAGGTTGAGCTCGTACGACGAGGGCAGGAACCAGCCGTTACCATGGCCGAAGCACCACTGTACAGCAGGGTAGTTTGCCGGATCCCAGGCGTACATCAGCATATCCTGCGAGTTGTAAAGACCATTCTGACCCATACAGTTGTTGTTGGTGTTCTCCGTCGCCCACGGCAGATATGCCTGGTCCATCGACATGATGTAGTTCCAGGTCTTTCCGCTCATCGTGACGTTAGTAGCGTAGACTACGCCTCTTACGCCATTCTCGTTGTACACGTCGCCCACGTTGTATGTCTTGATAACCTGGCTCTCAGCCTTCTTTAAGTTGGTTACGGTGAACGATGATACGTTGCCGTCGATGAGTTGCAACGACTTGCCCGCAGGGATAGTTACCTCGCGCTCATAGACATTGCCGCTCTCGCACGTTACCGTTACCTTGAACTTCTCGCCCGCGAGGAAGGTTGTGGGGTAGCAGCAGAAATATACCGATGTCGTTGCGCTGATGGCTGTTTTGTAGTTAATCGTCAGCTTAGAGTTGAGGCTACCTCCGGGGTGGTACTCCAATGTGCCGGTTGTCATATCAACTGTACCATCGCCAACCAAGTGCTTGGTTGTGATAGCCTCGAATACAACCTGCTTCAACTTCTCGCCGGTATCCAATCCCGTGAGCTTCATCTTGCCGATGCTCACCATGCGCTTAAATCGCATAGAGAAGCTCTCCTGCTCCGACGTTGTGCTGGTGGGCTTGCCGACAAGCAGATCTGCGCCGGCGTCGTACGTTACGGACGTAGAGGTTTGCGATGTAGGCAGATTTACGTATATGGTGTAGATGTTATCTTTGTTCTTGTCGTAGCTGCTGTAGCATGTGGCAGGTGAGACTGATACGTAGCTGAAATCAGAACAAGGACTATCTTCGAGCGCGTCAAACGATGCTGTGAACGTAGCTATCGTATTATCGTTCGTGAGGCTTGTGCCCGACGATGTAACTTCGCTGTACTCATCTCGCTCCACGCGGCCATAGAACCACGATTCGGTGTAGGTCTTAACGTGTCGGATAACCTTGATGGCATCGTCAGTGTTCCATGTAATCTTATTGCCGGCACGATTGAGCTGGGTGCGTGTCTCCTTCGTTTCGTTCTCAATCTCACCGTCTGTGGTGATAGTGATGGTAGCACCCTCGTCCTTGGTTGGGGTATCAACAACGAAGTCGGTCTCCATCTGGCATGCTACGACGCCCAATATCAAGCAGATAAGAAGCGTAAATCTGTAAAATGCACGTTTCATATTTTTAGGTATTTAGAATTCTCCGTTATCATTTGAGCCGATATCGCCACCGGCCTCGCCATAATCGCCATAGGTGTTCTCCACACCGAACTCTACGCGCACGCAGAGTATCTGCATAATAGGAGCCTCGTACTCCATTGTTTCATTGTTTTGACTATTTGCAAACATTCTCACTAACTATTTGGATTTGTATAATTGCGCAAATATAGTAATAATATTATAGAATATTGTATAAAAAGAGAAGAGTTTGCTGAAATACGGCAAACTCCTCTTCTTGATTTTGTTTTCGCTCCCTCGCAATGTTATTCGCACCAGAACATCATGGTCTTCTCGTATTCGCCCTTGTCGTTCATCGTGGGCTTGCCATCATTGTCGACATGGAAGAGTTGCAGGATGTACACATCTTTGTAGTCCACCGTGATTTGACCCTTGGGCACGATATATCCGTCGAACTTTCCGCTCTGGCTGAACGTAATAGATACGGCGGGTTTCGTAAAGGTATAGGTGAAGGTCTCGCGGCTCACCTCCTCGCCATTCTCCTTGGCGTTGTAGCCCACCAACGAGCCGGTTGAGGCATCCTCGAAGCTCAGCGTGTAGAAGGTGTACTCGCCATTGTTCTGCTCTGTGCCCGACCATGATGTGCCCTCGATTTTTGTTAGCTCGGGGTATGTTGTCTGTTGCTGCTGCTCCTCGCCGAAGTCGCATGCCACAAACGAGAGTGCCGCTATGGCTGTAACAAATAGATTAAATAGTCTCATAGTATTATCTCATTTTATTGTTAATCAAACGCCCATAGTGCAAAGATAGTATATTTTTTTGAAACACGATGCTTTTTGTGAGGCCAAAGGAGCCATATATTATATGGTAACGGCACAAAAGAGAGAGCCTCGGCGTAGTACGCAACGTACCAACCGAGGCCCTCTGCCTTAGAGTGAGGGAGAACTACCCCCTCCTACGACATAGAATTACTCGCTGAGAATCTCCATAATCTTAATGGCAGCCGTAGCCACAGGAGTACCGGGGCCGAAGATAGCCGCAGCACCATCCTGGTACAACTCCTCGTAGTCCTGTGCGGGGATAACACCACCCACAACAACTACGATATCCTCGCGACCGAGCTTCTTGAGCTCTGCGATAATCTGGGGAACAAGTGTGAGGTGGCCCGCAGCGAGTGAAGATACGCCCACTACGTGAACGTCGTTCTCAACAGCCTGCTTAGCAGCCTCCTCGGGAGTCTGGAACAAGGGACCCATATCTACGTCGAAGCCGATGTCGGCATAACCCGTAGCTACAACCTTAGCACCACGGTCGTGACCGTCCTGACCCAACTTAGCGATCATGATACGGGGCTGACGACCCTCCTTCTTTGCAAAGTCAGCACACATCTGCTTTGCCTTCTCGAATGCTGAATCTGATTTCACCTCTGCTGAATATACACCTGAGTTCAAACGAATAACTGCCTTATAGCGGCCTACAATCTTCTCGCAAGCGTCCGAAATCTCACCGAGCGATGCGCGTACCTTAGCGGCCTCAACAGCCAACGCAAGGAGGTTACCCTCGCCTGTGCGTACGCACTCAGTGATAGCGGCCAAAGCCTTCTCTACGGCTGCGTTGTCGCGGTTGGCACGAAGCCCCTGCAAACGCTTAACCTGGCTCTCGCGTACTGCGGTGTTGTCCACAGCGAGAATGTCGATGGGAGCCTCTTTCTCCAAACGGTAGCGGTTAACACCGATGATGGTCTCGTTACCCGAGTCGATGCGTGCCTGCTTGCGTGCTGCGGCCTCCTCGATACGGAGCTTAGGAATACCGGTCGCGATAGCCTTAGCCATCCCGCCGAGCTTCTCAATCTCCTCGATGTGTGCCCATGCCTTGTGTGCAATCTCGTTTGTGAGGTTCTCAACATAGTATGAACCTGCCCAGGGATCTACCGAGCGGCATACGTTGGTCTCCTCCTGGATGTAAATCTGGGTGTTACGTGCAATACGTGCCGAGAAGTCGGTGGGAAGTGCGATAGCCTCATCCAAAGCGTTGGTGTGCAACGACTGAGTGTGGCCCAAAGCGGCACCCATAGCCTCGATAGCCGTACGTGCTACGTTGTTGAACGGATCCTGCTCCGTGAGCGACCAACCAGAGGTCTGTGAGTGGGTACGCAGTGCCAAAGACTTAGGATTCTTAGGTTCGAACTGCTTAACAATCTTAGCCCACAACAGACGTGCTGCACGCATCTTGGCAATCTCCATGAAGTGGTTCATACCGATAGCCCAGAAGAATGACAAACGGGGAGCGAAGGCGTCGATTGACATGCCTGCGTTGATACCTGCGCGCAAGTACTCCAAACCGTCAGCCAAGGTGTAAGCCAACTCGATATCGGCCGTAGCACCTGCCTCCTGCATGTGGTAACCCGAGATAGAGATAGAGTTGAACTTGGGCATGTTCTTCGATGTGTACTCGAAGATATCGGCGATAATCTTCATTGAGAACTCGGGCGGGTAGATGTATGTGTTACGCACCATGAACTCCTTGAGGATGTCGTTCTGGATAGTACCTGCCAACTGATCGAGTGTGCAGCCCTGCTCCAAACCGGCAACAATGTAGAATGCCAATACGGGAAGTACGGCACCGTTCATTGTCATAGACACAGACATCTGATCCAACGGAATACCGTTGAACAATACCTTCATATCCTCTACCGAGCAGATAGATACACCGGCCTTACCAACATCACCTACTACACGGGGATGATCGGCATCGTAGCCACGGTGTGTAGCGAGGTCAAAGGCTACTGAAAGACCCTT
Source organism: Alistipes sp. (assembly GCA_045660465.1). GTDB lineage: Bacteria > Bacteroidota > Bacteroidia > Bacteroidales > Rikenellaceae > Alistipes. The sequence continues at coordinate 122,075 of JAZRDV010000010.1, read as the reverse complement.
CTGGCCTGCTGCAAGGTTACGACGATAGAATGCGTTAGACTCCTCAGCGGTCGAGAAACCGGCGTACTGACGGATTGTCCAGGGACGCATTACATACATTGTCGAGTAGGGACCACGCAAGAAGGGTGCGATACCCGCTGCGTAGTTGAGGTGCTCCATACCTTCGAGGTCGGCAGCCGTGTAGTCCGACTTAACGGGTATTCTCTCGGCAGTCAACCAATCCTCCTTAGGAGCGTTCTTCTTGGCGCAGCACTCTGCGGCTACGCTCTTATATTCTAAATCTGAAAATTTTGCTCTCATAGCTTGATACTGATTAAATACCCAACTTGTTCAAATACTCCTTCAAAGTCTCCAAGACGTTGCTCTTTACGTTGATGAAGTTGGTGATGCCCTGAGCCTCCAACTCGGGAGCGCATGCGGGAGCACCGGCAACAACAAGGATAGCCTTGTCGCCCAACAACTCCTTAACCTTGGGAGCTACGGTTGCGTAGTCGTCGTCCGAAGCACATACTACTACGATTTCGGCCTTAGAAGCCAAAGCCGCCTCTACACCCTCCTCAACCGACTTGAAGAATGTGTTGTCCTGTACGCGGATACCGGCACAAGCGAAGAAGTTGCATGAGAACTGAGCGCGTGCACGAGCCATAGCAAGTGAGCCGCAAGTGAGCATGAATGCCTTGGGAGCCTTGCCCGAGCGGTCAACCTTCAAACGCATAGCCTCGAAAGCCATAGCACCACGGTAGGGTACGAGTACGTTGCCCTCAGCAGCCTTGCGTGTTACGCATGCCTCGCTGATAGCCTCGTCGGCAACCTCCGTGAAGTTAGGATACTGGTTAGCACCCAACAAGATAAGACGACGTGTAGCGATGCTCTTATCCTTAGCAGCAGCCGAAGCGTTAACCTTCTCTACGATGACACCGGCGCGGAAAGCCTCGATGTAGCCACCCTTATCCTCAATCTCGCGGAAGAGGGCCCATGCCTCGGTTGCGATATTCTTGGTGAGGCTCTCGATGAAGTAAGAGCCACCTGCGGGGTCAACAACATGGTCGAAGTGCGACTCGTGCTTCAAAAGAAGCTCCGAGTTGCGTGCGATGCGCAATGAGAACTCGGTGGGAGCCTCGAAAGCGTAGTCGAAGGGGAGTACCTCCAACGAGTGTACGCCGGCGATAGCTGCCGACATAGCCTCGGTAGTACCACGCAACATGTTTACATAGGGATCGTAAACAGTCTGGTTCCATGATGATGTTACGGCGTGAGCAAACATCTTGCAAGCGCAATCCTTCTCGGGGTTGTATGCCTTCACGATGTTAGCCCAGAGCATGCGTGCAGCACGGAACTTGGCCATCTCCATGAAGTAGTTAGAGGTTACGGCAAAGGTGAAGCGGAGCTTGCGTGCTGCCTCGTCGATAGAGATGCCGCGCTCCATGAGCTTTACCAAGTACTCGTGACCTGCCGCGAGGGTAAATGCGAGCTCCTCAACGATTGTTGAGCCAGCGTTCGAGAATGTCGAACCTGTTACGCCAACAACGCGTACGTGCTTGTACTCGGCAGTAGCCTTGATAAGCTCGGCGATTACGTCGAAGCAGTTCTTCTCGCTCTGCTTGCAACCGCAGTTGCCCTTAACAGAGAGACCCTTGATGATGGGGTCGATGCAGAAGTTAAGACGCAACTCGCTCTTCTCTACATCGGCATACTTTGCCAATACTTTTGCAGCGAGTGCGGCCATAGCCTCGGCCTCCAAGCCACAGAATGTGAGCTCAACGGCTGAGGGTACGATGTCCTTCAAGAGGGCGTCTACGTCAACCTCAGTGGTGCATGCTGCGCAGAAGCAGAAGCCGAGCGAGTCAACACCCGAGTTGAGGAGTTTGAGAGCTGTCTCGTTAGCGGCCTTAGCGCACTCTACCGAGATAGTCTGATGTACGCGCCATGTGTTGTCGTTGCGAACACCGCGTACGTAGGGGAACTCACCGGCCTGTGCTGCGAGGAACTCAACATCTGTAAGGTTCTCAGCACGGTAGTAAGGCTTCACGTTGAAACCCTCACCGGTCTTCCATACCAATTTGCGCTCATAGTCGGCGCCTTTAAGGTCAGTTGTGATGACGGCCTCCCACTGCTCGGTGCTTACCGGTGGAAACTCCGCGAACAACTTTTCTTTGGTATTAGCCATAATTGTTTAGAGTTTAAGTTTTAAGTGAATGATATTTGTTTAAGTGTTTTCTCAGTGTTCTGTTTTGCTTGCTCTACACGACCTTTTCTCGTCGTCCGCGTCGTGCGCGCGCTGTCGTGTGCGTGTAAAACTCAACAAAGTTACAAAATATACGCGCGAAAAGCAAATTTTTCGCAACTCTTTTTATTTGCGGCTTAAATCGTTAGTGGAGTTATAGGTGAAGTTTGGTTGAAAAGGCGAGAAGGAGATTAAGGAAATTAGAGAGGTTAGAGAGATTAGCGAGATTAGCGACTTCATCCCTAAATTCCCTATACTCCTTAAATTCCTTAACCTCCCATCGCCCCATCGTCCCATCTCCCGCCACTACAAAAAAAAAGTAGCATGGCGTGTACGTCGAGTACCTACCATGCTACCTATGTTCGCGGGGCTCAGAAAACTATTGTAGCCCCTCGTTTTGCTGAATTTTAGTGGCAACTACCGCAGTCGCAACCGTCGCCACACTCGTGCTCGCCGCAGTCGCCACCGCAGCTGCCGCAGCCACAACCCTGTGATGCGAGATCCTCGGGCTGTACGTCGCGTACCTCAACAACCGTAACCTCGAAGTTGAGGGTCTTGCCTGCCATGGGGTGGTTGAAGTCCATCATCACGGTCTCCTCCTTAACCTCCTTGACAACACCCATCATGTGCTGACCCTCGGCTGTGGCCATAGGAATCTGGCTGCCTACGAACAAAATCTCCTCAGCAATCTTGCCATCCATCATAAATACGGTCTTGGGCAACTCAACGATAGCCTCGGGAATAACCTCGCCGTAGCCATCCTTAGCCTCCAATGTGAATGATACCGACTCGCCAGGCTCCTTATCCATGATTGCCTCCTCGAACTTGGGGAGCAACATGCCTGTGCCGCAGATAAACTGCAAGGGCTGACCGGGCTGAGACATGTCAGCTACGTTACCATCTACTGTGAGCTTATAGTCTACGCTCACCATCTTGTTCTGTGCTACTTTCATAGTTTTTTATGTTTTAATTTATCTCTAACTTATTGTTACCCGTAGTTATCGGGACTGCAAATATAAGCATTTATTTTATAAAAACCGTAAATCAGTGATATTTTGGTATTCGTCTCAACCGAAAACGCCACTATATGTTTGCCGTAAGGCGAATGTTTGGGCACTATTGCCTCCAATTCCGCTGCGCCATAGACCAAAACAGCCTATCCACGGCGGATAGGCTGTCTCGGTTTGGTGTGTTCGTTTCGCGTTATCGTTTTGCGAGAGGTTGTGCGACGGGTGCTACGGCGTTGAGGAGCACGAGCGATGATACGCTGCCCTCGACCTCCTCGCCACTGCCCGACCACGTCGCTGTTACGCGGTGGTTGCGGTCGTCGGTGATGTCGATGTCGATAGTGAAGATGCCATCCGCCGAGAGCGCGATATCGATTGTTCCCTTGCGGAAGGGAGCTACCTGCTCTTGGTCGGTTGTGAAGTACCAACTTCCGTTGAGCACGTTCGACACCCAACCCGGAATAAACGACATGGGGGCCAACACGTCGGAGCCTGTGAAGCTACCCGCGATGCCCTCCTCGTAGGTGGGGTGGGCGATAAGGTCGAATTGGAAGCAGTCGCCGCTGCCGTTGCTCGGCTGAATAACAACCATCCAATTCTGGTATCCGTACTCGTAGTAGTCGCCATAGCTTGCAAAGAGCATATAGTGGTCGTCGAGTGTGGCCTCGTAATCCTCCGTCAGGGTGCTATACACAACCTGTGTTGCCGACTCGTTGGGAATGGCGGGCGTGCCCTCGAAAAAGGCGGTGTGCTTCTGCCCGTCGAGCATCCACTCGATGGTTATGCCCTCGGCCGTTACGTCCATCGTGCCCGACGTGATTCTGTGTTCGTCGATTTTATTGGAATAGTCGTCCGAGCGGAAGAAGTAGCTGTGTTCGGCCGAGAATGTCCACTCGGCGCAGCTATTCGTTGAGTCGAAGGTGTAGTGTCCTGCGGGAATTGTTGCCATGTCGTTAACGAGCTCTGCCATAGGAGCATAGGCATCCACACGATAGAATGTGCCGAAGGGCTGATACTGTCCCAACTCGTTAAAACCTACGTCCGTGAGGAAGAAGAAGTAGTTGCCTACGCCGGGAGAGTATTGGTCGCCATAGTAGGTGCCATGCAGCTTGCGAGCCTCGAACTCACGCTCGCCCTCTGCGGTCTGGGTGAGTGTTATCTGCTTGCGGACGTGCGTGTAGCCTACCGTGATAGTTGCTGTGCGCGCCTCGCGCTCGTAGTTGGGACGTGTATATACTGTAATTACACCCTCGGTGTCGGTGTCGAACGATGTTACCCACGCTTGGTCGGCGAAGGCGTAGATGTAGCCATCGGATGTTGCAAGTTCGAGGGTGTACTCGATGTTGAACTTGCGGTTGTTGCAGTCGATGGTTACCTCCTCGTCGCTTGTGATGGTGAGTATGGGGTTGTCCATGCCCGATGCCATCTGCATGATGCGAACATAACGCTTCGTAGAGCCGTAGGCCAGACACACGCTTGTCGAACGGGTTTCGGTAGAGGTGTTTTCGTCGACGGAGAGTAGTATCTTACCGCTCTGCGAGGTGCTGAATACCGATATCCAATCCACCGATATTATCACCTCGGGCACCGCTTCGGCCTTGTCAATCTCGTAGAGAATCTCGATGTCGTCGCCGTGGCTGCTTACGGTGAGCGATGTGGACGAAAGAATAGTTAGGTTAACACTCTCGCCCTCGTCGTGAGGCTCACATGAGGGCAGGGCCACGATGCCCATTAAGAGCATCGCAGCTGCCACAAAACGCGATATTATATCTCGAATATTCATATTCTACTCTATTGGTTTAGTTGTTACTCTCGTGTGTATATCCTGCCGTGTCGCTGCAACCACTTAGCGTGGGTGTAATCTCCTGCTTGAAGAGCGGGCCCCAATTACCGTTAGAGTCCTTGGCAGCACCCAATATGGTGTATGTCGTATCTACGTAGAGGTAGAAGTTATAGTGGTTACGGTCGTACTGCTGATTGTTTTTGAGGATGTTGAGCCACTGGTCGTCGGTGTAGTAGTCCGAAACCAGAGCCATCGACATGTAGTAGATGTCGTAGGCGTAGGGCTCAACGGTGATATCCACGGGTAGTAGTACGGTGCCTGTAAAACTCTCGTAGCTTGCGAAGTTTGTCGGGTCGTATGCTGCCAAGTCGCTGAGCAGGTAGTAGTTGTCGAAGCTTATGGTGAGTACTGAGTTACCCACGATTTTCGGCTCGGTGCGGAACTCATGTTTGAATATGCCCGTCGTGGCAGCACCGCCATCAACGCCGTATGCAAAGGCTATATACTCGGTGTCGGGGGTGAGCTTCGTGAGGTTCATGTCCGTCGAGCCTGTGGCCTTGAACAGAACGTCCTCACTGACGAAGGTGGCTAAACGCTCCTCGTCCGTAGAGCCGGCCTTATTCCAATCGTCGATGCTGTATACACCGCGTGCAAAGCGTCCATTGGGGTCGCTGGCAGTCCAATATGCGTCGGCCGTTGTCGACGAGATGTTCTCGACGCGAATGTCGATTGTCATGCTATTCTGCTCGGCCTTATTTGTAGTAATCTGCTCGATGAAGCACTCCGATGTTGCGAAGCCTGTATCGGGGTCGATGGCGAAGGCGAAGAAGACGTAGTCGGTATCGGCGTATAGCTCGTCGTAGGTCAACGTCTTAGTGCCCCTTAGACAGAACTCGCTGAAAATCTGGCTTAGCGTCTTGCCGAAAGATTTTTGTACATCCATGGTGTCGTACCACTTCTTGATGAACGTATCCTGCATGTCGGCACCTGCGCCATAGTATGTGTAGAAGTCATCCACGCTCCAACAGCCGTGGTGATAGAAGCCGTCATACTCGCCGGGGTTCATGCTTAGGTGCACGGCTGTGCCATCCAGCTCTGCTGAGATGTCGATGACAATCTCGTCCGACACCTCGGGTTTGGCCGTGCGGGCGTCGATGCGGAATACCTCGCCTACGAGTGTCGGGTAGGATGTGGTTACGTCTACGTGGTAGGCAAATACAACATAGTCGGTGTCGGGTGTAAGATTATCGATGGTATGGTCGGTCTGTCCAATGTGCGAAATCATCTGCAAGTAGTTGTGCAGACCATAGCCGCCCGCCTCATGCTTCAATGCGTCCATGTCGTGAGCAAAGATAACATCACTATCCGTAAGCCCAAAAACATCGACATACTCCTTGGTGTACGAGCGCACGATGTACTCAAAATCGTTGTTCAGTGGCTTCACGCGAATGGTGAGCGAGGTAGTCTCGTTTGCGATGCACTCCATGCGGATTGCGTCGTGCGACGAGCCCTCCTGTTTCACGGTGAAGGTCTCGCTCTTCTCTATGGCCGAGTAAGCCACCTCGACAACCGCCTCACGAGGGTCGTTACTGTTGTTGGGTGCCACGGTAAAGGTAATCTTACCAGCCTCGTCGGTATTCCACTTACCTATCCAATTTGCCGTTGTCATGGCCGAGATAACACCGCCCTCAACGGGGTTGGTGATGGTGTAGTTGATGGAGTACTCGCCACCGTCGCCCGAGGCCTCGACGATAGATGCTTTGAGGCTGATTGTGCTGCTTGCACCGGGAGTGTCGGGCTGTTTATTCTCGCAGGCCGCCGTGAGCGTAAGGCTGAGGATGAGCATCAACGACCAGAAAATTCGTAGTGTCTTCATAATGTTTATAGTTTATATTGTTATTGAACAGGGTAATGGTAGGACAAATATACGAAATATTTCGGAAATTCAAAGCCTACCGGGGGCAATTAACACAGAGAAGCGTCCGACAAATTCAGTCGGACGCTTCTCTGTGTATTATTGCAGGAGTTACTCCATGCAGCGACAAACAAGGTTACGGTCGCCGTATCCGTTGTCAATCTTCGTAACGTGGGGGAAGAACTTACCCTCGCCAATCCACTCCAACGGGAAGGCTGCCTCCTCGCGTGTGTAGGGGTGCGACCACTCGCCGGCAAGCTCGCGGGCGGTGTGGGGAGCATTTACCACAACGTTGTCTGCGTTGCCCTCCTCGGCTGCCTTCTCGCACTCGCGCTTGATACGTACCAACGCCTCGATGAAGCGATCCATCTCGGCCTTCGACTCACTCTCGGTAGGCTCAACCATAAGCGTCTCGTGTACGGGGAATGAGAGGGTAGGTGCGTGGTAGCCATAGTCCATGAGACGGTGTGCGATGTCGCCGCAGTCGATGTTGTAGTCGTGCTTGAAGCGTGTGAGGTCGAGAATCATCTCGTGGCCTACGCGGCCGGTCTCGCCCGAGTAGTATGTGCGATACTCATCCTTCAATGCCGACGACATGTAGTTGGCATTCACGATGGCCAACTCCGTAGAGCGACGCAAGCCCTCGAAGCCGAGCATGCGGATATAGCCGTAGGTGATGGGGAGCAACATTGCCGAGCCCCAGGGCGATGACGATACAGCGGTGATACCCTCCTCGCCACCTGTCTCCATGAGCGAGTGTGTGGGGAGGAACTTAACCAAGTGCTCAGCAACGCATACGGGGCCTACACCGGGGCCACCGCCGCCGTGAGGCATGGCGAAGGTCTTGTGGAGGTTGAGGTGGCATACGTCAGCACCGATATAACCGGGGTTGGTGAGACCTACCTGTGCGTTCATGTTGGCACCGTCCATATATACCTGACCACCGGCGTCGTGTACAGCATCTACGATATCGCGGATGCGGCTCTCGAAGACACCGTGTGTCGAGGGGTAGGTTACCATCAAACCGCAGAGCTCCGAGCTGTGCTCCTCGGCCTTCTTTTTGAGGTCGTCAACGTCGATATTACCATTCTGGTCGCAAGCAACCGTAACAATCTTCATTCCGGCCATGGCTGCCGACGCGGGGTTCGTGCCGTGAGCCGATGAGGGGATGAGGATGATGTTGCGATAACCCTGGCCGCGGCTCTGGTGGTAGGCGCGGATAATCATAAGACCCGTGTACTCGCCTGCGGCACCCGAGTTAGGCATCAGTGTGCAACCTGCAAAGCCTGTGATAACGGCGAGATAACGCTCCAATTCGGCGATAAGCTCCTTGTAGCCCTCGGCCTGGTCGGCGGGAGCGAAGGGGTGCATATTCTGGAAGCCGGCAAGCGACAGAGGCTGCATGAGCTGTGCTGCGTTGAGCTTCATGGTGCATGAGCCGAGCGATATCATCGAGTTCATGAGCGAGATGTCGCGCAATTCGAGACGCTTGATATAACGCATCATCTCGGTCTCGGTGCGGTACGAGTTGAACACCTTCTCGCTGAGGATGTCGCTCTCGCGCTTCACGCAGTCGCAGATAGCGGCATTCTCAATGCGCTTGATGGCCTTGGCCTTCTTGCCGCGTGCCTCAGCGAAGATGTCGGCTACGGTCTGCAACTCCTCGTCGGTTGTTACCTCGTCGAACGACATGCGTACGCAGTCGTCGGTGGGGTAGTAGAAGTTGATGCCGCGTGCAAGGGCGATATCCTGAATTACCGATGCCTCGGCCTCAACCTCCAACGTGTCGAAGAGGGCCTTTGTGCGTACGGTGTAGCCCATTGCCTCCAACGCCTCCTTCGCGGTGAGGGCTGCGGTATGTGCGTTGAGGGCGGCGCGCTGCAAGCCCTCCTTACCATTATATATACAGTAGAAACCTACCATCGATGCCATGAGTGCCGATGCGGTACAGATGTTCGATGTGGCGCGTTCGCGCTTGATGTGCTGCTCGCGCATCTGCAACGACATGCGGAGTGCCTTGTTGCCGAGACGGTCAACCGATACACCGATGATACGTCCGGGCATCTGACGCTTGTGGGCGTCGCGTGTAGCCATGTAGCCTGCGCTGGGGCCACCAAAGCCCATGGGGCAACCGAGACGCTGCGATGAGCCTACGGCGATGTCTGCACCCCACTCTGCGGGGGCCTTCATCAGTGCCAAGGCCAAGAGGTCGGCAACGGCCGTAACCGTAGCACCTGCCTCGTGTGCAGCGGCAGCAAAGGCTGCATAGTCGCGTACCTCGCCATTAGCTGCGGGGAACTGAACCATAGCACCAAACTCCTTGCCCGAGAAGGTGTATGTCGAGAAGTCGTCGCGGATAATCTCGATGCCGAAGGGCTCGGCGCGTGTGATAAGCACGTCGAGTGTCTGCGGGAAGATGCTCTCGTCGACGAAGAGCTGGTTGCGGCCCTGCTTCACAGCCTCACGCGAGCGCAATGCGAACATCATGAGCATAGCCTCGGCTGCGGCTGTCGCCTCGTCGAGAAGTGAGCAGTTGGCAACCTCCATGCCCGTAAGCGAGAGGATAGCTGTCTGGTAGTTGAGCAGTGCCTCCAAGCGGCCCTGCGAAATCTCGGCCTGATAGGGGGTGTACGATGTGTACCATGCGGGGTTCTCGAAGACGTTGCGCGAAACAACGGCGGGAACGGCCGTGGGGTAGTAGCCCATGCCGATAAACGAGCGGAGCGTGCGGTTCTTGGCTGCGAGGGCGGCGATATGGTTGGCGTACTCATACTCGCTCATTGCTGCGGGCAGGTCGAGGGGCTTTTTGAGGCGTATCGACTGAGGTATAACCTGCTGTAAGAGCTCCTCAACCGAGCCTACGCCGATTGTTTGAAGCATCTGCTTCAAATCTTCCGAAGAGTTGAGACCTGTGTGGCGGTCTACAAAGCTATCAAAAGTCTTCATTGTTAAAGGTTTTATTAAATTTTTGTTTTAGTTGTTATATCGTCTTTATTGTGTGTTCTAATACTTGAACGAGCTACCACCGATAAACTCTCTAAGTAGCGATGTCGGGGGTATCTCGGTGGGGTCTATGGGTGTGAAGTTGTCGAGGAATTTGAGCATGCGGTGTGCCTCGGCATACTCGGGTGCGGTGTCGGGCACCTCGCGAAGTATTGGCTCGGCAATGGCGCGCAGCACCGAAATCTCGTAGAAGAGCGACGAGTTGAACATCACGTCGGCATTCTCCTGGTAGGGGAATATATGCTTCTCCTCGCCACGACGTACCGAGGGCCACATCGCCAATGTGCGTAGTGCGTTGTTGCCACGCGTGGCGTTGTCGCGTATGGTGCGGCGCAGCAGACGATTGTCGGTGGTGGGTATTCGCGAGAAGTTGTCCATCGCCACCGATGTGAAGCACGATATGTAAATCTTGAACTTCTTGTCGTTGGGTATGCCTGGCGTAAGTCGCGGATTGAGCGCATGTATACCTTCGAGGATGAGTATCGACCTGTCGCTCAGCCTCAGGGGCTTCTCGTGCCACTGTCGCTTACCCGAGATAAAGTCGTAGCGCGGTATCTCGACACTCTCGCCCGCAGCCAGACGGCGCAGGTGGTCGTTGAGTGTGGCGAGGTCAATGGCCTCCAACGCCTCGAAGTCGTAGTTGCCATTCTCGTCCAACGGGGTCTTATCTCTATCGACAAAGTAGTCGTCGAGGGCTATGAGCACAGGGTCGAGACCCAGTACGCGCAGCTGCACGCCAAGACGCTTCGAAAATGTGGTCTTGCCGCTCGACGAGGGGCCCGATATGAGGGCCATGCGCACGCCGCAGTCGTTGTTGGCCGTGGCTATCGAGCGTGCTATCGAGGCTATCTTATTCTCGTGGAAAGCCTCGGCAATCTTTATAAGCTCCGATGCGTCGCCCTCCATCACGCGACGGTTCAGGTCGCCAACGGTGGGTACGCCCATGATGTCAATCCACATCTGGTACTCGTGGAAGATGTCGAACATCTTGTTCAGTTCTACGCGCGAGTTTATCTCGTCGGGGTTGTGGCGCGTGGGCAGGGCTACGTAGAAGCCGTTGTAGTAGGGCGTAATCTCGAAGTGGGCCACATACGACGATGCAGGTGCCAATGCTCCATAGAAGTATCCCGGCATGCCACCCATGTAGTTCACCGAGCGGTATAGGTGCGGGCGTGTTGCGAGCAGCTCCACGCGGTCGTCGAAGTTGAAGGCCTCGTAGTCACGGCGCACCTCCTCCGACAGACGCTTACAGCGCGTGATGGGCAGGTTGCGGGCCACGATGTCGTGCATGCGCTCGCGGAGCATGGCTATTGTCTCGTTGCTCACGGGCGTCTGGTCCGAGAACTCGCAGTAGAAGCCGCTGCCGAGAGTGTGTCGTATGTGTAGCTTGCGCTCGGGGAAGAGCTCCACGGCGGCCATCTGCAACACAAACGATATGGTGCGCTGATATACGCGGTAGCCCTCGAAATGGCGGATGTCGACGAACTCCACCGTTACGGGTTTGTATATCTTGTAGCTTAGCTCTTTGTAGCGGTTGTTGACGCTTGCAGCAAGAATGGGGTAGGGCTGCTCGAACGATACTCTATGGAGCACATCCATAAGCGTTGTGCCCATCTCAACATCTATCGTGGTGCCGCTATTGCGGCATATCAGCGTCATGGTTTGTTGCATGTTGCTTCGATTTTTGCGAATTAATTGTGTAAAGATAGTAATTTTTTTGTAATTTTGAAGCAAATAATTTCAAATTGTATGCGAAAACTTCATATTATTCTTCTCTCGTTGCTACTCATTGGCCTCTCGTGCGCGCCGCGCGCGAAGTCCGACGATAGTCGACATATCTACATCATCGCCACAAACGATATGCACGCCAATATATATGCCATGCCGCAACTCGCCGCACTTGTTCAGCGGTATGAAGCTGAGGGTGAGGTGCTTCTGTTCGATTCGGGCGACCGTGTTTCGGGCAATGCCTTTGTCGACGATGTTGCCGATGCGGGGGTGCCTATGATTGAGCTTATGAATATGCTTGGCTACGATGCCGTGACGCTCGGCAACCATGAGTTCGACAAGGGGCGCGCAACATTCGACGCGATGGTCGATGCCTCGGAGTTCGTAACCCTCTGTGCCAACGTGCACTCAGCTACGGAGCAGCCTCTCGGCGTTGAGCCCTATGCCATCTTCGAGGTCGAGGGTATAAAGATTGGTGTTGTGGGTGTTGTGGGTGCCGACCAAAATGGTCATCCTCTCGGGCGCGATGATGCCTATGCGTCATATAGCTTTTCATCGGATGTCGCCACGGCCATTGAGCTATGTGCCGAGGTCGCGCCGCAGTGCGATTTCGTGGTGCTCCTCTCGCACATGGGCGACGATGTCGACGAGGAGTTTATAGCCCGTGCGCCCGAGTGCGATTGGGTGGCAGGTGGCCATACCCATGCCGAGCGTAACGAGGCTATCAATGGCATACAGCTGACGCAAAATCCCAAAAACATAGCAAAGGTTACTATCGCCGATATCGAGGTACGCGACGATAAGATTGTAGGCGTTACATATTCGCAAGAGGTTGTTGGAGAGTATGTTGCGCGCATGGATGTTGTCGACAAGGTGGCCCATATCAAGAGCCGTAGCCCCGAGCTTAACATCGTTGAGGGTCGCGCTGCCGAACTCTTCACGCAGAGTGGCGTTGCCAACTTTACGGTTGATGCTCTTGCGACGTATCCCTATGCCGATGGTTTTGTGCCCGAGGTTACGTTTTATCACTATGGCGGTGTGCGTCTGTCGAGCATCCTGCCGGGTGATATCACGCGTGGCGACATCTTTAATAACGACCCCTTTAATTCGACTATCTATGTCGGCGAGATGACCATCGACCAGATGCGTCGTTTCATCCTCGACAAGTATAATAGCTATGGCCCCGATGGCCGCTACGACAAGGAGTCGCACTACCCCTATTTTCGCTCCGACGCTGCCTACGAGATTATCCTCGGCCCAGAGCCCGAGTCGATGCCCGATGCGGTGGATGTACGCTTCTCTTTGGACGAGGAGCGCGCGTACCGCGTAGCCATGTGTAACTACATCGTAGAGAACTACATAGACAGCGTTATTGCTGCCGAGCAGATGCGCCCCGCAGGTGTTACCGTGCGCGATGCTATGCTTCGCTATGTGCGCTCGTCGGAGGGTGCAATAGTGCCCGATAACAGAATTTATCAAACAGAACGTAAAGCGACCTTATAGCCATGTTGCAAAACTCATATCAGAGAGAACTTATCGAGGCCGGATGCGACGAGGCGGGACGTGGATGTCTCGCAGGCTCGGTCTTTGCTGCTGCCGTCATTCTGCCTCCCGACTTCTATCATCCGCTGCTTAACGACTCGAAGCAGATGACCGAGCGTCGCCGCGATGAGCTGCGTGCCGTAATCGAGCGCGAGGCCGTGGCGTGGCATGTCGAGGAGGTTACTGCCGAGCGTATCGACAAGATAAATATCCTCAACGCCTCAATCGAGGGTATGAATCTATCTGTCAAGGCGTTAAGCGTCGCTCCCGAGTATATCATCATCGACGGCAACCGCTTTCATACCGACCTCACTACGCCCTGGCGTTGCATTGTTAAGGGCGATGCGAAGTATGCAAATATCGCCGCGGCGTCGGTGCTCGCCAAGACCCACCGCGACGAGTATATGATGCGTCTTGCCGAGGAGTATCCCATGTATGGCTGGGCGCGTAATAAGGGTTATCCCACGAAGGAGCACCGTTTGGCCATTCGTGAGTATGGTCTTACGCCCTATCACCGTTTGTCGTTTAATCTGTCGCCCGAGCAGCTAACATTGAATTTCTTGTGATAAGGGGTCATCTTCGGCACCTCTCTTTTTGTCTATGAGACATTGAGACATTGGGACTTTGGGAGTTTTTCTCATTGTCCCATTTTCTCATAGTCCCATTGTCAAAAAACTGAAAACTGAAAAGTGAAAGGTGAAAAGTGTGGTGCGCTTCGCGCGAGATTTAATTGGTTGTCGCGCGCCTAAAATTCGCCTACTACTACCTACATCTACCCACATCTACCCACGGCGCGCAAAAACTCGTCCCATTTTCTCATTTTCCCATCGTCCACCCCCCCCACCTGTAAACAACAGAGCCGAGGATATCCTCGGCTCTGCTTGATATTGAGCACTTTGGCTCAGATGTCCAACTACCAACCGTAGTCTTCATCATAGTCATCGTAATCGAAATCCTCGAGCGCGTCCAAGAGGTCCAAATCGCCAAGGTCTTTATTCTTAGACACAGCCTTAGTGATGTCCGTACCTGCATCGATGATTAACTCCTGCCAATCCTTGGCGTCCTCGATAACGTCGATAGCGGCCTCCTTAGCTACCTCAACATAGTTCTCGGCGTTGCTGATAGCATCCTGAACGCTATTCTTCACTACGTTGCTGCAGAAGAATGCTACAACGAGGAGTACCACGCTGAGAATACCAACCTTCTTAGCCTCGCCCTTATAGAAGCCGTAGGCAACAAGAGCAACGGTGATAAGAGGAAGATTCCACATCAAAGCGGTGGTGTAGAGACGGTTGATGAACGTAGAGCTATCAACAATAGCTGTAACGAAGCAAAGCAATGCCAAGAGGGCAGCCAATGCCAAGCCGGCGATAGCCCAATAGTTCTTGCCAAGGTTAAACTTTACACTTGCAGCGGCCTTGGGCTGCTCTAAGCTGGCACCACATAGGGGACATACTGTTGTGCCTTCGGGCATAGGTACACCACACTTGGGACATACATTACTCATAGTTGTACAAATATTAGGTTAATAGACTTGGTCGTTGTTATTTCTTGCACTCGCCCAACTTGCAACCTGTGGCAGCCATGAACGAGCCGGCAGCTGTTACCAAAGCGCATACAAAGTAGAGGATAGCACCCCAGCGTACAATAGATATCTTAGCACCGAAGGCCTTGCCAAGCTCAACCAACTGCTTCAATTGTTCGCCGTCAAACTCTACGCCATTCTCCTTCAACGATGCCCAGCATACCATACCGAGCAGACCCATTACGAGGCACAATACCGAAGCGCAGAATGTCAATGCGTGCTGACGATAGAGCGTGCCACCAACAGCAACCAACGCGAAGATAAAGCCCAAGACGCCATACCACAAAGTGATACCGAGACGAGCAATACCATCATCCTCCTGAGCATTCCACATGCCGAACCAGGGGCAGAATACGAAGACGAGCATCAATACGGCAGCTGCCAATGTAGCCAAGCCGATAACATCCTTAGTGTCCACCTGAGGCTTAGTCCAATCGGTCTTGCCCAAAGCGTTGAAATCGGGGATAAGTTTCTTGAAATCCATAGTACAATAGTTTTATAGGTTAATAATAGTTGTATCGCTCTTTTAATGACGCTATGTGTGTCAGACGTGGTTGTCGAAACAGTATATTAGTAGTACAAATATATAATATTATTTTCATTTTTACAACTATTTTCAACTATTTATCGCATAAATAATTACTTCGTTTATCAAAAACTGACGATATTGGCTTTATGGCACACTTTGTGTCGAAAATATTTGCCAATTCGAAAAATTCGTTCTACCTTTGTCAAACATTTGAAGGAGTTCTGGTCTACATCGGATTGGAATTCATTATTTTTTTATGCTTGTTGAAAATAAAAACTGAGATTAAAATATGAGTAACGAGATTATCTACCTCACAGCCGAGGGTATGAACAAACTTAAAGAGGAGCTCAACCACATGCTCTCTGTTGAGCGTCCCGCAGCAGCACAGGCTATCGCCGAGGCCCGCGATAAGGGCGACCTCTCGGAGAATGCCGAGTACGACGCAGCACGCGAGGCACAAGGCCTCCTCGAAATGCGTATCGCACAGCTCGAGCACACCTTGTCGAAGGCGCGTATCATCGACGAAACGAAGATTGACACCTCGAAGGTGCAGATTCTCAGCCGTGTGAAGCTGCTCAACCACAACGTCAAGCGCGAGGTGGAGTACACCATTGTGTCGGAGAACGAGGCTAACCTGCGTGAGGGTAAGCTCGCTATCGGTACACCCATTGCCAAGGCGTTGCTCGGCAAGAAGGTGGGTGAGGTTGTCGAGGTACAGGTGCCCGCAGGCCTCTTGAAACTCGAGATTCTCAACATATCAATCTAATGCGTTAGGGCCACTGCGCATCAATAGACCAAAAGATGCCCTGAATGGAGCGTACGTCGAAGTACTCCATTCAGGGCATCCTGTTTTTGTGCCTCTGCCACAAAATCGCCTCGCGTGGTGGCTCTGCCGACAAATTACAGTTTTATCTCGATATTATCTCCCGACCATTGATTAATCTCCAAACGCCTATTGTAGAGCATCTCCTCGCCGTGCTTAATCGAGACGTGAAGTTCAAAGGGGCTGCACTCGCTGACAACGCGTGTGATGGGTAGCGAGTGGGGAAGTATATATATATATAAGGTGAGAGCGTCGCCCTCGGCAGTCTCTATCGTCAGACGCTCGGCACGAGTGTATGATGCGGGTTTAAGGCTGAGGTTGGCTCCTACTTGCGCCACCTCGTCCGCGTAGTCTATCCACTCTTTGCGCTCCTCCGAGGCGAAGACGGCTCCCGATATGGAGAGATTATATCGCCAAAATTCACTATATTTGCACTCGATAGTAATGGTATATGGTGCCATGCTTACAACAAAAATTGAAATTTTATCACAATTATTTGCTACAAAAATAGTAATAATTTGCAGATTTTGGTTTTTTGTTGTAAATTTGCAGACTAATTGTGCTGAAATGTAGCAAATTATGTTGTACGCAATACCATACAAAGGACTAAAAAGCGGTAGCTATGACTTTGATTTTCAGGTAGATAATGCGCTCTTTGAGGCGTATGACTGCGAGGAGGTCAGAGGTGGCGACTGCCAGGTGCGCGTAAAACTTAACCGCGCCGAGACAATGTTGGAGCTCAACGTCTCGATAAAAGGCGAGGTAATTTGCGAGTGCGACCGCTGCTTGGAGGATTGTCCCGTAGCGATTGACTACAACCGCGACTTGGTTGTTAAGTTCTCGGATGAGATTGATGAGTACGATGGCGATGTGATGTGGCTCTCGCCCGCCGAGGATTCGCTCGACCTCACGCAGTACATCTACGAGAGCATCATCCTATCGTTGCCCTATCGCCGTGTGCACGAGGAGGGTGGTTGCAACCCCGAGATGTTGGCTGCCTTCGCCACAATAAGCGAGGAGGAGTTCGAGCGCATGGCAGCTGAGGCCGACGCCGACGACGAGGTGGCGATGGACGACCACAACCGCGAGTTGCTCGAAGAGTTGAAGCGCAAGATGGAGCAGACAGAATAATATTGATGTCGCGTCGACGGCTTATCCGTCAAGTTGCTCGACAGACATAAACGAAACATAAAACTTAAAAATTATATTGTAAGATGGCACATCCTAAACACAAAGTCTCTTCTACACGTCGAGACAAGAGAAGAACTCACTACAAGGCAGTAGTTCCTACCGTAGTAACTTGCTCGAACTGCGGTTCAGCAGTACTCTACCACCGCGTATGCCCCGAGTGCGGCTTCTATCGCGGTAAGCTCGCAATCGAGAAGAAGGCAGCTGAGTAGTCTTCGAGACAAAGAGAAGGGCACACCGCGATATGCGGTAGTGCCTTTTTTATTTATGCTACGGCGAGGTGGCAACTCTAAGGGGGGCTATTCCGAGGAGATTCTAAGGAGAAAGTATTTCTGATTAGCAGACTCTAAGGGTGCATGACCCGCAAAGTAGGGATATTTTGTGAGTCGCACAGCCACTATCGGACTTAGGCCGCGCGCCGCAACTTAAAACTAAAAACCACGACTTATGATAAAGATAGGTATCGACGCCATGGGTGGCGACTTCGCGCCCGAGGTAACAATCGAGGGTGCCATCGCAGCATTGAAGCTCATCGACAAGGATAGCCGCATTGTGCTCTACGGAGACGAGAAGCGAATGCGCGAACTCCTTGCCAAGCACAACTGCTCCGCAGACAACTTCGACATAGTGCCCACAACCGAGGTTATCGAGATGGGCGACCACCCCGCAAAGGCCTTTATCGCAAAGGCCGATTCGAGTATCACCGTAGGCTTCAAGCACCTCTCGGAGGGTAAGATTGACGGCTTTGCGAGTGCCGGCTCGACAGGTGCTATGATGGTAGGCTCTATGCAGGTTATCAAGCCCATCGAGGGTGTTATACGTCCTGTGCTTGCCACGCTCATACCCACCATTTCGCCTACTAAGGGTATTCAGCGCGGTATCCTCATGGATGTAGGTCTTAATGTCGATGCCAAGCCCGAGGTGTTGGCACAGTACGGTCTTCTTGGCTCGATATACGCAAAGTCGGTTCTCGGCCTCGAAAATCCGCGTGTGGCACTGCTCAACATCGGTGAGGAGGAGGGCAAGGGTAACGCCCAGGCCAAGGCTACATACGACCTTATGAAGGCCGACGGACGCTACAACTTCGTGGGTAACGTCGAGGCGTCGTACATCTTCACAGGTAAGATTGCCGATGTCGTTGTTGCCGATGCATTTGTTGGTAACAGCATCCTCAAAATGGCCGAGGCACTCTATCGCATCAACTTCCGTCTGGGTGGCGGCAAGCCCCGCATCAAGAACTTCCTGCGCCCCGTGCTTGGTCGCATCGTGCCCAAGCTCTATTGGCAGAACGACTTCTGGGAGGCTATGAACGCCGAGAGCGTAGGTGGCTTGCAGGTTATGGGTATCAATGCGCCAGTGATGATTGGCCATGGTAGTTCGTCGGCAAGAGCTATATGCTCGATGATTTTGGCCATGGAACGAGATATCAAGGGTAATTATCCCGAGCATCTTCGTAAACATTTGGCGCAGTAGGGCTCCGCTTGTTTACCCGCAAAAGTTGCCGTCGACGTGATGTACATTAAAGTACTATCGTCGACGGCTTTTTTTTGTCTACTTACCCTCCACCCGCCGCTCTGCACCCTGCGTTGTGGTTCATATTTTAGGTGTGCTGTTGCTTATGTTGAATTAATTTTGTATCTTCGTGGAGATAAATTTTTCACTATGGCAGATAACTATTTGGAGAAGAAGATGGAGGACTACAAGGCGCAGCCCGCAGCCAAGCGTCGTAGCGCGGCATCGCTACGTCGTCTACTGCTCCACAACCGCAGCTACCGTGGCTACGACACCTCGTTCAAGGTGCGCGAAGACCAGCTACGCAAGATTATAGAGGTGGCGACATTGGTCCCCTCGGCCCGCAACCAACAGGTGTTGCGCTTTCGCCCCGTGCTCGACGACGAGGCCGACGTGGTGCTTAGACACATACGCCTCGGAGGTGCACTGCCCGAGTTGCATCTGCCCTTTGCGGGAACGGAGCCACGAGCCTTTATCGTTATATGTTCGACTGTCGAGGAGTCGAAATATGTCGATGTAGACCTCGGCATCGTCGCGCAGTCGATGTTGTTGCAGGCTACGGAGATAGGCCTCGGTGGCATCTGCATAGGTGCCTTCGACCGCGAGCCCTTGCGCCAGAGGCTTAATCTACGCTATGAGCCATTGCTCGTATTGGCCATAGGTCGCCCCGCGGAGCGTATCGAGCTGGTGGAGTGTAGCGAGGGCGAGAGCCTTACCTACTACCGCCGTGAGGGCACGCACTATGTGCCTAAAATCAAAGTCGAAAACCTTATACTCAAATGATTATGCGCACCTATCTCTTTACACCCATCATAGCACTTTTGTTTGCTCTATGCTGCCCGTCAGCCTTGGCGCAGGAGTGCGAGCTTCTCGATAGAGAGAATCCCGAAGTATTCGCCATCAATAAGCTGCCCGCGCGTGCTACGCTACGCCCCTACACAAGTGTCGATGAGGCCCTTGCGCGTGGCGAGGCCTCTTATGCGTTGCGTCTCGATGGCGATTGGAAATTTGCGTGGGCCAAGAAACCTGCCGAGCGTCCCGAAGGCTTCTATGCGGAGGGGTACGACGACAGTCGCTGGGGCACGATGCCCGTGCCGGGAAATTGGGAGACTAACGGCTATGGTGTGCCCATCTACACCAACGTTACCTACCCCTTCCCCATGAATCCTCCCCATATCCCCGAGGATGATAACCCCACGGGCTGCTATCGCCACCACTTCGAGCTTCCCACCACATGGGAGGGACGACGCGTAGTGCTCCACTTCGAGTCGGGCCTCGCGGCGATGTACGTGTGGATAAATGGTCATAAGGTGGGCTACTCGGAGGGCACGAAGACCGCCGTGGAGTTTGACGTGACGGAGTATGTGCGCACGGGCGAAAATTTGATAGCCATCGAGGGCTACCGCTGGTCGGATGGCTCGTACCTCGAAGACCAGGATTTCTGGCGTCTCTCGGGCTTCGACCGTAGCATACTGCTCTACGCTACCGATAAGACCTACATCGGCGATATGTTCGTCCATGCCGACCTCGACAAGAGCTATCGTGGTGGCGAGTATAGTGCCGACATACGCCTTGCCAACAACGACGATAGAGCCTTTACGGGTAGTGTCGAGTTGCAACTTCTCGATGCGGAGCGTCGCGCCGTGGCGAAGTTCTCGAAGAGTGTTGCCATAGCCGAGGGTGCTACGCTCGACCTCAGCTTCGCAAAGCGACTCTCGAAGGTCGCCGCTTGGAGCCACGAGAAGCCCAACCTCTACACCACGTTGCTTGTGTTGCGTGATTTGCGCGGCGAGGTAGTGGAGGCTACATCGTGCCGCACGGGCTTCCGCAAGGTGGAGGTGCGCGACGGCGTGATGCTGCTCAACGGCAAGCGCATAGAGATACATGGCGTCAACATCCACGAGCACAACCCTGCAACGGGACATGTCGTAAATCGAGAACTCATGTTGCGCGATATAGCCCTCATGAAGCAGTTCAACATCAACGCCGTGCGCACGAGCCACTATCCGCAACCTACGGAGTGGTACGACCTCTGCGACGAGTATGGCCTGCTGCTTATGGACGAGGCCAATATCGAGGCACACGGCTCGGGTACGGGACATAGCGATACCTACTACGACTTCCACCCCAACTACCGCAAGGAGTGGTTTGCGGCGCACCATGAGCGTATACGCGACATGGTCGAGAGAGATAAGAACCACCCCTCAATCTTCTCTTGGTCGATGTGTAACGAGTGTGCCGTAGGCCCAGTATTCGAGGAGGAGTATGCGTGGATAAAGCTGCGCGACGATAGCCGCCTTGTCCACTTTGAGCCTGCATGGGGAGGCCCCCTGACCGATATTGTCAGCATCATGTACCCCTCGATGGAGTTGATGCAGCGTTATGCCGATGTGCAGAACCCTAAAAAGCCATTTATCATGTGCGAGTATGCCCACGCCATGGGTAACTCAACGGGTAACTTCCAGGATTACTACGACCTTATGGAGGGGCACGACCACATGCAGGGCGGCTTCATCTGGGATTGGGTAGACCAGGGTATAGATGCCGTAGGTAACAATGGTCGCCACTATTGGGGCTACGGAGGCGACTTCGGAGCATGGATGTATCCTCACGACGAGAACTTCTGCTGCAACGGTGTAACAAGCCCCGACCGAACACCTCACCCCGGACTCTACGAGGTGAAGAAGGTCTATCAGTATATCAACTTCGAGATGGTGGATGCTGCGATGGGAACAATACGCCTACATAACGACTTTGCATTTAGCGACCTCGCGGAGTATAGCTTCTGCTACGAGGTGCTGCACAACGGACAACCTATCTCGGAGGGAGAGATTGATACTGTGCGATGTGCTCCGTCGAAGAGTGTCGATGTGCGTGTACCGCTACCCGAGAGGAGTGATGCCGGCGAATACCACCTTAACATATACGCCTATCAGCGCGAGGCGCACCCGCTTGTGCCTCAGAGCGTGGCCGTAGCCTCGGAGCAGTTATCGCTTGGTGGCGAGTATCGCTTCGAGCGCGAGGTGGCAGCGGGCAAGGTGGAGATTGAGACGCAGGATAATTGGCTTACGGCCTATGCCGGAGCCACCGCCGTGCTGTTCAATACGTCGAACGGCTGCTTGGAGCGTTTTGTGGTCGACGGTCGCGATGTTATGCGTGCACTCCCCGAGCCGTGGTTCTGGCGCGCACCCACCGATAACGATTGGGGCCATGGCCTCTACCGTACATGTAACGTATGGCGCACAAACCGCAAAAAGGTTGAGGCGGTGTTGGTCGATGTCTATAAGGATAGGGTTAGGGTTACAACGACATATACGTTAGTCGATGCCCCCTCGACCTATGTTTTGGCCTATACGCTGCGTGCCGATGGCTCGCTTCTCGTCGAGGTAGATTGGACGCGTGTTTCGGAGCGTCTCCCCGAGCTTCCACGCTTCGGCATGCGTATGACGCTGTCAGAGGAGTGCCGTAATTTCACCTACTACGGACGTGGCCCGTATGAGAACTACGCAGACCGCCACACGGCGTCGTTCCTCGGCATCTACGAGCAGTCGACCGATAGGCAGCTATTTCCGTATGTACGTCCGCAAGAGTCGGGCAATAAGACCGATGTGCGCTGGTTAGAGGTTACCGACGACCAGGGACACGGCATCCGTGTTGAGGGTATGCAGCCGTTGTCGGTAAGTGCCATGCCCTATAAGTCGGAGGACCTCGACCCCGGCTTCTCGAAGAAGCAGATGCACTACTCCGATATAGAGCCGCGCCGTGAGGTTATCGTGCATGTCGACTTGGCGCAGCGAGGCTTGGGAGGCGATGACTCATGGGGTGCACAGCCTCATGCTCAGTATCGCCTCACGGAGGGACACTATTCGTATGGATATGTTATCTACCCGCTGTAATTTGTTGAGATAAGTGGCAATCTACTTCCTCTAACAAAAAGTTCCGACAATGGGCAGTACGAAGAAGTACAGCCCATCGTCGGAATTTTTGTCGAGCAGGGTAATGATACCAAAAACGGGAGCGACTAAACCTAAATTAGTCGCTCCCGTCTCTATAAGGCTATATTAAATCTCGACCAGATGATTCTTGATGGCGTAAACCACCAGACTGGCACTATTCTTACACCCCGTCTTTTCGAGAATGTTGGCACGGTGCTTATCTACGGTGCGCTTCGAGATGAAGAGCTTATCGGCAATCTCCTGATTCGAGAGACCACGACACACCTCCAAGAGAATCTCTATCTCTCTGTCCGAGAGTGCCTCTTCGCTATTGTGCTCCGAGGCTGGCTGCTGCTTGCTTAGGTTGCGTGTGAGCGGGCCGAGAAGAGCTGCGCTGAAATAGCTGTCGCCCGAGGCTGCACACTCAACAGCGGCATATACCTCCTCGATATCCGAATCTTTGAGCATAAATCCCGAGGCTCCGCACTCCATCATGCGGGCGTAGTACTCCTCGTCGCCATACATCGAGAGGGTGATGATATGTAGGTCGGGCTTTATGGCAAGTGCGCGACGTGAGGTCTCGCCGCCGTCGATACCCGGCATCG
The DNA here is from genome assembly GCA_045660465.1 of Alistipes sp. Lineage (GTDB taxonomy): Bacteria > Bacteroidota > Bacteroidia > Bacteroidales > Rikenellaceae > Alistipes. Next base: position 98,696 of record JAZRDV010000010.1, on the reverse strand, counting down.
AGATATCCATAAACACGACATTTACATCCAACTCGGGAAGGAGCTCCAAGAACTCCTCGCCACTGCCCACGTCGGCAACAACCTCATAGCCCTCGTGCTGCGAGAGCAGTCCGGCAAGGCCCGTGCGAAAGAGAGTATGGTCGTCGACGAGTGCTATTTTTATACTATCGTTCATCTGCTATTAGTGTTTTCGATTATTATCTTAGTGGTTGTGTTATTGCGCTATTGATGCTTACCGAGGCGCGCGCATGCATGCCTGCTCCGGGACTGCTATTGAGCGTGAAAGTGCCGTTGAGCGACGATATGCGCGACTTGATGTTCGAGAGTCCCATGCCGACACTCTCCATATCGCGGGGCGAGAAGCCGCGGCCGTTGTCGTAGTACTCCAATACGATGCGCTCGTTAGCCAACGTCAGTTCGACATCTATCTGGTCGCATGCGGCGTGTTTGAGCGAGTTGTTTATAAGCTCGCATGTTACGCGGTAGAGTATCACCTCGATGTTCGAGTCGAAGCGTTCGTTGTTCATGTTCGTGGTGAAGCGTATCGTGGTGGGGTGTATGGCTTGTGTGCGCTCGACGAAGTTTTTGATGCCGCGCATCAGTCCGAAGCTGTTGAGTACGTGGGGCGAGAGGTTGTTCGATATCTCGCGCAGTGAGCGTATAGCCTCGTCGATAACCGCCGACGTGTTGCGCAGCGTCTGACGGTCGCGCTCGCTGAGGTCGACCTTCGAGAGTGCCGATAGCGACATCTTGGCCGACGAGAGCAGAGGGCCGAGACCATCGTGCAGCTCGCGCGAGAAGTTGGCGCGCGAACGCTCCTCGGTGCGTAGTACGGCGGTCATAAGTCGGTTTTCGAGTAGTCGACGCTCTATGGCCATGCGGTCGACATGTGTTACGAGAAGTCGTGCGCAGACAACACTCGCCGAGAAGAAGAGCGAGGCAAAGATGCCGACCCATGCGTATGTGAGTCCCGAGATGTAGGTGCCATCGAAACTCATTAGTTGCAGTATGCGCTCGGTGGAGAGTATCGTGAGACCTATGATGCAGCATACCCACAAGACACGATATTTGGTCTCGTTGACAAGCAGCAGGGCAATGATGGTCGCGATTGTTTGAATCACGATGGCCACAATCATCAGTATCTCAACTCCCGACATAGACTGCTAAGGTTAGAATTTTATGCGATTAAGGTTGTCGAGCATGCGGTAGTCCGTTAGGTCTGTCTGCACCGGCACGACGGCAACATAGCGATGTGCCAATGCCCATTCGTCGGTATCCTCAGCTTCGGGCTCGGCATTTTGGAAGGCTCCCGTGAGCCAGTAGTAGTCGCGGCCATGAGGGTCTTGGCGGGCGTAGAAGTCCTCGCGCCAAAAACCTCGCGTCTGACGGCAGAGGCGTATGCCCTCAATCTCGCTTGCTGCGCAGCGCGGAACATTGACATTCAGACACAGCGGGCGTGGAAGGTGCGCTTCGGCATCGAGAACCGAGGCGATGATGCGTCGGCAATACTCCACAGCACCCGTAAAGTCGGCATCGGGGTCATGGTCGTCGAGCGACAGACCTATCGACGGCACGCCGTAGAAGCTACCCTCGATGGCGGCACCCATCGTTCCCGAGTACATGACATTGACTGCAGCATTAGAGCCGTGGTTGATGCCCGATAGTACAAGGTCTACTTTACGCTCTGCGAAAAAGTGGTCGAAGGCTATCTTGGCGCAGTCTACGGGGGTACCCGAGAAGGCGTATATCTCTACATTGTCGCGCTTCTCCACCTCGCGCAGGAAGAGGGGCGAGTTTATCGTTATTGCCTGGCTCATGCCGCTCTGCACACGGTCGGGGGCTATGGCCACGACGTGTCCGAACTCCGAGGCGAGGGCCACGGCATGACGAAATCCCTTCGACAGATAGCTGTCGTCGTTGGTGAGAAATATGAGGCGTTCGTTGTTCATATACTATGTTTATAATATGTTTAGTAGATATATCGCTCCTGCTCCTCGGTCGACGAGTCGAGACGTATGGCGATGAAGATAAGTATGGTGAAGGCTACGAGTGACGAGCCTCCGTAGCTTAATAGCGGTAGCGGAATACCCATCACGGGCATCAGACCTATGGTCATGCCCACGTTTACCCAGACGTGGAAGAGAAGTATTGCGGCTACGCAGTAGCAGTATACACGACCGAAGGGCTCCTTGATGCGCTCACCCATGCGCATGAGGCGTAGTATGAGGGCTGCGTAGAGCGCGAGGACGAAGAGTGCACCGACGAAGCCATGCTCCTCGCCTACGGTGCAGAAGATAAAGTCGGTATGCTTCTCCGGAACGTAGCCATACTTAATCTGCGTACCCTCCATGAAGCCCTTACCCGCGAAGCCTCCCGAGCCGATGGCGATGCGTGATTGTATGACGTTGTAGTCGATGCCGCGCGGGTCGCTCTTCATGCCTACGAACGTGAGAATACGATTCTGCTGGTGCGGCTCCAAATTGCGGAAGAGGGTGTCGCACGTGGGGACAAATATCATCGAGTAGACGAAGAGTACAACGGGCCACAGCAGTTGCAAGGTGCGTGTCTTGATGGCCGCAAAGCCGACTACAAGAGCCGCAACGGAGCATACAATCATCAGGCTGGCGTAGCCACTTAGCGGTGTGCTTACGGCCAGAAGCATCGATGCAAGTGCAACAAAGGTGATGAAGCGCAGATGCATGAGCCACGCTCGGGTGCCGAGTGCACTATATGCCACGAAGCCGAGCAGCAGTATCGAGAAGATGACCACCGGCTCGAAGATGAACGATACTATAAACAGAAAGACGGTGAGTAGCACCGGGAAGTATAGATACTTACTAAGGCCCTCGCGATAGAGAACAAAGAGGAACGAGCACAGCACAAGACCCGAGCCGGTGTCGTTTTGCAGGATGATGATGCCTAAGGGCAGAAGTATCACTCCCGCAACCTTCGCCAGGTCGCTGATGCGTCGTATGTTGAACGAGTAGCTGCTCATCACGCGCGCCATCATCAGTGCTGTGGCAATCTTTGCAAACTCCACAGGCTGTACGCGTATGCCACCGAACTCAAACCACGCCTTAGCACCATTCACCTCGCGGCCAAAGAGTAGCACGGCGATGAGCAGACCTATACCTGCGATGTATGCCGGGTGGGCGAACATGTGGAAGTAGCGTCTGTCGAGCAGAAGCACGATAAGACCCACGACGAGCGATATGCAGAGCCATACCATCTGCTTCATGTGGTTGTGCGATAGCGAGAAGAGACTCTCGGCATCGGCATTGTACGAGGCCGAGGTTATGGATACGACACCCACGATGACAAGGGCTATGTAGAGACCCAGAGCCACGAGGTCTACGTGGCCGAAGAGCGACTCCCCGCCACCATGTCTTGATGATGTATTGTAGTTCGATAACATGTGTAGTCTCTATTTTTTAGCGGCCTCGGCGCGTTTTTGGTCGTAGGCGGCCTGTTTTCTGTCGTAGTGTCGATAGTTTATGGTCATCTGCTTAACCCTCTCCACCAACTCCGGACGACGTATGGTATCCGTGAGGTATAGCTCCTCGATGAGGCTGGCGATGGGGAGTGCTATTGTCGAGCCGAAGCCGCCATGCTCAACATATACCGAGATGGCAATCTTGGGGTTATTCTTGGGCGCAAACGAGAGGAACGTAGAGTGGTCTTTGCCATTGGGGTTCTGTGCTGTGCCCGTCTTGCCGCATACGTCGTAGCCCTCCAAGTAGGCACCGCGCGATGTTCCCCACACGTTGACACTGCGCCACATACCCTCGACTATGGGTATGAAGTGTGTGGAGTCGACCATCGTGTACTGACGCTCCGAGAAGCGCGCATCGATGCCCTCCTCACCCTCAATCTCTTTGATGATGTGGGGTATGTAGTAGTAGCCACGGTTAGCGACAATCGCCGCGAGGTTGGCCATCTGCAAGGGTGTACATCCCATCTCGCCCTGACCGATGGCGCACGATATCACCGTACCCCAATTCCAGCGTCCGTTGTAACCCTTGTCGTAGAACTCGGGTGTGGGGACATAGCCCGTACCTTCCAACGTAAAGTCGCTGTTGAGCTTGCGTCCGAAGCCGAAGCTGTAAACATACTCGTTCCAGCGTCTCAGGCTCTCGCTGATGTTGCTATACTTCGGATTGGTGAGAATATCCTTGAAGACGTAACTGAAATAGGCGTTGCACGATGTGGCCACAGCATCACGCAGGTCGAGCGGTGAGCGGTGGTCGTGGCAGGCCATCTTACGCGAGCCATACTTGAAACCGCCATGACACGGGTGCATATCTCCGGGGCGCAGTACACCCTCCTGCATGCCGATGAGGCCCTGCACCAACTTAAATGTCGAGCCGGGAGGATACTTTGCGCTCACGGCACGGTTGAACTGCGGGTTGCGCTGGTCGTGCAACATCTGCATGTAGTTGTTGTTGCGCTGACGACCTACCATAAGGTCGGGATTGTACGTGGGCGACGAGGCCATTACCAAAATTTCGCCTGTCGAGGGCTCGATGGCTACCACGGCACCAATCTTTCCGACCATCAGCTCCTCGGCAAACTCCTGCAAGCGGGCGTCAATAGTCGAGACGAGTTGTTTGCCCTTCTCGGGCAGAACATCCATCTCGCCATCCTTGTACGACCCTTTGATGGCTCCGTGCGTATCCTTAACCTTGTAGGAGATACCCTTCTCGCCGCGTAGCTCCGTCTCGTAGGCCCACTCTACGCCACCCACGCCGATGTAATCGCCCGCCGAGTAGTAGGGCTTGGTGCGTAGCTGTGCCTCGGTAATCTCACTCACGTAGCCCAAAAGGTTTCCTCCAATCTTGCGGGGGTACTCACGAGCCGTGCGAAAACGGGTATAGAAGCCCTCGAAGCCACCCTCGTCGAATATCAGCTTGGCCTCCTGCGAGAGATAGCCCGTGATGATTTGTGGCGCACGAGGTGCCTGAGCGGCTCGTTTTAGCTGTGTGCGTATCTTGTCGATGGGCATTTCGAGGATGGCGGCAAGACGCATGGTGTCGAAGCCCTCCTTGGGTAGGTTCTTGCTTATGACCATCACGTCGTAGCATACACGGCTCTTCACGAGGTACTCGCCACGACGGTCCAATACCTCGCCACGCATGGGGTACTCCACCTCAATCTCCAACATGTTCGAGGTGGCAAGGTCGGCGTATCGGTCGTCGATAATCTGCAAGTAGAACACTCTGCCGAGGAGTGCTGCGAAGGTTATAAAAACCACATAACGTAGCGCAGTGTAGCGCATGTATCCGCCGTTAGATGTCATTAGACCGAGAGTTTTGACATGAATAGACGTGTGATGGGCCAGACGATAACTATCGAGAGCAGCGTGCTGGCAATGATGCGAAGTAGAAGCTGCGAAAGGTCGGCAAACGACAACGACTCCATGGCAAAGAACATCGCATGATGCAGCATAAAGGCCACGGCGACGTAGAACATCAGCTGTCGAAAGTCGAGACGGGGTAGGAGTGCCGTCTGGTCGCTATGCTCGACATAGCGGTGTGTGGTCATGTATAGCAGTGTTGAGCGTACCACGGCAAGGGGCAGCAGTGTCGCGGTGTAGAGACCTGCGCCACCGAGCGAGCTATCCATGATTATGCCCACGGCGAGGGCCGAGAGCAGCACCCATATAGTGCGCCACTCCAACGGCAGCAGCACCACGATAAGCGGAAATATCATCGGGCGCAGCCACATGGCCATAGAGATGTTGTCGAGCAGAAAAATCTGCACGAAGAGCAGTATTACGGCGAGCCAAATATATGATATGTACTTGTACATAGTCTTTCGAAATGGGTTATTTTATGTGGAACGTAGCAGTCGCACTATGGTTTGTCGTTGCGTGTTTTGTAGTTGCTACTTCTTCTCGGTTACGCTTTTCAGCAGCTCGTCAATCTCGCCGTAGTGTGTATTCTCGACGATAAGCACATTATCGAGTGCCGAGAGGTCGGTGGCGAGCTTCACACGCGCCGAGTAGGCGGTCTTCGCGGCGTTATGCTCGTAGGACTCGATGTGGCCTATGAGCACACCATCGGGCAGACGCTCCGAGCTTGCCTCTACGGCCATGCCCACCTCGGGGTTGGCATAGGTCGAGAGGTCGAGGATGTCGACATAGTGGGGCGTATCGCCGGCCCAACGTACCGAGCAGGCACTGCGATTCTCGGCCAGACGACCACCGATATTGAAATCGGTGTTGAGGATGGGTAGAACCACGGCGTAGTTCTCCGAGCACGATACTATGTATCCCACCAACTTGCGGTCAGGCGTTATCACACCCATGTCGCGCTTTATGCCGCTCTGGCTACCCTTGTCCAATATCACAAAGTTGCGCTGACGGTTTGTCGTCATCGACGCCACGCGCGACGGGTAGTAGCGGTAGTGAACGTTATCCATGTTGAGTGCCGCCACCTGCGCAGAGTCGAGGGTGCTGGTGCCGTGAAGCTCGCGCTCACGCTCCAACGTCTGCTCCAATATGGCTATGCGCTCGGTGAGCATCCTATTCTCCGAGGGTAGCGAGAAGAAGTGCTGCACATCCGTTATGGTGCTACTTATTGTACCCCCTACGGCCGAGGTGCGCGAGAGAATCTTCGCCTCGCGATAGGGCGTCGAGGTGGCATACTGCCATATAGCACCAACCTCCAATAGGAGGAAGAGCAGTACGACGTATATGCGCTTTATGAACTCTATTAATCTATGCATTTGTGCCCAGTGTATCTATCCGTTAAGGCCTAATTATTGACAACGCTGCCCGTCCGTACATACCCTCGGGTATGCGGCAGCGGGCAGCATGGTGTGTAGCGTTGTGGGGTAGGGCTATTTCTCGCCACTGATAAGGAACGAGAAGTTGCCGATGTTCTTCAACGCGATGCCTGTACCGCGGGCAATGGCGCGCAGCGGATCCTCGGCAACATGCACCGGTAGACCCGACTTCTTGCTCAGACGCTTGTCCAAGCCCTTAATCAGAGCACCACCACCGGCGAGGTAGACACCATTCTTCACAACATCCGAGTACAACTCGGGCGGCATCTCCTCCAACACCTTCATCAGCGCGTTATCCAACTTAACGAGCGACTTATCGAGGGCGTATGCTATCTCGCTGTAATTGAGCGTTACGGTCTGGGGTAGGTTGGTGTGCATGTTCGAACCTGTGAACTCGAAATCCTCGGGCTCGTCGTCCAACTCGGGAACGGCAGCACCGATGGCACACTTAATCTGCTCGGCAGTACGCTCACCGATACGCATGCTGTACTGCTGACGTATGTAGTTCTGGATGTCGGCAGTGAAGACATCGCCCGCCACGTCGATAGACTCCGAGCATACGATACCGCCCAACGAGATGCAGGCAATCTCCGAGGTGCCACCACCGATGTCGATGATGAGGTTACCCTCGGGAGCCTCAACATCGAGGCCGGCACCGAGAGCTGCGGCCATAGGCTCGAATACGAGGTATATCTCGCGACCTCCGGCATGCTGTGCCGAGTCGCGCACGGCACGGATATCGACGTTCGTAGAGCCCGAAGGGATACAAATCATCATCTTGATAGAGGGGGCAAAGATGCCGCGCGCCACGTTAACCTTCTTGATAAGACCGCGAAGCATGAGCTCCGTAGCCTCGAAGTCGGCAATTACGCCATCCTTCAAAGGACGTATGGTGCGGATGTTGGGGTTTACCTTCTCGTGCATCATGCGCGCCTTATTACCGATAGCCATGAGGTTGCCGGTTTTGATGTTTACCGCAACAATCGAAGGCTCGTCAACGACAACCTTACCGTTGTGCATAATGAGCGTATTGGCCGTACCGAGGTCAATCGCGAGTTCTTGTGTTAAATTAAACAATCCCATATATGTTTCGTTTTATTTTATTCTTTTTCGCAGCCGCACGACATAGCGCGACAACACTCCTCATATTTCCTGACGTCGCCACGGGCGGTGTCTGTGCGAAGAAAAAACTCGTCTGCGACACTTTTTTTGACGATGCGTGAAATATGTTGATACATAGGCATATAGGCGAGTGGGCTCGCATACGTGCGCATATACAGCCACAAAGTTAGTAAAAAGATGTGGACATTTTGCAAGAAGTTAGACTTTTTTGTGTAAATTTGTCAATAATTTTCTACCTATGACGACTGAAAAGAGACCTAAGTGCGCCGTACTCGGATACGGTAGTTGGGCAACGGCCATAGTAAAGACCCTGACCACAAACAACCATCATGTCGATTGGTTGGTGCTAAATGAAGAGATTCGCTCCTCGTTGGAGCGTCGTGGACGCAACTCGAAGTATCTGCCTTGGTGCGATATCGAGCGCAGTCTGATAACCCCCTCGGACGATATTAATGCGGTGGTGCGTGATGCCGACGTGGTATTCTTGGCTATGCCGTCGGCCTTCTTCAAGAAGTTCATGGAGCCGCTCACCGAGAGCCTTGCCGACAAAATCGTTGTCTCGGCAGTCAAGGGTATCATCCCCGGCGACTACCTGACAATCGTCGAGCACGTAAACCGCTACTACAACGTCCCGATGCAGAATATGTGCGTCGTTACGGGCCCCTCGCATGCCGAGGAGGTGGGACAGTGTCGATTGTCGTATCTTACTGTGGCATCGGAGAGTACACAGACGGCGGAGGTTGTCGAGTCGCTGCTTGCCAACGACTACTTCCGTTGCAGCACGTCGCACGATGTGCTCGGTGTTGAGGGTGCTGCAATCATGAAGAATGTATACGCCTTGGCCGTGGGTATTGCCGTGGGTTTGCGCTATGGCGATAACTTCCAAGCTGTGCTTATCGCGGGCTGTGCTGCCGAGATGAATCGCTTCCTCAACGAGGCTGTACCCATCGAGTCGCGCGACATCAACGCTGCCGCCTATATGGGCGACCTGCTCGTTACCTGCTACTCGCCCCTGAGCCGTAACCGTCGCCTCGGCACACTCCTTGGTAAGGGTTGCTCGGTGAAGAGTGCACTCAACGAGATGACCATGGTCGCCGAGGGCTACTATGCTGCGGAGTGTATTCGTCGCAGCTCTATGCGTCGCAACATCGACATGCCCATTGCCGATATGGTGTGGGAGGTGCTCTACAACAACGCCTCGGCACGCGATGCTATGCTTGCGCTGACCAAGATTTTGAAGTAAACACATAAATTAATATAAACCATTGATAAATATGGAGTTGATAAAGTTTGATGCAGCCCATTCGGGCGTAGTGATAAATAGTGATATGCAGGCTGCTGCTGCTCGTGCCAATGCCCTTTTGCACTCGGGCGAGGGTGCCGGCAACGACTTCCTCGGTTGGGTAAATCTCCCCTCGTCGATTACCGAGGGTGAGCTTGCGGAGATTAAGAGCGTGGCTTCGAAGTTGCGCGCAAAGGCCGATGTAGTTATATGTATAGGTATCGGTGGCTCGTACCTCGGTGCTAAGGCTGTGTTGGAGGCGTTGAGCAACTCTTTCGAGTCGCTCAAAAAGCAACACGACAACCCCACCATCGTCTTTGCGGGTGAGAATATCTCGGAAGATTATACCTACGAGCTTATGGATGCCGTTAAGGATTACTCTATCGCGGCCATCGTTATCTCTAAGTCGGGAACTACGACCGAGCCCGCTATCGCCTTCCGCCTTATCAAGGCCGAGATTGAGAGTCGCTACGGCAAGGCCGAGGCTGCCGAGCGCATCGTGGCTATCACGGACAAGGCGCGTGGCGCGTTGAAGACCCTCGCGACGCAGGAGGGCTATCCCACCTTCGTAATCGAGGATAACGTGGGTGGCCGCTACTCGGTGCTCTCTCCCGTGGGCCTTCTGCCGTTGGCTGTTGCGGGCGTAGATGTCGACGCCTTTGTTGAGGGTGCTCGCGATATGGAGCGCATCACCTCGGAGGCTACGCCCATCGAGCAGAACCCCGCAGCGCAGTATGCTATCGTGCGTAATGAGCTCTATAAGGCGGGCAAGAAGATTGAGATTTTGGGCTCGTATGAGCCTAAGTTGCAGTATATCGCCGAGTGGTGGAAGCAGCTCTATGGCGAGTCGGAGGGTAAGGATGGCAAGGGTATCTTCCCCGCAAGCGTAACCCTCACTGCCGACCTCCACTCTATGGGCCAGTATATCCAGGAGGGTGAGCGCACACTGTTCGAAACCATCATCTCGGTTAAGAACTCGAAGTATGAGGTTAAGGTTGAGGCTGATGAGGCTAACCTCGATGGTCTTAACTTCCTGGCCGGCAAGCGCATATCGGAGATTAACAAGATGGCAGAGCTTGGCGTGCGCATCGCGCATGTCGACGGTGGTGTGCCCAATATGCTCATCGAGATTGAGCGTATCGACGAGCGTACCCTTGGTCAGCTCCTCTACTTCTTCGAGAAGGGCTGCGGCATTAGCGGTTATATGCTTGGTGTTAACCCCTTCAACCAGCCTGGTGTTGAGGCCTATAAGCGCAATATGTTCGCTCTGCTCGATAAGCCCGGCTACGAGGAGGAGTCGCGCAAGATTAAGGCTCGCCTGTAATCTGTTGTAATATACCGCCGTAGGTGGACGGACCAAAATTAGAGCCCTTCGGATAGTGCTTTCGAGTACTACCGAAGGGTTTTTCATTGACCATATCGCGCTGCATCCGACAATAATTGGTTGCGGCTACCACTGTGTTATAGTGATATTTTTTGCATCCCGTAGCAGTCTATTGGCGAAAATATCGTATATTTGTGTAAATTACTTTCCATACTATGATTATGAACTATTTTCGCGCCATTATAGTGCTATTCGTTGTGGTACTATCTATTCACTCTTGTGGCACTGAACCTAAGAAACAATTATTTAAGTATACTTATGTGGAGACTATTGATGACTTGGATATCTTTACAGGTAATTACTATTCGGAGACAAAGGAGCCCGAGGTAATTGTGGCCGAGGACGACTCTGCGGCGTATTATAAAGCCTATGAGAGATTTATGATCAGTTGTGCGGTAAATGATATGGTTGATAACGAATATACTATACCTAAGAGCTTTGCACTGACGAGTGCTGATGGACGTTCCGTCGCTGTGCAACTTAGTCGTGCTACGCTCGATGGAATTCGTAGAAGCGTGTATCAGACGGTATTTGACGACGAACCTGAGATGCTTGAAAATTTTGAGACATCGATAGATAGTGCCAAAATAGCAGAGTTGAAGCCCTATTTTAATATGAATAAGGATGAGTTTGACCCGCGCGGTATTACATGGATAATGCCCAAGAATGCCCCTTCATCGCTAAAAACCAATCATATATATTGCTACTTCATGCAGGAGGGCGATGTGGTAAAAAATTTCAGATTAAAGATTCAGTATCACGCCTACGATTGGTTATTTGTCAAGAAGTACCAATTTGCCATAGATGGTAACGCATATGAGTATGTGCCAAGCGACCCAGAACGAGACCATGGGGGAGGCCATATTTGGGAGTGGAGTGATGATGTTGTATCGTTGTCGGACTATGAGTTGATAAAGGCTCTGTCTGAGGCTGAGAGTGCTAAGATTAAGTATATAGGTTCTCAGTACTACGATATAAAAACAATACCGAGTGCGCAGGTAGAATCTATACGTCGTACGGTGGAGTTGTATAGAGCGATGGGAGGAAGCTTTTAAGGTGATATACCTCGATATGTACGTTGTTAAAGGTGGTAGTTCAAAAAAAAATATCGTCTTAGGGTAACAAGATAAAAAAAAATTAGTATATTTGCACCCGCAAAAGGAGAGATGCCGGAGTGGTCGAACGGGCCGCACTCGAAATGCGGTGTACGGGCAACTGTACCGGGGGTTCGAATCCCTCTCTCTCCGCTGAATTGATGCAGAGCAGATGACTTGTAAAAGTCATCTGTTTTTGTTTTGTAGCTATGCCCTGTGTGCAAGCACCCGACATAGCCACAAAAACAAAGTAGCCTTCGGCAGCTGCTCTGCATCTGGTCGAGAGTCATTGCTGACGATGGGACGATGGGACGATGGGACAATGGGACGATGGGACAATGGGACGATAGGACAATGGGACAATGGGACAATAGGACAATGGGACAATGGGACAATGAGACAATGGGACAATGGGACAATGGGACAATGGGATAATGGGATAATGGGATAATGGGAGACCCCTTAAACTCCCTAATCTCCCTAATCTCCCTAACCTCCCTAACCTCCCTAATTACCATATATAAAAAATAAGACCCCTCCAAAAAGAGGGGTCTTGGTTATTGGTGGGGACTGTGCCCCGAATATCAAAATTAGATGATACCCTGCTCCAACATAGCCTGAGCAACCTTCATGAAGCCGGCGATGTTAGCACCCTTAACGTAGTTGATTGTGCCGTCGGGCTGCTGACCGTACTTCACACATGCGCTGTGGATAGACTCCATGATGAAGTGAAGTTTCTCGTCAACCTCCTTGCCAGACCAAGAGATGTGCATACAGTTCTGAGTCATCTCCAAACCAGAAGTTGCTACACCACCTGCGTTAACTGCCTTACCGGGAGCGAAGAGGATACCTGCCTCCTGGAATGCCTTGATAGCCTCGGGAGTACAACCCATGTTAGAAACCTCAGCTACGCACCATGTGCCGTTTGCCAAAAGCTCCTTAGCATCAGCCTCGTTCAACTCGTTCTGGAATGCGCAAGGAAGTGCGATATCACACTTAACTGACCAAGCCTTCTTGCCTGCGGTGAACTTACAAGCCTCGGGGAACTTAGTAGCCATATCCTCAACCTTGTTACGGTTAGAAGAACGCATTACCAACATATAGTCGATCATCTCGTTAGTGATACCACCGGGGATCTCGCAAACACCGTCGGGACCAGAGATAGCAACAACCTTCGCGCCGAGCTCAACAGCCTTCTGCGATGCACCCCAAGCTACGTTACCGAAACCTGAAACTGCAACAGTCTTGCCCTTGATGTCCTTACCAGCCTTTGCCAACATGTGCTCAGTGAAGTACAAAGCACCGTAACCAGTAGCCTCGGGACGGAGGATAGAACCACCCCAAGTCTCACCCTTACCTGTCAATACACCTGTGTGGTACTGACGAGCGAGCTTCTGGTACATACCGTTGAGGAAGCCGATCTCACGACCACCAACACCTACGTCACCTGCGGGAACGTCGGTATCAACACCGATGTTGTTCCACAACTCCTGCATGAATGCCTGGCAGAAGCGCATGATCTCGCCGTTAGACTTGCCAACGGGGTTGAAATCTGCACCACCCTTGGCACCACCCATAGGAAGGGTAGTCAACGCGTTCTTGAAAGTCTGCTCGAAACCGAGGAACTTCAACATTGAGGGGTTAACAGCAGGGTGGAAACGCAAACCGCCCTTGTAAGGACCGATAGCCGAGTTGAACTGTACGCGGTAGCCGAGGTTAGTCTGTACCTCACCGTTGTCGTCAACCCATGTTACACGGAATGTGAAGATACGGTCGGGCTCTACCATACGCTCAACGATCTTGGCAGCCTCGTACTCGGGGTGCTGGTTGTACACCTCCTCGATAGACTCCAATACCTCCTGAACCGCCTGCAAGTACTCGCTCTCGCCGGGGTGCTTGGCCTCCAAATTGGCCATGATAACTTTTACATCCATAGTTTAGTTAAGTTAAAAGGTTAAATTAAATGTGTTTATTTTGTTTACTCTCTTATTCACTCGTCTCGTTGCACACTACTTGGCGTTGCCAAATAGTTAGACAAAGATACGAATATTATCCGATATTAGCACCCTTTCGTCCGCTTTTTTTTCAAAAGCAGCGTTTTTATTTCATTTTACCGTCAAAAGACGATATTTTGCGGGTGCCGATACCTCGAAATTATACGAAAGGCAAGCGTACTACCTCGGCCTTCAACAGACGTCCGCGTACCTCGACAGCAATCTCGGTTCCTGCCTTGGCGAAGGCGGGCTTAACGTAGCCCATGCCGATACCAATCTTCAAGCAGGGCGACATCGTACCCGATGTTACGTGGCCGATGTGGTTGCCTTCGAGGTCGCAAAGTGCATACTCGTGGCGGGGCACACCGCGGTCGATAAGTTTGAAGCCTACGAGCTTGCGCTCTACGCCCTCCTTCTTCTGACGCTCCATAAGCTCGCGGTCGATGAAGGGCTTGTTGTCAACAAACTTGGTGAGCCAGTTCAGACCGGCCTCGATAGGCGATGTGGTGTCGTCGATATCGTTGCCATAGAGGCAGAAGCCCTTCTCCAAGCGGAGAGTGTCGCGTGCGCCGAGGCCGATATTCTTCAAGCCGAACTCCTCGCCGGCCTTCCACATAGCCTCCCAGATGGTGTCGGCATCCTCGTTGTACATGTAAATCTCGCAACCACCCGAGCCTGTGTAGCCTGTGGTAGAGAGGATAACCTCGCAGCCTGCAACCTTGCAAATCTTGAAGGTGTAGTACTCCATATCCTCTACCTGCTCCTCGGTCATCTTCTGCACGAGCTTCATGGCCAAGGGACCCTGAATTGCGAGCTGTGCGGTCTTTGCTGAGGCGTTCTCCAACTCCTCGCCGGCCTTCATGCCGTACTCCTCACCCTGGCGGCAGATGTGCTCCCAGTCCTTCTGCTCGTTGGCAGCATTAACGCAGAGCATGTACTTCTGCTCGTTGATGCGGTAAACCAAAACATCGTCTACAATACCGCCACGGCCGTTAGGCATAGTGGTGTACTGCACCTTGCCGTCGAACAGGTCGGCAACATTGTTTGTGGTGATGCGCTGCAAGAACTCCGTAGCGCGGGGACCCTTAACCCAAATCTCGCCCATGTGGCTAACGTCGAAGACACCGCACTTCTCGCGTACGTTGATGTGCTCGTCGTTGATGCCCGAGAACTCGATGGGCATGTTGTAACCTGCAAACTCGGCCATCTTGGCACCGTTGGCAATGTGATACTTGGTAAAAGCTGTTGTTTTCATCGGTTTAATTGGTTTTATTTAGTTAATAGATTCTTTCGTTGCAGACTCGCGCTCTTCTCGATACTGCCGACTATGCGTTCGCATCCGTCGGCTGCTCATCCTCGCTCTTGGGGCGTGGCTTGAAGCCCACACGCGGGCAGCGCGTAAACTCCTTCTCTCGGTCGAAGAGGTAACGATAAGTGGTGTGCATCTTATGTTTGCGAGCGCAGATATATCGCTCGACCATGCGGTTCATCACAGGGTTGAAGTCTCCAATCCACGCAAACTCTACCGAGCGGTATTGGTTGCGCGGAGTGCGTATGTAGTTGTCGAGCATCGCCTTCATGAAGCCCGACTCGACACCCTTGCCCTGAAACTCGGGGGTGATGCCGAAGATGATGGCGAAGATGCGGTTGCACTTTTTGCGTACCTTCAAATCCCACATCAGGCGCAGCTTGTTGACGATGCCAAACTTACCGTGATACTTGCCTATCAGACGGTTGAGGTCGGGCACCATGATGAAGAAGCCTATGGGCTCGTTGTTGAAGTAGGCGAAGTATATCAGGTTGCGGTCGACGATGGGGCGCATGGTGTCGGCCATGCCGCGCGCCTCCTCCACCGACATAGGCTGCACGCCCGTGAAGAGTGCCCACGCCTTGTTGTATATGACGCGGAACTTCTCGACAGCGTCGTAGAGGTCTTCGTTGCCGATGGGCGCAAAGCGGTAGCCGGGTGTCGACATCAGACGCTTAACGCGCTCGTGCACCACCTCGTTTACATCGTCATCATCGACGTTCCATACATAGGTGTTCTGGTTAAAATAGTTCTTGAAGCCGTACTCCTCGAATAGCTTTTGGTAGTAAGGCGGATTGTAGGGGTTCTCGAAGAGGGGCTGAAACTCATATCCCTCGACAAGCAGTCCCCACCAGGCATCGCGCGAGCCGAAGTTTACGGGGCCATCCATGGCCTCCATGCCTCGCTCTTTGAGCCAGTCGCGTGAGGCATCGAAGAGTAGGGTTGCAACCTCCTGGTCGTCGATGGCCTCAAAGAAGCCGCAACCTCCCGTCGGCTGCTCGTAGGCGTAGGCGTGTGTTTTGTCGTAGAAGGCGGCGATGCGTCCTACGCACTCGCCCTCGGCGTTGTACGCCACCCAGCGTATGGCCTCGCCGTCGTTGAAGAGTTTGTTCTTGGCGGGGTCGAACACCGCCTTTATCGAACTATCGAAGGGGCATACCCAATAGGGGTTATCGGCATATATCCTCTTTGGCAGGTCTATGAATTCGCGTTCGAGACGCTTATCGCCAGACCTCACCTCTACAAGTGTGTACTTAGTATTTGTCATATCCGTACTCTCGTTTTCTGTTTGCTTGTGTCCCATGCAGCCAATCAATGCCGCTTCCGACCACGCTCGGGGCGATTTTAGCGGTTGAACTATCATGCGCGCAGCACGCAGCTACGCTCACGACACAATTACATTCATACAAAGATACAAAACAATTCACAAACGACAATCGTTTTTGCAGATTATTTTTTCGAAAGATGACGATATGCGAAAATAATGGGCGGACGCTATTGTGCGCCCACGAAAAAAGCGTTACCTTTGTCGCCTGATTATTTTATTAATAAAACAAAGATAAAACGGGCTAATATATGGCACTAATCGACGAAATCACACGTCGCCGCACCTTTGCGGTTATCGCACACCCCGATGCCGGTAAGACCACTCTTACCGAGAAACTCCTTTTGTTTGGTGGTGCTATCCACGTTGCAGGAGCAGTTAAGAGCAATAAGATTAAGAAGGGCGCAACATCCGACTTTATGGAGATTGAGCGTCAGCGCGGTATCTCGGTGGCAACATCGGTAATGGGTTTTGAGTATAAGGGTCTTAAAATCAATATTCTCGACACCCCCGGCCACGAGGATTTTGCCGAGGATACCTATCGTACGCTTACGGCCGTAGACTCGGTAATTATCGTTATCGACGGTGCTAAGGGTGTTGAGACCCAGACACGACGCCTCATGGATGTGTGCCGCATGCGCAACACCCCCGTTATTGTCTTCATCAACAAGCTCGACCGCCCCTGCAAAGACCCCTTTGACCTGCTCGACGAGGTGGAGCGCGAGTTGCAGATTAAGGTGCGCCCCTTGGCATTTCCCATATCGTCAGGCGACACGTTCAAGGGTGTGTACAACATCTACGAGCACAACCTCTCGCTCTTCACATCCGACGAGCGACAGACGGCCGATGCCTCGACGGTCGATATCAACGACCTTGCATCGCCCGAGATTGATAAGTACATAGGCGAGAAGTTTGCCACACAGCTGCGCGAGAATATCGACCTCGTGGAGGGTGTCTACGACGCCTTCGACCGCGAGAAGTACCTCGCAGGCGAGGTGGCTCCCGTATTCTTTGGCTCGGCAGTCAACAACTTCGGTGTGCGCGAGCTCTTGGAGTGCTTCATCAGCGTGGCTCCCTCTCCCCGCACGGCCACTACGGCAACACGCATCGTGGAGCCTCAGGAGGAGAAGATGACGGGCTTCATCTTCAAGATACACGCCAACATGGATCCCAACCACCGCGACCGTATCGCCTTCATGAAGATATGTTCGGGACGCTTCGAGCGTAACAAGAACTACCTCCATGTGCGTGGCGGCAAGCAGCTTAAATTCTCGTCGCCCACAGCCTTCATGGCCGAGAAGAAGTCCGTAATCGACGAGGCCTTCCCCGGCGATATCGTGGGTCTGCACGACACAGGTACGTTTATGATTGGCGACACCTTCACCGAAGGTGAGAAGCTCAAATTTACGGGTATTCCCTCATTCTCGCCCGAGCACTTCCGCTATATCGAGAATGCCGACCCGATGAAGTTTAAGCAGCTGGCAAAGGGTATCGACCAGCTTATGGACGAGGGTGTGGCGCAGCTCTTCACCTCGTCGCTCAATGGCCGTAAGATTATCGGTACGGTGGGTGCGTTGCAGTTCGAGGTTATACAGTACCGCTTGGAGCATGAGTATGGTGCCAAGTGTCGTTGGGAGCCTATATCTATCCACAAGGCGTGTTGGATAGAGTCCGAGAATGAGGCACAGCTTGCCGACTTCAAGCGTCGCAAGCATACCAATATGGCTGTCGATAAGCATGGCCGCGACGTCTTCCTTGCCGATACGAGCTATGCTCTGGCCCTTGCCCAGGAGAACTTCAAGGATATAACCTTTAAGTTTACGTCGGAGGTGTAAGGGATTGGCGAGATAAGGAATTTAGAGAATTTAGGGAGTTTAAGGAGTTTAGGGAGTGCGTTTTGCACCCTAAGCTCCTTAATTTATTTAGTATCCTTGACTTCCTTAATCTTTTCTCTCTTTTGGTCAGAATAATCCTCCGCGACTATCTCTGCGGAAACATCCTGTTGGCTACAACGTTGAGGCTATCCACGGCCGCCTGTTGCTCGTCGTGGGGGAGTGTTGTGATGCTGGGCTTACGCATCATTGTCGAGTCGAGCTTTGCAATATGTTGGCTCATTAGTCTCTCGGCGGCACGCTGCTCTGCGTCGCTGAGTGTCGACTGATACTCGACATAAAACATCAGATATGCGCTACGATATAGCGATGCGAACTCCATATATTCGCACTGCTCCATAGCCGTTATGTTGCGCTCAAATTCGGTGTTTAGGGGTGTCGCAATTTGGCTATCTATCTGTGTGTTGCGATGCCTGTCTATCACATTTGAGATATGTGGTGTAGCGATAATGACGATAATTGTAAGAAGTATTGTAGCTGCGAAAATTACCATAGGACGACGGCGGTGTGCTGCTATGGCGGCGAGCAGTGTCGAGCAGTTGCGATAGCGCGACGAGGGCTCCTCGTTGCAGCAGCGCGCCACAATCCTCTTGTAGTGGCGACCCTCGAACAGATACTCCATAAGTGCGCCGAGGGAGTATATATCCGACGATACGCCCGATGCGCCATCTCCGCGAAGTATCTCCGGCGAGGTAAATCTTTCGGAGCCGCCAAAGAAACCTCCGTATATGCCGTCGTCGCTGGCCGAGAGGCCGAAGTCGACGATGCGTGCCGAGCCGTTATTCGTAACTACTATGTTGCCGGGTTTTAGGTCGTTATGCAGTATGCCGCGGTGGTGTAGATAGCCCACGCCGGCGATTATGTCATCCAGAATTGCATTGCGCTCGGCGTATGACGGCTTGCGACGCATATACTCGTCGAGGGGCTCTCCGGCGATATACTCCATCGCTATGGCGGGGCCCACGGGGCTATGCTCCTCGAAACGGAGCGTTGTTACGATAGAGGGGTGCGACAGCGTGCTGCTAAGCTCATACTCGCGCATGAGCAACTCGCGAAACATCGAGCTGTCGAGGTTGGGTGTTTTAAGTATGATGTACTTGCTGCCACAACGAGCCTTGTAGACGCTATAATCGCGTCCGCGACTCAGCAGTTCGGCGTGCGTGATAACGTCGTGCAGGGTGTCACACGATAGGTCTGTCTGGCTCATAGATTGCATAACGAGCCGCAAGTTATAAATTATTTTTGCAAAATCAAAGTTGTCGCCTACAACTTTTCGAGGATGGTGAGTCCGTTGTTTATGCCGATAGAGTAGCGTTGGCAGTGCTCACCGCCGTGCAAAAGGTTGTCGACAAAGAGGGGGTAACCCTTCAACATAACCAGACACTCGAACGTGTCGCCCACCTGCAATGTCGAGTTCTGCGTGTGTATGGCTTTGAAGATGTTGCCGCCGATGTACTCCACCTCGCATACACGGTTGGGTAGCCAGCCTATGCGTATGCGGTCGCCCGGAGTCAGCTCTTCGCTGCGTATCGACGTTGTGCCCGATATGAGGTTGCTCTCGCGCTCACCCTCGTGTTCGAGTGTGTAGCAGAAATCCTTCCAATTGATGTATCCGGCATATTGGCTGATTACGTCGAGTGTGCGGGTAAATACAGTGCTATAACCCTTCATACGGCCCCACAGACGGCGCAACGTATTCTCGGCAAGGTGCTCATGCGTTGTACGCTCGATATCCAACGATAGTAGTGCAAAGTCGGTACGGCTCTCGATAGAGTGCCCAAACCTCTTTTCAACGGCTAATCGTAGTGCTATGATTTGTGGTGAGTCGCTATTTATTGCCATAGTCAGTTCTCGGTAGTAACTTCTGTATTTAGCTTGTTGTTTCTAATTTCATACAAAGATATACTTTTTAATGTTTATAATATACAAAAAGGCTATTTAGGGCCAAAAAGGGCCACGTTTTTGAGCCTCTCGGCGACGGTGCGTCGATATATGGTTTATCGACTATAAGGGCCGACGAAGAGTCCGTTATTTTGATAATTCGATATGTGTTGTGCGATAACTATAAATACTTATTTTCCGTCTTATTTTGTTCAAAATTACTCCCTTCTCGATTAAATTACTATCTTTGGCCTAAGAAACTAACCAAACATTTATGGAGAAGAGAGTTGTAACGCGAGATCACTCGCTATTTTTGAAGGCCTTTCGTGGCTACTTGCAATATGTTAATTCGTGGTTATATTTCCGTAAGGAGCATATCTTAGGTTTGGAGAATGTGCCCGCCGATGGCACCCCCGTAGTTGTTGTGTCGAATCATCAGAACTGTCTTAACGACCCCCTCTGCGTATGCCTCAAACTTACCGATAGACGCATGAACTTCATTGCGCGTGCCAACGTATTCAACAACCCTATATTCAATAAGGCATTGCGCGCGATGGGCCTACTCCCGGCATACCGCATGAGCCATGAGGGTTACTCGGCAATCAACAAGAACCGCCAGACGATGGACGATGCAGGACAGGCCGTGAGCGACGGTGAGACACTGATGATGTACCCCGAGGCCGACCACCAGGATAAGCGTTGGCTTGGCGTCTTCAAGCTGGGTTATCTGCGTATCGCCTTCGAGGCTGCCGAGAAGCTGAACTTCGAGCGCGATGTGATGATTCTTCCCTCGTGCAACCACTACTCGAACTACTTCCATGCCCGCACCGATATGCTTATCAAGTTTGGTGAGCCTATCTCGTTGAAGCCCTACTACGACCGTTTCCGTGAGGCTCCGCGCGAGACCATGACCGAGATTAACGCATTGGTGCGTAGCCGTATACAGGAGATGATGCTCCATGTCGAGGATCTCGAACACTACGACCAGATTGACTTCCTTCGCGAGACGGGCTATGGCCGCAAGTATGCCATCGAGCATGGCTTTAAGTTCAACTATCTGCCCTCGCGCCTGCTCTCGGATATAAAGCTCGTCGATGCCTTGCAGACAGCAACAAAGGAGCAGCCCGAGAAGATGGAGGAGATATATAGCGATACGAAGCAGTATGCCGACGAGCTTTGCAAGTTGGGCATACGCGATTGGCTCTTCATCCACAACCCCGGCATCGAGGCGGTGTTGTTGCGTGGCCTTGGTTTGTTGCTTCTGTTGCCGCTCTTCATCATATCTATTATACCTTCGTCGTTGCTCTTTATCATTCCCGAGATATTCCTCGCCAAGCTTATCAAAGACAAGATGTTCATCAGCTCGTTCAATGTGGCCGTAAGCGCGCTTGTCTCGGTGCCGATATGTCTCTTCGTGCCCGTCATACTCCTATGGATATTCTTGGGCTTCTGGTGGGCTTTGGGCTACTTTGTGGCCTTCCCGTTCATGTTCGTCTTGGCGTGGAACTACATACGCATGTCGCTCAAATTTGTTGGCACCGTGCGTTTTGTTGCCAATAAGCAGAAGCGTCGTTCGTTGCGCTCGTTGCGTCGAAGCATCTATGAGCGTTTGGATGCGATACTTAAATAGCCGAAAGCATGAAACAACGAATACTCTTTGTCTGCCTCGGAAATATCTGTCGTTCGCCGGCGGCCGAGGCAATGTTGCGCATGCTCGTCGAGCGTAACGGACTTAATGACAGGGTGGAGATCGACTCTGCCGGTACGTATGGTGGACATGCGGGTGAGCGTAGCGATGCCCGCATGCGCCGTGCTGCGGCCGCACGAGGCATCGAGATGACACACCTTGCGCGTCAGGTGCGCGAGGCCGATTTCGACCGCTTCGACCGCATTATCGCCATGGATGATAATAACTATGAGGCCCTTTTTCGCCTTGCCCCCGACCGTGAGGCGCAGCAGAAGATATTCCGCTTCCGCGAATTTCTGCGCCACAACCCCGATTGGTCGTACATCCCCGACCCCTACTACGAGGGGCACGAGGGCTTTGAGCTTGTCCTCGACCTGTTGGAAGATGGTTGCTCGACAATCATCGAAGAGCTAAAATCAGAGTAACCCCGACTCCACAAAAAAGAGTATATTTTTCGTCTGACGTATACTACTGCAAAAAGTTTTATCGTTATTCTACCGAGAAAAATGGTTAATTAGGTAGAATTATATGATGAACACCAAGATTTCAAAAACGCTCGAAGCAGTAGTTGCGCGACTTACCTTTGATATGCGCCGCGATGCGGTTGCCACCTCCTACCGCGACCGTCTCGTATTGGCGATTTTGGGCGATGAGCACACCTTCGCTTATCGCATCATGGCCTCGCTGGTTAGCGATTGGGAGCTATTCCAGCTTCTGCGTCGTGTGGAGCATCGTCTCGCGACACAGCCTCAGCATGAGGAGCAAACCCCCGATGAATACTTTAAGTCGCTCAGCGAGTTATTGCGTCGCACGGTGGCGGCACGCCACGTCTCAACGGCACATGTACTGCACCTCGTGGCCTCGGATACGGCAACTGCCTTTGCCGATGTTTTAGGCATGTATGGCCTCTCGGCGGGCGACATCCTTGTGGCTATGCAGAGCCTTGCAGGTGGCGATGTAGAGACGACGGAGAGTGCCCTTCTCAGTATCAATACGCCGTTATCGTCGGCTCGCGCGCTCGATAAGTTTGGCGTAAACCTCACGGAGCGTGCCCGACGTGGCGAGATAGATCCTGTTATAGGACGCGATAGCGAGATAGAGCGTGTGGTGCAGATACTCTCGCGCCGAAAGAAGAATAACCCGATACTCATTGGCGAGGCGGGTGTTGGCAAGAGTGCCATTGTCGAGGGTTTAGCCTTACGCATGGTCGAGGGGCGTGTGCCGCGCAGCATAGCCTCGAAGGAGCTCTATTCGGTAGATATGGCCATGCTCATTGCGGGTACGAAGTTTCGTGGCGAGTTCGAGGAGCGCATGCGCGAGTTGCTCGACAGCTTGGAGCGCGAGCGCGATACTATCATCTTCATCGACGAGGTGCATACCATCGTCGGTGCAGGGGCTACGCAGGGCACGTTGGATGTTGCCAATATGCTCAAACCCGCCTTGGCGCGTGGTGTGGTGCAGACCATAGGTGCCACCACGCCCGCCGAGTATCGCTCGACCATAGAGCGCGATGCCGCCCTTGAACGTCGCTTTCAGAGTGTAAGTGTGGAGCCTACTACTGCGGAGCGCACCTGCGATATACTCTCGCGTTTGGCGACGCACTATGCCGCGTATCACGGTGTTGAGTATGGCGACGAGGTGCTGCAATATATAGTGGAGCTTTCTGGAAGATATATCACCGAGCGACACTTCCCCGACAAGGCCATAGATGTTATGGACGAGGCGGGTGCCTTGGCCGCTATGGGGCACGATAAGCAGGTGGAGCGTAGCCACGTGGAGCGTGTGGTGCATGCCGCAACAGCAATCCCTGTGGAGCGATTGTCGTCGGATGAGCGTAGCCGTCTTGCGAGCTTGGAGAGCTATCTGAGCGGTGTTGTCATCGGCCAGGCGAAGGCTGTCGAGAGTCTTTCGCGTGCCGTGATACGCTCGCGTTCCGGTCTTGGCGATAGTAGTCGTCCGTGGGGCGTATTTCTCTTCGTGGGCCCTACGGGTGTAGGTAAGACGCTTCTTGCCAAGCACCTCGCAGAGTGGCTCTTCGATGAGCGTCGCGGTCTGATACGTCTCGATATGTCGGAGTATGGTGAGAAACATAATGTCTCGCGTCTTATAGGCTCGCCGCCGGGATATGTAGGGTATGGCGAGGGCGGTCAGCTCTCCGAGGCTGTGCGCCGCAACCCCCATTCGGTCGTCCTCTTCGATGAGATTGAGAAGGCGCATAGCGATGTGTACAACATCCTCTTGCAGATATTCGACGAGGGGCGTTTGACCGATGGCATGGGACGAAACGTCGACTTTCGTCATACGATAATCATCCTCACCTCGAACCTCGGCACGCGCCAGCTTGCGCGAGGTGTGGGCTACACGCTGCCGAGCGATAGGAGCACCGCCAAGAGCAGTGCGGATAGGTATCGCGCGGCTGTCGAGGAGTACTTCGCGCCTGAGCTCGTAAACCGCATAGACGATATTGTCGTCTTCGAGTCGTTGACGTCGTCCGACATGCAGCGTGTGGCTATCGCGGAGCTGAGGCATGTGGTCGAGCGTGCCGCCAAGATGGGCGTGGAGCTAATCGTAACACCCCGAGCCGTAGCATGGCTAGCTGACGAGGGTTACGATGTGCGCTATGGTGCGCGTGCCGTACGTCGCCTTATCGCCAGCGTGGTGGAGCAGCCGTTAGCCTCGCTTATTGTCGAGGGACGCGCCGTGGCGGGGTGTCGTGTGTTGGTTGAGCTGCGCAAGTCGAAGATTGCATTGCGCGTAGCGGCAGAGAGCAGGGTAGCCTGATAGATTATGGTT
This sequence comes from Alistipes sp., assembly GCA_045660465.1. GTDB lineage: Bacteria > Bacteroidota > Bacteroidia > Bacteroidales > Rikenellaceae > Alistipes. The sequence continues at coordinate 74,148 of JAZRDV010000010.1, read as the reverse complement.
TTGACCCAAACGATGAGGCCGACCGGGAGCACTTATTACAGCTCCGGGTCGGCCTCGAACTTATGCTCTACGCACCTACTCGGTGTACTCGGCGTATCGCTCGATGAACTCTGCCGCATCGCCCGTCTCGCCGCGTTGCACGACGATAGGTGCTGAGGTGAAGAGTTCGCCTATATTGCCATCTGCATCCTCGGCATAGCCACATACGACATACTCGTTGTTGTAGGAGCACAAGCCCCAGTCGAAGAGCGTGTGGTAGGAGTAGTCCATGAGACTCTCCTTAACCCACTTCTCGCCATTCTCCTCGATATGGCTGGTGCGGAAGATGTCGAAGTAGACACGCTCGGTAGGTTGCAAGGTGTGAATATCAACCGATAGGAAGTAGTCGCCGAAGCCATACATGCTCTCGTAGTAGCTATCCAGGGTCAAAACCTCCTCCAAGTCGTAGGCTTTCCACTCGATGGCGGTGATAAGGTTGCTGCCCGCACCCTCCTTTGTTGTCTTAAACGTCTTGTAGTAGAGGTCTGTGGTGGGAGCACCGGCGTAGATGCCATATACGGCAACGATAAACTCTGTGTCGGGTTTGAGGCTGCTTACCGTCTCCGAATAGCTGCCTCGAACCTCGAATGGTGAGTAGTGCTCGTGGATATATCGCAGCTGCTCGCCATTGGTGCCGTCGGGCATGTTGCGGGCATAGAGTACAACAGCCGTATAGGCCTCGTCGTTGGTCGAGGGTGTGATAGTAATCTCTGCGGCGCGAGGACGTATGTTGCTGATGACAATATCGAAGGTCATATCCGACATTACGACGTCGCCCGTTGCGAAGTACTCAACGATGGGCTTCGAGACCATCACAGGCACGCTGCCCTCACGCTCCGAGGCTATGGCGTAGACAATAGCCATATATCGGTGGTTGGCGTCGAGCGTCTGGCTATATGTGCTGTGGCCCTTGTGTCCCATCTCCTCCATGATACGCACGGCACTATACTCATAGTAGTAGTATAGGTTGTCCGAGACGTAGAAGAACGATGTTGCAACGGCCTCCTCGAAGGCTTCGTCGCGTGGGTCGCCCTGAGCGATATATCCCGTCTGGTCATCGCGGATGACCTGCACCATGTAGTAGCCATCCCACGCTATGGGCTCTATATCGAACTCTACCTCGGGGCCATCGCTCGTGATGTTGATGTCGAACTCCACGCTCTGTAACTCGGGGAGTCGCTTCGGAAGGGCGATGTGATATACGGGTGTAACCTGCATATAGTCCATGTCGCCCAGCTCCACGCCATAGGCGTAGATGATATACTCCTTGGCGGGCGATAGGTTCTCCCACATGCGCTTGTTAGTGCCTTGCAGTGCGATGTAGCTATCGACGAGGAAGGCATCCAACGAGGGTGCATCGCTCATGTTGGCCACGAAGTAGTCGATGTCGTGGCGCACAAGCTCCTCGGCTGTCGAGATACCCTTCTCGACGAAGTACGCCTTCTCGGCAACCATGACAATATAGTACATCTGGTCGTCGTGGGGCGCGATGTTCACCTCACATGTAGAGTAGTCGGAGTCGGTGAGCGTCAGGGTCAGTTTCTCGCTCTTGACGCCCTCCTGGTGCACCGTGATAGTCTCATCCTTGCTCCATGTGGGGTACTTGACCGTGAGTGTCGCCTCGCGCGACGTGTAGAGCGGGTTGCCCAGCACGCGGAGTGTTATCTCTTGGCCATCGACATCAATATCTCTAATCCACGGCTCATCGGATGTAACCACAAGGTCGAAGCCCTCCAAGGCATCTTGCAGTTCGTAGCTTATGGCATACTCGCCACCATTGTCCGAGGCCTCGATTGTAGTATCGCTAAAACTAATGGGGCCTTGTGCTTGGCCCGCGGGCTCCTTCTCGCAGCCGATGATGAGTGTGGCGCAGAGAGTTAACAGCAGAGTGTATATGGTTGTATGTCGCATGATTTGTTATAATGAGAAGTAGGCCACAACGGGCGTGGTACGCATCATGGGTATGCCTCCGTCATTCGAGCTGACGCCGAATACGGCAACCATATACTCTTCGGGAGCAAGCGACATAGATAGCGATTTATGGCCCTTGTAGCAGCTTATCATTAGGTATTGTTCAATGTCGTTGTTTGTCATGAGGCTGTTTTTCGCCTGGTTGAAGAACGTGGTGTGCATAGCCTTGATGGTTGAGGTGCCGAGTGATGTGCCGGGCTCGGTGTAGTACATCGAGGATGCCGGAACAACCTGAACAGCATAGTAGCCGTTCCACGTCTTTGGCTCGATGTTTATGCGCACGTTAGCAGAGTCAAGCTGCGTTGTTGTAATATCGAACTGCGCATTGCTAAGCTCCTGCATGGGGATGTTTACCACCATATAGTGCAGAGGCGCGGTAATCTCGTAGTTGTTGCCATCGAGAGCAACACCGTAGCAGTATGCAAGGTATTTGCTGCCGGGCATAAGGCCGCTATAAGTTATGCTTGTCGTGCCGCTCACTATCTTCTGGGTGCGTGTTAGAGTCTCTTCGAGGGTGAGACCTGCATTTTGTGCTACGCTGAGAAAGTAGTTAAACTCCTCGGTGATAAGACCCTCGGCACTATCGACTCCCGACATTATGAAGTAGTCTGTCGAGATGATATTGGGGATGTAGACGATGTCGTCGCTCTTGGGAGTCCATCGCACCGTAAACTTATCGGGGGTGAGCTCCGGTGTATCGATAGTGAAGATGTCGAGAACCATCTCGCGCTGCGTGATAAAGACCACGTGGCTATCTTTGGCCCCTTCGTAGCTCACTTTGATACGTGTGGTGCGCTCCTCCATCTTGTCGTTGGCCTGCACATTGAAGCATATCTGCATGGTGGTAACCTCCTCGATATCGACCCAATCGCTCAGACACTCGACCTCGGGCAGAACACCCTTTACGCCATTCTTAATCTGGTAGTCCATGACGTATCCGCCACCCTTGCCACCGACGTTGAATTTTGTGGTGCTGATGACAATCTCGGGGACCCCGTTCGAGCCTCCCGCAACTTCGCTCTCGCAGCCAACAAGCGTTGAGGCTGCGAGGAGCAGAAGTGCAAAAATATATCTCTTACAAGAAAGATTCATCTGTGAACTCTTTTAGGATGTTTCTTTACTGCTGCGATACCGAGCCGGTGCGGAAGTGTGTAACCGTAGGTGTCGATACCAGCTGAGGATAGCCCTCGACGGTGTCGACAGCGTAGGCCACAATGATGTAGTTCGTGTCGGGCGTAAGCTCCTGGTTGTACTTGCGCTTACCCTGCATGCAGTACATGGTCAGCACCTCGTCTATCGAGTAGCCGCGGTCTATCTTCTCGAAGAGCATCCATATCCAGTTGCGTGCAATGGTGCGCGTGTACTTCTCGGTAACGGGCTTACCCTTGGCGATATATAGGTCGCTGGTCTCGGCGTAAATCTCAAAGTTGTAGTCGCCCTTCCATGTGCCGGGGTCGAAGTTGAAGTTTACGTTGGCGAGGCTCACCGTAGGCGTAACGCTGATGTAGGCATCCACCAGCTCGGGAAGCTCCGTCTCGATAATCTGGTGCTGCAAGGGGGTAGTCTGCTTGTAGCCTGTGGCGGTAAACTCTATGCCGTAGGCATAAGCAACGTATGTTCCACCGGGAGCGAGAAGTTCGAACTCTGAGCTGTTATACTCCTTGCGGCCCTTCATGGCGATACCCGACGATACGAGGTACTCCTCGGCAGTTAGGTTGTTGATATTGGCCTGCTCGATGAAGTATGCGTAGTCGTCGTCGAAGAGCTCCTGCGCGGTGGTGATATTGTTGTTGAGCATGTACGCAGCATCGCTGAAAATGGTGATGTAGTACATCGAATTATCCTTGGGCGTTACGGTGTACGAGCATGTCAGCGTCGTGGTATCCGTAATGTCGAAGGTGAACGATGCCTCCGTGGCGGCCTTCTGTGTTACGATGAGTAGTACGGGGTTGGGCATCGAGGGGTAGCGAATCTCGATGGTTGCCATACGGCTCGTGAACGAGTTGTTGAAATCTACCGTAAAGCGTAGCTTACCTGTCTCGTACTCGAAGTTGTTAACCCACTTTTGATCCGATACGGCGAGGATATCCATGCCGCCAATAGGATTTACGATGGTGTAATCAATGTCATACAAGCCACCTTCGTAGTCGACCTCGAAAGCCACCGTCGAGAGCACAACATCGGGTGTTGTGCTATCCGTATTGCTGCCGCCGGGCGTAGGCGCGGGGGTGTTGTTGTCTTCGCACGCAACAAATAGCATTGCCACGGCAGCGAAGAGAGTCATTAATCTAAGATTTTTCATAGTCGTATGTTTTAATTATTAATTTTCAGTCTCGCGTCTATTAATTTTCAGTCTCGCGTCGCGCTTACATCTTAACCGACAAGCGTCGGGGTGCTACAACCGAGCTCTTGCCCATCAAGGTCTCAGCCTTGCCGATAAACTCGTTGCTATTATCCTCGCTATGGTTGTCTATGACGAGGCTCTCACGCTTTGCACTGAGCGTGCGCGCGTAGCTGTCGTACGAGTGAATCTTTGCGAGGAACTCCTCTGAAGGTCGCTTATCTGCGAGGTTGAATGAGTAGGGCTCCGATATCATCAGCTCGCTGATGTCGCCCTCTCGGTCCATTACCACGCCGCATATTACGAACGGAAGGTCGTTGCGGAATGAGAGTGTCTGCACGGGTTTCGACGGGTAGCGCAAAAGGTCGGCGATGATGCCGTCGGTGCCCAGCTGCTGTACAGATGTCAGGTCGTATTGACGATAGAAGAGGTCGGGCGTTGCCGTCTCGGGAATAAGCTCTGCCCACATGAGGTAGTAGCCGTTCTCGTCGTACATAGCCACATGGGCGTATGTCTCGGGGTCTATCTCCGCAAGCTCGGCAGCACTATAAGGTGCGCCAACGTTAATCTGCTTCACGCTGTTTTCGCATGTGCCCGCGGCAGTGGTTGTGAAGTCCACGCGGAAGAGCCCCGTGGTGGCCTTACCGCCGTAGTAGCCGAAGGCGAGTATCGAGTAGTCGGTCTCGGGTATGAGGCTGTTCATATGCTCGGTATATGTGCCTACGATGGGCGATACGCTATATTTTGAGAGTATCCACTCGATGATGTCCCCCTCGGTGGGGATGACATCCTGAGTGCCGATGAACACGCAGTAGCCCTCCTCCTGGCTCGACGGTATAATGCTGATGTCGCCAACGCGAGCATAAACATTCTCGATGGCGATATCGATGGTCATATCCGAACTGTCGACGTTGCCCGTTGTGAAGTAGGTGATATGGGGTACTGATACGACCTGTGGCCTGCCGCCAACCTCCTCAATGGCGTAGGCTTGTGCCATGTAGCGCGTGTCGGCAAGGAGTGTTACCGACTGCTCGTATGTACCTGAGCTACATGCCATATCCATAAATTGGCTTGCCGTATAACCGAAATCCATGTAGATGTCCACGAACATATCCCAGTCGCTGATTACCGATGCAACGTAGGCATCCGTAATCTCCTCCTCCTCGGGATAGAAGTATTGGTTACCCTCGGCAAAATACTCGTAGTAGAATTCGCCATCCCAGTTGATGGGTGTGATGCGGTGTGTAACCTCGGGGCCGTTGATGTCGTACTCCATGGAGAACTCAACCTCCATCATATCCTCCATCGAAGGCGTTACGATAACATGGTAGATGGGTGTTGCGAGGCTGTAATCCTTAGTGTCCTCGGTAAACTCAATGCCGTAGACATATATCACGAACGACTCGTTGAGTGATAGGCCCGTAAACGTGAGCTCGCGTGTATCCTGGTGAGCCATGTTGTTGTAGATGAGGAATTGGCCTAAGTTTGCGCCATACTGATCCGCGATAGCCTTGAAATATGTGTAGTCGTCCTCGAAGAGCTGCTCGGCAGTCTCGATACCCTCCTGACGCATGTAGCTTACGCTGGCACCATAGGCGATATAGTACATCTCGGGGTCCTTCGGGATGATTATCGTCTCGCAATCGCTTATCGACATATCCTTGATGTTAATCATGAATAGGGCCTCTGAGGGTAGCGGCTGGTTGACGGTCAACAGCACGGGAATCTCAACGCCCGGATATTTAAGGTCAATCTTCGTTGAACGTGCCGCTGCCGAGGCGTTGGGCTCGACGGTGAAGTATATCATCTCGTCGTCGGCGCGCAAATCCTTAATCCACGACACGTTGACCTGCGGTACGGGGTTGATGTTGTCGATGCCGTTTGTGAGTGTGTAGTAGACCGAATACTCACCACCCAAGGCGTCTACCTCAATCTCCGATTGTTCGAAGCTAAGCGATACGCCCTCCTGCGGCGTAGGCTCGGGTACACTGCGATCGGTACATGCTCCTGCGAGGAGTGTAATCAACGCAGCGGCAATCAGATAGAGTGTTGACTTCTGTTTTCTCATAGTTATGTAGTTTTAGATTATTCGTTTATCACGAGGCTCTTGCGTGTTGCGAGCGTTACGTTCGACCTCTTTGCGCCATTCTGCTTGAACGCCTCGACAGCATCGTCGACGGGGACATAGTCGTCGGCCGTGTAGCAGAATGTCTCAGAGCTCCACATGTCGCCTAGGTTACCCTTTTCGTCCATGGCGATACCACATACTAAGTAGTTGACATTGAAGCTGCATATATCGTAGCCCACCTCTTCGCAATAGAAGCCTATGAGGTCCGAAAGTACGATGTCGGGGTAGTAGGTGTTGTAGTAGTTGAATGTGTCCAAGTCCCATGCAAGGTGATACTTGTCGATGGTCGGCTTGTCGGTTACGGTCTGCATCGTTATGATGTATGCCATGCCGGCGTATTGCGCATAGTCGCTAAACTTCTCGGGCAGGGCTGCCGCCAACTCACCGGGGTTGTAGGGGCCACCGATGATTACCTCCTCGACCTGCACGGTGCCGGGAGCTGCCTCGGTTGTGGTGAAGTCCTCGCGGTACAGAGGTGTGGTAACCACGCCGCCATAGTATCCGAAGACGAAGACCGAGTACTCGGTGGTAGGTTCGAGCGTGGCTATGTGTATCGACATCTCGCCGGTGAACATATAGGCGTATCGGAGGAAGGTCGTTGTTAGCTCGTTGAGGATGTCGGCCTCGTCGGTCAGGGTGATATACTCCGAGGGCATCGACACGAAGAGATATTGCTCCTCGTTGTTCGAGGGGGTTATGGTGATATCTGCCACGCGCGAATATGCGTTCTCGACCTTGATATCGAGTGTCATATCCGACATCGCAACGCTCTCCGTCGTGAAGTGCTTAACTATGGGCTTCGATACAAGTTGCAGCACGCCGTCGACCATCTCTATGGCATAAATTGCGGCGCAATATGAGGTGCTTGCCGTAAGCTCGACGGTTTCGGTTATCGGGCCTATAATGCAGACCTTGTCGAGAATATCCTGGTCTGTGTAGTAGCTGTACATCTTGTACCAATCGCATGTGTCAATCCAGCTTGTTGCAACCTGCGACGTGTACTCTTCGTCGACCGAGGTGCCGGGGGCGATATACAGGGGGTCGGTTTGGCTGTATACGCTGGTCATGTAGTATCCGTCCCAATTCTTGGGTGTGATGTTAAATGTTGCCTCAGGGCCACTTACCTCAATCGTAGCGTCAAACGATACCTCCTCGTGCAGGGGTGCAGGGGTGGGGATGATTATCTCGTATACGATATCGGTTACGGGCTCGTAGTCGCTGCCATCTTCGGTAAACTCTACGCCGTAGACGTAAAGGACATTCTTTGAGCCGGGCGTGAGATCACTCCATTCGGTGCGTGTTGTGCCGGTGAATACGGTGTTGTAGTTCTTTAAGTATTGCTCTACCGCTATTCCGTCGTACATAGCACCGCGCAAAAATGCCGACTTATCATCCTCGAAGAGCTCCTCGGCAGTCTGGATGTTCGACTCGATGAAATATGATGTGGACGATAGATACATGATGTAGTCCATCTCGGCGTCGGTAGCGTCGATGCGCGTGATGCACGATGTTGACGACAGTGTCTCGATGGTGATGTAGAACGGTTGTGAGTTGTCGTAGGCCGCCTGCTTAACGCTGATTGTGCTTGTCGAGTTGTTGTACGACACGCTGATTACGGCCTCGCGTGCGTCGGCGTTGTTTGCGGCCACGCCGAAGTGTATGCTGGTGTGTGTGGCTTCGAGGTCAACTATCCACTCGGCTTTGCAGTGGAGCGTAGGCAGTAGTTGCTCGGTGCGGTTCTCTATGGTGTAGTCGATGCTGTACTCACCCTCCGCGGCGGCAACCTCCATGGTTGTTGAGCCTAACGTGATGACGCTCTCGGTGGGCGAAGGCTGCTCCTGCTCGATTTTATTTTCGGTGCAACCAAAGAGGGTGCTAAGCAACGCCAACACAACAATATTTGTTGTAAAGATGAAATTTCTCATAGACGCTCAATTTTAGAGTAAAACTTTTATCTCGCAAAGATATAAAAAAAACGCGGTCTCTATCTCTTTTTAAGAGATTTTCTTGCGCGCGCACGCAATTTTCCTTTGCGAGATTGGCGCACGTGGCGAAAAAGCTCAGTTTTTGATTTGCATTTTGCCATATCGTTTGTACCTTTGCGCCCATGTTTGTTGCACGATACATACCCTATTACAAGCGACTTTTGACCCTCGCGCTGCCTGTCGTTGTGGCACAGGCGGGACAAATCACCACGCAACTTGCCGATACGGCCATGGTGGGTAATTATGGTGGTGAGGACCCCGTGCCGTTGGCTGCCGTGGCGTTGGGTAGTTCGCTCTTTTTGTTGATATACCTCGCGGCGTTGGGCCTCGCTTTGGCTATCACACCCGTTGTGGGCGAGCACTATGCGCGTGGTGAGCGCAGAGAGGTGGGCCGTCTCTTTGAGAATGGCATGTTCTACTGCTTTGTGGTGGGTGTCGTTGCTACGTTGATAGCTGTTGCGCTGCGACCCTTTATCGGGGTGTTGCAGTCGTGGATGGGCTCTACCGAGGCCGATATATCTACCGTGACGGATATGGCATTGCCCTACTATGACCTACTTGTGGCGAGCATCATCCCGCTGATGATGTTCCTGGTCGTTAAGCAGTTCTTGGAGGGTATAGGCAACACCGTAACGGCGATGTGGATTACGCTCGTGGGCAATGGTGTGAATATTCTGCTCAACTGGGTCTTTATCTTCGGACGGTGGGGCGTGGAGCCTATGGGTGCCGAGGGTGCGGGTCTTGCAACGCTGCTCTCGCGTGTCGTGCAGATGCTGCTTATCGTCGCCTACTTCTTCCTCTCGCGCCGTCTGCGCATCTATCGCTCGTTCTTCGAGCGTCGTGCCATACGCAAGGCCTATATCTCAAAGCTATTCTCGATAGGCTATCCCATATCGTTCCAGATGGTCTTGGAGTCGGCCGCCTTTATCCTTACGTCCATCCTCTCGCTGTCGTTTGGTGCTGTTGCGGCGGGTGCTATGCAGGTGTCGTTCACTATCGCCAATGTGGCGTGGATGATTACCGTGGCCATAGGCTCGGCCTCGACCATTCTCGTGTCGCACATCTATGGCTCTCGGCAGCGCGAAGAGCTGCGTCCTACGGTCTACGCAACATACCATTTAGGCTTGCTGTGGGGCCTGTTTATGGCCATGGTCTTTGTCCTCTTTCGCACGCCCATCGCATCGCTCTTTACCGATAGCCAAGCCACCATTATCATGACCTCCGAACTGATGTTGCTTATCGCCATATATCAGCTTTCGGATGCGGTGCAGGGTCTCTCTATCAGCATGTTACGAGGATTGCAGGATGTGCGCATTATCATGCCTATTGTCTTCTGCTCGTATCTGGTGTTCAACGTGCCGGTAGGGTGTCTTTTAGCCTACCATTTCGACCTCGGATGTCATGGCTTGGCCATTGGCCTGATTGTCGGACTGAGCATGGCAGCACTCTTCACGTCGTGGCGATTATCACGACGTATGCGCCATTTCGAGCGATCTGTTTGATGAGTTGTTGAAGAGGTGCGCGAGTCGATTAGTCGCGCGCTATAAGCTCCTTTAATTTTGCTCCCAACTCGGAGTTCTCCATGATGCCGTTTATGCTCTCTGCGCCCGTGCCATAGAGATATACGGGCACCATCTCGGCACTATGTCCCGTTGTCGAGAAACGATACTCTACGCCCTGCTCCGAGAGGTTGAAGTCGGCATCGCAGCTTACGATGGTCATACCTCCTGTGCCATGGTCGGCTGTTACGACGACAAGCGTTCCGGGGGTGCGCTCGGCATACTCCACGGCTACCTCCACAGCCTTCATGAAGCCCTCCATCTCGCGCTGTGCTGCGCGGGCATCGTTGGCATGACACATGCCGTCGATAAGCGAGCCTTCGACCATCAGCGCAAAGCCCTTGTCGTTATCTCTTTCGTCTAAAAGTCGTATTGCTTCGCGTGTAGCCTCGGCGAGATAGTCGCCCGTGTCGGCACCAACCTCCCAATCGCTAAGAAGTGCCATGACGCGCTCGTCGCCCCTCTCCCTGTCGAGCTCCTCCATCGTGCGCACGAGGTTAAAGCCACTGTCGCTAAGCGCATTACGCACCTCTTCCTCAGAGCCGTAGAGCGATACAAATTCGGCCATACCACCGCCAATCGCAACGTCGAGCGACGATGCCGACAGTTGGCGTGTGATAAGCGCATTATCGTGGCGGCTTGTGCTGTGAGCATAGAACGCTGCCGGTGTGGCGTGTTGCAGATATATGGTTACGGCCACGCCCGTGGCCTTACCTTCGCGCTTGGCTACGTCCATGAGCGACTCTACGGCTGTGCCGTCTGAGAGTACACCCACGAAGGTGTTATTGGTCTTATGTCCCGTGGCCAGGGCTGTGCCTGCGGCTGCCGAATCGGTAACGCGGTTATCTGCGGAGTAGGTCTTCGTCAGTGCCACATTCTCGGCGCGGTCAAAGATTGTCGGTGTGTAGTTGTTCTCAATCTGCATCATCGAGGCGGGCACCAGACCCATGCCGTCGCCTATGAGAAGTATGATGTTTTTTATGGGCTCTTCGGCGCGCAGAGTGCCCGAGAGAGTGCATAGACATAGTGCCAAACAGACGAATTTTCGCATATCTTGTAAAAAAGTTAGTTACGTTCGTACAAATGTAGTAAAAAAATCGTATCTTCGCAAACTGAATTTTTGTTGGTTTGTTAAACGGCTTATGGCAGAGGTGCGTATAGCGTCAGATTGGAAAGAGATTCTCGGCGAGGAGTTCACGAAGCCCTATTTCGAGGAGCTCGTGGAGTTCGTTCGCTCGGAGTATGCCGCGGGGGTGGTCTATCCTGCGGGTGCCAACATCTTTCGTGCCTTCGACAAGTGCCCGTTCGACAAACTCAAAGTGGTCATCATTGGTCAAGACCCCTATCATGGCCCGGGCCAGGCTAACGGATTATGCTTCTCGGTAGGCGAGGGTGTTCCCTTCCCGCCGTCGTTGCAGAATATCCTGCGCGAGGTCTCTGCCGATACGGGAGCATCAATGCCCACATCGGGTGAGTTGGAGCGATGGGCCGAGCAGGGCGTGTTGCTGCTCAACGCCGTACTTACGGTGCGTGCTCACCAGGCGGCATCGCATGCGGGACATGGCTGGGAGACCTTCACCGATGCTGTTGTGCGTGCCATAGCCGAACGCAAGGAGGGTATAGTATATATGCTCTGGGGTAGTTATGCTCAACGTAAGGGTGCTATTGCCGACCCTCAGAAGAACCTTGTGCTGCGTGCTGTGCACCCCTCGCCATTGTCGGCATACAGAGGCTTCTTTGGCTGTCGCCACTTCTCGCAGGCGAACGACTATCTGCGTAGCGTGGGGCGCGAAGCTATTGTTTGGTAAGATGTGAAAATATAATAGATGAGAATTATGATAAATCAGTTTCGTTTTATTATGGTATTATGCCTTTTCGTCGTGCTCTTAGGCACCCCCTATGCACTATGGTCGGCAGCCAACGGGAAGATTATCTTTGCAGTAATGTGTGCCGCCGCAGATATCGCAGCCTTCGTAGGTTTTGTCATCGCGCGACGCACTATCGCCCATATCAAGCAGATGGAGTATCGCGAGGTGAATGATGATGTCAAGCCCGTTTAGAACTAAGGCACCCTATTAAGACTTAAACCATTGGGCCGAATGGAGCGTACGTCGAGTACCATCCATCCGGCCCATATCATTTCGAGACCATGTTTACGTCGCTTATCTCGCTGAATTATCGCGCGTTATAACCCTCTTTTGCATATTATCCACGCCAAGCCTCGATATATCGCGTCGGCTACGGGACGCATGGCGCGAGGCAGGGCATTGAGCACCTTCAAACGGCGTAGCTGTCGACCGTTACGCACCGTGTAGTCGAAGCGTGCAATGGCTTGTTGTGCATCGGCTGTGCCACCGTTGACACTCTGGGTGATGGCCTTGCCTATGCCTATGCGCGCTATATACTCGTTCAGAGTTGCACTCTGCGATGAACTATACAGCTCCGCGATACTGTGTTGCGACTTCTCTGCGCGGTAAATCTTTGCCGAACGGTTTGATGCCGTGCGTGAGTAACGCACCAGCGATATTGGCGAGAAGCAAAATCTCGCTCCCTGCTGCATGAGGCGTATCCACATCCACTGATCCTCGCCTATGCGCATGCCTTCGGGGAAGCCGCCGACGGCGAGTAGGCTGCTACGACGTAGCGTGGCGGTGGAGGGTATGATGGGGTAGCGGCCCCTCAGAGCCTCCTCCGCAGGGTCGATGTAGCCCTCGGTGGTGGGCGTGGGGGCAGCAACGCGGCTATCGCCGTTTACGATGTCGAAGGCCGTAGCGTAGGCGTCAGCATCGGGGTAGTACTCCATAAGTCGTGTAACCTCGGCTATGTAGCCCGAGAGCCACCAGTCGTCGCCATCGAGCAGGGCGACATACTCCGTTACGGCCTCGGCGATTCCTCTGTTGCGCGCAGCACTTACGCCGCTATTGGCTTGACTGATAAGGCGTATGTGCGCCTCGGGATGCTCCGCTATAATGCGCTCGACAATTGAAGCTGACCTATCCGTCGAGCCGTCGTCGATGACGATAATCTCGTGTGGCGCGAGGCTCTGTGCTACGACCGAGCGTAGGCAACGTTCAATCTCCGCCTCCTTATTATATAATGGTATAACTACCGTTATCTGCTCCGACTCGGTCGACGTTATAGGCTCTGCAAAGGCCAACTCCTCGGGTGCATGGTTGAGCTGCTTCTCCTCGGGTAGCCACTTCTGAATATCGCCATAGTGGTTACGCAGGTATGCTTCGAGGTTGTCGGGGGCCCATAGCTCCATGCCGCAGAGGCGACGGCGCACAGGGTGCTCGATATCCTTGCGTGGTATCATATCCTTGGGCATGCGCACGATGTTGTAGCGCGAGGCATCGCTGTCGTTATAGCGCGTAAGTTCGCGGTGTAGGCGTCTGTATATGCGCTCCTTGCTCATGAGCGACGTTACCACCCTTATCGCGGCACACGATACGAGGCTCTTGGGCATCGCCACACCATTATTTGCGCGTCCGAGCCATCGCCACAGCCATACGCTCTTCGCCGTGAAGCAGTTTACCCAGAATTTCACGCGACGACGCTGCCTCAGCTCCTTGCTGCGGTTGTCGGGGATGAGGTCGTAGGGGAAGATGTCGATATATATGCCGCCCTCGATGTCGAGGCCTACCCACTCGCGCTCCACAAAGCGGGTGCCGCGCTTACGCACCTTAGCGAAGTAGAAGGGCGTGTCGGGCTCCGTGGTGAACTCTTGTAGGTGATACTCCTCGCCGAGTAGCGCGGGGGCCTCGCGCAGGAAGCGTTCGTAGTTGTCGCGCGTCATGCCGAGGTCTATATCGTCGTCCCACGGTACTATATCCTCAAAGAAGTGCGCGCCTATGGCCGTGCCACCCTGTATGAAGTAGTCGATGTGTGCTTGGTCGCATACGCGGACAACCTCGCGGAGGATGTCCACGAGTTCTCGGTGCAGATGGCGTAGTATGTCGCTATTGTACTTCATCGTTATAGGTTGTGAACGAGGAGGTTGCAGCCGCGTATATCGCTACCCGCAATGCGCCCTTCGATGCTGAAACGTCCATCCTCCATCAGTCGTCCTAAGTCCTGTGTCTGAATGAAGGCGCACGACGTTAGGTTGCCGAGGTCCACGATGTCTATGCCTCCGCGTCCACCCTGAGGGCGATGGTCGAAGGGGTCGTTGACATCGCGTACGAGGATACGCATCCAGGCGGGTGCGGTAAATATGCCCTCGCCGTCGGAGTAGGCCTGCGACGTAAGCTCGGCCATGCCGTACTCGGAGTGTATGTGCTCCACGCCGAGGCCGCGACATAGTATCGTGTGTAGTTCGCTCTTCGATAGCTCTTCGCGGCGGCCCTTCATGCCACCCGTCTCCATGACCACGGTGTTACGGAGCGTCGGTCCATACTGCTCTGCGAGGTCCCACAGCGCATAGCTTACGCCAAGCAGAATCTTGGGCTTCGGGTCGCGCTCCATATCCTCGATTAGCTGCTCGTAGTTGTTCAGGTAGAAGCCTCCCGAGCCCGCTGCGCGTATCAAGTGTTCGGTCATGTATATCAGCGATGACCCTTCGCGCTCCAAGTATGAGGGTAGCAGGCCGTAGATGCTCCATCTGTCGGGTGCGCCATAAAACCTCTCGAAGGCGGCCATGAAGCACCTGCGATAGGTGTCCAGCGATGCCATCATGTGGCGCGAGGGTGTGGTATTACCCGTATTGCTCGACGTGAAGATAACTTCGGGTGCAGCATCGCCGCAATATATATCCTCGCTCTTGAAGAGCTCGATAGGAAGGAAGGGTATATCCTCCACGCGCTCGATACTCTCGGCGTCGATGCCCAAAAGCTCTATGTAGCGACGATAGGGCGCGCACCTCTCGGCCTGAAAGCGAAATAGCTTCAATGCGGTGTTCGCAAAGGTTTGGTCGTCGCCGATGGCGAGTATGTCGTCTATATGTAACATTTCAGGTTGCATCTTTCGTCTTTGTCATAGGCTGTGCCTAACATACAAAGGTAATGGTTATTTTTAGAATATGCAAGCGTAGTCTCTCTTTCGTCGTCGCGCCTATCGTCCTACAACTAAATAAGGGCTGTCAGACCTATGCCCGACAGCCCGTGTGCTACCTCTTATTTAGCCTCCTCGACTACTTCTTGCCCTTAGAATTTTTTCTTTATTGTGAGTACTACATCGGCCTATGGAAATGCTTCAAACTCTGTGTTTAGAAATATTTTCCGGCTGGCTTATCCCACTTATAGTAAGTGAATGGATGTTGTTCAATCTTGCCGGTAACCTCAATCAATCCTTTTTTATTCTCGGTATTAGGAGTGTTTACATACCAGGTCTGTCCTGATATTTGCTGAGGAACCATTACGTACTCTTCCTCGTTTATGGCTGTAAATGCAAAATTAATAGATATTATGTGTATATCCCCCTCCTCGTGCATCTCAGTTATCTCAAAATAGCCCTCTACGGATTTAAATCCATAGGATTTTGTGAGTTTCTTATTAGATAAATCGAGGTATTGTGTATAGAGTAGTGTAGCTACATTCTGCAATTCCTTGGTCTCTTCGCCTTTTGGTCTAGTTCCATTGCAAACGTTAAAATAGTATTTTTTATTTATCTCTAATGCAGATGGCTCATCTATGCTTATGGTAAGTAGAAGATAACTCGCTTCGTCAATTCCAATCATTCTACCCAAAATAATTGCTGTTTCATTGGTGAACTCATTCATTTGAGAGGAGGGATTCACCCACTCTCTACTATTCAATTCTAATGTCTTGAATACTTCATCTTCCCATCCTAAGTTTTCGCATGTTGCCGTGATTTCAACAGGCGACTCATTGTAGAAAAGATTGTGTATCATGTTATCAAAATTATTGTTTAATCTGGTGCGAAAATCGTCGCAACCATACAATAGTGCGAATAGGCATATACATAGCCCAATACCTAATTTATGTCTCATAGTAATTTAGTTTTATGGGGGTTAAACTATAATTATTGATTTTCACAAAGTTACGAAATGCATTTCTAAAATGCAAGATTACGATAAATTTTTTATCGATTAATACCTTAATATATAATACAACATGGGCTGTCAGAACCGTGTCCGACAGCCCGTGTGCTACCTCTTATTTAGCCTCCGCGACTACTTCTTGCCCTTAGGCGCGAGAATCATGTTCATCTTCTTGCCATCGAGCTTGGGCATAAGCTCAACACGTGCAATTACATATTTGCATCCACATCATCCTGCCACGCTTGATCGGTATATTTGGGATGAGTATTAATGACAGATAAGTTAAATTCCAATGTGCCCATGTTGTTCTCAGGTTTGCTATACAGCTCATACTGAATTGAGTGAGGATTCGAGCTTGGTAATTTTATACTGCCTGTTTCGCCCCAACAGTCTTCGCAGGTTGCCACTATGTTATATGTTATGTAGGTTCCTCCACAAAACTCTACCATGTCTGTGATTTCAATGTATCCTTCGGTTGCGATGAAACCATGTGATGTTGTGTAAACATCCCCTTTATCTTTGGGGTATGTGCGGTATTCTATAAATAGTTCGCTATCCAAAGTTTCTATGTTGTAATCAAAATAGTACTTCCTATTGAGTTCCAATGGCTCCTCTCTTTCCAATTTTAATCTAATCCGGAGATATGAGTTGTCGTTTATACTATACTGTACATCATGTAGATTAAACCAGAACTCGGTGTCGCGAGTGCCGAGTTGTTCTTTTACATTTATCAGTGAGCTAATATAATATGCTTCTATCTCCCATTCATCTGTTAGTGTTTT
Organism: Alistipes sp.; assembly: GCA_045660465.1. Taxonomy (GTDB): domain Bacteria; phylum Bacteroidota; class Bacteroidia; order Bacteroidales; family Rikenellaceae; genus Alistipes. Next base: position 57,345 of record JAZRDV010000010.1, on the reverse strand, counting down.
TTCATGCCATCCAAGACCTTTACACGTTACTTTTAAAGTTCGGCCTCCTTGGATTGGGTCAGGAAGCCCCAGCCACCTATCAACAAGTCGGTCACACGATGAGAATAGAATTGTGCTTATGAATGCTATCCCTAAAAACAATTTATTAAGGCGTCTCATAGTAATTTAGTTTTATGGTGAAATAATAATAATGATTTTTTAGATTTTGCACTATCTTTCAGGTGTATTGAAATCAGGATTATATATAATGGCAAATGGTATGTGTTGTAATACCTGTTTATCACTATTACAAATTTTTATATCGATGGTCTTAACTCTTCTTTCGTTAGAGCCTGCAAGATTAATCATCGAGGAAAGCTTATTGATGAAAAAGTCGGAATTAAAAAAACTAAATTCCCACCTATATTTCATGTATTCCTTTACACCTTCCAATTCTTCATATTCAACTCCGTTATGAAATTTAATGTAACATTGTGTGCCTTTTAAATATTTCGTTACAAGAGTGAAAATGTTATCATCACAATCTAAAACTATTTCTCGAAAAAATGTTATAAAATCACGACTCGGAAGACCAACCTCGTATTGATTTGTAGCCAAAAAAAAGCTAGGCATTCCAGTCTTATCAATTGTGACTAGTTTATAATTAACATCGAATGGTGCTAATATGTTTGTGTATAAACTGATAGTCTGGCCTTTATTGTTGCTATTAGTCTCTATAAGTCTTACGGTCACAGTTATGTATTCATCAGAACTTGGTAGGTAATCAATGTAATTTTGGTTAGTTAATGTTGTGCTCATGTTACCATTAGCATCAATGATAGACCATTCGTACTTCAGTGTGCCATTTGCTATAAGATTATTGAGTGATGTTTGTTGGGCGCTATCACGAGTACTTGCAGTAAACATATACCCGCGATTACTATGATACCTCTTGGATATAATCATGTCTGGCATACCAACAGATACATTTTTAGTCTTTCTATACAATTTACCGTTTTCGTAATTTTGTGCAATGATGGTTACAACACCGTGTCCAGAAGCGGTAAGTGTACCGTTACCATCAATAGTGGCAATGTAAGGGTCAGATGTAGACCATACATAATGACCGTCATATCCGCTTATGTTGTATTGCCCATTTGATGTAATAAACTCTGGACCATCAATAGTCATGCTAAGTTGCTCTAGTAGCCAAGAAAAAACTTCTTCATCTTCACGTTTCTCGTCTGTGAGACAATAAAAGTCGATATGCCTACATATGCTCTCAAATATGTAAAAGGCGTCAAATGGAGTTTCTATATTGGGTAATAATTCTTCAAAATAGTAGTTTTTTCTATAATCATAGGCAGATAGTTCATTTCCTTGAATACATAATGAACTTGCCATGGGGATAAATGTAAAGTATTTAGCCATATCCAATGAATGATAGGCACTACTTTTATTAATGTCCTCTATATTGACGAACTCATATATTGACCCGGGATATTCATCGTAAAATAAAGATATTGCTGGAGTATAATGATATGATTCAAATAAATTATATTCTCTCTTCCATTGATTTATCCAACAAAATGTCTTAATGTATTTTGCGTCAAGTAATGCAATGGGTTGTGTGTCTGTATAGTTGTTAGTAATTGGATTGAATTCAGCGTTTATGTTAATTTTAGATGACCCCAAGAAACCACCACCATCATTTAATTTTGACCACTCAAAATTAATAATTTCAGATGGTATTTTTTTGTTGAATTTATATTTTATTATCCACTTGCCAATGTCAGTTAAAACCCTTGAGTGTGCATTTGCTTCAAATTTAAAAAAGTGTTTTTCATCAACTAAATAATCTTTTAAATTATATTGTTGACCATTTGTAATGGCTATGTTTTCAATTGATTTACCTTTATCTCCATTTGGGAATCCTAATTCTTTTAACATCGTATAAAAGTTCTTATGATAATCTGATGTTACAGTTCCATCTGGTTTTACATAGTAATACATCATTTGCTTTGCTGCATCAGATTGTAGTGTGTTTAATATTGCGATTTCACCTGTTCCCAAATTCCCGCTACTTTTTAGAATATCGGTATTACACATGTCTGTATAACCATGTGCGAAACTAAGTAATTGGTATATGAAATACTGTGCGCCTATAGGTACATTTGCGCCTAAATGTGGCACGTCATGAGATACAAATGTAGATACTTGATGGTCGTCTTCATTATTTTCCATGGTTTTAAGGGCATATCGAGTAATAAGACCACCCATGCTTTGACCGATAACGATGTTGCTCTCAGTACTACCATATGAGGCTTTAATACTATTTATATGGTTTATAATGTCAATGAGGAGCTCTCCATTTTTTGTTATATCCGCTAAAGAATCGTGCCAATCAACATATATATAGTCATACCCGTTACTTAAAAAGTATGTTTGGGCAGTATCGTAAAAAGTCTGATAATTGGTGAAACCATAGTAATCAGCTAGGCCTTCATCATTGATATTAGTTGTGTTGTTAAGTAAAGTCGCGAGTTCTTTGAGCTGCCAAGGGTCGAAACCCTCTACAACAATAATAGGCTTTCTAACAGAACCTCCTGTAGACGAGAAACCTGTTACGGTTGCTGTAACGCCATTTTTACTGAATTGCTCATCTATAATGGGATTAGCTGTATTGCTATTCAGTTGATTTACTTCAATGCTATCGCATATTTTAATAAGAGCCCGAGATGTAAATATTCGACCAGCACCATTTACAGTAGTGCTAACTTTGAGTTTTAAAATCTTTTCACCTACCGATGGATAATTAATGTTAATGGTTGCTGCTGTTGGGTTAATCTGACGATAACCATTACCATCATCGGCATCAAACCAAGCAGCATGAACCGGTAAATTACGTAGTGCTTGAGGAATATTAAGTTGATATTTAACGGCTGTATTAGTGCATGCTATGGCACTTGGAGAAAAGGCAAAAAGGACAGCTTCCTCGTATGGATTAACAAATGCTCCGTCACGATAAACGTTGTAAACTTTGTTTTGCGTCTCGTCGTATTCGATTTTGTTAGACGTTAATGCATCTTCGGCAATGAAGTTATACCCAAATAATGCATATTTTAAATTAACAGTTTGATCACTTATTAGTGCCCCAAACTCATCTAATATATAGTTGCAATTTGCTTTAATAGGGTGTAGAACTACTGATGCTGAACTAATACTTCGTACTATATCATCAAATATTGGTCTAGTAACACAGATGCCATTGGGATCATCCGATCCATTATATTGATGCAAATCTACTAAATCGATGGCGTAGTCTTCCAAAAAGCCAGTGCTAATTTTAGTCTTATCTAAATTTTCGAACATCGCATCAAGATAGCTGCGAACACTTGTAAATTCTTCGCTCGAGTTTTGAGCTATGGTGCTTTGACTTAATATGAAATTAAGTAAAAAAATAGCTAATACTTTTATATGGGCTTTCATGTGGTTGTCATTTTAATACTTTCAATATCGCGAAATTAAGTGGGGGGGGGAGTACGACGATAAATATTTGTAATGTAGTTATTTTTTACAATCGTGCTAATTGTTGAATAGTTGGCATTTTTGAAAAAAAATTAAAGGCTCAAATTTTCATTCAGTTCTGCAACATACTCTACATAGTCATCGTAAATTTCTTCGCTAACACCAAGAAATATCGCGTCTTCTCGTTTGATGGTCAGGACGTATCCACCATCGCGAAATGTAACACGATTAAACATCAGATTATCAACGCTTGATTGCATTGCGTGAATCATCTCCATGCTGTCGGGTTGAACAATTGAGGAGCGCGTTATTAGATCTTCGAGCGAACGCACACTTTGCTCAACCTTCTGAATTTGATCCATCTTTTCATCGTGTCTTATACATGATGAAAGCAATAGCATTGCACATGCAGTAGCAATACAGGTAGAAAGGAGTGTTTTCATAATAATTTAGTTTTATGGGGGTTAAACTATAATTATTGATTTTCACAAAGTTAAGAAATGCATTTCTAAAATGCAAGAATTACGGGAAATTTTTTATCGATAAATACCTTAATATATAATACAACATGGGCTGTCAGACCTATGCCCGACAGCCCGTGTACTACGAATTATTTAGTCTATGCGACTACTTCTTGCCCTTAGGCGCGAGAATCATGTTCATCTTCTTGCCATCGAGCTTAGGCATAAGCTCAACACGTGCAATCTCCTCCAAGTCGTTGGCGAAGCGCAATAGCAAAATCTCGCCCTGCTCCTTGAAGACGATAGAGCGGCCACGGAAGAAGACATAAGCCTTAACCTTTGCACCCTCCTTCAAGAAGTTCTCGGCATGTTTGAGCTTGAAGTTGTAGTCGTGGTCGTCGGTCTGAGGACCAAAACGAATCTCCTTGATAACAACCTTAACCTGCTTTGCCTTAATCTCCTTAGCCTTCTTCTTCTGCTGATAGAGGAACTTCTGGTAGTCGGCGATGCGGCATACCGGAGGCTCAGCCTTGGGCGAAATCTCGATGAGGTCGAGCTCCATCTCGTCGGCGAGGCGTATAGCCTCCTTGATGGGCAACACGAGGTTGGGCTCTACGTTCTCACCTACAACACGCACCTGAGGTGCCGTAATCTCGTCGTTGATGCGATGAGGATTCTCCTGCACCGGACGACGACCACGCGCATCACGCTGCTGATTGTTGTTCTGATTTTGGTTCTGGTTCTGGTTATTCCCCTGCACCTGCGGGCGCGGGCGGAATGGAAATTGTCCTGCCAATTTGCTTACTTGTTAGTTATACTTAAATTCTATCTCTTTGTCGCTTATGCCTTGTGAGCCTCAATCTCCTTGGCTACGAGCTCCTGCATGAAGGCTGTAAACTCGGCAATGGTCATCTGACCCTTGTCGCCCTCGCCCTGAGCACGTACCGATACCTTACGTTCGGCAGCCTCCTTCTCGCCTACGATGAGCAGGTAGGGGATACGTTTGAGCTCGTTATCACGAATCTTGCGGCCAATCTTCTCGTTGCGGTCGTCAACCTGTGCACGCACGTCGTTGGCGTTGAGCTCGCGGGCAACCTCCTCGGCGTAGTCGTTATACTTCTCCGAGATGGGGAGAACTACAACCTGGTCGGGAGAGAGCCACAACGGGAACTTACCGCCCGTGTGCTCCAAGAGTACCGCTACGAAACGCTCCATAGAGCCGAAGGGTGCACGGTGAATCATGATGGGACGGTGCAACTTGTCGTCCGAGCCCTTATACGTAAGGTCGAAACGCTCGGGAAGGTTGTAGTCCACCTGGATGGTGCCAAGCTGCCAGCTGCGGCCGATGGCATCCTTAACCATGAAGTCGAGCTTCGGGCCATAGAACGCCGCCTCGCCATACTCCACGATAGTCGAGAGACCCTTATTCTTGGCAGCCTCGATGATAGCACTCTCGGCCTTCTCCCAGTTCTCGTCCGAGCCGATATACTTCTCGGTGTTCTTGGGGTCGCGGAGCGATACCTGCGCCGTGAACTTGTCGAACTTCAACGTGCGGAAGATATACAATACGATGTCGATAACCTTCTCGAACTCCTCCAACAGCTGGTCGGGGCGCACGAAGAGGTGAGCATCGTCCTGTGTAAATGAGCGTACGCGTGTCAGACCGTGCAACTCGCCCGACTGCTCGTAGCGATATACCGTACCGAACTCGGCCAAGCGTACAGGGAGATCCTTGTATGAGCGAGGCTTAGAGCGGTAAATCTCGCAGTGGTGGGGGCAGTTCATGGGTTTAAGCAGATACTGCTCACCCTCGATAGGTGTGTTGATAGGCTGGAACGAGTCCTTGCCATACTTGGCGAAGTGTCCAGAGGTCTTGTACAACTCGATATTACCGATATGGGGAGTGATAACCTGCTGGTAGCCACTCTGCTTCTGTATCTGACGCAAGAAACGCTCCAAGCGGTCGCGAAGGTCGGCACCCTTAGGCAACCACAAGGGCAGACCCTGGCCTACGCGCTGCGAGAAGGTGAAGAGCTCCAACTCCTTGCCGAGCTTGCGGTGGTCGCGCTTCTTGGCCTCCTCCAACATGGCGAGGTGCTCGTCGAGCATCGACTTCTTGGGGAACGACACGCCGTAGATACGTGTGAGCATCTTGTTCTTCTCGTTACCGCGCCAGTAAGCACCGGCAACAGATGTAAGCTTGATAGCCTTGATGTAGCCTGTATTGGGGATATGCGGACCACGGCAGAGGTCGGTGAAGGCACCGTTGGTATAGAACGAGATGGTGCCATCTTCGAGGTCGGTGATGAGCTCAACCTTATACTGGTCGCCCTTCTCGGTGAAGGTCTTCAATGCGTCGGCCTTCGATACCTCGGTGCGCACGAGCTGCTCCTTGTTGCGCGAAAGCTCGACCATCTTCTGCTCGATTGTCGCGAGGTCAGCCTCGGTGATAGCCACCGGCGAGTCCACATCATAATAGAAACCATTGTCTATGGCCGGGCCGATACCGAACTTGATACCGGGATAGAGGGCTTCGAGAGCCTCGGCCAAGAGGTGCGATGAGGTGTGCCAGAAGGCGTGCTTACCCTCGGCGTCATCCCACTTAAAGAATTTAATCGAACAGTCGCTGTCGATAGGGCGCATCATGTCTACCGTTGCGCCATTTACCTCGGCGGCAAGTGAGTCAGCAGCTAAACGAGGGCTGATGCTCTCTGCTACCTGAAAGGCAGTTGTCCCTTTGGCAAACTCTCTTACCGAGCCATCGGGGAAGGTTACTTTAACCATAATTGTCTGTTAATTTTTTAATTGTTTATATTGCGAGTGCCTTCGTAGCTCCACAATCACGAGACGGATTACTACTCAGCTGCACTCCTTGTTTTACTCTTCGTCTTGGTGGCCTAATGCCTTTGCGAGATTTGCTATGCGACCTACGGCTACGAGGCCCACGAGTGCCAATACGCCCCACAATATCCACCCCTTGGGTGTTGCGGGCATCCACCACTCCACGCATTTGACTACCACAAATCCCAGCAGCACCGCGCTGATGACGATGCTTGTGATGATATGTATCTTACTCTGCATTGTTACTTCTCTTTTTTTTGACGGGTGCCGATGTCGGGTTATGCAACCATTTAGTCGTTGCTCTCCGCCTCGGGCAAATCCTTAACCGATATGTCGCGACCCTTCTCGCGCTCGAAGTGCTCCAAGGGGTTCTCGGTCCACTGCTCCCATGCGCGACGACGGCCCACGATGTCGATAGCATCGTATATGGCGTTGCGCATAGACTGCTCGTCGGCGATACCTCGGCCCGCAATGTCGTAGGCTACGCCATGGTCGGGCGATGTGCGTACTGCCGAGAGCGACGCCGTGAAGTTCACGCCATCGGGCGATAGCGTCTTGAAGGGGGCTAAGCCCTGGTCGTGGTACATGGCCAAGATGGCGTCGTACTTCTTGTAGCCTCCGGCCGCAAAGAATCCATCCGCAGCAAAGGGACCGAAAGCGAGGATGCCCTCCTCGTAGGCCTCGACTATGGCGGGCTTGATGATATCCTGCTCCTCCTTGCCGAGAAGACCTCCGTCGCCGGCGTGGGGATTGAGTGCCATGACGGCGATGCGTGGACGTACTACGCCGAAATCCTGCTTCAACGAGTCGTTAATCTGCTTTACGCGCTCCACGATAAGCTCCTTTGTCAGTGCCTCGGCAACATTGGCCACGGGGACATGTATAGTAGCCAGACCCACGCGCATAAGCTCCGAGCACATCATCATCAGGGGCTCGCCATCGAGCTCCTTGGCCAGAAACTCGGTGTGTCCCGTATATGCGAACTCTGCGCTCTGTATCATCTCCTTGTCGATAGGAGCCGTAACGAGCGCGTCGATAACCTCCTCTTTGAGGTCGTCGATGGCTGCGCGCAGGGCTGCTGCCGCAGCCTCGCCACCACTCTTCGAGGGCTTGCCCGGAGTTATGCTTAGCTCCTTAGGGCCGCACTCCACGAGGTTTATTCTGCCGTGTGCAGCGCGTGAGGCGTTGTCGATGATATTGAAACGCACAGGCTCGTACTCCGCCAGACGCTTCTGATAGAAGGCTGCGGCTGCCGACGACCCGTAGATGACGGGTGTGCACAGCTCCGTGAGGCGGCTGTCCGAGAATATTTTGAGTATCACCTCCCAGCCGATACCGTTAGTATCGCCCTGGGTGATGCCTATCTTTAACTTGTTGCTCATATACTTCTATACTATTAAAGTACAAATATACTAAAAGTTGCGTAAATCACAAGCACTTAGCCTAAAATTTTGCTTTCTCGCCGGAAAGCTGCCCTTTCGGAGTTTTCTTCGCGGTGCTAACGACGGCGGAATTCCGAGAGGACTATGCCCGTTGCCATCGCCACGTTTAGCGACTCCGACGTGGGGCTGTCGGCGGGGTACGACGGTATGAGCAGTCGGCTCGTTACCATCGCGCGGCACTCGTCGCTCAGCCCACGGCCCTCGTTGCCCATGACCACCACGCCGTGGGGTGTGAGCGTCGAGGTGTAGATGTTCTCGCCGTCGAGCAGCGTGCCATATATGGGCATGCCCGCTGTGGCGAGCTCTTCGAGTGTTGCGGCGAGGTTGTCGACATAGTGTATCCTCACGCGCAGAATAGCCCCCATGGTGGCCTGTATGACCTTAGGGTTGTAGCAGTCGGCGCACTCCTTCGAGCAGATTATATCTTTTATACCAAACCAATCGGCAAGACGTATTATGGTGCCCACATTTCCGGGGTTCTGCACACCGTCGAGTGCAAGTATAAGCGAATTGCTTAGCGTCGCACTCGCAAGACGGTAGCGCGGTTGCTCGACAATGGCAAGGGTGTCTGTGGCAGTTTTAAGCTGTGTTATACGCTCCATTGTGCTCTGCTCGATAAGCTCCGTGTCGGCTCCCGTCATATCCTTGCGAGTGGTGTATATGCGACGTATGCGTAGTGTCGAGGCAAGTATCTCTTCGACGAGTTTACCTCCCTCGGCAATGAAAAGATGCTCCGTGTCGCGCGCGCGTTTATCCGCGAGTGAGCGTACAAATTGTATCTCGGCCTTATTCATATTACTCTCGGTTGTAGGGTTGTGGCTCGATAGTGAAGGTGCGGCCCTCCTCGGCGATATGCGTATTGGGAAATATCGTGCGACACTCCTCAGCGAGTGCCTCAACATCCTTGTGTCGCGATGAGAAGTGGCCTATGATAAGTTGCCCGGCCTGGGCAAGCGTGGCGACCTTCGCAGCATCCGTCGTGGAGCTGTGGCCGCGCTGTCGTGCCAAATCGCTTAGTTCGGCACTATATGTCGTCTCGTGGTAGAGCAGGTCGACGCCGCGTACTCGCTCGGCGGCCTTTGCCGAGTAGTTCGTATCCGACAGATAGGCGTAGGAGCGTGCCTTATAGGGGTAGTACGTAAGCTCCGCATTGGGTATTAGCTCTCCGCTGTCGAGGGTTACGTCCTCGCCACTCTTGGCCGCTACAATCTGTCTCAGGCTGAGCCCGTAGCGTTGAATCTTCCACTTGTCGACGTTGAGTCCTGGCTGCTTCTCGCGAAAGTGGTAGCCGGCGGTGGGTACGCGGTGGCGCAGAGGTATGCTCCACACTTCGAGCGTGTTGTTCTCCATAATCTTGGCATACTCCGTCGTGCGCACCTCGTGCCATACGACCTTATAGGGCAGCTCGCTGTCGAAGTAGCGTAGGTGGCTCTCCAATATCTCGCCAAAGGGTGCCGGGGCGTAGACATCGAGCGGTGTCTGACGGCCATAAAGCCCGAGCGTCGAGATGAGGGGAAAGATGCCGAAGCAGTGGTCGCCGTGCAGGTGCGACAGAAACACAGCCCTAAGGCGCAGCGGGTTGATGCCGCGCCTTATGAGCTGCTGTTGTACACCCTCACCCGCATCCACAAGGTAGTATTGCTCGTTGAGGTTTACCACCTGTGCCGAGGGGTGCTGGTTGACGGTCGGCTTTGCCGAGGCATTGCCAAGTATGGTTACGCTGAACGCCATCCGAGCGTATTACTGTGCAAGCAAGAAACGCTCGCAGTCCAAAGCGGCGATACAGCCTGAGCCTGCGGCGGTGATAGCCTGACGGTAGTGGGGATCCTTAACGTCGCCGGCAGCAAATACGCCCTCAACAGAGGTCTTCGATGTGCCGGGAACAACCTTGATGTAACCCTGCTCGTCGAGCTCCAACTGACCCTTCAACACCTCGGTGTTGGGGTGATGACCAATGGCGAGGAAGAAGCCGGTGATGTCGATTGTGCGCTCCTCCTTGGTTACGCTGTGGTAGAGACGTGCACCTGTTACGCCATTCTCGTCGCCGAGAACCTCTGCGGTGTTATGCTCGAAGAGAACCTCGATGTTGGGTGTGTTGAACACACGCTCCTGCATAGCCTTCGATGCGCGGAGGAAGTACTTACGAACAATCATGTAAACCTTGCGGCAGATAGATGCGAGGTATGTAGCCTCCTCACAAGCGGTGTCGCCACCACCTACAACGGCTACATCCTGCTTGCGGTAGAAGAAACCGTCGCATGTAGCGCATGCGCTCACACCCTGACCGCGGAACTTAGCCTCAGACTCCAAGCCAAGATACTTGGCCGAAGCACCTGTACATACGATGATAGACTCAGCCTCAATCTCGTGCTCGTGGTCAACCTTCACCTTGAAGGGACGCTGCGAGAGGTCGAGGTCGGTGATGATGCCGCGACGTACGTCGGCACCAAAGCGCAATGCCTGCTTCTTCAAATCCTCCATCATGGCGGTACCGGTGATACCCTCGGGATAGCCGGGGAAGTTCTCAATCTCGGTTGTTGTGGTGAGCTGACCACCGGGCTCGATACCCTCGTATAGTACGGGCGAGAGGTTAGCGCGTGATGTGTAGATTGCTGATGTGAAACCGGCAGGGCCGCTACCGATAATCAAAACTTTTACCTTCTCCATAGTAAGTTTTTCGTTTAAGTTGTGTTATAAATTGATTGATGATTTCTGTCTGCTTGGTTCTGTCGAGGGGACTCTTCGTCCGCTCTATATTTGTCTTTTTTTTCGTTGTCCTCTATCGCGTATTTTTGAAGTCGGCCTCGCGCGCCTCGGGTGTGTGGAAGTCGTAGCCGTAGCCTGTCCACATATCCTCGTTGGCGTCGCGACGGCGGTCGTTGTCCGTGGTCTCGCGCATCTGAGAGAGTATGTTTCTTGCCGACGCTATCGTCTCCTCGACCTCCTCTTTTGAGGGGTTGTGGCCCATCAGTCGCGCAAGGAGCAGGTAGGCGTACGTCGCCGCCATGTCGTTGTAGTCGGCCATAGCCCTGCTGAGCATGGCATCCATCTCCTCCAACGTCAGCGTGCCATGTTCGGCCCTTGTCAGTATGTCGTCCACAAGGCACAGAGGCACGTACTGTCCCGCGAGGTCTATCCACTCGCCGTCGCAGGGCGTCGCCGTATAGTTATACTCTCCCGCGCTGAGCATGGCTCCGAGCGATGCGCCAATGGCACTATTGTAGAGCTTGATGCCGCGTGCGAGCATCGACGACTTGATGATGGTGCGGTTGTAGGTGTATGTCTTAGCCTCGGGGTCGTTCTCGCGCATGCGTATCAGGGCATCCACGCCGCGTAGCATCTTGCCCGTGATGAAGGGGTTGAACTCCTCGAAGCATATATTGTCGCGCTTCTCGGTGCGCTTGTCGCGTATCTTCCACTTCTCCGTGTCGCGCACTGCGCCATAGCTCGTGAGAGCCATGCCGGGGAGCAGCGACGAGTGTCCCTCCTCCTCGATGAGGTAGGCGTAGGGCATATCTTGCAGGTCGTGGTGGCGTGTGTGGCGTCCGAGCACTACGGTGTATGGGCCCTCGATGGCGGGGGCCATGACGTAGGCGTTGCTGCCGAACTTCGTGCCACGCATGTGTATGGCCTGGTGTACTGCACCACTCTTGAAGAGGTGGTTCGACTGGTTGGTGCCGCTTCCCGCGTTGAAGAACGAGAATACGCCCGCTATGAGCAGCGACGACTTATGGTGCGATACGGTGTATGGCCCGGCAAATACTGCTGCTGCCTCGCCATTCTCGCAGTGGCAGTTGGCGAAGAAGAGCGAGTCTACGGCCGTAAAGCCGTTCGAGAGAATGGTGTTGGCGCCCACATAGCAACGCTCGACGATAGCTCCATTCAGAATCTTGCTATCCTCGGCAAAGATAAACTCCTCGGCGCAGACATTCACGCCCACCGTGGCGCGACGTCCTACGGTGCCATTTTCGAGTTGCGAGACACCCTCGATTGTCGCTCCATCCTCGATATATAGTTCGCGCAGAAACTTTGCCCCGATGATTGTTACGTCGTCGCCTATATAGCCACGTTCCGCGCCTCGCCTCTCGGCACGCTTCTCGGCCAACGATAGTATAGCCTCGGTCGCTGCCTTGCGGTGGCGCATCATGGCCATGAGGTAGGCCGCCTGGGCTGTGAGGTCGCGGTAGATGATGACTTCGCGACCGCCATTTTCGTTTACCACCGATACGCGCACTCCCTCGCCAAAGGTGGTGGCGTGTCGACACTCCAAGCGCATGACGCTCTCTATGGTGCACCTTTGTCCGATGTCGTAGTTGCGTATTACGGCATCGCTGATGAATGTATTTGCACCTATTGAGACATGACCTCCGAAGCGAACGTTTCGGAGCTGCTCCACACGAAACGACGGGGCGACAAGTATGTTGTCCCACTCCTCGGCAAAGCAGCCACGCGCTTCGAGCAGTGTGCGTTCCTGGCTTGAAAGGTTGCGTCTATTCTCCATAATTTACTCCTTGGCTGTGTATACCACACGCTTAGTATCGAAAAACTCGTCGTCGAACATCGTGCTTATGTCGTAGAGGTTCCAACGACGACGTGTTGCTGCAAGCTCCTCGGCAAGGTCTCCACCTTTGAGGTAGAGTATTCCGTTGGGTAGCGAGCCACGCTCGCCCTTGCGCAGTAGGCCCCATGCCCACGGCATGAATCGCGCCATCTCCGTCACGGCGCGCGACACGACATAGTCAAACTTCTCGCCAAGCTGCTCTGCGCGGCAGTTTACGGCCCTAAGATTCTCTATGCCGGCACCCTCGATTATGCCCTCCACAACGCGTATCTTCTTGGCTATGGAGTCCACGCCGACAAACTCGGCCTCGGGGAACATTATGGCAAGCGGCACCGAGGGGAAGCCTCCGCCGCAGCCTATGTCGACAATCTTTGCTCCGGCATCGAACGAGCATACGCGCGCTATGGCCAACGAGTGGAGGATGTGGCGCGTATAGAGGTGCTCCATATCCTTGCGCGATACGACGTTTATGCGGCTGTTCCACTCCTCGTATAGCGGGCCGAGAGCCTCATACTGCTCCTTCTGGCGGTCGCTCAGCTCGGGGAAATGTCTTATTATGGGGTCTATGTTCATAACTATCTCGTTGCTCTATTCCTTATCCAAAATCATTCGGCACACCTGCGCCTTGGCGCGTCGTATCTGCGTCTTTATGGTGTTGAGCGGGCGTCCTAACTTCTCGGCAATCTCCTCGTAGGAGTACTCCTCCAAGAAGCGCATCTCGATTATGCGTCGATACTCCTCCGAGAGCTCGTCGAGTGAAGCCTCGAAGTGGGCACGCGTCTGGCTTATTATCACGCTCTCCTCGGGTGTCGGTGTCGAGGCTGCGGGGGCGCGAAATCGCTCGTCTATGGCCACATCGTCAGCACGTCGGCGGAGGTAGTCGACAAGGGTGTTACGCGCTATGGTGTAGACCCACTGTCCGAAGGTGTAGCTATCGGAGTAGTCGGCCAGGTGCAGATATACCTTGATGAAGGTCTCTTGCAGAAGGTCGCTCGCCGTGGCTCGGTCGCCGAGACGCTGCTCAAAGAGGCGCATTATGGCCTCCTTGTATCGCGAGAAGAGGTACTCGAAGGCCTGCTGGTCGCCCTTTGCTGCCTCGGCCACAAGTTGACTGTCTGTGGCGACGATGTAATCTACGATCTCCATGCTGAGGTACATTTTTGACTGCGGTGTGTGGCTATGAGCCACTCTACGGCGGGGCCTAACAGGTCGTACATCCAGTATCGCCAGGCGACGTTTCGTTCGCCGAGTTTACGCGCTACGCGTCGTGCTACGTAGACCACAAGCAGGTAGCGCAGTATGACCAATGCTACGGCTGCGAGGGCCACTTCGAGGGGCAGGATAGCCATCGTGGCGAGGGCTACAAACAGAAACAGCACACGACTGCCACTCTCCCAGCGGGCAAAGGTGCCGATGCGTGTGGGGTAGTAGTGGCGGGTGTAGTCATAGTAGCGCATTAAGTCTATCCACTCGCGCCACTCGTCCGAACGTCGCTCGGTGGTTATCGAGTGCGATGACATGACCACGGCGGTACGCTCGGGCTTGGCTATGGTCTGCAAGTAGAGGTCATTCTCGCCGAGGTCGAGGTTGAGGTGGTCGAAGCCGCGTGTCGAGTTGTAGAGGTCGCGCGTGAAACCGAAGTTGCTGCGCGGTGCCCAATACATGTCGCCGGCTACGGCCATCGCCATGGCATTTAGCGAGCGATGCAGCTCCGTCATGCGCATAAAGTATGTCTTCGTCGAGTTCTCCTCGAAGTATGGCACGGCGGGAGCTAAAACCACCGAGCCGCGCTCGAAGCCTCGGCTCATGGTCTCCACCCACATATCGTCGCGGGGTGTTGCGCCGGGCGTGGTGAAGAGCAGGCAGTTGTTTTGTGCCGACTTGATGCCGACGTTGAGGGCCTGTTTTGTGGTTATGTAGATGCGCTCATTGCCACCCATGCGTGTCAAACGCATGTGCATATTCTCCTCTTGCAGGAGCTTCAACTCCGAGAAGTAGTTCATGTCGCCACCGACGTAGACTACGACGACTTCGTATTTGTTGTATTGCTGTGCGAGGAGCAGCGGAAGCTCCGTTGTGAGAAATGTCTCGTCCTCGCCACGAGCCACGACGATAACCGATATGGCGGGATTTTGGCAGAACTGCTTACGGCTGCGCATTAGGCGGTAGCGATAGACGTTGCGGTAGGCGATGCCGTAGTAGTAGAGTTGCACGAGAAAGAGTATCAGCAGGGTGGCAATAAGTGCTACGCCCTGCCATGAGTAGTGTTCTAAAATATTGTTGATAAAAGACATACTTTCGTATAAAAAATTATTGCGCACAAAGATAGTTAAAAACTATCTAACTTGCAATTTTTTTCATATCTTTGTCTCAAACTTAATACTCAAATCAATAGTCATAAACCGTTAAACGTATGAAGAACTCCGTCTGCAAGCTCTGTGTCGCGCTTTTTTATCTCGCCTTTATGTTGGTGTCGTGTGGCGAAAATAGTAACCCTGAGGCTGCCGAAAAACGATATTTAGCCTCCGTTTCGCCCGAAGTTGTGCTCTATGAGCAGGGCGAGGATGGACTCTTCGTGGGGCGCGATACCGTGGTGCGTGGCGAGGAGGTTACGGCCTACATCAATCGTCATGTGTCATCCGAGGGCGTAGACTACGTTAAGGTGCTGCATGGTGGCGATAGTCGCTATGCAGCGGCAGATAATCTGGCCGTATCGGCGGACGATGTTGTCCGCGAGAAGAGGGTGTGGGTGCGTACCCCTGCCACTATCATCGGCGACTTGGAGTGCTCGACCATTGCGGGCTTTGCCGATAAGTCGTCGGAGCTTGCGGTGCTGGACTACGACGAAATCGACGAGCGAGGTGTGGTTAAGACCTACCGTGTGCGTTACGGCGATGTTGAGGGCTACGTCTACGGAAAATATGTGGTGTCGAGTGCCGAGGCTGCGGCATTGCGCTATATGTCCGAGGTCTATGATCCTATTCACGAGCAGGCCAAAGATAGGTTTGGTGGTGGCGTGGCCACGGGGTGCGACTACTATCCCGTCGAGAAGCCTCGATTTGAGGATAATGTGATGCCTGAGGCTTGTTACTCGCTCTATATCAACGCGGGAGGTAACGCCCTGCGTAACATCGACAAGTATATCGAGTTGGCAAAACAGAGCAAGATAAACACCTTTGTCATAGACATTAAGGATAATCAGACGCCAGGCTACAAGGCGGCTGCCATGGAGCTCTACTCGCCAACGAATTATCGTCGTGCACCCGACCAGGAGGAGCTCTATCGCGATGTTGTGAAACGTCTGCACGACGAGGGCTTCTATGTGGTGGGTCGTATTACATGTTTCAAGGACTCCTACTTTGTCGAGGATAACCCACAATGTGCAATCACGGAGAGGGCTACGGGCCGACCATTTAAGCACAATAAAGCCTACTGGCCGAGCGGCTTCGATAGGCGTGTTTGGGAGTTCAATGTTGCGTTAGCAAAAGAGTCTGTCGAGAAGTTCGGATTTAACGAAATTAACTTTGATTATGTGCGCTTCCCTGACCGTATGACAAGCATCGAGCAATTGGTTGATTATCACAACCGTTATGGCGAGAGTAAGGTGCAGGCGATACAGCGTTTTGTGCAGTATGCAGTTGACGAAATTCATAAACTCGGCGCATACGTCTCAATCGACGTTTTTGGTGAGACTGCCAACTCGGGTTACACCACCGCCTACGGTCAATATTGGCCCGCTATAAGCAACGTGGCGGATGTCATCTGCGGCATGCCTTATCCCGACCATTTTTCGGCCGGATACTATGGTCTGTCGAAGCCCTGGAACTCGCCCTACGAGATAATGTATCGTTGGGGTACGCGAGTGCAGGATAGACAGCGCGCAACGCCGACACCCGCCGTCGTACGTACATGGATACAGGCCTATAACGTCATGCGATATGTCGACCCGAACGGCATTGCCTACGACTCGGAGAATGTCGAGCGCGAGATACGTGGCCTCTATGCTGCCGACCTCACGGGAGGCTTCATAACGTGGCTTGCGTCGTCGAATTTGGAGAAGTATTATCAGCAGCTCGGAGCCTACAAGGTTGATTATCTCGATGAGTGGCGACGAGGCGAGGTGGCTATTGACGCGGAGGAGTAGCTCATTTTGAGTGTTTTGAGTCGTTCGGCGATGTCGTCGACACGCGCTCTTTTAGCTGTTGCCTCGCGCTGTTGACGGAGAGTGGTTATTGTGTAGCATCGCTTCGTTGGGCTGTTCGATATCGAAAGGGTAGTAAAAAGTTGTGATTTCGCAATTTTTTTACTACCTTTGTGCGTTATATATACACTATGGAATTTAAGTTACAACATACAGCTCCGCAGAGTAAGGCTCGCGCGGGCGAGTTGCGCACGGACCACGGAGTGGTCGAGACACCGATTTTCATGCCTGTGGGCACGGCTGCTGCGATGAAGGGTATATTTCATCGCGACGTGCTCAACGAGGCACACGCACAGATAATCCTTGCGAATACCTATCACCTCTATCTCCGCCCCGGAATGGATATCATCGAGCAGGCGGGAGGCGTGCACCGCTTCTCGTCGTGGGATAGGCCTATGCTTACGGATAGTGGCGGTTTTCAGGTCTTCTCGCTTGCGGCGTGCCGCAAACTCAAAGAGGAGGGGTGTCATTTTCAGTCGCACATCGACGGCTCGCGCCACCTCTTCACGCCCGAGAGCGTTATCGACACCGAGCGTACCATTGGTGCCGATATTATGATGGCCTTCGACGAGTGCCCTCCGGGCGATGCACCGCACGACTATGCGGCCAAGTCGTTAGCACTGACGGAGCGATGGCTCGACCGCTGTTTCAACCGCTACCACCAGACACAGCCCAAGTGGGGACATTATCAGGCCCTCTTCCCCATAGTGCAGGGTTGCGGCTATGCCGACCTGCGCGAGAAGGCGGCACGAAATGTCTTGCAGTATAATGCCGATGGCTATGCTATTGGTGGCTTGGCGGTGGGTGAGCCTACCGACGTTATGTACTCGATGATTGAGGTGTGTAACGCCGTACTTCCCGAAGACCGTCCCCGCTACCTCATGGGCGTGGGTACGCCCGTGAACATCCTCGAAGCCATTGACCGCGGTGTCGATATGTTCGACTGCGTGATGCCTACGCGCAATGGCCGCAATGGTCAGCTCTTCACGTCGGAGGGTATCATCAACATACGTAACAAGAAGTGGGAGAACGACTTTTCGCCTATCGATGAGAATGGCGTGGCCTTCGTCGATAAGCAGTATACGAAGGCCTATCTGCACCACTTGGTCGTATGTGGCGAGATGCTCGCAGCGCAGATTGCCTCGTTGCACAACACGGCATTCTACCTGTGGCTGGTAGGCGAGGCGCGCAGGCATATCATCGCGGGCGACTTCAAGGCGTGGAAGGAGCAGATGGTCGTTAAACTTGCACGCCGATTATAGGGTATCGACAAACTAAGTAGATAGACTTGTGAGAATAATTCCATCCATACCGGGTTATCGCACCATAGACCGATATATCCTCGGCAAGTTCCTGAGAACCTATATCTTCGGACTGCTGATGATAATTATCATCGTCGTGGTGTTCGACTATGTCGAGAAGATTGACGACTTTACCGAGTTGAAGGCGCCGTGGAAGGGTATTGTCTTCGACTACTACCTTAACTTCATTCCCTACTTCGTCAATCAGTTCTCGTCGCTGTTTACCTTCATATCGGTAATCTTCTTTACCTCAAAGATGGCCATGCGCACGGAGATTGTGGCTATTCTCTCGGGAGGTGTCAGCTTCCGCCGTCTGATGTGGCCCTACTTTGTGGGCTCGGCACTCATCGCCACGCTTAGTCTGTGGCTCAGCCTCTGGATAATACCCACAACGCAGATGGCGAGTTTGGACTTTCAGGATAAGTATCTGCGACGCAACCAGGTTATCATCTACCCCGAGCATGTATATCGCCAGATAGAGCCGGGTACGTTTGCCTATGTTCGAGGCTACCGCCCCAACATTGAGCGTGTTCCGTTCTTTGCGCTGACAACCTTCGATGGCCCGCACATGGTCGAGTCGTTGGATGCTGCGAGTGCCTCGTTTGATGCCGAGACGGGTCGTTGGACAGCACCGCGCTATACTATCTCGCGCCGCACGGAGAGTGGTGTGATGGAGTTTAAGCAGTATCGTAACCTCGATACGCTCATCAACCTCGATGCTCGCGAGCTTAGTGAGGTGCAGTCGTTGGTTAAGACCATGACCATCGTCGAGCTTAACGACTTCCTCGACCAGCAGCGTCGCAAGGGCTCGGATAATGTCTTCCTCATCGAGGTGGAGCGTCATGCGAGATACTCCTATCCCATATCGACGTTCATACTCACGCTTATCGGTGTATCGCTCTCGTCGCGTAAGGTGCGTGGCGGTATGGGTGTACACATAGGCTTGGGTATCACGCTCTGTTTCAGTTATATCATGTTGGGACGCGTCTTTGAGCAGATAGCCATCAGTGGCTCGTTGGAGCCATGGTTGGGTGTATGGCTACCCAATATCATATACTTCATTATAGCCGTTTTCGTATATCTAAAAGCTCCTAAATAGTGATGCAGAATATCAGTCAGATAGTCGATAAGGTGCGCTCAGGTCAGCGTATCAATAGTGCCGAGGCTGCAATATTGTGGCGCGAGGCTCCGCTGTGGCTTCTGGGCGAGCTTGCCGTAGAGCGTAAGCGTCAGGCAAGTGGCGAGGAGGTGTACTACAACCGAAATGTACACATCGAGCCTACGAATATATGCCTCTTCAACTGCGAGTTCTGCTCGTTCCGCCGTCGCGAGAGCGATAGCGATGCGTGGTATATGTCGATGGACGATATCGCGGCACGTGCCCGCGAGTTGCAGGGTAAGGATATCACCGAGGTACATATCGTCGGCGGTGTGCATTCGTCGCATACGCTATCTACCTACTGCTCGATGATTTCGCTTATCAAGAGCATCCTGCCCAACGTCGCCATCAAGGCGTATACGGCCGTCGAGATTTTGTACATGATTCGCAAGGAGGGTGTTACGGTTGTCGAGGGTCTGCGTCGATTGAAGGAGGCGGGAATGGAGTGCATACCGGGTGGCGGAGCCGAGATTTTCGACGAGACGCTGCGCCAGAAGATATGTCCCGATAAGTGTTCGTCGGAAGAGTGGTTGGCGGTGCATCGTGCGGCGCACAATATGGGTATTTCGACAAACTGCACCATGCTCTATGGTCATGTCGAGAGCATCGAACAGCGTGTCGACCACCTCGACCGTCTGCGCCGTTTGCAGGACGAGGCCCCAGGCTTCGACGCCTTCATACCGTTGAAGTACCGCAGCCGCAACAACCGCATGTCCGCCGCCGGCGAGTGCTCGGTGGAGGAGGACTTGCGCACCATTGCCATGAGCCGCATCTACCTCGATAATATCCCCCACATCAAGGCCTATTGGGTGGCCTACGGTAAGGCGACAACCGAGATGGCGTTGGCCTTTGGTGCCGACGATATTGACGGCACCATCGACGACTCTACGAAGATATACTCCATGGCGGGTGCCGATGCCAAGCCGACGATGAGTGTCGCGGAGCTCGAAGCGTTGGTGCACGATGCGGGCTTTGTGGCCGTGGAGCGCGATACGCACTATCGACGTGTTGAGCGTGAGGCGGAAGCCGAGGTTGTAGTGCCGCTTGTCGACGATGAGCAGCCCACCGAAAATAGCCTCGATGAGAGCCCCCGAAGCCAGATTGAGAATAACATTCAAACAGAAAGAGATATGCAGACCGAGAAGCCGAGAAGTAGTGCCGTACCACGCGGAGGCAACGCGCCAAGTAGAGAGATGAAGCGAAGTGTCGCGGAGCGAATAAAGGATTTATACTCTAAGTTTCCGGTGCTATGCCACCTCGCGTTGATGTTTATCGTGGGTATCCTGCTGCTCCTCTGTCTCTATTTGGGTTTAAGGTGGGGTACGCGTCATGGCGATGTTATAGATGTGCCTAATCTTATCGGTATGTCGGAGGATGATGCGCGACGCACGCTCGAAAATCTCGACTTGCAGATAGTCATTGCCGACTCGGTCTTCGACGCCGATATTCCGGGCGGTACGGTGATGGATCAGCTACCCCGCACGTCGGATGTACGCACCGTAACGGTGAAGCCCGACAGAAAGATATACGTTACCATTAATGCCTATAACCGCCGTATGATGCGTGTGCCCAACGTCGAGCAGCTGTCGTTGGTGCAGGCTCTCAACCAGTTGGAGCGTTCGGGTTTTGTTGTCGACAAGCTCGTCTACGAGGTGGACGCCATCTCTACGGACTTTGTTACGCGTGTGAAGATTGGTAATCG
Source organism: Alistipes sp. (assembly GCA_045660465.1). GTDB lineage: Bacteria > Bacteroidota > Bacteroidia > Bacteroidales > Rikenellaceae > Alistipes. The sequence goes on along the minus strand of JAZRDV010000010.1, from coordinate 36,170 downwards.
CACCATTAAGCCCTCGTCGAGTGTCGATATGCCCTATGGTACGGGTGTTACGCTCCACGTTACCTACGAGCGCGACAGACAGAATACCACCGTGCCACGCCTCTTCGGTATGCGCTACTCACAGGCGCGACGTACGCTGTGGAACAACGGACTCAATGTTACGAAGGTTGTCTACGACCAGACGGCCGAGGATCTGTTGCAGCGTCGCGAGGCTAAGGTTTATAAGCAATCGGTATCGCCCAACTCGGGTGCTCGTCGTGGCTCGGGCGTTACGCTCTACATGACCTGCGACGGAGCTCTTATCGACTCGTTGGCCAAGATTAGCGACGCGGGAGCCAAGCAGCGCGAGGAGGCACGTCTGCGCGAGCAGAAGGCCTTGGAGGAGCGCATAATGGCCGAGGAGGAGGCTGCACGCGAGGCTGCCATGGATAGTGTAGTGTTGTAGGGTAGTGGGTGTTGAACATAGAACGATAAGTGATGACAGAAGATAGATATATTCGCGACGAGGAGCTTGACGATATAGACGCTATGACGTCGGAGAGCGGCGATGAGGGCGATGAGCTCTTTGAGCACTTCTCCGTTGTTGTCGACAAGGGACAGTCGCTCATGCGCCTCGATAAGTTTCTCACGGCGCGCTTGGAGCACACCTCGCGCAACCGTATTCAGGCGGCAGCCGATGGTGGCAACATACTCGTAAATGGCAAGGCTCAGAAGTCGAGTTACAAGGTGAAGCCTCTCGACCAGATATCCATCGTCTTGCCCTATCCGCGACGCAAGGAGGAGATTGTGCCCGAGAACATACCGCTCGACATTGTCTACGAGGATGACGATATCATCGTCGTAAACAAGGCTGCGGGCATGGTCGTGCACCCGGGTGTGGGCAACCATAGCGGAACACTTGTGCACGCCTTGTCGTACCACCTGAAAAACTTGCCTATGTTCTCCGAGGGTAACGCCCGCGCAGGTCTTGTGCATCGTATCGACAAGGATACCTCGGGTCTGCTTGTCGTAGCCAAGAACGAGAGGGCGCATGCCTCACTTGCCAAGCAGTTCTTCGACCATACCATCTATCGTCGCTATGTGGCGTTGGTGTGGGGTAACATTGCCGAGGACGAGGGTACTATTACGGGCCATATAGGTCGCAACCCGAAGGATCGCATGCAGATGTTCGTCTTTGCCGACGGCTCGGAGGGTAAGCATGCCGTTACGCACTTCAAGGTGTTGCGTCGCTACGGCTACGTTACACTCGTCGAGTGCCGCTTGGAGACGGGACGTACGCACCAGATACGTGTCCACATGTCGTGGCAGGGACACCCGCTCTTCAACGACGAACGTTATGGTGGCGACCGCATATTGAAGGGTACGACCTTCGTCAAGTATAAGCAGTTTATCGAGAACTGCTTCAAGCTCATTCCTCGTCAGTCGTTGCACGCCCGAGCACTCGGTTTTGACCATCCTACGACGGGCAAGTATGTGCAGTTCGAGTCGCAGCTTCCCGACGACTTCAATGCAGTGTTGAAGAAGTGGGATGTATATACCGACTCGGTGAAGCTCGATGAGGTGTAGTACGTTGTAAAAAGAGAGATTCTATGTTTCTACCAACAACCGTAAAGGAGGTTCGCGAGCGTGGCTGGGACGAACTCGATGTTATCATCTTCTCGGGTGATGCCTATATCGACCATCCCGCCTTCGGCCCTGCGGTCATCGGCCGCATACTCGAAGCCGAGGGCTATCGTGTCGCTATTGTGCCGCAGCCCAATTGGCGCGACGACCTCCGCGACTTCAAGAAATTGGGGCAGCCACGCCTCTTCTTTGCTGTTACGGCGGGTGCCATGGACTCCATGGTCAACCACTATACGGCCAATCTTCGTCTGAGGTCTAACGATGCCTATACACCGGGAGGTAAGGCGGGCTTTCGTCCCGACCGTACGGTAGACACCTATACGCGTATTCTCAAAAAGCTATATCCTCATACGCCTGTTGTTGTGGGCGGCATCGAGGCGTCGTTGCGCCGTCTTACGCACTACGACTATTGGACCGACAGGCTGCAACGCTCGATACTTGCTACCTCGGGTGCCGATTTGCTTATCTACGGCATGGGCGATAAGGTTATCCGTGAGGTGGCGCGCGCCATGCGTAATGGTTTTAACATGAAGCTGCTTCGCGGTTTGCGTCAGGTGGGCTTCTTGGCCGATAAGTCTTATGTCGAGCGTCTCTATAACGACAAAACCATTGTACTCAACTCGTTCGAGAGGTGTACGGAGGATAAGGATGCCTTTGGCAAGAACTTCACCACGGAGGAGACGCTCAGCAATATGATGTGTTGCGAGACGACGCTTGTCGAGGCTGTCGACGATAGGTTTGTTGTCATCACACCTCCGCACATGACCCTTACCACCGAGGAGCTCGACCACTCGTTCGATTTGCCGTACGAGCGTGCGCCGCATCCGCGCTACCAGGGTAAGGGCGATATCCCCGCCTGGGAGATGATTAAGCACTCGATAAACATACACCGTGGTTGCTTCGGTGGTTGCTCGTTCTGTACCATCTCGGCGCACCAGGGTAAGTTTATCAACTCGCGCTCGGAACGCTCTATTTTAGCCGAGGTGGAGCGTGTGGCTCAGATGCCCGACTTCAAGGGTTATATCTCGGATATAGGTGCTCCGTCGGCAAATATGTATCGTATGCGTGGCCGCGATGAGAGCCTATGCCAGCGTTGCAAGCGTCCGTCGTGTCTGCATCCGAAGCTATGCCCCAATATGAATAACGACCACCGCCCGCTCTTGGAGCTATACCGCAAGATACGCGAGACGAAGGGCATAAAGCGCGCCTTCATCGGCAGTGGCATCCGATACGACCTCTTCGACGACTCGGAGTACTTCGCAACGGTGGTTAAGCACCACACCTCGGGACGTTTGAAGGTCGCCCCCGAGCACACCGAGGAGCATGTGCTGCGCCTTATGCGCAAGCCGTCGTTTACGATGTTCGAGCATCTCAACTCGCGCTTCCAGCAGGTATGTCGTCGCGAGGGGTTGAAGTATCAGCTCATACCATACTTCATATCGTCGCACCCCGGCTGTGAGGAGCGCGATATGCGCGCATTGGCCGATAAGGTGTTGGGACGTCTGCACTTTAACTTGGAGCAGGTGCAGGATCTTACGCCTACGCCCATGACACTCTCGTCGGTGATGTTCTACATGGGTAAGAACCCATATACGGGCGAGGAGCTCTATGTTGCTCGTTCGCAGGACGATAAGCGTCGCCAGAAGTCCTACTTCTTTGGTGGTAAGCTACCCGATGAGGGGCGTGGTAATACGTCGCACGGTGGCCGCAGGGTGGCCAAGGAGCATCCTCAGGCGAAGAAGACGCAGCGTAAATTTGCAAAAAAGAGATAATATTCCTATATTTGTAGAGCGTTGTGCTAAATATAGGAAAGAACAACAGACAATAAGTATAACCAAAAAACAGAAAAGAGTATGAAAAAGCTTTTGATTTTGGCCGCAATGTTTGGTTTCGTAGCATGCGGTGGTGCCAACAAGGCAGAGGATAAGGCCGAGGAGGCTCAGGCTCCCGAGGTAGAGGTTGTTGAGGAGGCTTTGGAGGAGGTTGTTGAGGCTCCCGCAGCGGCTGTTGAGGCCGTAAAGCCTGCCGAGACTCCCGCTGTTGAGGCTGAGAAGGTAGACCTCGGTGAGGTTGCCGAAGCAAAGCCCCGTGTAGAGCTTAAGACTGCACAGCAGGTGAACGAGGAGTTCAAGGAGAAGGTTGAGAAGAGTGCCAACACCATCGTTGTTAACACCGGTAAGAAGGTTGAGGCTGCCGTTATGGAGACAAACAACGGTGCTCAGTTCTCAGCAGAGAAGCCCGAGGCTAAGACTTTGAAGCAGGCCGGCTCACTCAATGCTGCAAAATAGGAGTAGACCTATATATATTAATATAATGAGAGTGGCTAAATAGTAAATTAGCCACTCTCGTTGTTTATGTCTCAGTATGTCGCGGTTTAGAATAGGTACTTCTCCGTGCGTACCCTCTCCACCAGACGGAAGATGTCGGCCCATGCCTCCTCGCCGAAGGTTGTGCCTACAACCTCTATAACCTTGCCGGCTGTGATTGCACCTATGGTGCCGCACTGCCTCAGCGTCATACCCTCGCATAGTGCTGCGAGGAAGCCTGCGGCGTAGAAGTCGCCCGCACCTGTTGTATCTACGCGCTTGGCGGCAGCCATGATGCCCACGTGCACCACCTCGTCGCCACGCTTAATAAGCGCGCCGCGCGTGCCAATCTTAACCACCACCAACTCACATATACGGCTAATCTGCTGTAACGCATTTAGCGGCTCTTGCTCGCCCGTGAAGGCGTGGGCCTCATCCTCGTTGGCAAAGAGTATGTCGACGTAGCGTTCGACGATGTCGCGCAGGAAGTCGCGGTTCTCCTCTACCACGTTGAACGAGGCGAGGTCTATGGCCACTTTCAGGCCGCGAGCCTTTGCTTTCTCTATTGTCGAGCGTATAAGGTCGTGGTCTTGCACGAGGTATCCCTCGACATATAGGCAGTCGTAGTTGTCGAAAATCGAGGCGTCAATATCCTTGGCCCTAAGGTCGAGGGCTGCGCCGAGGTGCGTGACGAAGGTACGCTCGCCATCGGGCGATATGAGCGACACGCACTTGCCGGACTTGTGCTTCGAGCGCAGTATGTAGGGCATGACGCCGCAGTTGCGCAGTGCCTGCTCGTAGAACTCACCCGTGGTATCTTCGCCCACCTTGCCGATGAAGGCTACGGGCGTGCCGAGGCGCGCCATGGCACGTATGGTGTTTCCTGCCGAGCCTCCGAGCGATAGCGAGTAGGGGCATCCGGCTACGGACTTCGATATATCGGTCTGCAACTTGCTATCCACAAGGCTCATCGAGCCCTTTGCAAGCTGGTAGTTGTGTAGCACCTCGTCGTCCGACAGGTTTACGAGCATATCCGTAAGGGCATTTCCTATGCCGATAACACGTTTCATACTATGTTTGGGTTGTCGATTTATATCCTATATCGAGAGCATCTTGACCAACTCTACGCCCTCGTGGTCTATGGTCTTGGTGTGTGTCGTAGCCTTGGAGAAGGGGACGTAGACAAGTTCGCCATTCTTTATTCCTATCATCACGTTGCGCTGTCCCTCGCTCAGTGCCGTTATGGCTTGTGCTCCCATGCGCGAGGCAAGTATGCGGTCGGCAGCCGTGGGCGAGCCGCCACGTTGCAGATGCCCGAGGATGGTTACGCGCGCGTCGTACTGCTCAAACTCCTCCTTTATGCGTTGTGCAAGGCCCATGGCACCTCCCGTCTCGGGATTCTCTGCCACGAGGACTATGGCCGATGACTTGCTCTTGCGGAAGCCTCGGTTTATGAGGTCGGCAAGTTGGTCTATCTCGGTCTCCATCTCGGGTATTATCGCCGCCTCGGCACCCGAGGCTATTGCGCTGTTAAGTGCGAGGTATCCCGCCATGTGGCCCATCACCTCCACGAAGAAGAGACGCTCGTGGCTCGTCGCCGTGTCGCGTATCTTATCCACCGCCTCGACGATGGTGTTTAGTGCCGTGTCGTAGCCTATTGTGCTGTCGGTGCCTCCGAGGTCGTTATCTATGGTGCCCGGGAGTCCCACGATGGGTATGTCATACTCCTCGGCAAAGATGCGTGCACCCGTCAGTGTGCCGTCGCCGCCAATGACCACGAGGGCATCAATCTCGGCCCTCAGCAGGTTGTCGTAGGCTCTCTTGCGACCCTCGGGGGTGGTGAACTCCTTGCAGCGTGCTGTTTTGAGTATTGTGCCACCATGCTGAATGATGTTGCTCACCGACTTCGACGTGAACTCCTCGATTTCGTCATATACCAAGCCGTAGTATCCACGCTTTATGCCCATGACGCGGTAGCCGTTGTATATGGCCGTGCGTGTTACGGCGCGTATTGCAGCGTTCATGCCCGGAGCATCGCCTCCCGAGGTGAGTATGCCTATTGTTCTAATCTGTGCCATTACTGCTCTTTTTTCTGGGACGTATCAATTACATTGCCATTTACGTCCAAGAGTGGCTCCTCGGGTACGAGATACCACATTATGAAGTAGGCAATGAGCGTCAGGCCTGCAAATATGGCAAGTACGACAAATGTTACCCTTATCTTGTTTACCGGTATGTTTGCATACTTTGCAATACCTCCGCATACGCCCGCTATCACACGGTCGCCGCGCGAGCGATATAGGTGTGTGGGGTAGTCGTAGGGCTCCGCGTGGGACATGCTCTGTTCAGCATGGTGCGCGACGTCTGTGCGGTTATCTACCGTTGCCACCTCCGCGCGCTTGCGCTCTTGGCTTCGTGGCTCGCGCTGATTTACCTCCTCGACGTCGATATACTCCACATCCTCATGTCGCGACGGGCGCAACTCGGCCCTGCCAAAGGATTCGGGCGTGCCTATCATCGCCATGGCATCGCGCACCATGTCGAGGTCTACGACCTGATGGTGCTCGCTCAGTCGTCTATCGAAGAGGCGTGCGATGCGCACCTCGATATTGCGCATCGAGCCACTATCCTCACTATCGAGTCGCGACTCTATGTCATCGAGGTAGCTGCTCAGTGCCTCGTAGGCGTTGTCGTCGATAACAAAGGGTAGTGAGCCGATGTTAACATTAACGGTCTTTCGCATAGTGGTGAAAACTTTTTAGATGTTCAAAGGTAGTAAAAAAAATGCCAAAAAACAAGGGAGTGGATAAAATGGCGAATTTCGGCGTTATGATAGCGGGACGATAGAACGATGGGAAGATGGGAAGATGGGAAGATGGGACGATGGGACGACAAAAAGTCCCAAGGTCCCAAGGTCTCAAAGTCCCATAGTCCCATAGTCCCATTGTCCCCCTACAAAAAACAAAACGAGGCCCTCCGTGGAGAGCCTCGCGTGGTAGCCTATAATAGACTTACGAGTCTACTACTTGAATGTGCCCTGGTAGCCGAACTTGATGCCGTCAACAGTGATAACAACTGTATAGGTGTCGCCATCCTTGGTTACGGTCATATCTGCGCTACCTACGTTTTTGCCGTATACGGGCCAGCCTGCCCAAGCATCCTCGCAGTAACGCTCTACGCAGAACTGACCTGCGCTAAGCTCGGGGTTAACACCATTTGCTTTGAGGATGTGGGTGTAGGTACCCTCCTTGATAACGCCACCCTGGCGGTCAGCAGCGTTCAAAAGAACACGTACAAACGCACCCTTCGAGGGGCTGTTTCCACCTTCGGTAGAGAATGTGTAGCCGCCAAAGTCACCATCAGCGTAAGCCACAACGTAGGTTGTGAGGTAGTCTACCTCCAAGGTCTCGCCGCCTTCTTCGCCGCCTTCTTCGCCACCTTCATTGCCGCCCTGATTCTGTGTGAGGCCGTCAATGAGGCCTGTCCATGAGCCCGATACCTTCTGGTCTGTGCCAAAGATAAGGTTGTTGAAGGTGAACGTATAGGTGTCGTCAGCGAGGAGCACTACCTCTACGGTGTTGTCCAACGTGTTCATATCGGTGTTGTAGTCGTAGCGTGTGCCGGCAACGGTGAGGTTGCTGCTGATGCTATACTTACCTGCCATAGGCATGCCGGGGGCGTAGCTGCCTGCGGGAAGGTAGGTAGCTGCGTTATCAACATAGAAGCCCATGCGGAGAGTGTTGCTCTCGGCGTCAACGAAGTCAATCTCAACTACGCCATTAGCAATGCTAACGAGCGATGCCGATGTCCAAGTGTTGTACTCGGGAGTAGGCTCGGGCTGCACGTTTCCGTTCCAGAGGGTGTCGTTAGCGAACAAACCGGTGAACGTACCCTTGAAGGGGATGCCGTCGTTGTAGCTGATAGTAGTGTCGAACGTAACGACATACTGCTCGTTAACAATCTCAACCTTGATAGTACCGCCTGTGAAGTAAACGCCTGTAACCTTCTCGTCGTTGTCGTAGAAGCTTACGCGGCTCTCGCTTGTCGCGAATGTGGGCTGACCTGCCGTAACATAGTTCGATGCTGAGTATGTGCCGGGAGCCATGGGGTGTGCCAACGACTTCTCGAAGTAAACGTTTGCCTGTACGCCATCGTCGTTGCGGAACTGGTAGATCTCAGCGTCGCCATACGAGCTGGCCATGGTGTACGATGCGCTTGTGAACACAACGTCGAAGCCCTCGATAGGACCTGCGGGTGCTGCCTTCTGCTCAACTACTACCTCCAATGTGTGCTCCTGACCGTAGCTAAGAACAACCTTTGTCTGGCGAGCTACGCTCTCGGTATTGGGGCTTACGACGAATGCAACCTGATCCTCGATGGTCAACGACACCCATGCTGCTGCGCATGTAGCCTCAACCACTGCATCCTCAATGGGGTTGATAACCTCGTAGGCGATGAAGCCGAAGCCACCCTCAGCCTCGAAGGTCATCTTGGGCTCAGAGAGGAGGTTGAACTCTGTCTCGTTGGGCTCGGGCTGCTCGTTGCCACCCTGGTTACCACCCTGGTTGCCGCTCTCATCTTTGAGAGTGGTCATCTTAACAACGGGCGACTTCACAACCTTGTTGTTGCCGGCTGCGGCAGCAACAATCTGATACTCGGTCTCGGGTGTAAGACCATCGGCGATAACTGCCGAAAGCTTGTTTACAGCAACGGGCTTGCCACTGCCGATAATCTCCTCGGCGGTAGGCTCAGCCTCTGTGGCCTCAACTACGACGTAGGCTGCGCTAACGGCATCCTTAACGTCGATAGAGAATGTGAGCGATGTCTCAGCAGCCTGAATAGCGGTAACGCTTACCGTGGGGTCAGCTACGGGCGTAGGCTCGGGCTCCTCGTTACAAGCAGCAAATACGAAGGGCACTGCTGCAAGGAAATAGAGTAAATGTCTCAGTTTCATAATGTAAAAAATTAATTAGTTATAGTTTTGTTTTTGGTTTTTCAAACACGACACAATAGTGCATTAACCTCCTACTAAAATACAAAAATAGTATATTTTTTCTAAATAGAGCAATAAACCGAAAAAAAAAGAGTCCCAAAGTCTCATAACTGCCATGGGCGTAGAATTATAGGTAGTGGTGGGTAATTGTAGGTAGTGCTGGGTAGTAGTGGGTAGCGCGCCTAAAATTCGCCTACGACTACCTACATCTACCCACAATTACCCATTTCTACCCACGGCGCGCAAAAAAAAAGGTCGTCCCAAAATCCCAAGGTCTCAAAGTCTCAAAGTCCCATAATCTCAAAAGACAATGGGACGATGCGACAATGGGACAGATAAAAAACAAAACGAGGCCCTCCGTGGGGAGAGCCTCGTGGTGAGTAGTATTGCTAAATACTATAACGCCTGAGTGTAGTTGAAATGACGTGTAATATCATCATCGGGGATGGTGAATGTTACGTCGAATGTGAAGCTACCATCAGCCTCGGCCGTTACAATCGCTGTACATGTATCCATCTTAGGACCGGCAGTCCATTTATTGTACTGGCAGTACTGCATAACCAAACCGCCATTTGACTCGGTGTATGTGCCGGGAACAACTACGCCGGGCTCGGGGAATACGAATGCAACAATGTGCTGCGCGCTTGCGCCCTGATAGAAGGCAATCTCAGTGTCGCTTACACCGTTAACCGTGCCAGACCAATCGATAGCACACCAGTCAATAACCATCTCCTCAACATTGGTGTTGCCGCCTTCGTTGCCACCTTCATTGCCACCTTCGTTGCCGCCTTCGTTGCCGCCCTCGTTGCCGCCTTCATTGCCGCCTTCGTTGCCACCCTGGTTGCCGCCCTGGTTCTCATCCTCGGGAGCCTCATACTCCTCAGTGGGGAACTCGATAGCACCGTTGTACTCGTTACCTGAGCCAACGTATGTACCCTTGATGGTGTTGCCAAGCGATGTTTCGAGCTCGAATGTGATCTCATACTGGCCTACGAGGTGCTTAACCTTAACCCAACCACCGGTTGCGTTGAAATCCTCGTTGAGGTACGTACCATTTGTCTGATTGCTGCAATAGAGACAGTCGGGAGAATTGGTGTAGTCGTTCTTCGTCTCTGCAACATAGTACTTACCTGCGGGAATATACTTTGCTGTGTGAGGATATGCGTAGAGCATGAGGACTAAGTCTACGAGTGAACCATCAGCAGATGAGAGTGTAATGTAGAACTCACGTGCTACACTCTTATGGCTCCAACTTGCAAAACGCTGGTAGCCCCACTCTGTGTACTCGTCCAAGCCTTCGCCACCGGGCTGAGTATATACGAAATTACGAACATTACCTGTCCAGTTGATAGTACCCTCTATGCCCGAAGCAGTTTTGTACGAACCTGTGAAGGTGTGTGTCTGGTTGTCATAGTCAACCTGAACCTCAACAGCAGCCTCAACGATGCTCTCAGACTCACTGCTGTTGTCAACATGGTAGAATGAGTATTCGGCATCGATAGTGCCGTTAGCTGTGCTGTATGAGCCGGCGTCGAGCAGCAATTTGTTATCTACGGTAGGAAGGAAGCTGATAATGTTTCGGTTATTGCCGTTTGCCTCGCCCATCTTGAAGCTAACATCCCAACCACATACATCACTATAATACTGTGCATACACCTCCTCTACGCTCTCAGCGTCGAGCTTCTCAGGTGCGGGAGCACCCATCAGGTTGCCGTCGGGAAGAGTGATGTTACCAGCGAAGTTAGCGTTGTACTCCTGTGTGCCTACGAAGAAGTTCATGGCTACGGTGTAGTCAGCCTTGTCGTTAGATACGATGAACTGGCCACCCTCAGACAATGAATCGCCGTTGAACTTACTCTTCTTGGCAGTTACGGTGCCATTGTCGTATGTGCCGTCGATAGCATAAGTGCCGGTAACGATATCTCTCTGGTCAACATTGAAGTATGCTGCAAAGGTGTCGTTCTCGTTAGTGAAAGTTACCTCGATGTAGTTGTTCTCCTCCCACTCGAACTTGGTAACAGCAGCCTCGTTGAATACAACGTCGATAGGCTCGGGAGTCTCGAAGATGAAGCCCTCGATAGTGCCTGTCCACTCGATATCGCCGTGGTGACCCAACTCCGACTTAATGTAACCCTCCAAAGTAACGGTGTTGTCATCGTTGATAGTAAGGTCAATCTCGGCGCCAGTAGCGGCATAACTCATAGCGTAGCCATCCTCCAAAAGACCCCATGATGACCACTCAGCACCGATAGAGCCATCCTTCATTGAATAGTGGCCCTCGCTGAGGTAGTTGTCGTTAGGATCTACCAAGTCGTACATGTCCAAAGCGTGGTAAACCTGATTCTCCTCGTCAACCCAAATCCACAAGAAGAAGTTACCTGTCTCCATGAACTCGGCGTCGATAGCTATGGGGTTGATAGTCTCGGGGCCGCCGGGTGCGGGCGTGGGCTCCATGTCCTCAACTTCGCCCTCGAAAACAACCTTAACGTCGCCCTCCTCGGTGGTGAGAAGTGCCTCGATTGAGTAGATACCCTCCTCCTCGTCTGTTACAGCAACGGTAACAGTAGCGTCGGTGATGGTGTACTCGATAGCGGGCTCAAAAACAGCCAAGAGTAGGTCTTCGAGAACTACGGTCTCGTCAGCTACGGTGTAGGTGCCGGGCATAAGAATCTCGGCATTCTCCTCGCCAACCAATGTGAGGCCGAACTGAACGTTCTCGTCGGCGTCGCACATACCGATGCTTACGTAGTTGTTCGCGTAGTCAAGCTCCGAGCTGGGAATACGCTCGGCACAGACCATTGTGTACTCAGTGGCGGGAGTAGGATTCTCCTTAACAGTACCTGCCTGGTTGATGGTTACGTCGATGGGAGCCAAAGTGCCGTACGAAAGGGTAATCTTTGCTGTACGTGCCTCCTCGCTCTCGTTAGCCTCAACGAAGTAGGTAACGGTCTCGCCAACGGTAACGTCAGAGATCCACTCAGCGTTATCGGTAGCTGTAAGAACTGTGCCCTGCACAGCGTTCTTCAACTCATAGACGATAGTGCCTACGCCACCCTCAGCCTCGAAAGCTACGGTAGCCTCAGATACGAGCTTCAACTCGGGCTTAGGAGCGGGAGTAGGCTCGGGAGTCTCCTTACATGCTGTGAAGAGCAATGGGAGAGCAAGAAGCAAATAGAAAAGTCGTTTTGCGTTCATAATGCTTTGTTTTAAGTGATTAATTATTAATAGTTTGTTAGTTTTGTTTGCTATAATTTTCATTTGGGTAGACGTTCGAACAGCGTCAAACGTTATACAAAGATATAAAATTTTTTGCCAAAATACCAAATATCGGCGTAAAAAAAAGATGTAAAAAAAGACCGCTTCCATAGGAAACGGCCCTTTGTGCGACGAAATATTGTCGAATGATTGGCTATTTCAGATACTTGTCCAACCAACCGAAGAACTCACGATTCCATACCACCGAGTTCTGAGGCTGGAATACCTGGTGTGCCTCGTTCTCGAACGATACCAGGCGGGCATCGATACCCTGTACGCGGGCTGCCGTGAAGGCCTCCAACGACTGGGTGTAGGGGATGCGGTAGTCCTTCTCGCCTGTGATAATCATAATCGGCGTATCCCAATTAGCCACGAGCTTGTGGGGCGAGTTGGCGTAAGAACGCTGTGCGGTAGCATTTGCCTTATCCCAATATGCGCCACCGTAGTCGTTCGTAACGAAGAAGAGCTCCTCCGTGTGGCCATACATCGACTCGAAGTTGAAGATGCCACAGTGGGCGATGAAGGCCTTGAAACGCTTGTTGTGAACGCCCGCAAGATAGTAGGTCGAGTAGCCGCCATACGAAGCACCTACACAACCCATGTGGTCGGTGTCTACCCATGGCTCCTTAGCCACGGTGTCGATAGCAGCGAGGTAGTCCTCGATATTCTGTCCCGAGTAGTCGCCCGAAATCTGGTCGGTCCATGCCTGACCGAACGAGGGGCAGCCGTGGCGGTTGGGTGCTACGATAACGTAGCCATGAGCGGCCATGAGCTGGAAGTTCCAACGGTAGCTCCAGAACTGCGATACGATGCTCTGAGGGCCACCCTGGCAGTAGAGCAGCGTGGGATACTTCTTTGTGGGGTCGAAGTTGGGAGGAAGAATTACCCATGTGAGCATCTTCTGACCATCGGTAGTGTCAATCCAACGCTCCTGAACCTCGCCAAACTGGATGTTGTCGTAGACCTCGCGGTTGACATCGGTGAGCTGTGTGAGCTCGCCCGTTGCGATGTTCACGTCGTAGAGCTCGACAGCCTTCGAGATGGTGTTCATGTTGGCTACGATGCGACCCTCGGCCATGGTGAAGGCGTTGATGTCGTGGTTACCCGACGTGATAGCCTTGAAGTTGCCGTTGAGGTCGATATGTGCAATCTGGTGTGTGCCACGCCAGGGCAGAACGAAGTACATAGCCTCGTTACCATCCCACACAACCTCCGTAGCGCAGAAGTCGTGGTTGCGAGTGATGTAGTCGGCCTTGTTGGTTGCGAGGTCAAAGACCCAGAGACGCTGCTGGTCGGCCTCGTTGCCGGGACGACGCTGCGAGCGGAACGCAATCTTGGTGCCGTCGGGCGAGAATACGGGGTACTTGTCGTAGCCCACGAACTTCTCCTCGTCGGTAGCAGCCTCTTTCGAGAGGTTGCGCGTAGCCTCCGTGGCAAAGTCGTAGAGGAAGATATCCGAGTCGGTCGACAGAGCATACTCCGTGCCCTTCAAAGGCTTGCACGTATAGGCGAGCATCGAGCCGTCGGGCGAGAGGCGAATCTCGGCATTGTCGAAGTAGGGGGCAAGGGGTGCATCCCAAGCCGACTCCGCGCCGATGATATCCTTACCCTCGGCAATCTTGCCGTCGGCGTAGTCGGCAGCAAAGATGTGGAGGTATGAGCCGTCATCCCAATAGTCCCAGTGGCGCACCATGAGGTCGTCGTAGATGCGTACCTTCGACTTGTCCATGTCGGCATACTTATCCGAGCCTTTGAGCGGTGCAACCTTCACACGCTGAACATAGAAGGCGTGGTCGCCGGCGATGCCGAAGCCCTCAACATCCTTGTCGAATGAGGTGAGCTGGCGCACGTCGCTCTGATCGATGTTCATGGCCCACACCTGCGAACTGCCCGAGCGGTTCGAGAGGAAGGCGATAGAACTGTTGTCGAGCCACTGCGGAGAGTGGTTCGACGAGGTGTAGTCGGTAATCTGTGTCTGCTCGCCGGTAGCCATGTCGCGCAACCAGAGGGTTGTGATACCCTTGTTCTCAGCGAGGTTGTACTCGGTGAGCGTGTAGAGTAGCTTCGAGCCGTCGGGCGAGAGGTGCTGTGAGCCTATGCGGCCCATCTTCCACATCACCTCGGCGGTGAAGACGCCGGCCTGCTTCTCGGCATCTGTGAGTTTGTTGTCGATGGCGACAGCCGTATTAGCGGCTCCCTCCTCGGCCTTCTCGTTGCAGCATCCCGCAGCGAGAACTGATGCAAATGTCATAATGAAGAGTAATTTTTTCATAAAATATGGTTTATAAATTTATTTAATTGGCATTGGTTTAGTATCTTTGCACTCGTAACGGCAACTTTTAAGCATGACACCCACTATCTACATAGGCTCGTCGAAGCTTATCTTCACGGCGGAGCAACCCTCCGAGGCGTGCCTCGTGTTGGAGGTGGATACGTCATTACATATTTCGAGAGCGAAAGTAATAAAAAATCTCGAAACAAACAAATTTGTGGCCGTTATGACCCCCGACCCCGAACATACGTTCGCCCATTTTGCCGAGCAGTTTGTGGCCGTTGAGGCGGCGGGAGGTGTTGTGCGCAATGAACGTGGCGAGTTGCTGATGATACTGCTACGTGGCCGCTGGGACTTGCCCAAAGGTCATGTCGAGGCGGGCGAAGATTGTCGCGAGGCGGCCCTGCGCGAGGTGCGCGAGGAGACAGGGGTGGTGGCGCAAACCATTGGCGATGAGCCTCTTTGTCGAACATGGCATGCCTACGACACCTATGGACGCTGGGAACTTAAATGCACAACGTGGTGGGCAATGACGGCACTCTCCGAGGCGTTGGTGGCCCAAACGGAGGAGGGCATAAGCGAGGTACGTTGGTGCTCGGCCGACGAGGTGGCAGAAAATATGAATACGACCTACGAGACAATTAAAATGGTTGTCACGGCGTTAGAGAGTAGAGATAATTTGAAGGACTATGAACAATAAGATACTTTGGGTCGATGATGAGATTGACCTGCTCAAACCGCATATCATGTTCCTCGCGTCGAAGGGCTACGATGTGGCGACATGCAACAATGGCTACGATGCCGTGGAGATGATATCGTCGGAGGCCTACGACCTTGTCATCCTCGACGAGATGATGCCCGGCATGACGGGCCTCGAAACGCTGCCTCTGATTAAGGCGGCACGTCCCTCGCTACCCGTAATTATGGTAACGAAGAGCGAGGAGGAGAATATCATGGATAAGGCCATCGGGTCGAAGATTGCCGACTACATAATCAAGCCCGTAAACCCCAATCAGGTGCTGCTCTCGATAAAGAAAAACCTTCACTCGCAACAGCTTGTTACCGAGCGTACTACGGCCGATTATCGCGCCGAGTTCGGGCGTATAGCGGCGCAGCAGCAGTCGGCCGAGACGTTTGCCGATTGGTGTACGCTATATCGTCGTTTGGTGGGGTGGGAGATAGAGCTTGCCGACTCGTCGGACGCAAGCATACGCGAGGTGCTCAGCTACCAAAAGAACGAGGCCAACCAGGAGTTCTGCAAGTTTGTGCGTCGCAACTACTACGACTGGATAAACCGCCGCTCTGCGGAGACCGAGACGCCCGATATGTCGCATACGCTGATGCGTCGTCGCATCTTTCCGGAGGTTGACGAGGGTAAGACTACGCTCATCCTTATCGACAATATGCGCTACGACCAGTGGCGTGTCATAGAGCCTCTGCTCAGCAGTTACTTCGATGTTGCGGTCGATGACTTCTACTGCGCCATTTTGCCCACCGCCACGCAGTATGCGCGCAATGCGTTGTTCGCGGGACTGATGCCCCTGGCTATCGACAAACTTATGCCCGAGCGTTGGCTCAATGATAACGAGGATGGCGGTAAGAATCAGTACGAGGAGGAGTTTTTGCGTCGCTTGGTATCGCAGGCGGGCAAGAACTACCGTATATCGTTTGATAAGCTTGTGCGCCCCGAGGCAGGACGTAAGATGCTCGACAACATGCAACGCATCTATGATGCCGACTTCTCGGTCATTGTCTATAACTTCCTCGACATCCTCTCGCATGCCCGCACCGAGACCGATATCATTCGCGACCTTACGGACGACGAGGCGGCCTTCCGCTCGCTCACGCGCTCATGGTTCGAGCACTCGGAGCTGCTCGCAATGTTCAGGATGCTCTCGGAGCGCGGACATAAGGTCATCGTAACCTCGGATCACGGAACGATACGTGTCGACAACCCCGTGCGAGTTACGGGCGATAGGGAGACATCGCCCAATCTACGCTACAAGACGGGACGTAACCTCGCCTATAATTCGCGCGATGTGTACGAGGTGTTGCGCCCCGAGGATGTGCAGCTGCCCGCAGGACGCCTGACGTCGAGCTATATATTCGCCTATAATCGCGACTTTTTGGTCTACAACAACGATGCTAATAAATATATAAGGTATTATAAGAATACTTTTCAGCATGGCGGTATCTCGATGGAGGAGATGTTGGTGCCCTACGTCGTGTTAAAGCCTAAGAAACGATAGATTGCTACATAAGGATTATGGAAAAGATATTGGAAATAAGCTCGTTAGACGAGCTCGATAAGGTCGCCGAGGCTGTTGTTGAGGCTCTCGACGGCCGCACGGTAGTTGCGTTCGATGCCCCGATGGGAGCAGGCAAGACAACGCTTATAAGCCGTATTGCTGCGTACCTCGGTGCGCAGGATGATGTTACAAGCCCGACGTTCGCCATCGTAAATCAGTACGAGGGCTCGGAGCGTACCATCTACCACTTCGATATGTATCGTATAGAGCGCATCGAGGAGGCTCTCGACTTCGGCTGCGAGGAGTACTTCGCTTCGGGCGAGTTGTGCCTCGTGGAGTGGCCCGAGAAGATTGAGGCACTGCTGCCCGACGATACGATGGTTGTTCGAATTGAGATACTCTCGGATAGCGAGCGACGTTTTGTAATTAGATAAAAAAGAGTATCTTTGCGCCTAAAATAGATTGTTCACATGGAGAAATACGAATCGAAACAACAGCAGATAAACCACCCTGCGTCGCTTATCTTCCCGATAATCTCGCGCATGGATTTCCTCACCCCCGCAATGCAGGATAAGGTCGAGGAGTGGCAGGCAACACCCGACACATGTTCGTTCAAGGTTAAGGGCTTCAAGGTGTCGTTGCGCATCGCCGATAAGGTTGAGAATAAGCACGTTAAGATTGTGGCCGATGAGGGCGGTCTGCCTATCGACTTTACCTTCTGGATTCAGTTGCACGAGGTCTCGTCTCTCGACACGCGAGTACGCATGGTGCTCCATGCCGAGCTCAATATGATGATGAAGATGATGGTCGGCTCGAAGTTGCAGGAGGGACTCGACAAGGCTGTCGAGGGATTGGCTGTGGCTCTCAACTCGTTCCGCTAAACGACTCCGTGGAGCTGCATATAATTTGCCGTACAGTTAGTTGCACGAATAAAAAATAGATTTTATTTCGGTTTTTTGTTGCATATTAACTCAATATGGTGTATATTTGCCGTCCGAATAACGAAAAAAGTTGTTCTACGGACGACTTGTTTCTGGAATGGAAAACTTGTTATTAACGATAATTAACATAAAAAGATTAAAATCATGACAAAGGCAGACATCGTAAACGAGATTGCAAAATCTACCGGTGTAGAGAAGATTCAGGTTCAGGCCATCGTTGAGGCTTTCATGGAGAATGTTAAGTACGCAATGATTAAGGGTGAGAACGTATATTTGCGTGGCTTCGGTAGCTTCATTATCAAGAAGCGTGCTACTAAGGTTGCTCGCAACATCTCGAAGAACACGACTATCACAATTCCTGAGCACAACATCCCCGCATTCAAGCCCTCAAAGAGCTTCGCAAGCGAGGTAAAATAATGAAACTTAAACCTTAATACATTATAATTATGCCAAACGGAAAGAAGCACAAGCGCCATAAGATGGCGACGCACAAGCGTAAGAAGCGTCTTCGCAAGAATCGTCATAAGAAGAAGTAATTTTTCTTATAAGCAAGGTATGAAGAGGCTGGCTAAAAGGCTTTTAGTCAGCCTCTTCGCCTATTTAGAAGATTGCCCTCGTGGCTCTCTTCTTAATACTAATCCCGTAATTTACATTGAACTATGAACAGAGAACTTATCATCAATGTAAATCCAACGGAGGTCTCGATAGCACTCTGCGAAGATAAGGTGCTTGTCGAGCTTAACAAAGAGCAGTGTCAGACGGGCTTTGCCGTGGGCGACATATATCTTGGTCGTGTACGTAAGATTATGCCCGGACTGAACGCAGCATTCGTAAACATAGGTCATGAGAAGGATGCCTTCATCCACTACCTCGACCTCGGCGCACACTTCTCGTCGCTAAAACGAGTTGTCGACAGCCGCCAGGGAGGCAAGCGACCCATGCGTGTCGAGGGTATGAAGCTCGAACCGCAGCTCGCCAAGGAGGGCCGTATCGGTGAATACTTGCAGGTAGGTCAAACCATCATGGTGCAGATTGCCAAGGAGGCAATATCGACCAAGGGCCCGCGTCTTACTGCCGATATATCGCTCGCGGGACGCAATGTGGTGTTGGTACCATTCTCAAACAAGGTGTTCGTATCGACAAAGATACGCTCGAATACTGCAAAGAAGCGACTGAGAAAGGTGGCACAGGAGGTGCTGCCGCAGAACTTCGGTGTCATAATACGCACGGCGGCGGCCGATGCTTCGGATACCGACATCAAACAAGACATACTCTCTCTTATCGAGAGATGGGACAAGACACTCGGCGAGATACGCCGAAGCGAGACTCCCTCGCGCATCATGAGCGAGATGAGCCGTGTAAACACAATTATTCGCGACTCGCTGAACGATACGTTCTCGCAGATTACCGTCGACGACGAGACGATGTACAACGAGATTAAGAGCTACATTCAGGTCATTAAGCCCGAGATGGGCCGACTTGTGAAGCTCTACAAGGGCAAGGTGCCTATCTTCGATAACTTCGATGTCGCGAAACAGATTAAGTCGCTATTTGCAAAGTATGTGTCGCTGCGTCGCGGTGCATACCTTATCATCGAGCATACCGAGGCTATGCACGTCATCGACGTCAACTCGGGTAACCGCACGAAGGCCGAGGACGACCAGGAGCAGACAGCCTTGGAGGTAAACCTCGCTGCTGCTGCCGAGATAGCGCGCCAGTTGCGCCTGAGGGATATGGGTGGCATCGTGATAGTCGATTTCATCGACATGCGTAAGGCACAGAGCCGACAGACACTCTGCCAGGAGATGCAGAAGCTGATGGCTACGGATAAGGCCAAGCACACCATTTTGCCCCTCACGAAGTTCGGCTTGATGCAGATTACGCGCCAGCGCGTACGTCCCATCGCCGTTGCCGAGACCTCGGATGTCTGTCCTACGTGTCATGGCACGGGCCGCGTGGAGCCTACCATACTCCTCGAACGTAAGATTGAGGGTCAGATTCAGCTCCTCGCCTCGAAGGGTTGTCGCTACGTAAACCTACGCCTGAGCCCCTATGTTGCAACATATTTGCGCCACGGATTGCTCTCACTGCGCTTGCGTTGGATGTGCAAGTACAAAATCTACATCAAACTCACTGCCGACCAGAGCGTGGGTATGATTGATGTGAAATACCTCGATAAGCAGGGTCAGTCGCTACTGGTTGAGTAGCAGGGCTCTGAATCGCTACTTGTGAAACGATAAGTAACGATATGAACTTTTTATCGGAGCTCGTCCGCAAGTCCAAACGTGCTGTCGAGCTGAATAGATGTTTGGAAAATATAGGCTCTACCGTCCATCTCGAACAGATGGTCGGCGGGGCCTATTCGCTTTATGCCGCCGCAACGATAGTGCGTCGCGGGGGTATTCATCTTTTTGTCGCGGACGATAGAGATAGTGCCGCCTATCTGCTCAACGACTTCTACGAGCTGCTCGACGAGGAGCACGTAGTATTCTTTGCGTCGGGATATAAGCGTTCGGTGGCCTATGGTGCTGAGGATGCGCAGGGTATCGTGCGCCGCACGGCTGCTCTGAATGCCATTGCGGCCCATAAGAGCGGCTATTTAGTGGTCTGCACCTACCCCGAGGCGTTGGCCGAGGCTGTGGCCGATAGGGTGGACTTGGCCGAGCAGTCGCGCCGTGTTGCCGTGGGCGACAGGTTGGTGCAGTCGGAGCTTGTGGAGTGGTTGCAGGCCTCGGGCTTTGTGAAGGTCGATTTTGTCTACGAGCCGGGGCAGTACTCGGTGCGAGGAGGTCTTGTGGATGTCTTCTCGTATGTCGAGTCGAAGCCCTACCGTATCGACTTCTTTGGCGATACGGTCGACTCGTTGCGCCGCTTCGAGATATCGAGTCAGCTCTCGGCGGAGCGTCCCGACAGCGTGGATATTATCCCGAACATGTCGCAGAAGGATGCTCAGAGGGTCTCTCTTGCCCGCTTTGTGGGCGACGCCGTGTGGTGGTTCGACGATGCCGACTTCGCTATGCGCAAGGTTGCGGATGTGCGCAGCCGTCTGCTCGAACAGTCGACCGACGAGGAGGATGTGGCGACGTTGTCGCAGAGGGTAACATCGCGTCAGACGCTCCTCGGCGACTTGAAGGGGTGCAGTGTTGTTGTGCGCAAGGATAATCTGCGTGAGCGTCCCGTGACGTCGAAGATAACCTTCGATACGGCCCCACAACCCGCCTTCAACCGTAACTTCGAGATGCTTGCCGACGATATTCGTTGGAACATGGAGCGTGGGTATAAGACCTACATCCTGTCGCATAACAAGGCACAGGTCGAGCGACTGACAAATATCTTTCATCAGGTGGGGCGACGCAGCGTCGAGTTTGAGGCTCAGGATGTGGTGCTGCACGAGGGCTTCGTAGACAATGCGTTGAAGGTCTGCGTATATACCGACCATCAGATATTTGACCGCTATCAGCGTTACCGCATACGTGGCGAGATTAAGCGCGACGAGCAGATGACCGTCGCCGAGCTTAACGCACTGAAAGTGGGCGACTATGTGGTGCATATCGACCATGGCGTGGGTCGCTTTGGCGGTCTGGTTAAGCTCAACGATAACGGACATACGAAGGAGGCTATAAAGCTTATCTACAAGGATAACGACATACTCTTTGTCAACGTCCACGCGCTGCACCGCATATCGCGCTATAAGAGTGGCGAGGGAGAGCCCCCGAAGATATATAAACTCGGCAACGGAGCATGGCAGAAGCTTAAAGCGACGACCAAGAAGGCCGTAAAGGATATCTCGCGCGAGCTTATTGCGCTCTATGCCAAGCGTAAGGCGTCGAAGGGCTTTGCCTTCTCGGCCGATGGTTACCTGCAACAGGAGTTGGAGGCCTCGTTCAAGTGGGAGGATACGCCCGACCAGCAGACGGCCATCGCTGCGGTGAAGCGCGATATGGAGTCCGACCAGCCGATGGACCGCTTAGTATGTGGCGATGTTGGCTTCGGCAAGACCGAAGTTGCCATACGTGCAGCCTCCAAGGCTGCGGTCGACGGCAAGCAGACGGCGGTGCTCGTGCCTACAACAATCCTCGCCTTGCAGCACAACCGCTCATTCTCGGAGCGTCTCAGAGACCTCCCCGTGACGGTCGAGTATCTCAATCGCACCAAGTCGACGAAGGAGACGCACCGCATATTGGATGAGTTGAAGGCGGGAAAGATAGATATACTCATCGGCACGCACAAGATGCTCTCAAAGCAGGTGGAGTTTTCGGACTTGGGTCTGCTCATCATCGACGAGGAGCAGAAGTTTGGCGTGGCCGCCAAGGAGAAGCTCACGCAGATGGCCGTGTCGGTGGATACGCTTACGCTCACCGCAACGCCCATACCTCGCACGTTGCAGTTCTCGCTCATGGGCTCACGCGACCTCTCCGTAATCTCGACACCACCGCCCAACCGTCAGCCTATCGTTACCGAGTCGCACCTTTTCAGCGAGGATATCATCCGCGACGCTATCGAGGAGGAGCTGGCGCGTGGCGGTCAGGTCTACTTCGTGCATAACCGCGTCGACGACCTGCCTACGTTGCAGGGTATGATTACGCGCCTATGTCCCAAGGCCCGTGTGGGTGTGGGTCATGGACGTATGCCCGCGGAGCAGCTCGAACGCCTCATCATGGACTTCATTTATGGCGAGTTCGATGTGCTGCTCTCGACGACCATCGTCGAGAACGGTATTGATATCGCCAATGCCAATACCATCATCATCAACGATGCCCACCGCTTTGGACTCAGCGATTTGCATCAGCTGCGCGGTCGTGTGGGACGTTCCGATAAGAAGAGCTTCTGTTATCTGCTGTCGCCTCCCGACGAGCTTATTGGTGGCGATGCGCGTCGCAGGCTACGCGCCATTGAGGAGTTCTCGGATCTCGGCTCGGGATTTAATATCGCGATGCAGGATCTCGACATACGTGGTGCCGGAAATCTCTTAGGTGCCGAGCAGAGTGGCTTCATTGCGGATGTGGGTATCGAGACCTACCAGAAGATTCTCAATCAGGCAATCTCGGAGCTACGTGCCGAGGGTCTCGATACGTCGGGCCTCACACAGACGGAGAACGACGCGATGAGGGATGTGTCGTTTGTCGACGATGCAACCATCGATATTGATGTAGATGCCTCTATCCCCGATAGTTATGTGCGCTCGCAGGCCGAGAAGTTGCGACTCTACCGCGAGATAGATGCCATGCGCAACGACGAGCAGTTTGAGGCCTTCAAACTGCGTATGGAGGACCGCTTCGGCAAGGTGCCTCAGCCTCTCAACGAGCTTATCGATGTGGTGCGTCTGCGCCGTGAGGCTGTCAACCTCGGTATGGAGCATGTCAAGGTTAAGAACGGTTTGATGATAGTGCGCTTCGTGGGCGATAACAACTCGCCATACTTCAAAACCGATACCTTCCTTAACCTCCTGCGCAAGGTCGTGGCACAGCCCGATAGATTTGTCGTCAAGCAGTACAATAATCGCCTGTCGATGGCCGTTAGAAAGATATATAGCATTGCCGAGGGTGTCGATATGTTGCGTCAGTTGGCTGCGGTGGATGATAATCAGAAATAGAGATATGAACCTTATAGTCGACATAGGAAATAGCCGCGCCAAGGCGGTCATCATGGCGTCGTCGCAGGTCGTGGCCGAGTATGTTGCGGAGCAGCCCGAGGAGCTGTGGCTCAGAGATATAGTATCGCGTCACGACGGTGTGCAGCAGGCCATCGTAAGCTCTACGCGTGGCGGTGAGGAGCGCGTGTGCTCGCTGCTCGAAGAGTTGCTTGCGAGGGTGGTGTGCTTCCGCCCGGGCGTAACCCCCGTGCCTATGGTCAATCGTTATCACACCCCAGAGACTCTCGGTGCCGACCGACTCGCTGCGGCCGTGGGTGCGAGTGCTATGTATTCGGATGGCGATGTCATGGTCGTGGACTTCGGTACGGCCATAACCATCGACTACGTAATCGATGGCGCATACGTGGGAGGTAATATCTCGCTCGGTGTGATGACACGTTTTCGCAGCTTGGAGCACTTCACCGCTAAGTTGCCGTTATGCTCACCTACGGAGGAGGTGTTGCCCTATGGTCGCACTACGCGCGAGGCCATCGAACAGGGTGTTATGCAAGGCATAACCCACGAGATTGAGGGTTACATCTCTGCATTTATGCAGAAAAACAAGAAAAAATACGTAATTTTCACTGGCGGGGATGCAAAATATTTTGTAAAACGAATTAAAAACGCGATATTTGCAAGTTGTGAGCCGGTTATTTTCGGGCTTAACAGAATTTTGGAGTATAATGCAGAGGTTAGATAGAGTCATAGTTCTGTTTCTGGCGGTGGCAGTGATGCTGCCTATTGCCGCATTTGCGCAGTCGAGTAGCATTAACGCCTACTCGCCATACTCGATGTTTGGTGCCGGCGAGCTACTTACGCCGGGTAGTGTGATGCAGCGTTCGATGGGCGGCGTGGGTATAGCCGAGCGTAACATCGGCCATATCAATATGCTCAACCCCGCGGCTTCGAGTGTCGCACCCTCGAAGAGCTTCCTATTCGACATGTCGTTCGATGGTACCCATTTCCGCAACAACCAGCCCAAGTACGATGCGTCGGGTGTGATGACACATAAGGCAAAGACCGTCTACAACACCGTCAACATCCACAACTTCGCCATAGCCTTCCCGTTGGCTAAAAATCTCGGTGCTACATTCTCGCTCGTGCCGTACAGCAGCGTGGGCTACAAGATGCGTACCGAGGATCAGCAGCCCGCAAATTGGGCAGACATCGGCCGTGTGCTCTACTCGCACGATGGCGATGGCGATATCTCGGAGGTGAAGCTGTCGCTCGGCTGGGCACCGTGGCGCAACTTCTCGATAGGCGTGGCGGCGAAATACTATTGGGGAAACATCGAGCGTAGCTACACCACCAAGGTGTCCGACATGGTTACAGGCTCGGGCGTATACTCCTCGACAAAGGGTCTTGACCGTTATGCCGTCTCGAACTTTAAGTTCCAGGCGGGTGTGCAGTGGAACATCATATACAACGAGTCGCGCATACTGACCCTGGGTGCTACCTACGACCTCGGTGGACGTCTTAACCCGCGTCGCGAGAGCTACGTATATACCGATAACACCGTAAACCAGATATACCCCTCACCACTGCGTGATAAGATTGACCGCCTCGACCTGCGTGTGCCACACCAGGTGGGTGCAGGTATCTACTATAAGGATCGCACCATGGCATGGGGCGTGGACTACAACTACGCAATGTGGGGTGATGACAATACCGACTACACGGAGGGTGTGGCCAACGACGCTTTGGCGGTTGCCTACACCAACACCCATACCATCAAGGCCGGCTTCGAGTATACGCCTCGCTCGAACGATGTGCGTAACTACCTCAACCGCATGTCGTATCGCGCCGGTATTCGCCTCGGCAACTACTACCAGACATTTGCCGGGGAGCGCATAGGACAGCTCGCCGTAACGCTTGGTCTCGGCCTGCCCGTGAAGGTGTGGGGTGCCTCGTCCGTAAACATCGCCTTCGAGTATGGCCGTCAGGCTGCACCTAAGGCTGTGAATGTGGCGGGAGCGAAGATAGGACTTGTAACGCAAAACTACTATAAACTATCCGTAGGGTTCAGTCTCTTCTCGGCTGATACATCGGATTATTGGTTTGTGCGTCAAAAGTACGATTAATTTAGTGTGATAAGCCGCCATTCTCGACCTCTTGGTTTTCAGCCCGAATGGGCAGTACGCAAAGTACAGCCCATCCAGCCTGATAAACCTGCGAGGCCAAGCCTAGCAGCTTCTGACACTAAATTAGGCCGACGCACGTGATAAGCGGCTATTTTCGACCTCTTGGTTTTCAGCCCGAATGGGCAGTACGCTGAGTACAGCCCATCCAACCTGATAAACCTGCGAGGCCAAGCCTAGCAGCTTCTGACACTAAATTAGGCCGACGCACGTGATAAGCGGCTATTCTCGACCTCTTGGTTTTTAGCCCGAATGGGCAGTACGCTATGGGGAGGTGATGTGTGGCACAAGTGGCAGTTGAGGTGGGCGATTGAGCTCTTTTTGAGTGGTGAGCAGTTGACGACGAACAGAAACAAACAAAACTAAATAAAACTAAAATTTATGAAAAGCGTAAAACTTATTTTGGCTGCGGCCGCTATGTTCGTGGGCTTCACGGCTACGGCGCAGGATTTCAGCGATGACGCCTTGTATGGCAAATGGGGTGCTACCGTAGAGGAGCGCGCCGCAAACATCGGTGCTTCAAACTTCCTCAAAGAGGCTATCGACGCCAAGGACTTTAAGGCTGCAACAGAGCACTTCCAGCAGCTCTTCAACAACTGCCCCGCAGCATCGCAGCAGACATTTGCTCGTGGTGTAACACTCTACAAGAACAAGGCGGCACGCGCTCGCAGCATCGACGAGAAGAGAATGTACATCGACTCTATCTTGCTCATCTACGACACACGCGTAACATACTTCGGCGACCACTCGAAGAATGGTAAGGATTATATCCTCGATATGAAGGCTCGCGACATGCTCAAATACTGCACCACAAACCGTCCTTTGCTCCGCGCAGGTTTGAAGGATGCTGTGGATGCCGCCATGGAGACAGGCAAGATTCACCTCGACATCGTGTCGTCGTACTTCAAGAACCTCTGCGAGGACTTCGAGTATGACGATGAGGTAACAAGCGACATCGTGTTGGCCGAGTACGAGCGTCTCTCACCCCTCTTTGCTGATGTTGCAGCCGAGGATGAGCAGTATCGCGACCTCTTCGAGACAAGCTTTGGTACTAGCGGTGCTGCAAGCTGCGAGAACCTCGAAACACTCTTTGCCGCTAAGTTGGAGGCAGATCCCGATAATCAGGATATACTCGCACAGGCCGTGGCTCTCATGTCGCGTGCTCAGTGTACGAGCGACTTCTTCTTCGCTACAACCGAGAAGTACTACTCGGTAAAGCCCTCGTCGGAGACTGCATTGTTCCTCGCTCAGGGCTTCAAGAACCGTGGCGAGAACGAGAAGGCCCTCAAATATCTGCGTGAGGCGTTGGCCGTAGAGACCGACCCCGCAGGCAAGGAGCCCCTCTATGTTCAGATTGCACTTATCGAGATTGCCGGCCGCAACTACTCGGCAGCTGCTGACGCTGCACGCGAGCTTCGTGCTATCAACCCCGAGAACGGATACTCATACTTCATCCTCGGTCAGTGCTACGCTTCGTCGCCCTGCTCGGATGATAAGATTGGTGGTGCCTCGGTATATTGGGCAGCATACGACGCTATGGCTCAGGCTGTAAATCTTCTCAAAGACCAGCCCGAGGTACAGAAGGTTGCTCAGCAGCTCATGGGCGGCTACCGCGCTGCATTCCCCCAGCAGGAGACATGCTTCTTTGCTGAGTTGCAGGCAGGCCAGCGTTACACCGTTAAGTGTGGCTTTGCGGCAGGTCAGTCTACAACTGTACGTTACCGCTAATCGTAGGGTAGTGTAATGCGCATTGCTACGAGACTATACGCTATGGTAGCACTCTCCGTATTGGGGAGTGCTACATTGCTATTCTCGTGCAACAATAAACCCGAGCCTACGGTCTACGACACCGAGACGTTGATGACCGAGTCGAGCGAGAACCGCACCATCACGATGATGGAGAATGGCGAACGCTCATATACCTTCACAGCCCCATTGATTGAGGGTTACAGCCTCGCGAAGAACCCCTACAAGGAGTTTCGTCGAGGTATCAAGATGACGACCTTCACGTCCGACTCGTTGGCGTTGGTCGACGTCGTACTTACGGCCAACTATGCCATATACTACGAAAATCAGCAACTTTGGGAGGCTAAGGGCCATGTCGTGGTTATAAAGCATAACCGCGGCAAGCAGGACACCACGGTGACGGGTCTCACGGAGGTGTACACGCAGCAGCTCTTCTGGAACGCCAAGACCAAGAAGATATACTCGAACGTCGACACCAAGATTGTGCAGCCCGAGGGCTTGCACGAGGGTGTAGGCTTCGATGCCGATGACGACCTTCGCAACATCCATTTCCGCAAGTATAGTAGCGAGATGGAGTTTGAGGTTGACGAGAGCGACCGTGAGGAGCGTTCGCGTGAGCGCGATGCCCGCGAGGCTGAGGCCGAGGCCAAGACCAAGGAGACGGCAGCGGATGATAGCAAGTCGATATTGAACAAGGGTCGCGAGGGTCGCGAGGGTCGCGGGGCCAAGCCGCAGCTGCCCGACCAGCGTCCGAAGTCGCGCGCCGGCATCAAGACACCGCCGTCGCAGCCGGGGGTTATATCGCCCCGCAAGGAGGGTGCGCCGGCAAGTATTGATGGACGCCCTCAGTCGATGCAGAGGGGTGGCACCGAGGCTCTGAAAACCGATAATATCAGCTCTGCAAGACTTGAAACAGGCTTGCGTGCCGATGGCCCGACAAGACGTTAAATGTTCTGCCGAGCGATGATATGTAGCAGTGCGACACAACGTTCTGCCAAAACGATAAACAGATAGATATAATGGGAACAACCGTAGCGATAATAGCCGTTATGTTGCTTTTCTCGGCCTTCTTCTCGGGTATGGAGATAGCCTTTCTCAGTCGTAACCGACTGCGCGAGGAGATAGACCGTAAGCAGAACCCCATGTTCGACCATATTGCCGACATCTTTGCGCGCAATGCGGGAAACTACATAACGACAATCTTGGTGGGTAACAACATTGCGCTTGTTATCTACTCAATGTTCATGTCGCAGCTGTTGCAGCACCTCTTTGGCTGGGAGAATGTCCTCAGCGAGACGGTAATTTCGACCATTGTCATCATCTTCCTCGGCGAGTATATCCCGAAGTCCATCTTTAAGCATAACCCCAACTTCTACTACACGGCCTTTGCGCCCATACTCTTCGTCATATACATCATCCTTTACCCCATATCGCGCCTTACCTCATTGCTGTCGTATGGTCTGATGCGACTTGCTGGACGACGTGTTGCGCCACGCGAGGAGCAGACGGAGTTTAATCGCGACGACCTTGCACAGCTCGTCGAGGCCGACAATGTCGAGGTGCAGCAGGAGGATGAGGAGGATATACGTCTGTTCCAAAATGCGTTGGATTTTGCAGACTTGCGTGTGCGCGACTGCATGGTGCAACGTGTTGATGTTGAGGCCGTAGACCTCGAATCTACAACCATCGAGGAGCTCACCGCACGCTTCGTCGAGACACACTATTCGCGCATCTTCGTGTGGCACGACACCATAGATAACATCATCGGATATGTCAACTCGAAGAGCCTCTTCGAACGTCCTAAGAGCATATCGGATATTCTCATCAAGACAATCTATGTTGCCGAGACCATGCCCTTGCAAACGATGCTCGAAACATTTACCAAGCGACGCGCCTCAATTGCCGTCGTCATTGATGAGTTTGGTGGCACGGCGGGTATCATATCGTTGGAGGATGTCTTGGAGCAGATATTCGGCGAGATTGAGGACGAGCACGACGTGCAGGAGATGATTGAGCGCGTTGAGGGCGATGGCGAGTGGGTCTTCTCGTGCCGCTTGGAGGTTGAGTACCTCAACGAGCGTTACGACTTGGGCATCCCCGAGAGCGACGAGTACGACACCCTGGCGGGATATATCATCGCTGAGCATGGCGGCATCCCGCAGCAGGATGACGAAATAGCCGTAAATGGCTACCGTATAAAGATTCTTAGCCGCGAGCAGTCGCGTCTCGATTTGGTGCGTATCACGCGCGCGGAGTAAAAAAAGGTATATATTTTAGGTAGTTTAATAAAAAAATGTTATCTTTGACGGCTATTTTGTAAAACTACACGCCCTCGTTGTGGCGAAATAGTGAGGAATATAACGAATAAAATAATAATAAAAGTTTTTTTATGGCAACATTAAACACACTTAGAACAAAATACGGCATCGTGCTTTCGATAGTTATCGGTGTTGTACTTTTGGCTTTCATTCTTGGCGATCAGCTCAGCTACCGCGGTGGCAACCAGGAGATTGCCGATGAGACTGTTATGGTTGTTGGTGGCAAGGCTGTTAAGCAGTCGGAGTACCAGCAGGTACGCAACGCCTACGACCAGTTCCAGGAGCTCAACCAGGATCAGGTGGCTGACATGACCTCACGCGCCGTGTTGTACAACGACTACCTCGCACCCGCTTTGAAGCAGGTGGG
This sequence comes from Alistipes sp., assembly GCA_045660465.1. Taxonomy (GTDB): domain Bacteria; phylum Bacteroidota; class Bacteroidia; order Bacteroidales; family Rikenellaceae; genus Alistipes. The sequence continues at coordinate 6,330 of JAZRDV010000010.1, read as the reverse complement.
TATCACCGTAACCGAGGGTGATATCAACAACTACTCGTACACCTTCACAACCGACGTGTTGAACACCTATGCCGACTATCCCGCCGAGTATAAGGAGGTTATCGCGCAGAACGCTTGGGCTCTCGAATCGCTCAACGCTGCAAGCACCATCGCTACGGGCAAGTACTCAGCCCTCTATGCTATGGGTATCTACGCCAACCGCCTCGATGTTGAGGATCAGCTCCGCAAGGAGAACCTTACGTTCGATGGCCGTTATGTAGCTGTTCCCTACGCATCGATTGCCGATTCGTTGGTTACCGTTACTGACGAGGAGGTTATCGCCTATGCTGAGGCTCACCGCACCGAGAACAATCGTTATGGCTCACGCGTAGTACGTTACGTTCGCTTCGATGTTGAGGCTTCGGAGGCTGACGAGGCTGCTATTGCCGAGGATATGAAGGCTCTCAACGAGGCTGTTGCCGCTGCTGCGGGCGATGTGGTGAAGATTAAGGATGCTGTGCGCGTTGCCGGTGGTAAGGTTGCAGGTTACAAGAATGTTGAGACTCTCGGCGACGAGAAGGAGGCTTTGCTTGCAGGTAAGAACTATACTCCCGCCGAGCCCGTGAACAACGCATGGGTTGCCAACTACTTCATCAAGAAGGTTGAGGCTCCCGTGTCATACGACTTCCAGATGGCCGAGTTCGACTCTATGGCTGACGCTGAGGCCTTTGTAGCAGAGGTTGTGGCTAACGGTGGCGATATCACCAAGACTACCACTTCGGCCGACTTCGTTGATGGTGCTGTTCAGTTCGAGCAGCTCACCGAGACTCAGGCTCAGAACTTCATCGGTCGCAAGGAGGGTGAGGTATTCGCATTCCTCAATAGCGGTGTTCCTTCGGTTGTTAAGATTGCATCGCTTGGCGAGAAGGCACAGTTTGTTCTCTCGGCAGACGTTAAGAAGGATATCGTTCCCAGCGAGAAGACTATCCGCGAGATTACAGGCAAGGTAGAGTCATTCGAGGCTGCTATGGGTAGCGGTGTTGAGGGCTTCCAGCTTGCTGCTGATGCCGCCAACTATACTCCTGCTACCGTTACTGTTAACCGTGGCGACTATCGTCCCAACCCCTACTATGCCGTACAGCGCATGGCGGGTAACATCCCCAACTCACGCAGCATGGCAGTATGGGCTTATGGTGCTCAGGTTGGCGAGACTAAGCGTTTCAGCATCGATGGCTCAATCTATGTTGCCGTAATCGTATCTATCGACAACGAGAAGTATATCAACAATGAGTTCGCTGCACGTCGTGCCTTGCTTCGCGATAAGAAGTACGCCATGATTGCCGAGAACCTCACTATGGAGGGCGATGCTACGGCCTTTGCAGGTGTTAAGGGTACCGATCAGACTATCGGCGATGTTCGCGATGCACGTCTTATCAACGCCATCACATCGACACGCAATGCCGAGCAGGCTACTAAGGTTAAGGGTACGGATGCCGCTTATATCTTCGTTGTAGAGAAGATTAACGGCGAGGATGCACTCCCCGCAGTTGAGGAGGAGCGCGTGCCTATGACCACGGAGCTTCGCGCTACTGCCGAGCAGTCGGCTGTCAACGGTCTGCTTATCAAGGCAGATGTTGAGGACTTGCGCGATGAGCAGTCGCTCTAATATAGCATAATAGAGGCTAATCGAAGCCTCGAAATAGACAGCCTGAATAGGTCGTACCCCGAGTACGTTCTATTCAGGTTGTTTTTATTGGTGGGGTAGGGGAATGACGGGACAGTGGGACTATGGGATGATGGGGTTATGGGGTTATGGGGTTATGGGGCGTTATGACTGTTTAGCCATTGCTCACTCTATCTCGGTAGCGGAAACGATAGTGTTCGGGCGTCGCGATATGCTCCGGGGTCGTTGGGCCACGCCATGTGGTTGAATGCCGAGCCGTTGCTGAATGTTATCGTTGCACGGCTGTGGTCGCCTATGCGTAGCGTTATGGAGTTGCGGTCGGTGAATGTTGGTACGTTCACACGTATGCTCGGTGCTACGGCCGACATGTCCCATAGATGTGGCTCTACGCCCATGGGTTGTAGTAGGAACATCGTCGTGTGGGGTCGCCACGAACGTATTTGTAGGCTGTGGTGTAGGTCGGGACGCAGCTCTGCGTAGTGCTCCAATAGGGCTATGACACTCTCATCCTCGACCGCTATTGTTGTCTCGGGCTCGGGCTTCGATACCTGCTCCTGTGCGCAGCACGTGTGCGCCGTGAGGAGCACGATGCCCGCAGTTGTCAATATTGTCCACAAACACTTCATAACGCTATTTTCTACGCTAACGCACGTGCGCGCATAATTAGTATGTGGTATTCGCCCTCAATAACTCTGCCTAATATGCAGTAGGGCGAGATTAGTGGGGGAGAGAGTTTAAGGAGATTAGGGAGATTAAGGAGTTTAGAGAGTTTAGGGAGATTAGGGAATTAGGGAGTTTATGGAAATTAAGGACAAGATAATTATCTCTAACTTCACTAACTTCACTAACTTCCTTAACCTCTCACCTTCCCACGTGTTGTACAACTTTTAATGTATGACTCTTAGGCTTTTTAGTTTGTCGTTTACGGAATGTTTTGTAAATTTGTGTTGCTAATAATTATATGTCGGATAATTTAGCAAATTACTCTTGTGGCAAAGCAAATAAATACTATTAGAGAACTTATATTTTGGTCATATGCTAATTTAGCCATGGCACATTCAGCTGTGTCGCGCCAAGAGAAATCATACTCAAAGTTGTCATTTATCATTAGAAGTCGACTATTTGCGGGTTTGATGTCTGGGAAGATGAAATTAGGCTCAATGTTAGATGATGAACGGGTAAAAATTGAATATAGTGATGTCTGTGCCTATTGTGGTAGTGAGTCGGATATTTCTATTGATCATATAATACCTAAAATTGCAAACGGCTCTAACTCGGCAGATAATCTTGTGCGGTCGTGCAAACATTGTAATAGTTCTAAGGGAGGAAGAGATTTATTAGAGTGGCATTATAAAAGCAATGAATTCCCGTCGTTATTGATACTGCGAAGATACCTTAAATTGGTTTATAGTTATTGTGAGGAGCATGATATTCTTGACATGTCAATTGCTGATGCGCATACAATGAATCTGCCGTTTAATCTAAAATTAATTCCCATAGATTATCCAGCCCCTGGCGAATTGGTCTTGTATAAGAGGTGATAATTTAGTTCGCAGCTTACTTTTCCAGAAACAAATTCTGTAAAACTATCAACCCAAGGGTTGTATAACTTAAATGTATAACTCAACTATTACTTATAATCTTATAAAATTATTAAGTTTTGATTTTGTGAGTTTTATCGTGAAAGGTGTTGAACAACAATACGTACTACACTTTGTTTTTGACTAAATAGAACAGTTTATAATTACGATATAAATTATGAAATAAATTTAATAAACTTTCTTTGGAAATTTGCCTACAATTAACATTTATCCTATCTTTGTCAGGAGATTATTAATAATAGATTATGACGACACGTTTAATAGAATTAATAAACAGTGTAGCTGATGGAAATAAAGCTCTGTTTGCACGTATGATGGGATGGAAGCCTCAATACCTCAGTGGTATGTTGAATGGCCGAATTGGGTTAACTCCAATTATTCGTATATTACAAGTGTTACCTAATCTTAACGCGAGGTGGCTATTATTGGGGGAAGGTAAGATGTTTAACTCTGATGAATTTATCGAAATACAATCTATCGCTAACCCAATATTTTCTCAAAAAAAGGATTGTATACACACTTCGGAGTTAGTAGATCAATATGAGTCTGAAAAGAAAGATTTAATGCCAATAATTTCAGGGATTAATGAGGACAACCTAAAAACACCTCTTGAGAGGGAGCGTAGTTTGATGCATGCTAAGATATGCTCTAGATATCAGAAGTTACGGGATTTATATCCTGATGTGAAATCCTATCGTATAATGAATGTAATAGCAAATGAGTGTAATAGATCAATTCCTAACATACGTAAAATATTGGTAGATTACGGATTATATTCCAATAAGTCGGAAGTTGCCAAATCCCATTAGCAATACGCCAAATCACTTATATCGCAGACGACTCTGCCACGCCGTGGGAGCAGTCATAGTTTTTATTTACAGACTTGCTAAAAAAGCAATAGGCGGGAGTCATCACGACTGCCGCCTATTCTCTTTACATAAGCAAGTTCTATATAAATACAAATTGCAAAGCACCACTAACAAACTACTACCTCTCCTTAAGGTTTGATGGAGGTAAAAAGGTAAATGAACAATAGAATATATGTGGATAATTTGCCGTTATCGGCAAGAATTGCTATATTTGCACAGAAAATCGGTCTAAAACTTGCCGATAGTCGTAGCGTATGAAGTATATTTCAGTTGCAGAATTTGCCTCAAAATTTGGCATTGCAGAGCGCACAGCGCGTAATTACTGCTCCCTCGGAAAGATTGAGGGTGCAACCCTCGTGGGTAAGACTTGGAATATTCCTGCCGGGGCGGAACTTCCTGGTAGAAAACCTCGCCAGCGTAAGGCAATGCCACTGCTCGTTGTTCTGCGCCAAGAGAAGGACGCAAGGCTCAAAGGTGGTATCTATCACAAGACGCAAATTGACCTTACCTACAACTCCAACCACATCGAAGGCAGCCGCCTAACGCACGACCAGACGCGCTATATCTTCGAGACCAACACCATAGGTATTGAGGGCGAGAGTATTCGTGTAGATGATATCATCGAGACGACAAATCACTTCCGATGCATCGACCTTATAATTGACCGAGCAGAGGAACGACTTACCGAGAGCCTTATCAAGGAACTGCATCTAATTCTCAAATCTAGCACTTCGGATAGTCGCAGAGATTGGTTTACCGTTGGCGACTATAAACTCCTACCTAACGAAGTAGGTGGCAACGAGACCACTGCACCCGAAGATGTGCATCGTGAGATGCAAGCCCTCCTCAAAGAGTACAACGGCAAGAAGCAGAAGTCGTTTGAGGATATTATAGACCTGCATCAGCGTTTCGAGTCAATACACCCATTCCAGGATGGCAATGGTCGTGTCGGTCGTCTTGTGATGTTCAAGGAGTGTTTGGCGAATGGTTATGTGCCATTCATCATCACCGAGGAGCTCAAAATGTTCTACTATCGCGGTTTGCGGGAGTGGAACAATGTGCGAGGTTATCTTCTCGACACATGTCTAACGGCACAAGATAACTACAAAGCGGTGTTAGACTATTTTAAGGTGAGATACTAACTGCCATTCATAAAAAATGTTAAATGAAACAAATTCTGTAAAAAAATATGACTATTAAACCTAAAATCACAGAGCCAACAAAAGTGCTAGATTTGTTTGCTAGATAAAGAACCTGCCTACATAATGTAGACAGGTTCTTTTTTTACATTCAAACCTGTTGGACAATCTTACTACACAACCGGATATTTACCATATTTATTATCCCTCTTTTGGCCCGGAATAAATGCTATGCTACTCAGAAGAAGCACGAACGCAATAATGATAAAACCGTCTGCTACGGGCGATGATGTAATTCCTTCGTAGTTGTAATTATTTGAAGAGAATGCCACCAGTAGTATTAAAGCCCAATATCCAAATCCCGAAAGATCAATAAAAATTGCAGGCAAACTAAACCAGCCCGAGATTCCGATATCGTGACTACGTCTTATCCAAAGAACTGTGATTGCTCGAACATTAAGCGCAGCAAAAGCCTCCAATGCCACAATTCCCAATACCACAATTGCATCATTTGCGGTTATCCCCGCAAGGAAGATTGTTACAGCACAAATAACAACTCTGGCCAACAACAAATAGAGTTGTACCCACCAAAAATTGGAGCGAGTTGTGCGGAATTCATAGTCATAACGATCTTCATAAAAATCCTTAATGGCTTGAAAAAATGGCGACATCGAATTCTTCTTCGCCGAAACAGCCTCTTTACCTACAACATAGTTAGGGCAATCTTTCTCAAAAGTAGGTTTCTCTTCTGTAAGTCCACATACGATACCTTGCCTGCCTCGCTTACAATTTTGACAACTCTTACAGATGTCAATCTTTTGTATTAAGTTCATAACAATTTGATTTTTACCTTTAGACTCCTGCAAGGTGATTCCTAAAAAAAAGAAAGTGTGGAGCCATTCGTTTATCTAACAATGGGCATTTGGCGTGGCCTCGACGAAAATAAACTATACTCCACACCTGTACAGTATGTGGAGTAGGCACAGAATGTGCCGACATAGCATACCAATACAAGTGATGTAAGCATTCGTTATCCTTTCGTCTAAAATCGCCAAATT
>JAZRDV010000009.1:0-126334 GCA_045660465.1 Alistipes sp. | reverse complement strand
GGAGGGGGGACAAACCCCCAAAGAGGTACATTAAAAAAAAAAAAAAATTGCCCCCCCCCGGAGGGGGCGTACCTTTTGTCTGCTCTGGGCAAAGATTAGAGCATAGCCTCAATCTTAGCTTTGAGCTGCTCCTTAGTAGCTGCACCTACGTGCTTGTCTACCTGCTTGCCATCCTTAATGAAGATGATTGTGGGGATGTTGCGTACCATGTACTGAGCAACGATGTCGTCGTTAGCGTCAACATCGCACTTGCCGATAAGCACCTTACCGTCGTACTCTGCTGCGAGCTCGTCGATGATGGGCGATACCATGCGGCAGGGGCCACACCATGTTGCCCAGAAGTCGATAACTACGGGCATACCCTTGCCCAAAATCTCCTCGTAATTCTCTTTCTTAATCTCTAATGCCATAATTGTAATGTTTTAGTTGTTAGTAATATTGTAATTAAGTTCATTGTTGTCCAAAAACTCCATAAACTCACTCGTGGGCTCTACGCGGTAGGCGCGCGATGCGAGTTTTACTTTGACATCCTCAATCGGGTCGTATATCGTGAATGTCAGGTTCGTTTTACCCGGTGTAGCCTCAATCTTCTCGGCAAGCATCTCGGTGAGCGTTGTCGACACCTCGTTAATCGGGATGTTTATGTGTATCGACTTAATCTGCTCGGCAACCTCCGCAAGATGCTGAATAGAGTTTATCTTAAACTCCAACTCGACAGGCTCACGATAGGGTCGTGGTTGTACCTTGCCGCTGATATACAGGAAGTTGTTTTGCTCAATGAGTATTCCGAACTTCTCGTAGTCTTTGCTAAATAGCGTAAACTCGTGCTGCGTGTTGTAGTCCTCCATCACAAAGCGCGCATAACGACGACCATCCTTTGTGCTAAGCGGCGTAACGCTTGTTACCACGCCCGCAACACCCAGCTGACGACCATCCATGCCTGTAAGGTCGGAGAGGCTGCCTAACTCGGCCTGGCACATCTTGCGCAGAATGAAGCCAAAGCGGTCGAGGGGGTGTGCCGAGAGGTAGAGACCAATAACCTCGCGCTCCTTGTTCAGTATGGTGAGGTTGTTCCAATCCTCAGCAACGGGAACGCGTGGCTGCTGTATGTCGCCCGTATCTCCGGCCATGCCAAAGAGGCTCTGCTGTGCATTTTGACGCTCCATCTGCACGCGCTGTCCATAGCGTACCAGCATATCGAGGAAGACAACGCCGTTGCTGTCTGCGGCAAAGAAGCGTGAACGGTTAAAGTCAATCAGCGAGTCAAAGCCTCCGGCCAACGCGATACTCTCCAAACACTTGCGGTTGACAACCGAGAAGTTTACGCGCTCGATAAAGTCGTATATCGACTTATATGGGCCATTGCTTATGCGCTCGTTGACGATGGCCTGTGATGCAGCCTCGCCTACACCCTTGATTGCAGCGAGACCAAAGCGCACATCGCCCTTCTTGTTGGTCGAGAACTTAACCATCGACTCGTTGATGTCGGGACCCAACACCGCGATACCCATGCTCTTGCACTCGGTCATGTAGACCGTAACCTGCTTGATATCGTTAAGGTTGCGGCTGAGCACCGTCGCCATATACTCTGATGGGTAGTGGGCCTTGATATAGGCTGTCTGATAGGCTACCCATGAGTAGCACGTTGCGTGAGACTTGTTGAAGGCGTACGATGCGAACTTCTCCCAATCGGCCCATATCTTCTCCAAAACCTTCTCGTCGTGGCCATTCGACTTACCGCCCGCAATAAATTTGGGTTTTAGCTCGTCCAGCTTCGACTTAATCTTCTTACCCATCGCCTTACGCAACGTGTCGGACTCGCCACGCGTGAAGTTGCCGAGTAGGCGCGATAGGAGCATGACCTGCTCCTGGTACACGGTGATGCCGTAGGTGTCCTTCAAATATCGCTCCATGATGTCTATATCGTAGACAATAGGCTTACGGCCGTGCTTACGGTCGATAAAGTCGGGGATATAGTCCATGGGGCCGGGACGGTATAGGGCGTTCATCGCGATAAGATCCTCAAAGGTCGAGGGTTGCAACTCGCGAAGATACTTCTGCATGCCCGGCGACTCAAACTGGAATGTACCGACGGTGCGGCCCTCGCAGTAGAGTTGATATGTCTTTTTATCGTCGATAGGGATGTTGTCGATGTCGATAGATACGCCGTGTGTCTGCTTCACGGTCTCCACGGCATCCTTGATTATCGAGAGGGTCTTCAAACCGAGGAAGTCCATCTTGATAAGTCCCGTATCCTCAATCACGGAGCCTTCATACTGCGTTACGAGCATCTTTTCGCCCGTCTCCTTGTCGTCAGCCGTGCTCACGGGTACCCAGTCGGTGATGTCGTCGCGGCAGATGATTGTGCCGCAGGCATGGACACCCGTGCCTCGCACATTACCTTCGAGCATGCGGGCATACTTGATGGTGTCGCGCATGACGGGGTCGTCCGACTGCTCGGCAGCTTGCAGCTCGGGAACAGCCATGATGGCGTTTTTGAGGTTTATTTTGAGTTGCTTATCCTTGTCGTTGGGGTCTTGGATGCGGTCGGGTACCCACTTGCAAAGCTGGTTTGCCTGTGCCAGGGGGAGCTTCTGTACGCGCGCAACATCTTTGAGGGCCATCTTTGTGGCCATCGTGCCGTAGGTAATGATGTGTGCAACCTTCTCTTTGCCGTACTTCTGCGTTACCCAGTTAAGCACGCGTCCGCGACCATCGTCATCGAAGTCGATATCGATATCCGGCAGCGATATTCGGTCGGGGTTGAGAAAACGCTCAAAGAGCAGGTCGTAGGCAATAGGGTCAATCTGCGTGATGCCGAGACAGTAGGCTACCGCAGAGCCGGCAGCCGAGCCACGGCCGGGGCCTACGGATACATCCAACTCCTCGCGTGCGGCACGTATGAAGTCCTGCACGATGAGGAAGTAGCCAGGGAAACCCATGGTCTTCATGATGTGCAACTCGAACTTCAAGCGTGTGCGTGTCTCCTCGCTCATATCCTCACCGTATCGCTTTACGGCGCCATCCATGGCGAGTTTTGCGAGGTAGTCGGCTTCGAGCTTTATGCGGTAGAGCTTGTCGTAGCCTCCGAGCTTCTCTATCTTCTTCTTGGCCTCCTCTTCCGACATCACTACATTGCCATTCTCATCCTGCGTGAACTCGTCGAAGAGGTCTTTCTTGGTGTACTTCTGGCGGTAGCCCTCCTCGGTGCCAAACTCCTCGGGAATGGCGTAGGTGGGCATGATGGGTGCATGGTCGATAGAGTAGGTCTCAACCTTGTTAAGTATCTCTACGGTGTTGCGCAGTGCCTCGGGGACGTCAGCAAAGAGCTCGTTCATCTCGGCGGTGGTCTTCATCCACTCCTGCTTAGAGTAGAGCATACGTTTGGGGTCGTCGAGGTCGCGTCCCGTGCCTAAGCAGATAAGACGGTCGTGTGCCTCGGCGTGCTCCTCGTCAACGAAGTGCACGTCGTTTGAGCACATAAGCTTTACGCCAAACTTCTTGGAGTACTCTATGAGATGTTTGTTTACCTTGACTTGCTCGTGGTAGGCTTCGTGGTTGGCGCGCTCGACGGTGGCCTTGTGTAGCTGCAACTCGAAGTAGTAGTCGTCGCCAAACACGCTCTTGTGCCATTGGATAGCCTCCTCGGCCTTGTCGAAACTGTCGGTGCGTATATGTCGGGGTATCTCACCACCAATACATGCCGAGCAGCATATAAGCCCCTCGTGGTACTTCTCCAACTCGACGCGGTCGGTGCGGGGGCGCATATAGAATCCCTCGGTGTAACCCTTCGATACAATCTTTATCAGGTTCTTGTAGCCCTGCATATTTTTTGCGAGAAGTATGAGGTGATATCCACTCTGATCCTCCTTACCCTCCTTGTTGAAGAGACGTCGACGAGCAACATAGACCTCGCAGCCTATGATGCCCTTAAACTCGGCCTTCGGTAGGGCGTCGAGAGCAACACGCGCCTTGGCTAAGGCTTCGGCCTCGTCCTCGCCCTTTTCTGCATCGGTGGCAGTGCCATTTTCGAGACGCTCGATAAGGGCCTTGGCGTCCTTAATCTTGTTTTTGCGCTCTGAGTTTTTCTTCGATACATAGTTGAAGAACTCCTTGACACCGAACATGTTGCCGTGGTCGGTAAGAGCTATGCCGGGCATGCCGTCGGCAATGGCCTTATCGACAAGCTTCTGAATACTTGCCTGGCCATCCAACAGCGAATATTGGCTGTGAACATGTAGATGCACAAACTCCTGCATAGCGTCTTCAAATAAAGGGTCTATTTCACCGTACAAATATATGAATTATTTCTTGGATAATTTTCTGCTGCGAGGTTGTAAAATTAAGAATTTTGTCTTATATTTACCAAAACTTTGCAGCTATGGATAAGAATACTTCAATGTGTGATTCTCTGGTGGCTCTCCGTGTATACGACAACCCCGTTCAGGCGGAGATTGCCAAGTCGGTTTTGGATAGTGCCTCAATATTCTGCGTGCTGCATGGCGAGTATATGTCGTCAATCTATACGCCGGTGGCCTTCCCCGTTAGACTTATGGTGCGCGCTGAGGATGCTGAGTGTGCCGAGCAACTGCTCAATATTGAGTATTGATTACCCCTGAGTATCGGTGAGTTAATCGCGTATTGTCGCTCTACCTCTCGTTCCAAATCTTCCACGAAGCTTCGGCTTGCACTTCGAGCATAAGTCCGCCGCCAAGGACTGTGGCTCCTCTCTCTTCCATTTGACGCATGAGAAGTGTGGGCGAGGGGTTGTATACCAAGTCGAAGAGTCGATGCTTGGTGCCTATGGCCGTAAGGTCGATGGCGGGCATCGTGTCGATGTTGGGATACATGCCCGCAGGGGTGGTGTTGATGATTAGGTGGTGCGACGCGATTAGCTCGGGGGGTAACGTGGCATAGGTATAGTCGCCACGCGAGGCGTCGCGCGACACTACGATATGCTCTATGCCTCGGTTGTGTAGAACATATCGCACAGCCTTTGCAGCTCCGCCTGTACCCAAAACTATGGCTCGGTAGGAGCTTGTTATGTCGAGGCAGTCGAGGCTCGCCTCGATACCCCTTACGTCGGTGTTATATCCCGTTAATTTACCATCGGCTATGGCGATGCAGTTTACTGCGCCGATGGCTTGCGCCTCCTTAGATAGACTGTCGAGATAGGGGATGACGCTCTGCTTGTAGGGAATTGTTACATTTAGTCCGCGCAGAGCGTTATTGTTGATAATCAGACTTTTTATCCCCTCTATATCATCTAATTCGTAAAGTGAGTAGCATGCGTCGATACCCTCGCTACGAAACTTGTCGGTGAAGTATCGTTTCGAGAATGAATGACTCAGTCGGCGGCCTATAAGTCCGTATTGTTGCATGTCGCTTCGTTCTCGGTAAATTCGAGCGTGTCGTTAACCACCGAGGGCTCCTCGATGGTAATCTGCTCGGTCGTGGTCGTAGGCTCGGGTGTGGTTGATGTGCTCTCCTCGTCGCCACCAATAAGCCAAAAGGCGAGTAACGTAAAGCCTATGAGCATTGCACCAAGAAGCGTCGCAAGTAGGTTGAAGTACTTGTCGATGAAGGTCTTGATGGGTGCGCCAAACTTCCAAATAAGCCATCCGATAAGGAAGAATCTGAGGCCTCGCGATACGACCGAGGCGATGATAAACATCGGAATGTTGATGTGGCACATGCCGCCCGCAATCGTGAATATCTTGAATGGCAGCGGCGTGAAACCTGCCGTGAAGACAATCATGAAGTTGTATTTGTCGTACAACTCACCCACGTTATTGAATGTCTCGACGCTGAAAATATGGTCGTAGAAGAATTGCGCGATTGACGTGGGGTCGCCAGCGGGTGTTGTCCATAGGAAGTAGCCTATGGCATAGCCCAATGCGGCACCCAAGACCGAGCCTAAAAGGCATATCGACGCAAATCGAAATGAGCGTTTCGTTGCGCCAAGGCAGAGTGCGATAAGCAGAATGTCGGGTGGCAGAGGAAACCAGCTCGCCTCGAAAAGTGCCATGAAGAAGAGTGCTAACCATCCCCATTTGCTATCGCTCCACGATAACACCCAATCGTATAATCTTTTAACCATCTTGTTGTGCTTTTAATAAAAATCGCGCAAATGTAAGAATTTTACTCGAAATCAACAACTATTCCACCTCCAATTACCAAATTCTCGCGATAAAAAACTAATGGTTGTCCCTTGGCGGGAGCCCACGCCTTATCGTTGGTTGTTATGATGTAGCCACGTTCGCTCTTTTGTATGGTTACGGGGAGCGATGGGTTGCGCCCGATGCCTCGTATTTTTATTGTGATGTCGTCGGCCGTAAGGAGTTCCTCCTCGTCGACAACTACGCACTGCTCGATATAAAGTGTAGATTTATATAAATCGCTGTTACTGCCTACAATCAGTGTATTATCCTTTGCCTTGATATCGACTACACGCATGCCTTCGGGGATGCCGCTACCGCGTTTTTGTCCTATGGTGTAGAGTGCGACGCCATCGTGTCGGCCAACAACTGTGCCCTCCATGTTGATGACCTCGCCTGAGCGAATAGATGATGTGTGCAGGCGCAGAAACTCGCCATAGGAGCACCCTTTGAGGAAGCAGATGCCCATGCTCTCCCTCTTGTCCGATACCTCGGCCTTGATTATGCTCTTTATGGCATTGCCCATGGGGGTGATGATGCGACGCAGTGTCTGCTGAGGTAGCCCCCACAGATAGTATGATTGGTCTTTATCGCTGTCTGCGCCTTTGGCCACGTAGAAGCGATTGTCTCTCTTAACGACGTTAAAGTAGTGCCCCGTGGCTATATGTTCGATGTTTAGTCTGTCGGCAACCTGACATAGTATGCGCCACTTGATATGTGTGTTGCAGCGGGTGCAGGGCGCGGGTGTGTGTCCTGCGAGGTACTCCGAGACGAAATAGTCGATAACGTCGCGCTTAAACTCTTTGCGGGCATCGTAGCCTATCCACTCTATGGACAACCTTTCGGCAGCCTCGCGCGCCTGTCGCATCATCTGCTCGTCGCCTATGGTGTCGATGGTAAGTGCCACAACCTCGTAGCCCTCGGCTCGAAGACGGCCGACGGCAGCGCAGCTATCGATGCCGCCACTGAAACCAAGTAAAAGGCGTTGTTTACTCATTCTTAATATATTAAAAAGAGGTTGCTACTCAAAAGTTTGCAACCTCTACGCTATCTACAATTTCTCGAACTCCTCGTCTATTGAGCTATTTTGCTGCTGCTCGAAGAACTCGGGCTTATGCTCCTTGATGTAGTCAATCATCTCGGAGATACCCTCCATAAACTTGCCGAAATCCTCCTTGTAGAGATATACCTGATGGCGAGAGAACGATGCAGAACCATCGGGGTTTATCTTCTTGCGTGACTCGGTGATGGTTATAAAGTAGTCGTTGGCGCGTGTTGCCTTAACATCGAAGAAGTAGGTGCGCTTGCCGGCGCGCACAGCCTTAGTGTAAATCTGCTCACCAAAGTCGTCATGGTCGCGACGTGGTGCAAAATCCGAAGCCATAATTTGGGTAGTTTTAATGTTGTTTGTTTGGTAAAACGAAGGTAGCGATTATTTCTTAACTATCCAAATATTTTGGCGAAAATCGACGCTACATAAGCGTAGAACGCATAATTGCCTCGTCGCCGGCGATGGCTATGGCGCGTTGCAGCGTCTGGTCGAAGTCGATACCATATATATAATATCGCGCGCCAATGCCATATAACTGCTCGGCCATGGTCGCTTTGAGCATCGTCAGAATGAATTTCTCGTCGAGCTGCGTAAACTCCATGCAGTTCGTCGTGGCGTAGAACTCATCGAGGAGAGCCGTGTCGACGGTGTATCTGTCGCTAAACTCCCAGTATGTGGGGTATTGCTCGACTATATCTTCGGGGGATACTCTGTCCCATAGGTCGATAATCAGGTGCTCGAAACGGGCCTCTGCCACAGCCTTCGTTACGCAGTCGGAGAGTGCGATGGCGTGGGTGTCGATGTATATGTCGGGTGTGATGCCTCCGCCGCCATATATCTTACGCCCGCTGTTGAGTGTCTTGAAGAGTAGCTTATGGTCGTGGGGTATTGAGTCGGGGTGCATGTAGCGCAGGCTATCTTGCTTGTACGCATCCCTATCGCCCATCTCGTAGGGTCGCTGTATTACACGACCCGAAGGTGTCTTATAGCGTGCTACGGTTAGGGCCAAGCCTGTGCCATCTTTGAGGTCGATAACGCGCTGAATAAGTCCCTTGCCAAAGCTTGTGCGTCCGATGATTACACCTCGGTCGTGGTCCTGGATAGCTCCGGCGAATATCTCGCTCGCCGAGGCACTGCTCTCATTGATGATAACAACCAATGGTATTGTTAGTGATACTTTGTCCTGATTTTTACGGTGTGTTGTCGTCGAGCTTCTGCCCTCGGTGGCGACGATGACCTCTCCCTTTTTGAGGAATAGTGATGATAGGTCTATGGCTCCGGTGAGGGTGCCACCGCCATTATCGCGAAGGTCTATTATGAGGCTTTCAATGTCGCCAAGCTCATAGTAAGCGTCTAAAAAATCGGAGGATACACGCTTCGAGAAGGACGATATAGCGATGTAGCCGATGTCGCCTACGCGGAATGACGCGCTTACAACACTATTGTCGATATAGTCGCGTTGTAGGTTGATACTTATTGGTTTAGGCTCGTTGCGACGTACGATTTGTAGAGATAGCCTGCTGCCGACGTCGCCTCGCAGTAGGGTGGCGACGCTGTCTGTGTGGAGGCCTGCTACGTTTTGGTTGTCGATGGCTATTATGCGGTCGTTAGGCTTGATGTCGGCCTTGTTGGCGGGTGAGTTGGCCATGATGCTGCGAACGACTATCGAGTCGTTGTGCTTCATGTAGCGTATGCCTACGCCGGCAAACTCGCCTTTGATGCGCGCACGCAGACTCGCCATATCCTCGCGAGTGAGGTATTGCGAGTGCGGGTCCAACTCCTTAAATGTCGCTTTGATGGCCTCTTCAACCAACGGTTCAAGAGGCACATCGTCGACATAATTGCTTCGTATTTGTTGGTATACGAGGTTGAGCTTCTGTATCTGTTGCTGTTCGGTGAGCTGCGCCGATGCACCGACGCACGTAGCCACTAAACAGAATATCGAGATAAGAAACCTCTTCATCTTTTCTGTCAGCGTTTTACAGATTTGATGCAAGGTCGCCAAAGGCTACTTCGTGCTGCTCGCCCGAGAGCATGTTCTTTACCGTGGCTACGCCGCGCTGCAACTCATCCGAGCCGATGATTACTACGTATGGGATACCGCGACGGTTGGCATACTCCATCTGCTTCTTCATCTTGCCGCTATCGGGGTAAATCTCCGCAGCGATACCCGCGTTGCGCAACTCCGAAATGAGAGGCATGGCTGCCGCCTGCTCCTCCTCGCCCAAGTTGGTGAAGAGTACCTTTGTTGAGCATCCAATCTCCTCGGGGAAGAGGCTAAGTCCGAGCATCACATCGTATATACGGTCGGCACCAAACGAAATACCTACGCCCGACATGCCCGACATGCCGAAGATGCCTGTGAGGTCATCATAACGACCACCGCCCGATATTGAGCCTATGGCATAGTCGTTGGCTTTGACCTCGAATATAGCACCCGTATAGTAGTTCAAACCACGCGCCAACGAGAGGTCGAGCTCGGGTGTGAGGCCGAGACCGAGACGCTCCACATGGTTGAATATGATGCGCATCTCCTCAACACCCTTCATGCCCGTCTCCGAGTTGCCGATAACGGTGCTCAACTTGCTGAGTTTCTCAGTATTTGTTCCGCTCAGTTCGAGGATGGGTTGAAGCTTGTTTATGGCGTCGTCGTCGATGCCGCGCTCGCGCAACTCGGCCTTGACGTTGTCCAAACCAATCTTATCGAGTTTGTCGATAGCAACCGTAATGTCAATCATCTTGTCGGCGTGGTCGATGCTCTCGGCGATGCCAAATAGGATTTTACGGTTGTTCATTTTGAGTGTTACCGATATGCCGAGCTTATCGAATACGCGCGACACGATATCGACTAATTCCACCTCGTTCAGGAGCGATTTCGAGCCGATAACATCAACGTCGCACTGGTAGAACTCGCGGTAGCGACCCTTCTGGGGTCGGTCGGCGCGCCATACGGGCTGTATCTGGTAGCGTTTGAACGGGAAGATAATCTCGTTCTGGTGCTGTACAACATAGCGGGCAAAGGGTACGGTGAGGTCGTAGCGCAGACCCTTCTCCGAAATCTTTGATGCCTGACGCAGCTCCTCGTCCGAGAGCTTTGCGCCGTAGTCGCCCGAGTTGAGTATTTTGAATAGTAGCTTATCGCCCTCGTCGCCATACTTGCCGAGCAGCGTCGAGAGATTCTCCATTGCGGGGGTCTCCAATGGTGCGTAGCCGAAGAGGCGGAAGACGCTCTTGATTGTGTCGAAGATGTAGGTGCGACGCATCATCTCCTCGGGAGAGAAGTCGCGTGTGCCCTTTGGTATGCTTGGTTTCTGAGCCATAATATATTACTGTTCTGCCAAAAGTTTCTTATACTTAACTCGCTTGGGTGTGGTATCCTCGCCCTGAGCCTTCTTCCAGGCCTCGTACTCCGAGTATGAGCCCTCGTAGAATACAACCTTTGAGTCGCCCTCGAACGACAAGATGTGTGTTGCGATACGGTCTAAGAACCAGCGGTCGTGCGAGATAACCACGGCACAGCCGGCGAAGTTTTCGAGACCCTCCTCCAAGGCGCGGAGTGTGTTAACGTCGATATCGTTGGTCGGCTCATCGAGCAGCAGTACGTTGCCCTGCTCCTTCAATGCGAGGGCAAGGTGCAGACGGTTGCGCTCACCACCCGACAATACGCCGCACTTCTTCTCCTGGTCGGCACCATTGAAGTTGAAACGGCCTACATAGGCACGTGCGGGTACCTGACGGTTGCCGAGCTGAATAAGGTCTGAGTTCTGCGATATGACCTCATATACGGTCTTCTCGGGGTCGATAGACTTATGCTGCTGGTCGACGTACGCAAGCTTTACGGTGGGGCCTACGCGGAAGCTACCCGATGTGGGCTCCTCCAACCCCATAATCATGCGGAATAGGGTAGTCTTACCCGTACCATTCGCGCCGATAACACCTACGATGCCGGCAGGGGGTAGCGAGAATTCGAGATTTTCGTAGAGAACTCTATCGCCGAAGGCCTTGGTAACGCCCTGAGCCTCGATGACAACATCGCCCAAGCGGGGGCCGTTGGGGATATATATTTCGAGCTTCTCCTCGCGCTCCTTCGTATCGGCGTTCATAAGTTTGTCGTATGCCGAAAGACGAGCCTTCGACTTGGCATGACGGCCCGAGGGCGACATGCGCACCCACTCCAACTCGCGTTCGAGGGTCTTGCGACGCTTGCTCTCCTGCTTCTCCTCCATGGCCATGCGCTGTGTCTTCTGCTCCAACCAACCCGAGTAGTTGCCCTTCCAAGGGATACCCTCGCCACGGTCGAGCTCCAAAATCCATCCTGCTACATTGTCGAGGAAGTAACGGTCGTGCGTAACGGCGATAACCGTACCCTTGTACTGCTGTAAGTGCTGCTCCAACCAGTCGATACTCTCGGCGTCGAGGTGGTTGGTAGGCTCATCGAGAAGCAGTACGTCGGGCTGCTGCAACAGTAGGCGGCACAAAGCTACACGGCGACGCTCACCACCCGAGAGGACGTTCACCTTCTGGTCGGGGTCGGGGCAGCGCAAGGCGTCCATAGCGCGCTCCAATACGCTGTCGAGCTCCCAGCCGTTTACCTGGTCAATCTTCTCGTAGAGCTCGCCCTGACGCTCGATGAGACGTGCCATCTGGTCGTCGTCCATAGGCTCGCAGAGCTTCATGTTGATATCTTCGTACTCTTTCAGCAGGGCTACGGTAGAGGCTGCACCCTCCTCGACAATCTCCTTGACGGTCTTGTCGGGGTCGAGCTGAGGCTCCTGCTCCAAGTAGCCCACAGTGTAACCGGGAGAGAATACCACCTCGCCCTGGAAACTCTTGTCGATGCCTGCGATAATCTTCATAAGGGTAGACTTACCCGAGCCGTTAAGACCGATGATACCGATCTTTGCGCCATAGAAGAACGACAGGTAGATGTTGTTCAGAATTTTCTTGTTGTTGTTGAGTACCTTGCTCACGCCAACCATCGAAAATATAATTTTTTCGTCTGCCATAGTTTGTATATTATTTTTGATTTATTTGCTCATGTGCCAAATATCGGACAAATATAGTGCTTTTTTTCGAGAATTAAAAATTCTCGTTGTTTTGGCTTTGAATTTGTTGTTCTCGGGATGTGAAATTAAAATTTGATGATTATGAGAAATTCTATTAAAGGAACGCTTACCGAGGAGAACTTGTTGAAGGCTTTTGCCGGTGAGAGTCAGGCGCGTATGCGCTATAACTTCTTTGCATCGAGGGCGTCAAAGGATGGCTACGAACAGATTGCCGGTGTGTTTAATACCACGGCCGACCAGGAGCGCGAACATGCGAAGCGTTTTTTCAAATACTTGGAGGGTGGCATGGCTGTAATTCACAATGCGGCCTATCCTGCGGGTATAATAGGTAATACGGAGCAAAATTTGTTGGCCGCAGCTGAGGGTGAGCACGAAGAGTGGGATGTGCTATATGCCGAATTTGCCGAGACTGCGCGCGCTGAGGGCTTTGCGAAGATTGCTGCGACATTTAAGTATGTGGCCGAGGTGGAGAAGGAGCACGAGCGTCGCTACTTAAAGCTCCTCAGTCGCATAACCGAGGGCGACTTCTTCCGTCGCGATAGAGAGATATGGTGGCAGTGCCGCAATTGTGGATATATCGTCAAGGCGAGTGCTGCGCCGAAGATGTGTCCCTCGTGCGAACATGAACAAAAGTACTTCGAGCCGATGTGCGATAATTATTAGAGTACGTTGCGATATGACAAAAGGCTGCTTCAGCAGTCTTTTGCCGTTTAATAAAGTGGTGATAAGACATACGGTGGCAGATTTATTGAGGTGCTTAGGGGTATGAAAGAGTATGTTAAAGATGTAAAAGGTGTGGCCTATGCGGTGGTGTCGTCTGCCACCTTCGGCCTTATTCCGCTATTTTCCATTCCGCTATTATCGCAGGGGTATAGTTCACAGACGATATTGTGCTTTCGCTTCTTAGTTGCAGCAGCGATAATGGCTGTCGTAATGCTTATTAGTGGACGTAATTTTAGGTTGCAGTTTAGACAACTGTTATTAGTCGTCGTATTATCAGTACTTTATGCCGTAACAGCTATACTTCTTTTGGCGAGTTATAGCGATATACCGAGTGGCGTTGCGACAACCATACATTTTCTCTATCCGTTGGCTGTTACAGTTGTAATGTCGTTGTTCTTTGGCGAGAAAACATCGTTTGTAACATATATTGCCATCGTTGTGTCGTTGGTTGGTGTCGGTCTGCTGGCATGGAGCGAGCATACGGAGGGCGATTTTAAGCGCGGTGTGATGTTGGCACTAATCACGGTGTTTAGCTATGCGGCATATATTGTTGCGCTTATGAAGACGCGGGCCTCCAAAATTGATACTCAGGTGCTTACATTCTATGTTCTACTCTTTGGCGCGGCTCTATTTTTTATCTACGCGCTCTCGACAACAGGTATTGAGTCTGTACAAGGATGGAGTAGTTGGCGCGATGTCGTTATGTTGGCGTTGCTATGTACCGTGCTTTCGGACTTGACGCTCATCCGCGCGGTCAAACTTATAGGCTCGACGAAGACTTCGATACTTGGCTCAATGGAGCCTCTTACAGCTGTTATTGTAGGAGTGTTGTATTTCGATGAACACTTTGATACGGCGAGCGTTATAGGACTTATATTAATTATTTTGTCGGTAGTACTTGTAATAGCCCGCACCCCACAAACAGAGAGGGTGGATTGATTTAATCCACCCTCTCCTCATGGAAACTAACACCTATGACTTACGCTACATCGATACATTTACGTAGTCATTAATTTTATCTTCGGGTATGGTACCTGAGGTTATAACTATAACGCAACGCTTTCCCTCGTGTACCATGACTACAATATCGGTAATTACATCATCTTTCTGGATTGTGTAAATCTCTACCTGCTGATTATCTTCGTTGAGTTTAACCATTTGAGTAGCCTCTGTTGTGGCCATAATTTCGCTGGCGGTATTGAAAAGGGTGGTTGAAAGAGTGTTGTTCTCGCTTACTAGGACACTCATTTCATCGATGTTTTCACCTGCTTCGCCACCGTATGCTTGAAGCATATCGCTATTGACGAATGTGATGACAACATCATCTGTGTTGTCGTACTCTTGAAGGAGAGCTGTCATTTCCGGAATAGCTGCCATTGCGCTAAAAGGCAATAGACAGATAAATAATGCAATAAATCGTCTCATATAAATTGTTTTATAGGTTAAGATTGGCTAATGAATTGGCTTCGTTTAGCTGTAAATTTTCTCCTTGGAATCTCACTATAATTGCGCTTGGTGCTTTTACGGTGTATATCATTAAATCCGATATGCCGCTGCGCGTAGTTATTGTGTAAATTCGTACGCGGTTATCGCCTTGGTTTACAGATAACATCAGTTTGTATTCTGCCGACGACACAACGTTGTCTACATCCGCTTGGAGTGAGGCGAGTTGCGAGCTATCCTCAACGCGTATGGCTTGCAATAGGTCTATGTCGCCGCTTACGCCCATGGATTGAAGCATCTCTTTTGAAAGCTCTATCGTTGTTATGCCCTCAATAGTCGAATATCGACTAATAAGTTTAGAAAAACTCTCGTTGTTTTGTGCAGATGCCACCAGAGGCAAGCTGCACAGTATTAATAATATAAAACGTTTCATGTTAATGCTGTTTTTAGAACCAAAATCCTGCACCAGTCGATAGTCTGTATGACTTGACGTTTGAACTGCTTTGGTAGATATTCATCGGTGAATAGTTTACAAAAGCGTATAATCGTTTCCAGCCAATGCGTCCGGTGATGCCTATTTGAATCGGGTTTAGGGGTAGGTTGTTATTTAGCTTTACCTTAGGGTGTTTATATTTGAGAGCCGAATCTATCAATATATCGATGGTGGCTCCTACTGAAAGGAAAAAGTTTTTGTCTATATTCCAATCCAGTAGTATCGGTATGTGTAGATAGGTGAGTCGCATTTTCGATTTCTTAACATCGGAGCTGAGGAGTATCGGCTCAAATCGTTGGTCTATATAATCCACGGTAACGTTATTGCGGAATGTGTAATTCTCGTTTGTGAAACCTAGTGCAGCAGTAAATACAAGGCTGTTGTTGCGTGTTAGTGGTGCATTGAGCGTGAATATATTGGTTGTGCATATCACCGATTTGTAATTGGTGAATGAGAGTAACTCTTGCTGTTCGGTGGTATAGCCGTTAAATTGATTGTTTATTAACATGTTGCTGCCCAATTCTATCAACGCTACGTGGTTGAAGTATGGAGCGCTGATGCCGGCAATACCGAAATGGGCGCGCTTGCGTTTGGTGCTGCCCGCTTCTTTCGTTATTGTGCGTGAGGTCTCATCGCTCTTGGTTGTTGACTTAGAGCCTACCGTAAATCTGTATCCATTGAGCATGACGGCCAATGCTCCATTTTCGGATGACACACTGTCGTTATCTCCAATTTGGATTACAGGGCTTGTTGCTTCGTTGTTATTTTGTGCCATTGTGTTTGTGGCAAATAGAATTGCTGTGAGTATAAGTGTTATGCGTCTCATGGTTGATGTTTTATTTGTTTATGTCGGTTAGTTGTAGTATGTTGCTCTCCTGAATACACTTCATGGCTAATTCAAGATCGTTGGACACATCGTTAAAAATACTTTTCACCTCTGTGCGTGCAAGCATTTGATTGTCGACGAGGTGCCCGTCTTTATAGCATATTATTATAGGCTCTTGAAGTTTTATTGGCTCGCTGCTGCCCAATGTCCAAAATAGCACTATGCCTATGGCAATTGATGCTGCAATCGCGCCGCTGATAAAACCGCTTAACCATACCGGGTGCGACTTCTTTGATTGTTTTGATGGTGTTGCAATGGGGGAGTGTGTCTTGCGGATATCCTCTGCTGCACCCATCATTATTTTTAATGCCTGCCACTCCTCTGGGAGATTGTCATGCTCACGGAGATAGCTGGCTATCTGCTGCTCCTCGGCCAATGAGGTCTCACCATCAAAGTATTTTTCGATGAGTATTTTAATGTTGCTCTGTTCCATGTCTCATTGCTTTTATTACCTGTTCGCGTACGTATTTTCTTGCTCTTGAAAGGTTCATGCGTACACTTGTCTGATCGCTCTCCAATATCTCGGCTATCTCTTCAATTTCGAAACCTTCAACGTCGCGCATGTGAATGGTTATTCGCTGCTTGTCGGGTAGAGAGTCTATTATTTGTCTCGTTAGTTTTGTTATGTCGAGCAACTCTACAATCCTATCGCCGTCGCTTGCTATTGTCTGATAACCGTCGTCGCACTCTCTAATGCGTTGCCTCTTGCGTAGATAGTCTATTGCGAGGTTGCGTGTGATGCGACAAACGTAAGCTCTTGGATAGTCGTGAGCAAGGATGCTATCGCGAGCCCTCCATACTCTTTCGTATGTATCCTGCACTATATCTTCGGCTTCGTCGGTATTGCCCACAAGACTTAATGCGAGGCGATATACCGTGTCTTTAATATTCGATATTAGTGAGGTGTATCTTTGTTCTATGTTCTCCAAAACCCTGTTATTTTTTGTTGTTTGCTATTATAACGAGTAAGTGCAATAATATGTAACATAAAGATACGATTTTTTTTGAAAATATCACACTCCTTGCCTTAATATAAAAGATGTATGTGGTTGTGGGTTTGATGTGATTGACCGTTAAGCCTATTCCTTCCAACCCTCCTTTGAAAAGGAGGGCTTTCGAGGTCGTGAGTTCGGTGTGATAGACCATTAAACTCGTTTAGCCATATCGCAAAAAAAAGAGACACTCGCATGTCTCTTTTTCTTAACCGTGGAGGATATGAGATTCGAACTCACGACCTCTTGCATGCCATGCAAGCGCTCTAACCAACTGAGCTAAACCCCCATTTGCGGTGCAAATATATATCTATTTTCCGAATTCGCAAAATAATTTCTGCACTTTGAACTATTTTTAATATTTGTAGGGTCGTAGAGCCTTTATTTCAAAATATTTTTATACTTTTGCATACCGCATATTCATATAGCATGAGCGTTCCGAAGAACGGCTGATGCAGAGTAGTGTTTGTATGGAAGTGGAAGATTAGGTGGTGTTTACAACATAAAGAGCGTTAGATGGTTATCTAACGCCCTTGGAGGTGGCCCCGAAAGGATTCGAACCTTCATCGTAAGAACCGGAATCTTAAATTCTATCCATTGAACTACGGAGCCATTGAGTATCGCAAAGGTAGTAAATTTTTTTTGAAATGCCGGTGTCGAGCGAAAATAATCGACATGGGTGGTGGTTTTGTCCACGGCGTTATGACGAATAAGTTTGGCAATTGGAGTCGGCTTGCTGCTGTGATTGAGTGGTCTGGTCGCAAGACAATAAGCCTCTTCGCTCGAATAATAGGTGTTGAGCGAAGCGAGAGTCTGTATCATATACGTCGCGGAAACTACGGTATATCGCATGAGCTTGCCGACCGCATCACACAGCAGTATGGCGATATTGACCGCACATGGCTATTGTCGGGGGTAGGCGAGATGCTCAAAACAACACGAGATAAGAGCACAGAACTATCTTATTATAAGGGAAGTTTGGAGAGCGTGATATCCAACTTGGGTAGTGCTGAGCCATATGCCAAAATGGTTTATCCCTACTATATCGATTGCGACTTTGTTATTCGCTGTGAGTCGCGTGAGATGACCGATGCGCTGTGTGCAGCTACGGAGTTGTTCTTGAAGCGCGAGGATGTCGACGATATAGTGCAGGGTAACGAGTATGTTGTTGCTACCGATGCGGGCGAAGTGTTGTGGCGCAAGATGCGCTATGCGCAAAATAAGAAGAATACGTGGCGACTTGTTTCGCGAAATAGAGAGGATTTTCCCGATATATTGTTGTCGCACCGAAATATTAAGGCTGCTTGGCGCGTTATAGCCAAGACTACAATTATGACCAAATAGACGCTATGGAACTACTAAGTATTGTGTGGGAGTGGGATCCCACGTTTGTGATGCTCGGTGAGCTTGATATCCGCTGGTACGGCCTGATGTGGGCTGTCGGTATACTCTTGGCGGAGCGTATAATAGCCAATGTCTGTAAACGCGAGGGTCTGCCGAAGCACGTTGTGGAGTCAGCCTTTGCATGGATTGTGCTCGGCACGTTCATAGGAGCTCGTGTTGGCCACTGTCTCTTCTACGAGCCTGAGGTATATCTCCCTGAGCCATGGCGTATAATTACGGATATTCGTGATGGCGGTATGGCGAGTCATGGTGCGACGATAGGTATTATGATTGGTATATTTGGCTTTGTGCGTCGCAACCATCTTCCCTTCGTGTGGGGTATCGACCGCATCGCTATTGTTGCTCCGTTGGCGGGCGCAATCATACGTTTTGGTAACCTCTTTAACTCTGAGATTGTGGGTAAGGTAACGGATGTGCCTTGGGGTTTTCAGTTTGTGCGCCACGATGCTCCGTGGGCTTTCAGAGAGTATAGTGGCGATGTGCCTGAGGCACTGCTTGCCGATATTCCGGCACGTCATCCCGCACAGCTCTACGAGGCGATGTGCTATCTTCTGACCTTTGCGCTGCTCGTGTGGCTCTACTATCGTAAGGATGTGGGTCGTCGTCGTCCGGGTATTCTGTTCGGCGTGTCGATGATAGGTATCTTCCTTACACGCTTCTTTATAGAGTTTATCAAGGAGCGTCAGGTGGATTTCGAGAGTGGTATGGCACTCGATATGGGGCAGTTGCTGAGTATTCCGTTTATATTGTTCGGAGTATTTATGATTGTGCGCGCCATGCGTCGCCCCGAGGTCTCGGATTTGGGTGCCGTTGTGGAGTATGCAAATAGTCAGTTTGCAGCCAAGCGTAAGGCTGAGGAGAATAAAAAGAGACGTGATGCAAAACGCCGTTAATAACCTTATATATAATACGCTTATTGCCGACGGAAGCGTTGCTCTGCCGTCGGTTGGCCGTTTGTCTATTGTTCGTCGCCCTGCCTCAATGTCAGGTAAGAAGGTGTCTCCACCTCAATATGTGGTTGAGTTTTCGAGTGCCACAGAGGGGCGAACTATCGTAGATGTTGTGTCGGATGTCGCTTCTGTGGATTTGGAGCAGGCCGAGGATATCTATCGTCGTTGGCTCGACAAGGTACGCACCGAGAGGGGAGTTGTGATTGAGGGCATCGGTGAGTTGCGTAATAAGAGCTTTGTTGCCGTGCCTGAGTTGTTGGGCGCGTTAAATTCAGTCGGCAACGCACCTATACGTATTACACGTCGCCGTAGTGGGGGAGTGTGGCTCTACGCTGTTGCCGCCGTGCTAATTATTGCTGTTGCTGCCTATTTCGCTATCGGATACTTTGATACCCCAGATATTGTGGCTTGCGAAGAGACGAATATTGAGGTTGAAAAGGGTGTATCTGAGGCTGAATACATGGCTGATGCAGAGGCTATTGCGGATGTCGTCGAGGAGCCCGCTGCGGATGTTGCCGAGAAGCCTGTCGCGGAAGTTGTCGAAGAGCCTGTTACGGAGGTTGCAAAAGCCTGGAACGAGGAGGATGATATCCGTCATTGGGTGGTTATTGGCACCTACTCAACCTCCGACAATGCTGAGCGTGCAAAGCGCGATGCTGAGCGAGGTGATGAGGGCTGTGTGTGCGATGTCTTCCGTCTCGGTTCAATGTATGCCGTTGTGGCCTTTGGTGCTGCGGAGCGCGAGGCTTGCGAGGAGTTTAAGCGAGCCCATCGTGCTGAATATCCTCAGGCATGGATACATACCCCCAAGCGTAAAAAGTAGTCGACCATGAGCTTCGCACAACGCCTAATAACTATTGTAGATGCACTATACATCGCACCATTTCGCAAGGTTGTATCTCGCGAAATCTTTGGTTACGGACTGTGCGGAGGTGTAAATATGGCTTTCGATACGCTGTGGTACTTCGTTATATATCACTACGTTGTGGCTGAACATTTTATCGACCTTGGCGTAGTCGTTGTATCGCCGCATATCGCTTCTCTTGCCGTAGTCTTTCCTATTACATTCTTTACGGGCTTTTGGCTCAATCGCAATGTGGCGTTCCGTGCTACGGCATACAGGAGTCGTCGTCAACTTATGCGCTATGCGTTGACCGTTGCAGGCTCTATCGTGCTTAACTATGTGTGTATGAAGTTCTTTGTTGAGTGCGTCGGTATCTGGCCTACGCCGTCGAAGATGCTCACCACTGCCGTATCGGTCGTTTATAGTTTTCTTGCTGCCAAGTTCTATACATTCTGTGTAGAGCGTTAATATTCAGCATATTTTTTCAATATTCGTTTTGAGTATTTGATAATTTATCGTACCTTTGTCGTCGTAATAGGGGTGCTAACCTCATGCGTGTGGCTCCGTTTAAGGGGTCTCGCGTGGGGAAGTTGGCTGAGATTATACCCATTGTACCGGATACGGGTAATGCTGAAACCGGGATTGGAAATATCTTAAAGGCCCCTTTTCAACTTAAAAATTAAAAGTATGAAAAGGTTTTTTTGTTTTTTGATGCTTCTCGGTTTGTTGCCGATAGCCTCACGAGCCGAGGAGGCTCGACCTAAACTCGACACTACGGCTGTCTATGAGATGGAGGTTGTCGAGGTGCTCACCACAAAGGCAACACGCTCTACTCCCGTTGCTTACGACAATCTTTCGCGCGCCGACATTGTGCGCAGCAGCTATGGCAACGACCTACCCTCGGCACTCGCACTTACCCCCTCGATGGTCGCCACCAACGAGACGGGTATAGGCATCGGTGCTACGTCGATACGTCTGCGCGGCACGGATGCTACTCGCATAAATGTAACTATCAATGGCGTTGCGCTGAACAACCCCGACTCACATTCGGTGTATTGGTACGATACGCCCGACCTTATCTCGTCGGTGGGTACTATTCAGGTACAGCGTGGTGCGGGAGTCTCGACAAATGGTACGGGAGCCTTTGGTGGTGCTGTGTCGATGACTACGGATGCTCTGAATACGGAGTTCGGAGGCTCAGCCTCGCTGTCGTATGGCTCGTATAATAGCAATAAGCAGGCTCTGCAACTGTCGTCGGGTCTTATGGGTGGTCATTGGGTTGTCGATGCCCGTTTGACGCATATTGGCTCGGATGGCTATATTGAGCGTGGCTCTACCGACCTCAAATCATACATGGCTCAGGTGGGATACTACGACACGAACACTAAGATTAAGCTGCTCTCGTTTGGTGGTGTTGCCAAGACATACCTTACATATAATGGTGTGTCGCGCGAAGATATGGCATTGTATGGCCGTCGCTACCACACCTCGGGACAGTACGAAACATCGTCGGGTCCTTACATTCTGGCCGATGGCACGCGCGTAGCCTATCACGACGACGAGACGGATAACTACTTGCAGATTAACAATCAGCTTGTCCTTAACCATCGTTTTAGTAGCGAGTGGCAGCTAAATGCTACGCTCTTCTACACCTATGGCTACGGCTATTACAATCAGTATAAGGATGATGCGTGGCTGGCGGGATATACAAACCTCAGTACAACCATCGAGCAGGCCGACCTTATCCGCAATAAGATTATGCGTAACCATCTCGGTGGCCTAAATGCTGCGGCAACATATAACACCTCAAACCTCGACCTTACGTTTGGTGGCTCGTGGAGCTACTACACATGTCCCCATTGGGGTGAGATATCGTGGGTCGATGGCCTCGAAAAGGAGGGTGTTGCAGGTCGTTGGTACGATAACGATGTACGCAAGCAGGATGCTAACATCTTCGCTCGCGCCAATTGGACTGTTGCACGAGGTAATGACGATAACCGCCTGAATATCTTTGCTGATGTGCAGTATCGCTATGTTCACTACGAGGCGTGGGGAACAAACGATAACTCTATATGGGCGGATGATGGCACAGTGTCGATGCAGCCTATCGATGTCGATAAGGTGTACAACTTCTTCAACCCTCGCTTGGGCATCAACTACGAGCACGGACGTCATAATGCCTACGCCTCGGCTGCAATAGCCCATCGCGAGCCTACGCGTTCCGACTTTACTGACCGCTATATGTTTGCTGCCGACGACTCGTATCCCGAGCCCGAGTGCCTCTACGATATCGAGGTGGGGTACACCTATACAGCACCGCGTCTGCGTCTCGGCGTTAACCTCTACTATATGATTTATCGCAACCAGCTTGTTGCTACGGGTATGGTCAACGATGGCGACGATGCGTTGAATGTGAATGTAGATAGGAGCTTCCGTCGCGGTGTCGAGCTTATGGCGTCGTGGGATGCGACGAAGTGGCTCACGCTCTCGGCTAATGCTACGCTCTCGGAGAATAAGATTCGCGACTATGTCGATATGCTCAAAGATAGCCCTACCTTCGGTCAAAACCTCGGCGATATGACTATCTCTTACTCGCCCTCCGTTATCGGCTCGTTCTTTGCCAACTTCCATGTTGGTGGCTTCAATGCTGTGTGGCATACGCAGTATGTCGGTAAGCAGTATTTTACCAATAACGAGATTGAGGCCTTGTCGCTCGATGCCTACTGCGTAACAAACCTCGACCTGGGCTATACGCTTACGCCCAAGCGCGCTATGGGCCGTCGAGATAGCTCGGTGCGCTTCGGTATCAGCATCAATAACCTCTTCTCGACGCTCTACGAGTCGAATGGCTACGGTTATTCGTATATGTGGGACGGCGTGCGCTACGACGATGCCTTCTTCTTCCCTCAGGCTCCCATTAACTGCCTGGCAAACATTACTTTGAACTTCTAATACACTGAACTATGGATTGGACGCTCGCGCTGCAAATAATCGGTGTTGCACTCGGACTTATCTACCTCTATTTGGAGTATCATGCCAATATATGGCTATGGGTCGTTGGTGCTGTAATGCCGCTTGTGCATGGCGTGCTGTATCTCACTAAGGGAATCTACGCCGATGCCGCCATGCAGCTATACTACGTCCTGGCGGGCCTCTATGGACTATTGATGTGGAGGCGACGTCCGAAGCATGATGGCGATGGCCGCATACAGCATACACCACGACGATGGATTGTACCTCTCGTTGTAACGTATGGAGTGCTGCACGTGCTCTTCTACTTTCTGCTTACGGAGTTTACCGATAGCCGTGTTCCGCTGCTTGACTCCATGTCTACGGCACTCAGCATTACGGCTATGTGGATGCTATCGCGCAAGTTGGTTGAGCAGTGGTTGGTTTGGCTTGTTGTCGATATGATTAGTGTCGGCCTCTACCTATATAAAGGCATACCCCTTACGGCAGGCCTCTATATGCTCTACTGTGCGTTGGCTGTTGCCGGCTACTGCCGTTGGCTTAAAACGATGAAGAGTCAGGGAGCGCGTAGTTAGTCGTCGGAGCCCAATATACGGCTGCGGCGGTATGTGAGTAGCGCAACTATCGCAAGAGATAACGTCGCCAATCCATTGAATACAAAACCGAACGATGAACTTGTTGTGTCGAATAGTTTATCGAAAAACTCGATGATAAACGGTGCAACAAGTATGGCTAAATAGTTCACGGCCATGGTCAGCGACAGGGCAAGTGTGGCGAGGTGTGGTGGCGAGTTTGTCGCTGCCTTGTCGTAGATTATGGGCTGCATCACGCCGTAGCCGAGACCTGTCATCGCGGCACCTATGATGAGTGTGAGGACGTTGTGTCGGTCGAGCGACATGACTACAAGGCCTATGCCCATGATGATGAGTGCCCAAAGGTTTACCTTGCGCCCAAATAGACGCACTATGGTGTTCAGTACGAAGCCCGGTGCCATGATGGCGAGGAAGAAGAGTGATATGATGATGCCCGACACGGAGCTATCCATTCCATCTCTCTCAACGAGAAACGAGGTGTTGAACGTCACTATGAGCGAGAGATAGGTGATGGCAAAGTAGAAGAGCATGAGCTTGGCTATCACCCCTCTATTAATTGCTGTTTGTCTATTCTGTGCACCCTCCTGGGGCTCGGGTGTGGGTGGTGTGCGGCGTAATGCCGGTAGTAGTAGGAGCGTTATCAGCGGGAAGAGATATACCACGAATGCCAAGTGCCACTCTCTGTCGGCCAACCAGCCTGTGAGTGCTGTGGCGATGACGAGCGTTAGGTTGTTTATCGCGGAGCTTATGCCGAGCTGCTTTACGCGGTAGTCGCCCGTGAAGTAGTCGACGATAAGTCCCGTAGATAGGGGTATGATGATGCCCGCACCGATGCCCATTATGCCACCTATGATTACGAGCCACAGGATGTTGCGCGTGAGCATGCAGCCTACGCCACTAAGGAAGAATATGATGGTGCCGATGGCGAGTAGTCGCTGCTTGTTGCCCCTTACGCTCCATCGTCCCGCGAGGAGCATGAAGGGGATAATCATTAATGAGGGTAGCGATTCGAGCATCTCGATTTCGAGCTCTCCGGCATGTGGAAATATGGTGTCGAGCTCGCCCATGATGGGCGATACAGCGAGTCCGGGTAGCGATACAATGGCCGAAACGGACCAAATGGCTACGGTGCATAGCAGTGAGATAGAGCCTTTTCCGGTATTGATAGTCATCAGCGTAATGGTTTTAGTGGACACGCAGGACATCTGTGTGTCCACAGTCATGTTGCAACCTCTGTACCATTGTAGAATGACGCGATGGGATATTATGGGTAGTGGTAGGCCGTGCGTAAAAACTAAAAGGTGAAAACGTAAAAGTTGGGTGTCTGCGACGCGATATAAAAGTGAAAACTGAAAAGTGAAAACGGAAAGGTATGGTGCGCTTCGCGCAGGATTTATAATTTCTCATTGTCCTATAGTCCCAATCTCCCATTGTCTCATCGCCCCACATCACGCAGTGCACCTCGCCGTACATTGTACACAGCAACAAAAAAAAAGAGAAGAACTTTCGTTCTTCTCCTCTTGTACCCAGAGCCGGGGTCGAACCGGCACAGGGGTGAACCTACTGGTGTTTGAGACCAGCGCGTCTACCGATTCCGCCATCTGGGCATCCATTTCTCTGAAACGGTGTGCAAATATACGCACTTTTTTCTTATCTCCAAAATTTATGGCAAAAAAATGTGAAAAATTATTGCGCTTCGAAATATTTTTTGATTATCTCGGCCTTGCTATTTCCGACAACCTCCGCAAGTGCTGCATGAGATGCTTCGCGTACTGCGCTAACGGTCTTGAACTTACGTAGTAGTGCTGTGAAACTCTTTGTGCCTATGCCCTTGATGTGGCTCAGCTCGCTGTCGATGAAGGCCTTACTGCGCTTTTGGCGGTGAAATGTGATTCCGAAGCGGTGTGCCTCGTCGCGGATGTGGCAGATAACTTTTAGAGGCTCGCCCGTGCGGCTGAGGTAGTAGGGTGTAGGGTCGTTGGGGTAGAACACCTCCTCGATACGTTTTGCAAGTCCTACGATGGGTACGCGCTTTTCGATGCCGAGTTCGCAGAGTATGCCATAGGCACTCGACAGCTGTCCCTTGCCGCCATCGACGATGATAAGGTCGGGGAGCTCTGCACCCTCCGCCAAGAGGCGTGAGTAGCGGCGATGTACAATCTCGCGCATCGAGGCGAAGTCATCGGGACCCTCGACGCTCTTGATGTTGAAGTGGCGGTACTCCTTGCGTGAGGGCTTACCGTTGCGGAAGACGACGCACGAGGCTACGGGGTTACTACCCTGTAAGTTCGAGTTGTCGAAGCACTCTATGTGTCGTGGTTGGTGCGCCAAGTGTAACTCCTTCTGCATGGCGTTCATCAGACGCTCGGTATGTCGCTCGGGGTTCTTTATTTCGAGGTTTTTGAGAATTTCGGCGCGATAGATGCGTGCGCTCTTCAACGAGAACTCCACGAGGTCGGCCTTCTCGCCACGCTTGGGTATGGTGAAGGTTACGCCATCGAAGAGCATGGCGGCCGAGGGCATGACGGGCACGATGACCTCGCGCGAGAGCTCGCCGCTGATGTTCTCGACGATATGCTGTATGGCTGCCGAGAGCAACTCCTCGTCGCTATTCTCGATGCCTGTTGTTAGACGTATGGTCTGCACCGCGACAATCGAGCCGTGGCGTATGCGCAGGAAGTTGCAGTAGGCTACATCGTCATCGGGAAGCAGCGTAAATACGTCGCAATCAACAATCTTTGAACTCACAATGACCGAGCGAGACTGATACTCGTCTAACGAGCGCAGACGTCGCTTGAACTGCTCGGCAGCCTCGAAGCGTAGCTCCTCGGCGGCGCGCATCATCTCCTCTTCGAGCCAACGACGCACCGGGCGAAGGTCTCCTTTGAGGATAGATTGCACGAGAGATATGCTCTCGGCATACTCTGTGTCGCTCTGTGCCCCGACGCATGGGCCCTTGCAGTTACCTAAGTGGTATTGCAGGCAGACGCTGTGCTTGCCCGACTTTATGGCTGTGGGCGATAGGTCGAGACGACATGTGCGCAGGGGTATAACCTCGCGTATGAACTCCAAGAGTGAACGTTGCGTGGCTATCGAGCCGTAGGGGCCGAAGTACTGCGAGCCGTCGCGCAGAAGTTGTCTGGTTGACTGCACACGAGGGAAAGGCTCACGGCGAATGACTATCCACGGGTAGGTCTTATCGTCTTTGAGTAGGATGTTGTAGCGCGGTTGCAGCGTCTTGATAAGCGAGTTTTCGAGAAGCAGAGCATCTTGTTCGCTGTCTACGACGATGTGGCGTATATCCACAACTTGGCGCGTCATGACGATAACCTTTGCCGAGTGCTCCTTGCTCTCAACAAAGTAGGATGCTACACGACGTTTGAGCGACTTGGCCTTGCCCACATATATTATATCGCCGTTGCGGTTTACAAACTGATAGACGCCCGGCGAGTGGGGTAATGCTGCCACCTGCTCCTTGATATGTTCGCGTATAAGGTTACTCATATCCACAAAGGTACTAAAAAATCGGCAATCTACAAATCGTAGACTGCCGACACTTCTTAAATGACACGTAGAGGTATTGGTTATTGAGTCATTAGAAGTTGTACTGCACCATGAGGCTTACGCGGTTTGCGGTATTTCTCGTGCCGTTCATATTCTCGCGTGAGCCACGCAGATACTCCAACGCCAAGGTGAAGTTGGGCGTTACGTTGCAGAATACGTTGCCGAAGAGGTACTCGCCGCGACGGTATTGGTTGTCTGCAAGGTAGCCATTCTCCTTTTCGAGGGTTACCTGCGAGTAACCACCCGATGCCCATAACATACCGGGAATGAAGTTAATCTGTGCTGCTGCCTGCCAACCCCACATGGGCATCGTCTGCATCTGCTGAGGATTTTCGGGGTTGTATGCTATGTCATAGGGCGAGCCTGTAAGGTCTTGTATGTAAGGTGTTATACCCTCGCCATATACACCATTCATGTAGATGTCGACCCAGCGTGTTGCGCTGATATGACCACTAAGCTGTGCACCCCAGCCTACACGTGTTGTGTTGTCGCCCGTGAGGTTATTGTGGAGATACATGTCGCGCACAACGCCCGATGCTCGGATGTGGCTATTGCGGTTTGCACCCCAGGCGTATTGGAGGTAGACGATACCATCGGGTACGCGCTGCATGATGGGTGAGAAGTTGTCGCCATAGGTGCCGTTAACTTTGGGCATCTCGGCTGCCACACCCATTGTGAGGTGGTCGCGTAGGAAGCTTCGCTCGTAGCGTATCATCTCGTTGAAGTTGAAGTTATAGGCGTTAGGGCCCTGAAAATCAACGGTACGAGGTGCTGCTTGCAGGTCGCAGAATGTCGTTACGTCGCGACCAATCGTAAAGCCTGCCACGTTGACGTATGCCGAGCGCAAGCGGGGCAGATAGCTGAACTCCTCGCCACCGCGGAAGTCCATGTCGCTATATACCGTAACACGACCGAGGAGACGGCTGTTGATAATTGCCTTTAAGAATACTCGCGAGGTCGAGGCATCCATCATAACACGCTGTTTATTAGCGTAGGTTGTGCTCATGGGTATGTCGTATGGTACAAAGTCGATGTTGTTGACTGCACCCATGAAGTCGTAGCTTGTGCGGAGGTTGACAAATCCGCCAAGAGCTAACGAAAAGCGATTGTTCTTCGTGGCGAAGATAAATTGAGGGTTGTGTGCCTGCTGGAAGCCGGGGCGCGACGTCTCGATGTAGTCTTCGATGATGTCTGCGCGCATCGCCTCAGGGTCATACTCCTCGAATACCTCGCCTGCGGCAATCATGTAGATTGTCGGCGTGTACTCCTCCACCTCGTAGTAGGTGGTCTGTGCCGTTGTCGTTGCGATACCGCATATACACATCGCCACTGATAGAGAAAAAAGTCTGTTTGTTTTCATAGTCATTTGTTTTTTGAAGTTATACCTCTTTTTTTTGTGTTTTTTTTCGGAGGCTAACGCAAGATATATGCCAAATGACAATTACACTGAAATTGGGCTGTGTGTACAAATGTAAAGTGCTTTGCGCGGGAGAGTTGTCGTATAAATATAATGTGTCCAGGGTTGGGAAAAACACATAAAATAACATCTGCCAAACGATTGTCCGACAGATGTATATTTAATTTTATGTAATGTTGTTTCTACTCGCTGAGTTCTAACCAGCGTAGCTCCTTTTCGTCGATAAGAGCGATAAGCTCCTCTATGCGTTTTGAGCACTCGGTGAGGCGTTCGAACGATAGGTCTCCGGACGATAATTCGGTTTCCAGGGCTGTGCGCTCCGAGCTCAACGATGCCAAATCCTGCTCTATCTGCTCCAACTCGCGCTGCTCTTTGAACGATAGTTTGCGTTTCGAGGTGTCGTGTGAGCGTTGCGCTTGTGGCTTAGGTTGGGTTATTGCGCGCTGTTTGGCACGCTCTTCCTCGTCCTTATCGCGCAGATACTCACGGTATTCGCTATACTTACCTACAAAGTCCTTTATGTGGCCATTGCCCTCAAAGACAAAGAGATGGTCGGTGGTCTTATCCAGGAAGTAGCGGTCGTGCGATACGATGAGCAGGCAGCCTTTGAACTCCTGTAAGTACTCCTCCAAGACGTTGAGCGTCATGATGTCGAGGTCGTTGGTCGGCTCGTCGAGGATGAGCATATTGGGGTTGCGCATAAGCACTGTGAGTAGATACAATCGTCGCTGCTCGCCACCGCTGAGTATCTCGACACGCTTGTTGAATGTCTCGTGCGGAAAGAGGAAGCGGTTGAGATAGGTCGTGGCCGACACCGTATGACCATCCGATGCCTTGACTATATCGGCAATATCCTGTACGCACTCCAAGACGGTTTGTCCCGCCTTGAATGATATGCCGCGCTGCGAGTAGTAGCCGATGCGAAGTGTCTCGCCCTGCTCAACAGTGCCGCTATTTGGCTCTAAACAACATGACATAAGGTTGAGAAACGTCGTCTTACCCACGCCATTACGTCCGACAATGCCTACTCTTTCGCCTCGTGTGAATTTATATGAGAAACGATCTAACATGACGCGCTCACCGAAGCGTAGTGTAACATCGGTGCAGTCGATAATCTTGCGTCCGAGACGCGATGTGGCAACGTCTATCTCTACGTTATCCGTGGCCAGGCTTACCGAGGCGCGCTCTTTAAGGTCATAGAATGCGTTTATGCGGTAGCGTGCCTTGCCGGTGCGGGCTTGTGGTGTGCTGCGTATCCACTCCAACTCGCGACGTAGCAGGTTGCGCGATTTGTCGATGTCGGCCTGCATGTTAGTATATCGCTCCTCGCGCTTTTCGAGATATTGGGTGTAGTTGCCGCGATAGATGTAGAGGTTGCCGCGGTCAATCTCCATGATGGAGTTGCAGACGCGGTCGAGAAAGTATCGGTCGTGAGTAACCATCAGTAGGGTGCAGCGCGAGTGTTGCAGGTAGCTCTCCAAGTACTCGATAATGTCGATGTCGAGGTGGTTGGTGGGCTCGTCCATGATTAGAAACTCGGCCTTTTGCAGCATCATACATGCGATGGCCACACGCTTTGCTTCGCCGCCCGATAGCTCACGCATAGGTTGATTTAGACGCTCTATCTTCAACTGAGACAGTGTCTGACGTATGTTCTGCTCTAATGACCAGCCATCTGTTGCATCCATGCGTGCTATGGCCTGTTCGAGACGTCGGCTATCGCCGCTCTCCACGGCTAACTCGTACTCGCGAATCTCGGGTGATAGGTTGCCCATGCGCTCGTAAACCTCCTCGAATACGGTGTTGTCGGGGTTGAACGTCGTGGTCTGGTCGAGGAAGGCAACGCGTATATCCTTCATAAACTTAACCTCTCCGCCACGGTCGGAGTGCTCGATGCCCGCCAAAATCTTCAATAGCGACGATTTTCCTGTGCCATTGGGGGCTACAAGGGCAATTTTGTCGCCCTCGTTGATGTTGAAGCTGATACCCTCGAAGAGTGTTCTATCGCCGTAGGACTTAGATATATTTTCGACTTGCAGGTAACTTGCCATATTTAATCTTTATCTTTTATGTTTAGGTCGTAGGCTATGCGCTGACCACTCTCGTAGCGCACGATGCCTCGTGGCTCAAAGCCAAGTTTATGGAGCATACTCAGCATGCGGATGTTGCCCTCGTGTGTGTCGATGCGAAAGGCTCTGATACTCCTCGCCACGGCATAACGCATGGCGTACTCCATAAGTTGTCGTGCTACGCCATGGCGACGCGCCTCGCTACGCACGCAGAGACGGTGCACTACCACATAGTCATTGGGTGTATTCCATCGGCTATCGGCAATTTGTCGGTATGCGGGCTCCTCGCTGAGCAGTATGGCGGCGTAACCGATAGGGTTGTCGCTCGGGCCTGTTGCCACGTAGCCCACACCTTGCTCTATGTCGAGGGCTATAATGTCGCGCGTGGGGTAGCCATCTTGCCACTGGTCGATATGCAACTCGGCCAGAGCGAGCTGTGCGCTGCGAACAATCTGCATTATGGCTGCAAGGTCGCTATGTCGGGCGCGACGTATCATCTTCTATGCGATATTTGCGCTATTTTACGCTTGATGATGCATATATTGAATATCGTGATTGCTGTACTCAGCACAATACCCGCAACGATGGTCACCGTGAGCGATGTGTGCATGGTGAAGCCTACGCTTTGGGTGAGTGCCGTGGCGTATGCTCGCTGTATGAACAATACGGCGACGATGCCTACAATATATATGGAGATATTGAGGCCGATGGCTATCATGTTGTAGGGCGAGGCAACCTGTGCGGGCGTGTAGCCCGCAAGGATTAGGTTCTCCAACTTGTCGATATTCTTCTGCAAGAGCAGATAGATACTCAGTGTCAGTATTATTAGAGACAATGTGCTGAATAATATGCCAATACCAATGATTATCGCAACACACACTTTAAGTAAGAATAAAGCCTTGTCGCTCTCTGCGGGCTTATCCTCCGTGACGAGGTTGTGCTCCTTCATATACTCCGTAATCTCGGGGGCCGTGGGGTTCTCGACCTCGACAATAAGACGTGTAGTCTCCGTAGAGGCGTTGGGTGCGAAGTAGTCGTTGGCCCACGACATGAAGCTTTCGGGGACAAGGATGGTGTTCAGCCTATCCGAGAAGCCTACGATATAACCCGAGAGGTTGCGGTAGCGACCATCGCCCGAGAGCTCAATACTCAGCTCGACACCCTTTATCAAGTTTTCGGTAATCTGTGGTAGGTCTTGCGTTTGGCTAAAACCGAAGTTGTAGAGGCTCAGATAGTTGCGCGGAATGATGATGGGGATGATGTTGTCGCCCTCGTCGAAGTGCCACGCCTCACTATCGGCATCTACAAACTTGTCGGGCACCGACTCGAAGAACATCATTGTCGAGAGTCTGCGTCCCTGGAACATCAGGCTGCCGTATACCTCATACTGTGACGAGCGGAACTCGCCGAGGTCTAAGACGAAGGGTTGCTCGCGAAGGTCGTCTATCTCTTGTTGCGGTATGCTCGTTGAGTTTACGCCAACACGCTCTACGGGCTTGCTTAGAATCATGTATTGGTTACCTATGAGCGACTTCTCGCCCGTAAGCAGAGGTTTGATGTCGGTATATATCTGCACGCCCGAGAGTATGACAACCATGCCAATAAGGCTTGTGATGAAGAATACGCCAAGCTCAAAAAGGCTTATGTGCTTGCGTAACAGTTTCCAGATAAGTCTCATAGGCTTAGTCGTTTGTCGTAGTCAATATTCATGTGCTTGCCAATCGACGTGGCGATGATTGCTGCGCCCTGCTGTTTGGTCTCCTCCAATATGATATCGCGCATGATATCGCTGTTGTTGTCATCGAGGTGCGATATAGGCTCGTCGAGAAGCAGGAAGTCTATCGGCTGGCATAGGGCGCGTATGAGAGCTACGCGCTGCTGTTGTCCATAGGACATGCGGTCGATGCGTGAGTGGAGCTTGTCGGCAATACCCAGCTGCTCAAACCAACGCTCGATGGTCGCAGTGCTCTGGTGGTGGGTGAGGCGGTTCTTAATCTCGACATTTTCGAGTGCTGTGAGCTCGCCAAAGAGACGTAAATCCTGAAAGAGTATGCTCAGTGATATTTGACGTATTGCGCTCCATCTGTTTGTTGAGAAGCGGGCGATATCCTCCTTATCGAAGAGTATGGTGCCACGATAGTCGCCGCGCTGTCCGTAGAGGTAGCTGCATAGCGACGATTTACCTGTGCCCGAGGCGGCCTCGAGAAGGTAGCTGTGTCCCCTTTCGAAGGTAATCTCGGTTTGCCATAAGTCGGAGCGGAGATTCTCGCGCGAGGCGAAAATCTCCGGTACCACATTGCTAAGTGTTATGCTGTTCATAACGCTTAATTAAAGTTATTATTTAACTACTTGGTATGGCTTGTTTATCTCTTGCCATAGCTCTTATTTCTCATAAGTATCCTCATCGTAGTAATAGTCATTACCCTCGTAGTAGGCCTCATCCTCGTCGTAGTAATCCTCAGTGGGCCATGCGCCGAATATGGGTGCTATCTCAACACACTTGTCGACAATCTGTTTAAGGCTATTGGTCTGCTTATCGTTCAGGACGATGCTCAACTCTGAGCGCGATGTAGAGCGGTTGATGAGGAGCGCGTAGTCAAACATATTTAAGATATTGGAGAAGATGGTGTAACCATCTGGTCCGATTTCGTAGTATAATTCACTCATGGCTGACTCGACGAAACTCTGTTTTAGGAGGTTTACGATGTCAACGAGAACGTAGCCGTAGCAGTTGTTCAACTCCTTGGCCCAGCGGGCAGTAGTAGCTGAGTTAGGTAGCTCTTCGGGAAGGTTGTTCAGTGATGCGTAAAGGATGTTATCCTGCTGGCCGAAGTATATATCGTTGTAATTGTCGAGAGATGCTACATAGGCATCCTCGTACTCCTGTGTGGCGAATCCCTGGGCAAAGAGGCCTACATTCGAGATGATGTAACGGTCTCTAACGTCTACGAGAACATCGGCAACGATGTATGGAGTGCTGTTGTATAGCGAGCCGTTGATTCTGTTCACGGCAAGAGTTATGTCTCCGTCGATAGAGCCAAGAGCTCCACGCGCAATCTCCTTCATGGCGTTAAACTCGTTGCGGCTGATACCGAACTGCTCGGCGAGGTCGGGCGTGAGTACTTCGCTGAGGATGGTCGATAGATTAGCTCCGTTTACGCCAATATTGGCCACGGCAAAGGTATCGTAGGGAATGTAGGCGAGGTGCTTGTTGCTTACAACCTTTGCGGGGTTATTCTTTGGAGCGTTGATATCCAACGCGGTGATGTCGAGTGTGATACGTCCGCTGTCGAACGTAAGGCCCGTAATAAGCGAAGCATTCTTGCCAAACTGCTTGCGTACCTCGTTGAACTGTTCAAGTTGTGCCTTGTCGTCGAATGACTCCTCGCGAAGCTCCTCATCAACGATGTTAAGCAACGTGTTTAGGTCGAGATACATGGCTATGTCGCGACCCTCGAAGGCTGCAAAGTTGGGTGCTGCGGTCTTGAATGCTTCGGCGAGCATCTCCTGTCCATTGCGTATGCTGCTTAGGGCGATGACGAAGCGGTCGTCGTTGTAGCCGATAGCCACCTCGCTGCCGAACTCCTCGCTTGTGATATGGCGGGTGTTGCCCTTGCGCTCAATGTTCAGAGGTGCACCATTGCGTGATAGGAACTCAATAAAGGTGTCGACATCCTTGGCGTTGGCTACGTCGACAACAATAGCACCCTCGACAGCATCCTCACTGATAGTGCTGAGGTATCCGTAAGCGGGTGTCTCAATCGAGAGACCCAGCTTGGTGAAGTCCTCGGCGATGGTGCGGATGTACTCGGCATCAGCTTCGGTCTCGGTTTGCGAGGCGAGCAGTGTGGCATAGAGCTGTCGCTGCTCAGGCTCCAAGAGTGCTGCGAACTCGCCCTTCTCGACGAGCTGCTTTAAGTCGATAAGCAGGAGTGCAGTCTCACTAAAAGGCTTCTCCGAGCCCTTGTTTTCGGCCGTCTCGCCCTTCTTGTTTAGGGTAAAGATTACCGCAGTTGCCACGGCCGCAGTGATAACGACCGCCAAAAGTGCGTAGAGTAGTTTTTTCATTGCTGTGTATTTTAATTTATTTTCAAACGTCAAATGCGCAACACAAAGATATGTATTTTTTTTCGGAAAAGCAGTGGTTGAGAGATTTTTTTTGGTAATAAGTATGTATACTTATTCCAATATGTGGAAAAATTTTGTACATTTGCGCGATATTTTAGTGTGTAAACATTATCAAACTTAGATATGGAAAACTTTAAGCCTACGCGCTACGTATTGCAATGTGTTGCTACCTCGCGAGAGTTCGTCGATGAGGGTTGGATGATGGACGATAGAGAGTGTTCGTCGTCCTCGTTGGTGCGAGCTAAGTATGCCGCCGAGAAGATTGAGGTGCGCTCGGAGGAGTGTGGTCTCTATAAGTATGGCGACTGGCTGCCCATGAAACGTATGCTCAAAGGCTCGTCAGCACCCGTTACCTACCGTAGCGAGGCGTTGGCTAAGCATCTCGGCCTCAGCAACCTGTGGATAACGCTCAGCGGCTACTGCCCCGAGAAGGGCGTGAAGATGAGCACTTGTTCGTTTAAGGAGACCGAGGCGTACAGCGTATGTGCCCGCATGGATACTGACGAGGAGCGTGTTCTGGTTGTTGCCTCGGCAGGTAACACGGCGCGTGCCTTTGCGCGTGTCTGCTCCGACAACAACATCAAGCTGCTGCTCGTAGTGCCGTCGGACAACCTCTCGGCACTGTGGTTTACCGAGCCGCTGAACGACTGCGTGAAGCTCATTGCTACGGAGCGAGGTGGCGACTACTTCGACGCCATAAACCTCTCGAACATAGTGCTCAAATCGCATAAGTTCTATATGGAGGGTGGTGCCAAGAATATAGCACGACGCGACGGCATGGGTACCACGGTGCTCTCGGCTGTTACGACAATAGGTCGTATTCCCGACTACTACTTCCAGGCTGTGGGTAGTGGTACGGGTGCTATTGCGGCATGGGAGGCCAATATGCGTTTGGTTGCTGATGGACGCTTCGGTAGCAACCTGATGCGCCTCATCGTCTCGCAGAATGCACCCTTCGTGCCTATATTCGATGCGTGGCGTGCCGACTCACGCGATATGTTGCCCTACGATGCCAAGAAGGCGCGTCGCGATGCTGAGCTTATCGACGCCAAGGTGCTCTCGAACCGTAGGCCGCCCTATGGCATTGCGGGAGGCTTGTACGATGCGTTGAAGGCTACGGGTGGCGATGTTCAGGTGGCAACTAATGCCCAGGCGCGACGTGCCTGCAAACTCTTCAAGGAGTTGGAGGGTGTGGATATATATCCTGCGCCGGGCGTGGCTCTCGCAACACTCATAAAGATGGTCGAGGCGGGTAGCATAGATAAGGATGCCTGCATCATGCTCAACATCACCGGTGCGGGTGAGGAGGAGGCGACCCGAGGTCGTGAACTTCATTACCTGCGCCCCTCGAAGCTATTCCCGCTCATGCCCAACGTTGACGAGGTGGTAGCCTATGTGGAGACGCTGTTTTAAGAGATAATACAAAAACGAAATAGAATGTTGTATCCTATAAAATTCAAACCACGCATCAAGGAGCGTATATGGGGTGGTAGTGCCATCCTTCGCAAGAAGGGTAGTGCTGCATCGCGCCTTGCCAAGGATCGTCTCTATGGCGAGAGTTGGGATCTGTCATCGGTTAAGGGCGATATCTCGGTCGTTGCCAACGGACTGCTCAAAGGCAATAACCTCGAAGAGATTATTGAAGTGTACATGGGCGACATGGTCGGTGAGCGCAACTTCGAGCGTTATGGCCTCGAATTTCCCCTTTTGGTCAAGTATCTCGACTGCAACGACCGCCTCTCGGTGCAGGTGCATCCCGACGATGCTCTTGCCGAGGAGCGTCATGGCAGCTTCGGTAAGACCGAGGCGTGGTATGTGGTGGATTGCAAGCCAGGTGCGGCACTCTACCTCGGATTCAAAAACCGTGAGATAACACGCGAGCAGTATATCGCTGCGGTGGCGGAGTCGCGCTTGGAGCAGGAACTAAACCGTATCGAGGTGAAGCCCGGAGATGTTTTCTTTATCCCTGCGGGCACGGTACATGCCCTTGGTGCGGGTATCGAGGTTGTCGAGGTGCAGCAGACGTCGGATGTTACCTATCGCATCTACGATTGGGATCGTGTCGACGCCTCGGGTAAGGGTCGTGAGCTGCATACGGCACTCGCCGTAGATGCCATAGACTTCGAGGCAGATGCCGAGGAGCTGCATCGTCGCTACACGCTGCGAGCATCGGAGGAGGCTACGGTGGTGGAGTCGCCATACTTCAATATGGTTATTCACGACGTTGCCCAGCGCAAGGAGCTCGACCGCTCGTCGTACGATACATTTATTATATATATATGCCTCGCA
The DNA here is from genome assembly GCA_045660465.1 of Alistipes sp. Lineage (GTDB taxonomy): Bacteria > Bacteroidota > Bacteroidia > Bacteroidales > Rikenellaceae > Alistipes. The sequence continues at coordinate 89,294 of JAZRDV010000009.1, read as the reverse complement.
GGTGAGCTGCGCATCACGGCAGATGGCCACGAGGAGCACCTTGCCGATGGCGAGTTGGTGCTTGTGCCTGCGGCCCTTAACGACATTGTGGTCGAGGGTCAGGGTCGTATGATGGAGGTATACATAGCCGAGAAGTAATGGAGCAGTGTGCAGCACATCGTCGGCCCGAGATGGCCATAATATCGGAGAATACGCTGAGTGCAATGGCTCTGCGCAGCCTCCTGTCGGACGTTGTGCCCGGTATTGATGTTGTCTGCTATCGCTCTATCGACGAGTATCGCGAGGCTCAGCCCGTCGTGGCGCACCACTTCGTATCGGCGTCGGTGGCGTTCCATAACCCGGAGCTGTTTCAACCTCTGATGCGACGTACCATAGTCATCACGGAGGGTGCTGCAACACCTTTTTCGCTTTCGGGCTACCGCACAATAGATGCCACGGCCTCGGAGTCGGACATAGCGCGTGCGATACTCGAAATACGCCATGCGGGACACCCCATGGCACATGCCGAGGAGCCGAAGAACGATGATGTAGAGCGCGAACAGCTGCTCTCGGTGCGCGAAAAAGAGGTGTTGGCGTTGGTGGTGCGCGGCTACATAAACAAGGAGATAGCCGACGAGCTGAACATATCGCTGGCGACGGTAGTGTTCCATCGTAACAACATCTGCGAGAAGCTCAACACGCGCTCCATAGGTCGATTGACGATATATGCGGTGCTCAACAATATAGTAACACTTGGTGAAATATAAGAAGGAAATAGATACTCAAATGAACTTAAACATGCAGACAAACTATACGTCGCCTGAACTCCTTGTCGAGGAGGTCATGGTTGAGTATGGCTTTGCTATAACTAACGACTATGGTCAGTCGGGCGAGGCTGGTGGTGATATTGGCGAAAACGATTATGGAGGTTTCTAAGGTTATGAGACGACTACTTTGTACAGTGATGCTTGCCGTGATGGTTGCGGCATGCTCAGAGATGGGTGCCGAGGGTGAGCAGCCTATCGTTACGAACAATAACCACGAGATGGTCATCGCGGCCGAGGAGCAGACACGCACAACACTCGCCGAGGATGAGTCTCATGCCCTGTGGAACAGCACGGGCGAGTATATCATGGCCTTTCAGAGCATAGGTACACAGACCACGGCCAAACGCTCCTCTGAGGGTATGCTGGTTGGTGGCAAGGCCTCGTTCCGTGTATCGTTCACACGCAACAATTCGGCCTCGGAGTATCGCTACGATGCAATATATCCCTCGACGGCCGTTACCTCGACAACGTCGCCCAATATGAGTGCCGTGCCCCTCAGGCTCGATGGCGAGCAGCAGCCGTCGGCCACGTCATACGACGATGATGCCGATATCATGGTGGCTCTCACAGCTACGCACTCGTCGCAGCCCACGTCGCTCGATATGCGCTTTAAGCGTGTTGTGGCCCTGGCGAAGATGACAATCACGGGTCTGCCGTCATCGGCAAAGATTTCGGAGGTTATCTTCGAGGCACCGGCAAAGCGTCTCACGGGTAGCTTTAAGCTCAATACCGCAACTGGTGAAATTGCAAGCTACACCTCGACAAATAGCAGCGTAACGCTCTCATATGCAACTCCTGTGTCGGCATCTACACCCATTTACTTTGCGGTACTGCCTACCGAGCTTACTGCGGGCGATAGCTTTACGGTGAGTGTCGTTGCCGATGATAAGACCTATATCCGCGAGGTTACAATCCCCAATGGTCGCTCCTTAGGCTTCCTGCGTGGCGACCTTGCAAAGTTCTCGGTTGACTTCTCGTCGGTGCAGCCCGAGTCTCCTGAGGTCGATATGTCGTCTATTGCGGGTAATTGGCATCTTACAACGTGGCGCGGTACTACCGACCTCGATATAAGCATCTTCCTCTCGATAGATGCTGCAGGTGGTGTGGTGCTCTATCAGAAGCTCGACAAGGCCGAGTGGCAGCGTTACAACTCTACGGCAACCTTCCAGAGCGGTATCATCAGCGGTACATATACGTCGGGAAGCATCGGCTGGTCGGCTGCCTACTATGTGGCTATCGATGGCGACCAGATGACATGGACCGATACGCTCGATAGTGGCGATGTATCGGTATATACGCGCGTCGATGTGCTGCCTGACTACCTCATTCACGCTACACCCATGAGCCGTAAGTTGGTAGTAGAGGAGGGTGTACGCTTCTTGTAGTATAGGTTGATATAGACGATGCTAAGTAGTCGATATACAAGGCTGTTATGGTGTGTTGCTGCGGTCATTGTGATATTGCTCTCGGGCAGTAGGGCTGTGGCGCAACCTACCGCAGTCGACTACGACGCGATGATGGTGGAGTATGGTCTTGTGGATATCTGCGAGATGGACTCCACTATCCTTGTGGAGCTCAAATACTCGACCGAGGATAACTTCGTCGGGCGCGATATGTATGGCTCGTTGGAGCGCGCCTATCTCGTTGAGAGCTTTGCGCGTAAGGTGCTCCGAGCACAGCAGATACTGCGTGCGCGACATCCCGAATACACGCTTCTAATATACGATGCGGCACGTCCCATAAGTGTGCAGCGCACCATGCGTCGCATGGTGGAGGGTACACCGTTGCAGAGTTTCGTTGCCGATGGCACGCGCGGTGGACGTCATAACTATGGCGTGGGTGTTGACCTGACTATTGCCACACTCGATGGCGAGCCTTTGGATATGGGTGCTGCGTTCGATGAGTTCTCGGAGGCCTCGGCAGTTAAAGCAACTCCTGATACGAGCGATGCTAACAGCCGTACAATCACGGTGTTTAGGGAGTATGTAGAGGCTCTTGTACGGCGTGGTGTGATAGGCGAGGTGCAGGGTGCAAACCGCATATTACTCTTGGAGGTGATGTGTGAAGCCGGGTTGGTGCCGTATCGTCGCGAGTGGTGGCACTACGAGGAGCTGATGCCGATGAGCACCGTCCGCGAGAGATATAGGTTGTTGGAGTTTTAGACGAACTGAAAACTGAACTTTGCGATTAAGGCGAGGGCAGAGTGAATGTGTTCACTATGCCGAGCCGCAGCAAAGTCGAGGCATTACGAAGTTTTGCCTCAAAGGTGTGGTGTCTGCGACGCGATATAAAGTGAAAAGTGAAAGGTGAAAACGGAAAAGTAATGTGTCTGCGACGCATGTTTATTTGTCGGCCGCGACGTCCCATAGTCCCGTATTCTCATAGTCCCACTGTCCCAAAGTTAAAAAATAGATGACGATAGGGGTTTGAGACAATGTGATTTTCTCTCTTTGAGGGAGCCCCTCCCTCTACATCATTGCGCGGATATTCTGAATGAGCATCTGAACGGCAACCGAGTTGAAGCCTCCCTCGGGGATGATGACATCGGCATACTTCTTCGAGGGCTCAACAAACTCCTCATGCATAGGCTTCACCGTCGTGGTGTACTGCTCGATGACACTCTGCATTGTGCGACCACGCTCACAAACATCCCTAAGTATGCGGCGCGCAAGACGTATATCCGCATCCGTATCCACAAATACTTTGATATCCATCAACTCGCGAAGCTCCTTATGCTCAAAGATGAGGATGCCGTCGACAATAATCACACGCGAAGGCTTAACCAAAACCTTCTCGTCGGTGCGGTTGTGCTCCACAAACGAGTATACGGGGTGCTCGATAGGCACATTGCTCTTCAAGGCGCGAATATGCTCCACAAGCATATCCGTGTCGAAGGCAGCAGGGTGGTCGTAGTTGAGCTTCGTGCGCTCGTCGTACGTGAGCTCGGGATGTGCCTTGTAGTAGTAGTCGTGGCATAGTGTGGCCACATCGTCATCCTTGAAGGCCTCCTGCAAGCGTTTCACGAGCGTCGACTTACCCGAGCCCGTGCCTCCTGCTACGCCTATGATGGTTACGTCCATAGTCGCTGTTATTTGGGATTATGCAAAAAGATGGACCCGTGACGGGGAGTGACCTATAAATAGATCCCCCCAATCTCCCCGTCGTGGCCCGAAAATATTATGCGTCGATATTTGCGTAGTGTGCGTTCTTCTCGATAAACTCGCGGCGGGGAGGTACCTCGTCGCCCATGAGCATTGAGAATATGCGGTCAGCCTCTGCGGCGTTCTCCACCGTAACCTGGCGCAAGATGCGCGTCTCGGGATTCATGGTGGTATCCCACAACTGCTGTGCGTTCATCTCACCGAGACCTTTGTATCGCTGAATGTGTGTGCCCTTAGCACCAAACTCGGCTGTAATCTCGTCGCGCTCTTTGTCTGTCCAGCAGTAACGCTCCTGCTTACCCTTCTTAACGAGGTAGAGGGGCGGTGTGGCGATGTAGATATGACCATTCTCGATGAGGGCCTTCATCTTACGGAAGAAGAAGGTGAGCATCAGCGTGGCGATATGTGAACCGTCGACATCGGCATCGGTCATGATGATAATCTTGTCGTAGCGCAGCTTTTCGAGGTTGAGAGCCTTGCTATCCTCGGCTGTGCCTATGGTTACGCCCAGGGCGGTAAACATGTTCTTAATCTCCTCGTTCTCCCACATGCGGTGCTCCTGTGCCTTCTCGACATTGAGAATCTTACCGCGCAGAGGCATGATAGCCTGGAAGTTACGGTCGCGACCCTGCTTTGCAGTACCACCTGCCGAATCACCCTCGACGAAGAATATCTCGGCGATAGAGCGGTCGCGGCTCGAGCAGTCGGCGAGCTTACCCGGAAGACCTGCACCCGAGAGTACCGTCTTGCGCTGCACAGCCTCACGAGCGTTGCGTGCTGCATGGCGAGCCTGGGCCGCGAGGATAACCTTCTGCACGATGGCCTTGGCATCCTTGGGATTCTCTTCGAGGTAGTGGCTGAGGGCTGCCGACATGGCACGGTTTACGGCACCTGCAATCTCGTCGTTACCAAGCTTGGTCTTGGTCTGACCCTCGAACTGAGGCTCTGCAACCTTAACCGAGACAACGGCGGTGAGACCCTCGCGGAAGTCGTCGCCACTGATGTCGAACTTCAATTTGGCGAGCATGCCGCTCTCCTCGGCATAACGTTTCAAGGTGCGTGTGAGTGCCGAGCGGAAACCTGTGAGGTGAGTACCACCCTCTATGGTGTTGATGTTGTTGACGTATGAGTGTACGTTCTCCGAGTATGAGTCGTTATACTGCATGGCAACCTCCACGGGTACGCCACTCTCCTCGGTATCGAGGTAGATGATGTTCTCGATAATCTTCTGTCCGCGTGTAGCGTCGAGATACTCCACAAACTCTGAGAGACCGTGCTCCGAGTAGAAGTGGTCGCTGAGGAATGAGCCATCCTCATGCTTCACACGGCGGTCGGTGAGTGTGAGGTGTATGCCCTTATTGAGGAACGCCAACTCGCGCAGACGGTTAGCCAAAATCTCGTACTTATACTCGGTGGTGAGGGTGAAAATCTCGCCATCGGGCTTAAATGTTACGGTTGTACCGCGGTCTTCGCAGTCGCCGATAATCTCGACCTGCGAGGTGGGAGCACCCTTGGAGTATGTCTGACGGTAAATCTTTCCGCCACGGTGAATTTCGGCGATAAGCAGTGTCGATAGGGCATTCACACACGATACACCTACACCGTGCAGACCACCCGATACCTTGTAGCTGCCCTTGTCGAACTTACCACCGGCATGGAGCACGGTAAGTACTACCTCCAATGCCGACTTACCCTCCTTGGCGTGGTAGTCGGTGGGGATGCCTCGGCCGTTATCCTTGACCGTAATAGAGTTGTCCTCGTTGATAGTAACGTAGATGTCGGTGCAATAGCCTGCCAAGGCCTCGTCGATAGAGTTGTCTACAACCTCGTAAACAAGGTGGTGCAGACCCTTTTCGCCGATGTCGCCAATGTACATCGCGGGGCGTTTGCGCACGGCCTCCAAGCCTTCGAGGACTTGGATATTCGACGCCGAATACTCCTCCTCGTGTTTCATCACTTTCTCTTGTTCGGTACTCATATATTATTCTAATATTTTGTCGGTTTTGTAAGCCTAATGCAGGCAATCAAAAAGTGCACAAAGTTAAGTAAAATTATCGAAAAGTCAAAATTTTTCGAAGAAAACTCTCGACCAAGGCTCTTTGACGTATCGTATTTGCATCTAAATATAATTATTGAACATGACGCTAAACTTTCTTTCGCTCTTTATCTACAACTCAATAGACCACTATTCGTGTGATGCTATAAGACTTTTAATAGTCTATAAAATATCTAATTAACTATTGTTAAATTAACCTTTCATTTATGTGCTACGTTTCGATGCAGTGCGTCTTACAGAGCGGATGAAGTATTGGCTATATGTGTCTGATGACCAAAAATTGAATGAGGCAGAGAGAGTAGGGTAGGAGGCGTGCTGTGCCATGCGCGAAAATAATTCTCAGCCGTGTCGTCGTATGGTTCCATAGTCTCATTTTCTCATAGTCTTAGCGCATTTTTTTTGACAATGGGATAATGGGACTTTGAGATAATGAGAGAAACTCGACATGGGTAGAAATGGGTAATTGTGGGTAGTTGTAGGCGATATATTTGCGCGCCTCCTACGACTACCTACTACTACCTAATGTAATTCGTGTACCTCTAATACAACCTTATATATTCATAGGTATTGCCTACCTCGCTGAGGTATCGCTCGAACTCGGCACGGCGTATTACCACCGTGAAGCGGTTGTCGTTGGGGTGAAAACTCAGCGACTCCTGCTCGCGCAGCGTCTCGTCGAGAAAGAGGTGCACATGGTTCTCGGTGTCGTTTATTAGTCCAAAGGGTGATACCGAACCGGGGCAAAGTCCCAACCAGCGCATCATGCGCTCTGCTGAGGCAAACGAGAGCTTGCCCTGGTGGAGTATCTGTTCGAGGTCGTGGATAGCCATGGTACGCTCCGAGTCGAAGACCACGAGGTAGTGGCGGTTGCCCTTGTGGTTGCGGAAGAAGAGGTTTTTGCAGTGCTTAGAGCCATCCTGATGCCAATATTGGCGTGCTATGTCGATGGTGGGAGCCTCGGGGTGTTCGTACCACGAGTACTCGATATTGTGGCTATCGAGCCACTGAAATACTTTATCGCGTCGTTCCATATCTGCAAAGATAGTGTTTTTTTTCGATGAAAAGATGTTGTATAACAAAATAAATTTCCTAACTTTGTGTGAGTTATTCAACCTTGCAACAACAAAACAACGATACTATGAATGTAAATATCATCAGAGAGAGGTTTGCTGAGAGATTTTCTGCCGTAGGCGAACTCTTTACCTCGCCGGGACGTATCAACCTTATTGGCGAGCATACTGACTACAATGGAGGCTTCGTCTTTCCCGGTGCTATCGATCGAGGCATGGTTGCCGAGATTAGACTCAACGGCACCGAGCGTGTGCGTGCCTATGCCGTAGACCTCGATGCCTACGCGGAGTTTGGTCTCGCGGAGGAGGATGCACCCACCGAGAGCTGGGCGCGTTATATCTTCGGCGTATGTCGTGAGATACAGAAGCGTGGCGGACGCATCGCGGGCTTCGATACTGCCTTTTCGGGCGATGTACCATTGGGTGCGGGCATGTCGTCGTCGGCAGCCTTGGAGTCAACCTTTGCCAATGCCTTGAACGATCTCTTCTGTCTGGGTATCGACCGCTTCGAGTTGGCGCGTATAGGTCAATCTACGGAGCATAACTACTGCGGCGTGAAGTGTGGCATCATGGATCAATTTGCCTCAGTCTTTGGCAAGGCGGGCCACCTCATGCGTCTCGACTGCCGCTCTATGGAGTTTGAGTACTTCCCCTTCAACCCTGAGGCTCATGGCTATAAGCTGGTGCTGCTCGACTCGGTTGTTAAACACGAACTCGTAGGCTCGCCCTACAACGAGCGTCGTGCCTCGTGCGAGAGGGTAGCGGCGGTGCTTGGTCAGGAGTTCTTGCGCGGTGCTACGATGGCTCAGCTTGACGCTATTAAGGAGCGTATCTCGGAGGAGGACTACAAGCGTGCACGCTACGTCATCGGCGAGGAGCAGCGCGTGCTGGATGTCTGCGAAGCATTGAAGCGCGATGACTACGAGACGGTGGGTCGACGTATGTACGAGACACATTGGGGTATGTCGCGCGACTATGAGGTGTCATGCGAGGAGCTCGACTTCCTGGCTACGGTGGCCGAGGAGTGTGGTGTTACGGGTTCGCGTATCATGGGTGGCGGCTTTGGTGGTTGCACCATCAATCTCGTGAAGACGGAGCTTTACGACGGCTTTATTGCCGAGGCCAAGCGTCGCTTTGCCGAGAAGTATGGCCACGAGCCTAAGGTCTACTCGGTGGTTATCTCGGACGGCGCACGTCGTTTGTAAAATAATCGCATCTAAGCATCGGCCTCGGGTTGCATTCTGTGCACCGAGGCTTATGTTTTTGGTGTGGTTTTGTAAATTATTTGCCGCGAAGAGCGTAGAAAGTGAAAAATTTTCGATTTTTCCTTTTGCAAATGCTAAAAAATGATTATCTTTGTATGACTAACTATGCGAGTGCGTAGTGTGGTCGGGTGCTAACGATTGATTAATAGAGAGTAAACGCGATTTATTAATATTAGTAAAGTGTAAACACGATTTATCAATATCAATACAAACTTCAAAAAAACACTTAAAAGTTATGAAACACAATTTCAACGCAGGTCCCTGCGTACTTCCCAAGCAGGCGATTGAGGCTGCTATTGAGGCAATCCGCGATTTCGACAACACAGGTATCGGTATCTTGGAGATTTCACACCGTACTCCCGGCTGGGAGCGCGTAATGGCTGAGGTTGAGCAGTTGTGGCGTGATCTTTTGAACATTCCCGATGACTACGCTGTATTCTTCCTCGGTGGTGGTGCATCGACTCAGTTCTTTGAGGTTCCCGCAAACTTGTTGAAGACCAAGGCTGCTTACTTGCAGACCGGCGTTTGGGCAAAGAAGGCCGTTAAGGAGGCTAAGTTCTATGGTGAGGTAGAGGTTGTTGCATCTTCTGAGGACAAGACCTACAACTACATTCCCAAGAACTACACTATTCCTACTGATGCTGACTACTTCCACATCACTACCAACAACACTATCTACGGTACTGAGATCCACGAGGACATCGACTCACCTATCACTTTGGTAGCCGATATGTCATCTGATATCATGTCTCGTCCCGTTGATATCAAGAAGTATGGTATGATTTACGGTGGTGCTCAGAAGAACGTAGGCCCCGCTGGTGTAACCTTCGTTATCATCCGCAAGGATCTTCTCGGTCAGTCAGGCCGTAAGTTGCAGACTATGGTTGACTACGCTACTCACTATCCCGAGGAGGCTCGCAACCACTCAATGTTCAACACACCTCCCGTGTTCCCCATCTTCGTTATGTACGAGACCTTGAAGTGGGTTAAGGAGCTCGGTGGTGTTGAGGAGATGTACAAGCGCAACAAGGAGAAGGCTGCTATCCTCTACAACGAGATTGACCGCAACTCTATGTTCGTAGGTACTGCCGAGAAGGAGGATCGTTCGTTGATGAACGTATGCTTCGTAATGGCTCCCGGTAAGGAGGATCTCGAGAAGGCTTTCATGGACTTCGCTAAGGAGAAGGGTATGGTAGGTATCAAGGGTCACCGTTCAGTAGGTGGTTTCCGTGCCTCTATCTACAACGCTTGCCCCAAGGAGTCAGTTGAGGCTTTGGTAGCTTGCATGCAGGAGTTCGAGCAGCTTCACAAGTAATCTATAACCAAGAACTAATTAATAATGGTAGCCATCGGTTTCGGCCGACGGCTACCTTAATAACTAAAATTAATAAGACACAAACCTATTATGAAGGTACTTATTGCAACCGAGAAGCCCTTTGCAAAGACAGCAGTTGAGGGTATCGAGTCAATTTTGAAGGAGGCTAACTACGAGGTAGTACGTCTCGAGAAGTATGCCGACAAGTCGGAGTTGTTGGCTGCCGTAGCCGATGTTGATGCTCTTATCATCCGCAGCGACAAGGTTACAGCCGAGGTTATCGAGGCTGCTAAGCAGCTCAAAATCGTTGTACGTGCAGGTGCTGGTTTCGACAATGTTGACTTGGCCGCAGCTACTGCACACAACGTAGTTGTTATGAACACTCCCGGTCAGAACTCAAATGCTGTTGCTGAGTTGGCTCTCGGCATGATGGTTTACATGGCCCGCAATCAGTTCAACCCCGGTACAGGTTCGGAGTTGCAGGGTAAGACCCTCGCTATCCACGCTTACGGTAACGTAGGTCGCTTGGTAGGCTTGAAGGGTAAGGCTCTCGGTATGAACGTTGTTGCTTACGACCCCTTCATCACCGATGAGGCTGTATTCGAGCGCGACGGCGTAAAGAAGATGAACTCTATCGCAGAGCTCTATGCTGCTGCCGACTACCTCTCATTGCACATCCCCGCAACTGCTGAGACTAAGGGTTCTATCGGCTATGACTTGGCTATGTCTATGCCTAAGGGTGCCACCATCGTTAACACCGCCCGTAAGGAGGTTATCAACGAGGAGGGTCTCATGAAGGCTATGGAGGAGCGCGAGGATCTCAAATATATCACCGATATTGCTCCCGATGCTAAGGATGTATACGCCGAGAAGTTTGGCAAGCGTTACTTCGGTACTCCCAAGAAGCAGGGTGCTGAGACTGCTGAGGCTAACGTAAATGCTGGTTTGGCTGCTGCACGTCAGATTGTTGACTTCTTCGTTAACGGCAACGTACGCTTCCAGGTAAACAAATAATACCTACAAGGGTATAGATTGGGGTGTTGGCCATGGTGCCGACACCCTTATATAAATATAACCAAGCTAAAACTATCAACAAATATGGTAAGAATTAAACCTTTCAAAGGTATTCGTCCTCCGAAGGAGTTGGCATCGGAGGTTGCATCACGCCCCTACGACGTTCTCAACTCGGTAGAGGCTAAGGCTGAGGCAGGTGAGCGTTCGTTGCTCCACATCATCAAGCCCGAGATTGACTTCGACCCCATCGCCGATGAGCACTCTGAGGAGGCTTACAACAAGGCTATGGAGAACTTCCGTATCTGGAAGGAGAAGGGTTGGTTGGCACAGGATGGCGAGGAGTATTACTACATCTACGCTCAGACCATGAATGGCCGCACTCAGTATGGTATTGCCATGTGCTGCCACTACGAGGACTACCTCTCAGGCGCAATCAAGAAGCACGAGCTTACTCGCGTTGACAAGGAGGAGGATCGTATGATTCACGTTCGCAACCAGAAGGCTAACATCGAGCCCGTATTCTTCGCATATCCCGACGATAAGGAGATTGACTCAATCGTTTCGGGTTGGGTTAAGGAGCACGAGGCCGACTACGATTTCGTTGCTGAGGATGGCTTTGGCCACCACATGTGGGTTATCCGCGACAAGGCTGTTAACGACCGTATCACCGAGATTTTCAAGGGTATCCCCGCGTTGTATGTTGCCGATGGTCACCACCGTACAGCTGCTGCTGCACGCGTAGGCCAGGAGTGCGCATCGAAGAACCCCAACCACACGGGCGACGAGGAGTACTGCTTCTTCTTGGCTGTTACGTTCCCCGCATCTCACCTCCGCATCATCGACTACAACCGCGTAGTTAAGGATTTGAACGGTCTCTCTAAGGAGGACTTCTTGAAGGCTATCGAGGAGAACTTCGTAGTTGAGAAGAAGGGTGCCGAGATTTATACTCCCGAGGCGTTGCATAACTTCGCAATGTATCTCGATGGTGAGTGGTACTCGATGACCGCTAAGGAGGGTACTTACGACGATAACGACCCCATCGGCGTGTTGGATGTATCGGTTCTCTCGAACTTGGTTTTGGACCGCGTATTGGGCATCGCCGACCTCCGTACTTCGAAGCGTATCGACTTCGTAGGTGGTATCCGTGGTTTGGGCGAGTTGCAGAAGCGTGTTGATAGCGGTGAGATGAAGGTTGCCTTCGCGTTGTATCCCGTATCAATGCAGCAGCTCTTCGACATCGCCGACACCGGCAACATCATGCCTCCCAAGACCACTTGGTTTGAGCCTAAGTTGCGTTCGGGCGTTGTTATTCACTCATTCGAGGAGTAATTTCCGATTTGTGTAGGGCATCTTGTCCTATGTTATAAAGAGTATCGTGGGGTGTACCGAAAGGTGCTATCCCACGATATTTTTTTACGATGTAACACGTCTGCGCTCCTCTGTCGGAAGTTTGTCCTATCGTAGAGGTGTCATCCCACGATATTTTCTTTATGCGATAGACCAATTTGCGATTTTTTTTCTTATCTTTGTGAGATTTAGTACCTATACCTGATTAAACACTAAGTATATGATAAAGTCGATGACAGGCTTCGGCAAGGGCGAGGCCGTGGCCCAAAATAGAAAATTCCGTGTGGAGTTGCGTTCGCTGAACTCTAAGCAACTCGACCTCAGCATTAAGCTACCAGGCAAGTATCGTGCCGCCGAGGCCGATATACGTGCAATCATTACGCAGCAGTTGCAGCGCGGTAAGGTTGACTGCTTTGTGTCGTTCGAGGCTACCGAGACCGAGACTTCGGCGCATATCAACGCCGATATGTTTAAGACCTATGCCGAGCAGCTACGTCGCGTATGTGCCGAGAGCGGTATTGCGGAGGATGCTGCTGCTCTGATGCAGTCGGTACTGCGTATGCCTGATGTCATCACTACCGAGGATGCCGATGTCTCGGACGAGGAGCTTGCAGCTATCGTCGAGGCTACCAAGGCAGCTGCCGAGCAACTCGACACCTTCCGTCGTCAGGAGGGCGCAATACTTATCGCCGACCTGTTGAAGCGCGTGGAGCTTATCGAGCAGTATCGCCACGATGTCGAAGAGTTCGAGACCAAGCGTGTGGAGACCATCAAAAACCGCATCCGAGAGAGTATTCAGAAGTTGCAGTTGGAGGTCGACAACAACCGTTTGGAGCAGGAGATGATATTCTACATCGAGAAGCTCGATATCACCGAGGAGAAGGTGCGCCTCGACAACCATTGCCGTTACTTCCGCGAGGTTGCTGCCGAGGAGGATGCCCCGGGCCGTAAGTTGGGCTTCATAGCTCAGGAGCTTGGTCGCGAGATTAACACCATGGGCTCGAAGTCGAACGAGGCAAACATGCAGCGTCTCGTAGTTCAGATGAAGGACGAGTTAGAGAAGATTAAGGAGCAGGTGCTCAATATATTATAATTTAGCATTATGGGTAAGTTGGTTATATTCTCAGCCCCGAGTGGCTCAGGTAAGACGACTATTGTTCGCGAGCTGTTGAAGCGTTTTCCGCAGTTCGAGTTCTCCATTTCGGCTACGTCGCGTCAGCCTCGCGGTGTTGAGCAGAATGGCGTAGACTACTACTTTCTCAGTGGCGACGAGTTTCGTGAGCGTGTTGAGCGTGGCGAGTTTGTCGAGTGGGAGGAGGTCTATGCCGGCACATGCTACGGCACGCTGCGCAGCGAGATGGAGCGCATTTGGTCGAAGGGCAACGTCATAGTCTTCGATGTCGATGTTATGGGCGGTATCAACCTCAAACGACTCTTCGCCGATGATGCCTGCTCAATCTTCATTATGCCCCCCTCGGTAGAGGAGTTGGAGCGTCGTCTGCGTGGTCGTGGCACCGATTCGGAGGAGGTTATCCGCAAGCGTATCAGCAAGGCCGATTTCGAGCTGTCGAAGGCACCTGAGTTTGACCATGTTGTAGTTAACGATACGTTGGCTGAGGCTGTCGAGGAGGCTACACATATTATTGAAACATTCTTAAAGTAACTATTGAGATGAAAAAACGCATGTTGCTGTATTTCGGCTCGTTTGACCCTATTCACAATGGTCATATAGCGTTGGCCGAGTATGCCATAGCTCACAATATTGCCGACGAGGTGGCCCTTATCATCTCGCCGCAAAATCCCTTTAAGGCTGGAGCGTTGCAGACCCCCGAGATGATGCGCTACGAGATGGCCGAGTTGGCGGCCAAGGAGTCGCGCTATCCGGAGCAGATTAAACCCTCGGTTGTGGAGTTTGTCTTGGAGAAGCCCTCCTACACCATCCGCACTCTCGACTATCTTCGCGAGAACAATGGCGACGATATGGAGTTCTCGATAATCACGGGTAGCGACATTTGGGAGCGTTTCGACGAGTGGAAGGAGTACGAGCGCATCCTTGCCGAGTACAAGATATATGTATATCCGCGCGAGGGCTATGAGGTTACAAAGTTTGCCGATAGGGTAACACTGCTGACGGATGCACCTATGGTTACGGTCTCGTCGACCGAGATACGTGAGCGTGTGGAGCGTGGCGAGGATGTAAGTAAGCTTGTTGCGCCGTCGGTTGCCGACTATATCGCCAAGAATAGGCTGTGGACCCTATCGGAGCGTATCGTGCGCCTCACCAGCGAGATTGACGCAGGCAATGCCACTGCGGAACTCTACATCGAGCGCGGCAAGTGCTACTACCGCCATAACGAGTGGGGTAAGGCTATCAACGATTTCAATCAGGCAAAGCGTCTCGACCCTGAGAGTAGCGAGGCCAAGCAGCTACACGACATGGTCTACGAGATATTGTCGTTCCGTTATAAGGATATATACAACCCCTGATGCTATGATTGAGATTGACGATAAGATTGTTAGCCTCGACCTCTTGCGCGAGATGTTCGTATGTGACCTTGCCAAGTGCAAGGGCATCTGCTGTGTCGAGGGCGACTCGGGAGCACCTCTCGATATTGAGGAGGTTGACATCTTGGAGGAGGAGTGGGAAAACTATGCCCCTTATATGACCGAGGAGGGCCGTAAGGCTGTCGAGGAGCAGGGCTTTATGGTTGTGGATGTCGATGGCGACTACACCACACCCCTTGTTGATAATGCCGCTTGCGCTTACGCCTTCGAGGAGGATGGTATCACTTTCTGTGCTATCGAGCGTGCCTATCGTGAGGGTAAGTGCAGCTTCATGAAGCCTATCTCATGCCACCTCTATCCCATACGTGTTACACGCTTCCGCAATGGCTCCACTGGACTTAACTACCACCGTTGGGCCGTATGCAGCGGTGCTCGCGAGTGCGGCAAGAGGCTTGGTGTACCTGTCTATAAGGCTCTGCGTGAGCCTATCATCCGCGCCTTTGGCGAGGAGTTCTACGCGCAGATGGAGCTTGCCGAGGATATGTTGAAAGAGCAAAAATAGAGTTGAGATATGAAGAGACTATTATTGGGTGTTGTGGCTGTGTTGTTGTCGGTAGCCTCTTATGCCCAGACGAGCGATACGCTCTCAGTAAAGCGCGATAGCGTACAGACCGTGACCAAGCGCGATACCATACCGCCTACACCCGTTAGGCCCGTACCAACACTTGGCAAGGAGAGCGTCATCGACACGCTTGCGACCGAGAATCCCGCATTGAGCATTATTCTCTACAACAACAATACATGGCGTTATGTTCTCTCGGCCGACTATGTACGCGATACTACCGTATTTTCGAAGTATTGGAACACCGCTACGACTAATCCCTACTATGGCATTAGTGCGGAGCAGCTCCCCGAGGCCACAGCCATAGAGCTTGTCGACTCGTTGGAGTTGTATCACTACCCATATAAGGGTAATATGAGCTCGCGCTACGGCCCACGTCGCGGACGTCCTCACCAGGGTGTCGACCTGCCGTTGAAGACGGGCGACCCGATATATGCGGTCTTTGACGGTAAGGTGCGCTACTCGGCATACTCGTCGAGTGGTTATGGCAACCTCGTCATCGTGCGCCATAATAACGGTTTGGAGACCTACTATGCCCACCTCTCGGTACGCGATGTAGAGGCGGGAGATTGGGTTGTTGCAGGACAGCAGATAGGCCAGGGAGGTAGCACAGGACGTAGCTCCGGCCCACACCTCCACTTCGAGGTGCGTTACTCGGGACAGACCTTCGACCCTGAGCGTATCATAAACTTCACGACGGGTGAGTTGCGCCGTAAGGAGTTACTTCTCAAACGTCGCCACTTCAGCATCTACTCGAAGTATGAGCAGGATTTCGACGACGAGGAGGAGGTAGCTAAGCAGGAGGAGGCCGAGCGTAAGGCTGCTGCTGCGGTGCAGTACCACACGGTGCGTTCGGGCGATACGTTAAGCGGCATTGCCAAGAAGTATGGCACCACGGTGTCGCGTCTATGCTCGCTCAATGGCATCAAGTCGACCACAACGCTGAGCATTGGTCGTCGTCTGAGGGTCAGCTAAGAGCATTGGCTGTTAAAGAGTAATCGGGGTCGTCCTTGCGTGGATGACCCCGATTATATTTTTTATATCCATATCCGTTGTTTAGGTGTGCGATATTCGCCTTCGCTACTTGTGGCAGTGTGGGCAGTTGTCGTGCTGGCCGAGTACGGTATGGGGGATGTTGCCGTGCGATATTATCTGTATCGGGCAGTTGTAGTTGAGTAGTTGTTCCTCGCTGATGACGTTCGAGTCGTGGCGGTGCACATGTCTGTTGACACATACGATGCTACGCACGACGCTCGATATGGTGCCTATGTCGTGCGACACCATGACTATGGCCATGCGCTCGGATAGGTGGTGCAGGAGGTTGTATAGCTCGTTCTCGAAGCGGTTGTCTACGAAGTTTGTGGGCTCGTCGAGGATGAGTAAGCGGGGCTCCGATATTATTGCACGGCAGAGCATCACGCGCTGTAACTGTCCTCCCGATAGTTCGCCTATGGGACGCTTCGCAAGCTCTTCGAGCGATGCCTTGGCGAGTATATCATCGACCATGCGTCGCTCGTTGCGTCCATAGCGATGGAGTATGCCACGCTCGCCCTGCAATCCCGACATTATCACCTCGCGCACCGATATGGGGAATGCTTTGTCGAAGCTGCTTATCTGCGGTAGATAGCCTATATGTGGTCGAGAGTGGCGCATGAGGCTCTTGTGTAGTGTTATGCTGCCGCTATGTGGCACGAGGCCGAGTATGGCCTTTACGAGGGTGCTCTTGCCACCACCATTGGGCCCTATGATGCCTATGAAGTCGTCGCCGTAGATATCTAAGTCAACATGTTTGAGTGCCACGGTGCTGTCGTAGCGCACGCCGAGGTCGCGGATTGTGATTATCGCTTCGCGCTCCATGTTACTTACAGATTATATCGGTTATGCGACGTATCTCACCCTCTATATCCTCGCTCAGCGGGTCGGCGATTACGACCTCGGCTCCTGCCGCCTGTGCTATGGGTCGCACCTTGTCTACGCTGTACTGCGGTTGCAGGAGTATAACTCCGATGTTGTCGCGCTTTGCCCTGTCGCTAAGTGCCGTCAGACGCTTTGGTGTCGGCTCTTTGCCGTCGTGCTCGATGGCTATCTGCTCGATGCCGTAGTCGCGGGCATAGTAGGTGTAGGCGGGGTGGTATATCATCATGCTCTTTATCTCGAACTCCTCGACCTTAGAGCGGCAGTAGTCGTCCAAACTATCAAGACGTGCAATGAGCTCCTCGGCAGCTGTGGCATACTTTGCAGAGTCGGGGTAACGCTCCATTATCGCGTCGCGGATGTTGAGCGTCATGGTTTTCAGTGCACGAGGCGAAGTCCAAATATGGGGGTCTACGCCGTGCGAGTGGTGGTGGCCGTGTGAGCAGCTACCCTCGATAAGCGTTATGTTGCGACTGAGGTCTACGAGACGCTCCTTCGATACACTCTCGGTGAGGTTTTGCTCAAAGGTTATAAGTCCTGTCGAAAAGACGAATTCGGCGTTGGCAAGTGCTGTGAGCTGCTTGGCTGTGGGCTCAAAGGTCTCGGGACCTGCACCCTTTGGAACGAGTATCTCGACATCGAAGTCGTGGCACGTTACCTCCTCGACAATGGCGCGCAGAGGGGCTATGGTAACGTATATTGCACTTTGGTTTGTAGTATCGTCTTTTGTCGTGCACCCTGCCGCCAGGAGGGTGAGCATGAAGCATAATAGGTATCGCATCGTATTTAATCGGCTTATGTTTGCCACAAAGGTATAAAAAAGTATGCAAAAATTTTGATTTTTCGATGTTTTTTTGCGATATTTGCGCATGCAAACTTAACTAATAACTTTAAGACTATGATTAAAAATATCACCGAACAGATAAAGTATATCGGCGTAGATGATACGGATATCGACC
Organism: Alistipes sp.; assembly: GCA_045660465.1. Classification (GTDB taxonomy): domain Bacteria; phylum Bacteroidota; class Bacteroidia; order Bacteroidales; family Rikenellaceae; genus Alistipes. Next base: position 71,260 of record JAZRDV010000009.1, on the reverse strand, counting down.
TCTTCGAGAGCCAGTACGAGGTGCCCAATGGTGTATCCTACAACTCCTACCTCATCCTTGACGAGAAGGTGGCCATTATGGATACCGTCGATAGCCGTAAGAGCGATGAGTGGCTCGATAATCTCGACCGCGCGTTGGAGGGTCGCACTCCCGACTATCTCGTTGTTCAGCACCTCGAACCCGACCATGCGGGCACTATCGACCGCGTTATGGAGCGTTATCCTCAGATGCAGGTTATCGCCTCGGAGCGCGCTGTGAAGATGCTGCCTCAGTTCTTCTATGAGACTCAGTTTGATGGTCGCACAATAGGCGTTAAGGAGGGTGGTACGCTGTCGCTCGGTGGTCGCACTCTTCACTTTGTGATGGCCCCCATGGTGCATTGGCCCGAGGTTATGGTAACCTACGAAGATAAAGATAAGGTGCTCTTCTCGGCCGACGGATTCGGTAAGTTTGGTGCCCTGTCGCATGACGAGGAGTGGGCATGTGAGGCTCGCCGCTACTACTTCAACATCTGCGGTAAGTATGGTGGCCCCGTGCAGACGCTGTTGAAGAAGGCTGCGACACTCGACATCGCCATCATCTGCCCCTTGCATGGTCCTGTGCTTACCGAGAATCTCGGCTACTACATCGGACTCTACGACACATGGAGCCGCTACGATGTTGAGACCGACGGTGTCCTCGTGGCCTATGCTTCGATACATGGCAACACGGCCGAGGTTGCACGTCGCTTTGCCGACATCTTGCGCGCCAAGGGTGCCGCTAAGGTTGTCGTTACCGACCTCTCGCGCGAGGATATGGCCGAGGCTGTGGAGGATGCCTTCCGCTATGGTAAGTTGGTTGTGGCCGCTGCCTCATACGACTCCGACGTATTTCCTCCCATGCACGACTTCCTGCATCACCTCGCAATTAAGGGCTACTGCAAGCGTCGCATAGGTATCATCGAGAATGGCTCGTGGGCACCCTCAGCAGGACGCGCTATGCGCAACATTATCGACCGTTTCAAGGATGTATCGGTAATTGAGGATGTGGTAACCATCGTATCGCGCATGAAGCCCTCGGATATTCCAGCCTTGGAGCGACTCGCCGACGAGATTTTGGCATCGAAGTGTGATCGTTGCGTAGAGTAATTTCTTGTGATAAGAGGTCTTCATGGCCTCTTTCGTTTTAACTTTGAGACTATGAGACCGTGGGACTATGGGACTATGGGATTTTTTCTCATCGTCCCATTTTCTCATTGTCCTCCCCCTTTCTTCTCTTGCCTATTTTCGACCCTCATAGGTTAGCGGATACTCGCCACACATGAACGACATCTCAACATGGCTCTCTGTCAGTGTACCGCGAAACTCTGTAATCGTATATTTTTCGAACTTACCACCCAAAGCGTAGGGGACGATGTTGTCGCCACTGAGCGTATAGCCATCTGTTGTAGGCTCGGCCGTAAGGCCCTCGACGGTCATGGTGAGTGTTAGGGGCATCCTCTCCGAGAACTTAACGCCATACATCTTGAAGTTTGCTGTGCCCTGGGGCGTAATCTCGAAGGCTACCTTTGCGGCACTATCCGTATATGTTGTGCCGTCGTTTTGGTCAACTATCATAGTGCCCACATAGCTGTTATTGGCCTCTGGGCGCGTTGGTAGGTTATTGTCGCCGCTCTGGCAAGCCACAAGTGCAAACGCGAGGAGTGCAAAGATTGTCAAACGTCTCAAAATATTCATATCTCTATACCTTATTATATATTTATATTCAATCGTACGCCAAAGTTGCGCGGTGCACCCTTCGAGAAGAACTCTTCGCCCACTGACTTAAAGTAGAAGGTGTCGTAGTCGCTATTTGCAAGGTTGCGACCCCATAACGTAAGGTCTACATGCTTGAAGCGCAACATCAGCTGTGCCCCGACAAGCGAGTAGAAGGGCTGACGTAGGGTGTTAGCCTCGTTCCAATATATAGCTCCCACACCGCGCCAGTCTGCCATGAGTGTTACAGCCTGAATTGTTGGGTTATCGGTGCACCAAGTGTAGGCGACTATCGCCGAAATGGTGTTTTGTGGCGCATAGGGTAGCACCTTACCCGAGTAGTCGGCCGTGCCGTCGTCATAGATACGAAAACGTGCGTTGGTATATCCGTAGTCGCCACGCAGCATCAGCCCGCGATAGTTGTACTCCGCCGATAGCTCCACGCCGAAGCTGCGGGCACGAGCTGCATTACTCATCATGCGCCCCGTATTCTTACCCTGCGGCAGTACGGTAACCTGCTGATTGAAGCACTCTATCCAGTAGGCGGCAGCGTCGAGGCTTAGTCCTCTGGCAGGTTGCAGGTGCGTGCCTAACTCGAAGTTCCAACTTGTCTCGGGCTTATAGCGCGTTGCCGAGGCTGTGTCGTAGCTTGTCGACGTTGCATTATCGAAATTTATGCCAAGGAAGTCGAACATGTCGTTCATCATCTTCACTTGCAGAATATCGGAGAATATCTGCGTGTTGAAGCCTCCCGTCTTATAGCCTCGCGCTATGGTGGCGTAGAGGGTACCTGCTGAGGTGCGATACTCGGCCGAGAGCTTGGGTAGTATCTCGAAGAATGTCTGCCTCTCGCAGCCATTGAAGCGGGTCTCGATGTCGACAAAATCATCCATCGTAACATTGAAACGGAAGGGTAGCGTGCCGCGCGAGTCGTAGTGCATGGAGGTGTGTTCCAAGTCGAAACGTATGCCGGCACTAAGCAACCATGCTCCGAGCGCGACACTCGACTGATGGTAGAGTGCTACGCCATAGGTCGGTATGCGAAAATCGCTGGCGATAAGAAATTTATCAGTATTTATCTCGATGCCTGCGCCCTCCGCAAACATGCCGCTTGATGCTATACCCTTATTGGCATTTTCGAGGATAAGCTCCTCTATACCGTCGCGCTTAAAGGTTACCGGGGAGGACATATCTAACCACTTGGCAAAGGCAAAGAGACCCGATATCCACTGCCAGCGTGAACTATCGTCGGCATTGCGTATTACGACCTCTTCGGTGATAGCATGCTCGCGCTGCATCTGCTCCAACGTAAACATCGACTTGGGCGTGAAGTCCTGGTCGAGGGTCATGTGGTCGTCGAGGAGCTGATAGCTCGTTACGGTTGATAGTCGTATGTTGCGACCTTCGTATTTTGCCGTTAGTCCCTCGTTTATCGTCAAACGTTTGTACGACGACTCGTCGTTGTAGGTCACAGGCTCGTATGTCGCACTTGCGGGGAGGTAGTGATGGTAGGCATATCCGCCCTCGCTGGTGTAGCCGGCACTAAGCGTATTGTCGAGACTCCACCTGCGATTTAGCAGCCACTGCATGCGTAGACGTGCCGAGAGGCTATTGCCACGGTCGCACATCTCGCCGCTATATTCGTTGCGAAAGTAGCCGCCATCGTGGTTGAAGCCTGCCGATAGTGATACTCCAAACTGCTCTGTGGGCTTTGAGTAGTAGGCTGCCGAGGCACGATACGAGGTTGTTGTAGCGTATTCGGCCATGGCGCGTACACCCTGCCATGCGAGCGGCGAGAGTGTTGTGATGTTCATCACACCTCCCGACGTATTACGACCATAGAGCGTGCCCTGAGGGCCACGTAGAAGCTCCACACGACGTATATCGTAGAAGTCGAAGTCATAGGTATTCTTATTCATCATCGGCACATCATCGATGGTGACGCCCACGACAGGTTGGTCGATGCGTGAGCCGAAGCCACGAACATATATTGACGATGTTATCGACGAGCCATAGTCGGGTTGGTAGAAGTTGGGCGCTACGAGCGAGACATCCTTTATGGAGCCTATGCCACGCTGTTCGAGACGCTGCATGCTGAGGGCCGACATAGCTGCGGCGCGACTATGTTGTCCCTCGCTTTTTAGCGATGCAGTAATCTCCACACGGTCGATATTTAGGAGCGTGTCGGGCTCTACAACGGTCGTGGGCTCTGCGGCGAGGAGTGATAATGTGGCTATCAGAGCTTTCATGCCGCAAAGATATATGCTTCGTGGCTAAAATAAAACCCTCATTTATGAGGGTATTTTATCAATATCTTCAACTCGTGGCCTACAATTTGTTGTCATTGCAGGTGAACTCTTAAACATTTAAGATTATGAAAACAACAACCAAGACAACAAAGCCTACGGCCGAGCATACTCAGACCAAGGCGACATCCGGCCAGAAGAGCACGACCAAGAAGAGTGGTTGCTCGACAACTAAATCGGGGTGCAAGTAGTGCCCCCTCTAAACGATTGGAGGCCGCTCCGTGTGGGGCAGCCTCCTAATCGTTTATGCAGCTTTCTATTACTTCTGCAAGGGCATCTTGTCTAAGCGACGCTGATGACGACCGCCCTCAAACTCTGTCTCCAACCAAACGTTGAGCATATCCAGTGCCTCGTCGTTAGTGATAAAGCGGGCGGGCATGCAGAGGACGTTTGAGTTGTTGTGCTGACGCGAGAGCTTTGCAATCTCGGGTGTCCAGCAGAGAGCTGCACGAACACTCTGGTGCTTGTTCAGGGTCATTGAGATACCCTCGCCCGAGCCGCAGAGGCCAAGACCGCGCTCCAATGTGCCGTTGTCGATAGCCTCGCCGAGAGCGTGTGCAAAGTCGGGGTAGTCGCACGACTCCTCAGAGTATGTGCCGAAGTCCTCAACCTCGAAACCCTTAGTCGAGAGGTAGCCTACCAAAAATTCTTTGAGCTCATATGCTGCGTGATCGCAAGCAATACCTATTTTCTGTGCCATAGTGTGTTGGTTTTAAGTATTTTGATTAGTTGTTTTTATCTTTGTTTACTCCTTGCTTGCGCGCTTGCGGTCAACCTCGTTAAGCAAAATCTTGCGCAAACGCATAGCCTTGGGTGTAACCTCTACGTACTCATCCTCGCGGATGTATTCGAGAGCCTCCTCCAACGAAAATACTACGGGAGGTGCTATCGACGCCTTCTCGTCCGAGCCCGAAGCACGCATGTTTGTAAGCTGTTTTGCCTTCGTTACGTTGACGGTGATGTCGTTCGAGCGTGTATGTTCGCCGACAACCTGACCGCAATATACCTGCTCCATGGGCGAGATAAAGAAGCGGCCACGGTCTTGGAGCTTATCGATAGAGTAGGCGTAGGCAGTACCCGTCTCCGAGGCGATGATTGAACCATTCGTGCGCGACTCCATATCGCCAACCCACGGTGCAAACTCCTTCAAACGGTGTGTCATGATGGCCTCACCCGCAGTTGCTGTAAGCATGTTGGAGCGTAGTCCGATGATGCCGCGCGAGGGAATCGAGAATTCGAGGCGCGTACGCTCGTTTGCCGACTCCATGTTCATCAGCACACCCTTACGACGTGTTGCAAGCTCGATAACCGTACCTGCGCACTCGTCGGGACAATCTACGGTCATCTCCTCGATAGGCTCGCACTTCACACCGTCGATGGTCTTGGTGATAACCTTAGGCTGGCCCACCTGCAACTCGTAGCCCTCGCGACGCATGGTCTCGATAAGCACCGAGAGGTGTAGCACACCACGGCCATATACTATAAACGAATCGGCATTCTGGCCGGGTACCACGCGCAGTGCGAGATTCTTCTCCAACTCGTGGTCGAGACGCTCCTTGATATGGCGTGAGGTTACATACTTGCCATCCTTACCAAAGAAGGGCGAGTTGTTGATTGTGAAGAGCATCGACATCGTAGGCTCGTCAATGGCAATAGGTGGCAGGGGCTCAGGGTTGGTGTAGTCGCAGATGGTGTCGCCAATCTCGAAGCCCTCGATGCCTACAAGGGCGCATATCTCACCGCACTCAGCCACTTCGGCCTTGACCTTGCCCAGACCCTCGAAGACCATGAGGTCTTTGATTTTGGTCTTTACGAGTGAGCCGTCGCGCTTGGCAAGTGTTACGTTTTGTCCTGCGCGCAACTCGCCACGCGTCACCTTACCTACGGCGATACGACCAACGTAGGGCGAGTATTCGAGCGATGTTACGAGCATCTGAGGTGTACCCTCGACCACGGCGGGCTCGGGTATCTCGTCGATGATCGTGTCGAGCAGCGGTGCGATAGAATCGGTGCGCTCGGTCGCTACGTGCGACATCCATCCCTGCTTCGCAGAGCCATAGATGGTCTTGTAGTCGAGCTGCTCCTCGTCGGCTCCCAACGTAAACATGAGGTCGAAGACCTGCTCATTTACCACCTCGGGGCGACAGTTTGGCTTATCCACCTTATTGATGACTACAATAGGTTTCTTGCCGAGCGAGAGTGCCTTCTGCAAGACGAAACGTGTCTGTGGCATTGTGCCCTCGAAGGCGTCAACCAGAAGGAGTACACCATCGCACATGTTGAGCACACGCTCTACTTCGCCACCGAAGTCGGCGTGACCCGGGGTGTCGATGATGTTGATTTTGTAGTCCTTGTATATTACCGATACGTTCTTCGAGAGGATGGTGATGCCTCGCTCGCGCTCAATATCGTTGTTGTCGAGAATCAAATCGCCACCGCTCTGCTCATTATCGCGCAGGAGGTTACCCTGCAAAATCATCTTGTCGACCAGCGTTGTCTTGCCATGGTCGACGTGTGCGATAATTGCAATATTACGTAATTTCTTCACTTTATATATATTTTTTTAATCCGCGACAAAGATACTAAAAAACTGCCTAATTAGCTCTGCAAGGTCATATTTTATTGCCGCGTAGTGCTCGTTTTCTCAGTTACTGGTGCTCGGGGCGGAGCAAATCCTGCACAACCTTCACGGGGGAGAATGTAGAAATTGGCACCTCGACGAAGATGGTGTTCCAATTTGCCATCGCTCCGTTCCAAAGGCCCGGCAACTCCTGAGCGCGCAGCTCACGACCACCTGCCGACTTCGACGATATGAAGCCTGTCTTGGGGTCGGTGTACTTCGTGAGGTCATACTTCGAGCCATCGTAGCGGCCTACGGCACACACCAAGTCTACGGGGTTGAAGTGTGTGGCCGACTGCATTAGATGCAAATCCTCCTTGGCTATCTGGCTCGACTCGGCAATTTGTAGCTGCTCGCGACCTTCGTCGTCGCGCACCCAGAATGGGCCGCCACCGGGCTCGCCCTCGTTTTTAACCATGCCGCATACGCGCATAGGACGGTCGAGAGTGCGTACAATAAGTTCGCGCGAAGCATCGTCGGGTAGCTTGCAGCACAACTCGTCGCGGAGGAACGCAACTGCCTCGGCATCCTTATCCTCGCCACGCTCGTAGGCGCGCAAGAGTTCAAATGCGCGTCCTTGCAGACGCAGAAGCTCACCGGCAAGCACCTTCTTATAGGTGATGGTGTCGGGCTTGCGCTCGTCGGTCGTTACGTTGTCGATGTTCTTGACGAAGATGATGTCGGCCGATAGCTTATCGAGGTTTGTGATGAGTGCTCCATGTCCCGCAGGGCGGAAGAGAAGTTTTCCATCGTCGGTGCGGAAGGGGGTGTTGTCGGGGTTCACGGCGATAGTATCCGTTGCGGGGCTCTGCTGCGAGAAGCTAACCTCGAACTTAACATCGAAGAGCTCCTCGTAGTATGCCTGACGCTCGGCGAGAAGTGCCTCGAAGCCGGCCTGGTGCTCGGGCGATACGGTGAAGTGAATCTTTGCGCTGTGTCCGTTGCGGGCATATAGCGCAGCCTCCACAAGGTGCTCCTCCATAGGTTTGCGGGCACCCTGTTTGTAGGCGTGGAATGTAACGAGGCCCTTAGGCTTTGAACCATATTCCAGGCCATTGATGATGATATTGCGTACAACCTCCTTGTCGTCAATCTGGGGGTGTAGATACTTTGCTAACTCGGCAAAGAAGGCGAACTTTTCGAGGTTGGTGATAAGCTTGTCGATGCCGGGTGTGCGCTTATCGTCGTTCACATACTCGAATAGCTCCTTAAACATGCGTGTTGCAGCACCCGAGGCGGGTACAAACTTTATGGTGCGTATGTCGTTTGAGCGTGTGTCGTAGTATTGTTGTGCCGCGTCACGCTCCTCGTCGCTGAGTTGGCGCACGCCGTCGCCACCCGATGCGGCGCGCACGATAGGCAGTGAAGGGAAGCCTGTACGGAAGTTTTCAATCTGTCTCTTTACCTCGTCGATGCTCAATCCTCGAGCCTCGATTTGAGCGATGTCTTGCTGAGTAAACATGGTAAAATATGGTTTGAAAGTTATTAATTATTTGTCGGTTTTGGTTGCGCGAAAATTTAATTGTCGCAAATATCTCTCAAATATAGTAAAAATTTCTTAACTTTGCATTATGAAACGAATTTATAATGATATAAATCTCGCCGAGCGCAACAGTTTTGGCGTTGTGCAGCGCGCTCAGACGCTCATCGAGTTTGAGACGGCGGAGGATTTGCGCGACTATTTTTCCAAGTCGCAGCCCTCAAAATGGTATGTTCTTGGCGGTGGCAACAATACACTCTTCACGGAGGATTACGACGGAGTATTGCTTACTCCCGTGTCGCGCAATGTTACTGTGCTCAGCGAAAACGAACGTAGCGTATCGTTGCGTGTCGAGGCGGGTGCCGATTGGGACACACTCGTTGAGTGGTGCGTTAATCGCGACCTATGGGGCATGGAAAACCTATCGCTAATCCCCAGTTCGGTTGGTGCCGCGCCGGTGCAAAACATAGGTGCTTATGGCGCCGAAGCTAAGGATGTAATTAGCGTGGTTGAATACTTCGATACCAAGACTTTGAATGTCGTCAGATTAAGTAATGCTCAATGTCAGTTTGCCTATCGCGAGAGCATCTTTAAGCACGAACTCAAAGGACGTGCTATCATCCTTGCCGTAGAGTTTGAGTTGAGCAAAATAGCGAAGCCTAATTTGGGCTATGGCGATGTCATAAGCGAGGTCGAGGCGCGTGGTGGTGCTACGCTGCGCAACATCCGCGATGCCGTTTGCGCCATACGTTCGCGCAAACTCCCCGATACGAAGGTGCTGGGTAATGCGGGTAGTTTCTTCAAAAATCCGATTGTTGAGCGAACGGTTGCCGAGCGACTTATGGCCGAGTACCCCGATATGCCCAACTATTCAGTGCCGAGCGACCCCACAAAGATTAAACTCGCTGCGGGCTGGCTTATCGACAAGGCCGGCATGAAGGGCTACCGCGAAGGTGCTGTTGGCGTGCACGACCACCAGGCATTGGTGCTTGTTAATCATGGAGGTGCCACGGGTGGCGATGTCCTTCGTCTTGCAGACAAGGTTTGCCGTGTGGTCAAGGAGCGTTTCGGCGTGGAGATTTCGCCCGAAGTAAATATTTTATAGAGTCATAGTTATGTTTCTTCTCGAAGAGTTTGAGAAATATATAAACGATAACGAGTTATTCACGCACGACGATCGAATACTTCTCACCGTATCGGGAGGTGTCGATTCGATGGTGCTTATGTCGTTGACTGCTGCCGCGGGCTACCGCTTTGGTGTTGCACACTGTAATTTTCAGCTCAGAGGTGCCGAGAGCGACGAGGATGAAGTGCTTGTAGAGCGTGAGGCACGTCGCTATGGTGCCGAGTTCTTCAATAAGCGTTTCGATACCGTGGGCGAGATGGAGCGCACGGGAGAGTCAATGGAGATGGCTGCCCGCCGTCTGCGCTACGCATGGTTTGGCGAGCTGTGCGAGGAGCATGGCTACACAATAATAGTCATCGCACACCATCTGAACGACTCAATCGAGACCTTCTTTATTAATATGTTGCGCGGTACGGGTCTGCGTGGTCTTACGGGTATTACAAAGCAGATAGGCCGCGTTGTGAGACCTCTGATGTTCGCCACACGCAAGGATATTCACGATTACGCCGTTGCGCACCATATCCCTTTCCGCGAGGATTCGTCGAACCGTTCAACGAAGTATCTGCGCAACAAGGTTCGCTTGGGCGTAGTGCCGATGTTGCGCGAGATTAATCCGCAGTTTACGACCATCATGCGTCGCAATATCTCGCGTCTGAGCCAGGCGCAGTCGTTCATTAACGCCTCGATAGATATCATCAAGCGCGATGTGTTACACTCGGAGGGCGGCATCTACCATCTCGATGCTACGCGCATAAATAACTCGCTTCCGCGTGGCTACGTCATCTACGAGATACTCAATGCCGAGTTTGGCTTTAAGGGCGATGTTGTCGATGCGCTGTGTCATGCCCTCGAAACAGGCTCTACGGGCCGTCGCTTCTACTCTCGCGAGTGGGTGGCGACCATCGACCGAGGCAGTGTTGTTATCGACCGCATAAGCGACGATGACGATTGTGAGATAATCGTTGAGCGTCAGATGATACGTGCCTATGCGGGTGGCTCGGTGCTCTATTTCCAGCACTGCAACATTGACCTTATCGACACCCTGAATATGGGTGATAACGTTGCGCTCATTGATGCCGATAAGTTGCAGTATCCACTGAAAATACGTCGTTGGCGCGAGGGTGATTGGTTTATTCCGCTCGGCATGAGTGGTCGCAAGAAGCTGAGCGACTACCTTATCAACAAGAAGGTGTCGATGGCCGAGAAGAGCCGACAGTTTGTCCTTGTCTCGGGCGAGGATATCGTATGGGTTATAGGACGTCGTCTGGACGACCGATTCTGCATTACGAAATCTACGGAAAATGTACTGCGCATCATTCGTGATAGCATATAAAGAAACTATTTAGTTAACTATGGCTAAGACCGTAAAATTCAGTGATTGTCTCTCGGACTTCAACGCTATAATGTCCGATATTGCCGCGCGTCGTTTCAGCCCCATATATCTATTGGCCGGCGACGAGGGATATTTTATTGATGCCATCTGCGACAAGCTCTCCGAGACCATCCTGAGTGAGGCAGAGAGGGCCTTTAATCAGCTTACGGTCTATGGTCTCGACAGCAACGTCGGAAATATCGTAAACCTCTGTCGTCAGATGCCCATGATGGGTGCTTATGAGGTCGTTATCGTTAAGGAGGCGCAGCAGCTTGCAAAGCTCGAAAACCTCGTCCACTACACCTCCTCGCCACAGCCCACAACCATACTTATCGTATGTTACAAAAATAAGGAGCAGGGGCGCGGCATTGATAAGCGCACAGCCTTTTATAAGAGCTGTGTGAAGAGTGGTCGCGTATTCGAGTCGGTGCGTCCGCGAGATTATGAGGTCGATGCCTGGCTGGCAGGGTATATCCAAAATGCCGGATTTAAGATTAACGCCAAGGCTTTGGCGATGCTCAAAGAGCATGTCGGTATGGATGTGGGACGCATGGCGCGCGAGATTGATAAGCTTGCGGTGTCGATGGCCGAGGGCGATAGTTTGATAACCGACGCACATATTGAGCAGTATATCGGTCTGTCGAAGGAGTTTAACACCTTTGAGCTGAACGATGCAGTGTTGAAGCAGGATGTGGCTCGTGCAATGCGCATTGCCGACCACTTTGCACATAACCCGAAGAACTATCCTATAACGCTGACTATCACCATACTTTTTGGCCTGTTTCAGCAGCTATTCCTGCTCAACTACCACATGTGGCTCACGCGAACTCAGGGTATTGCCTTCCCGTCGGATATGGAGCTTATGCCTAAGATTAGGGCAAACAACGCCTTTGCTGTGCGTGAGTTAAAGGCCAATGTGGGTCGATGGAATAATCGTCGCGTATTCAATATTTTGGGTCTCATTCGTGAGTACGATGCCAAGAGTAAGGGTGTCGATAGTGGCGGTCTGGATGGTGGCGAGTTGCTCAAAGAGTTATTGCTGAAAATCTTTACAGCACAATAATATCAACCAATAAATGAAACAGTTGGCATGGATAGATGGTAGGGTGGTCGAGGCGTCATCGCTTCGAACGGATGAGCCATTTGTCATGCAGCGTATACACACCCTTGCCGGACGTGCCTACAACTTAGAGCGTCATCTTGCGGTGTTAAATCGTGATGCCGAGACCCTCTTCGGCTTCGCTACGCTCTGCACAGCGATGGATGCCGAAGATATAATCTCTCGTCTGCTGGTTGGCTCTCATGCACCACTTATATTCAGCTGTCCCATCGATATGCGACTGACGTGTAGCGGAGAGCTTATATTTGTGCTGCATAAACCCACTTTTGGGCATGGTACCTATCTGCGCTCGGTACGTTATGCTGTCGAGCCTCTCGTTCATGCGCTTCCCAAAACCGTGGCGCAGACCTCCGCGACAATAGCCGATGATGCAATGTCCGACAGAGAGGTGCGTATGTATGGCGGTGATAGGGCCCTGTGGCTCGATGCAGAGCATAATCTCGTCAGCCGTCCGTGGCTTCCGGTCTTTGTGGTATATCGAAACAAGGTCTATACCCCCGCGGAGTATGATTCGGTGGAGTACACCGTTGCGCGCGAGGCTATACATGCTGCACGCTGTGAGCTTAGTGTGGCGACAATCTCGCGCGAAGCACTATACAACGTCGATGAGATATTCTTTGTCGACGTTATGGGTATTACGGCTGCATCAAATATTGGGCACCATCGCCTGCTCTATATGACCGCTTCTCGCGTCGCAGAACGAATGATGCCCAAATTAGAGAACTCGGAGCAGTAACGGCTACTTGTTACAGTTGTCTATGGCGTAGAGATATGCACCGAGCGACACGGCCTGACTTGCGCCTATATCCGAGATAGTTACGCCTATGCGCTTTTCGATGTTGTAATCCACCTCGCGGTCGCTTCCGTAGACCTTTATTTTGCGTGAGTTGCTGCCCGCAAACTCCTTAAATTCAGCCTCGTCATCGAGGTTGTAAATCTTCATTTGTACACGATTGAGCTTATCGCCCGACATGGTAGCAATCGTGCCTCGCATCTCATCCAAGAGTGCCGGCATAAAGAACTCTGATGCTCCCGCCAAGCCGCCGCCAATGACGATAAGGCCATCCATCAGCGTAACGGCCGTTGCCATGGCATTTCCCGCCACGCGGCCGAGGGTCTCAAAACTCTGCTTTGCGGCCTCGCTATTACCATCAATCAACCCCTTTGCAATGTCGTAGATATCCTTCGGCTCCAACTCTCGTTCATCGCCCGAGAGTTCGCGATATACACGCTTTACTGCACGAATAGCCACGCCATCCTCGACAATATATTGTGGCTGGTCGCGATGCGGAAGACAGAAGGTCTCGACGCATGAGTTGTCGCCAAGGTTGAGCTTGCCATCCATCACGAAGCCAAAGCCAAAACCTGTGCCAAAGGTGTAGCCCAATAGGTTGCGATACTGCTTCGATGAGCCCGCCTCGTGCAGACGCTTGTTGATGCGTGGCAGAGCACCACCTGCGGCCTCGCCATAGGCAAAGAGGTCTGCATCGTTATTGATGAATACGGGTACTCCAAAACGCTCTTCGAGCATCGGGCCGAGGGCTACGCCATCGCGGAACGACGGGAAGTTGGGAAGGTAGCCGCCGATAATGCCATTGCGATAATCTGCCGGGCCTGGAAAGGCAAAACTGATAGCGATAGGACGCTCGTCCAGGGCGTCGAATACTCGCTGAAAGCCCTCCAAAAGGGTGTTAAGACATAGGTCTAAGTCATGCGCCTGGGAGGGTAGTGTTATGCTCTGAATAATAGGTTTGCCGTCGCGCATTGCGCCGAAGACAAAGTTGGTGCCGCCCGCATCGAGCGTAGCGACAACCTTGTTAAGTGAGTTGTTCTGTTCCATAGTGAAACAAAGGTACGAAAAAAAATCTATTCTCCAACCGTTGTAATGAAATTACATAATAAAGATGTCGGAGCGTGAATTTAAGATAAATTAAACTTGGAAATGTCGAAAATTAAATCTATATTTGTAGGAATTTTTTCGGGGCAGAGGCGTTCGAAGTATTGAGTAGTGTGGAGTATTGCTTAATATAAAGGCGCGTAATTGCCTATTGTGCACAGAGATAAAATATTAAAACATATAAACTTAAAATTATTATTAAAACTATGGAGAACAACAAACTTCAAGAGCTAACACAAAAGCTCTACAACGAAGGCTTGGAGAAGGGTCGTTCGGAGGCCGAGCGACTTGTGGCTGACGCTAAGCAGGAGGCTGCTAAGATTTTGGCAGATGCCAAGGCCGAGGCGGAGGCTATCGCTAAGGCAGCAGAGGATCGTGCCGAGGATATCGCCAAGAACGCGATGACCGAGATTACACTCGCAGGTCGTCAGGCTGTATCTAAGATTAAGAGTGAGCTTGTCGAGGCTATCGTTGCAAAGAGCACGGGTGAGGCTGTTAAGGCTGCCGCTATCGACGCTGCTTTTGTTAAGGAGATGCTTTTGGCTGTTGCCAAGAATTGGAACACATCGAAGGCCGATGTATCGCTCTCTGCACTCCTTCCCGAGGATAAGAAGGCTGAGTTGGATGCTGCGATGCAGAAGGCTGCTTCGGAGCTTATGGCTGCCGGCGTAGAGGTTGGCTACTCAAAGAGCGTTAAGAGCGGCTTTAAGGTGGGCGAGAAGGCTGGTGGTTACTACATTTCGTTTACGGACGAGAGCTTCGATGCACTGCTCAAAGAGTACTTGCGCGAGAAGGTGTCTAACATGCTTTATAAGTAGTTATGTTCTCTACGGAGTATTACTATTTGGTCGCCGGTCTGCGTGAGTGGACGCTGGATTCGGATACCAAGGGCTTCGATGCTCGCGAGATTATCGACGAGATAGCCTCGGAGGTATCGAAGAGCGATCGTGAGGCTATACGTCTGATGTATGCCTACTACGATTGCGAAAATATCATCGCATGCCGTGAGCAGCGCGACCGCTACAACCCTCTGGGTAACCTCTCGCGTGAGGAGATACAGGAGGTCGTTAGCGAGGGTTGTTGCTCGTTGCTGCCGTCGCGCATTGCCGAGGTTGTGAAGCTCTATGCTGCTGCCGAGGATGATGAGCGCGACGAGGAGGTTGTGCTCGATGACCGTTTCGAGCGCGCCTTGTTAAAGGCCTATTTCGAGGAGTTGGCGCAATCGAAGTGTCGTTTCCTCGTGGCATGGGGTGAGTTCGACCGTAACCTGCGCAACATCGCTGCGGCTATCGCTGCACGTGAGGCAGGCCGTCAGATTTCGGATGTTACGGTAGGTGGTGGCGATATCGTCGAGCAGTTGAGCCGTTCGTCGGCTGCCGATTTCGGCTTGCGTGGCGAGTTGCCCTATATCGACGCCGTTATCGCTGCGGTGAGTGATGAGAAGAACATCGTGGAAAAGGAGCGCAAGATTGATGCTATCCGCTGGGCGGAGGCTGACGAGATTGCCGTTTTCGACTTCTTCGACATCAACTTTATCCTCTCATATCTTGTCAAGGTCAATATCGTGGCACGTTGGAGTATGCTTGCACCCGAGGTGGGTCGCGAGATGCTCAATCGCCTCATTAAGGAGCTTGACGCCAAAGAGCTTGTGAATAAACAATAAAACTACGATAAACGAATGAAAACATTAGGACGTGTAAACGGTATTATCTCGAACATCGTTATCGCCAAGGTTGATGGCGCGGTGGCTCAGAACGAGATATGCCACGTATATTGCGGTGATACCCGCATGATGGCTGAGGTCATCAAGGTCATAGGCGATGAGGCCTATGTACAGGTTTACGATAGTACACGCGGTTTGAAGATTGGCGACAAGGTGGAGTTCGAGGGCCATATGCTCGAAGCTACGCTTGCTCCCGGTCTGTTGTCGCGTAACTACGACGGTTTGCAGAACGACTTGGAGAAGATGGACGGTCTGTTCATCAACCGTGTTTCTATTACCGACCCCATAGACTTCGACGCCAAGTGGGACTTCAAGCCCCTGGCCAAGGCTGGCGATAAGGTTACTGCCGGAGATTGGCTCGGTGAGGTTAAGGAGCAGTGGGTGATGCACAAGATTATGGTTCCCTTCGTCATGCAGGGCACATACACCGTTAAGAGTGTTGTCGAGGCCGGCGAGTACAAGGTAACCGACACTATCGCTGTGGTTGTCGACTCGGATAACAACGAGTATAATATTACTATGGTACAGAAGTGGCCCGTAAAGCAGGCTATTCGCTGCTTCACGGAGAAGCCCCGTCCTTCGCGCGTCATGGAGACAGGTGTTCGTGCTATCGACACGTTCAACCCCTTGGCTGAGGGTGGTACAGGCTTTATCCCCGGTCCCTTCGGTGCAGGTAAGACGGTGTTGCAGCACGCTATCTCTAAGCAGGCTGAGGCCGACGTTATCATCATCGTGGCATGTGGTGAGCGTGCCAACGAGGTTGTGGAGATTTTCGCCGAGTTCCCCGAGTTGGTTGACCCCCGCACAGGCCACAAACTTATGGAGCGTACCATTATCATCTGTAATACGTCAAACATGCCCGTTGCGGCACGTGAGGCCTCGGTATACACAGGTATGACAATTGGCGAGTACTACCGCTCGATGGGCTTGAAGGTGTTGGTTATGGCCGACTCTACATCGCGTTGGGCTCAGGCGTTGCGTGAGATGTCTAACCGCTTGGAGGAGTTGCCCGGTCAGGATGCATTCCCCATGGACCTCTCGGCTATCATCTCGAACTTCTATGCGCGTGCAGGTCTGGTAAAGCTCAACAACGGTGCTACGGGTTCTGTAACATTCCTCGGTACGGTATCTCCCGCGGGTGGTAACCTCAAAGAGCCTGTTACCGAGTCAACAAAGAAGGCAGCACGTTGCTTCTACGCTTTGTCGCAGAGCCGTGCCGATTCGAAGCGTTATCCCGCTATTGACCCTCTGGATTCTTACTCGAAGTATTTGGAGTATCCCGAGGTACGCAGCTACCTCGACGAGCATATCGAGAAGAATTGGGTAGATGCAGTATACGAGGGTAAGACTATCGTGCAGCGCGGTAAGGAGGCTAACGACCAGATTAACATCCTTGGTGATGACGGTGTTCCCGTGGAGTATCACGAGCGTTTCTGGAAGAGCGAGCTTCTCGACTCTGTTATCTTGCAGCAGGATGCCTTCGACTCGATTGATGCAAACTGTCCTATCGAGCGTCAGAAGTTGATGTACAACATGGTACTTGATATTTGCCGCAAGTCATTCGACTTTGCCGATTTCGAGCAGTGCTCGCAGTACTTCAAGGAGCTCATCTACCTCTTCCGTCAGATGAACTACTCGGAGTGGAAGTCGGAGCAGTTTGAGGACTATCGCCGTAAGATTGAGACCTCAGTAAACGATAAACTTGCAAAATAAGGAGGACAAGTTATGACAACACGAGCATTTCAGAAAGTATATACAAAGATTGATAATATCACAAAGGCTACCATTACGCTCCGTGCGTCGGGCGTAGGTAACGACGAGCTTGCTACGGTAGGTGGTCGTTTGGCTCAGGTAGTAAAGATTATGGGCGACAAGGTTACGTTGCAGGTGTTTGCCGGTACCGAGGGTCTTGCTACCGACTCTGAGGTAGTATTCCACGGTGAGCCCCCCATGTTGCGCGTATCGGATGCCCTTGCAGGACGCTTCTTCAACGCCTATGGTGAGCCGTTGGAGGGTGGCGAGCAGATTGAGGGTGAAGCCCGCGAGATTGGTGGCCCTACCGTTAATCCGTTCCGCCGTTTGCAGCCCTCGGAGCTTATCGCTACGGGTATCGCAGGTATCGACCTTAACAACACCATCGTGTCGGGTCAGAAGATTCCCTTCTTCGCCGACCCCGACCAGCCCTACAATGCCGTAATGGCAAATGTGGCACTCCGTGCTAAGGCCGATAAGATTATCTTGGGCGGTATGGGTCTTACCAACGACGACTTCCTCTACTTCAAGCAGGTATTCGAGAACGCCGGTGCGTTGGATCGTATCGTATCGTTCGTAAACACTACGGATAACCCTCCCGTTGAGCGTCTGTTGGTTCCCGATATCGCACTTACGGCTGCCGAGTACTTCGCAGTAGATAAGGGTGAGAAGGTGTTGGTGCTCTTGACCGATATGACCCTCTACGCCGATGCTTTGGCTATCGTGTCGAACCGTATGGACCAGATTCCTTCGAAGGACTCTATGCCCGGTTCGTTGTATTCGGACTTGGCCAAGATCTACGAGAAGGCCGTGCAGTTGCCTAATGGTGGTTCAATCACCATCATCGCCGTTACGACGCTTTCGGGTGGCGATATTACTCACGCTATTCCCGATAACACGGGTTACATCACCGAGGGTCAGCTCTTCTTGCGTAACGACACCGATACGGGTAAGGTTATCGTTGATCCCTTCCGTTCGTTGTCTCGTTTGAAGCAACTCGTTATCGGCAAGAAGACTCGCGAGGATCATCCTCAGGTTATGAATGCCTGCGTGCGTCTGTACGCCGATGCTGCTAATGCAAAGACCAAGTTGGAGAACGGTTTCGACCTTTCGGATTACGACGAGCGTGCATTGAAGTTTGCCCACGACTACTCTGAGAAGTTGCTCTCGATTGACGTAAATATCGAGATTGAGCAGATGCTCGATACTGCATGGAGCCTCTTCGCCAAGTACTTCTCTAAGGGTGAGGTAAGCATCAAGCAGGAGCTTGCAGAAAAGTATTGGAAAGCATAATAAAGGCTTATGGCAATCAAATTTCAGTATAACAAGACTTCGCTCGGCGAGCTGAACAAACAGCTCAAAATACGAAAGAATGCTCTTCCTACCATCAAGAGTAAGGAGAGTGCCTTGCGTATGGAGGTAAAGCGCGCGAAGGACTCTGCACTGGCTTACCGTAAGGAGCTCGACGAGCTTATTGCTCGCTACGACTATATGGTGCAGCTGTGGGGAGAGTTTGATTGTAACCTAATCCGCATCGAGGATGTTGAGCTGTCGACACAGAAGATTGCGGGCGTCTGCATACCTATATTAAATAATATTGTCTACAAGGAGAAGGCTTACGACCTCTTCTCGGCACCCGTATGGTATGCCGAGGGTATCAGAGTATTGAAGGAGATGTCTCGTTTGGGCATCGAGTTCGAGATTTACAACCGTAAGATGGAGCTCTTGGACTATGCACGACGCAAAACTACTCAGAAGGTAAACCTCTACGAGAAGGTACAGATTCCCGGCTATGAGGATGCCATACGTAAGATTAAGCGATTTATGGAGGACGAGGAGAACCTCAGTAAGTCGGCTCAGAAGATTGTTAAAACCCGTCAGGCGCAAGCCGAGGCTATGGAGGAGCCTAATGTATGATCAGTAAGATGATTCGTTACGATATTGTTCTCTTTGCAGGTGAGCAGGAGGCATTTATCGAGAAGCTCCGCGACCTCGGACTTGTGGATATCACCACTACGGGTTGGGAGCCGTCGGAGGGCGACCGTGCGTTACTCGCTGATATCGACGCACACAAAAAGGCTGTTGAGCAGTTAAAGTCGTTTGCTAACTTGGAGGCGTATCAGGCTGATGTAAAGCCTTTTGCTTCGGGTGTAGAGGCTTACGACGCATACGTCGCAGCTCGCGATGAGCGTGCACGCTTGCAGCAGGAGATAGCACGTCTCGATAAGCAGGCCGACGAGGTTTCGCCCTGGGGTAAGTTCTCTGCCGAGGATATGGAGCGTCTCGCTGAGCGTGGTATTAAGTTACGCTACTTCACGACACAACCCGCCACCTTCGACAAGATGCAGAGTGAGTGGGCAGAGACTATGACCGTAGTCGAGATTGCCCGCACTCAGTCGTTAGTATACTTTGTCGTTGTGGCTACGGACGATGCCAATGTGGTTATCGACGGTCAGGAGGTACGTCTACCCAAGATGGATAGCGAGGCTATCGTGGCCGAAAGCAAGCGTCTCGTAGAGCAGGATAAGGCTCTTGACGTGGAGTTCTCGCGCGCCGCAGCGTCGCTCGACCTCATTGCCGATGAGACTGCCAAACTCTTGGAGCAGTTGCAGGGCTTGAAGGTCGATGCAATGGCCCAGCGTGAGGCTGATGGCGAGCTCGTTGTCTTGGAGGGTTGGGCCGAGGCCGATACCGCAGAGCGCGTTGATGCCATGTTGGAGGAGTATCCCAACTTGGTCTACATGCGTCGCGATGCTACTATCGACGACGATGCCCCCGTGAAGCTGAAAAACAATAAGTTTGCTCGTTTGTTCGAGCTTATCGGCGGCATGTACTCGTTGCCCAAGTATGGAACATTGGATCTAACGCCAATCTTTGGCCCATTCTACATGCTCTTCTTCGCTATCTGCTTGTGCGATGCCGGTTATGGCTTGGTATTGCTTATGGCAGGTTTGGCACTCTTGAAGAAGGGTGGCGAGAGCCTTCGTCAGGCTGCATGGTTATCTGTGGCATGTGCCTCGGCAACCGTAGCCTTTGGTTTCTACGCCAACTCGTTCTTCGGTGTGGCCATCTCGGAGTATGCTCCCGTGATTAAGTTCCTCGACTTCCAGCAGGACTTCTTCTCGATATCGTTGGCTATCGGTGTATTCCAGATTTTGGTGGGTATGGCAATTAATATCTACCTCAAAACCAAACTCTTTGGCTTTACATCGACCTTCGGTACGTTGGGTTGGTTCCTTATCCTGTTGGCCGGTTCGTTGAGCGTGGGTCTTCCTATGGCCTTCGACATCACCATTCCGGGCTTCACGATGGACTCGCCGATAGTCTTGGGTATGATGGGCATTGGCGCGGTACTTATGTTGTTGCTCAACAACATTAAGCGCAACCCGCTCATTAACCTCGGTGCAGGCTTGTGGGATGCCTACAACAACATCACCGGTTTGTTGAGCGACGTGCTCAGCTACATCCGACTCTTCGCTATCGGTTTGTCGGGCGGTGTGTTGGCTCAGGTGTTCAACTCGTTGGCTCTCGGTCTTTCGGGTGCAGACGATATGGCTCCGGGTACTCCGTGGTATGGTTATATCGTGCCTATCATTGCAGCATCTATCATCCTGCTTATTGGCCACGGTATCAACCTCTTTATGTCGGCAATTTCGTCATTCGTACATCCTATGCGTCTGACCTTTGTCGAGTTTTACAAAAATGCCGGTTTCGAGATGGGCCAACGCTCATTCGACCCGGTGCGCAAAATGAAAAAATAGACAAATAATAAATTAACAATCAAAAAAACTTAAACAATTATGAGTACAGCAATTATTTTGGCTTATGTAGGCGTAGTCCTTATGGTCGGTGTTTCAGGTTTGGCTTCTGCCGTTGGTACTGCACGATGCGGTATGGCTGCCGTTGGCGCAATGAAGAAGAACAGTGGTGCTTTTGGTAGCTACATGATTCTTTCGGCTCTTCCCGGTTCGCAGGGTCTCTACGGTTTCGTAGGTTACTTCATGGTTAGCGGTTATATCGCTGAGGGTATGCCCTTGATTACAGGTGTAGGTATCTTTGGTGCCGGCTTGTTGATGGCTATCGTATGTTTGTCTTCGGCTGTTATGCAGTCTAAGGTTTGTGCTAACGGTATCGCAGCTATCGGTAACGGTAACGACGTTATGGGTAAGACTCTTATCCTCGCCGCTTTCCCCGAGTTGTATGCTATCTTGGGTGTTGCTGCTACCTTCCTTGTATCGTCAGCTATCAGCCCCGAGGGTTTGGAGAACCAGGCAGAGCTTAATGCTAAGTACGAGGCTGCTACAATCAAGGTCGAGGCCGCTGCTGCTGAGGTAGAGTTTGAGGAGGTTGTAGAGTTTGAGGAGGTTGCTGCTGAGGCTGTTGTAGAGTAATTGAAATACTTTGCAAACAAAAAAAGTCCGAGTTAAATACTCGGACTTTTTTTATGCCTAAATGGCGAGGATTGATAAATATTTGTTAGCGCAAAACCTCGTTGTTAACTATCTAAAATAGAGACTGTTCTTCGCTATTACCGTAAGCATATCCGAGGTGCTTATAGGCTAATTCGGTAGCCTCGCGACCACGTGGTGTACGTTTCAGAAAACCCTCCTTTATGAGGAATGGCTCATATACCTCCTCGATTGTTCCTGCCTCCTCGCTCACGGCCGTAGCCACGGTGTTAAGACCTACGGGGCCACCCGAGAACTTCTCTATGATGGTTGCCAAAATCTTGTTGTCCATCTGGTCTAAGCCGCGCGAGTCGATGTTGAGTGCCGAGAGTGCAACACGCGTAATGTCGATGTCGATATGACCTTCACCCTCGACCATCGCAAAGTCGCGAACACGGCGCAGTAGGGCATTGGCGATACGCGGTGTACCACGCGAGCGCAGTGCTACCTCCAAGGCGGCATCATCGTCGATTGATATGTCGAGAATTGAGGCCGAGCGCTTCACGATGCCTGAGAGTATCGGGGCGTCGTAGTACTCCAAGTGGCACTGAATACCAAATCGAGCGCGTAGTGGGGCAGTGAGCAGTCCGCTACGTGTTGTTGCTCCCACAAGCGTGAAGGGCGCAAGCTCAATCTGAATAGAGCGCGCTGCCGGGCCCTTATCGAGCACGATATCAATTTTGTAGTCCTCCATGGCCGAGTAGAGATACTCCTCGACAATGGGGCTCAGGCGATGTATCTCGTCGATGAAGAGTACGTCGCCCGGGTTAAGGTTCGTAAGGAGTCCTGCGAGGTCGCCCGGCTTATCGAGCACAGGGCCCGATGTTACTTTGAGCTGTGCCCCCATCTCGTTGGCGATGATGTTGGCAAGCGTCGTCTTGCCAAGTCCCGGAGGGCCGTGCAGCAATACATGGTCGAGCGAGTCGCCACGCATCAACGCTGCCTTAATAAATACTTTGAGGTTGGCGACAATCTTATCCTGTCCCGCGAAGTTTTGTAACGCTTGGGGGCGTATTCTATTCTCGAACTCCTTGTCGCTCTCAATATTACGCATATTTCTATCTACTCCCATAATGGTCGCTGTTTATTCTTTCGCAAATATACAATTTTTTGTAGAAATACACAATTTAGTAGCGTAATTTAGTTGGCTATTATCACTATGTGATAAGGCCGGATTAGTAAAAGTGTCGAAATATTTTTTTAGTTATAAATTAAATTGTATCTTTGTCATTGCCAAACTGTCGATATATGGTGCGGCAAATGGTATTGAAGAGTTAATTTTTAACTTTATATACTTTTATAAACCATTAAATTTTAATTAATTATGTTTAACAAACTATTCAAGTCATTTTTCGCTGTTGCGATGACCATGGGTCTTGCCCTTGGTTTCGTAGCGTGTGAGCCCGATGAGCCTGAACAGAATGGCAATCCCTCGGTAGAGTTGTCGAAGACAGCTCTCAACTTCAACCAGGAGGAGGGTAGCCAGAGCGTAGATGTTGCTGCTAACTGCGACTGGAAGGTCAAAGTTGAGTACACCACAGGCGAGGATTGGATTACTGTTACTCCTATGTCGGGTAACGGAAATTCTAAGATTACGGTATCGGTACCCATGAACGACACCGATGCTATCCGCGAGGCAACCATTAAGGTTGTCGGCATGCACCCCACCTATGGTGAGTGGGAGACTAAGAAGATTGCCGTTAAGCAGTCTGCAACCGAGGATGCTCCCGTAGAGGAGGTTGCTCTCTACTACGACAACTTCGACGGCAAGGAGGCCAAGAAGGAGTATGGTACAGATGGTGATAAATATCCATATTTGGATCAGTTCCCCGATTTCGCTAATGCAGAGGGTTCTGCTGCCGCCAATGTAACCTACACGGGTTCAGGTATCTCTATCCGTTCAAACTCAACATCTGATAGCAGCTACTCTGACTATACAGGTTCAGGTTTGAACAATATCTTCTTTGGCTCTTCGGCTCAGTTCGTTATCAACGGTTTGGCTTTGGAGTCAACACAGAACAATCTCCGTCTTACGTTCGGTAGCGAGAAGTACTTGAAGGATGCCGATAGCCACTTCTCGACTGCTGAGTTCAAGGTATACCTCTCTAAGGACGGCCTCGCATGGGCTCCTATAGAGTTCACATTTGCAGGTACAGAGCCCGGTCGTTGGAATTTGGCAACTGCCGATTTCTCGCTTACCGAGGTTCCCGAGACTCTCTACATTAAGTTTACCGCATCTGTTGCTTCGGCCTACCGCCTCGATGACGTTAAGCTCGTTACGGGTAACGGTGGTCAGAGCGTAACATTGCCCGATGAGGTTGTACTTCCCGAAATGCAGGAGGTTACCGTAGCTGAGTTCTTGGCTGCTGCCGAGGATGATACTGTCTACAAGCTTACGGGTGTTATCACAAACGCTGCCAACAACAAGTATGGTAACTTCGACCTTAAAGACGATACCGGCTCGGTATATATTTACGGTCTTCTCACCCCTGAAGGCGAGCAGCAGAAGCAGTGGGAGGCTGCCGGCTTGAAGAATGGCGATATCATCACCGTATACGGCACACGCACATCATTCAACGATAAAGCTCAGATGAAGAACGCTACCTACGTTTCACACGAGGTTGGCGAGGAGCCCGAGCCTACACCCCAGGTTGGCCCCTACGTTTCTGACGCTGCGTTCATCTGCTCGGCCGATGACTCTACAAACTGTGTTTACACCTTGGGTGCAACAATGATTGGTGAGTACCCCGTAAGTGGCTTTAAGTTGGGTAAGACGAAGCAGGAGGGTAAGTTTACCTCGGCTGCCGTTGGTGTAACAGGTGATAAGTATCTCAACTTCTATGGTGCTGCTTGGAAAGATACGAGCGCATCAATCTATTTCCGCGTTGATGGTGGC
This sequence comes from Alistipes sp., assembly GCA_045660465.1. Lineage (GTDB taxonomy): Bacteria > Bacteroidota > Bacteroidia > Bacteroidales > Rikenellaceae > Alistipes. The sequence goes on along the minus strand of JAZRDV010000009.1, from coordinate 46,787 downwards.
GCAACTCAGACCATAGCATTGGCTGCTAACGCCAGTGTATCGGGAACAATTCCCTTTGCGGCACTCTCATTCGCCGATACCGACCTCTACTCAGTTAAGCTCGAGGGCTTGACAGCAACTTCGACTATCGAGTTCTCTACGAATGCTGATTTCGCACTTACGGCGCATAACTCGAATGCTCCTCGTATTATCCTTTGCGGCGTTAAGCTTACGGACGAGGCTCTCAGTGGTAACACTACACCTAATCCTGAGCCTGAGCCTGAGCCCGAGCCCGAGCCAGAACCGGATCCTGAGGTAGAGACATTGCAGCAGTTGGACAACAATGCCTACTACACATTTAAGCCCGCTACGGAGATGAAGGGTGGCAAGTGGTACGCTATTGTAGCTGACACCCACGCTGCTACCGCACTTACAAAGAACTATGGCTACTTGCAGATTACTGAGACTGTCGCTCTTGCTGAGGGTGTTGCTCTTCCCGCAAACTGCGCATTTGGCTTCCTCACGACTGAGGGTGGCTACACTGTGCAGCAGTACGACGGCAAGTACCTCTACCAGACCGGCACATACGACTCATTCAACGTTCAGGACACACTTCCTACTGATGGTGGTGTTTGGACTGTTAGCGTCGATGGCGACAAGTTCACCATTAAGAACAACAGCGTAAATAAGTTCGTTCAGTACGACGCTACATACAATTCGTATGGTAGCTACGCAACCGCTAAGGGTACATTGCCTACATTGTACGAGTTGGTAGAGGTTTGCAACGAGGATTTCATTGTTAGCGTATCTGACGATGCCCTTGTATTCGCTGCTAATGGCGGCACTAACGAGGTAGAGGTTGGAACATATGGTAGCGCAACCCTCGCAGCTACTGCGGATGCTAATTGGATTAGCACTTCGGTTTCGGGCAATACAGTAAGCATTACGGCCGAGGCTAATGAGGTTGCAGAGGCTCGTGAGGCCACTGTTACCATCACCTATGGCAACACTTCAAAGACAGTTGCTGTATCTCAGGCCGCTGCGGGTCAGGTTAACGAGTTCGTTATCACCTTCCCCGGCAACCCCAGCAGCTATACTAATGCGTACGACAAAACATTCACCATCACTCTCGATAGTGCATACGAGTTCGAGTTCGGCGCAATCAATAACGGCCAGGAGACTAACGCATGGACGGCTGTACGCTTCGGCCGAAAGAGCAATGCCTCGGTAGCAACCGTTGTTAGCAAGAGTGCTATTCCTTACGCAGTATCGAGCGTGAAGGTTAACTTTACGCAGGTTGATACCGAGATGAACTCTCAGAAACTCATCGTAGCACGCGACGCTGAGTTCACCGACGTAGTAGAGGAGGTAACTGCACAGTTGATGGTCGGTGAGGTTGCCTACAACGTAACCACCCCCGAGGAGGGTCTTTACTATAAGTTAGTATACGACATGCCTTCAACCGGCACAAACGGCTCATACCGCTTCGACAAGGTTACTTACGCGAAGTAATAACTATCGTCAGGTCGGTCTATCACTATTACACATAGAATAGGTATTCCGACCGACTCGATAACCACTAATTTTACAACAACTCTTACAGCTCCCCGCAACAGTCGGGGAGCAGTGAGAGTTATTAAAGAGACAAATAACTAAGATGCAAAATATTGCAAGGTTGATATATCGAGCTACGATGGGAGTTATGCTTGCCATCGTTGCGCTGTCGTGCGAAAATAGTATTCAGCTCGTTACGCCTGATGCGTACTTGCCTATTGTGGACATTAAGGGTACTGCAACAACATGCGCTGTGGTGTTAAAGGCACAACAGGGTATGTCCTATACCATGAGTGTTACATCGGATGACCAGTGGGCAAAGTTCTCGAATGGCGAGAGCGTCGTAGAGGGTAGCATGCCCCAGACGGCAACCGAAAAGGTTGTTCATCTTTACTTTGCAAAAAATCCGTCGGGCATAGTGCGTGAGGCGCGTGTCGAGGTGTTGTTTGCAAGTGGTGCAAAGTTCGAGTTATCGTTCCGTCAGCTGACCTACGATAACACCATCGCTCTCAGCCGCGACTGGGCAGAGCTTCCTGTCTGCAAGAACGACAACGGCTACATATATCATACGCACTATGGTGCGACGCAGACCAAGAGCCACGCTCGCAACTTCACCTACTGCTTCGACCCCTCGGTGCGTGCATCGATATGGGTGGCCTATCCGTTGCACTCGTCCTACGTTACAGGCCCGGCAAACCGCGATTACAGCAGCTTTGGCTACGACCCTCTGGTCGAGAATTCCAAACAGGCAAACTTGACCTATTCGTACAAAGGCCGTTACGACCGTGGTCATCAGCTTCCCGCTGCCGACCGCGACTGCACACAGCAGATGATGGATCAGACCTTCTATGCCACCAATATGACGCCTCAGCAGAGCAACTTCAACCAAAAGGTGTGGGCTGCGCTCGAAGGCAAGGTGCGTGGTCAGATATGCAGCGATACGCTCTACGTCGTAACGGGTGCATGGTTCGAAGGAGAGCACCACTCGTCGATAGCGACTTCGACAACCGACAACTCTGGAAATATTTGTCCTACACCGACACACTATTTCAAGGCGTTGCTGCGCACCGAGCGAGGAAATACAAAAAAGCCTATTGCCGAGATTAAGGATGTCTCAGATCTACGAGCTATTGCCGTGTGGATGGAGCATGCCGACACAGGAAATAGCACAACAATATCGTCGTCGGACTTTATCTCGGTAAACGAGCTCGAAGAGATTATCGGCTTCGACCTCTTTCCTGCCATCGACGATGCCATCGAGGAGGAGGTAGAGCAGAACTTTGCGGCCTCAAAGTGGGGCTTAGGCTACTAAGAAACAAAACCAAACACTATAATTAATTATGAAAAAATTGTTGTTATTCCTCTCGGTTGTAGCCTTCGCGGCAACCACCGCTATGGCTCAGCAAAAGCCATACATGGTGGCGTTCTACAACTTGGAGAACTTGTTCGACATCTACAACGACCCCGAGACTCACGACGATGAGTTCACACCCGAGGGCGTTAAGCAGTGGAACGAGATTAAGTATCAGAAGAAGCTGTCGAATATGGAGCGTGTGCTCTTCGATATGGCCTCTATCCAGCGCGACTATCCCATCGTCATCGGCGTATCGGAGATTGAAAATCGCTCGGTATTGGAGGACTTGGTGTCGCAGCCCAAGCTCAAAGGTGCAAACTATCGTATCTGCCACTACGACTCGCCCGATGCTCGCGGTGTCGATGTAGCATTCCTCTATCGTGCCGATGTATTCAAACTCGAAGGCTCGGACAACATCAAGCTCATTGTCGAGGAGTTGCCCGACTTCCGTACACGCGATTTGGTGGTTATGTGGGGTACTATCGACGAAGAGCCCTTCTACTTCCTCGTGTCGCACTGGCCCTCACGTCTCGGTGGCAAGGAGGCTTCGGCCTTTAAGCGCGAGGCATGCGCCAAGCAGATTCGCGAGATTAAGGACTCGGTATTGAAGGAGAACCCCGCAACGAAGGTTGTCGTCATGGGCGACTTCAACGACGATGCCACCGATTCGAGCATCGTGAAGACCATGGGAGCCAAGGGTAAGATTAAGGAGTTGGAGTCGGGCGACTTCTTCAACCCCTATAATCAGATGTTGCGCGCCGGCCTCGGTACGTTGGCCTATCAGGATGCGTGGAACTTGTTCGACAATATATGCATTACCGAGAATTTGGTAAATGCCGAGGAGGGCAAGCTGCGCCTCGTTAAGGGCCAGGGCATGAAGTATTGGGGTAACATCTTCACACGTCCCTACATGTTGCAGCAGGAGGGTCAGTACAAGGGTTATCCGCTGCGTACGTTCGTTACGAATAACTTCCAGAACGGTTTCAGCGACCACTTCCCCGTATATATCTATATCAGCAAGTAGAATCTAATAGTTAATATATGAAGAAATTTTTACTAACACTAATTTGCGCACTTCTATCGCTCACGGCTTTTGCTCAGTTGGGCGGTATGAAGGGTGTCGTTGTGTCGCGCGACGGTCGCACGGCCATCGGTGGTGCCAAGATTACCATCGAGGGCGTGGCTACGGAGGTCGTAACCAACGACGATGGCGAGTTCCATATCGAGGGTCTCGCCCCGGGACAGTATCAGTTGCTCGTTACGGCATTGGAGTTTGAGGATCTCGAACTCATGGTGCGCGTAAAGGAGATGGTACACGACATGCAGCAGGTTGTCATGGTGCCCGCAGCGGTGATGGAGGTCGACGACTCGGCATTTGCGGAGCTCGACACCGACGCCGAGACAGCAGGCGACTCGCAGGCACTGCCTACAACACTGTCGGCATCGAAAGACCTCTTCAACAACATCGCATCGTACCGCTTCTCGGAGATGCGCTTCAACGTGCGTGGCTACGACTCGCAGTATCAGGATGTGTATCTTAACGGCATCCGCTTCAACGACGCCTTGACAAGTTATGGCCCATGGTCGCTGTGGAGTGGTCTTAACGACGCTACACGCAACCAGGAGACCACATCGGGTCTTACGATGTCGGATCACGGCTTGGGCGGTGTTGCCGGTACTACGAATATCAATGCTCGTGCCTCGCAGTTGCGTAAGGGTTTCCGTTCGAGTGTCGTAAACTCTATGCAGCTATACCGCTACCGCGTTATGGTGAGCTATGCTTCGGGTGCGCTCGACAACGGATGGTCTTATGGCTTCTCGTTCTCGACACGTCAGGGTAACCATGGCTATGTAAACGGTGTTTACTACAATGCCTACGGCTACTTCGCATCGGCCGAGAAGGTGTTTAACTCGCGCCATCGTCTCTCGGCAACCATCCTTGGTGCGCCGACAACACGTGGTGCACAGCAGGCTTCGACACAGGAGGCCTACGACCTTTGGGGCGACAACTACTACAACCCGAATGTCGGTTTGCAGGATGGCAAGGAGCGTAACGCGCGTGTTCGTCGCATGCACGAGCCTATCGCGATGCTTAACTACAATTGGCAGATTACCGAGAATACCGCATTGTCGGTAGCCACATCGCTACGCTTCGGCTTCAACGGCTACTCGGCTCTCACATGGTATAAGGGCGAGGATCCTCGTCCCGACTACTACCGTCGATTACCCTCGTACTATGGCGACCGTTTGGAGCGTCGCATGTTGGCAAACCGCGTCGCCGAGAACAATGGCTCGGGCATAGAGTGGTTTGACGAGGTTGACTTGGAGACCGATAGAATCAAGTTCCGTGAGTTTACGGAGAATTGGACCGGTTATATCGACTTCGACGGTATCATCAAGGATAACTACAACGGCGCAAAGACCGAGGGCGTAGAGGGTCATCGTGCATCGACCATGATTGAGGAGCGTCGCACCGACCAGCTCGACTACAATATTGCAGCACAGCTCACACACGTATTCCGTGGTGGCTCGAAGCTTACGGCGGGTGTTCGTGCACGCATCAACCGCACGGAGTACTACTCGACGGTTAAGGATCTGCTGGGTGGCGATTATTGGTTGGATGTCGATAAGTTTGCAGAGCGCGACTTCGGCGATAATGTTGAGTCTTATCAGAACAACATGGCCTACTATCGCGAGCATGGCGCAGCACAGGCTGTGCGCGAGGGCGACAAGTATGGCTACGACTACTACGCACATGTGCGCCAGGGTCAGTTGTGGGGTATGTACGAGATTTCGGCCGGTGGCTTTACGGCAAATATAGGTGCCGAGGTAGGCTTGTCGAGCATCTGGCGCGAGGGCCTATGGGAGAAGGGTTTGTTCCAGAACAAGAATGCCAATGGCGACTTGGGCAAAACCTCGCTCGGCAACTCTGAGAAGATTAATAACTTTACATATAAGGTAAAGGCTAACTTGCGCTATCAGTTCTCGGGTGCTCACTCGTTGGAGTTGAATGGTGTGGCTATGCAGAATGCGCCGATGTTCAACAATGCGTTTGTATCGGCACGTACTCGCAACCAGATTACCCCCGGTCTTGCGCCTGAGAAGATTTATGGCGTAGATTTCAGCTACAACTTGCGTCTGCCCTGGGTGCGCGCTCGCTTATCGGCCTACTACACTCAGATGATGGATCAGTCGAAGGTTATCTCGTTCTACGACGATACACAGAGCTCGTTTACCAACTTTGCAATGTCGGGCATCGACAAACGATACATGGGCTTGGAGCTCGGTGTAAGTATTCCTATCGCTTGGGGCCTCTCGTTGCAGGGTGCAGTAAGCTTGGGCGACTACATCTACACCTCGAACCCCGAGTTTACGCAGATGATTGATAACTCGGCCACCGACGTTGTTCGCAGCGTGGTAGATTGGAAGGGTATGAAGGTTGAGAGCACACCTCAGACGGCTATCAACGTAGGCTTCAACTTCCGTGGCCCAAAGAACTGGTTTGCATCGCTCGACTTCAACTACTACGACCGCCTCTATCTCTCGATGAACCCTATGTATCGTACTCAGTACCTTGCACAGGAGATTATGCGCATCTACAACTTCCAGGGCCTCGAAAGCGGTCGCGAGAAGGCACATGTAGTTGGCATCATCGACGAGATTCGCGCTCAGGAGGAGTTGGGTCATGCCTATACGCTCAGCGCAAGCATCGGCAAGAATTGGTATATTAAGTACAAGTACACCCTCGGTTTCAGCCTCTCGGTGAACAACATTCTCAACAACCAGAAAATACGTACGGGTGGTTATGAGCAGATGCGTCTGAACAAGATTACAGACCCTGTTATCTTCCCCAACGCCGATGGCGAGATGACCGTTAAGCACTATCCAACGACCTATTCGCGTTTCGACTCGAAGTACTTCTACATGAATGGTCTGAACTACTATCTTAATATCTATTTCCGTTTCTAACCGCTAAACAAGTACGACTATGAAACTTACAAAGTTATTTGCATTTGTGGCCGTCGCAATTATGGCGGTTGGCTGCTACGAGAAGTTTGAGACTCCTGCGCCTCGTCCCATCATGAACGACGAGTCGTTTGAGAGTAAGTTCCCCGAGGCAAAGTATATCACCATTGCCGAGTTGAAGGGTATGTTCATCGATGAGTGTGGTAATAACAACAGCCTCAGCGGAACAGGTAACAACGACGCATGGAGCAATACTAAGTACCTCCTTATCGAGGATGATATATACATCAAGGGTAAGGTTATCTCGGACGACGAGGACGGTAATATTTATAAGTCGCTCCACATCCAGGACCACACCTCGGGTATCGAGCTTAAACTCAACAACAACGTAGGCTTGCGTTATAAGTATGGCTCATGGGTATATGTTCGTCTCAAAGACCTCTACTTGGGTAGCTATCGCATGATGCTTTCGCTCGGTGCCGAGCCCTCGGAGTCTTACAACAAGTTGGGTAAGCATAAGTTCTACGCTAACTCGAACATCGAGTTGCAGGAGATTGTTGACCGCCACGTCTTTGCCGGTGAGCAGGATGCTATCAATGTCGGCACATACGACCAGTGGTTGTCTGATCCCAAGATGGTGGATGTTATCACCGTAACAGAAGACAACTACATGGAGGTATTCAAGCCCGCCAACATCAGCGTTGACAACGGTATGGGTGGCAAGCGCACCATGAAGCAGCGCGAGCTGATGTTCGGACGTCTAACACGCTTCGAGGGACTCACTTGCCGCTATGCAGGTGTCCCCAATCAGGATGGTGAGGTTAACCCTGTTATTATGAATGGTAGTTACAGCAATATCTATCCCAGCTGGCTCTATACCGACGTTGATCCCTCGGTGCAGAAGGGTTGGTATCACTGGGCATTCAAGGAGGAGATTACCGGTCGCAGTCTCTATGGCTCGGTGCTCTTTGCCTATGACCTCGACGAGAAGATTGCTTCGTGCGGTGGTGTGAACGAGGGCGATGAGAACAAGTGGTATTGTTCGCTCGATGGACTCTATGTTCTTCGTTCAAGCGGCTACTCGCGCTTTGCACGTCGCAACATGTGTAAGGATGGCGCAGTGGCTACCATCACGGCAATTTACGGCATCTACTCTAAGCAGTCGGATTATGCCGCTGATGCTGATGATTGGGCAACATATCAGCTCACCATCAGCAACTACTCGGATATTGAGTTTGCGAGCGACGATGCTCTGCTTACCGACGAGCAGGTGCGCGCTATGACAACCGACGACATGAAGAGTGTTCCTTGGATTGACGAGGAGGGAGAGGTTGATGTGATGTAATCATCTACACACCATTATATGCGGGGCGACTAATTTACGGTTAGTCGCCCCTCTTTTTTGTGTTTGAGATTGTGTGGTTACCGATAATTTGCTAAATTTGTGATATTAAAAACATGACTATAATGCGATTAAGACTTCTTATCCTTCTCTTCACACTCCTTGGCGCGGGCGTAAGTTTTGCCGAGAGTGTCATCATCCCCACACCTCAGCACTACGATGTGCGCGAGGGAAGCATCACCTTTGACCGTTCGGCTGTGGTGGTCTACACCGACGAGGCGCACGCTCCATTGGCTGAGTATTTAGCCGATAAGCTCGGCATCAGCTACCGCCAGGGTACTCGGGGTGCGATAATCCTTGCGACGAATGATATGTTTGCGAGGGAGGCTTACCGCGTGGAGGTGGGCTTGGAACATATAACTATCACGGGCGGAGAGTATGGAGGTGTGTTCAATGGTATTGCTACGTTTCTACAACTCTTGCCCGACGGCATCTACCGAGAGCCTATGGCGCACTATGAGGTCGACTGCTGCCTTATTGAAGATGCGCCTCGATATGCGCACCGTGGCTTCATGCTCGATGTCAGTAGAACATGGATAGATAAGGAGGCCGTAAAGGCATATATCGACATCTTGGCCTATCACAAGATTAACTCGTTGCGCCTACACCTCACCGACGACGAGGCGTGGCGCATAGAGATAAAGTCTCACCCTGAGTTAGCCGAGGTGGGAGGCTTTCGTGGTGGCGACAGCCCCGTATGGCCGCGCTATGGCCGTTGGAATGAGCGGTGGGGTGGCTACTATACACAGGAGGATATGCGCGAGATTATCGCCTACGCTGCGGTGCGCAACATCGACATCATCCCCGAGATAGACCTGCCTGGTCATAGCCTCTGTATGGCTTCGATGCACCCCGAGATACTATGCAACTATCAGCCCGGCCTTGCCGCCTCGTTGGGACACGACACACGCTCGGCATTTTGCCCCTCGAAGGAGGCTAACTATGAGCTGTTGCGGGATATTATTGACGAGATATGCGCACTCTTCCCTACGCAGTATATACATATCGGTGGCGATGAGGTCGAGATGTCGCAGTGGCGCGCATGCCCTGATTGCCGTGCCTTTATGCAGGCTAACGGCATGAGTGATACTAAGCAGCTGCAAGCCTACTTTACCCGACGTGTTGCAGCTATGGTCGAGGCGCACGGCAAGCATGCCGCTGTGTGGAATGAGGCTATCGACGGAGGTCGTCTCACGGAGAGTACCCGCGTCTACGGCTGGGAGGGTGTGCGTGAGTGTCGTCAGTCGGCACGCGAGGGCTATGAGACGGTAGTGATGCCCGGTCAGTACTTCTATTTCGACATGAAGCAGTCGCCACGCGAGCCTGGCCACGATTGGGCCGCAATATTCGATGCCCGCAAGGTCTACGAGTTTACGCTCGACACCATGGGCTTCACGGCCGAGGAGCAGGGTAGTGTCATAGGCTTTGAGTCATCGTTTTTTAGCGAAATATACCTCTCGCAAAATCCCGAGACGGCAGACTTTCTCCACTATCAGACCTTTCCGCGCATGGTGGCCTTTGCCGAGACGTCGTGGGTGAAAAGCGATATGCGCGATTGGTCGTCGTTCTACGGCAATATGGTTGAGCACTACGCGCGCTTAGATGCAATGGGCGTAGCCTATCGCCTTGTACCTCCCGTGGTGAAGCACGAGGGCGGCGTGCTTACAGCCACCACGGATGATAGCAGCCTAATATACTATAAGCGTGAGCCTATGGATGTCGAGATGCTCTATCGCAGGCCTATCGCAACCGACTGTCCTGCTGAATACTCATTCGTAGCAAGGCGTGGCAAGGCGCACTCTGCTGAGGCGGGTGTGGCGGCACATTTTAGGACTATTACACCCTCATTTACTATCACCTCATCGATGGCCGACAGCGAGAAGTTCTCGTTCGAGAAGGCTCAGGAGTATGGTCGCTTGGCGCGTACAACGAGGGCTGCGGATGTGGGCGACTGGGTGCAGTTTAACTTCGATGCACCTGTGCATTGCCGCATGATGAAGGTGGCAACGGGTAACTTCCAGCTGCCACGCTACCTATTTGAAAATGGCTATGTGGAGGTTAAGTTTGAGTGTGGCGACTTTGAGCGCGTAGGGGAGTTGACCAACGGCATGCTCCTCATAAAATACCCCTCGCGCGCTATCTCTGCCGTGCGCATCGTCTGCACGTCGCGCGGCAATGGCGAAAGATGGGTGTCGATACAGCCGCCGACAATCCATCCAATACTATAACGAAAGAGACCTGCCGAGTTATTCAGCAGGTCTCTTTTGTTGTTTGGTTTTGAATATTACTTCGCGCTGTCGATGATGCCCTGTGAGGGGTCGCCAACAACCATGTTCTTGTCGATGCGCAATGTTACGTTGCTATCAACCTCGATAAGAAGGCTTGTCTCGTGAACCTCCTTGATAGTGCCGTAGATACCACCGGCAGTGATAATCTTATCGCCCTTCTTCAAGCCCTCGCGGAACTTCTGCATCTGCTTGCGACGCTTAGACTCGGGACGCCACATGAAGAAGTACATGATGGCAATCATGGCGATAATCATAATCCAGAAACCCATGCCGCCACCGGCCTCGGGTGCGGGCTGCTCGGCTGCTACTACATCGTTAGTGGTTGCAGGCTGCTCAGCAATTGCTACCACCTCCTGTGCGGGTGCTGCGGCCTCAGCTGCAACTACCTCACCGTCGATAAAAAGTAATTCCATAGTTCGTTATTGTTTAATTATTAATTGTTTGCACTATTGCATTCGAAACGCAAATGTATGAATTATTATTGTAAGTCGCAAATAATTTGCCAAACAGAGCAATTTATTCGATATCTGCACTCATCCACACCACAACCTCGACACTCTCGTCCGATGTCTCGATTGAGAGAAAGTTGCCTATCGAGCCAAACTCTCCGCGCGAGTCGAACGTGAGCTCTATATCGGCGTAGTCGTTGGGTGCTATGGCACTATTGGGCAGTGTCAGCCACGTGCATCGGCATGTCGTCTGGTAGTCGAGCAGTGCTATCGGCGCGTCGGTTTTGTTAACAAGGCGTATGTTTTTAACTACTGTATCAGAGTAGCGTACACAGCCCAAGTCAACCAACACTTCACATACTGTGTCGCGTTTTATCTCAGCCTCGATACCCGAATATGCGCGCGCAGGCCCCTCGTTTTCCGTCGTGCAACTATCATCGTTGGGCGTAAATACGGTAACGTAGAGTAGCGCACCCGCAACAACAGCCACCACGGCCACAATGCCGATAAGCAACGACCTACGCATAGGCATTAGAGGAGACCGCGACCACACTTGTTAATCTTGCCGCTCTCTTTCAGCTCCTCGACAATCTTATCCAAGACGCCATTTATGAAGGTGCTGCTCGTGGGCGACGAGTAGTACTTGGCGATGTCAATCCACTCATCGAGAGTTACCTTAACGGGGATAGAGTCGAAGGTTGTAAGCTCCGTGATGGCAATCGTCAGTATGAGGTTATCCATGAATGCGATGCGCTCCACATCCCAATTGCTCGTGTAGCGGTCTACAATCTCCTGAGTCTCCTCGAAACGTAGTGCCGATAGGGTGAAGAGTCGCTGCGCAAATTCGAGATCCTCCTCGCTCTTGAACTTAGGCAACACCTTAATCTCGGTGTGGCTCTGTTTGAGGTTCGATATGGTACGTGTTACCATGTAGAGGGCGAAGCTGAGGTCGTCGTTCCACATCAGCGACATTTCGTCGAGCACCTCGGCCAAAGCCTCGTTATCGTCGAGCGACGTGTAGAACTCCTCGACAAAGCGACGGTCGGCCACAAACGAGTTGTGGGGTGCTGCCATATACTCCTTGTAGAGGGGTGTCTCGATAAGGTTGTTGTATATATCCTTGATGATATCGGGATGATTTACCCACGATAGGCGACGGCGCGACAGCTCGTCCTGCACCGAGTCGCTTGTAGCCAAAAGGTGAATAACGGCATTGTCTACGAAGCGGCGGTTGGGGTTTAGATCCTCGTATGTAGGGAGTTTCTTCTGCTTTGCCAACTCCTGACGGCTCTCGGCGTAGTGTGCCACCTCGACGATGAGCGACATCATCTGGAAGTATAGGTCGTAGGCTTTGTCGATAGATGCGATAAGGTTCTTCTCCGAGGCCGGGAGGCTCTGAGAACCGGATTTAAGATGTGCGTAAAGGCTCTTGGCAACCTTGACGCGGAGCAATCTTCTACTCAACATAATATGAACTTCTTACTAAAAACGTGCTTAAAGCACCGCAAAGATACGAAAAAAAATGGAACTGACCGCATATAGCCTCTATTATTTATATATATAGTATATATTCGTCGGCAAAGATAAATGGGCAATAATTATTTGGATAATTAAACAAAAGGCTTTATCTTTGTAAAAAATATTAAGAAATACAGTTTTGCCTATGAAACATTAGCGTAGATTAGTACGCACATTTAACATATTGAAAAAAGCGTTAACTTTACGACTTGCATTCTGAAACTTAGGAAATTTCGAAATGTGGCAAGGGAAGTGGAGTTGATGCTCACGCGTAATGGCGTGGGCTTCACTTTGTATCCTTGCTACACGGTATCCTAAGACCTCAGAATGCGGATAATAAAGTTTTGTCCGCGTCTTTTTTTTGTGCGTATCTCATATCAACGGACACAAACAATTTTCAACCACTTAAATATTAAAAGTTATGAAGAAGATTTTAATTCTTTCGCTTTTGGCTTTGATTCTTGGTGTAAACTCAACAAATGCATCTGCTCAAAAAAGATTTAAGTTATCAAATGATATCACTTTGGTTAGTAGTGGCGATGCTTTCTGGATTGAAGATGACCGAACTCAAATGTCCATTAGTATATCAGTAGCCCAAGATGTGATAGACAGGAGAAATGGACAAAAATTGTATAGAGTAGTATGTGAAGGTACTACTAAGAAGGTTGTTAAATGGGGTGTAAAAGAGGCTGTTAAGGCAGGCGTTAAAGCCGCTGCACCCTCAGGTGGAAGTAGCTTATGGATTTCCGCAGCTGGTTTAGCAGCAGACATAGTATATGATGAGTTGTGTGATTATTGGGGCGAAGATTTCGAGTAATTTACTAATATAAAATCAAAAACCATGAAAAAGTACAGACTTCTATTTTTGCTTGCTGCTGCAGTAGTAGCAGGCTTATCTTTGACATCATGCACTCCTGAGGAGGTAGATGCTTTTGCCGATGGTTACCGTAAGGGTTACTACGGCACTTGGAGCGAGTCGCAGACTCCCGAGATGCAGATTGACGAAGAGCCTTTGCAGTAATCTATGCTGCATAACGAAAACGAGGCCGACTCGCAAAAGTCGGCCTCGTTTGTTTTATCCGCAAAGAGTTTTCGTTTCGCGACAACTCTTTTTGAACGTATTATCTGCGGCGCATGGCTCCACGCTGCTGCATCTGACGCATCTGCTGCTGGAAGTTGCCTCCCGCAACCTGCTTCATCATCTTGCGCGTATCCTCAAACTGCTTCAACAGACGGTTGACATCGGCCATCGTAGTACCCGAGCCCTTGGCGATACGCTCACGGCGGCGCGCATTGATAATCTCGGGATTCTCGCGCTCGGCGGGGGTCATAGAGTCGATGATAGCCTCGGTCTGCTTAAAGGCATCATCCGGAATATCAACATTTTTGAGCATCTTGCCCATACCCGGAATCATCGAGGCGATATCCTTCAAGTTACCCATCTTCTTGATTTGGTTGATTTGGTCGCGGAAGTCGTTGAAGTTAAACTGATTCTTTATCAACTTCTTCTTCAACTTACGCGCCTGCTCCTCGTCGAACTGCTCCTGTGCGCGCTCAACAAGCGATACCACATCGCCCATGCCCAAGATACGGTCGGCCATACGCTCGGGGTGGAAGACCTGCAAGGCGTCCATCTTCTCGCCGGCAGAGATAAACTTCAACGGCTTATCGACAACCGAGCGAATAGAGATAGCGGCACCACCACGAGTATCACCATCGAGCTTCGTGAGCACAACGCCATCGAAGTCGAGACGATCGTTGAACTCCTTGGCGGTATTCACTGCATCCTGACCCGTCATCGAGTCGACAACAAAGAGTGTCTCCGAGGGGTTAACGGCAGCCTTAATAGCTGTAATCTCCTGCATCATCGCCTCATCGACAGCCAAACGACCTGCCGTATCGACAATGACGGTGTTGTACGACTTCTGACGTGCATACTTAATAGCGTTCTCGGCAATCTGCACGGGGTTGTTGTTACCAGGCTCAGTATAAACCTCTACGCCAACCTGCTCACCGAGGATTTTGAGCTGGTCGATAGCGGCAGGACGATAGACGTCGCCCGCAACCAACAGCACCTGACGACCCTTCTTGCTCTTAATAAACGAGGCAAGCTTACCCGAGAAGGTTGTCTTACCCGAGCCCTGCAAACCGGCGATAAGAATAATCGCGGGGTTGCCCTCCAACTTGATATCCGTAGCCGTGCCACCCATCAACGTCGCAAGCTCGTCGCGGACAATCTTGGTCATCATCTGTCCGGGCTTCACCGAACGCAACACATCCTGACCTAAGGCCTTCTGCTTAACATCATCGGTAAAGGTCTTGGCAACCTTATAGTTGACGTCGGCATCGATAAGCGCACGACGTATCTCTTTGAGGGTCTCGGCAACATTAATCTCGGTGATGCGACCCTCACCTTTAAGAATCTTAAACGATCGTTCGAGTTTCTCGGTTAGATTTTCAAACATATATTTTTACGTATTTTTTCGTTTCGCACTAAAAATCGGCCAAAGGTACAAAATATTTCTCAATATTCCTACTGGTAGACGCGTTGATACCACAAAGTCTCGCGCCACTCGTCAGCATATATGCTACATGGAGCCGATGTTGTAACACCCGAATAGGCCTCCACATCGATAGGATATGTCGAGTAGCCATAAGCCGAGTAGAACGTGGGGAGCGTAAATTTGGCGATGACCGTAGCATCCAACTGACGCTCAAAGGCGTCGAAATCTCCCTCCGCAGCCACAACCGAGCAGTACTGCCCAAAGTCGTAGAAGATATGGTCTACATGTCCCTCATAGGTTTGTAGCGTAGAGGCGTCATACTCATCTGCGGCATTATACATAAGTAGAGCGGTGGCTCTTGCCAAATTTTCCACTTCGCGACAGTCGTACACAGCAACCGAGCCACAACGCGCGGCACCTATATACTCGTCGCGATAGTATAGGTAGTAGCTCTCGGCAGCACCTATCACGTCGCTCTGTGCGCCACCATCGGCAAAGAGGTAGGGTAGCGTGCGATGGTACGGAAAGCCACGTCCCATAATCTCACAGGGCGAGGCGATGATATAATTTGCAGCATCGCGCAACTCATAAATAGCCTCGATATTCGACATAAAACACGCATCGAAGAGTAGATAGTCGAACTTCGTAGACGACGATATTATACCCTCGGCAAGAGTAGCTATATCGACCTGAACATTGCGCTCGCCAAACGAACGCGTAACTTCGGCATCGGGGTGTGGTGTCCATATACCGCCATAGCCCAAGGCGAAGGGGATGACATCCTCATCGTTATTGAGAATATCGCGCGTAACCCACCCGTGACCATGGCCGGCGAGCACCATACCGTAACGCTTGGCCGGAACATAGGAGGTTATCTCGTCGAGCGTTGCGGCGATATCCTCGGCCGTCATATCCTCCAAGCTAACATCAATCTTATCCTTGATGCGTCGCTCGACAACGCCGCGATGTATCGGGTCGTAACACAACTCACTAATATAGGCTTCGCTGTTTACTCTTTGACGATAGATAATCACTCGGTTATTATTGCCCAGTACGCCCTCACCAATGGCCGTCGAGACATCCTCGATATTATCGTCGAAGAAGCGACTAAGACTTGTGCCAAAGAAGTAGAAGACGAGTGCGTGCTCGGCAACATCGGCGGGAGGTGCAATCTGCGATATCTCTATCTTGAAGGGGGTGACACCGCTTGCCGAGAGCTCTATTTCGGCTGTTCGCAACTCACCCTCGTTAGCCTCGACATTGACGACAATCTGTCGTGCATCGCTGCAATCGATAGAACGAATCCACTCGGCCGACGACGTAGCCGTAATACGAGCCGAGACCGGCCCCTGACCGCTTCTGGCACTATACTTTATGGCCACCGACTGCTCGTCGTAGGTGCACACAACATGGCTATCAATGGTAAGCTGAATCTGCTGTGGCGCAGGCTTATTGTTGCAGGCCGTAGAGCTAATGGCGATGGTTAGGAGTATTAGCGCGTATCTCAGTAATAGTCTCTTCATAATTCAAAATTTCGGGCAAAAGGTGATTTTGCGTCTACTTATAGGTCTGTGGTTTTAGGTTGTTAAACTGCCAAGTGCGCTCCTGCTTAAACTCCACATCGTCGGGCTTGTTGCGATAGACACGGCTATAATCGAAGTAGAAACCCTTGATTTTATCTACCTTCTTAATGAGTGGTACAAACTCAACGGTGCGACTAATGATGCGACTCTCGTTATAGGCGTATCCCTTCGAGGCTAAGAGGTCGTAGGCGTGCGAGAACATGAGAATATGCCAGGGCGACTCCTCTTTGAGGCCCGTTCCCGACGACTCGATGGTGTTAAGGATGCCGTTTAGGTGGTCGAAGTAGAGCTTCTCACGATGCTTATCACCGAGAGCACCATAGGCATAGGCCATAAGGTTGAGCACCTTGGGGTTAAAGGGGTCGAGCTCCATGGCCGCAACACCATTCTCGATGAGTGCTTCGAGCTGACCGACGGTAGGTTGCAGAGGGTCGATACCCGTCATGACGTTGAGCATGTTATCCAACGCCCGATTATCGGCAAAGGGGCGATAGTCCTCCTGATAGAGGAAGCCGTAGTAGAGATAGAAGTACTCGTCGTCGGTGAGCGACTCGACTCCGTTGCGATATTTTAGCAGTAGGTTGGTGTAGTAGTAGGGCGACGATACCGAGAGTGTCTGACGCAGGATATCCTCCTCATCGGGCACTCGGGGTGTGGTGCGCGCATCCTGCGCCACGGCCGAAAAGGGCAGAAGCACGATAAGCAGAAGTAATACTTTAATTAGATTTCGCATCGTTCAATAATTTTAGTACTATACACCAACGGCCCTTTTATCGCAGTTCGTATCTTTGAATTGCACTTTTTATCGCTTCGCGCAGGTTCTCCGTACCCTCGACAAGAGGCAGTCGCACCTCGTCGCGAGTGATACCCATGGCCGACACCATAGCCTTAACACCCGTGGGGTTACCCTCCTTGAAGAGCAGAGCGATAGGCTCCTGCATCTCTGCCATGGCACTCTCGGCCTTGGCGATATCTCCATTCATGGCATCGTGTACGCAGCGGCAGAACTTCTCGACAAAGGCATTCGCAGCAACCGATATTACACCGTCGCCACCACGCTTCACGAGCTCTACGGTGAGGCCATCATCGCCCGAAAGCACCAAAAAGCCATCGGGGCGACCATCGAGTATGGCTTGCATCTGCTCGATACTTCCCGAAGCCTCCTTCGTGGCGACAATCTTTTTGTTGGCATGTGCAAGACGCATGGTTGTCTCGGCGGTCATGTTCATACCCGTGCGACCCGGGACGTTGTAGACAATCACAGGCACGGGCGAGGCCTCGGCAACAGCCATAAAGTGGCGGTAGATGCCCTCCTGCGACGGTTTGTTATAGTAGGGCACAACGCTGAGGATAGCCACCGTACCACTGAGATCAAAGGTGTGCAACTGCTCAACAAGGGCGTGAGTATCATTGCTGCTCATACCCGCAACAATAGGCACACGTCCCGCCGTGCGCTCGACGATGAAGCGTAGGACGCTATGACGCTCGGCCAAATTGAGGGTCGCAGTCTCGGCTGTCGAGCCAAGTGCCACGATATAATCTACGCCACCAGCGATAACATGCTCGACCATACGGCCCAAGGCGTCGTAATCGACTTCGTAGTTGTTGAATGGGGTAATAAGAGCTACACCCACACCGCTAATCTGTCTCTGTATCATATTCTTATTGTTTTAGTTGCATTAAAAAAGTGTACCTTGTATAGGCTTTTCCGCACTCTTAGTCTCGGAAATTGTCTCAGCCTTCGCGCCACCAACACAGCTTTCACCATCGGCAATAAGGGCCATAAACTCCTGCTCCGAGAGTATCTTAACGCCCAACTTTTCGGCCTTCTGACGCTTCGCCGGGCCCATATTCTCGCCCGCAACAATAAAGTCGACATTGGCCGATACGGCGGCGAGGTTGCGACCTCCATGCTCCTCGACAAGGGCCTTCATATCATCGCGCGAGCGACCCTCAAACTTACCCGATATAACGACACTCTTACCTTCGAGAGCCGATGACTTCTGCTGCTTGTTGACAGCCTCGAAGCGTAGTCCCGCCTCGCGCAAAGTGGCTATTATTGCTTGATTAGCATCGTCCTTGAAGTACTCGACAATGGCATCGGCAATCTTTGCACCGACCTCTTCGGCCTCAGCCAGCTCCTCCTTAGTGGCAGCCGCTATGGCATCCAACGTGCGGAAGTGCAAGGCGAGATACTTTGCCGTGGTCTCACCCACGAAACGTATTCCCAGAGCAAACAACACACGCTCGAAGGGTACGTCCAACGAACGACGCACACCCTCCAAGATGTTGGCCGCCGACTTCTCGCCGAGGCGCGGCAGGGAGGCTAAACGCATGGGATCGAGGTGGTATATATCGCCAATGTTGTGGAGCATATCGTTGTGCCACAGCAGCTCGATAGTCTCGCCACCCAGGCCCTCTATATCCATCGCCTTGCGGCCTACAAAGTGCTCGATACGACCTATAATTTGGGGTTTACACGCTGCACTGTTGGGGCAATAGTGCTTAGCCTCGCCCTCGTAGCGCACAAGCTCGCTTCGACACTCGGGGCAGTGTGTTATATACTCGAAAGGTGTGCTCTCGGCCGAGCGCATGGTGAGCTCAACGCCCGTAATCTTCGGAATAATCTCGCCACCCTTCTCGACATAGACCATATCGCCGAGACGAATATCCATGAGTGCTATCTGCTCGGCATTGTGTAGCGATGCACGCTTTACGACCGTGCCGGCCAACTGTACAGGGTCGAGGTTGGCAACAGGCGTAATGGCACCGGTACGTCCCACCTGAAAATCGACACTGAGGAGTTTGGTCAGGGCCTTCTCGGCCTGAAACTTATAGGCCACAGCCCAACGCGGAGCCTTAGCCGTAGAGCCGAGTTGTCGCTGATGCGCATAGCTGTTTACCTTAATAACGACACCATCGGTGGCGTAGGGTAGATTCTTACGCTCGGTATCCCAATAGGCAATAAAGGCCTCTATCTCCTCGCGTGAACGACATATACGCATGCTGTCCGATATCTTAAAGCCCCACGAGCGCGCTGCTTGCAGATTCTCCCAATGTGTAGCGTAGGGTAGTTCGTCGCCCGCAAGATGATACAGCGAACAGTCCAAGCCTCGCTGAGCCACCACCTGCGATGATTGCTGTTTAAGCGTTCCTGCGGCGGCATTGCGCGGGTTGGCCAGAAGTTGCTCGCCTGCCGCCTCACGTTCACGATTAAGACGCTCGAACGAGGCATAGGGCATGATTATCTCGCCACGAATCTCAAAGATAGCGGGGTAGCCCTCACCGCGCAGACGCAGTGGCACAGAGCCTATGGTGCGCACATTGTTGGTAACATCGTCGCCGCGACGACCGTCGCCACGTGTTACGGCGCGCAACAGAGTGCCATTCTCGTAGCAGAGCGATATTGCCGTGCCGTCGAATTTGAGCTCGCATACAAACTCCACGTTGTCGCCTATCTCGCGCACGACGCGCTCTATCCACTCGCCCAACTCCTCCGAGGAGTAGGTGTTCGACAGCGACTGCATGGGGTAGCGGTGTTCGACACTATCAAACTCGGTCGTAAGGTCGCTACCTACACGCTTCGTAGGCGAATTGGGGTCGGCGGCATCGGGGTGCAGCGTTTCGAGCTCTTGGAGCTCGCGCAGCAATCTGTCGAACTCGAAATCGCTAATCTCGGGCGCATTCTCCACGTAGTACTTGTGGCTATGGTAGTCCAACAGAGCGGTAAGCTCCGCCATACGTTTTATATCATCGGTTCGGCTCATATACAATATAAGTACAATATGTGTGTAAAGGTACACAATTTGTTCGTAACAACGAAGAAAAATCGAAAAAATAAAAAAAATATTCTCGAACGCTTGCACATTATCAAAATGTGAGTACATTTGCGCAAAATTTTTATGACTTTATGGCTACAGATAATAAGAAGAAACGACTTGTAACAAGTTTTAATAACCTTACAGCAGAGCAGCAGGCTGAGGTTCGTACACTCTATCCATTGGGCTTCAACGAGGTGATGATGCGCATTGATAAGCCCGATGGCTCGTTTTTCTATGTTGTACCCTACGAGACAGAAGATACATACTACCTCGTGAAGATTGACGTTAAGGTGGATGATGGTGCTGAGGATATCGACGAGGGTTACTACGACGACGATTTGAAGGGTGCCGATGAGTTGGCAGATGCCGCTGACGAGCCCTCGGATGATGACTTCTAAGAGATAGACATACCGCAAAATGAAGCAGACAAACAATGTCTGCTTTTTTTGTGCAAAGAATTAGCGTTGCAGAGTTTGGGTATTCTGCGAATTATTCGTATATTTGCATTGGATAATAAAACGATGACTTATGAAAAAACTACTTTTACTATGCCTATCGCTACTACTTATTGTGGGTTGCGACGATAAGAAGAAACACTATATCGGCAACGAGAGCAACTACGGACATTTTGTCTTCACATCGGAGTATATCGTTGTCGACGTAGAGGAGGACACCAACTTTTTCCGTTTGGAGGGTCGCTACTTGGAGCAGCCCGATGCCGATGTCTATGGCGACGTATGGCTCTACATCGACACACAGAAGACTACGGCAAAGTATCCCGAGCAGTTCGAGATGACGAAGTTCGTGAAGTTCAAGGAGGGCGAGAATGGCACCCTCTACCACGACGTTACGATACACCCCGAGAACATCACAAGCTGGGTGGAGATACATTATCACACCGAGACGTATGGCGAGGATATCAATGGCCCCGTAAATTCACTCTCTAAGGACTCTAAAATCAAGGTAATTCTACGTCCCAAAGCCAACGAATAGAGATAGTCGCCCCATTTACACATCATAGACAGAGCTTTCTTCGGCTCTGTCTTTTTTTTTGTTTCATTAGGTACGGTTTATGCTACGATAGGCGCAAACACTGTTACTATGAAAAAGTTTATGAATTATCTATTGAGCGGCGTCGCACTTCTCTGCGGTGCCGAAATGTCATTCGCCTGCACGGGCATATCGCTTACGGCAAAGGATGGCAGCTATGTTCAGGCGCGAACTATCGAGTGGGCATACGGCGGAGCGTTACCAAGCGAGTATGTAATCATTCCACATGGTCAGCAGTTGCAGTCCTATACGCCCAATGGTGCCGACGGAATGAGTTATAAGGCGCGCTACGGCGTTGTGGGCCTTGCCGTACAACAGCGAGAGTTTATCGCCGAGGGTATCAACGAAAAGGGTTTGTCAGCAGGCCTCTTCTTCTTTCCCAACTATGGTGGTTATCAACCCTTTGATGCGATGGATAAGGCCCGCTCGGTATGCGACCTTCAACTCGTAGAGTGGATGCTCACGCAGTGCGCTACGATTGACGAGGTTCGGGCCATGATTGGCGACATTCGCATTATAGCACTCATGGACAACGTGTCGCTTCATTGGCGCATTGGCGAGCCCTCAGGACGTCAGGTAGCATTGGAGATTGTGCGCGGTGTGCCACACTTCTACGACAACACCGTAGGTGTGCTGACCAACTCTCCGGGCTTCGAGTGGCATCTATCGAACCTCGATAACTACGTAAATCTGCGCCCCGGTGCTGCCGACGATTATATGTTAGGCAGACAGAAGATAATGCCTTTGGGTGGCAGCTCGGCAATGCTCGGCCTACCGGGCGACTTCACACCGCCATCACGCTTCGTAAGGGCCGCCTTCTTCCGCAATAGTGCTGCACCGATGGCCGATGGCCGAAGCACGGTACTACAAGCACTTCATCTGCTCAACAACTTCGATGTGCCGATGTCTATCGAGAACCCCGATGACAAGACGCTATGCAGTGCTACGCAGTGGACATCGGCCATAGACCTCACAGCTCGCAAGGTCTACTACAAGACGATGTTTAACACAACGATACGCTGCATAGACCTCTACGACATAGACTTCGAACGTGTGAAGTATCAGTCGCATCCGTTAGACGCCAAGCGCGAACAACCGATAGAGAATATAAGTGTAAAATAATAAAAAAGCGCATGATATTGTCATGCGCTTAATTTTTACAAATAGTTGGTATTCAACCGCTTCTAATAAATCTCTTCAAGCAGTGCAGCAAGTCGTATTCCGCCTTTGAGAAGCTGCTCTTCGATAGTTGTCGTGTAGTGATTTACATAATCATACGAGAGGTTTGCTCCCGATGGCGTGCGGCTGTATATATCCTTCGCGAGCGTCGAGGTCTCCTCAATCCAATCGTCAGGCGTACCCTCCGCATAACGTTTTACATCCTTGCGTGTAGCGCGGTCAATCTGCTGTTGCCACTCGGTATAGCTCCAACGGTGTGCCGACTCAACAATATCGCTATCCCAAAGGCTATGCAGATTTTGTTGCTTACCAAAGAACTTAATTTTGGTGCCATTACCACCTCTGTCCGACTTATAGCCGGCATGCATAGGGCAGTGCATATCGCCCACGAGGTGTATGAGCATCATCAGCTCTATGCGCTCCTGCTCCGGGCTCAACTCACCGCTTTGGAGCTCCGATACGAGAGTGTTGATAACCGTAACAACATCACCCTTAGACTCTTTGTGCGATGATGCATAGTCAGCCTCATCGGCATCGACGTTCACGTAGTGCCACGTCTTGGTATGGGCATACTCCTCGGTGTGGCTGGCACTATCCATCCAATTTGCGACATAGACCATCGACCTGCAATTGAGCACACTCTCAATCTTGCGCTTTGCGCGCTTCGAGAGATGGCACTCGGCAATATAGGCTACCGTATCATGCCCCTTAGGCCCCCAACCCCAGACAGGGAGGCTGATGGCCATGGCGATAAGGAGTGTTACGAGGTGTCGCATAGGACTATTGGTTCATTGTCGCAAGGAACTCGTTGTTGTCCTCCGTAAGATTCATCTGCTTTTGCAAGAACTCCATGGCCTCGACCGTAGTCATATCGGATAGATATTTGCGCAATATCCATGTGCGTTGCATGGTATTCTGCGAGAGGAGCAAATCCTCACGACGTGTACCCGAGGCAACAACATCGACAGCGGGGTAGATACGCTTGTTCGAGAGCTTACGGTCGAGCTGCAACTCCATATTACCCGTACCCTTAAACTCCTCAAAGATAACCTCATCCATCTTTGAGCCCGTGTCGATAAGAGCCGTAGCGATAATCGTAAGCGAGCCCTTGTCCTCTGTGTTACGCGCCGCACCGAAGTAACGCTTGGGCTTGTGCAGTGCATTGGCATCAACACCACCCGACAGCACCTTACCCGAGGCGGGCTGCACCGAGTTGTAGGCACGTGCCAGACGTGTGATTGAGTCGAGGAATATAACTACGTCGTGGCCACACTCAACCATGCGCTTTGCCTTCTCCAACACCATCTCCGCAACCTTTACGTGACGTGTAGCCTGCTCGTCGAAGGTCGAGGCCACAACCTCAGCCTTGACATGACGCGCCATCTCGGTAACCTCCTCAGGACGCTCGTCGATAAGCAATACAATCATATATACCTCGGGGTGGTTGTCGGCAATAGCGTTGGCGATAGACTGCAACAACATCGTCTTACCCGTCTTGGGCTGTGCCACAATCAGTGCACGCTGACCCTTGCCGATAGGCGAGAACAGGTCGATAATACGGTTAGACATGGTGTTGTGGCCGTTACCGGTGAGGTTAAACTTCTCGCTCGGGAATAGCGGCGTCATATACTCGAACTGCACTCTATCGCGAATATAATCGGGTGTGAGTCCGTTTATAAGGTTTACGTGTACCAATGGGAAGTACTTCTCGCCTTCGCGCGGGGGACGGATGACACCATTGACGGTATCTCCCGGCTTCAAGCCAAAGAGTTTGATTTGCGAGGGCGACACATAGACATCGTCCGGCGAATTGAGGTAGTTGTAGTCTGCCGAGCGCAAGAAGCCAAAGCCGTCGGGCATAATCTCCAACACACCCTCGCCCTCGATAACCGCCATGAAGTCATCCTTGGTGATGATGGCCTCTTCGGCATAATCATCCGCGAATAGGGGCTCTTCATCCGCGATGTTATCACCCTCCACGGGAATATATGTTTCTACGATATTATCATCCTCAGCGGACTCTATATCCACAATTGCCTCCTTCTCAATAACCTCGCGCACCTTGGGTTTACGGCCGCGACGCTTGGGCTGGTGCTCAGCATGTGCTGTGGCCTCCTTCTCTACATTAACCGACTCGGTATCAGCCTCAGCCACAGGCTCATTCGTAGAGTCCATCTGTGGCTCGGCTGATGGGGTAGTGGCGGTTTGTGGAGCATTGTTCTCAACGCGCACACTATTCATACGTGGGCGGCGTCCTCGCTTGGCGCGCGTAGGCTCATCCTCGGCCGGAGCACTATCGCCACGTGTGGCTTTGGAAACTATTGTATCTATGAGTTCTTGTTTTTTCATGGTAGACGGAATGATGCCTAAAACTCTGGCAATCTCACGTAATTCATGGATGGTTTTACCCTCCAAAGTTGCTATATCCTGCATGGTGTTTGATTTTATATGATTCGGAGAGCCCGAATCGAACGTGATTAATGCTATGTGTAGCACTGCAAATATACTAAGTAATTTCGATTACACAAAACATTTTTAGTTTTTTATCTATCGAAACCGCTGTTTTTACCAAATTATGTATTACATTTGTATGAACCAATTATTGTTTGACGTATGAACATCATTTTCAAATACCGCATGCTCAGCGACGAGAGCGACAACTTCGTTCGAGATATCGAGGTATATCCCGATATGACACTAAGTGAGTTTTCGGACTTCATCCTGCGTGCTTTGCGCTATGACGACTGCATGGTGTCGATATTCAAATCTGATGCCGAATGGCGTCCTGTTGAGGAGTTTGGCCAGATTGATATGGGTGATGACATCCCCGGCATGCCTCGTTGCATGGATAAGGTGCGCCTCATGGAGGTAAACAGCGACTTCCACGACCGCCTTATTTACACCTTCGACATGCTCAACAACCGCTCATACTATCTCGAACTAATCAACATGCAGCGTCCCGAGGCGGGCTTCGAGTATCCGCGCGTGGCCTTTGAGCACGCCCCTGTACCCGACCAGTACGACCCTGAGGCAACGGAGCAGACAGGCTCCATCTTCGACGAGATGATGAGCGACTACAACGAGTTTGTCGGCGACGACAACTATGACGACGAGTACTAAACGTGGCACTCTCATAGTCGTTGTAGGCCCCACAGGGTCGGGAAAGAGTGCGCTGGCTGTCAAGCTTGCGCAACACTATGGTGCGCCCATAATCTCGACCGACTCGCGCCAATTTTACCGCGGCATGGCCATCGGCACAGCACAACCCACCGCCGAGGAGCTGTCGGCCGCAAAACACTACTTTATCGCTGACCGTTCGCCCGAATCGGAGTTCAACTGCGGACGCTACGAGGCTGAGGCTTTGGCACTTCTCGACGAACTATTCATTGTTAATCGCTATGTTGTGGCCGTGGGTGGCTCGGGGCTCTATATCCAGGCTCTATGCGAGGGCATGGACGACCTTCCCGAGGCCGACGAGGGGTTTCGCGCCACACTAAAAGAGCGTTTGGAGCGAGAGGGTATTGATGCTCTTGCCATGCAACTTCGCGAACTCGACCCCGAGTATGCCACCAAAGCCGATATGCATAACCCAGCACGCGTCATGCGCGCATTGGAGGTCTGCCTGACGAGTGGTTGCAAGTATTCGGAGCTCAGACACGGCAATGTCGCAGAGCGTCCTTTTCATATAGTTAAGGTGGGCACGGATATGCCTCGCGACACTCTCTATGAGCGTATTAACCGCCGCGTCGACATGATGGTAGAAGAGGGTCTTGTGGCTGAGGTTGAGAGCCTTGCACATCTACGTAATTTGAACGCCTTGCAGACCGTAGGCTACCGCGAGATATTTGAATATCTGGATGGTAATATCACCTTAGACGAGGCCATAGAACTTGTTAAGCGCAACTCGCGCCGCTATGCCAAGCGACAGATGACCTGGTTTAGGCGAGATACGGAAATAGGGTGGTTCTCGCCTAATGCACTGAGTGATATAATTAGTTTTATAGACGGTAAATCAGAGCAATAGCGAAAGACTTTTTGCCACGTTTATAAAATTAAGTATTTTGGGAGATTAAGGAATGAAGCGATTTTCGGCCATTCCATAATCTTCCTTAATTTATATAATGTACTCAAATTAACCCTCTAATTGTCTATGAGATTTTGACTCGCTGGTATGAGTACACAATGTCGCAATATGGCAGTAATATTATCACCCAAAATTAAATGAGATAGCATATTACCTTATTGTTTTCAACTAATCTACTTAGAACGAAACAAAACAACCAAATATGGTATTAACATTAATAAACCAAGTGGAAGTATTGCCAATAAAAGTACCATTTCAATTAGCGTAAGATATAATAACTTATTTTTCATGATACATAGATAGACTTTTTTATTTTTTTTAACGATAATGATTACGTTATTTTTTGATCACTCTGCAGAGATTTTATCGCAAAATCTCCGTTCAAGAGATTATATCGCACAATCACCGTCCAGTAGCCGATTACCACCCCAAAGCAATTTAACATAATATAAATATTACGACACAATGCGTAAAATATGACGCAGAGAACATTGAAACGTTAATTTTTGTATATTTGTAAGCAGAAATTAATCAAACACCTATATGAGACAGAAATTTACTAAACTTTGCATCACTCTATGTTACGCTATTCTGACATCAAATGCTTTGGCGCAACATAGCGAATATGTGGTATTACGCTCGGAGCGAGTGGCAAACGATGCTAAATGGGCGGTCGTGAGCGATAAACTCGCAACAAAACACTCGGCAACCATAATAAACTACGTTGATACGCCCTGCGAGGCTCTCGACCTGCTACGCCAACATAAACCAAGATACGTTGCCATAGTTGAACAGCCCGAAGCAATTAATCGCGACTATGTAATTGATTTTCACTGCCTAAGCCGCACCATTGACAACGATATTTACGCAGACTTCCTTTGGGGCATAATAACAGGTTACGACGCTGAATCGGCGATGCGCATGGTAGATAACAGCACCGAGCCTCTGCTCATAAAAAATTGCGTTGCGAGCATCATGGAGCTAAATAGCGCAAAGTGGTTTGACAACTACGCATGGGTGGATGACCATACGCGCGGTCTGTGGGGCGAGAAACGAGGACGCTACAACCCTATCGCCACAGACACAGTAGCAAAAGAGCAGGTATTGCGCAAGTTTACAGAGCTTTACGCTGACTTCGACCCCGACCTTATCGTTACGGCAGCACACGCCACACAGAGCAACCTCGAAATGCCCTACTCTCTTGGCAACATCAAGGCTTCGGAGGGTAAGCTCTATGCTCACGACATCTTTACCGATGAGCGTTGGAACCTCGTTGAGAGCGGCAAGCGTCGCGTGTACTGCGCTGTGGGCAACTGTCTGATTGGCGATGTCAACAACAGCCGAGAGAGCATGGCCATAGCGTGGCTAAATGGCGCAAATGCAGCTACGATGATTGGCTACGTTGTAACAACGTGGCACGGACGTAATGGTTGGGGTGCACTCAAATATTGGGTAACTAACCCTCATAGGTACACACTTGCCGAGGCCGTATATCTCAATCAGCAAGACTTCCTGCATCAGCAACACGCATGGTATCCCGAGCTGCTTACCGAGCGCTACGACTACAACGGCAAGTTTATGGAGGAGCTTACAACGGCGGCAAACCGTCTTTCGGAGGTGCTTGGCCGAGAGGTGGATATGGAGTGCGCCGCCGATTGGGACATGATGGGCTTTTGGCACGACCGCGACGTCTTGGCATACTATGGTGACCCTAAATGGGATGTTATGTTGCAAAGTGTTGATAATGAAGTGGATTACAAAGTGGATATAAAGCATAGCAAGAAGCGTTGTACGATAACTATTACCACGGACAAGAATTTCAGCATGGAGCGTTTGCGTGGCGACAAATTCAAACAAGAGCACGTCCTCGACCTTCCATTCAGCCTATTCTTTAAGGAACGACTCAACAACCCGCGCCTTGCCGACGGCGAGAAGTGGGATGCTGTTGTGGACGAAAACTTCCTACTTATCTACAATGCAGAGTTCAAGCCCAATAGTCGATACCGCATTACCCTACTCACGGACTAAACGGCAACTACGACATACATATATACAAATTATAAAGGCTATCGAGCATGACGTTCGATAGCCTTTACAAATATTTAATAGCAAGGGAAACTACCCTACTACTTATACTCAACGAGCGACTTACCGGTCATCTCCGCGGGCTTCTGCAAGCCCATAAGGTCGAGCACCGTAGGAGCTACGTCGGCAAGAATACCGTCGTGCACCTTAGCTACTCTATCCGACACAACAACGATAGGTACAGGGTTGAGCGAGTGCGCCGTATTGGGTGTGCCGTCGGCATTAATTGCATTATCAGCGTTGCCATGGTCTGCAATCTGAACAACCTCGTAGCCGTTCTTCTTGGCAGCCTCCACAACATCCTTTACGCACTCATCGACAGCCTTTACAGCCTTTTCAATAGCACTATATACGCCTGTATGGCCCACCATATCGCCATTTGCGAAGTTCAAGCAGATGAAGTCATACTTCTGCTCGCCAAGAGCCTCCACCAACTTATCCTTAACCTCGTAGGCCGACATCTCGGGCTGCAAATCGTAGGTCGCAACCTTGGGTGATGCAACGAGAATTCTATCCTCCTCGGCAAACTTATCCTCACGGCCGCCATTGAGGAAGAAGGTAACATGTGCATACTTCTCGGTCTCGGCGATACGCAACTGCTTCAAGCCCTGAGAGGCGATGAACTCACCGATAGTATTGGGCACATTATCCTTATCGAAGAGGATGTGAAGACCCTCAAACTTAGCATCGTAGGGCGTCATGCAGCAGTAGTAGAGAGGCATGGTGTGCATACCCTCCTCGTGCATATCCTGCTGTGTAAGCACGATGGTAAGCTCCTTGGCACGGTCGTTACGATAGTTGAAGAAGATAACAACATCGTTAGGTTTGATAGTACCGATAGCCTTACCCTCGCCGTCAACATGAACGATAGGCTTAACGAACTCATCGGTAACGCCCTCGTCATAAGACTTCTGCATGGCAGCAACCATGTCGGTAGAGGCCTCACCTACACCATTTACGAGCTGGTCGTATGCAATCTTAACACGCTCCCAACGCTTATCACGATCCATAGCGTAGTAGCGACCAATGATTGATGCGATGGTACCCTTCGACTGCGCCATGTGGTTCTGCAAGGCCTCGATGAAGCCCTTACCACTGCGAGGATCGGTATCACGGCCATCCATGAAGCAGTGAACATAGGTATTATCGATGCCATAGTGCGCCGAGATATCGCACAACTTGAAGAGGTGGTCGAGCGACGAGTGAACACCACCGTCCGACACCAAACCCATGAAGTGCACGCTGACACCCTGAGCCTTAGCATACTCAAAGGCCTTGACAATCTCCTCGTTGCGGAGGATAGAGTTATCGCGACATGCACGATTAATCTTCACAAGATCCTGATATACGACACGGCCGGCACCAATATTCAGGTGGCCCACCTCCGAGTTACCCATCTGGCCCTCGGGCAAACCAACATTCTCACCATCGGTCTTCAACTCGGCATGGGGATATGCCGCAGTCATAGCGTTTATATACTCTGGATTGGTTGAGTAGATGGCATCGGCCTTTGAGTGGTCGCCATTACCCCAACCGTCCAAAATCATCAAAAGAACTTTCTGACTCATAACTAATTGTTTCGTTTAATTCAACTTCTCCATAATCAATGATACAGCCTTGTCGACAGCCTGCTGCAAGCCGTCAACACACTTACCACCTGCCGTAGCGTAGTGCTTCTGACCGCCACCGCCACCATTGATAAGCTTCGCTGCCTCGCGTACCACAGCACCTGCATCGACACCTGCTGCCACCACGTCGTCCGAGAGCATGATGTTGAGCGTAGGCTTGCCGTCGCTAACATTACCGATGACCATCACCAAACGCTCCTCGACACGCTGACGCAAAGCAAATGCCAAGTCCTTCATCATCTCGGGCTGATACTTAGCCTGATGAGAGATAAGACGCACACCATCACGCATAGGCGTCTCAGCAAGACGACCGGCAAGCTCGGCAACCTTCTCCTTGCGCATCTCCTCGACCTCACGGCCAAGTGCATCATTATTACCAATCATCTTCTCGATAGCCTGCACCAACTTAGGATTATGAACAAGCTGCTCGAGCGACGAAATAGTATCCTGGGCATTGTAAACAACATCCTCGGCAGCCTCACCCGTTACAGCCTCGATACGACGCACACCGGCTGAGATAGCACTCTCGCTGATAATCTTAAAGAGACCAATAGTACCGGTAGCCGAAGTGTGAGTACCGCCACATAGCTCGGTCGAGGGACCGAAGTTCACGATACGCACCTTGTCGCCATACTTCTCGCCAAAGAGCATGATAGCACCGGCAGCCTCGGCCTCGGCCATCGTAGCCTCGCGATTCTCTACAAGAGGATAGTTCTTGCGGATAAGCTCATTGACGAGACGCTCAACCTGGCGCAACTCCTCGGCTGTAACCTTCTGGAAGTGCGAGAAGTCGAAGCGCAAGCCCGAAGGAGTTACCATCGAACCCTTCTGCTCGACATGTGAGCCCAAAACGGTGCGCAGAGCATAGTCCACAAGGTGTGTGGCTGTGTGGTTGTTGGCGGCGCACTGACGAGCTGCGGGGTCAACAACGGCGCGGAACGCAGCTTCTGGATTCTCGGGAAGCTGCTTTGCGATGTGGATGATAAGACCATTCTCCTTCTCGGTAGCGATAATCTCAATCTTCTCGTTTGCGCTCTCGATATAACCGATATCACCAATCTGACCACCCGAGTTACCATAGAATGGTGTGTGGTCAAAGACGAGCTGATATGTAACATTATTCTTGCTCTTCACGCGACGATAACGTGCGATGCGCACCTCGTCGGTAAGAGTATCGTAGCCCACGAAGGTGCTCTCCGAAATAGGCATAACCTCCTGCCAATCGTCGATATCCTGTGATGCAGCATTGCGCGAACGCTCCTTCTGCACCTGCAACTCCTTCTCGAACTCCTCGATATCGACCTCTACGCCCTGCTCCTTAGCTATAAGCTCCGTAAGGTCGATAGGGAAGCCGTAGGTATCATACAGCACAAAGGCATCCTTACCCGAAATCTTGCCGTTTACAGACTTGCGGATAACGCCATCCAAGAGGTTGATACCCGTAGCCAGGGTACGGAGGAACGATGCCTCCTCCTCCTCGATAACGCGCTCGATGAGTGTCTGCTGTGCGACCAACTCGGGGAACTGATGACCCATCTGCTTAACCAAGCCATCTACGAGCTTGCAGATGAAGGGCTCGGTGAAGCCGAGGTATGTGTAACCATAGCGTACAGCACGACGGAGGATACGACGGATAACGTAGCCGGCCTTAGCATTTGCGGGGAGCTGACCATCGGCAATAGAGAACGAGATAGCGCGGAGGTGGTCGGCGATAACACGCATAGCCACATCACACTTCTCATCTACGCCATACTCCTTACCCGAGAGAGCCGCAATGCGGGCGATGGTGGGCTGAAATACATCGGTATCGTAGTTCGACTTCTTGCCCTGCAAAATCATACAGAGACGCTCAAAGCCCATACCCGTGTCGACATTCTTCGCAGGAAGAGACTCCAAAGAGCCATTAGCCTTGCGATTGAACTGCATGAACACAAGGTTCCAAATCTCAATAACCTGGGGATGACCCATATTTACCATATCGCGACCGGGGGTCTTAGCCACCTCGTCAGCATCGCGAAGGTCGAAGTGAATCTCGCTACAAGGGCCGCAGGGACCTGTCTCGCCCATCTCCCAGAAGTTATCGTGTTTGTTACCACGAATGATGTGATCCTCGGGGAGGAACTGTTTCCAATAGTCGTAAGCCTCCTGATCAAAGGCTACACCATCCTCATCGCTACCCTCGAAAACGGTAGCATACATACGGCTCTTGTCGAGCTTGTACACCTCCGTAAGAAGCTCCCATGCCCACTCGATAGCCTCCTTCTTGAAGTAGTCGCCATACGACCAGTTACCGAGCATCTCGAACATGGTGTGGTGGTAGGTGTCGTGGCCTACCTCCTCCAAGTCGTTATGCTTACCCGACACGCGAAGGCACTTCTGTGTATCTGCCACGCGCGGAAATTTGCGAGGTGCATTACCCAAGAAGATGTCCTTAAACTGATTCATACCCGCATTGGTAAACATCAACGTCGGGTCGTTCTTAACCACCATAGGAGCCGAGGCTACAATCTCGTGCTGCTTGCTTCGAAAGAAGTCCAAAAATGCTTGTCTTGCTTGATTAGAATCCATATCTCATTAATTAATTTTATTCCTATATTTATTACGCGGTTGCAAAATTACACAATTTAATGTAAATTTGTAGCGTTAAAATTGAAATTTTAATAAAATTATTTGCGCAACTATGAGAAAGGGGCTGTCATCGACAGATTTAAGAGCAAAACTATCGGTCAAAAAGTGGCCGAGATGGGCTCGTATACTCTATCGACTTGTAGTATCGATGCTCATTGCCGTTGTCGGCAGTCTCCTTATATCGACATGGTTCGACACTCCCAAGATGGCCAAGATACGTCGCGATAACCGACTTATCGAAAACAGGTACAGCATACTCCAGGAGAAGCTCTCGCTAATGGAGCACACCCTTGCGGACATCAAACACCGCGACCACTACGTCTATCGTCCCTTGCTGGGTGTCGACACGATAAATCTACCACAGACCTATGCCGAGTATCACGACTCAAAGTATGCAGCACTTCAAGGCGACCAATACAGCGAGCTAATGACCGACACATGGCGTCAGATGGATCGCCTTATCCGACTCACCTACTACGCCTCACTCTCGCTCGACACGACGCAGGATATGGCGGAGAATAAGGAGGAGTTCACCGAGGTAATACCCGCGATATGGCCCATCGACCGCACAAAGCTAAAACGTGTGAGCAGCCTCTATGGCATGCGCATGCACCCCACCCTCGGCATCTGGCGCAAGCACGAGGGTATCGACCTTACAGCACCCAAGGGCACACCCATCTACGCCTCGGGTAAAGGTGTCGTCTCGCAGTCGCAGTGGCGCAATGGTTACGGCGAACTCATAGAGATTAACCACGGCTTTGGCTACAAGAGCCGTTACGCCCACCTCTCGAAGCGATACGTGCAACCCGGCGACAGCGTAACACGCGGACAGGTTATTGGCGAAGTGGGTAACACGGGCGTATCGTCAGGAGCACACCTACACTACGAGGTGCGCTACCGCGAAAATACGGTCAACCCCATCAACTACTTCAATGCCGAGATGTCGGAGGAGGCATACATCGACCTGGTAAACCAACTCGATGCAAGAACAAACAAAAACGAGAGCAATGAGTAAGAGTAAGATATACCGACGCGCCATTAGACGCCATTTAATTCCCCGCCTACTGAGACACTCCGTATGGGCGGGCATGATACTCTTTTGGCTGGTGGTTCTCAACCTCTTTGTCGACCTGCCGAATGAGTACAAACTGCGCCACTCGACCGACAAAATGCGCTCCGAGTTGGAGAAACTATACACTCGGTACGACTCCGTATCCATGGTTATATCAAATGTCGTTGAGCGCGACGAGAATGTATTTCGCAAACTCTTTGAGTCAAACCCCTATAACCTCGATATTGAACACTTCAACAGACGCTACGAGTTGCACCGCGAGCTCTTAGGTATGGATAACGATGAACTGTGCGATATACTGAGTCAACGATGCCGCAACATCGACGCCAAGGCCGTAAAACTTCGCGAGTCCAACAACAGCCTCAATCATGCCTTCTCGGCGGAGTATCTATCCACGCAGAACATACCATCAATTCAGCCTGTGAACAATCGTCGACTAACACTTCTTGCGGCGGGTAAAAAACCTTTAATTAATCCGTTCCATCGTACTATGACAGAGCACCATGGCGTTGATTACCTCATACCCGAAGGAACAGCCGTATTTGCCACAGCCGATGGTGTCGTGAAGAACATATCGGAGAAGAATTCGACCCACGGAAAATCGTTGGTTATCGACCATGGCAACGGCTACGAG
This sequence comes from Alistipes sp., assembly GCA_045660465.1. Lineage (GTDB taxonomy): Bacteria > Bacteroidota > Bacteroidia > Bacteroidales > Rikenellaceae > Alistipes. The sequence continues at coordinate 12,009 of JAZRDV010000009.1, read as the reverse complement.
ACATCGTATAGCCACCTACTCGACATCCGCGTAAATAATGGCCAGAGCGTTAAGCGTGGAGACATCGTTGCTCTATCGGGCAATACGGGACTCTCGTTTGCCCCACATCTTCACTACGAGGTTATCATGAACGGCATGCGCGTTGACCCTGTGCACTACTTCTTCATGGAGCTTACACCCGAGGAGTACCAGAAGATTATAAACATCGCGCTATCAAGCATGCAATCATTCGATTAGTATGTCTCAATTAAAGTTAATTATACTCGATTTTGATGGCACATTGGTCGACACTCGTCGAGCAAACGCATTAGCCTATATTGAGACCCTCGGCGAGGTAGGCATCAAACTTCGTGAGGAGGAGTATTTGGCCAACTACTTCGGTGTGCGATGCATGGAATTTATGCGCAAGATTGGCATAACCGATGATAATCAGATAGCGCATCTGCGCCGCCGCAAGGTTGAGCTATACCCCAAATACTTTGAGTCGGTGCAGCTCAACGAGCCTCTATGGTCATGGTGTCAGATGGCACGCCGAATGGGCGTAAAAGTTTGGATAGCATCTACGGGACACAAAGATAACATTGCCAATGTCATGCGATACTTGAACTTAGACAACGGCGTTGACGGCATACTCACAGGCGACGATGTCGCTCACCCCAAGCCCGCGCCCGACTGCTTTTTGAAGGTGATGCAGCAGGTTGGAGTTAAGCCCTCCGAGACCATAATATTCGAGGACTCCGACGTAGGCATTGAGGCTGCTCGTCGAAGTGGCGCAAGCTATTTTGTTGTAAGAATGTAGTAATCGACTGAAATAATCGCTATTAAATCGTCAATTAGTTGGATAATTGGCGATTTTTATTTAATTTAGTGGTTCGAAACTAAATCTAAGTGAGATTATGAGACGAGTAATTTCGACATTTATTGCACTCCTACTATTTTCAGTAGCCTCTGCACAGGAGGCCACCACCACTACACAGACCGTAGAGAGCACACCCATAAAGCAGTGGACAGCCAACTATACAACACTCGATGTGGATGCGCCTATCAGACTTACACTCATAAAGATAGACAAGAGCGAATCGCCATATATCGTCTACGACACAAAGGGTTTCTACACCTCTAAATTCTCGGCCGAGACATCGGGTTCGGTGCTCAAAATACGCGAGCGTACCGACCTAAAACGCGAGAGCGTAACCGAGGTTACGGTCTACTATCACACCCTCGCCGAGATTAAGGTTGCCAAGGCTTCGGTAATATGCAAGAATACCCTGACCTCGCCTCTTCTCGATATCATCATTTCAAACGACTCGTCGTTCGTTGCTGAGGTCGACGTCAAAGATTTGATGATTGAGATTACGGGTAAATGCGTTGTCGAGATTAAGGGACACACACTCTATCAGACGGCAAGTGTCTCATCTGCCGAGTATAACGCCTTTGACCTCGAAACCATATCGACGACTGTTTCGTCGTCGCACAATGCCATAGCGCGTGTCGACGCCACACAACGCTTGGAGGGTAAAACAGCCACTGGTGGCAAGATTTTCTACAAGTCGTACCCCGAGATACTCAGAAGCTACATCCCTGTATTCGGTGGTGAGATTTCGAAAGCCAAATAAAGAGCCGCTACACCATGACATTTCTACAAGAGGTTGCAAGCGACCTATACAAACGCTACGACGGCGATTTATCGTCGCTCGTAATAATGTTTCCATCGCAGCGAGCAAGGGTGTTCTTCAACGACGCCTTTGCGGGCATTGCCAATAAACCATTTTGGCAGCCCTCGTATATGACCATCGACGAGATGATGGAGCATATTGCAGGTCTCAGACGCGGCGAACGCTTTCTGCTTATCAGCGAGCTGTTCAAAATCTACAAAAACTACCATCCGTCAGAGACCATCGACAAGTTCTACTTTTGGGGCGATATGCTCATATCGGACTTCGACCAGATAGATAAGTATATGGTTGATGCCGAGCGTCTATTGCGCAACATCGAGAACCTCAAAGAGTTGGAGACCGACGTTGACTATCTTAGCGAGGAGCAGATACGTTGCATACGCACCTTTTGGCAGAGTATCGTCGACAAGAAGAGTCTTAGCGAGCAGAAACTGCGATTTCTGAAAATATGGAAGAGCCTTCCACACATATATCGCGAGTACCGCGAGCGTCTTATATCACTCGGCATAGGCTACCCCGGACTAATCTATCGCGAGGCGGCACATAGACTCAAAACCGACAAGAGCGATTCGTTTTTCGACAAACGAGTCATTGTCGCCGGATTTAACGCACTCTCCAAAAGCGAGCGTTGCCTGATGGACTATCTGCAAAACAGCCGGCACGGCGTAGAGTTCTTTTGGGACTACGATGAGTACTACACCAAGGGTCGCAACAACGAGGCCGGACGGTTTATGCGCGAGAACATCGCCCGCTACCCTATGCGCTCCCCCATATCGAAGGACAACTTCAACGAGCGCAACAAGGAGTTTAAGTCGATAGGCTGCGTATCGAATGTTGCACAGTGTAAGTATGTTGCCGAGATTTTATCATCGCTTCCCGCCGAAGAGCTCGACAAGCGCACAGCGATAGTTCTCACGGACGAGAATATGCTCATACCCCTCCTACACTCAATACCCAAATGCGTGGAGCGGGTCAATATAACCATGGGCTACCCCCTCAAAGCAACCCTTGCCTACACATTCATAGAGCGCATAATCGACTTACAGAGACACAGTCGCATGCGCGATGAGGAGGCCACATTCTATCATGTCGACGTATGCGGCATACTCACGCACCCATACATCGGCGACGCCTGCAAGAGCCTCGCCCAAAAACTGCATCGCAAGATACTTAAAGATAGGCTTATACACATATCGCGCGCCACCCTATCGGAGAACGAGCTATTAAGCCTAATCTTCACCAAAGCAGCAAACTACGAGCAGTTATCTCAACAAATACACGACATCTTGGGCTTGTTGTGCGGCTCCATTGCCGAACAAAACCCCTTACAGGCCGACTATCTCCGCATCGCACAGCAGGAGGTCGCAAAGTGCATACACTCCATTGCAAAGTGCGATATCGAGATATCATCCGAAGTGTTCATTTCGACACTGCGCAAACATCTGCAAACCATCACCATACCCTACGAGGGCGAGCCATTGGAGGGCGTGCAGATTATGGGTATTCTCGAAACGCGTAACATAGACTTCAAGAATGTCATCATACTCTCGATGACCGACGCCACGTTCCCCGGCGACGCCATGTCGAAGGCCTCGTTCATACCCTACAATCTGCGCATAGGCTACGACATGCCCACCCCCGAAGAGCACGAAGCGATGTATGCCTACTACTTCTATCGACTTATTCAGCGTGCCGAGCGTGTATCGATGCTCTACTGCTCAAAGGCCGACGATAAGAGCACGGGCGAGTGTAGCCGTTATATTCATCAATTAGACTTTGAGTCGCACTACCCCATCAAGAAGTTGAGCATAGGTGTCGACCTATCGCTCGAAGCACCCGCCGATATTACCATCCCTAAGGGTGAGCACGAGCGCAAGGTGCTCGAAACCTATTTAGATGGCGGCGAGGCGAAACTCTCTCCGTCGTCGCTATTTCGATATGTACAGTGTCCGTTAAAGTTCTACTTTGCCTCGATAGCCAAGTTACGCACACCCGATGAGATAAACGACAAGGTAGATGCCCTCACATTCGGCAATATCATGCACGACTCGATGGAGGCTTTATACAAGAACGATAAGATACTCAAAGTTACCAACCCTGCAGAGAATATCAAAAGTGAACTATATCATCGCGACGTAGTCCAAAAGTGCGTTAACAAGGTTATTTGCAAGCTTATATACAAGAGCGACGCCGACCGCTCGAAGGAGTTTAGCGGCGATATAATCCTTGTAAGAGACATCATTGTTAGATACATTTTGGAGGGCATTCTGCGCTTCGACAAAGAGCAGAGCGGATACACCATCGAGGGTCTCGAAAAGAGTATCAGCACACAATACCCCATCTCAGGTGGCCGCGTGGTTAACTTAGAGGGACGTGCCGACCGCATAGACCGCTTATCGGACGGCACATTGCGAATTATCGACTACAAGAGTAGCGCAAAGTCCCACCAGATATATGACGGCATCGAAAATCTGTTTATCGGCGACGATAAGCAGCGTATCGACAATGTGTTCCAGACGCTCCTCTACTCCGAGATAGTCCATCGCGCAGATAACATAGATACTCAACCCGCCTTGTACTACGCCTCGCAGATGCTGTCGGGCGACTACTCGCCCAAGCTTCAAGATGCGCAGACGAAGAGCGAGATCGAACGATACTCCAACGTGGGCGACCAATTTAGAGACCATTTAGGTGCTACACTCGACGAGTTATTCGACTACGACACACCCTTTAAGCAGGTGGACGAGAGCCTGGGTCTTTGTACTTATTGCAACTATAACAAGATATGCAGACGAACAAGCAAGCGATAATACTCAGTGCAAGTGCCGGCTCGGGAAAGACATATCAGCTGGCATACAAATTCGTTAAGGATGTAATCATGCGTCCTGAGCTGTATCGTGGCATCCTCGCGGTAACCTTCACCAACAAGGCTACCGAGGAGATGAAGAGTCGCATACTACGTGAGATACACACTCTTGCCTCGGGAGCCAAGAGCGACTATCTGAAAGACCTCATAAAGGAGACCGGCTATAACGAGACCCTTATCCGCGAGCGTGCCATGTTGGCTCGCACGAACATACTGCACGACTACTCGCGTTTCAGTGTGCTCACCATCGACCGTTTTTGTCAGCGCATAATACGAGCCTTTCTCAAAGAGCTCGACATAGACATCGACTACAATATCGAGCTAAACCCCAACTCTCTACTCGAACGTAGTGCCGATACACTTATAGAGCGCATCGCCAATGACGACGAACTAAAAGGGTGGATGTTGGAATTCGCCGAGGAGCGTCTCGACGACGGCATGAAGTGGGATATGCGAGCCGACTTGGCGGCACTCGGCGCAGAGCTTTTCAAAGGACACGACAGAGGCCGAAAGGACCTGAACAAAGGCAAACTGATGACCACCGTCAAAGAGCTTGTTAAGAGTGCAAATGAGGTTCGCAAAAAAGTTGCCGAATATGCTAAACAATGCCATGATATAATAGAGCGATATGCGCTTAGTCCCAGCGACTTCAAGGGAGGGCAGCGCAGCTTCGTATATGCCGTGATGCGCTTTGCCAATGGCGAGTTTAAGAGACCCACAGATACGATGTACGCAGCAGCCGAGGACGCCACATTATGGTACACCCCCAAGGCCAATGCTACCGTGCAGAGTGCCGCCATCGAAATGCAGCCTCTGCTCAACAAGCTATGCAAAACCTACGACGAGGGCATCACAACGGTCAATACCGCAAAGCTACTAAGGGATAATTACCGCAGCTTCGCACTTCTTGCCGACCTATATAATGAGGTTACACTCCTCTGCAACGACGAGAACACCAAGCTCCTTGGCGAGACCAAAAACCTACTCTCGACATTCGTTAACGATAGCAATACGCCATTCATATACGAGAAGGTTGGCAACCGCTATGAGCACTACATGATTGACGAGTTTCAGGACACGGCCGAGCGCGAGTGGCACAACCTGCGCCCTCTTTTGCAGAATGCCATGGCCTCGAACAACGACACATCGGTACTCATTGTTGGCGACGTCAAACAGTCGATATACCGCTGGCGAGGTGGCGACTGGCGACTGCTCAAAGATGTAGCCTATCGCGACTTAGGCAAGGATAACACGATGCTCGATAGTCTGAAAACCAACTACCGAAGCCTCGAAAATGTCGTCGAGTTTAACAACCGACTCATAAAAAATATCGTTGAGCGCGAAAACACCTTCCTGAACAACATGTTCACCGAGGCATACAACAACGATAGCATCAGCGATGCGCTATACGAAGAGTATCAGGATATTGTAAGCACGGCGTATGCCGATGCCAAGCAGCTACACCGCAACGACGGCAAGGGCTATGCCGAGGTGTGTCTGCACGAAAGCAAGACTCCGCCCTTCATAGAGGTTATCGAGGATGCCATTAGTCGAGGTTATCGCTACTCCGACATTCTCATTCTCGCACGCAGCAAGCCCTCGGGAGCACTGATTGCCAAGGCTCTATTCGATTACAAGCACCAGAAGTTCACCTCAAAGGGCGAAGTAGGCTTCAACGTGCTCACACTCGACTCGCTGACCATAGATAATTGCGATATTACGGAGTTTATCATCTCGGTGTTGCGTCTAACGACAGATGCGAACAACGATATCGAGCGAGGTATCTACAACCGATATCTTGGACTGCCACTCAGCCACACGTTTACCAACGACGAGTTGGAGTTCTTCACAGCGACAGCCCATCTCTCGCCTATGGAGGCCTACGAGAGCATCGTAAAACGCTATAAACTAAATGAGCGTACCGACCGCGTAGCCTACCTGCAAGCAATGTACGAGCAGATAGTATCGTTTTCGACAACGCGCATAGCCGACATCCAGAACTACTTGAAGTGGTGGGATGAGCGCGGACACGAGGCCAACCTCACCGTCGAGATGAGCGACAACACAATAGAGATTATGACCATACACAAGGCCAAGGGCTTGGAGCGTCCCGTGGTCATTGTGCCATATTGCAAATGGAAGGCCAACCCATCGAGCGACACACCGTCTATTGTCTGGGCTACGGCAGAGTGCCAAAATGCAGATATTAAGTCGATTGGAGAGTTTCCCGTAGCCTTCGGAAGCGCGATGGTTGATTCAGTCTTCTGTCAAGACTACTACCAGGAGATTGCGATGAACCACATCGACATGCTTAATATGCTCTACGTGGCCATCACGCGTGCCTCGTCGGAGCTATACCTCTTTGCTCCATATCCACCCAAATCATCGTCGACAATTACAGGTGTTGGGCCACTTGTCGCCGAGGCGGCAATGCAGATATGCGACACCTCCTACACCGAGGAGCGCGAAGAGGGCTCCGTTACACACTATACCTATGGTCAAAAGATAGCGCACTTCACACCCGCAAAGCCCAAGGAGGAGGTTCACGAAGAGGTAATCCTCACAACGTACCACAGCGAACAACCGTCAATAGCCATCTATCATCGCGATAGACCCTACATCGACGAAGAGCACTACGACACCCCCAACGCGCGAGAGAGGGGTATAATGCTACACAGCATCTTCGAGCGCGCAACCAACATAGAGTCAATCTATCGCGCAATAGACAATATGGTAGTCGACTGCTTAATAGGTAATGAGGAGGCAATTACACTTAAAGCGAACGTAGAGGTATCGTTACAAAATCCTATTGTAAACGAGTGGTTTACGCATGAGTGGAGCGACGTGAAGAATGAGAGTTGGATACTCAACAACACGAAGTTGCGTCGCCCCGATAGAGTAATGATTGACGGACGCCGCGCAGTGGTTGTCGACTACAAATTCGGCGAGCGCATAAACGATGGCTATAAGTCAAAGGTGCGCCACTACGTGAAGCTACTCGAAGAGATGGGGCTTTACGACCGTGTGGAGGGCTACGTATGGTATGTAACGCTTAATCATGTAGACAAAGTGTAGTATAGCACACAAATAGATTGCAGTATAAAATTGATTTAGTATCTTTGTGGCATGAAACACTCCTTTTGGAAGATAATACCGCCGTCATATCGCAACCGCGCCATATTGGTAGCTGTTACCATATTTGTGCGCGCACTGCTCAACTTTGTCGGTTTAGCGGTGCTCGTGCCGGTGCTAATCCTTATTCTTGACAGCGAAAACATAGCGCAAACAGGCGTACTATACGACATATACCAACTATTTGGTTTTACCGACTATCGCACCTTCACCTTCGCGGTATGCGGCACCGTATTGAGCATTATCGTAATCAAAAACCTGCTTACGCTACTACTCTACAACACCGAGCGCAACTTCATATACTCGCTATATAAGTATCTCTCCGAGAGGCTCTACATAGACTATCATCGTCGCGGGTTAGGCTTCATCAAGCGCAACAACTCGGCAATTCTCACACGCAACGTCAACGTCATAAGTCTGATGTTCGTGGCTGGCGTACTCAAACCCATCGCAAGCATTGCAAGCGAAGTTATGCTCTTCGCCCTCATCTTCGCCTCACTTGCGTGGTATTCGCCCATAGCAGCACTCGTGGCAGTGGCTGTCTTTGTCCCCGGCGTCATGCTTTTCTGGTTGCTTGTACGCCGCCGACTAAGCGACCTCGGCAAGCGCGAGAACGAGGCCCAGCGCACAAAAAGTCGCATCGTTTCGGAGACATTTCGAGGTTATGCAGACATTGAGATAAGCGGTGCTTTTGAGCACATGTTCAAGCGTTTTGAGCGCGCCATGGATGAGGCCGTATCGCTACGCAAGCGCAACGCCACAATAGGTCTTATTCCGCAGACGCTCACCGAGGTGGGCATGGCAGCCGGCATGGTGGCATTGGTGATTATCTGCATCTATTCGGGTAGTGGCGACATGCGCCTTATGTTCGGAATATTCGCGGTGGCGGCACTACGACTTATACCTTCGGTACGCAGCATAATGACAGGTTGGAGCACCATACGCTATAACCGCTACTCGGTGGACATCCTTGCCGAAGCCGAGATTAAAGATTACCCAGCAGCCATTGCCTCTACTCAGGAGCGCATGCACTTTGAACGAAGCATCGAGCTTCGCAACCTCAGCTTTCAGTTCGACGATGCCAACGCCCCGACAATCAACAACCTCTCGCTCACAATCAACAAAGGTGAGCGTCTCGGTATTCAGGGCACCTCGGGCGCAGGTAAGACCACCCTATTCAACCTTATCCTCGGACTCTATCGTCCGACATCCGGACTTATAGCCATTGACAACACTCCGCTTGACGACCAAAATATTCGCAAGTGGCAGAACGCAATAGGCTATGTATCGCAAAATGTCTTTATCGCAGATATGACAATCGCCGAGAATATCGCCCTTGGCTGCGACCGTTCGACAATCGACTATAAGCGTATCGCGGAGGTTGTTAAGATGGCCGACCTAAACTCTTTTGTAGAGAGTCTCGAAGGTGGCGTCAACACCCGCATTGGCGAACAAGGAAGCCGCCTCTCGGGAGGTCAGCGACAGCGTATAGGCATCGCACGCGCCCTCTACAAGAACGCCGACATCCTCTTCTTCGACGAGGCTACATCGTCGCTCGACGGCCGCACGGAGGAGAACATCAACAGCGCAATAAAGCGTCTCTCGGACGAGAATCGCTCACTTACCATAGTCGTAATCGCTCACCGAGATAGCTCATTGGAGTATTGCGACAGGGTAATAACAATACAGTAGATATGAATATGCACGATTATATAATTGCCGGCATCCGTCTACGCTCAACAGCCGACATCGTGGAGTTAGGCGTACGCGGATTTAAGCCCTTTGAGGTGGAGTACAATGGAAGCATCGACGCTGACTGCACCTTTGACCTGCGCCCCTCGATGCGACTTGGAGACTTCGTCGTAGAGAAGCACCTTGCCGACTTTACGGCAATTGAGACCGGAGCACACTGCGAACTAAAACGCACCACCGATGGCTACCTCTACACCATAGCGCGCCAAGATGGTATCGGGGAGCCGACACTCTTCCACATTGAGCACAACACCTTTGCCATAGCCTCAAATATCGAGTGTAACACACCATCAGATATTGCACAGCTACGCTTTGCTCTGTGGGTTATGTTTGGCGTAGTATTGAGCACTAAGCAAGCTATCGCCATACACTCCTCGACAATCGAGTGCGGCGGTCGCTGCATCCTGTTTCTTGGCGAATCGGGCACGGGCAAGAGCACACATACACGTCTTTGGAGAGAGAGTATCGAGGGCGCGAAGCTTCTTAACGACGACTCGCCCATCATTCGCATTATCGACGGCAAGGCCATTGTCTTTGGCTCGCCATGGAGCGGCAAAACGCCGTGCTACAAGAACCTGTCATACCCCATTGCAGGTTTCTGTCGCCTGAGTCAAGCTCCTCACAACGCCATACGTCGTCTGCCGACCATCGCTGCTATTGGAGCGTTGCTACCCTCATGTCCGCCGGCCTTTGCACACGACGAGGAGCTACAAGATATGATATGCAACACCCTCGGTGAGATGCTACGCCGCGTACCGGCATACCACTTGGAGTGTCTACCCAATGCTGAGGCGGCGCAGCTATCACGCAAAACGATACTTGGCGATGAGTAATCTGCTAAATAACATAGAGCACCTCGTCGAGCGTGGCGCATCGTTTCAGATGGTCGTTACAGGATATAGCATGCTTCCGCTTCTTGGCTACGGCCGCGATAGCATCATCCTACACCGCACAAATGATAACGAGGATATAATGCACCGCGCCGCAATGTTTCGTATGGCGAACGGTCGCATCATCGTGCATCGCGTGATAGCCATCGACAACGGCATCGTTACACTGCGCGGCGATGGCAACCTCACACAAACCGAGCAGTGCCACCGCAATGAGATTATCGGCGTGGTAGACAAGGTTGTACGCGAAAATGGTAGAGTTGTGAGTTGCACCACACGCTGGTGGCGTATGCGTGAGCGTATATGGCTCTGTCAGCCCTACTTCGTGCGCAGATATGCTCTGGCCATCATGCGCCGTTGGTTAAACTTTAAGAGAGGTAAACAACAGTAACTTATGGATATAAGAATTGGACACGGATACGATGTTCACGCCCTTGCCGATGGACTTCGCTTAGTTTTATGCGGCGTGGAGATTGAGCACACAAAGGGGTGTGTAGCACACTCGGATGGCGATGTTGCGATACATGCCATCTGCGATGCTCTGCTTGGAGCATTAGCCCTTGGCGACATAGGCAAACTATTTCCCGACAGCGACGCCCGATACAAGGGTATCGACTCAACCCTACTACTTAAACATGTGGTTGAGTTGGTGTCATCGAATGGCTATGCGATAAGCAACATAGACTGCACCATTGCCATGCAACGCCCCAAGCTGCGCCCCCATATCGACAATATGCGCAAGTGTCTCGCGGAGGTTGTAGGCATCGACATCGACAGAGTATCGGTAAAGGCTACGACCACCGAGCACCTCGGCTTCGAGGGTCGCGAGGAGGGCGTATCGGCCACCGCCGTAACGATACTTATGAAGTAGCGGCGACAGCGAAATATCCGAAAAGATTTTGCAGAATTAAATAAATATTGTACATTTGCAACGTCTTTATCTTAGACAAGGGCTCGGATGGTGGAATAGGTAGACACGCCGGACTTAAAATCCTGTGGGCAGTAATGCCCGTACCGGTTCGACCCCGGTTCCGAGTACTTTCAGAGAGGTTTACGCCTCTCTTTTTTTGTTGTCGTCGTGGGCATAGACTGCTCAGCAGTCTTATGCAGTGAGTAGTACAGATAATCGTTCAAGCACGTTATCCGCACTACTCACTGCATGGCTTAGGCCATATGCCCTCGACAACAAGACACACCCGAACCGCGGTGCTCACTTTTAGACGGTTGCGCGGATGTGAGAATATTTATTGCTCAGGCTGACGCCTTGCGCCTTTTACGGTATCCGCGCGAGCTCGCTTGCGACCTTCGACCCCGGTTCCGAGTACAACAAAACCCTGTAAGTAGTTGATAAACAACACTTGCAGGGCTTCTCTTTTTCCCAGAACCTCAAAAATGGTCACTTTTGGTCACCACAACGCAAAAGGGCACCTAAAAAACACCTTGAAAAATCTACTTATTTAGTGAGGACAAACAAATAATAATTTTTATTTTTGTTATACCGAGATTTTTTATATTACACTTCGGTTGCCATATAACTCAAATGGTTGTTAGATTATTTAGTGGGACTGCGTTTGAATGTTAGATGAATAAAATGACAATAATTTGCTCTTGATTTCATCTCTTACTCGGCGAAACTCGTTTATGTCGGTTGAGTGTGCAGGGTCATCAAAGCCAATGTGTAGTCGTTTGCCGA
>JAZRDV010000008.1:0-100925 GCA_045660465.1 Alistipes sp. | reverse complement strand
TAGAATTGGCTAATATGGATATAATAAAAAAGATATTAGGAAAATTAAATGGAGGTCCGCGCCTATATCTAAGGAAAGAAGAGGAATTAGTCCGTTTGTACGAAAGAATATTAATACGCAAGAAGAAATAACCATGAAAATAGAACTTAAATCTATACCTATTCGCGACCTTATTAGCGGATATACCAATGACCCCGATAGTGGTGTTCGTGCTTATGGCGGGAAACTTGATGTGCGCCCACCTTATCAAAGAGAATTTCGATATGATGAGCAACAAAAGCGCGCTGTTATTGAAACAATCATGAAAGGTTTTCCGCTCAATATAATGTATTGGTCGGAAGAGACTGACGGCACATTTGAGATGATTGATGGACAACAGCGCACACTGTCAATTTGTGAGTTTTATACACACGATTTCAATATTGTAGATAAGGATAGAGGTGTGCTGTTCTTCAATACTCTAACAGACGAGGAGAAGAACGCATTTCTTGACTATGAATTGACCGTATATTTTTGTAGCGGAACTGACAAAGAAAAGTTGGATTGGTTTCGTGTTATCAACATTGCGGGCGAAAGGTTAATGGATCAAGAGTTGCGAAATGCTGTATATGTCGGTCCATTTGTAACCGATGCTCGTCGCCATTTCTCGAAAAACGGTTGCCCTGCCTATAAGATGGGTGGCGACTATATGAGTGGCAATACAGTTGAGCAAGCATATCTCGAAACGGTCTTGAAATGGGCGGCTCGACACGATGGAATACACGAAGACAAGCCGATTGATAAATATATGGCTATTCATCAGCACGACCCTAACGCCAATAAACTATGGGCGTACTATATGCAGATTATAACTTGGGTACGCTCAACATTCCCACGCTATCGCAAAGAAATGAAAGGTTTAGATTGGGGTGCAATGTATGACGAGTTTGGCGAAAATGTCTATGATGTAAATGCACTCGAAAAACAGATACACGACCTCATGGAAGATGACGAGATTATGAAGAAGTCGGGTATATATCGCTATGTGTTGAGTGGAGATTTACGCGACTTATCGTTCCGTACATTTGACAAGAAACAAAAGCGCGAGGCATACGAAAGACAAAAGGGCATCTGCGTACATTGTGGAAAACATTTTGAATTAGAAGAAATGGAAGCAGACCATATCACTCCTTGGAAAGAAGGCGGAATAACTGTATCTGAAAATTGTCAAATGCTTTGCAGAAATTGTAATCGAGTAAAGGGTGGAAAATAGCATCTTTCTCAAACTTGTAATTTTGAGTAAAGTATACGAATTATATCTCAATGGATATATTATACGAAATATATAATTCGCTATCTACACGAGAATTGGCCTCAATAACTTTATTGGGGCTTTTTCTAATATGGATGGTATGCTATAGAAGTGTTCGAACGAGTATATTGCAAATACTTAATAGTATATTTTCGCCCAAGATTTTGATAATAATATTGATGTTATATGGTTGGATATTTTTTGCTTGTTACATAATTAATTTAATAGGGCTATGGGATAATCAATACATAAAGGATGTTATTTTATTTTCGCTATCAACTACTCTTGTTTTGATGAAAGTAACAGAGTATAAATCACAACAAGATTTCGGGATTTTAATTATAGAGCATATTAAATACGCAGCATTCATATCTGTATATCTTAATCTATACACATTGGGGTATTTGTGTGAAATATTACTGCAATTTTCAATATGCATAATAGTCTTGATGAAAAGTGTAATTGAGCTACAAAACGAAAAATATAACGCGACCAAACAATTATATGGATGCTTAAATAAATGTAATATTGCGTTTGGCTATTTTATACTATTATTTATACTATATCAAACTTGTATACATCCATTAGCATACACATTAGAAATGATATTAATTGGTATTGCACTTCCATTCATTTTTACAATAATAGTTACACCTTATTTATATTGCTTCACTATTTACGGATCATATGAGATGTGGTTCATGAGGCTTAAGAGAAGTGTATGTGATGAGAAAATTGAATATGTTAGGCGAAGGAATTTGTTAATCAGACATTGTGGATTAAACCTCCGAAAACTAAAATACTTTGAAAAACGCATTAAATTATTTGCAATTTGTGACTATAATGAATTTCTACAGACAATTAAAGTATGTGAATTAGAATATCGAAAAGTATAAATCTGATGTGATTTCAAAGTGCCAAATTCAAAATTTCAAAGAGCCATCTTGGCATTTTGAAATGGCACTAAATATAGTTAAGCAACTCGTGAGCGTACTCACGAGTTGTTTTGTTTTTTGAACTGATTAGTGTCACTAACCAGTTGAGGCGTCTATCGGGCAGTTGGTTAGTCGTACTAACCAACTGAAATTACCCCTAAAAACTGCCAAATGTGCCCCTGCTTTTAGATTAAATGTTGTCTCGGGCTGCCATTGCACTGCGAGGGTAGGATCGCCATTGCAACCCCGTAGGCATGCGAAGTGTGATATTGTGAGTCTAAGGATATAAAAAGACCCGAGTAGCGGTTAAACTACTCGGGTCGTTATGTGAGTGGGTGAGTTGCGTGGTTGGTATTATGAGCCCTCGTTCTGTTTGCGCACCTTAGTGTCGCAATCGGCGCGGGGCCTGCATAGCTACTGCTATAAGGCTTCCGCCAGGCCTCCAACCGTAGTCAATACCCCCTCGTTGCTTTCGAGCATCAGTTAGCGTACCTGTCTGATGATCTCGCCACCATGCTTGATAGCCTCCTCGTTCTGGGGAAGCATCTTCCAGGCGCGCTCGGGAAGAGTCTTCTTCAAGCCCTCCATTACGTTCTCCATCTTAACGACGGGGCGAACTTTGAGGTATGCACCCAAAATCATGGTGTTGAACAACTTAGCCTGGCCCAAACGTGCGCACTCAGCAGTAGCATCAATCTGATAGATGCTGATGTCGGTACGTGTGGGGTGGTGTGTGATACCGTTAGTATCGTAGATAAGTACGCCGCCCGGCTTAACTCGGCTCTCGAACATATCCATTGACTGCTGGTTGAGAACAACTACGCAATCGAACTCGTGAGCGATAGGCGATGAGATAGGCTTATCCGAGAGGTTTACTGTTACGTTTGCGGTACCACCACGCATCTCAGGACCGTATGAAGGCATCCATGTTACCTCCATATCCTGCATAATACCAGAGTAAGCCAAAATCTTACCCATAGTGAGGACACCCTGTCCTCCGAAACCTGCAATGATTACTGTCTCTTTCATAAATGCTTACTCTTTAGTTGTGTCCTTCAAATCTCCGGGCTCGTAGAATGGCAACATGTTCTGCTCAAGCCACTCGTTTGAGGCTACGGGTGATAGCTTCCAGCCTGAGTTACATGTAGCAACAATCTCTACAAGGCTGAAACCCTTGCCTGCCATAGCATTCTCGAATGCGTGACGGAGAGCCTTCTTAGCCTTGCGTACGTTCGCGGGAGTGTGAACGGTCTGACGTGTTACGTAGCATACGCCATCGAGGTGAGCCAACATCTGGGCAATCTTGTAGGGATAGCCATTGAGCTTGGGATCACGACCGTAGGGCGTAGTAGCGGTCTTCATACCCAAGAGGGTAGTAGGAGCCATCTGACCACCGGTCATACCGTAGATAGCGTTGTTGATGTAGATGGCAACGATATTCTCGCCACGTGCAGCAGCGTGAATAGTCTCGCCGGTACCGATAGCCGACATATCACCATCACCCTGGTATGTGAATACCATCTTCTCGGGGTTTACGCGCTTGATAGCTGTTGCTACTGCGCAAGCACGACCGTGAGCAGCCTGTGCCCAGTCGATGTCGATATAGTTGTATGCAAATACTGAGCAACCCACGGGCGATACGCCGATAGTGTCATGCTCCAAACCCATCTCCTCGATAACCTCGGCAACGAGCTTGTGCACTGTACCATGGCTACAGCCGGGGCAGTAGTGCATTACGTTAGGCAAGATAAGCTTAGACTTGCCAAATACCAAATTCTCCTTTTTGATTTCAACTTCTGCCATAGTCTTATCGATTTATAAGTTTCTCTTTAACTGCTTTAAGTACCTCGTCGGGTGAGAACAACATACCACCCATGCGACCGAAGTGCTCTACGGGAGCCTTGCCGTTTACTGCAAGACGTACATCCTCAACCATCTGGCCGGCGTTCAACTCAGCTGAGAGGAAGCCCTTAACACCGCGCTCTGCGAGCTCGGCGATAGCCTTTGTGGGGAAGGGATACAATGTGATAGGTCGCAACAGACCGAGCTTGATGCCCTCGGCGCGTGCCAACTCAACAGTTGCAGAGCAGATACGAGCTGATGAGCCAAATGCTACGATGATGTAGTCGGCGTCGTCGCACTCGATAGCCTCGTAGCGTACCTCGTTCTCACGGATAGCGGCATACTTAGCCTGCAAACGCTGGTTGTTAACCTCCATAACCTCAGATTTGAGCTCGAGTGATGTAATCACGTTGCGCTCGCGGTCGTCGGTTTTGCCGAGCAATGCCCAGCTCTTGCACTCAGCGGCAATCTCCTCCTTAGTCTTGCGGGGACGCTGGGGTGCCAATACCACCTTCTCCATCATCTGGCCGATACAACCGTCAGCCAAGATCATAGCGGGGTTACGATACTTGAACGCGAGGTCGAAAGCGTCAGCTACGAAGTCGTGCATCTCCTGAACTGAGTTAGGAGCAAGTACGATAAGGTGGAAGTCGCCGTGGGCACCACCCTTACATGCCTGGAAGTAGTCAGACTGTGAGGGCTGGATAGTACCGAGACCCGGACCACCACGCTGGCAGTTTACGATAACGCAAGGAAGCTCGGCACCTGCCAAGTAGCTCAGACCCTCAGACATGAGGCTGACGCCGGGGCTTGATGATGAGGTCATAACGCGCTTACCGGTAGATGCACCACCGTAAACCATGTTGATTGAAGATACCTCACTCTCAGCCTGCAAAACAACCATACCGGTAGTCTCCCAGGGTTTAAGCTCCATGAGGGTCTCCATAACCTCCGACTGGGGAGTGATAGGGTAGCCAAAATAGCCATCGCAACCGTAGCGAATTGCTGCATGAGCAATCACCTCGTTGCCCTTCATAAGTTTTACCTCTTTCTCTGCCATAGCTTACTCGAATTTTTGGCGATACACCGTTAGACAACTATCCGGACAGATGATAGCGCATGATGCGCAACCAGTACATGAATCCGGCTCAACCATCATAGCAAAGGGGTAACCCTTGCCGTTTACTTCGGCCGACATACCGAGCGTCTTGGTAGGACATGATGCTACGCAAACACCACAACCCTTGCAATGCTCTGTATCGACGACAACTGTTCCTTTGATTTTTGCCATACGACAGTAGTTTTATTGATTGTTAATAGATCGGTTTGTTCTGTAATAACACTTTTAACCAAACAAATTTACTAATAATTTTCCGAACTTGGCACACTTTTTTGAAATATTTTTCAACTAAGTTTGTTAGTTATTGAAAATTTGTGGTTTATGGCAATCGCGCTCACTGTTATATTTGTGCTGCGGGGCCTCAAAAGTGCGGCTAAGGATGACTATCGCCCGCTGGTCAGCTCGTCGTATATCTCGTTGTATAGGCGCGCGAGCGCGGGCTTATCGGCGATAAGTTGACGCAACTCCTCCAAGCGTCGGGCATTCTCGGACTCCTCAATCCAGAGACGCAGGTAGCCGCCATAGCCATACTTCTCGTGCAGGTGGTCGAGCATACGTTGATACCCCTCCTCGCGGCTCAGTGTGGGGTAGTTAGAGAGGGTGTATTGTACTGTGCGACGGAGTATGGAGCGGGGCTGTATTACTCTGTCGGCCTCGGCTACGATGCGCCCGTATATGGTGCGTGGCGCACTCTTCGACGAGGCACGGTGATCCTCGGCGGCATCGGCCATCGTGGCTATCTGCTCGTTGCTGAACCAGCGGCGCAACTCCTCGTCCGCAAGTATTATGCGTTTCGAGTCATGGTGGTGGTTTTCGCGTCCATACCGTAGCCCCGTGTCGTGATATGCCGCTATGGTGTAGACCATGTCGATGTCCACGTTATAGTGCTCGGCTAACGCGAGGCTCTGCTCGATGACTGTTGCGACATGGTCGCGACGGTGTGCAGCGTCGAAACCGTCGTAGCGAGGGATAATCTCTCGCTCGATGTATGCTTGAAGTTGCTGATTTATCATCCTATAACACTTTTGTGCTCCTATCCGACCATAACCTCTATGAGGTCGTTGCGCGAGAGATACTTTTGAGCCAAGCGTTGCACCTCCCGAGGTGTTATCTTGGCTATGAGCTCTACGTTGCGCTCCGTTGCGCTATTGTCCATGCCGCACATTATATTCTCTATTGTTACGTCGGCAATGCCGAACGGACCATCGAGTATGCGTAGTATCTCGCCCGTCATCACATTCTTGACCATCTGCAACTCGTCGTCGGGTAGCGGCTCTTCGCGCAGACGCTCAATCTCGTGGTATATCTCTCGTAGCGCATCCTCGCGGTGCTCGCGTGCCACCTGTGTTGCTATGGCTAAGTAACCCTCGCGCTCGAAGTTCACCATTGCGGCCATTACGCCGTAGGTGTAGCCATGCTGCTCGCGGAGGTTGTACATGAGGCGAGAGCCGAAGTATCCGCCGAGCACAGCCGCTACAACCTGCATGCCCACAAAGTCGGGGTGCGTGCGTGGAAAGAGAAGACGGCCAATGCGTATGGATGTTTGCAGAGCCGAGGCTATGTCGCGATGCAGTCGGGGTGTGCTCTTCGGTGCGCAGAACGTGGCTGTGCGACACTCCGACGTCGGGAGCTGGTCGACCATCGCACCAAGAGCCTCTATTACCTGCTCGTCGATGCGTCCGCTGCACACCACGAAGCAGTTGTTGGCGGTGTATAGTTCGTTGTATAGTGCCACGAGGTCTTCGCGACGTATGTTGTCGTATAGTGCCTCGTCGGCCGATATGCCGTAGGGGTGCTCCTTGCCGAAGAGGGCTTGCGCAAAGAGCTCGCGCGACTGTGTCTCCACCTTGCGACGCTCAATGGCGAGGCTCTGCTTGCGCTTCGAGCAGTACACCGACAACTCCTTCTCGGGGAACGAGGGGTGTAGGATAATCTCGCGCGCCACATCGTACGTCGGAGCGAAAAATTTACTCAGCGAGCAGAACGAAATGTAGGAGTAGTCGCGGTCGATGTTTACGTCGAAGTAGGAGCCGTAGAAGTCTAACTGCTCGGCTATCTGCTGGGCGTTGAGGCTGCTGCTGCCTTCGCCGAGCATGTTGGCTGTGGCCGATGCTGTGAATGGCTTATGCTGCATGGATGTTCCCGCGCGGAAGACAAACGTGAAGCGTACGACCTCGAAGTCATCGGTGGGGAGCATGTATATCTTCACGCCATTCGATGTTGTCAGGCTCTTCGCCTTGGGCATCTCGACGCTTGTGGGTATTACGATAGGTGGCTGCTGTATCATTGCTGCTACTCTTTTGCTCGATAAATGAGTGTTGATGAATTATTCTCGACGAAGCATCTGCACGCAAAGTCGCGTACCTCGTCGCGTGTGAGGGCACGATATATCTCGGCCTCTCGGTTGATGAGCGTGATATCGCCCGTCATGGCGTAGAACGAGAGGTTGAGAGCCTTGTTCATGATGTTTATCTCGCCCATGAGCATGTTGGCCTCAAACTTATTCTTCACCTTTTCCATCTCGTAGTCCGATATGTTGCCTTTGGCAATGTCGCGCAGCTCACCCCATAGTGCCTCTTCGGCCTCGGCCTCCGATGTTGTGGGCATCAGGCGACCCTTGATTATGAAGAGTCCTGCATCGAGACTTCCGGTGATGTAGGCGTTGACGCTCGAAAATAGGCCTCGGTCCTTAACCAATCTGTTTACCAGGCGCGACGACTCGCCACCGGCCAGGAGGTCGGATGTGAGGTCGCCGAGGAAGAAATCTTTGGATAGGCGGTCGCCCATGTGGAAGGCTATCGTGAGGTCGGTTGCGGGCACTTCGCGCTCTACTTCGAGGCGGCGGGGCTCACGCTGTGGAGGCTCCTGCGCGGGCTCGATTATGGTGCCGCCATTGTCCTCGATGTCGCCGAAGTACTCCTCGGCGAGGGCTATGAGCTCGCTCTCGTCGATGTCGGCCGATATGGCAAGTATTGCGCGCGAGGGGCGATAGTGCAGGTCGTAGAAGGCGCGCACGTCGTCCAAGGTGGCGCGCTCGATATGTTCGGGCGATATACCTATTGTCGACCAGCGGTAGGGGTGTACTTTGTAACAGAGGTCGCGCAGGAGCAGCTGCTCGTCGCCATAGGGTTGGTTGAGGTATCGCTGCTTGAACTCCTCGATTACCACCTGCTTCTCGATGTTGCATGCCTCCTGGCTGATGTTGAGGTTGCGCATGCGGTCGCTCTCCAACCATAGGGCAGTGCGGATGTTCTCCTTGGGCAGGGTGATGTAGAAGTCGGTGTAGTCGTTATTCGTGAAGGCGTTGTTCTCGCCACAGGCCATCTGTACCGGTACGTCGAAGTCGGGAACTTGGTGTGTACCTCGGAACATGAGGTGCTCGAATAGGTGTGCGAAGCCCGTCTTGTCGGCCGCCTCGTTACGCGCGCCTACGCGGTATAAGATGTTTACGGCCGCGAGCTTCGATGCTCTATCACGGTTTACGAGTACCGTGAGGCCGTTGGATAGGATTGTTTGAGTGTACTTTATCATATTCAACTACAAATATACAACATTTTTGTTATTCGGTCAATATGCGTACATATAAAAAAACGGGGCTGTCAACGCGAATGTTGAACAGCCCCATGAATTACCCTTTGAGGTGCTTTTACTTCACCCACTCGGCGATGCGTGTACGAGCGAAGAAGAAGTATACGGCCAAGCCTACCCAGCTTGTGAGCAATACTACTACGATGGCGATAATCTTCTTAATCATGTCGCCGTTGAGCTTGAAAATCTCCAATGCTGCGATGATAGCCAGCACCAAACCTACGATGTAAATAATAGTTCCCATTTTTGATGTTAAATTAAAGTTGCGCAAAGATAAGAAAAATTTTTAATAATTGTACCATCAATCTCGCGCGAAGTGTGTCTTTGGGGGTTACTTTGACTCGCGCGCCAATGGGTAGTGGTGGGTAGAAATGGGTAATTGTGGGTAGTTGTGAGCGATTATTGTGGCGCGCTACCCACTACTACCTACTGCTACCTACTACTACCCACCACTACCTATAATTGGCGCGCCATGCTTTTCATCTTCCACATTTTTTCTCAAAAACTATTCGCGTACAACAAATTATTTTTAACTTTGTATTGAATTAAAACCTTGTAACGCAATGTCAAAGTTTCGCTCTTTGGTGGGTCGTCTGTTTAAGGCCTACGTTGTCGATGCCCTCAGCTACATGGCTATGGGTCTCTTCTGCTCGCTTATTGTCGGTACTATTATCGCACAGTTTGCTGCAATACCGCACCTCGAAATATTGGGTGATATAGCCAACATCCTCAAACAGCCGGCTGTTGTGGGTGGCTCTATCGGCTTGGCTATCGCCTATGGCTTCAAGCGCGATGCGCTGGTAACAATCTCGGCCGTGGCGGTGGGTGCCATGGGTTATATATGGGGAGGCCCCGTGGGGGCATATCTCGCCTCGGTCGTGGGCATCGAGTGTGGCTCGCTCGTATCGAAGCGAACACCCGTCGATATCATCGTTACGCCCATGGTCTCGATAATTCCCGCGGGACTCTTTGCTAAGTTCTGCTGTGTGCCTATCAACGATTGGGTTATGTCGCTCGGCGATGTTATAAACAATGCCACGACGCTCAACCCCTTCATCATGGGTGTTGTGGTTGCCGTTTTGGTTGGCTGTGCTCTGACGCTACCCATCAGCTCCGTTGCGCTGTGTGTAACCATCGGTATCGGAGGTCTTGCTGCGGGTGCTGCCACGGCGGGATGCTGTGCACAGATGGTGGGCTTTGCCGTTATCAGCTTCCGCGAGAATGGCATCAGCGGACTAATCTCACAGGGCGTGGGTACGTCGATGCTCCAAATCGGAAATATTGCCCGCAAGCCTATAATATGGCTCGCCCCGACCCTCACGGCAGCTGTGCTCGGCCCTGTCTCGACCTGCTGGTTGCAGATGACCAATAGTGCTGCTGCTGCGGGTATGGGTACCTCGGGTTTGGTTGGCCCGATAGGGTGTTGGGCCGAGATGTCCGCAACTACGGAGCATAGCTTGCTGCTTGCCGAAATTGTCGGTCTCTATGTCGTTGCTCCTGCGGTGCTGAGTCTCTTGTTTCACTATGCGATGTTGCGCCTCGGATGGGTTAAGCGCGGAGATATGGCACTTAGTCGAGACTAAGCCCTTTAAGAGGTATGACAAAAACGCCACCATGCTATCTGCGTGGTGGCGTCTTTTTTGTCGTTTGTAGGCTATTTCGAGTCGGCCTCGCGGTAGATGTCTCGCAGCTTGTCGGACATGAAGTATTGCAGTACACCGCGCACAAACATGAAGCTCGTAAAGGCCATCCATAGCGCATTGTTGCCTATGAGCCAGCCGAGGCCGTAGAGTATTGCGAAGTAGCATATCGACGAGTATATCATCGAGTTACGCATGATGCGACTGCGTGTGGCACCCACCATTATACCGTCCATGACAAAGGGCATTGCCGAGGCTATCGGAATGGCTATTATCCAACCTATATACTTCGATGCCACGTCGAGTAGTGTGCCTATGTCGCCATCCTTGCTTGTGGCGATGAATGAGAATATCTCGCGCCACCAACCCACATATACGCCAATGAATATTACGGCTATGGCTACGCTCCACACGATGCAGAGCCTTATGCAACGGCGTAGCGATGCGCTATCGCGCGCACCGATGAAGCGTCCCGTGAGTGCCTCGGCAGCAAAGGCGAAGCCGTCGTTCATGTACGAAAATAGAGTAAATAGTTGTAGCAGTATGGCATTTACGGCGAGGATATTCTCGTTGCCCGTATCTGCCGAGGCCTTCGTGAAGAATGTATATACTGCCACGAGGCAGAAGGTGCGGACGATGATGTCGTTGTTAATCGAGAAGAAACGACGCATGGCCGCGATGTTCATCACCTCGCTCAGCGTAACCTTGACCAGATAGCTGCGATAGCGCGCCACGATGATGATTATCATCACCACAACACCTGTCCACTGCGCCACGACCGATGCTAAGGCTATACCCTCCAAGCCCCAGGCACCGACAATCGAGAACAGATAGCTGAACCCGATATGTATGCAGTTTACCATGATGGCTACAATCATCGGTATTACGGCGTTCTGTATGCCCGTCAGCCAGCCGTTGAAGCCGAAGAGCAGTATGCCTGCGGGTACGGCCCAGATGCGGGTGTAGAAGTAGTCCGAAATCATGTTGTGGCTATCCGTGGAGCCTGTATCCATGAACCATAGCGCAAACTCGCCAATGGGCCATTGTAGCGCGAAGGCTATGATACCCACGCCGAGTGATACCGTAATGGCGCGCCATAGCATAAGCGTAATCTCCTTATGGTTGCCCGCGCCGTAGGCCTGCGCAGTGATGCCGCTTGTGCCCATGCGTATGAACGAGCAGTTCCAATATATGAAGTTGAAGATGGCTACGCCGATAGAGAGCGCACCTATGGCCGTGGCATCGCCGGCATTGCCGATGCGTCCGGCAATGGCCGTTGAGGCTATACCCATCAGCGGTACGGTTATGTTCGATATAATGTTGGGTACGGCTAAGCGAATGATGTCTCTATTCATATTGCGTAAAATTATGTTGCAAAGGTATATAATTATTCGAAATGTGTATAAAATTTGGCATACATCTTGCGAAAGTTGTGTGTTCTGAAAAAAAAAGTTACCTTTGTCGCACCTTATTTATAATATAGTATTAAGAAGATGAAAAATTTCAACACAGACTCAGCAGCTAACCTTTCGCGTTTTGCTCGCGATAAGCGTCAGCGTATCAGCTCTACGGAGCGTGTTGAGCGTAGTCCCCGTCCTCGCCGCGAGGCCGACAGCGAGGGACAAAGAGAGTTCCGCCCCCGCACGGCACAGCCCGCCAAGCGTTCGTTTAACCCTCACTTCACCGACGACAACCGTCTGCGCCCCGAGTATAGCCGTGGCGATGAGCGTCCTCGTCGTGAGACTACCCGCGATGAGCGTCCTCGTCGTGAGAGTGTTCGCGAGGAGCGTCGCAACAACGACTTCCGCAAGGGTGGCGACTTCCGCAAGAAGAGCGATTTCAATGCCAAGGAGAGCTTCCCCCGCACACGCCGTGAGGAGAGTGGTCGCGATGAGCGTCGCACAGGCGAGGGCCACGACAAGCGTTCGAACTTCAAGGGTGGCGCGAAGAGAAGCTTCAAGCCCCGTCAGGATGATAAGCCCCGTAGCTATCCTAAGTATAACCCCAACCGTCAGTCGGGCGAGATTCGTCTCAACCGCTTCATCTCGCAGTCGGGCGTATGCTCGCGTCGTGAGGCTGACGACTTCATCCTTGCCGGTGTGGTTACCGTAAATGGCAAGGTTGTAACCGAGCTCGGTACCAAGATTTTGCCTACCGACGAGGTGCGCTTCAACGATGAGCGTTTGCAGGGCGAGAAGCACGTATATCTCGTGCTCAACAAGCCTAAGGGCTACGTAACAACCCTCGATGACCCTCACGCCGATAAGACCGTGATGGATCTGGTGAAGGATGCCTGCACGGAGCGTGTATATCCTGTTGGTCGCCTCGACAAGAACTCACTCGGTCTGCTTCTTATCACCAACGATGGCGACATCACACGTCAGCTTACGCACCCCTCATACCTCAAAAAGAAGATTTATCAGGTAACACTCGATAAGCCTCTTACGCGTGCCGATATGGATGCTCTGACGGAGGGTATTACACTCGAAGATGGCGATATCTTCGCCGACGAGGTGGCCTACGCAAGCGAGGATAAGCGCGAGGTGGGCATCGAGATTCACTCGGGACGTAACCGTATCGTGCGTCGTATGTTCGAGCACCTCGGCTATGCCGTGCAGAAGCTCGACCGCGTATACTATGCGGGTCTTACGAAGAAGAATTTGAAGCGTGGTGCTTGGCGTTTCCTCACCAAGGATGAGGTTATGCGTCTTAAAACCGGTCAATACGAGTAATTTATTGTGATAAGGGTGCATCTGTAGCACCAAGCTCATTGCCCCGAATGGGGATGTACGCCAAGTACACCCCCATCCGTGTCAATTTCGACTTGGCACCACATCTGCAACCCTTCTGACAATAAATTTAATTTAGCGTGATAGCGACGCATTAGCGGCGCTTCAATCAAAGCCCTGAATGGGACGTACGTCAAGTACTACCCATCCAGGGCTTTTTCATGTCATCGCCACTACTGCGCCACTCTGACGCTAAATTGAGTTTACACGATAAGGGGCCATTCTCGGCCTCTTTCTTTTTTTGACTATGAGACTATGAGACATTGAGACTTTGGGATTTTTTTTCTCATTGTCCCATTTTCTCATTTTCCCATCGTCTCACTGTCCCATCGTCTCACTGTCCCCTCCTCTCACTGTCCCCTCGTCTCATTGTCCCACTGTCCCATAGTTCCATTTCTCCTTAAAAAAAATCTTCGTTCCCTCTTGCAAAACTAAAAAATAGGTATTATCTTTGTGATATCAAAATAATATCATGTTTTTATCGTGTTAATCTAATAAAACCTTAGAACTATGAAAAATTACACCTACTCGGGATGGAAGCTCAACGGTTTTGTTGCGCTGCTCCTCAACTTGCTACTCGTTGCCGTTGCTGTATTCTCTATTGTTGAACTCAGCAAAGATGAGCAGAGTGTTAACGTCCTTGCGGTTGTGGCTCTCGTTCTATCTCTCGTATCGGCTATTGTGATGCTATGCGGATATATCATGCTCGAACCCAACGAGTCGCGCGTATTGCTCTTCTTCGGTAACTATCGCGGAACATTCTACAATACGGGTTTCTGGTGGATAAACCCCTTCATGTCGGCCAAGAAACTCTCGATGCGTGCCCGCAACCTTAATGTCGATCCCATCAAGGTGAACGATAAGGCCGGAAATCCGATACTTATCGGCCTTGTGGTGGTGTGGAAGATAAAGAACGATGGCGCGTATAATGCTGTATTCGAGATTGATGCACCCGCAGAGGTGGGTGTGGTAAACTCCAACGCTCGAATGAATGTCTTGGAGAACTTCGTAGCTGTGCAGAGCGACTCGGCACTGCGTCAGGTGGCAGGTATGTATGCCTACGACGAGAACACCAATAGTGCCGAGGGCGAGGTTACATTGCGTTCGGGTGGCGACGAGATTAACGACCGCCTGACCGACGAGCTCAATGAGCGTCTCTCGATAGCGGGTATCGAGGTTATCGAGGCGCGTCTCAACTACTTGGCTTACGCCCCCGAGATTGCTGCTGCCATGCTGCGCCGTCAGCAGGCCGATGCCATAATCTCGGCGCGCGAGAAGATTGTTGAGGGTGCTGTATCGATGGTTAAGATAGCCCTCGAACGACTCTCATCGGAGGAGGTTGTAGAGTTGGACGAGGAGCGTAAGGCGGCTATGGTGAGCAACCTCCTTGTGGTGTTGTGTGCCGATGAGGCTGCCCAGCCCGTGGTGAACACAGGAACGCTACATAACTAAACGTGCGATATATGGCTACGAAGGAGTCAACAACGCGCAGCTTTATTCTTCGCATTGACGGTGAGACCATGGAGGCACTCGAAAGGTGGGCTGCCGATGAGTTTCGCTCGACCAATGGTCAGCTGCAATGGATAATTGCCGAGGCACTGCGTCGCAGTGGGCGCAAGCCTCGTGCTAAGCGTCGCGATGCGGAGCAGGATATGACGAAAGAGTGATGTCGATTAAACTAATAATACCTTATGTTTGAGAATATTATGATATTGGTGGTTGTGCCCGTGCTGTTGCTGTGTATAGCAGCGATAACGCTCATGGGCAAGGGCGATTGGATGATTTCGCCCATACGTCGCATGAATACGGAGGAGCGCGCAAAGTATAATCTTGTGCGCGTAAGAGTGGTGTCGGCACTACTGCTGCTGTACTTGGCTATTGCTCTGCCGGTAGTGTGTTATCTTCAAGCAAACGAGTATGTTATGCTGGCAGTAATAATACCTCCGGCAATACTACACTTCATCCTCTTCTACACATGGTGCAAGAGGTAGCGGGGTAGATGTTGTCTATCTTGTGTAGGATAACGATATGTAGGGGCATCCGACAATTTCGCGGATGCCCTCATATTTTGTCTGTGCGGTGGGTTGATTGTCGCGAAAAATATGTAACTTTACAGAGTAAAACAGCCCAAACGGTAGCAGCCTCGTAATATCATGTGTCGCATAACATACCATATCCTGTCCCTCTTTGCACTTGTTGCGCTGTCGTGCAGCCGTGTGGAACCTACGCCGCAGCCCTCGTCGTGTAGCAACGATTCGCTTGTCGTGTGGTATGATAGTGCTGCCACAGTGTGGGAGGAGTGCTTGCCTCTGGGTAATGGTCGTCTCGGCATGATGCCCTCGGGTGGTGTCGCAGTCGAGTATATAGGTCTTAACGAGGGCACCATGTGGAGCGGTGGTGTGCAGCATGTCGACAACGACGAGGCTCTGGCGTCGCTGCCACGCATCCGCGAGCTGCTCGTGGCGGGCGATAACCGTGGTGCCGAGGAGCTTATGTATAGCCACTTCACATGTGGTGGCGGTGGCTCGGCATCGGCGGAGTATGGTTGCTATCAGATGCTTGCCGATATGAGGGTTGAGACCTCGGTGGCTGTCGACGCTCAGGTGTCGGACTATCGTCGCGAGTTGCGTCTGCGCGATGCTGTTGCTTCGACCGACTTTTCGGTGGGTGGCGTTGCGCACCATAGGGAGTACTTCACGTCGTTCAGCGACAATGTCGCTGTTGTGCGCTATACGGCTGCCGAGCCTGCCGACTACAATATCTCTCTCGCGCGCCCTGAGTGCGCTACGATTGTCGCCGAAGATAATCACATCGATATCTATGGTCGGTTGTCGAGTGGCTCCGAAAAGGAGGGCGTGGGCTACTATACCCGTTTGGAGTGTCGTACCGATGGCGAGGTCTCTGCCGTTGGCGCATCTTTGAGTGTTGTGGGTGCTACGTGGGTCGATATACATGTAGCAGCAGCCACGTCCTATGGCTGCTCGGCACCACAAGCTTATGTTTGCGATGCTTTGTTAGCTGTTGCAAATGTCGCCTTTGATGAGTTGAAGAGTAGGCATGTGGCCACCTACCGCGCGCTCTTTGACCGTGTTACTATTGACCTTGGCGCACAGCGATGTGATGTGCCTACCGACCGTCGCCTGGCAGAGTATTCGGCTACGGGCGAGGATGCGGCCTTTGCAGCTCTATATGCGCAGTATGGTCGTTATCTGCTTATATCATCGGCCTATAATGCCCTGCTGCCACCCAATCTGCAAGGAATATGGGCTTCGGGTGTCCGTACGCCGTGGAATGGCGATATGCACCTCAACATCAACCAGCAGATGAATCATTGGCCCTTGGAGGTCGGAAATCTCGGCGAGCTTATCGAGCCTCTTACGCGCTATGTTGAGACGTTGTCGCGCTCGGGCGAGCATACGGCGCGCCACTTCTACGATGCCGAGGGTTGGTGCTCGCATATCTTAGCTAATGCCTGGGGCTTTACTGCTCCCTCGGAAGACCCATCGTGGGGCGCAACCAATACATGTGGTGCGTGGATATCGTTGCACCTGTGGGAGCACTACCTCTATACGCACGATAAGGAGTATTTGGAGCGAGTGTACCCGCTAATGCGTGGTGCAGCACAGTTCCTCCGCTCAATACTTATCAAGGAGCCTGGTGGGTACCTCGTAACCGCGCCTACGACCTCTCCTGAGAATGGCTTCTACCTTACCTCGGAGGATGCTCGTGCAGGCGTCGTTACGCATGTATGCATGGGCTCGACTATGGATAATCAGATTACGCGCGAGATATTTGGTGCTGTGGTTGCTGCCTCCGAGATTTTGGGGTGCGACGCGGCCTTTGCCGAAGAGCTGCGCACGGTCGCGCAACGTCTTGTACCTACGCGCATATCGTCCGACGGTCGTATTATGGAGTGGATGGAGGAGTACGACGAGGCTGAGCCTGAGCACCGCCATGTGTCGCATCTCTTTGGTCTCTATCCCGCGGCGCAGATTACGCGCTCGACACCCGAATTAATGGCCGCGGCGCGACGCACGCTCGAAGTGCGCGGCGATGCCGGTACGGGATGGTCGCGTGCATGGAAGATATGTTTCTGGGCGCGTCTCGGTGATGGTAATCGCGCCGAGCGTCTGTTGCGCTCACTGCTCGAACCTGCAATTACGCCTGATGGCGTGCGTGGTGGCACCTATCCCAACCTCTTTTGTTCGCATCCTCCATTCCAGATTGATGGTAACTTCGGTGGTGCTGCGGGCATCATGGAGATGCTCTTGCAGAGCCACGATGGCGTTATCGACCTCCTCCCGGCCCTCCCCGCATCGTGGGCGTCTGGCTCGTTTGAGGGCCTTTGTGCGCGTGGTGGTGTGGTTGTTGATTGTCGATGGAGTGGTGGCAGGGTAGAGAGTGTCTCGCTACTTGCGAAGGCGGATTGTACGGTTACGCTACATCTGCCCGATGATGCTGTTCGTAGTGTTGAGTGTCGTGCCGGAGAGCGTGTAACGGTTAATTTTTAGACGTGTTTGTTGACGATGTAGATAATATTTTCCATTTTAAGAAAAATAATGGGATTAAAATTTTGGAGAAATAAAAAAAGTGTGTATATTTGCACACCGATTTGGAAACAAGTCGATATGGTGGATGTAGCTCAGTCGGTTAGAGTAGAGGATTGTGGTTCCTAAGGTCGTGGGTTCGAATCCCATCTTCCACCCAAAATTTTGAGCAAGAAGGTGTTGAGTAATCAACACCTTCGTTTTTATATTATCACCGCAAATTTATTTGCATGGTGATAATATAAAAACGAAGATATTACGCAGTAACTTCTTGCTCGTTATTTTGGACGCGCCCCTGCGGCGAGCAGATGGGAAAGGCGTTAAGCGAAGCCGACTTGTCGGCGCAGTAGCCAATTCCATCTTCCCCCCATCTTTTACCCATTAAGTCCATTAGCCCTAAGCCCATTATTACACCCATTACACCCAACCCAATAAGCCCGCTCTGGCGTTCGGTTGCGTAGGTAGCAAAAAAAAGTACTTCGGATGAAATCCGAAGTGCCTTGGTAGGACAATGTATCGAAATTTCTAACCCATTCTTGGAGGATTACGAAAGGGTAATAGCGTTTGCAAAATGGATTGATGTAGCGGAAATATAAGTCCCCCTCATTGGAGGGGGATTAAGGGGGTGGGTAACACACTCGTCTCTCTCCGCTACAAAAAAAAGGAGTGGCAAAACCACTCCTAATTTTTTTTGTAGCGAGAGAGAGACTTGAACTCTCGACCTCATGATTATGAATCATGCGCTCTAACCAGCTGAGCTATCTCGCCATTGCCTTAAAAGCGAGTGCAAAGATAGTGATAATTTCTTTGTTTGCAAATTTTTTGATGAAATATTTTCACTTTTTTATTGATGTGGCGTGCCGAGCTGCAATCGTGCAAAACAAATAAGGGTGCTAACCCATTTGATGTCAGCACCCTTACGTTGTTTTTGTTCTTCGTGGTGGCTACTCCTTCTCGATGACGCCTGTCCAACGGCAAGTGATGTTATTACCCTTGCAGTCGTAGCCGTTGAAGTTGACCGTTGAGGTGCCGTCGCCATTGTCGATGATGTCAACCGCACCGTCGATAATCATCGCGTAGTTGCGCATGGTGCCACCGGCCTGCTCGATAAGCCATGTACCAACAGGTGTTGTGCCGTAGGCGAAGCCTGCCATCATGATGCTCTTACCTGCGGTATATGAGCACTCGTAGTGGCCGTAGAAGTCGCCATCCTTCGACTGGTTGTTGGTGATGATATCCAACTGCAACATATCGCCATATACGGTGCCATTCGACTTGTTCATAATCATGATGGTGTAGTTCGAGTAGCCTACATGCCAGTAGTCGCCCTCATATATCCACTTTGCGCGGTGCTCACCGGGGAAGGTAATCTCGTGGTCTGAGGTATAGGTCGACTTAGCCTCCTTCTCCTGACCCTGTGTGGGGTCGTCGTTGCCGCCGCTACCGCCATTGCCCGAGGCGTCAGCCATTTCGAGGTCGCCGTTGAACTTGGCAACATGTGTCTCGCCGTTGATTGTTACGCTGATGGTGATGCTGTTGTTCTTTACAATCATCTGACCCGCGGTGATGTGTGCCTCAATAACTTCCTCGTCTGTTGTTGTCATGAGCATGCTATTATCGGCTGAGAATGTGAAGGGTGCACCGGTGTTCTGAGCGTCGTATTTGTATGTGCCCTCGATAGGTTTGTAGGGCGACTGCATGCTAAGTGCGGGTGCAAAAGCGTCTATCCAATAGTAGGTTGCATTGGGGAATGCCTGGCTACCATTGTTCATACCCTTGTCCGAGAGAATGATAACATAACGCTCTGCATCTACGCCATACTCCTCGGCATACTTGTTACCGTAGAAGAAGCCGTTGTAGTGCTGTGCGTTGAATACCACGTCGGCATCAATATCCTCGCCGGCATTCTGCATGATGGT
Organism: Alistipes sp.; assembly: GCA_045660465.1. Taxonomy (GTDB): domain Bacteria; phylum Bacteroidota; class Bacteroidia; order Bacteroidales; family Rikenellaceae; genus Alistipes. The sequence continues at coordinate 81,254 of JAZRDV010000008.1, read as the reverse complement.
TACCACCGTAGCCTCCTCGTCGTCGGCGTAGGTGAGCTTGATGTTCGCTGTGCGTGCCTCGGCCGTGTTGTTGGGGGCTACCGTGGCGATAATCACGTTGGGCATAGAGCTATCGAGGCTTACCCAGCCGTAGTTCTCAGCATCGTTCTCGATGTTGATGGTCTCACCCTGAATGGGGTTGTTGATGACGTAGGTGATGGCTACGTTGCCACCCTCTGCTCCCACAATGAAGAGGGGCTGTGAGGTGAGCTGGATGTACTTCGACGAGATGTTCTCGCCGCCCTTCTCGTTACATGCCGTGAAGCCCGCCATGAGGCATACGACAAGAAGTAGAAATAGTCTTTTCATGTTTTTAATATTTAATATTTTAATATGTGATTTCCTAACGTGCGACAAAGATACTAATTTTTTCTTATCAGCCAACATTGTATCAGCTTTTTGGGTATAAATTTTGTTCGGTGGTGCCTATATGTTTCTGCGCATCGTAAATATCTTGACACTCACGGCAAGTGTGCTACTTCTTGTGGCTATGTCGTTGGAGATACTTTATCCTCGTGAGTTGGTGCCCTATGCCTTTGATTTCTCGGTAGCGACGCTCGTTATATGTCTGGTCTTCTGCCTCGACTTCTTTGTCCTTATGGCCAGGAGTCGGCATAAGCTGCGCTTCTTCGTCCGCAACTTTATCGTGCTGCTGCTCTCGGTGCCCTATCACTTCCTGCTCGACCTTTTTGCGGTGAGGCTTAGCCATGCTGCGCAGATGCTGCTCAGTGGGGTAGTTATGCTGCGCGCCATCCTGGCATTGTATATCACCATGCGCTGGCTTATTTCGAACCGCACCACACGTCTGCTCTGGGCCTATATCGCCACGGTGTTGGTTGCGACCTATTTTGCCGCTCTTATCTTCTACGAGTTTGAGTCGCCAATAAATAGTGCTGTCGTAAGCTTCGGCGATGCTCTGTGGTGGGCTTGGATGAATGTAACGACGGTCGGGGCATCGTTCTTCGCCAAGAGTGTTGTGGGTAAGCTTCTCTCGGTGCTGCTGCCTATATTGGGTATGGCTATGTTTCCGGTCTTCACGGTCTATGTAACATCGCTCTTTGAGCGTCGTGCGAAGATGTAGTGTGGCACGGGAGTTGTAGAGTGTAGTGCAAACCAAAAAACAGATTTAAGATGAAAAGATTTTTGTTTACATTCGTTATGTTTGCGGCATTGGCCGCTACGGTTGTTGGCTGCTCGAAGAGGGAGCGCTGGGATGAGAAGGAGCGTCGTGCCATGCGCGAAGAGCTGCGCGCCTATCGCGATATGGTCTACCTCGATAACTTGGCCGATGTCGAGTTCGATGAGTTTTCGGGCAATGTCGTAGAGGCTATCGAGATTGACTATCCCGTCTATACCACCTTTGTCGAGATGCCAGGCAAGGGCGATACGGTGGAGATATATGTTGTCTCGACCATCGTCAACGAACTCAATGCCGACGCTCACAACATGCGCAACATCTACCCCTATCCGTGGCTTGTTTCCGAGGGTATCCTGCCTGCGGGTCTCGACCATCAGGCGCAGCGTGCCTTCTACGACTGCTTTGCTCGTAAGGTGCGCAACTATTACCCCTCTACCGAGGCCTTCTTCGAGGCGGTGGTTGTTGACGACCCTTCGACATCGAAGCTCACGCAGTTTCAGATGGAGTGCGCAAACGACCTCTTTGATTGGAATATCATAGTCGACGAGACCGTATTCTTCGACTAAGTGTTCTCTTTACCCATTGCATAGTTAAGTATAAAGTTTCGGTGAGAAGCAGTCGGCGTATGTCGGCTGCTTCTTTTTCGTTGCTAAAATGTTGTCATGGTTTTGGATATGACGAAAAAAAATATTACTTTTGTGTTATCGAAAACGAAAACTATAACTAATAAACTTAATATTATGGGATTTTTACAGGAGTTTAAGACCTTTGCTCTCAAAGGCAATGTAGTTGACATGGCAGTCGGTGTTATCATTGGTGGTGCATTTGGTAAGATTGTTACCTCGTTGGTTAACGATATTATCATGCCTCCTATCGGTAATATATTGGGTGGTAAGAACTTCTCGGATTTGGCTGTAACCATTAAGGAGGCTCAGCCCGCTATTCTTAACGATGCAGGCGAGGTTGTAACGCCCGAGATTGCAGAGGTGCTTTGGAAGTATGGTGCATTTTTGCAGACCTGCCTCGACTTCTTTATCATCGCCATCAGCGTATTCGTGATGATTAAGATTATCAACAAGCTCACGAGCCTTCGCAAGAAGGAGGAGGAGGCTGCTGCTGCCGTTGAGCCGGCACCTGCACCCGAGCCTGAGCCTACCAAGGAGGAGATTTTGTTGACTGAGATTCGCGATTTGCTCAAAGAGCAGAAGTAATCTTTTGGGATAGAGGCTCATCTCGGCCTCTTGATTATCAGCCCGAATGGGTCGCACACCTAGTGCCGCCTGTTCGGGCTGAGTTGTTTTTATCATCGTCTCGTCATTCCATCATCCAATTTTCTCTCCTTTTACTTAAACGCTGACACCTTTGGCTTGCACTATTGCACGTTACATTTTTTCTTCGTATCTTTGTACAATTATGAAACCGATTAAAAATATAGTTTTCGACCTCGGGGGTGTGGTCTTTGCCCGCGACCCTCGTAAGTTCGAACCTGAGTTTATTAAGTTTTTCTCGTTTATCGCACTTGCGAAGATGCCCGATTTTTGGGAGGACTACGACCGTGGCGATATCCTCTACGACGAGGTTGTAGAGCACCTGGCGCGCTACAACAACTGCGATAAGATGTTGGCCGAGGCTAACCTGCATCGCTCCATCCTTACGCAGGAGGAGATACCCGCAACAAAGCGTCTTATCGAGCAACTTACGGAGGCGGGGTATAACCTCTATGTGTTGTCGAACATGTCGCGTGAGTTTATCGACTTTCTGCGCCGCAAGGAGGTGTATGGCCATTTCCGTGGCGACGTGGTGTCGTGCGAGGAGCATATAGCCAAGCCCGATGAGGCTATCTATCGACGTCTGTTGGAGAAGTACGACCTTGTGGCCGACGAGACACTCTTTGTCGATGACCGCGAGGCTAATATTGAGGCTGCCGTGAGTGTAGGCATCGAGGGATATCTCTTCCGTACAATGGATGCCGATGCATGTTGTAAGGAGCTGGGCGAAAGACTACTATTAACGAAGAACGTAATGTAACAATAAATATATTTACACTATGACACTTAAACTGAGATTGGAGTATCAGACCCCGTATGGCCAGGAGCTATGCGTGGTTGTGGGTGGCGAGCGCGAGAAGGCCTACGCCATGCACTATGTGGGTGATGGTGGCTGGGAGGCTGCTATAAAGTTGCCCGCAACAACACTTCTCGAATATCGCTATGAGGTGCGCTATGAGGCCGAGACGTTGCGTCGCGAGTGGGGCCCGAAGCACACCCTAACTCTCGATAAGGATGTCGACGATGTACGCATAATCGACCGTTGGCACGATATGCCCTATGACCGTTCGTTCCGTTCGTCGATGTTCACGGATGGTGTTTTTGCACGTCCCAAGAGCCGTAAGGTGCAGGGTGCAAAGGCTAATACCGTGACGCTGCGTGCCGAGATTGCCGTTGTGCGTCCTAGGGAGCGTGTTGTGGTTGTCGGCGACGGCAAGGCTCTCGGCGCATGGAGCGTCGAGAAGGGCGTTAAGATGGAGGCTCTCGATAATTCGGTGTGGAGTGCCCGCATTAAGAGCCCCAAGGCTCCCTTTGCCTATAAGTTTGTTATCGTCGACGATGCTACGGGTGAGGCTCGTGCATGGCAGTCGGGCGAGAACTACTACTTCGCGGAGACTATCGCCGAGGGCGAGGCTCTGGTTATCGACTCGTTGCGTCCCCACTTCGAGCGTCCGGCATGGCGCGGTGCGGGTGTCGCTATCCCCGTGTTCTCGTTGCGCTCGAAGAGTAGCTTCGGTGTCGGCGAGTTCAACGACCTGCGTCTTATGGTCGATTGGGCTGCCTCGACGGGTCAGTCTATCATTCAGATTCTCCCCATCAACGACACTACGATGACGGGTACATGGCAGGATTCATATCCCTACAACGCCAATTCAACCTTCGCGTTGCATCCTCAGTTCCTCCACCTTCCCGCCATTGGCGAGCTCAAAGATAAGGAGGCACAGGCGCGTTTCGATGCTCTCGGCGCGGAGCTCAACACTCTGCCCAACGTCGACTATGAGCGTGTGAATAATGCCAAGGCCGAGTTCCTTCACGCTATTTTCGCGGAGCAGGGAGCCAAGACTTTGGCTTCTAAGGAGTTCAAGGCCTTTATGGCGGCCAACGAGGCGTGGTTGCGTCCCTATGCTGTGTTCTGCGCGTTGCGTGATGAGAAGGGTACTCCCGACTTCACGCAGTGGGGTACATGGGCCAAGTACACCAAGGCTAAGGCTGCGAAGTACGAGAAGGAGCACACCGAGGCTGTGGCCTACAACTACTTTGTGCAGTACCACCTCTCGAAGCAGTTGCGCGAGGCGCGCGACTATGCTCACTCGCGTGGCGTGGTGCTCAAAGGCGATATTCCGATTGGTATCTCGCGAACAAGTGTCGATGCGTGGGTATATCCCGAGCTCTTCAATATGGATTCGTCGGCGGGTGCTCCGCCCGATGACTTCTCGGTAATGGGTCAGAATTGGGGCTTCCCGACATATAATTGGGCTAAGATGGCCGAGGATGGTTATGCTTGGTGGAAGGCTCGTTTCCAGAAGATGGCCGAGTACTTCGATGCATACCGTATCGACCATATCTTGGGCTTCTTCCGCATCTGGGAGATTCCGCTCGACGCCGTAAATGCACTTCTCGGACGCTTCAACCCTGCGCTGCCCTTTACCTACGAGGAGATGCGCGATAACTATGGCTTCTACTTCGACGGTGGCTGGATGGCCCGTAACGTTGCAGAGACCGATAACGTCCTCTTTGTTGAGGATAAGTTGCAGAAGAGCAAGTATCATCCCCGTATCTCGGCACACTCTACGGAGTGCTATCAGTGGTTGTCGGATGAGCAGAAGGAGGCATACAACCGCCTCTATAACGACTTCTTCTACCGTCGTCATAACGACTTCTGGAAGTATGAGGCACTCTGCAAGCTGCCTCCGCTTATCGAGTCGACAGGTATGCTCGTGTGTGGCGAGGACTTAGGCATGATTCCCGACTGCGTGGCATCTGTTATGTCGTCGGAGCAGATTCTCTCGTTGGAGATTCAGCGTATGCCTAAGGATCCGAAGGTGGAGTTCGGCTCAACATACCACTATCCCTACTTGTCGGTATGTACCACGGGTACACACGACATGAACCCCTTACGTGCATGGTGGGAGGAGGATAGAGGTGTTACACAACGCTTCTACAACCAGGTGCTCGGTGCTTGGGGCGAGGCTCCCTACTTCTGTGAGCCGTGGATTTGCGAGCAGGTGGTATCTATGCACCTCAAATCGCCCGCTATGCTCACCATTCTGCCTTTGCAGGATTGGTTGGCCATGGACGGAGGTCTGCGCCGTGAGAATCCCAATGACGAGCGTATCAATGTGCCCGCTAACTCGCGCCACTACTGGCGTTACCGCATGCACTTCACGCTCGAAGAGTTGTTGGAGGCCGAGTCGCTGAATAAGATGATTCGCCACATGATTGCCGAGTCGGGTAGATAATCTGTTATTTCGGGACGTGTCAGTCTCGTTGTAGTCATCAGCCCGGATGGGGTACGCTTAGTACTGCCCGTCCGGGCTGAACTTTTATGAAGGGCGGGAGCGGTGGCGAGTGGTTAGGGAGATTAAGAAAGTTAAGGAAGTTAAGGGAGATTAGGGAGATTAGGGAGATTAGGGAGATTAGGGAGATTAGGGAGATTAGGGAGATTAGGGAGATTAGGGAGATTAGGGAGATTAGGGAGATTAGGGACTGATTACTATCCCTAAACTCCTTAAACTCCTTAAACTCTCTAAACTCCCTAACAAACACCACCACCACCACCCCCCCCAAAAAAAAAATCACGGGTATACTTTTTTCTACCCGTGATTTTTTGTGATGTTCAGTTGATGACTTATGCAGCAGCCATAGCCGTTACTCCTTAACACAGCGCAAGGGTAGGGCGTTGGCGCGATACATCTCGTACGATGCGTCGAAGCCGTTCCATGTGCGCGTTACGGAGTTGAGGTTGAAGTACATGGCCACAGCCTTATCTTGCTCTGTGCTTGCTGTCCAATAGTATCCCGACCATGGAATGGGACGCACAGGGTTGGTATTGACAATGTCGAGGCGTCCGTCAAGGTAGTTGCGACGACCGGCAGCCGAGAAGAAGTACTGCTCCCCCGTGGCGGTATCCTCCAAGTGCCAGCCATAGAGGTTCTGCGCCTCCTGCCACGGCATAATGTCGTCCGTAGCGGCGATGGTGAGTGTCGCATATACCGAGCTGTCGGGGACGTGCCAACCAGCAGGGCAGGGGTCATACTCACTCTTTGCCGTTGCGCTCCACAGTGTGTCGTCATGCGTGTCGTAGAGCCAATCGTAGCCATTTGCCGGGTTGCCCGTGATGATAGCCACAGGGTTGGCAGTGCTCCATTCCACGTTACCCGTCGCAGCTGCCGAGGCCTGATACTCCAACGACACCTCCTTGTCGTTCGCGTCAAACATGGCATCATCCTCGTTGCCGGCAAAATTCCATGAGAATGGGCCTACGAGGGGTGTCTTGTTGCCCCACTGGTAGAACATGCCGTATGAGTCCAATATCTTCTGGCTATCTGTCTCGCCGTTGCTATTGTCGTTTGCGCCGAGGTTGCGGTTCATGAGCGTCTGTCCGTTGAGCGTAATCGTATCGGCGTAGGGGTCGCTTGTCGTAACCCATATATGCCAGCTCCAAATAAGCTCACCCGCAGCGTTGCGTGCACCGATAAGGGCATTGCCCGAATATGCCGTGTCGAGAGTCTTGCCATCCTCATCCTTGGCCCTCTCCAAGTAGAAGGTGGCCTTGCCGTCGCGTAGTTCGAGGAACTTGATGAGGTCTTTGCGTGTCTGCCACAAAATCTCGATTGTCTCGGTAGCGAGGGGTGTTGCGCTGCCACCAACATAGGGGTTAAACACATAGCGAGTCTCAGGCTGTGTTGCGACGTAACAGTTGGCAGGGGCGTCGGTGAAGTCGATATCGGCCTTTTCGAGTATAGCAACAAAGATTGTAACACTCGTGCTCAGGCCCGTGGGCGAGTAGCCTTTCAGCGTCAGGTTGCCACTCTTAACCTCGCCATCGTCGAATGATGTTGGCGCAGTGACGGTTATGACGCCCGTGTACAAGTCGATGTCGTTGATAGTCCATCCCTTGGGAACGGTTGTTGCCGAAATAGATGCGATATTCGAGCTGTCGAAGGTTGTAGTGCCTGTCTCGCCGGGCATCGAGACAAGGATGCTCTCGGAGGGTACGCTCAGTGAGCGGGTCTCCTCCTTCTTGCACGATGTGGCAAGCGTGCAGACTACGGCCAAAAGTAGTGCGATGTTATATAGTGTCTGTTTCATATCGTATTGGAAGATTAGTTAATCTCTATTTCGGTTATCTCCACCGCGGTGTCGGGGTATAGCTCCGCGAGGGTGGTTACAAGGAGGTCGGCCTCCGAGCGGTTGTTGAATACGCCCACGGCAAACTTGCTGCCTGCACGCGAAATCATCTTCGCGGGTGCTACCTGTGTTATTGTTGCGCGCATATCGTCGCTGATGCTTTCGGTGTCAATCTGCACCATGTATCTGTTGCCTACGATTATGGTCGGCTGCTCCTCGTCGGTGTCTTCATCCGAGAGGTTGGTCATTATGCCATCCTTCCAGCAGCACACCTCGGGGGCCTTAAAGCCCTTCTCGCGCAAGAACTGCTCCGCTTCGTCGGCCTCACGCTTTGTGGCAAAGCCACCGGCGTAGTACATATATGTGCCCTCCTCGTCCTGTGCGATGCTTAGGGGCTGTACACCCTTGAAGAGTGTCATGGGCTGCTTCGAGCGGAATGAGCCGAGCAGGAGTCGGTAGATTGTACCCTTGTCGTATACTTTGAGCTCGGGGACAGGGTTTGTTGAGCTGTAATAGTTAGTGCGACCGATAGTTACGGGGCTATAATCGAGGAATAGACGCTTCTCCAAGCGCAAGGGCTCTAAGCGATACTCGGGCGTGGTGAGGGTGCGGTAAACCTCGTCGAGAGAGTCGGCAGCCTCGTGAAGCTCCATCTGACGTGCAAACTCGCGTTCGTGGTTAAGGAGCGTGGCTCGTCCCATGGCGTAGTGCATAAGGGCGTCCGAAGCGTAGATGCCGTCGTTCGCTGCACACTGCTGTTGCATGGTCGAGAAGTCGGCCGAAGCCTTATCCAAGAGGTCGTAGTTGTAGCTCTTCTCCAAGATGTAACCGTAGGCGTAGTACTTGGTGTCGAGAACATGGTTCCACTTCTGGTCTATCTCTGCCGATGTGTCGTAGAGCGACGATGTAAGCTCCGTGAAGCGGTCGTAGATATCCACAGCCTCGGCCTCGTTGTTTGTTGCGAGGTAGTCGCTAACAAGCGAGCTCGCCTCGTTGTAGAGCGTGGCGTAACGCTTGGCCAAACTCTGCAACTCACTCTCCTCGCGCTGTGCTTGGCGCAGGTCGTTGTAGTCGTACTCGGCAAGCTCCGTAGCGAAACACTCGTTGTCGATGAGGTTGCGCAGCGTTGTGCGCTGAGGCTCGATGGGGATGATATCTTGTGCGGTGCTATCCTCACTGTCAGTAGGCTCCTCACTGTCGACAACCTCCTTGATATCCGCCTCCGGGTCGACGGTGGGCGTAACATCCGCAATCTCGCTCTTCGTGTCGGAGGGCGTGATGCTAAGTTGTGCAAGTACCCACTCCTGCTCAATGGCGTTCAGACGGCTTGTTATAGAGCCTCGGCGTGTGCGTATCTCGAAAACTTGCTGTTCGAGGTCTATGATGTGCGAGTCGAATTTGTCAATCTCCTCGGGCGTCAGTGTCGCTGTGTTTCGCGCCTCGGTGTAGGCATTGCGCGCCTCGCTGATAAGCTCTATTATCGAGTCCTCCTGCTCTTTGAGCTCCTCGTTCTGCGCTATGAGCGACATGTACTCCTCGTTGCCGGCAAGCTCCTTTATTCCGGGTTGCTGCGTAAGGGTAGAGGCCATGGCTCCAACGGCAAAGATGCCTGTTGCGAGCATAAGGGCTATGTGGTAAATCTTCTGTCTCATTTTATCTTAATCGGTTATCTCCATGAGCGGATGAAAAACAACTGAATAAATCCAAATATCTCCAAACGACCAACGAGCATGAGTATCGTTGAGCATAGTTTCAGCACGATGGGCAGCTCGGCATAGTTGTTCAGCGAGCCAATCTCGCCGAAGCCGGGTCCCACGTTGCTTATGCACGAAATAGCAGCCGAGAAGCCCGTGAGCAGGTCGCAGCCAAACATCGTGTAGACGATGGTGCCTATGAGTGCCAACATAACGTATGCCACGATGAAGGTCATCACCACACTCTGTGTACTGTCGTCGCGCACCGTGCCGTCAATCTTTGTGCTGATGACGGCGTTGGGGTGTTGCTGTATCTTGATGCGATTGCGAACAACCTTTGTGGCGATGACAAGCCTGTCGACCTTCATACCTCCCGATGTTGAGCCCGCACATCCGCATATCACCGAGCAGAATATCAGCAACACTATGGCCAGCGACGTCCACATGTTGGTGTCGGCCGTGGCAAATCCCGATGTTGTGGTTATGCTGACAACCTGAAAAAGGGAGTGTCGTGCAGCCTCGCCAAAGGTGGTGTATATGTCGTTTGTGTATAGGCTGATGGCTATCACGATGCTTATGATTGCCATCATTCCTATATATGTACGAACGACCTCCGAGCGGAAAATATTGTTTCGTTTTCCGGTGATGGTCGCATAAAGTATTCCGAAGTGGATACCCGATATGGCCATCGCGCCAATGAGAATGGCCTCGATGGCGGCACTATCGTAAAAGGCGATAGATGCATTCTTGGTGCTAAATCCGCACGTTGCACAGGCCGACATGGCGTGTGTGGCGGCATCAAACCACGTCATGCCCGTATGTTTGAGCAGTAGGGTGGTTATGAGCGTGAGGCCCATGTAGATAGAGACGAGGATGCGGATGATGACCTTCGAGCGGTAGTGGAAGTTGTCCTTGGCGATTGTCGACATCTCCACATTTGAGAGCATGTGTCGGCTACGACCTATCGATGGCAGGATGACAAGGGCAAACATAACTACGCCGATACCTCCAATCCACGATGTTGCTGCACGCCAGAACAGAAGACCCTGCGGCAGGAACTCTATGTCGTTAAGGATTGATGCTCCGGTGGTCGTAAAGCCCGATACGCTCTCGAACCATGCGTTGATAAGCGTAAACTCGCCACCCCATATCAGGTAGGGGAACATACCCACGATGCAGGCTACCATCCATGAGCCCACAACGATGCCGTAGCCCTCCTTGGTACGTATTTCGTCGGCTTTCTCGGTGAATATTAGCGGGAAGAGGCCGAGCAGTGCCGTGAGAAAGGCCGACAGCAGCAGGGGGTAGTATGCCGAGTCGTAGTGGTTGATGAGCGATACACCTGCCGATGCGAGCATAAACACCGCAATGAATTGCAGCATCATGCCTATATAGCGTATGACAACATGTACTCTCATGCCAATTTCGTCGGAATAGTTAAAGTCTACATTTTAAGTCTCTCGATGAGTGCTGCGATGCGGTCGCGCAGTGTCTCGAACTCGTCGCGACAGGGAATATTGCCATCAAAGGGCATCTTGTAGGTTAGATAGTCGCCCAAGCTGCGGTTTATACGCTGCACGGGGTCGATTACGTAACGCTTCATGAAGAGGTAGAACATCAGCACGATGACCAACATCACCACAAGCGATATGAACACGGGCGTTACGGCGCGACGTGCCGTGTTGCTCAGACGGTTAACCTCGGGACCAAGGGTGCTATTGGCACCTGTCATGTACTTGGTTATCTGTTGCGAGACGTTGAGGTATTCGGTCTTGTAGCTGTCGGCATACCATGTCTGCGTGTTAAGCACCGATATGGTGTCGCGCTCGGCCTCTTCGAGCAGGAAGAGGTGTACTCGCTTTTCGAGGTAGTCCTTGGCGAGCGTGTTGATGCGGTTAGTGTGTATCACGAGCGAGTCGGTGGCAGCGGGGTTGTCGGTGCTCTGCATGCGCTTCTGAGCCGCCATTGTAGCCTCCGAGAGGTGGGTTATCGAGTTGTGGCACTGTATGCGGTGGCTCTCGCTCTCGTCGCCGAGCACGGCCATGTATATCATGGCGTCGTTCTGGTGGTTGAGGGCCGAAATCATGTCGCCCGCAAGCTCGACATTAACCTTGCTGGCTCTAAGAATCTCCTCGGTATCGTGACTTACGCGCTCCAACTCGAAGAGCGACATGGCACCCGACACGAAGAGTAGCAGGATGATACTCAGAAAGGCCGTGCGTAGACGGCGCGATATAGAGTTAATCTGAAATAAGTCTTTTGTCTTCTTGAAAAGCATACCTTACAATGCTAATAGTATATCGCGACAAAAGTAATACTTTTGTGGCAATTATCCAACTATTTCGCAACGAATATCGCTGTTCGGCTCTATCTCTATGAGGCGTACTCGACAAATGGTGTTTATCTTCGAAAGGTCGTAGGTGGCCTTCACGCGCAGGTAGTTGTCTGTATATCCGTACATTATGCCGTCGTGGTCGGTGCTCTCGAAGAGTACGTCGCGCTCACTGCCGATAAAACGCTCGGCGAAGGTGCGGTGTAGGCGGTTGCTCAACTCTTCGAGACGTGCTACACGCTCCGTGGCTATGCGCGATTGCACCTTACCGGGCATGGTTACTGCCGGTGTGCCGGGACGCTCCGAGAATGGGAAGATATGCAGAAACGACGCCTCGACCTCCTCCAAGAGACGGTATGTCTCCATAAACTCCTCCTCGCCCTCGCCGGGGAAGCCTACGATGACGTCGATGCCGATGAAGGCGTCGGGCATGAGCGAGCGAATCTTGGCTATGCGGTCGCGGTAACGCTCCGCCGTGTAGCGACGGCGCATGAGTCCGAGGATGCGCGTAGAGCCACTTTGAAGCGGGATGTGGAAGTGAGGCTGAAATTTAGTTGAGCGGGCGCAAAACTCTATAATCTCGTCGGTTATGAGGTTCGGCTCGATGCTCGATATACGGTATCGTTCGATGCCCTCAACCTCGTCTAAGGCGCACAGTAGGTCGATGAATTTCTCGCCTGTTGTGCGTCCGAAATCACCTGTGTTTATACCCGTAATTACAATCTCTTTCTGTCCCGCGGCGGCAATCTCTTTGGCCTCGGCTACGATGTCGGCGATAGGGAGGTTGCGGCTCGACCCTCGGGCATAGTGAATGGTGCAGTATGCGCACTTGTAGTCGCAGCCGTCCTGAACCTTCAAAAACGAGCGTGTGCGGTCGCCCGAGGAGTAGGCGGCAAAGAAGCGTGTGAGGTTCTCGACAGAGCAACTGTACACCTCGGCCTTGCCTCGTTCTTGTAGCTCAACGACACGTTGATATAAATCTCCTTTATCGTTGTTGCTTAATACTATATCTACGCCCTCGATAGCGGCTATGTCGTTGGGTTTTAGCTGTGCATAGCACCCCGTCACGGCGATTATCGCATTGGGGTTACGGCGGTGTATCTTGCGTATGATGTTGCGGCACTTCTTGTCGGCATGCTCCGTTACCGAACAGCTGTTTATTACCGCCACGTCGGTCTGGTCCGACGGCTCGACGCGCAGGTATCCGCCACGCTCGAATTGGCGTGCTATGGTTGACGACTCCGAGAAGTTGAGTTTGCAGCCCAACGTATGAAAACTAACTCGCTTTTGGCCCATATATTCTCCTTGAAAAGGGTTGTTAAAATGGTTTTTCGCTTGCGAAGTTACAAAAACTTTTTGTCTAATGACGAAAAAAAAGTAAATTTGCGCACTTAAAATATAATACGATTAGTTGCGATGCCGTCAATTCTTCACGATATATTTGCCTACGACTTCCTGACAAACGCCCTCGTTGCGTGCCTGCTGTCGGGCGTAACGTGTGGTGTCATTGGTAGTTATGTCGTTGCGCGCCGCATGGTCTTCCTGTGTGGTGGCATTACGCATGCCTCGTTCGGCGGCCTCGGTATGGCCCTCTATGCGGGTGTCGACCCTGTTGTCGGAGCACTATGCTTTGCGTCGCTCGCCTCGGTAGGCACAGAGTTCGCGTCGCGCCGTGGTCGTATGCGCGAGGACTCGGCCGTGGGTATCATCTGGGCTGTGGGCATGGCCTTGGGAGCACTCTTCATGTCGCTGCGACCCGGGTATGCCACCGACCTGACGAGCTATCTCTTCGGAAATATACTCCTCGTGACGGATGCCGATATACGCTATCTCGCGCTGCTTGCGGTAGTCGTGGTTGTCGGTGCTGTGGTCATGCTGCGCAGGATAATGTACATGGTCTTCGATGAGGAGTATGCTAAAAGTCAGGGTGTTGGCGTCGTTGTAACGTCGTATGTGATGGCCGTTGTCGTGGCCGTGACGGTGGTGCTGTCGATTAAGGTTATGGGAATAGTGCTCCTATTGTCGCTGCTCACCATACCGACCGTAATAGCCAATGCGCTCACTAAGGACTATCGCCTGATTGCTCTATGGTCGGCCATCATCGCCATTGTGGGTAATGTCGCAGGCTTCATATTCAGTTATGAATATGATATTCCTACGGGTAGTTGCATAATATTTACCCTGACTATTGCGCTTATTTGTGTAAAACTCTTAACTTTGTGCCGTAATAGGAACGCTAAGTAATGAAAACAATTCATCGTTTTGTCCTCAAAGCCTACCTCGGGCCACTTGTTGTAACCTTTTTCATCGTACAGTTCGTGCTGATGATGAACTTCGTGTGGCGTTATATCGACGAGCTCACGGGCAAGGGTCTCGATGGTGCTACTATCGTTGAGTTGTTCTCGTGCGCCACGGCCAACATGATTCCTCTGGGTCTACCCCTCTCGATGCTTCTATCGTCGATTATGGCCCTCGGTAACCTCGGCGAGAGCTACGAGCTACTGGCCATGAAGTCGGCGGGTATGTCTCTGCCGCGTATTCTCAGCCCGCTGTTGGTCTTGGTATCGTTAATCTCGGTGGGTGGCTTCTTCGTATCGAACAACCTTGTGCCCTACGCCAACGAGCGAATGTATGAGATACTCTTCGATATCCGCGAGCAGCGTCAGGAGATGGAGTTTCAGGATGGCATGTTCTTCAACGGCCTTCCCGATATGAGTATCCGTGTGGGACATCAGGATCAGAAGAGTAAGTTGCTTACCGACGTGTTGATGTTCGATACGCGTGCCGAGAATGGCGATATGACCACTACAATAGCCGATTCGGGCTATATACGCATGTCGGACGATAAGTCGTTCCTCTACCTCACGCTCTATAATGGTCAGACCTACGAGCATACCCGAAGCACGCAGTGGTACGACCATAATACCCTGCGTGAGCATCAGTTTGAGCGTCAGGATGGTACCTTCCCCATCGAGAAGGTGAGGCCGCGTGAGGGCGATATGTCGCGTGAGTTCAGCGAGTCGCAGACACGAAATATGGTTGAGTTGGAGGAGCTTATGGACTCGTTGCACATCCTTATCGACCGTAGTACCATGGCCTCGTATGCGCCGTTGCTCAACGACCAAATTTTTGCGGGCGATACTACGATTTTGCCAAACGACAGCATCGTTATCGACCGTAGCGCGTTCCGAGTTATCAACGCCAAGGACTCTATTGCCAAGCTCTCTATCCGCGAGCGGTCGCGTGTCTATAACTTGGCGGCCAACACTGCCCGCGCATCGCGTGGTGCCTACTCCTTCGATGAGCAGTCGTCGAAGATAGCCCTCACGCAGCTCTACCGCTCCGAGAATGAGTGGCATCGTAAGCTTACGTTGCCCATCTCGATTATCGTCTTCTTCATGATTGGTGCGCCGCTCGGTGCTATCATACGTAAGGGTGGCTTGGGTACGCCGATAGTCATCTCCGTAATCTTCTTCGTTATCTACTACGTCATAAGCATCACCGGCGAGAAGCTCTCTAAGGAGGGTGCATGGGATGCCTTGTATGGCATGTGGCTACCGATATTTATCCTTACGCCCGTGGCTATATATCTTACCGTCAAGGCTACGAACGACACCTCGTTGCTCGACTTCGATTGGTATGATGGCCGACTGCGTAAGTTGGGCCGTAAGGTTGCACGAGCAGTGCGTAAGATATTTGGCTTAAAACGCAAAAAATCAAACGCTTAGATATGATGAACGCTAAGACACTTCGTATAGTATTCATGGGTACTCCCGAGTTCGCCTCGACGTCGCTCAGACGCCTGGTCGAGGAGGGCTACAATGTTGTTGCTGTGGTTACCACGCCCGACAAGCCTGCGGGACGTGGACAGAAGATGCACCAGAGCGATGTTAAGCTTACGGCACAGGCTTTGGGACTCCCCATCCTGCAACCCGAGAAGTTGCGCGATGAGGCCTTCTTGGAGGCCCTCAGGGCATTGCAGCCAGACTTGGGTATCGTCATAGCGTTCCGTATGTTACCCGAGGTTGTGTGGGCCATGCCTCGCCTCGGCACGTTCAATCTTCACGCCTCGCTGCTGCCCGAGTATCGCGGTGCAGCACCCATAAATTGGGCGATAATCAACGGCGAGACGCGCACAGGCGTTACCACGTTCCTGCTCAACCACGAGATTGACAAGGGTGCAATCATCGAGCAGGAGGCGGTTGATATCCTTGCCGAGGATAATGTGGGTACGCTCTACGATAAGCTGATGACCATAGGCTCGGAGCTTGTTCTGCGTACGGTAGATAAGGTTGCGGCGGGTGAGTACGACACTGTGGAGCAGATGCATATCGACGAGAGCACGTTGAAGCCTGCGCCCAAGATTTTCAAGGATGATTGTCGTATAGATTGGTCGCGCTCGGGACGCGATATTGTAAACCTCGTGCGCGGTCTTGCGCCCTATCCTGCGGCGTGGACGCCAATATTTAAGGATGGCGCGGAGGTGGGCTCTGCCAAGCTCTTTGCGGTGCACTTTGAGCAAGCTTCGCAGTCGGGTGTTGTGGGTAGTGTTGCGACGGATGGTCGCACTATACTGGGTGTGCGTTGTGCAGATGGTGTTGTCTACATCGACGAGCTGCAGCTCGCGGGCAAGAAGCGCATGGCAACCAAAGATTTGTTACTCGGCATGCGCGATGCGGAGCATCTATCGTTTCAGTAGTAGAAGGGCGGAAGTTGAACGCGAGCGTCAAACTGAAAGGTGTGGTGTCTGCGACGCGATATAAAAACTTCTCATTATCCCATTATCTCAAAGTCCCAAAATCCCATTGTCTCATTATCAAAAATATGAGACGTTGAGACTTTGGGACTATGAGACTATGAGACGGCTCGGAAGGCAATTATATCTCGCGCGAAGCGCACTTCTCCTTTTAGTTTTAACTTTACATCGCAGGCTGCCTTATCTCAATATTATCAGTTACCGAGAAACTGCGTACCTTGATTGTCGCTGTGCGCTCGTGGCCCGTGTCGTTGGGCTCCACCGTAATCTCAATACCCGATGTCCATACGGCTAGTTCGCGTGTGGCATTCTCGTCATAGTTGTTTATCACACGGTTAAGTGTTATCCATGGCTCTGTGGGGTAGAGGTCGCCATTCTCGTCATACTCCAACCTCTTGTTGAAGTCTATCTCAACATCATCTACACCTGTTGAACATACCGCGATTACCATCACGCCACCTTCGGCCTCAGCCTTGATGCTCTCGCCGTTAATCTCTACCGACGGAACATCCTTAATCTTCTGGCATCCTACACCCATTGTCGCTATGGCTACTACGGCCATAAACAGATACTTTGCTTTCATAACGATACTAATTTATTACCTTATTATAATGTTTAACTGTTTCGCTCTCCTCTGTGGAATGTTACTGCAAAGGTAGGGTGTTTGACCCGCTAAAACCAAATTTTTTAGTTACAAACTTTTCAGTGGCACGTGTGTAAGTTGTTGATTATCAATGTGCTGAAATAATAAATTTCGCCCATTTTTCAACTTATTGATTATCAATGAGTTGCAAAAGAGGTGTTTATGTGGGTTTGAAAATAATGGTTAACTAATTGATAATTATGGTGTTATGCGGTAAAGCTCGGTGTTGTATGTCGTAGAGTAGGCCTAATCAACAAATTTGGGTATAAAATTAGAGGAGTGTCAACCCGTGGACTGACACTCCTCTGAGATATTAGTACTCGACTTTTACTCGGCCTTTGACTCGCAGTAGACGCAACGTACCACGCCGGGCTCAAACTGCGACTCCTCGAAGCGAGGACGTACAGGTTCGAGATTTGAGATACACACGGGGTTGGGGCACTTGCAGCCCCCTATGGCGCGACCCTCGGGCTGTGCAAACTTACGCTCTGGGTCATTCTGCCACTCCAAGAGTCGAAGGATGAGGGCCATGCGCACAAACTTGCCATTCTCAACCTGGCGGAAGTAGGCGGCACGCGGGTCGGCATCCACGTCGATGGCAATTTCGTTGACACGAGGTAGCGGGTGCAATACGGCCATGTGCTCCTTGGCACCGCGCATCTTCTTGGCATCGAGGATGAAGCAGTCCTTCACGCGCTCGTACTCTGCAAGATCCGTAAAACGCTCCTGCTGTACGCGCGTCATGTAGAGCACGTCGATATCGCCGATAACGCTCTCAATATCATTCGACTCGCGATACTCCACGCCGTAGCGGTCGCATACATCGCGCTTGATGTAGTCGGGGAGTGCCAACTCGGGAGGCGATATAAGCACAAACTTGGTGTTCTCGTAGCGCGTCATAGCCTTGATGAGCGAGTGTACCGTGCGGCCATACTTCAAATCGCCGACAAGACCGATGGTGAGGTTGTTCAGTGTGCCGAGCTCACGCTTTATGGTCAGTAGGTCGGTCATGGTCTGTGTGGGGTGGCTGTGTGCACCATCACCCGCATTGATGATGGGTGTGCGCGACACCTCCGTGGCCGCGAGGGGAGCACCCTCGACCTTATGGCGCATGGCGATGATATCGGCAAAGCAGTTGATAACCCTCACAGTATCCTGTACCGTCTCACCCTTCGAAACAGATGATGAGCGGGCATCGGCAAAGCCTAAGACGTTGCCACCAAGCTCCATCATGGCTGCGGTGAAGCTCAGTCGTGTGCGTGTGCTTGGCTCGTAGAAGAGCGTGGCGAGCTTCTTGCCACGGCAAACCTCGCTATACTGCTCTCGGTTGGCTATGATATCCTCGGCCAATGCTATAATATCGGAAATCTCCTGTACCGAGAGGTCTGTGGGGTCAATCAAGTGCTTCATATATAATCAGATGTCTGTGTTACTTAAATAAAAGTCGAGGTACGATTACTTAATCCAGCTCTCGTCCGAAGGGTTGTTGCGGAAGCGAAGGATACGCTCCTTGTCCTCTGCTTTGATGTAACCCTCGTCGGCTGCAACCTCTACCAGGGCGTCGAGATTTGAGAGCGAGAAGTTCTTAGCCTCGGCTGCGGCCAAGCGGTCCAAGCCCTTCTGCATGCCGTAGGTGAAGATGCTCACGATGCCGAGCACGTCGGCACCCGCAGCGCGCAGAGCCTCGACAACCTC
This sequence comes from Alistipes sp., assembly GCA_045660465.1. GTDB lineage: Bacteria > Bacteroidota > Bacteroidia > Bacteroidales > Rikenellaceae > Alistipes. The sequence continues at coordinate 62,559 of JAZRDV010000008.1, read as the reverse complement.
GATGCAGCTACCAGCCGTAGAGATGAGGTCCTCGACAACGACAACCTTCTGGCCCTTCTCCAACTTACCTTCAATCTGGTTGCCACGACCATGGTCCTTAGAGCCTGAGCGCACATAGCCCATAGGCAGGTTGAGTATCGTTGCGGTGATTGCTGCGTGGGCGATACCTGCGGTCGACGTACCCATGAGCACCTCTACGTCGGGATAGTTCTTGCGGATAAGCTCTGCAAGGCCCTCCTCCACGTGGTTGCGCACCTCGGGAGCGGTAAGTGTAAGACGGTTATCGCAGTAGATGGGGCTCTTGATGCCACTTGCCCAAGTGAAGGGCTGCTCGGGACGCAAAAATACTGCGCCAATAGACAAAAGGTCTTTTGCTATCTTCTTTTCCATAATATATTCATTTTTAGGTTGTTAATAATCTTTACTCTTCGCCTACGAACTCTCTGAGACAACGCTCGTATGCTGCTACGGGGTCATCGGCAGCCGTGATGGGGCGACCTACGACGATAAAGTCTGAGCCAATCTCTCGTGCCTTGGCGGGAGTGGTTACGCGCACCTGGTCGCCAACCTCGCCATCGGCGAAGCGTACACCGGGTGTGATGGTCATAAACTCCTTGCCACATGCGGCCTTAACCATTGCGGCCTCCAACGGAGAGCATACCACGCCATCCAAGCCCGCGAGCTTAGTGTTCTCGGCATACTTGACGATGGTGTCGTTAATCGAGGCGTTGATGAGCAACTCGTTCTGCATGCGCTCCTCCGAGGTAGAGGTGAGCTGCGTAACGGCGATAAGCATGGGGCGTGTGCCATCCTCGCGTGTGAGACCCTCGATAGCGGCGCGCATCATGTCTACCGTGCCCGCAGCATGTACGTTGGTCATATCCACGTCCAGGTTACGCAATACCGACATAGCCTTCTTTACGGTGTTGGGGATGTCGTGCAGTTTGAGGTCGAGGAAGATGCGGTGTCCGCGCTCCTTGATGGTGCGAACAATCTCGGGGCCCTCGGCGTAGAAGAGCTCCATGCCGATTTTCACGAAGGGCTTACGGCCTGTGAACTTATCCAAAAAGTTGAGCGTCTGCTCCTTGCTGCTGAAATCGCAAGCAATGATTACATCACGTTTCATTGGTCTATATGTTTTATTTTACTATTCCGATTATGTCTCTGAGTCGCTCGATGCCCAGACGCTCCATCTCGCGGGGTAGGGCCTCGATAATCTCCTTTGAGGCGTAGGGGTTGCGTAGGTTGGCAGCACCCACCTGTACGGCTGTGGCACCCGCCATCATCATCTCTATAACGTCCGATGCCGAGCTCACGCCACCACAGCCCATGACGGGGATGTGGCACGCATTGGCTACCTGATATACCATGCGTACAGCAACAGGGAAGATGGCATCACCCGAGAAACCACCCATCTTATTGGCGATGACAGGCTTACGACGCATGGTGTCGATGCGCATGCCCAAGAGTGTGTTTATCAGACATATACCATCGGCTCCCGCCTCCTCGCATGCACGCGCAATAGCTACGATATCCGTAACGTTGGGACTTAGCTTGATAAATACGGGCTTCGTCGTTACGCTCTTCACACGACGTGTAACCTCGGCCGCCGACTCGGGCTGTGTGCCGAAGCTCATGCCGCCATTATGCACGTTGGGGCACGATACGTTAACCTCGATGATGGCTACCTGCTCCTCCTTGTCAATCTTCGCGCAACACTCCTCGTACTCCTCCAACGAGAAGCCGCTGATGTTGGCCACGATAGGCTTGTGGAATATTTGGCGAAGGTGGGGTAGCTCCTCGCTAATGACGGCGTCGATACCGGGGTTTTGCAGACCGACAGAGTTAATCATGCCTGCGCTACACTCCGCGATGCGCGGTGTGGGGTTGCCGAAGCGAGCCTCACGCGTGGTGCCCTTGAACGATATAGCACCGAGGCAGTCGAGGTCATAGTACTCCGCAAACTCGCGTCCGAAGCCGAACGTTCCGCTGGCCGGTATTATGGGGTTGTCGAGCTTCACTCCGCAAAGCTCAACCGATGTGTCATAGTGCTTTACCATATAATCTCTTCACGTTTAAGTACAGGGCCATCTTTGCATATACGCTTGTTGCCATACTTGGTCTTGCATGAGCATCCCATGCATGCGCCAAAGCCACAACCCATTCGCTCCTCGAAGCTGAACTCGCCATCGACCTCCGTGGCGTCATACAGCGCACGAAGCATGGGCAGAGGGCCACACGTGTAGAGATAGTCGAACGTGACACTCTTCTCGCGAATGACATCCGTAACGAAGCCCTTTGTGCCCTTCGAACCATCTACTGTCGAGCAGTACACCTCGACACCGAGGCTGCGGAACTCGTCGTAGTAGAAAATCTCGTCTGCGGTGTTAAAGCCCATGATGACCATAGGCTTCTTGCCCTCGGCGATGAGACGCTTGCAGAGGTTGTACATGGGTGGTACACCCACGCCACCACCCACGAGCAACGGACGCTGAGCGTTGTTCTCGGTCGAGAAGCCGTTACCGAGGCCTGTGAGGATGTCGAGCATCTCACCTGCGCGCATCGAAGCCATCTGGTCGGTGCCACGACCCACTACCTTATATATAATAGTAACGGTCTTGTCGTCGTAGTCGGCAACAGAGATAGGGCGACGCAGGAACTTGCCCTCCAACTCGATGTTGATGAACTGACCCGAGCGGGTGATATACTGCGTATCACCCTCCAACACCATGCGATAAATCGCAGGTGTCAGAGCGGTGTTACTTACAATTCGATATAATCCTTTCTTGTACATTATTCTGCATCAATGGTCGATACGCCGAGCGTAATCTCCTCCAAGACGTCGAGCAATACGCTCACGGTCTCCAATGCGGTGAAGATAGTAACGTTGTTCTCAACAGCGCAACGACGAATGTCGTAGCCGTCGAGACGTGCGCTATGCTGGTTGATATCGATGGTGTTGATAACATAGTTTACGTGGCCCTTGCGTATCGACTCGAAAATCTCGGTCGAGCCCTCGCTGAGCTTCTTTAAGCAGCGTGTGCGTATGCCATTCTCGCGCAAGAACTTAGCCGTGCCGCCCGTAGCCTCGATGTTGAAGCCGAGTTCGTAGAAGCGGCGGATGAGAGGCAGTGCGCGGGGCTTGTCGGCATCGGCAATCGACACGAAGATAGTACCGTAGTTGGCGATGGTCATACCCGACGACTGCAACGACTTGAACAGCGCGCGACGCAACGACGAGTCGTAGCCGATAGCCTCACCCGTAGACTTCATCTCGGGCGAGAGGTATGAGTCGACACCGCGAATCTTGGCGAACGAGAATGCGGGGGTCTTAACATACCAACGCTTCTTCTCCTCGGCGGTAATCGTTGTTATGCCCTGCTCTTTGAGCGAGTGGCCGAGCATCACGTTTGTTGCAATCTTGGCCATGGGCACACCCGTCGACTTCGAGAGGAAGGGTACGGTACGCGACGAGCGGGGGTTAACCTCGATGACATATACCATGTCGTCGCTGTCGGCGATAAATTGGATGTTGTAGAGACCTACGATGCCAATCTCCTTACCGAGACGTATGGTGTAGTCGATGATGGTATCCTTAACCTTCTGGCTTACGCTGAATGTGGGGTATACGCTGATAGAGTCTCCCGAGTGGATACCCGTGCGCTCAACGTGCTCCATGATGCCGGGGATGAATACATCCTTACCATCACAGATGGCGTCAACCTCCAACTCCTTACCCATGATATACTTATCGACGAGTACGGGCTGGTCTTCGTTAATCTCCACGGCCGTTTTGAGGTAGTGGCGCAGAGCCTCCTCGTTCGATACGATTTGCATTGCACGACCTCCCAATACGTAGCTGGGACGCACCAATACGGGGTAGCCGATGCGCTCCGCGGCAGCCACACCGCGCTCAATCTCGGTGATAGCCTCAGCCTCGGGCTGCGGGATGCCTGCACGACGCATGATAGCCTCGAAGCACTTTCTATCCTCGGCATTGTTGATAGCCTCGATACCCGTGCCTACAATCTTCACACCGAGGTCGGCCAAAGGCTTCGCAAGGTTGATGGCTGTCTGTCCGCCGAGCGATACAACGACGCCTGTGGGCTTCTCCAAGTCGATGACGTTCATCACATCCTCGACCGTCAGAGGCTCGAAGTAGAGCTTGTCGCTGATGGTGTAGTCCGTAGATACGGTCTCGGGGTTGTTGTTGATGATGATGGCCTCGTAGCCCGCCTCGCGGATAGCCCAGATGGCGTGTACGGTAGAGTAGTCGAACTCCACACCCTGACCGATACGAATGGGACCTGAGCCGAGAACGACAATCTTCTGGCGGTCGCTTACGATAGACTCATTCTCCTGCTCGTATGTCGAGTAGAGGTATGGCACCTTAGACTCGAACTCGGCAGCACATGTGTCAATCATCTTATATACGGGGAAGATGTTGTGCTTCTTGCGAAGAAGGAATACCTCCGACTCGGTCATCGACCAGCACTGGCCGATAAACTTATCGCTGAGGCCCATGCGCTTAGCGTCGGCCAAAACCTCGACGTTAGCGATGTTCTCCTTCACGGTGCGCTCCATCTCCACGATATTCTTAATCTTTTCGAGGAAGAAGAGATCAATCTTCGTGTTGTCGTAGACGTGCAAGAGGTCTACGCCGCGACGTATAAGCTCGGCAATGGCGTAGAGACGGTCATCGGTACCCTTGCGGATGTAGGCGATGATACCCTCTACGGACATCGTGTCGAACTTCTTGTGGTAGATGTGGCATACGCCTGTTTCGAGAGAGCGCACGGCCTTCAAAAGACCCTCCTCGAATGTGCGGCCTACGCTCATAACCTCACCCGTAGCCTTCATCTGTGTGCCAAGCTCGTTCGAGGCGTCGCTAAACTTATCGAAGGGGAAACGGGCAACCTTCGTGACGATGTAGTCCAACGTAGGCTCGAAGCTCGCAGGGGTGTTCGCAATGCGAATCTCATCGAGCGTGAGACCTACGGCCACCTTTGCTGTAACGCGGGCAATGGGGTAGCCACTCGCCTTCGAGGCAAGTGCCGATGAACGGCTTACGCGAGGGTTAACCTCGATGATATAGTACTTGAACGATAGGGGGTCGAGTGCAAACTGAACGTTGCAGCCACCCTCGATTTTAAGTGCGCGGATGAGCTTCAAAGCACTCGAACGCAACATCTGATACTCCTTGTTGGCGAGTGTCTGGCTGGGTGCCACAACGATAGAGTCGCCCGTGTGGATACCTACGGGGTCAACATTCTCCATCGAGCAGATGGCGATAGCCGTATCGTTCTTGTCGCGCATAACCTCGAACTCAATCTCCTTGTAGCCCTTGATGCTCTTCTCGACGAGTACCTGATGGATGGGCGACAGGGCGAGCGCGTTGCGCATGACGTCGCGTAGCTCCTCCTCGTTATCGGCAAAGCCACCACCCGTACCACCAAGCGTGAAGGCGGGACGGAGAACCACGGGATAGCCAATCTCCTTAGCGGCCTCGACACCCTCCTCAATCGAGTTGGTGATGCGTGAGGGAATAACTGGCTCACCGATACGCAAGCAGAGCTCCTTGAACAACTCGCGGTCCTCGGCCTCCTCGATAGAGGTGAACGACGTACCGAGAATCTCCACACCACACTCATCCAAGATACCCTTCTTGGCGAGCTGTACTGCGAGGTTAAGACCTGTCTGACCACCGAGGCCGGGGACGATGGCGTCGGGACGCTCGTAGCGGATAATCTTCGCCACGTACTCCAACGTCAGGGGCTCCATGTAGATTTTGTCGGCGATATGCGTGTCGGTCATAATTGTTGCAGGGTTAGAGTTTACGAGGATAACCTGGTAACCCTCCTCTTTAAGTGCAAGACATGCCTGCGTACCTGCATAGTCGAACTCGGCTGCCTGGCCAATGACAATAGGGCCTGAGCCGATAACCATTACCTTCTTTATATCTGTTCTCTTAGGCATTTTTCTGCTCCTCCATCAATTTAATGAATTTATCGAAAAGGTATGCGCTGGTGCTCTCTGCCGAGCAATCGGGCTGATACTGCACCGAGAATACCTTATCCTTGATTGACTCGATACCCTCTATGGTGTTATCCAAGAGGTTTCGGTGTGTTACCGTGAGCGATGTACCCTCCAACGAGGCCTCGTTTACGGTGTAGCTATGATTCTGTACGGCAATCTCCAACTTGCCGTTGTCGAGACACTTTACAGGGTGGTTTGCGCCACGGTGGCCGAAGAGTAGTTTCTCGTTCTTTGCACCGTAGGTCATGGCTACAATCTGGTGGCCGAGGTCAACGCCAAAAATGGGTAACTTGCCACGCAACGCACCGATAGTTTCGCTGATATACTTTACGTCCTCGGGGTTGCCGGGGCCGTTTGATACGAATATACCGTCGGGGTTGAATGCCATAATCTCCTCGGGTGTCGAGTTGTGAGGTACGATAGTTACGTTGCAACCCTTGGCGTTGAGCTGACGGATGAAGCTGTACTTAATACCGCAGTCGATAGCTACAACATCCCACTTGTGGTTGGGTGTACGCGAGAACCAACGCTTCTTGCAACTTATCGAAGCCACCTGGTCGTGACGTTGCTCGGTGGTGCGGATAAGCTCCATCACCTCGTCGTGGGGCATGTCGTAATCCACGATGGCTGCCTTCTGTGTGCCCTCGTTGCGGATGATGCGCGTAATCATACGTGTGTCGACACCCGCTATGCCGGGTACGTCCAACTCCTCGAAGGCCTCGTTCAGAGTCTTCGTGTAGCGGAAGTTGCTGGGCGAATCGCAACATTCGCGAACAACCATACCTCCCATCATCGGGAATTTGGTTTCGTAGTCTTCGTCGGTGAAGCCGTAGTTACCCATCAGAGGGTAGGTCATCACCACAATCTGGTCTGTGTACGTCGGGTCGGATACAATCTCCTGATAGCCCACCATCGAGGTGTTGAATACCAGCTCACATACCGCCACGCGGTTTGAACCGAAGCCATAGCCCGGAAACTCCTTGCCGTTTTCAAGTACAAGTTTCTTGGTAAAAGGTTTCATCTAATCTGTTATTATTTGTTATTTGTCTCTTGTTTCGTTGTTGTAAACCACCTCGCCACGATGTATGGTCATCGCCACGTCGCCCGTCATTTCGCGGCCGTCGAACATCGTAACCTTGCCCATCGAGTAGAACTGTGAGCTATCCACCGTCCAGCACTTCTCGGTGTCGAGCAGTACAATGTCGGCACGGTCGCCTACGTTCAGGCCACCCTCGATGCCGAATACGCGTCGGGGGTTAAGGCTCATAAGCTCCACAAGACGCTCCATCGATATTACACCGCGTCGCACGAGGTGAGTGTTGAGAGCCGCAAAGGCTGTCTCCAAGCCTACGATGCCCATCGCGCTGTGCTCCAAGCCGCGAGACTTCTCCTCCAAGGAGTGGGGTGCGTGGTCGGTAGCAATCATGTCGATAGTGCCATCCTTAATACCCTCGATGAGTGCTGCGCGGTCTTCGGCTGCGCGCAACGGGGGATTCATCTTCCAGCGAGCATCCTCTTCGAGGTCCATATCTGTGAAAATCAGGTAGTGGGGTCCTGTCTCGCAGGTAATCTTCACGCCACGAGCCTTAGCCTCGCGTATCAGCTCTACGCTCTCTTTTGTCGATATGTGGCATACATGGTAGCGACATCCTGTCTGCTCGGCGAGCTCTATGTCGCGCTTAATCTGTCCCCACTCGCTCTCTGAGCAAATGCCGCGATGGTTATGCTGTCGGGCATACTCGCCGTCGTGGATGTAGCCGCCTTTGAGTAGCTCCTCAATCTCGCAGTGTGCAGCGATTATGGCGTCGTACTTAACGGCCTCCTCCATGGCTCTCTGCATCATGGCGTTGCGCTGTACGCCGCTGCCGTCATCCGAGAATGCGCATACCTTGTCGTGTAGCGCAGCAAAGTCAACCAACTGCTCACCGCGTCGCTCGACGGTGATAGCGGCATAGGGTAGTACCTCAATCTTGGCATCGCGGTCGATGATTGCCTGCTCCTCGGCCAGATGCTCAACGCTATCGGGTACGGGGTTCAGGTTGGGCATCGGGCATACTGTCGAGTAGCCACCGCGTGCTGCGGCCATGGTGCCTGTTGCGATACGCTCCTTGTGGCCATATCCGGGCTCACGAAGGTGTACGTGAACGTCGACAAAGGCAGGTGCGGCGATAAGGCCGTTGGCCTCGATTACGGTATCCTCGGCGGCGGGTGTAATGCACTTGCCAAGCTCAGCGATGCGACCGTCGTTGATGGCTATATCGCCTACGCCTGTGTAAGTTGAGCCTTTGATGTCGGCTCCGCGAATGATTGTTCTTTTGTTGCCCATAGTTATGCCTCGTGGCTATATTAAAAAACAGGCGACCCAAAGAGTCGCCTAAATCAAACAAAAATAGTGATACCGTTAGAGTCGAAACGTCGAGAAACAGTCGATGACTGATACGCTCGTGGAGTATTTGACAACTGTATGTTTCGCTGACGGTTCATAGTAATAACTAAATTTGCGCAAAGGTAATGATTTTTTATCAATCTCACAAGAGTTTTTGTATAACTTTTTTTATAATCTTACGGTTTTGATAAATGTTAAAAAAAAGTTGAAAAAAGTCGTGCGCGCACTTTTGTAATCGCGAAAAAAAATGTATCTTTGCCCTATGAAATTTTTAAGCCGACAGCCATACTTCGAATTGTCCTCTGCTCAACAGGTGGAGCAATGTCGTGATTATGTGAAAAATAATCAGTCGTTAAGTGTGCAAGGATGGCCTGTTGACGCAGGGTGCAGGATGCTTGTGTGCTGCACGCTCTATGACCAAATAATATGCAGTAATATGGGGCTAAGGCCGCTTACACAAAGGGTGTAGAGCGGTCTTTTTGTTTTTTTTGATAGTGCTTAGGGGCCTGTCGACTACTCCGTCTTACGCGCGTATGTGTGTATGCTACGGCTTGTTGCTGAATTGAAAACGAATTAAAAAAAATAATAAAATTTCGAGATTATGAAAGTTGCAGTTATCATGGGTTCTACCAGCGACTGGGATATTATGAAAGCCGCAGTCGAGACTTTGGAGGAGTTGGGTATCGAGTACGAGAAGCGTGTTATCAGTGCACACCGTACCCCACATCTTATGTTCGAGTATGCTACCACTGCTCGTGAGCGTGGCATCGGTGCTATCATCGCGGGTGCGGGTGGTGCAGCCCACGTAGCGGGTGTTACGGCGGCACTTACTACCGTTCCGGTTATCGGTGTGCCCATCAAGACCTCGGCTCTTGGCGGCATGGACTCTTTGTTGTCAATCGTGCAGATGCCCGGTGGTATCCCCGTATCGACGACAGCCATCAACGGAGCGAAGAACGCTGCGCTCATCGCAGCCTCAATCTTTGCGCTGACGGACAAGGCTCTTGAAGAGCGTCTTGTTGCCTTCCGCAAGGCACAGACCGAGAAGGTGCTCGCTTCGGAGTTGTAGTCGGAGTGTTTACTGCAAGAAATTTAGGATAAATTACGACATTCAAACGATATGAAGAATCGCCGCATATTTGTTGAGAAATATCCTCGTTTCCAAGTCGAGGCTGACACTCTCCGCCGAGAGTTCAATACAAATCTTGGTCTTAACATCGCAAAGTTGCGATACATCAACGTCTACGACCTCTTCGGCTTCTCGGATGAGTTGCTCGAAAAGAGCCGTTACTCGGTCTTTGGTGAGGTTGTTACCGACTCTGTTACCGATGAGTGTAACTTGGAGGGCTGCCGCTCGTTGGCTGTGGAGTTCCTCCCCGGTCAGTTCGACCAGCGTGCCGCCTCGGCTGTGGATTGTGTCCACCTTATCGACCCCAAGGCCGATGTTCGCATTAAGTCTTCGCGTCTGCTTATCTTCGATGATACGGTTACGGATGCCGATATGGTGCGTATCGAGAAGTACTTTATCAATGCCGTAGAGTCTCGCAAGAAGAACCTCGATGTGTTGTCGGATGCCGAGAGCGCAGAGGTTAAGCCTGTACCTGTTTTGGAGGGCTTCCGCGATATGCAGGACGACGAGCTCGCAGCCTACTGCAAGGCTCAGGGCTTGGCTATGAATGCCGATGACCTGCGCGAGGTTGTCAACTACTTCCGCACTGAGGGCCGCGACCCCTTTGAGACCGAGTTGCGTATCCTCGATACCTATTGGAGCGACCACTGCCGTCATACAACATTTACTACCGAGATTGAGGAGATAACTCTCGACGAGTCGTTTATGAAGGCTGAGTTCGAGGAGTCGCTCGACCTTATGCGCAATATCCGCAAGGAGCTTGGTCGTGAGCAGAAGAGCCTCTGCCTGATGGAGCTTGCAACCATCGGTGCGCGTTACTTGCGTAAGGTGGGTAAGCTCGACGATATGGAGCAGTCGGAGGAGAACAACGCATGCAGCATCTTCGTTAATGTGGATGTTGACGGCCACATGGAGCGTTGGTTGTTGCAGTTTAAGAACGAGACACACAATCACCCCACCGAGATTGAGCCTTTTGGTGGTGCTTCGACATGTCTTGGTGGTGCTATTCGCGACCCATTATCGGGTCGTAGCTACGTCTACCAGGCTATGCGTGTAACGGGTGCCGGTGATATCTACAAGCGCGTGGATGAGACGTTGGAGGGTAAGCTCCCGCAGCGTATCATCTCTACGAAGGCGGCAGCAGGTTATTCGAGCTACGGTAACCAGATTGGCCTTGCCACGACACACGTCCGCGAGGTGTTCCACCCCAACTACGTAGCAAAGCGTATGGAGGTGGGTGCCGTTGTCGGTGCTGTCAAGGCCGAGAATGTACGTCGTGAGAGTCCCGCCCCCGGCGATGTAGTGCTGTTGCTTGGTGGCCGTACAGGCCGCGATGGCGTAGGTGGTGCTACGGGTTCATCAAAGGAGCATACGCTCAACTCATTGGAGGAGTGTAGCTCTGAGGTGCAGAAGGGTAATGCTCCCGAGGAGCGCAAGTTGCAGCGTCTGTTCCGTCGTGCCGATGTTACACGTCTTATCAAGAAGTCGAACGACTTTGGCGCAGGTGGTGTGAGCGTTGCTATCGGTGAGCTTACCGATGGACTCGATATCTACCTCGACCGTGTGCCTACGAAGTATAAGGGCCTTAACTCAACCGAGTTGGCTATTAGCGAGTCGCAGGAGCGTATGTCGGTGGTTGTCGAGCGTAAGGATGTCGATAAGTTTATGAGCCTTTGTCGCGAGGAGAATGTTGAGGTTACCTACGTGGCCGACGTAACAGATACTCGCCGTATGCGTATGTACTCGGGCGATAAGCTCGTCGTTGACCTGTCGCGCGACTTTATCGACTCGGCCGGTGCTAAGCACTACACTAAGATTCGTATCGGTGCTGTTGAGAATAAGAATCCGTTTGAGCGTAAGGTTGCCGGCCAGAGCGTTGAGCAGCGCATGAAGAACAACTTGGCTGACGACAACGTAGTATCGCAGAAGGGTCTCGTTGAGATGTTCGACTCTACTATCGGTGCCTCTACGGTGTTGATGCCCTATGGCGGTAAGACTCAGTGTACCGAGACTCAGGTGTCGGTGCAGAAGCTTCCCGTGGGTAATGGCTACACCAATACGGCCAGCGTCATGGCCTTCGGCTATAACCCCTACATCGCTACATGGAGCCCCTATCATGGTGCTGCCTATGCCGTAGTTGAGGCGTGTGCCAAGGTTGTGGCTGCGGGTGCACGCTACGATAAGATGCGCTTCTCGTATCAGGAGTATTTCGAGCGTATGACCGACGATAAGTCGTGGGGTAAGCCTCTCTCGGCTCTGCTTGGAGCATTGAAGATGCAGGTGGAGTTGGGTCTGCCCTCGATTGGCGGTAAGGACTCTATGAGCGGTACGTTCCGCGATATCGATGTTCCGCCCATGCTCATGGCCTTCGGTATTACGACGGTCGATGCCCGCACGGTTATCAGCCCCGAGTTTAAGAGCGCGAATAATAATATATATGTAATACGTCATACGCCCGAGGCTAACTTCATGCCCTCTACCGAGTGCTTGAAGCGTAACTTCGACTTCGTGTCGGAGAAGATTGAGCAGGGCGATATCGTTTCGGCGTACGCCGTGGGCTTTGGTGGCGTTGGCGAGGCTGTTGCGAAGATGGCCTTTGGTAACGGCATAGGTGCTACGCTCACATGCTCTGAGCAGTCGCTCTACGACTATACCTACGGCTCGATTGTCGTTGAGAGCCGCCGTACACTCAACCACCCCTCGGCCGAGCTTATAGGTAAGACCGTCGAGGCTAAGAGTATCACTGTTGAGGGTGTCAGCCTCTCGCTTGACGAGTTGTTGAAGGCCAACACGGAGCGTTTCACGCAGATATATGCCGACCGTGGTGCTCAGGGCGAGCCTACCCGCATCAGCGAGGGTGTAGCTCGCAAGGTGGAGTACAAGGGTGCAAAGGTGGATAAGGTTAAGGTTTACATCCCCGTATTCCCCGGTACTAACTGCGACTACGATACTGCCCGTGCCTTTGAGCGCGCAGGTGCCCAGGCCGAGATTTCGGTGTTCCGCAACCTCACGAGCGACGATGTCTTTGCTTCGATTGCCGAGATGAAGGCCTGCATCGAGCGTTGTAATATCATGATGCTCAGTGGTGGCTTCTCGGCAGGTGATGAGCCTGATGGTAGCGGTAAGTTTATTGCCAATGTGCTGAATAATAAGGATATTGCCGATGCAATTCATGCGTTGCTTGACCGTGGCGGTTTGATTCTCGGTATCTGTAACGGCTTCCAGGCGTTGGTTAAGTCGGGCTTGTTGCCCTACGGCCGTCTGGGTATGGTTACCAAGGCGTCGCCCACACTGTTCCGTAACGACATCAATCGTCATATCTCGCAGATTGTATCTACACGTGTCGGCACTACCGCCTCTCCGTGGTTGTCATCATTCGAGGTTGGCGACATTCACTCTATCGCTGTGAGCCATGGCGAGGGTAAGTTCGTGGTTAGCGATGAACTTGCCGAGGAGTTGTTCGCAAATGGCCAGGTGGCATTCCAGTATGTTGATGCCGAGAACCGTCCTACGACCGATTCGCCCTATAACCCCAACGGTTCGAGCTTCGGTATTGAGGGTATTATCGACCCGAGCGGTCAGATTCTCGGTAAGATGGGCCACACGGAGCGTTACGAGCGCGATTTGATGAAGAATATTCATGGCGAGAAGGTTCAGGATATTTTTGCTAATGCCGTTAACTACTTTCTTAACAAATAGTTGTTATGACAAAGTTGGAACTTCAATACGAAGGTAAGAGTAAGAAGATATATAGTACCGATAGCAAGGAGCGTATCATCATCCAATTTAAGGATGATGCTACGGCCTTCTATGGTATCAAGCATGCGCAGATTGAGAATAAGGGCAGCATGAACTGCGCCATCTCGTCTATGTTGCTTGGATGGCTTAACGCTAATGGCATCAAAACCCACTTTGTGGAGCAGTTGTCCGAAGATACGCAGCTTTGTGGTGTTGTCGAGCATCTGCCCTTTGAGGTTATTGTGCGCAATGCCATTGCAGGCTCTATGGTCAAGCGTCTTGGTTTGGAGGAGGGTATCACGCACGAGAATGTTATCTTTGACCTCTGCTTGCGCGATGAGAACCTTGGCGACCCGCTCATCAACGACCACCATGCCGTAGCCCTTGGCTTGGCTACCTACGAGGAGCTGGCTAAGATATACGATATTTCGGCTAAGGTGAATATGCTGCTTCGCGCGTTGCTCGATAAGGCGAACATTAATCTCGTCGACTTCAAGATTGTCTTCGGTCGCGATGAGAGTGGCGAGTTGGTTTTGGCCGACGAGCTTACGCCCGACACTTGTCGTCTGTGGGATAAGACCTCGGGCGAGTGCATGGATAAGGATCGCTTCCGCCGAGATTTGGGTCATGTGCGCGAGGCGTACGAGGAGGTTGCCAATCGTATTCGCGAGGCTCTAAAAAAGTAAAGTTTGAACATCCCTAATATAAATGTATAGGTATGCTGAAAGATTCATTAGATATTTATGGCGATGACCTCCACGAGGAGTGTGGTGTGTTCGGTATCTTCGGTGTGGATGATGCTCCAAACCTTGCCTACTATGGTCTGCACGCCTTGCAGCACCGTGGCCAAGAGGCTTGTGGTATCTCGGCCTTTGATGGCGATAAGTTGAATACCGTAAAGGGCGAGGGTCTTGTAACCGAGGTCTTTAACCAGCAGAAACTCGATAAGCTGAAAGGTCGTATAGCCATCGGTCATGTTCGTTATGCAACAACGGGTGGTGGTGGCGCAAACAATGTGCAGCCCTTCTCGTTCAGCCACCATACAGGCGATTTTGCCCTTGCTCACAATGGTAATTTGGTTAACTCTAAGGAGTTGGCTCGTTACTTGGAGGTGCGTGGCAGCCTGTTCCACTCTTCGTCGGATAGTGAGCTCCTGGCCCACCTCGTCAAGAAGGAGAAGAATGAGAAGAACCGCATTGACAATATTATCGAAGCACTCAACATGTTGGAGGGAGCATTCGCCTTCCTTATCATGACTAAGAACCGTATCTACGCTTGCCGCGATAAGCATGGCCTGAGACCTCTGGTTATCGGTAAGCTCGGCGATGGCTATGTTGTCAGCTCGGAGACATGTGCTTTGGATATTGTTGGTGCCGAGTATATTCGTGATATTGAGCCGGGCGAGGTTGTAACCATCGACCACCACGGCATACGCTCAAACCGCTACTCGTTATATCAGCGTCATCTGATGTGCGCCATGGAGTATATCTATTTTGCGCGCCCCGACTCTGATATCGAGGGCTGCAATGTGCATACATTCCGCAAACTCTCGGGTAAGTATCTCTACGAGCAGTCGCCCATCAAGGCCGATGTCGTTATCGGTGTTCCCGATTCGAGTATCAGTGCCGCTATCGGCTACTCGGAGGCGAGCGGTATCCCCTATGAGATGGGACTTATCAAGAATAAGTATGTCGCTCGTACATTTATCCAGCCGTCGCAGGAGATGCGCGAGAAGGGTGTTCGCATGAAGCTCTCGGCCGTGCGTTCACTCGTCAAGGGTAAGTCCGTAGTGTTGATTGACGACTCTATTGTGCGAGGTACTACGTCGCTGCGTATTGTGCGTCTGTTGAAGGAGGCGGGGGCCTCGGAGGTACACGTGCGTATTGCATCGCCCGCCATCACAAATCCCTGCTTCTATGGTATAGATATGTCGACCCGCAGCGAGTTGCTGTGTGCTCGAATGAGTAAGGAGGAGGCGTGCAAGGCTATCGAGGCCGACTCGTTGGAGTTCCTCTCGGAGGAGGCGTTGTTGAAGGCAGGAAATCGCTCGGAGCTATGTATGGCGTGTTTCAACGGATGCTATCCCACATCGTTATATCAAAACAAGAGATAATTAATAAGTAAAAAAATATAAGATTTATGGCAAAGAGTTACGAAGAGGCCGGTGTGAACCTCGAAGCCGGTTATGAAGTAGTAAGACGTATCAAATCACATGTATCATCGACCAAGCGTCGCGGCTCTATGGGTAATATTGGAGCCTTTGGTGGTATGTTTAACCTTGCGGAGCTCAATATCAAGGAGCCCGTGTTGGTTAGCGGTACCGATGGCGTAGGCACAAAGTTGAAGCTCGCCTTCGAGATGGACAAGCACGATACTATCGGTATTGATGCTGTTGCGATGTGCGTAAACGATGTTTTGGCGCAGGGTGCCGAGCCTTTGGTATTCCTGGACTACGTTGCCGTAGGCCACAACGAGCCCGCTAAGGTCGAGGCTATCGTTGCCGGTGTTGCAGAGGGTTGTCGTCAGGCAGGTTGTGCTTTGGTTGGTGGTGAGACTGCCGAGATGCCGGGCATGTATCAGGATGGCGAGTACGACATTGCAGGCTTCACGGTAGGTGTTGTTGAGCGCGCAAAGCTTATCGACGCAGGTGAGCGTGTTAAGGTGGGCGACGTTTTGGTGGGTATCGCTTCGAGCGGTGTTCACTCTAACGGTTTCAGCCTTGTGCGTAAGGTTGTTAGCGATAACGCCTTGAAACTCAACGAGTGCTACGATGAGATTGGTGGCCGTAAGTTGGGCGAGGTGTTGCTTACGCCTACACGCATCTACGTTAAGCAGGTGTTGAAGGTTATCGCCGAGTGTGATGTTCATGGCATCAGCCATATCACAGGTGGCGGCTTCGACGAGAATATTCCCCGCATCCTCAAAGATGGTCAGGGCGTAGAGGTTAAGGAGGGTAGCTGGGAGATTCTTCCCGTCTTCCGTCTCTTGGAGAAGTATGGCGGTATCGGTCATCGCGAGATGTTCAATATCTTCAATATGGGTATCGGTATGGTTATCGCGTTGCCTGAGGCTGATGCACAGAAGGCTATTGATATCTTAGCGGCTGAGGGCGAGCGTGCCTCGGTTATTGGTCGAGTTATCGAGGGTGAGGGTGTAACTATCATCTAACACACTATGAGAAAGACAAGATTGGCAGTCTTTGCAAGTGGTAGCGGTAGCAATTATCAGGCTATTGCGGAGGCTTGTCAGGATGGACGTCTCGATGCAGAGATTGTTCTGTTGGTGTGCGATAAGCCCGGTGCGAAGGTCTTGGAGCGAGCCAAATTATTTGGCACCGAGAGTTTTGCGTTCAACCCCAAGGAGTATGAGTCGCGCGAGGCCTACGAGACAATGTTGGCCACGATGCTCGATGAGCGTAAGGTTGATTTCATCTGTTTGGCGGGCTATATGCGCATCGTCGGCAAGGTGCTGTTGGAGCGTTACGAGCAGCGTATCGTGAATATTCACCCCTCGTTGCTGCCCTCGTTCAAGGGTGCTCATGCTATTCAGGATGCTGTGGACTATGGTGTTAAGATTTTCGGTGTTACCACCCACTTTGTCGATGAGACGCTGGATGGTGGTCGCATCATCGATCAGGGTGCTGTTGTCTATGAGGGCTCGGATATCGATGAACTTACCAACCTTATTCACAACATCGAGCATAAGCTCTATGTAAAGACTATTAACAAACTGATAAATAAGAAGTTCTAATATAACTATGAGAGCATTAGTAAGCGTTAGCGATAAGACGGGCGTAGTTGAGTTTGTTCAAAATCTGCGTCGTCTTGGCTGGGAGATTATAGCCACGGGAGGTACCATGAAGCTCCTTCAAGATAGTGGCATTGAGGTTATCAATATCAGCGAGGTTACCGGTTTTCCGGAGATTTGCGATGGACGTGTTAAGACTCTTCATCCCAAGGTGCACGGCGGCTTGTTGGCACGTCGCGACGATGAGAGCCACCTCAAAGCGTTGAAGGATAACGCTATCGAGTTTATCGATATGGTGTGTGTCAATCTGTACCCCTTCCGTCAGACCATTTCGAAACCGGATGTTAAGATGGAGGATGCTATCGAGAATATCGATATCGGTGGCCCCTCGATGTTGCGTTCGGCAGCCAAGAACTACCGCGATGTTACGGTAGTGTGCGACCCCGCGGACTATCAGCGTATCATTGCTGAGATTGAGGCCGGCGGCAACACTACGCTTGATACACGTTTGCAGCTCTCGGCTAAGGCTTATACCCACACTGCCGAGTACGATATGTGCATCGCCACATATATGCGCGAGCAGGCAGCCCTCAACGAGAAGCTCTTTGCTTCGTTCGACCTTGTGCAGACTCTTCGTTATGGCGAGAACCCTCACCAGAGTGCGAAGTTCTACCGCACGGCCGAGGAGGTGCCTTACTCGTTGGCTACCGCAAAGCAGCTCAATGGCAAGGAGATGTCGTACAACAATATTCAGGATGCTAATGCTGCCTTGAATATCGTTCGTGAGTTCGATGAGCCCTTCTGCGTAGGCTTGAAGCACATGAATCCCTGTGGTGCAGCCATCGGTAAGGATGTTAAGGAGGCTTGGGAGAAGGCATACGAGGCCGATAAGGTAAGTATCTTCGGTGGTATCGTTGCCGTAAACCGTGAGCTCACGGCGGAGGTTGCAGAGCTGATGAAGCCCATCTTCTTGGAGATTATCATGGCTCCCTCGTTCTCGAAGGAGGCATTGGATATCCTCTCAACGAAGAAGAACTTGCGCCTGTTGCAGATGGATATGACAAAGTCTGATAAGAAGCTTACGCAGTATGTTACCGTTAATGGTGGCGTTCTCGTTCAGGCTCTTGATATGGATACCAAGACCGTAGTGGAGGATATGTGCGTTACAAACCGTAAGCCCACAGCTCAGGAGTTGGAGGATATGAACTTCGGTTGGCGCATCGTTAAGCATGTTAAGTCAAACGCTATCGTCGCTGTTAAGGATGGCCATACGGTAGGTGTTGGTGCCGGCCAGATGAATCGTGTAGGCTCTGCCGAGATTGCCTTGAAGCAGGCTAAGGCTGCCGGCTTTACCGAGGGTATCACTCTCGCCTCGGATGGCTTCTTCCCATTCGACGATACCGTTACGTTGGCCCGTGAGTATGGCGTTACGGCTCTTGTGCAGCCCGGAGGTAGCGTTCGCGACGAGGACTCGGTGAAGCGTGCCGATGAGTTTGGTATGACCATGACGATGACCGGCATGCGTCATTTCAAGCACTAAACCGCTACGTTTGTAAAACATTTAGAAACTAAGTATAGTATGAAACTGCTTGTTATAGGCTCGGGTGGTCGCTGCCACGCTATTGTCGAGGCTTTGTCGCGTTCGCCCCGTGCCGAGAAGATATATTGTGCGCCAGGCAATGCGGGTATCGCCGCATTGGCCGAGTGCGTAGCAATTAAGGATACGGATGTCGAGGGTCTGCTCGCCTTTGCTAAGGAGCAGGCTATCGACCTCACGGTCGTAGGCCCCGAGGCATCGTTGGCTGTTGGTGTTGTAGACCGCTTCCGTGCCGATGGTCTCAAAATATTCGGCCCTACAAAGGCTGCCGCGGAGATTGAATCGAGCAAGGATTTTGCTAAGCGTCTCATGAAGAAGTACGACGTGCCTACGGCCGACTACGCTACATTTACCGACTTTGAGGAGGCTATGGCCTATGTACGTCGCGGTACGCTGCCCACGGTGCTTAAATACGACGGTCTGGCAGCCGGTAAAGGTGTGGTAATCGCCGAGACTATGGAGGAGGCAGAGGCTACGCTCAGAGACATGTTGCTCGATACGAAGTTTGGCGAGGGCAGGGTAGTTATCGAGGAGTTCCTCACAGGCGAGGAGTTCTCTCTCATGTGCTTTGTTGCCGGCAATAAGATTTGTCCTATGCCCGTTGCTCAGGATCATAAGCGCGCCTACGATAACGACGAGGGCCCCAATACAGGAGGTATGGGTGCCTACACGTCGTTGCCGTTCGTTACAGAGGAGGATCATGCCTACGCCATGGAGAATATCATGCAGCGTGTTGCCGATGCTATGGTTGCGGAGGGTGTTCCCTTTACGGGTGTGCTCTATGGCGGTCTTATGAAGACGCCCCAGGGTATCAAGGTTATTGAGTTTAATGCCCGCTTTGGCGATCCCGAGACGGAGGTTGTGCTGCCCCGTTTGCAGAGCGACGCTACGGAGCTGTTTATGGCTGTTGCCGAGGGTCGTGAGCCTCATGCCGAGTGGCGCGATGTTGCGACGTTGGGCATAGTCCTTGCGTCTAAGGGTTATCCCGGCAGCTACGATAAGGGTGCAGTGATACGTGGCACGGAGCGTGTTGAGTCTAAGATTTACCACATGGGTACAGCCATGAAGGATGGCGAGTTGGTTACCGCAGGTGGTCGCGTTATGATTGTCGTTGCTGAGGCCGATACGCTTGCCGAGGCACAACGTAAGGCGCGTGCCGATATTGAACTTATCGAGTGCGATAACCTTTTCCATCGCACGGATATTGGCAATAAGGCGTTTCGTTAGGCTAAACTATTGCGTAAATTAAATTAGAGTAATTATATGATTATTAGCGGAAAAGAGCTTTCTAAGAGCTTGAAGAGCCAACTTGCCGAGCAGGTAGCAGCCGATGCTGTAAAGTGTGGCACTACGCCCAACCTCGTCGTTATACTTGTTGGCGAGGATCCGGGTAGTGTGTCCTATGTTACGGGTAAGGCTAAGGCAGCTACGGAGGTGGGTATTCGCAATACGACTATTCGTCGTCCCGATACCATTACGGAGGCGGAGTTGCTCGATATTATAGATACGCTCAACCACGATGATGATGTTGATGGCATCCTCGTGCAGTTGCCTCTGCCCAAGCATATCAACGAGGCAAAGGTTATTGCAGCCATCTCGCCCGATAAGGATGTTGATGCCTTCCACCCATATAATGTTGCGCGCCTATGGCTCAAACAGCCATGTACGCAGCCATGCACACCTAAGGGTATAATCAAACTATTGAAGTCGGCAAATGTCGAGATTGAGGGCAAGGAGGCTGTGGTTGTAGGTCGTAGTAACATTGTTGGTCTGCCTGTGGCTAAACTACTTCTCGATAACAACGCTACGGTTACGGTGGCCCATTCGCGCACCAAGAATCTGGGTGAGGTTACGCGCCGTGCCGATATTTTGGTCGTGGCTATTGGTCGTGAGCGTCTTATCACGGCAGATATGATTAAGCCGGGTGCTGTGGTTATCGACGTGGGCGTAAATCGTGATTCGCGTACCGGAAAGTTGTGCGGCGACGTAGACTTCGAGGCAGCACAGCACGTTGCCGAGCATATCACTCCCGTCCCCGGTGGTGTTGGGCCTATGACTATCACATGCCTCATGGAGAATACCGTTGAGAGCTTTGAGCGTAAGATGGAAAAGAGATAACTAACCTTATAAATAACTTAGAACTATGATTGAAAGATACAGCAGAGAGATTATGCGTAAGGTATGGACCGAGAAGAATAAGTTCGAGGCATACCTCAAAGTAGAAATCCTTGCATCGGAGGCTTGGAGCCAGCTCGGCGTAGTGCCCAAGGAGGATGTCGAGAAACTTTGGAAGAACGCATCGTTCGATATCAACCGCATCTACGAGATTGAGCAGCAGACACGCCACGATATTGTCGCCTTCACACGCGCCGTGAGCGAGACTTTGGGCGATGAGCGTAAGTGGGTGCACTATGGTCTTACGAGTACCGATGTGGTAGATACCGCTAACGGCTACCTCTTGAAGCAGGCCAACTCGGTGCTCATCGACGACTTGGAGCAGATGCTCGAAGTGTTGCGTCGCCGTGCTATCGAGTTTAAGGATACCCCCTGCATTGGCCGTACACACGGTATCCATGCCGATATCACCTGCTTCGGCTTGAAGTGGGCGTTGTGGTACGAGGAGATGAAGCGTAACCTCACTCGCTTCGTTGCAGCATCGCGTGCTGTCGAGGTAGGTAAGATTTCGGGTGCTGTGGGCAACTTCGCAAATATTCCTCCCTTCATTCAGGACTATGTGTGCGAGAAACTCGGTATCGAGAGCGCAAATATATCGACTCAGGTTATCCAGCGTGATCGCCACGCCTACTACATGGCTACGTTGGCCGTTATCGCATCGAGCATCGAGCAGATGGCTATGGAGATTCGTAACTTGCAGCGTACCGAGGTACACGAGGTCGAGGAGTCGTTTGGTAAGGGTCAGAAGGGTTCGAGTGCCATGCCTCACAAGCGTAACCCCATCTCGAGCGAGAATATGTGTGGCTGTGCACGTGTGATGCGTGGTTACATGGCTGCCTTCTACGAGAATGTTGCGTTGTGGCATGAGCGCGATATCTCGCACTCATCAACCGAGCGTATCATCCTTCCCGATGCTACGATGCTTCTGGACTATATGCTCACACGCTTCCGTGGCATCCTCGAAAACCTCGTTGTATTCAAGGATGTGATGATGGAGAACATCTATCGTACGCGCAAGGTTATCTTCGCGCAGCGCGTCATGAACGCACTTATCGACAAGGGCTTCTCGCGTGAGAAGGCTTACGATACTGTTCAGCCTATCGCTATGCGTGCTATGAGTGAGCGTGCCGACTATCAGGAGCTCTTGGCCGAGAGTGCCGATGTTATGGCTGTGCTCACACGCGAGGAGCTGGATGCTTGCTTCACGTTGGAGTACTATTTGAAGAATGTAGATTTCATCTTCGACCGCGTAGGAATCTAATCACTAAGAGTCTGTCTTCGGACTCCTAATCATCGGCGCGAATGGGTCTAAGTAGGCCTGTTCGCGCTCTTTTTATGTCGTTCGTGAGCATAAGTTCGTTATGCGCTCCGTTTACGGGCTAAATCGTCGCAATATATAAACGAAATAGTACCGAGGAGAGTGTATAATCCTCGGTACTATATATTTGGATAGGCTATTGTTGCTCTCTACTGTTTGAGCTGGTCGGGCGTCAGGCGCACAACCTTGCCATCGCGCACAACAACAAGGTCGCCATTGTCCTTGCGTGTGCGCTCGATTAGTCGTCGCTGGGCAAGCAGTATGCCTGCGTCGATGCGCTCTTGAAGTTCTCTTATCTCAAATTCACTCATAGTTCAAAATCGTTTGGTAGGCTAACGGATCTACGACCTCTTTTATTTCGTCCTTAGAGCCGTAGGCAACCTTTTTTACCCCCTCGGCAGTGCTGTTGTCGTAGATAACCCAATAGTCGCAAATGGGCATGTAGAGCGATCGTAGGTTGCGTATGCTACTCGCATAGCGACGGTAGATAGTATTCGTCGGGATGTTGTGGCCTCCGAGGCTCACACGCTTTGCTACGCGCTCGATAGCCTGCTCGGGTGTTGGTAGCCAAAAGTAGAGTAGCGAGACAAAGTAACCACGCTCGTGGGCACGGTCGATGAACTTCTGATATGTGCGTGTTGAGAGTGTTGTCTCGAAAGCAAAGTCGCTACCATCCTCCAATAGGTCGTTTATGCGGCGCAACATGAGACGTCCTGCCTCGATAGCCATACTGTCGGGGTTGAAAGGCGACAATCCGCGAGCAATCTCGTCGGCATTGACGAACTCGTGGCAATGGAGCATCTCGGGCAGCATGGTATAAGATGCGGTGGTCTTGCCCGCACCATTACATCCTGCTATGATATAGAGCTTCTGCATAGTAACAAATCGCTACCGCAAATATAATGATTTTTTAGTTAACAACCAAATGTATTTCGTTACGGGTTGTTGTTTGCCTCGGTGTTGTGTGTGTGATTATGGGATAAAAAAACAACCCGACTTGTAGGTAAGTCGGGTTGTCGGTATAGTCTTGTGGTAAGACTACTGAGCCTCGGGACGCATGATAACCTTAGTCAGGTTGCCATCGTTGAGAATCTTCTGTGCCATAGCCTTGATGTCATCCAGAGTGATGCTGTCAACCAAGCCGAGGTACTCCTCCTTGAAGTTGTAGCCCTCCTCTTT
Organism: Alistipes sp.; assembly: GCA_045660465.1. GTDB lineage: Bacteria > Bacteroidota > Bacteroidia > Bacteroidales > Rikenellaceae > Alistipes. The sequence continues at coordinate 39,254 of JAZRDV010000008.1, read as the reverse complement.
CCAGCTGATGATTGCAGACATCCAACCACCGTTGTTCTCCAAGACGTTGTTGTAGTTCTTCACGAGGAACTCCTTAGACTTTGCTACATCCTCAGCCAAGGGGCCCTCCTTAGCAATCTTCTCCAACTCGGCGATACAGATATCTACCAACTCGTCAGCCAACTGCTCGTTGGTGTCGAATACGATGTGGAGCATGTAGTGCTCGTTGGGGTACTCCTCGATGTTGCCCTGAACCTGTACACCGTATGTACCGCCCTTCTCCTCACGGATAGAGATGAGGTAGCGTGAGTCGAGAGCACGGCAGAGAAGGTCGAGAATTCGACGATTCTTGGGTGTGTACTCCATGTCGCCCGAGTAGGTCATGTAAACCGATACCTTGGGCTGCTGCATTGCAGTCTTAAAGTCGTTAGTAACCTCACCCTCAACTACGCGTACGCCATCGTCAACAACAGCATACTCAGCCTTCTTCGATGTGGGGAGCGAACCGATGTACTTCTCAACGAGGGGCTTCAAAGTCTCCAAGTCAACATTACCAACGATGATGAAGCGGAAGTCGTCAGCGTAGCTGAACAACTTAGCGTGTACCGTCTTCAATGTCTCGATGTTGATAGCCTCAATCTGCTCGGCAGAGGTAATCTGACGGCGTGCGTGGTTGTTGTAGAGGGTCTTCTGCAACTCGCGACCTACGATGTAGTCGGGATTTGACTCCATGTTGCGGAAGTAGGGTACATACATCTTCTTCATGTTATCCAAGTCGCCCTGGTCAAAACGAGGAGAAGTGAAGTTAAGGTAGAGCAACTGCAAGATAGTCTCGATATCCTTGGGTGAGCCACCTGCATTAACGGCGTGCTCGTATGTGTTAACGCCAAGGCTTGCGTATGCGCTCTTACCTGAGAGCTGCTTCGAAAGTTCAGTGTTCGAGAACTTGCCGATACCCGACTGACCCATAACCATGCCGAGGAAGGCACCCTGATAGAACTCCTCGTCGGTAAGCATAGAGCAACCACCCTTAGATGTAGCGTTGATGCTAACCTCGTCGGCCTTCAATGTCGAGGGACGAACGATAACTGTGATGCCGTTCTTCAAAGTCCACTCGGTGTAGCCCAATGAGTCGTTGTACTCGGTCTTCTTAACAGCCGAACCCTTCAACTTAGCAGATGCGTCGATAAGGGGCTCGATAACGGTGTTGTCCTTGTAGGGCTCGATCTCCGCAGCCTCAACCTCAGCGATGATAGCGTTAATCTCTGCCTCGGTGGGAACAGCAAGACCCTCCTTCAAGGGAGTGCGTGCGAGAACTACGAGGTTCTTGTTGGGCTGTACCATGCTCAAATATGCCTGGTTGATAGCGTCAACATTGAGGCTGTTGATGAGCATCTGATCCAACTGCCACTCGGTCTCGGCATCCATCATAGAGGTGCCCTTAGCGTAGTGGTCGAGGTAACGCTGTGCGTACTCGTCGTTCTTAACGTCGTTGCGGTTGGTGTACTGACGCTCTGCACGACGCATAATCTCCTGCTTTGCGCGCTCAAACTCGCCGGCGGTGAAACCATGACGGCGCATACGCTCCATCTCGGTGTACATAGCGCGGAAGCCATCGAGAATACGGCCCTCGTGAGCGGTAATAGTGAACATTGTGGTCTCCATAGTGGGGCAAATGCCAAAGCTACCCTCATCCATGCCTCCGCTTACGAAGGGTGCATCAGCCTTCTGCGACAACTCCTCGAAACGAGCGTTCATCATGTGTGTTACGAAGTTGTAAACGAGGTCTGTTGAGTAGCCGATAATCGACGCCTTCAACTCCTTGGGCAGAGCCTCACGGCGTGCGAACATCATCACGCTCGACTGAGTAAGCTCCTTGTCGGCAAATACCGATACGATAGGCTCCTCGGTAGCGGGAACTACGATAACATCCTTCTGTGCAGCATCTGCGGGCGAAGCGGGGATGTCGGCCATGAGGGTCTTAATCTTAGCCTCTACCTGGTCAACGTCTACATCACCAACGATAACGATAGCCTGATACTCGGGGCGATACCACTTGTGGTAGAAGTTCTCCAACGCGGTGTGGTCGAAAGACTTCAAACCGTCGAGGTGGCCAATGATGTTGCGGTGCTCGTAGAGTGTGCCTTTGAAGAGCTGTGCAATCATGTCGATCTGCGAACGCCACTGTGCACCATCGCGTGAGCGGAGCTCCTCCATGATAACGCCACGCTCAGAGTCAATCTCCGAGGGCTGCAATGCGATGAACTGCGACCAGTCGTGCAAGATAAGAAGTGCCAAATCGAGGTTCTCCTCGGTGATGGGGCAGTCCTTAATCATGTACTCGGTGCAATCCCACGATGTGAAGGCGTTAAGGTTGTAGCCAAACTGAACGCCGATAGTCTCCAACTTCTCGATCATCTCCTTACCGGGGAGGTTCTTCGAGCCGTTGAATGCCATGTGCTCAAGGAAGTGAGCCAAGCCCTGCTGGTCGTCAGCCTCCTGGATAGCACCTACGTCGTGGTAGATGTAGAAGCTGGCCTGACCCTTAGGCTTCTCGTTGTGGCGGATGTAGTAGGTCATGCCGTTGTCGAGCTTACCGATGCGAACATCCGAATCCACGGGCAGAGGAGCGGTGGGATCCTGTGCCATAATGCTTGTTACGCCAATGAAAAGGGCAACAAGTGTGAAAAGCATCTTTTTCATAAATAGTTATTAGTTAGTAAATTAAGTAAATAAAATTGTCTGTATAATACTTTTACGCACATTAATTCAAGCAAAGATACACTTTTTGCTCGAAATAGTGTGTTTTTATTCATAATATTTTTCTATCTGCGCATAATTTTTTTTATGATTATGTCTCTTAATTTCCGTTATACACAATAATTTAACGCCGTGCGACAATATATATCATATATTTTCGTATATTTGCAAATAAAATTTCGAGTTATGGCAACTGTTACATCTTATAAATATCGTGTAGAGCCACAGGATGTTGACTTTACGTTGCGAGCATCTGTGGCATCTACAATCAGCTACATGCTTAACGTTGCGGGTATCGATGCTCACAACAAAGGCTTTGGTGTCGATGTGTTGCAGGGACAATCTTATACATGGGTGTTGTCGCGCTTTGCTATCGATATTAGCCGTCGCCCCGACCAGTACGACGATATTACGATAGATACTTGGGTTAATGAGTTTAACCGCCTATCATCGACCCGTAACTTCCGCCTTATGCGCGGCGATAGATGTTTGGCCGCCGCAGTGTCGCAGTGGTGCATGCTCAACATGGAGACTCGTCAGGTTGTCGACATGTCGCTGCTCAGGGATGTCTACGAGCGCGCTATGGTTGCCGAGGAGTCGCCTACGTCGGCCCCTCAGCGTCTGCGTGGTGTCGATGTGCAGAAGAGCGTTGAACGCCCTGTGGTATATAGCGATATAGACTTCAATCGCCATGTGAATACGTTGCGCTACGTCGATATGATGTTCGATAATCTGCCCTTGGAGCGTATCGAGCAGAATAACGGTATGCGCATAGATATCAACTTCATAGCCGAGGCTCGCTACGGCGATATTTTGGCCATCGGGTCTATTTCGGAGGGCGATACCTATTCTTTCGAAATATCGTCTTCGGGCAAGACGTTGTGTCGCGCTAAGATAGAGTTCAAGTAGTCGGAGTTATGGCTGAGCGTAAGTTGAAGGTTGCCATTGTCGGGCCGGCGCACCCTTATCGAGGTGGCCTCGCTGCCATTATGCAGACTATGGCGCGCGAGTTTCAGCATCGTGGCTACGATGTTGAAATTCGGACCTTTACGTTGCAGTATCCCTCTTTGCTGTTTCCGGGCAAGAGCCAGACGGTAGATGCTCCTGCGCCCGATGATTTATCTATTCGTCGTTGTGTCTCGACCATCAGTCCGCTGTCGTGGTGCAGAGTAGGTCGTGAGTTGCGTCGTGCGAAGCCTGATATCGTGCTTATGAAGTATTGGACTCCGTTTATGGCCCCCTGCTTCGGTACTATTGCGCGCCTTGCTCGTAAGAACCACAAGACGAAGGTTATCTGTCAGATAGATAATGTAAAGCCGCACGAACATCACCTTACCGACCACCTCTTCAATCGCTATTTTTTGCGCTCTATCGACGGCTTTGTCTATATGTCGGAGCAGGTTCATGGCGAGTTAAGGGAGTATACTGCGGCACCTGCTATATTCTCGCCGCATCCCATGTTTGAGAATTTTGGTGGCAGGGTAGAGCGCGAAGAGGCATGCCGAAGTCTCGGCATCGACGCCTCGCAGCGATACGCTCTCTTCTTTGGTCTTATTCGAGATTACAAGGGCCTCGATACGTTGTTGGATGCGTGGCATCTCTTTAAGCGTGATGCGCGCTATGCTAACCATAGATTGATTGTTGCGGGCGAATTTTATGCGTCGCGAGAGAAGTATATAGCTCATATCGAGCGTCTTAGTTTGCAGGATGATGTTATATTGCACGACCATTTTATCGCCGATGCGGAGGTGCGTAACTACTTCTCGGCTGCCGACTGCGTAGTGCTGCCCTATAAAACCGCAACGCAGAGTGGCGTAACGCAGATATGCTATAATTTTTGCACTCCGGTTATTGTTACCAACGTGGGTGGCTTGGCGGAGATTGTGCCCGACGGTCGCGTGGGATATGTAACCGAGCCTACGGCCGAGGGTGTTGCCGACGCTCTAAGGCGTATCTATGAGGGCGACACGTTGTCTCGCTTTACGGAGGCTATGCGCGAGGAGCGCAAGCGTTTCTCGTGGTCGGCAATGTGCGATGCTATCGAGGAGCTATACGCCCAACTCTAATCTTCACTCGTAAGAAATTTAATTGTGTCTATGCCGTCGGCATAGTCCCATAGGGTGGGGTATTGCGCCTCGCCAAAGGGTACTGCGCACTTGATGTCGGGTATGTGCGAGACGACGCATTGTATATGGTCGCAATTATCCTCCAACCATGTTTTAACCTCCGCTATGTCGCCGTAGTTGCGTAGTGTAACGATTGCAAGCGACTCGGAAAATCTCTCGCCATAGATACCTAAACACGCACCATAGTCTTTGAAGTCGCGCTGTTGTATGGTGTATAGAGCACGCATCGATGCGATGTTGCGGTGCAACTTGCGATTGCGCGCCTCGCAGTAGGGCAACTTGGGGAGGTGCCCTGTCGGGGTAAATATCATCGATACCGAGCGACAGCCGAGACCCGAGTATGCCGTGATGTCGTGCATGAGTGCCGAAAGCTCCTCTGCACTCTCCGTGCCGTCGAGTATGGCTACGGAGTGGCGACTGCCGCGAAGCAGCGCGCGTGTCGAAGCAAAGTGCTCACGGAAGTAACGATTAGCACTATCGCCACCCGTGGCAATGGCCATGTCGTAGTCTCGTGCGGGGTCGTACGTGAAGATTGGTATTTGGCTATTAATCTGCTTTAACTCACCGATGATAAATTCCATTAGCACAGTATCTTTGCTCGATGGCTTAATATGGCAGCGGTGCCCACTTGCCAACACACACACGAGGTCGAAAAAGCCGACTAACGGAATGTTGCCCGCCATGATTATTGCCACATCTTTTGGCTCTGTTGCGGGACGATAATTCGAGAGCCAACGACGTAGTTTCTCCTCGTCGAGCATCTCGCGACGTATGGCGTATATGGCTTGGAGGATGTCATCGTCGGTGAACCACTCGTTCTGCTCTATGGCGCGTGATATGATGGCGCGCGAGGCGTCATCCTTGCCGAAACATGCGAGACGACGTCCTAAGGTCGCTAATATGTCGATTATCTGCTCCATTATAGTATCTTGGTGGCGATTATGGCACACGCCTCTGCATCTGCTAAGGCGTGATGATGTGTCGTAAGGTCGTATCCGCAAGCTGCCGATACTGTCGGCAGACGGTGGTTGGGAAGGGCATTGCCGAAGTGTTTGCGCGCGCAACGGCATGTGCAGTGAAACGTGTATTCGGGGTATGGCATGTTGTACACCTCGTGCACGGCGCGTAGGCATCGCTCCTCGAATGGGGCGTTATGTGCAACGAACGGCAGCCCCGCGAAGAGAGGTTGCAGCTCGCGCCACACCATGGGAAAGCCCAACGAGTAGTCGGTGTCGCGTCGGGTGAGTCCATGCACACGCGTGTTGTGGTAGTTGTAGAAGTTGGGCACGGGGCGCACCTTGCGATATTCGCGCGCGGTGATTACGCCGTTGCGTACGACGACAATGCCTAACGAGCAGATGCTCGATGGGCTGTTGTTGGCGGTTTCGAAGTCTATGGCTACAAAGTCCCTCATTGATGCAGGTTATTCGCGTTCGGCCTCGTTTTTGGCGATGACATACTCGATGTAGGCCACGTCGATGCCATCTTTGACAAGTACGCGCTTCTGGCTGTCGAGCAGATAGAGCGCGGGTATGGCGCGCAGGTCATATAGCCTTTCGCGCGATATAACCTCGCCGGCATCGTAACCCGAAATCCACGCTGACGGCATATTGGGCTGGTAGCTGCGCCACGCTGCGAGGTCAGCATCGGGATATATGGCTATGGTGCGGAGACGTCCGAGTTCGGTAAGCTCGTTGAGCATGGGCGACTCGGTAATATGGTCTGTTAGCTCACGACATAGCGGACATCCCGGATTGTTGAACATCAGCAGCGTGTAGTCAGCCTCGATGCCGTGCAGCCTTGCACGACGTCCATTGTAGAGTGTGTAGACAAAATCGTTCGATACCTCGCCGATGCGGTTTTTGAGTGCTATCTCCAAGTCATGGGCGGGAATTAGGCGGTCGTACTCGTCGAGAAGTGGCGAAGAGCACAACACCTCCAAGACGGGAATATAGTACTCGTTGTTGCGCAGCGGTGAGTTGGGGTCGTCGAGCACCATGCGGACAATTGTTGTGAAGAAGTCGAGCACAGGACGACTGCGCTCGGCGCGGTGCATGAGCTGGCGCATGAGCGAGTCGGCACGCTCAGGCTCTATGAGTTGCACATAGTCGACCATGGCGTAGACCATATCTGTGGTGTCGTAGGCGATAACCGCGCTATCGGCCTCAAAGTCGAAGCCGTCCCAATATCTATCTACCAGATGACGACGATACTCGGCCTTGGTGTTATACTCCGCGGGGTCTATTACGGTGCGAGGCATACGACGAGTGCCCGGGGCATAGGTTGTGGCCTCTGCCTCGTTGTTGTTGTTCGATGTCTGCGTACGACTATCGCCACACGAAGCAATTAAGAGCAATGATGCGATGAGTGTAAAATAGCGTTTCATGGCCTTGGTGCTAAAATAAGAGGTGCCTCGTACATCGAAGCACCTCTCCGTGGTGTTGTTACATGCGCTCCGGAACGGCAATGCCCAAGAGCGACATTGCTGAACGTATCACGCGAGCCACCTGCTCGGCGAGCATCAACCTCAGTGAGCGTGTTGTGGCGTCCTGCTCTTTGAGGATTGAGTGGTCGTGGTAGTAGCCGTTAAACTGCTTGGCGAGTTCGTAGGCATACGCCGCAATCACTGAGGGCGCAAACTGCTGTGCTGCGCTGCGCACGGCCGCGGGGTACTCGGTGAGGGTCTTGATAAGCTCTACCTCCTCGTCTAAGAGCGATGCATTTGTATAGTTCTCTGTGGTAATGCCCATCTCCTCGGCTTTGCGAAGGATAGAGCAGATACGCGCATGTGTGTACTGTATGAAGGGGCCTGTGTTGCCGTTGAAGTCGATACTCTCGCGCGGGTCAAAGAGCATGGTCTTCTTGGGGTCGACTTTGAGGATGAAGTACTTCAATGCGCCGAGACCCACCATCTCCGAGATAGCGGCAGCCTCCTCCTCCGAGCAGCCGTCGAGCTTACCCAACTCGTCCGACATCTCGCGCGCCGTGCCAATCATATCGGCAATGAGGTCGTCGGCATCGACTACCGTGCCCTCGCGCGACTTCATCTTGCCCTCGGGGAGCTCAACCATGCCGTACGAGAGGTGGAAGATGTTGTCGCTCCACTCGTAGCCGAGCTTCTTCAATACGAGTTTCAACACCTGGAAGTGGTAGTTCTGCTCGTTACCCACAACATAAATCATATCGTCGAGGTTGTTGTCCTCGAAGCGGCGAAGTGCAGTGCCGAGATCCTGGGTCATATATACCGAGGTGCCGTCGCCACGCAGAAGCAACTTCTGGTCGAGGCCGTCTGCTTCGAGGTCAATCCATACGGAGTTGTCCTCCTTGCGGAAGAATACACCCTTCTGCAAACCCTCCTCTACGAGGCTCTTGCCCAAGAGGTAGGTCTCCGACTCGTAGTACACCTTGTCGAAATCGACACCCATAGCCTTGTAGGTTACGTCGAAGCCGTCGTAAACCCAGCCTTTCATCTTCTCCCAAAGGGCGTAAACCTCAGGGTCTTTGGCCTCCCACTTACGCAACATCTCCTGTGCTTGGAGCATAACGGGTGCCTGCTTCTTGGCTTCGTCCTCCGAGAGGCCGTTGGCCATAAGCTCCTTAATCTCAGCCTTGTAGTGCTTGTCGAACTCCACGTAGTACTTACCTACGAGGTGGTCGCCCTTCATGCCCGATGACTCGGGGGTCTCGCCACCGCCGTAGAGCTGCCATGCAAGCATCGACTTGCAGATGTGGATACCACGGTCATTAACGAGGTTAACCTTGATTACGTTGTTACCGTTGGCTTTGAGAATTGTGGCCACCGAGTAACCCAAAAGGTTGTTACGAATATGTCCGAGGTGCAGAGGCTTGTTGGTGTTGGGCGACGAGTACTCAATCATTATTGTGCGACCCGTCTTAGGTGCCATGCCGTACTCCTCCGTTTTGACAATCTCGCTAAAACGTGCTGCCCAGAATGAGGCATCTACAACGAGGTTGAGAAAACCCTTTATGACGTTGAAACTCTTGATTTCGGGTGTGGTGCTTGCTATCTTCTCGCCAAGCTCTGTTGCTGTGGCCTCGGGCGACTTGCGCGATGCACGCAACAAGGGGAATACAACGACGGTGTAGTCGCCCTCAAACTCCTTGCGTGTCTTCTGAATCTGCAAATTGTCGCTTGTGCCGTAAAGCTCCTGCGCAGCACGAGCAACAACACCTGAAATGAACTCTTCAATGTTTATCATATCTACCTATATTTATATACTCAGACTGCAAAGGTATAGTTTCTTTGCTAAATAATCGCTACTTACGCCAAAAATTTCATACCTTTGCGCTGTAATTTTACTATTGAGAGCCGAAATATGAAGATTTCGAATATAGAACTTGGCGAGCGACCGCTCTTTTTAGCACCCATGGAGGATGTTACCGACCCGTCGTTTCGTTATATGTGTAAGCGTTTTGGCGCAGATGTCGTGTATACCGAGTTTATCTCGTCGGATGGCCTTATACGCGATGCGTGGAAGTCGCGCGCGAAGTTAAATATCGCCGATATGGAGCGTCCCGTAGGTATTCAGATCTATGGACACCTCATCGAGCCTATGGTCGAGGCGGCACTCATCGCCGAGCAGGCAAACCCCGATATTATTGATATAAATTTTGGCTGTCCCGTAAAGAAGATTGCTGCACGTGGTGCCGGCTCGGGCATGATGCGTGATCCCGATCTTATGGTCGAGATGACACGTCGCATTGTGAATGCCGTGAAGAAGCCTGTTACCGTAAAGACGCGCCTCGGGTGGAGCGACGAGATGAAAAATATCGAGGAGATAGCCCTCCGCTTGCAGGATGTGGGCATTGCAGCACTTACTATCCATGGACGTACCCGCTCGCAGATGTATCGTGGCGAGGCTGATTGGACGCTTATAGGTAAGATTAAGAACGACCCGCGAATTACCATACCGATTATCGGAAATGGCGACGTAGACTCGGCTGAGAAGTGCAAACAGATGTTTGACCGCTATGGTGTCGATGGCGTGATGATTGGTCGCGCTACCTATGGCCGACCTTGGATATTTAGTGAGTGCAAACACTATATGGCTACGGGCGAACTGCTGCCCCAGCCGTCGGTTATCGAGCGTGTGTCGATAGCAAAAGAGCACCTCGCCAAGTCGTTGGAAATCAAAGGCGATAGGGTGGGTATCTTGGAGATGCGTCGCCACCTGACCAACTACTTTAAGGGGCTGCCCGACTTTAAGCAGACGCGCCTTAAACTCGTTACCTCGTTCGATGTCGAGGAGATACTTTCGACGCTCGATTATGTTGCGGAGCGTTGGGGCGATTTCGATATGCGCGAGGTTGTGCCCGCGCCGCTGTCTCACGAGGTATAGCTGCGTGGCTGAATATCTAAGACAAGAGAGCCGAGTGGAGAATTACTCCATTCGGCTCTCTTAGTTTTCATCTGCTTAATTTGTGTGGATAGCGCGTTTAGAGCAACTCCAAGAATTTTGCCATTAGCACTCCGAAGTGGTTGCCCAAGGCGTAGCCCACAATGCCGGCAACGAGGCCCGTGATAAGCACGCTTTTATTCTTCAATGCCACTACCATCATTGGTACGAATGGAGGCGAGTTGATGAAGGCTACGGACGAAACAACCATCGAGTCGGCATTGACACGCAGTATGCGGCAGAAGATGGCGTGTAGCAGCAGTGAGCCAAATACTGCAATGGTCAGGAAGTAAATCTGATTGAGACCCTCCGTGATGTTGAACTCCGAGAAGTCTGCCATCGAGGCCATTGCGATGCTGAATATGTAGATTAGGTACATGCCTATGTCGAAGCTGCGCTCCAATGTACGTATCGGTTTGTGGAACGAGCAAGCCACACCAAGTGTACTCAGCATGAGGATGAAGATAACCATGAACCACTCATCGGGGAAGGGTAGTGTTGTGGCTGCCGAAAGTATTACTACAATGAGTGTTACGCCGATTATCTTGCCGAGTTCTTTAAGTCCATCCTTTGTCCATAGTCCCGCGTAGGGGTTGCGTTTGCTCTGTGCAATTTGGGCTTCTATCTCGCCGAGTTCGTTGGCCGATAGAGTTGCGTTGTTTCGCTCGCCATAAAGTTTGCGGAAGAACTTATATCCCACCGAGACGAGGAATACAAGGTAGAGGAACGATATGATGATGTCGTACGAGCACATCATTAGGTAGTTTTGCTCGTCGACCTTGAATATGGACTGCAATGCTGCTGCGTTGAGCATGCCTCCCGAGTACATACCCGACATGATACCTCCAATCTCGCTACCCTCGGCGATTTGTCGACCAAAGAGCAGATAACCTGCGGTGATGGCGACGAATATAGAGGTGAAGCCACTGATGATGACCTTTAACTGCTGTCTTAGCTCGCTGATTGTAAAGCGACATCCAAAGAGCATCATGGGTATGGCCAGAGGTATTGTTGCACTTGTGGCTATCTCCTGAATTAGTGCCATGCCCGGGATATCAAACGGGAGGTTGCCAATTAGGATGCCCATACCATATAATATTATTATTGGCCCTATTTTGTCGAGGATTTCATATCGTCGACATAGGCGAAGGACAATTGCCGGAGCTAAACAGAATATCGGCAAAATGGTTATGTAAGATAAAAATTCCATCTGTTTGAGTGTCGGTTTTCCAACGCAAAAGTAGTTATTTTTTATTGATTTGTCAAATGCAAAATTGGCTCTTTGCGTGCTAAAAATAGAAAAAATGATAAGTATTTATGCGTAAACAAAGGGCGTGAAATAGCGAAAATAGCCCGAAATATATGGTCATTTGAAAATATTTTAATATTTTTGAATGTTCTAATTGAGTTATTATTGCCTTTTTGTGCGATGATAGCTGTTGCTAAATTGGACATTTTTACACGAAAACTACAATTTAACCCTGTGGGAGTTCGACGATAGAACCCCGAAAATGCAAATTTATGAAGGAGTATTTGATGAACATGGATCCGCTTGATCCTAATCTTGGCCCTGGCGAGATGACGCTTGTGAATATCATCTTGGCGTTGGTGATGTTTGGTGTTGCACTCGGTATTAAGGTGCAGACGTTTAAGGATGTATTTCGCAATCCTCGTTCGGTGATTGTTGGTATCGTTGCACAGTGGGTGCTGCTGCCGGCCGTTACGTTTGGTGTCGCTTTGGCGTTAAATAGTGTGATAACCCCAATGGTTGCGCTCGGTATGATTCTCGTTGCGTCGTGTCCGGGTGGCAATATCTCGAACTTCATGTCGTCGTATGCTAAGGGTAATATCGAGCTATCGGTATCGATGACGGCTATTACCACGGCTTTTGCCCCGATTATCACGCCTATTAACTTCTGGTTCTGGGGAACGCAGTATTGCAAAGTGATAGAGCTCGGTAAGGATATCCCCGAGTTGGTTATACCCTTTGACGAGATGTTCCAGCAGATTATGTTGCTTTTGGGTCTCCCTATCGTATGCGGTATTCTCTTTGCCCGCTACTTCCCTAATGCGACAAAACGACTTATGAAACCTTCGCAGATACTCTCGATTATACTGTTTATGGGTATGGTCGTTATCTCATTCTCAAAGGTTGTTACATCTTTGGAGGGTGGTTTGTCTGTGGCTATCAGCATTATCTTGGCATTCTTTGTTGTCGTTGTTCACAATATGTTTGCACTCGGCACGGGTTATTTTGCTGCTCGTGCATGCCGTCTGCCTGTGCGTGATCGTCGTAGTTTGACCATTGAGGTCGGCATCCAGAACTCGGGTCTCGGCCTCGTGTTGCTCTTCAACCCCTACATCTTCGATCCTGCTATATGGGATAACAACGGCGGTATGGTCTTCATCACTGCACTGTGGGGTGTATGGCATATCATCTCGGGACTTACCGTTGGTTCAATCTTCCGTCGTAAAGAGGTAATAGAGTAGTTTATGGCTAAGAAGGAGAAGAAAATACAGGACTACGACTGGTTGTATGCTTTTTTGCGACATTATGTCGATGCGGTACTCAAATTGTCGTATCGCGAGATAAAGTATGTGGGTCGCGAGTTTATCCCTAAGGATGGTGCCGTTATCTATGCGCCAAACCACACAAATGCCTTGATGGATGCCATGGTCATACTCGCCATGGATGGCTCTCCCAAAGTCTTTGTTGCGCGTGCCGATATTTTCAGAAACCCTAAGATTGCAAAGATTTTACGTTTCTTGAAGATTATGCCCATCATGCGTATTCGTGATGGCTACGAGGAGGTGAAGAAGAATAACGAGACTATCGAGAAGGCTGTCGATGTGTTGCACGACCGTGTGCCATTCTGCATCTTTCCCGAGGGTACACATCAGGCTAAGTACTCGTCGCTACCCCTGTCTAAGGGTATCTTTCGTATTGCCCTCTCGGCACAGGAGCTGATGCCCGACATGCCCCTCTATGTTGTCCCCGTGGGCCTTCGCTACGGCAACTTCTTCCGCTTCCGCTCTACGGTGCGTGTGCAGATAGGTGAGCCTATTAACGTGGGTAAATTCCTCGCTGAGAATGAGGGTTTGGCTGCGGGTGAGGTGATGAATCTTATGCGCGAGCGTCTGACGGAGAATATACATAAGTCTATATTCCATATTCCGAATGACGACGACTACGAGGCTATATACGAGATATGTGCTACGGTGGTTAAGGCTCAGGTTAAACGCAATAAGTTTGAGATTGACGGCAAGCAGCTCAAAGGTCTTGATGCTCACTTCGAGGCCAATAACCGCACCGTGCGTGAGGTGTTGCGCCTCAAAGAGGAGCACCCAGCACTCGCTGAGGAGTTGTTGCGCGTAGGTCGTGAAGCATCGCAGATGCGTACAGCGCAGAACATCAGTTTGAAGTCGGTATCGGTGAAATATACGGTCTTCTCGCGTATTCTCAAAGTATTGTTCTTCATACTTATGTTGCCTTATACGCTACCTGTGTCGGTGCTTACGTTGCCTATGCACTTCATTTGTAACTTCTTGTTTACGAAGCTCAAAGATTATGCTTTCCGCAACTCCGTGCGCTACTTGGTCAACCTTGTGATGTGGCCGTTGCTGATGATTATCTACTCTATCGTAGCATACGTCGTTCTGCCGTGGTATTGGGCATTGCCCCTGACGCTCATTCTCTTGCCCGCACCTATCGTGGCGCAGGAGGCGTGGCGTGTGGCACGAATACTTATATCGGACTTTAAGCTTATGCGTAACCGCGAGTTGCGCGATAAGTACCAGCGAATAAAAGAGATACTACTATAAACCAACCTGTTATGAATTTGAAACGATGTGTGGTGTTGCTCACCGCAATGTGCATCTGTATGGGTGCCTATGCCGAGCCTGCAAACACCGAGAAAAAGAAGAAGCCCGTTATTACTAACGAGCGAGGAGAGATTATTAAGACAGGATATAACTATGGCCCTCTGCCTGCGGTGGCCTTCGATGCCGACAAGGGTTTTCAGTTGGGTGCATTGTTGAATATCTATGATTTTGGCGATGGCTCGACATATCCCAATACGCGCCAGCATTGGTACTTCGAGGCTTCGTTCTTCACTAAGGGCTCGCAGCTCTTCGTCGTATCGTACGACAACCGCTTTCTTATCCCCGGCGTGCGCTGGTCTTCGGCTCTGACCATCACTAACGATAAGGCGATGGACTTCTATGGCTTCAATGGTTACATGTCGTACTACGACCATGAGAAGGTGGCAGCGGGTAAGGATAAGACGAACCCTAATCAGTTCATCTACACGCCCAAGTATCGCATCAACCGCCTCGCGGTGCTCTTCAAGACCGACTTTGTGGGTAACATCTGGGATAATAAGTTCTTCTGGGAGGCCGGTTATCACCTGAGCTACTTTAAGCAGGGCTACAACAAGCAGAGTGCTCTCAACCTCGATAAGATTAATAAGAATAAGGCCGAGGATAAGATGTTCCCCGCCACGGAGCCTACCATCTTCGACCAGTATCGTAAGTGGGGTATTATCTCCGACGACGAGGCGTGGGGTGGTCTTAATAGCACTGTGCGCTTGGGTCTGCTCTTTGATACCCGCGATAAGGAGGGTGCACCCTCTCGCGGTATATGGGCTGAGGCTCACGCCATGCTTGCTCCCAAGTGGCTCGGCACGACAAATCCCTACTATCGCTACTCGGCAACCTTCCGCCACTATGTGCCCATCGTGAAGAACGATATCCTTACGTTCGCTTATCGTCTTAACTATGAGGGTACTTTTGGCAAGAAGGCTCCCTACTATGTGTTGCCCTATATCACTACCGTAGGTCAGTCATACGACCGCGATGGTTTCGGTGGCTACCGCACTATTCGTGGTATCATGCGTAGTCGCGTCGAGGGTCTTGACGTGGCGTCGTACAACGTTGAGTTGCGTTGGCGTTTTGTCTCGTTTACATTGTGGAAGCAGAATATATCGTTCGGCCTTAACGTCTTCTCGGACGGTACGATGGTTACCAAGAACTACGATATGACCTTCCGCGGTAAAGAGGAGGATAGAGCCGAGTATGATGAGTATATGGCTAAGGGCCAGGGCCGCGACCTGCCGCATATCACCGTGGGTGGTGGCTTGCGCTTCATCATGAACCAGAACTTCATCGTGGCCTTTGAGTATGGCTTGCCTGTTGGTAAGTTGCGCCAGCAGGATGGTAAGGGTGCGTTCTATATTAATACGGGCTACCTCTTCTAATTTCTTGTGATAAGGGGCCGATTGCGGCCCCTAACAAAAAATGCCGTCAATGGGACGTACGCCGAGTACTACCCATCGACGGCATTTTTGCCGAGTGTAGCACTCGGCGCCCTTCTGACGCTAAATTACGTTTACATGGTTGGGGCGTTCAAGGCTTCTTTTTTTGGGACTATGGGAATATGGGAATATGGGAATATGGGATTTTTTCTCATTGTCTCATTATCTCATTATCCCAAAGTCTCATAGTCCCATCGTCCAAAAACCAAAGTCCCACCACCCCAAATGGTGTCCCTCTTGCGGGGAGGGTGGTGTTGGTTATGGCGTATGGCGGCGGCTAATGATTGCCGCAGTTGTGGTGGGCGCAACCCTCGCCCGAGTCCATGATAAAGCCTAAGAGGTAGCCTTTGACAACGGCCTCGATATCGCCCTTGCAGCCGCGTATAACCTTGATATTGTGGCTTTCGAGCTTATTCTTTGCACCCTCGCCCATATTGCCGGCGAGCATCACTTCGATACCCATATCCTCCATTACTGAGGCTATATTCGACTTGCAGCCGCAGCCCTCGGGAGAGTCGAGGCGCGATGTTGCTACAATCTCTCTATTCTCCACCTCAAAGATGGTGTAGTAGGCGCAGTGTCCGAAGTGGTCGTCGATGTGTCCATCGCGTGTAGGAACAGCAATCTTCATATACAGCGTGTTGTAAAATGAAATCGGGGCGGTGGATGTCAGTGTGCCTCCATTCGCCCCGATAGTTATACTCTTATAGAGTTCTCTCTACTTGTCGAATTACAAGTTGGGGTTGATCTTAGACCACTCCTCGATAGCGGGAACGATACCGAGAGTTACCAACTCGTCACGCATCTTGCAGAGGTGTGCGTATGAAGCGTCGAGCTTTGCAATCTCCTCGTCAGTACCCACGGGCATCTTGTATGAGCAACCGTTCTGGTCGAGTACGGTATCCATAGCCATCATGATGTGGTTGTACTTCTCGTTAGATACATACGTTCCTGCGGGGAAACGGAAGGGCTCGCCACCCATTACCGAACGAATCATCTCTACTGAGAGGTATGAGGGGCTCTGGAATGATGAACGGCCACGGAGCTTGATGATAGCAGCACCGCCCTGTGTTACATCCTTCTTCATCTGCTCCCACTCAGCCTCGGGGAACTCCTCGGTGCCGATGATGTCGGTGAGCTTGCGGCCGGCAACCTTAACTGCGCTGCCGAATACTGCCATCTGCTCGCCGTGGCCACCGTAAGTTGCGCAACCCTCAATCTCGCTCTGCATAACGCCGAACTTCTTGGCAAGTGCGCTCTTCAAACGTGTGGTGTCGAGACCTGCGAGGGTAGTAACCTGACCGGGCTTCAATCCTGAGTAGAGCAGGGTTACGAGACCTGTGAGGTCGGCGGGGTTGAAGATGATAACAACGTGCTTAACATCGGGGCAGTAGGTCTTGATGTTCTTGCCGAGCTGCTCTGCGATCTCGCAGTTGCCCTTCAACAAGTCCTCGCGTGTCATACCCTCCTTACGGGGAGCACCGCCCGACGAGATGATATACTTAGCGTTGGTGAAGGCCTCGGCAACATCGGTTGTAGATGTGATGTTTACGTTGTCGAAACCGCTCTGGCGCATCTCCTCGGCTACGCCCTCGGGAGAGAATACGTCGTAGAGGCAGATGTTGTTAGTAAGACCCATCATGAGGGCTGACTGAACCATGTTTGAGCCAATCATGCCGGCAGCACCGACGATGACAAGCTTGTCGTTTGTAAGAAAAGCCATAGTTAAAAAATTTTTTAGGTTTATTATTATAAAATTCTCTTGCTTGTTGTTGGGTGTTTTGCGAGTCCGAAATAGGGTATTTCGTCAAAACCTTGCAAATTTAGCAAACTCTGCGAGATATTGCAAATTTTCGTCCGTTTTTCTTTTGGTGCTCACCTCATCGTGCCTTGTTCGATGGGGTATAGAGGCTCGCTGATATGCATATAAATATAATTTATCTATTTTGGATATGTTATATTGTATTTTTTGAATAAACTTTGCTATCTTTGCACGATACATATATATAATGCTATGGCAAACGAAACAAAAGATATATTACAAGAACTTGAAACGAGCGATTATAAGTATGGCTTCGTGTCGGATATCGACACCGAGACCATAGGTCGCGGCCTCAGCGAGGAGGTCGTGCGTCTTATTTCGCAGAAGAAAAATGAGCCCGAGTGGATGCTCGAACGTCGTTTGAAGGCGTATCGCCACTGGCTCACACTCAAACATCCCAATTGGGCGCACCTCGATATTCCCGAGATTGACTTTCAGGATGTCATCTACTATGCCGCCCCCAAGCAGAAACCGAAGCTGAACTCAATGGACGAGGTCGACCCCGAGTTGAAGCGTACGTTCGATAAGCTCGGTATTCCGCTCGAAGAGCAGATGGCCTTGGCGGGTGTCGCTGTCGATGCGGTGCTCGACTCGGTATCGGTGAAGACCACCTTCCGCGAGACGTTGGCCGAGAAGGGTATTATCTTCTGCTCTATAAGCGAGGCTATTCGCGAGTATCCCGAACTTATACAGAAGTATCTCGGCTCGGTGGTACCCTATACCGATAACTTCTATGCCGCGCTCAATGCTGCGGTATTCTCTGATGGCTCATTCTGCTATATCCCGAAGGGTGTGCGTTGTCCTATGGAGCTGTCGACATACTTCCGCATTAATGCCGAGGGTACGGGACAGTTCGAGCGTACGCTTATCGTGGCGGACGAGGGCTCGTATGTGAGCTACTTGGAGGGCTGTACAGCACCTCAGCGCGACGAAAATCAGCTGCATGCCGCTGTTGTTGAGATTGTCGTAGAGAAGGATGCCGACGTTAAATACTCGACGGTGCAGAATTGGTATCCCGGCGATAAGGAGGGTAAGGGCGGTATCTACAACTTTGTAACCAAGCGTGGCTTGTGTCGTGAGGGTGCACATCTGTCGTGGACTCAGGTGGAGACAGGCTCTGCAATTACCTGGAAGTATCCGAGCTGTGTGCTGTTGGGCGATAACTCGTCGGGCGAGTTCTACTCGGTGGCGATGACGAACAACTATCAGCAGGCCGATACCGGAACGAAGATGATACACCTCGGTCGTAACACCCGCTCGCGCATCGTCTCGAAGGGTATCTCGGCAGGCCGTTCGCAGAACGCCTACCGTGGCTTGGTGCGTGTGGCTAAGGGTGCCGATAATGCACGTAACTACTCGCAGTGCGACTCACTTCTCATAGGCGATAAGTGCGGTGCACACACCTTCCCTGTGGCCGAGTGTAACAACTCTACGGCTGTTGTCGAGCACGAGGCTACGACATCGAAGATATCGGAGGATCAGCTCTTCTACTGCAACCAGCGAGGTCTCTCGACGGAGGATGCAGTGGGACTTATTGTGAATGGCTACGCCCGCGAGGTGTTGTCGAAACTGCCTATGGAGTTTGCTGTGGAGGCACAAAAGCTCTTGGCTATTAGCTTGGAGGGCTCGGTAGGTTAATTGTATAACAAGAAAATTAAAAAGAAATAGATATGCTTAAAGTTGAAAATCTTTGCGCCTCGGTTGGCGATAAGGAGATTTTGAAGGGTATTAACCTCACGGTAAAGGCCGGCGAGGTACACGCTATAATGGGCCCGAATGGCTCGGGTAAGTCGACGTTGGCGTCGGTGTTGGCCGGTAACGAGAAGTTTACGGTAACGGCCGGTAAGGTTGAGTTTTTGGGCGAGAACATTCTCGATATGCCTATCGAGGAGCGTTCGCGCAAGGGTCTCTTCCTCGGTTTTCAGTACCCCGTGGAGATACCGGGTGTTACGATGGCCAACTTCATGAAACTCGCCGTGAACGAGCATCGCAAGGCGTGTGGCGAGGAGCCATTGACAGCAGCCGAGTATCTGCGTCTCATGCGCGAGAAGAGTGCTATCGTTGAGTTGGATTCAAAGCTCACGGCGCGCTCGGTAAATGAGGGCTTCTCGGGTGGTGAGAAGAAGAAAAATGAGATTTTCCAGATGGCTATGCTCGATCCCAAGCTCGCTATTCTCGACGAGACCGACTCGGGTCTTGATATCGACGCACTGCGTATCGTAGCTACGGGTGTTACGCGTCTGCATACCCCCGAGAATGCTACTGTCGTAATTACACACTACCAGCGTCTGTTGGACTACATCGTCCCCGACTACGTCCATGTGCTCTATAAGGGTCGTATCATCTATACCGGCGATAAGACATTGGCTCTCAAACTCGAAAAGGAGGGTTACGATTGGCTTATTAACGATTACAAGGAGTAGCGCGTATGTCGATGAGTCAGTTGAAGGAGTTAATGGGAGGCCAAAGCTTAGGGTGTGGAGGCGTCATCACGTCGGGTCGTTGGACACTGGACGTGGAGGCCGACTTTGCGCTAAGTGTTGCCCCTGAGCAGCATGCCGAGTTGCTCATTTATCGCCCATTGCGTGATGCAAAGGGCGCAATACGCGTTGAGTGTGGTGCTACGCTCGATGTTGTTCATGTAGTGTCGGAGGCTAATCAATCCGCTCTCGATATTACTCTTGCTGAGGGAACGTTGTGCCGTGTTACCGAGGTTGTCGTGGCACCTTCCGATGTGCAGATTACAGCCAATTTGGCGGGCTGCGGTGCGCGTTATGAGCAGCGTGGTGTCTTTGTCCTTACCGACGAAGAGAAGGGTAGAGTTAAGGTAAATGTGAGACACCTCGTCTCGGACTGTACGTCGAGCACTCTTGTCAAAGGTGTTGCTTCGGGTGCGGCGCGCGGTAGCTTCGAAGGTATGGTCTATGTCGCTCCCGATGCCCAGCGTACCGATGCCGAGCAGACAAGCCGTAATGTGGTTATCGGAACTGCGCATATCGATACACAGCCGCAGTTGGAGATATATGCCGATGATGTGAAGTGTAGCCACGGTGCTACGGTGGGTCAGATGGATGCCGAGGCTATCTACTATATGCGTCAGCGTGGCATCAGTCTCAGCGAGGCTAAGCGTTTGCAGATTGAGGGTTTTGTGTCGGATGTCGTCATGCACTCGACAATTGAGCGTCTCGTAGAGCCTTTGCAGGATATACTAACAGCAAAATTCAGTCAGTTGTAGTTGGATGTTTGATATAGCAAAAATACGTGCCGACTTCCCAATTCTCGGCCGAGAGGTTAATGGACGACCGCTTGTCTACTTCGATAGTGGTGCTACGGCACAGAAGCCGATGTCCGTAATACGCCTCACGGATGAGCTTATGTCGGAGCACAACGCAAATATTCATCGAGGTGTCCACCACTTGTCGGGACGCATGACCGATATGTATGAGCAGGCGCGTGAACAAGTACGACGCTTCATCGGTGCGGAGCATGCCTCGGAGGTTATCTTCACCTCAGGAGCTACGGCCTCTATAAATCTTGTTGCCTACGCTTGGTCGGAGCGTTTTCTGCGTGCCGGCGATAATATTGTTGTGAGCGAGATGGAGCACCACTCCAATATCGTGCCGTGGCAACTTGCTGCCATGCGCCACGGTGCCGAGTTGCGTGTTCTGCCCTTCGATGAGCGTGGTGAGTTGTGCATGGAGCGTTTGGCCGACCTTATCGACGAGCGCACACGTCTTGTTGCTGTTACCGAGGCATCAAACACGTTGGGTACATGTCCCGATTTAAGACCCATCATCGATGCTGCCCACACCGTAGGTGCTGTCGTTATGGTAGATGGATGCCAGGGTGTGGTGCATGGCGGTGGCGATGTCGCAGCTAAGGGGTACGATTTCTATGCCTTCTCGGGTCATAAGCTCTATGGCCCTACGGGTACAGGTGTTCTCTATGGCCGTCGCGAGTTGTTGGAGGCTATGCCGCCGTTTATGGGTGGCGGAGATATGGTCGATAAGGTTACCTTCGCCAAGACAACCTATGCACCTCTGCCTCTGAAATATGAGGCCGGCACATCGAATTTTGTGGGTGCCGTAGGCCTTGCCGAGGCTATAAAGTATGTGGAGCAGGTGGGTGTAGAGGCTATTGACGAGTACGAGCAGTCGTTGTTGAAGATTATGACCGAGCGTCTATTGTCAATCGACGGTCTGCGCATCTATGGCGAGGCTCAAAACAAGTGCCCCATCGTGTCGTTTACGGTCGATGGTACACACCCCTACGATGTGGGTATGATTCTCGATAAGTTGGGCGTCGCAATACGCACGGGCCACCACTGTGCAGAGCCTGTGATGACACATTATGGTGTAACGGGTATGTGTCGTGCCTCGATAGGCATGTATAATACGGCCGAGGAGGTTGAGATATTGGCGCGAGGTATAGAGCGTGCCGCAATGATGTTGAAATAACAAAAACGAGATAACTATGTTTATTGTCTTGGAGGGGCTGGATGGTGCCGGCAAATCTACGCAAATATCGAAGCTTACGGAGATGTTTCGTCAGCGTGGTGTCGAGTGTGAGTATGTTCACTTTCCGCGTTTCGATGCCCCTGTCTATGGCGACCTCATAGCGCGTTTTCTGCGTGGCGACCTCGGCTCTGTTGAGCAGGTTAACCCCTACCTCGTGGCGTTGTTGTATGCGGGCGATAGAGCCGATGCCGCAACCATGATTCGAGGCTGGTTGGCCGAAGGTAAGGTTGTCATTGCCGATAGATATGTATACTCGAATGTTGGCTATCAATGTGCTAAAATCGAGGATAAGGAGCAGCGTAAGACGCTGTGTGAGTGGATACTTAAAACCGAGTTTGAGCAGTTTGCAATTCCGCGTCCCGATGTGTCGTTATTTCTGGATGTGCCCTTTTCGTTTACGGAGCGTAAGTTAAGCGAGACGCGCGAGGGCGACGACAGAGCCTACTTGCAGGGTGGTCGCGATATCCATGAGGCGTCGCTCGATTTGCAGCGACGTGTGCGCGAGGTCTACTTGGAGGCGGCGTCGCTGTCGGACGATTTGAAGGTTATAGACTGCTCGTCGGAGTGTGGCGGCATGGAGAGCCCTGAGGCTATCTACGATCGTATCATGTGTCATGTTCAACCATTGCTTAAATAAATAGTTGTAACAATGTCTCCGTCAATGCGTAATAAGGTGCTAACGGCCATTCGTTGGATGCTTGGCTCTCTCTTTTGCGCCTCGGGCTATATCAAGGCTCTCGACCCTGTTGGCATGTCGGTATATGTCGAGAAGTACTTGGCCGCCTATTCGTTGGAGATACTGTTGTCCTACGCACTATACTTTGCTATTGCGCTTGCCGTTGTGGAGGTTGTCTTAGGCGAGATGTTCTTTATCGGTGTGCTGCAACGATATGCAGCCTCTGCCGCAACGATTTTTCTATCTATATTCACGATTATTACGTTGTTGAGTGCCACGGTGTTGCCTATTGGCGATTGTGGTTGCTTTGGCGATGCGCTGCACCTCACACCTTGGGGGACGTTCCTCAAAAATGTTGTGTTGCTGCCTATGGCCATTGTGCTGTGGTGTACAGCCCCTAAGGAGCGTTTTCGTCTAATCGTGGGTCTGGGATTTATTGTGGCTCTGCCGCTTGCTATAAGCATATACTCGGTGCGTCATCTTCCGATTATCGACTTTATGCCCTATAAAGAGTCTGTAAATCTGCGTGATAAGATTGCTGCGGAGCGTCAGGCTGTGCGCGATGCAGAGACCCATATCGTCATCTGTCGTCATCCCGAAACGGGCGAGGTTCGTGAGTTCTTAGCCGAGGATGATGGATGGTATGAGTGGGATTTGGTGGATACTCGTGTTGAGCGCGGTAGTGTCGAGCAGCAGTTTGTCGATTTCAGGTTGTATGATGCCTCGGGTAACGACTGCTCGGAGGCTCTGTTAGAGCGTGTAGAACGTACTGCATGGCTCTGTATTAGAGATGATAAATCGCTTGATGCAAAGCGCAAAGATGCCATTTCTCGTCTTAGGGAGCAATACTCCGATGATAATATCCTAATACTTACCTCGGCAAATAGAGATATGTTGCAGAGCATGTTTGGCCTCGATAGTTATAGTGTCGATGTCATGACGCTACGCTCGATGATACGTTCGGATGTCGGCGTTATTGTCGTAGAGGATGGAGTGATTGTGGATAAACTCTCGTTTAGGGATATATAGCAGAGATACATTTGGCAAGAAAATTGACCGCTTCTCGTTGTAGAAACGGTCATTTTTTTATGCGTTACCTTTATTATATAGCACTCGTAGTGCTGGTTGTGGCATGTGGCACTGAGCGCGCTCAACCTGAGCCATCGCGCCCTGTAAAGACCATTGTTGTAAACTCGTTGAGTTATCTAAGTCGTGATTTTGCGGCCCTTACCACGGCCGACGAAGCCTCAAATCTTGCCTTTAAGATTGGGGGGCGTATCATCGACATACCAGTGGCAAAGGGACAGACTGTGCGTCGTGGACAACTGCTTGCCGAGTTGGACGATAGGGATGTGCGCTTGCAGGTCGAGGCGTCGCGTGCGGCCTTCAATGAGGCAGAGTCGCGATTGTCGCGTGGTCGTAGGCTGCTTACGCATAATGCTATTTCGGCACAGGAGGTCGAGGCGTTGGAAAATAGTGTAGCTCAGGCCCGCACGGCATATAATAATGCCCTCGATATGCTTGCCGATACACGCATCACAGCCCCATTCGATGGCGTTGTCGAGCGCACCTATGCCGATGCCTTTCAGCGTGTTGCTTCGGGCGAGACGGTGGTGCGTATCGTAACACCGATAAGCACAACCGTCTCGTTTACGGCACCCGAAAATATCCTTCCGCTATTTGCTAAGCCCACCACATCGTTTACCGTGGAGTTTGACGCCTACCCGGGTGTGCGTTTCGAGGCTGTGATGAAGAGCTATGCTCGCACCTCGTCTGATGCACTTGGCTTTCCTGTGTCGTTGCGACTTACCGATGTCGATACCCAGAAGTATCGTATCTCGCCCGGTATGACGTGTGTGGCCACGGTAATCACACCCGAGAGCGACCGTATAGCTACGGTGGTGCCCCTCACGGCTATATATGCTCCGGCTGCGGGTGGTAACTATGTGTGGGTGGTAGACGATGATAACCGTGTGTCGCTATGCCGTGTAGAGCTTGGAGGTTTGGTGGGTAGCGATAGTGTCGCCGTCCTGTCGGGCTTGGTGTCGGGTGATAGGGTGGTCAGCGCGGGTGTATATCATCTTTCGGAGGGCGAGAGGGTGCAAATTATAAATTAGGTCGCCATGTTTAATATCGCTGAATACTCTGTCAGACATCGCTCTGTCGTTTGGTTCTTTCTTGCGCTGTTCATCGTTGGCGGTGTATATGCCTTCATGACTCTTGGTAAGCGCGAAGACTCGACCTTTGTAATCAAGAGTGCCGTCGTCGTCTGCCCCTACGAGGGTGCTACGCCCGAGGAGGTTGAACGTCTCGTGGCTATCCCCTTGGAGCGAGAGTTACGAACACTTAGCTCGGTGCATAAGATATCTTCGGAGTCTCATTTTGGCTATGCACAACTTACCGTTGAGCTGGCCCCCGATACGGATGTTCGAAATATCGAGCAGTTGTGGGATGAGCTACGGCGCAAGGTCGATGACTTCGCACCAAGTCTCCCTGCGGGTGCAGGGCCTGTGAGTGTTGCCGATGATTTTGGTGATGTCTATGGCCTGTACTATGCTCTAACCATGGACGAGGGTTACTCGTGGGATGAGTTGCGCAGTGCGGCACGAAGTGTGGAGCGTAGCCTCTATGCCGTAAAGGGTGTTGACAAGGTGTTGTTGTCGGGTGAGCGTAAGCCGCAGGTAAACATCGTTATAAGTCCTGCAACGCTTGCTGCTTTCGATATCCGCCCTGACGCTGTGAGCCGTGCTATATCGGGACAAAATGCTGTCGTGGGTCTTGGAACACGCTTGGCGGGGGATGTGCGTATCGAGTTGGTCGAGGGTACGACCTATACGTCGACTGAGGATATAGAAAACCAACTGCTCACGGCTGCTGATGGCAAGCAGTATCGCTTAGGCGATGTGGCGCGTGTCGAGCGAGGCTACCATGAGCCGCCGACGCTATGTGTGCGTGTCGATGGACGCGATGCGATAGCCGTGGCTGTGGCGGCTAATCCGAAGATGGATGTCGTTGCGGTGGGTGATGATGTTGCCGAGGTGTTGGCTCGTGAGGCGCAAAGGCTTCCTGCGGGCATAGAGATTGTTGCCCTCTATCCCGAGAATGAGATAGCGCGCGAGGCAAACAATGCCTTTTTGGTAAACCTTATCGAATCGTTGGCTATTGTTATCGTTCTGATTCTGCTTACCATGGGCCTACGGGCAGGTGTCGTTGTCGGCTCGTCGTTAATCTTTGCCGTGGGTGGCACGTTGCTAATAATGCTGTTCATTGGCGAGGGGCTTAATCGTACCTCGTTGGCGGGATTTATAATCGCCATGGGTATGCTCGTCGATAACGCCATTGTCGTGTCGGATAACACACGCCAACTTATACGCCGTTCGGTGCCATTGCGTAGTGCTGCGGTGCGCGGAGCCACGGAGTCGAGTATGGCGTTACTTGCTGCGACGCTTATTGCCATAATGTCGTTTTTGCCTCTGCAGCTTGCTCCATCGTCTGTGGCCGAGATTATACGTCCGCTATTTGTTGTTATTGCAATATCGCTGCTGCTCAGTTGGTTGCTGTCTATGTCGCAAGTGCCCGCAATGTGTGTGCGTATGTTGTCAATAGAGAAGACGTCCGGCGATGTTGAACGCTCTCGGTGGTTTGGTCGAGTGGTGGATGTGTTATTGAGATTCAGGGCCGTTACCATTGTTGTGGTTGTGGCAATGTTTGTCTTATCGCTGTGGGCTATGGGGCGTATGCCTCAAAACTTCTTCCCGCAGTTGTCAAAACCCTATTTTCGTGCCGATGTGCTGCTGCCTGAGGGGTACGATATCGAGGCTACATCTGAGCGATTGGCGCAGATGGACGAGTGGTTGCGTTCACAACCCGAGGTGAAACGTGTCTCGACAACGGCCGGAGGTACACCTCCGCGCTACTACTTAGCAAGTAGCAGTTATGCCAATCGTCCCAACTACGGAAATATCCTTGTTGAACTGTACGACCAGAGGATGACGGCAGAGGTGGAGGAGCGTTTCGACGATTGGGTCTCGAAGAGTATCCCGGATGTCTGGCTGCGCTCATCACTATTTAAGCTCTCGCCTGTGCCCGATGCAACCATCGAGTTTGGTTTTGTGGGTGAGAATATAGATACCTTGCGACGTCTTGCGGGCGATGCGATGCGCATCATGATGGCTACGACCGAGGCGCGTAACGTGCGTAATAGTTGGGGCAATAGGGTGGCTGTGTGGCAACCGCGCTACTCGCAGATAAAGGGTCAACGTATAGGTGTTGGCCGCGAGGCGATGGTGTCGTCGTTGGCTGTGGCAACCTCCGGTTTAGGTGTGGGTGTCTATCGCGAGGGCGATGTGTCGATGCCTATCATGTTGCGCACACCTCTCTTGGCCGATAGTACACTTACGTCGCTCGAAACGATGCCCGTATTTTCGGCAGGTGGGCGTGCCTTCTCGGTTGAGCAAGCATCGTCGGGTTTTGATTTCGATTTCGAGACATCTGTTATAAAACGAGTTGATGCCGAGCGCGTTATGAAGGCGCAGTGCGACCCGCAACGAGGCGTTAATACGATTGCTTTGGTGCGCGAACTCGAAGCGCGCATCGAGAGCGAATTGGTAGTTCCGGATGGCTATCGCATGCAACTCTATGGCGAGGAGGAGAAGCGCGATGAGTCGAATAGGGCACTTGCCGATAAGCTGCCGTTGACCTTGGTGTTAATCTTTGTCGTTTTGCTTCTGCTTTTTGGCAACTATCGAGACCCGATGGCCATTATGATTACCATACCGCTTATCTTCATCGGTGTTGTTGTGGGACTGTTGGTGACGGGTAAGATGTTCGACTTTTTCTCGCTGCTTGGATTGCTCGGCCTTATAGGTATGAATGTAAAAAATGCCGTGATACTCATATCGCGCATCTCGGAGTTGCGACAGCAGGGTGTATCGCCTCGTGATGCCGTGGTGAGGGCCGCTGCCGACCGTTTTATCCCCGTGGTTACCGCATCCGGCACGACGGTACTCGGTATGGTGCCATTGCTGTTCGATTCGATGTTTGGCAGTATGGCTGTTACCATTATGGGCGGTCTTATTGTGGCTACGGTGCTTGTGCTCGTGGTGCTACCTATTGTATATTCGCTTATTTATCGCATAAAAATTTCGTAGTATGAAACATTTTTTATTTGTGCTATTGTTCGCTGTCCTGCCTTTTTGTGCCGTGGCGCAAACCTCTCTTGAAGAGTATTGTGCAGAGGTGTTTCGACATAGCCAGACTATGGGTATTGCACGTGCCGAGGCCGATGCTGCCGAGGCCGAGATGCGGAGGACACGTAAAGGCTTTCTGCCGTCGCTGGTGCTCTATCAGGATATGACCTATGCGTTTCGCAAGCAGGGCAATGAGCGACGTTTTGCATGGTCTATGCGTCCTGAGATAAGCCAAACGGTATATGGCGGAGGTGTTCGTGCGGCTGCAAAGCAGGCCGAGGCCCTCTATGGCCAGGCTCTAAGCGACGAGCAGAGTGTAGATAGGGATGTGCGCTACGAGGCCGAGGTGGTCTATTGGTCGTTATCGCGTGCCGAGAGTTATAGGCGCGCCATGGCCGATTATCTTCGCATCATCGGGTCGCTTAGAGAGGTTGTGGCGCGCCGCTTCGAGGAGGGATATACGGCAAAGGGCGATTTGCTGCAGATAGAGTCGCGTATGAGTGATGCCGAGTATCAGTACTCCGCAGCCGAGCAGGAGTATCTCGTTGCACTGCACAACTTCAACGTATTGCGCGGCGAAGATGCGTCGCTATCGGTAACCCTTACTCAGAGTATTCTCGATACGATGTCGATGCCTCGAAGAGAGAGTGCTGAGGCGATTATAGCGCGTCATCCCGACTATAAGTCGTCGCTTGCTCGTGAGGAGTATGCGCGGTGGGGTATTAAACTCGCCGATGCGCGTTATGCGCCATCCATGCGTGCGGGCGTGTATGGAGTATTGCAACCCAATGTGCCGAATGTCAAGGGTGCAGGGGTGATGGCTGGCGGAGGTGTTGTCTTCTCATTTACAACGCCTATATATCACTTTGGCGAGCGTCGTCAAGCGGCGCGCTCGGCACAGAGTAGGTATGAGGCTGCGCAGCTACAAACCGTCGAGCTTGCCGAGCGTATACTTCTCGACGAGAGCAACCAGTGGACACGTCTTGTAAATACGCAGAAGCGTGTGGATGCCGTGCGTCGCAATCTTGCTCTTGCGGCCGAAAACCTTGAAATAAGCACCTACTCCTATAACGAGGGTTTGTCGACGGTCTTGGATGTATTGCAGGCGCAGATAAGTTGGTTGCAAATCTATACAAACGCAATCACCGCACAGTATGACTATGCGGTGGCTATTGCGGCTTATAGGCAACTTACCGAGACTATGCCATAACCTCGTCCGTGGCGACAATCGATATTTCGTGGGCGACGGGGGCTATGCGACGCATCATTTCCAGTAGACCACAATATTTGTCGTGCGTAAGGTTGACGGCGCGGCTAAGGATGACTTGCTCTTTTAGCGTGTTACACTCCAAGCGATAGCTGAGGTTGAAGTGTGTAAACCTGCTCTCGGCAACAACGGTGGGTGTCGAGAGAGTACCCTCCATCGTTAACTCCATGAGTTTTACGCTCGTGATATGCTCTTTGAGGAGACTTTCGATAGTGCGTCCTGCGCAGTCGGCCGTGGCATAGAGCAACATCTCTTTGGGGTTGAGTTCGTCGAGACTACGTCCATCCGAAAGAGTGAAGCGGTGCTCCTTGGTCATTTGAACGGTGATTTTTACTACCATAATACGAAATATTTGATTTATACACCCCCTTTGGAGCAATAATCGTTCCTGATTATGGTGTTTGTTTAGCGAAAAAATCGTATCTTTGCCCTATATTATATATATAGGAATATGCGAAGAAACATTATAACTATTGCTGCGTTGTCGCTGGCGTTGTTTACGCTGAGTGATGTCGCTGCGCAACAGCCCGATAAGAGGGATTTGAGAGGTGCTGCCGAGGAGCTTCTCGAAAGACGCCGTTGGGCAGATGCTCGTGTAGCACTTGGCCATTTGCGTGCAGAGCTTGACCCTGCGGCAGATAGGTATGACTTAGAGTGGGTCGACTACAATTTAGTGCGTTGCGACGTGGCTCTGGGTGCGGATAATGCCGAGAAGCGTATGTATAACTTTATGGATAAGTATGCTTCGGGAGTATACGACAATCAAATGCAGTTGCTCGTAGGTACCTACTTTTGTGATGATGGTGCACACACCGTTGCCAAGGAGGAGCTTTCAAAGGTAAAGTATAAGGGACTGGATGCGCGCGATAAGGAGCGATACGATATACGTCTCGGCTATCTGCATTTTGTGGATGGCGACTATGCCTCTGCCGAGTCTTGCTTTGCACTTATCGGAAAGCAGAGCGAATACTATCCGCATGCACTCTACTTTATGTCGTATGTAGACTATGTGGAGGGTCGCTACGAGGAGGCTAAGGCAGGTTTTAATCAACTGCGCGACCACGATACCTACAAGGCCTATATTCCCTACTATCTTATTCAGATTGAGTATCGCGAGTCCAACTACGATTATGTTATCGAAGAGGGTGTTCGTCTATTGGAGAGTGCCTCGGGGGATGTGCGCGACGATTTAGTTCGCGTAATTGCCGAGTCGTATTTCACCAAGAGCGACTTCTCGCAGTCGATACGTTACATCTCGGACTATCCCGAGCGAAAGATGGGACGCCAGGAGAATTACATCAAGGGCTACTCGTTGTATCGTATGGCTCGTTATAACAATGCTATCGCACCGCTTGTTAAGGTGTGTGGCCCCGATGATGCGCTTACCCAAAATGCCTCGTATCATTTGGGCGACTGCTATCGTCGTTGCGGCGATAAGGCACACGCTGCGGATGCCTTTGCTCAGGCCTCGGTCGAGAATTATGACGATGCTATTGCCGAAAATGCGCTGCTGAACTATGGACGTTTGAAATATGAGCTTGGTGGTGGTCTGTTCAACGAGGCGGTAAATGTGTTGCAGCGATACTTGGAGCGTTATCCCGAGTCGGAGTACACGACAGAGGTCAAGGCTCTGCTTATTGCGGCCTACTATAACTCGAAGAACTACGATGCCGCTTACGAGGCCATTAAGAGCTATCCAAATCCCGATAACGAGATACGTGCTGCTCTGCAAAAGGTGGCTACGTTCAAGGCTGTCAAGGCAATCGAACAAGGTGATTTGAACGGTGCCGAGGCGTTGCTCAAAGAGGCCGAAGAGATAAACCTCAGCCCTAAATACAATGCACTTGTGCTCTATTGGCAGGGTGAGTTAGCCTATCTTCGCGGCGATATGACCACGGCCGTGGAGAGGTATAAGGCCTATGTGCGTCGCGCACCTAAGGGTGAGGCGGAGTATATCATGGCGCACTATGGCATGGGCTACGGCCACTTCATGTCGGGCGATATGAACTCTTCGGCGACGAACTTTGAGACCTTCGTGCGCGACTACACCAATCGAGACTCATATATGTACGATGCGCACAATCGTCTGGGCGATGCCCGCTACTCGATGCGTGAGTTTGCGAAGGCTCGCAAGGCGTATAACATCGTTGCATCGTCTACGTCCGAGGAGCGTAACTATGCGCGTTATCAGTTGGCCATGGTCGATGGCATTGAGTCGAAGACGAAGAGTAAGATTGAGCGTTTGAAGAGTATATTGACCGATGGCGAGGGCGACTATGTAGATGATGCGTGGTATGAGTTGGGTCGTACATACATCAATGGCGAGAAGTATTCGGATGGTGCAAAAACATTACAGGAGTTTGTTGACTCCGACACCTCGTCGCCATACTACATTAAGGCGATGACCGACTTAGGTTTGGCATATTATAACCTCGGCCGTAAGGATGATGCGCGCAAGTGCTATGAGGATGTCGTGGCCTACGACCCCAAGTCGGCGGCAGCATTGGAGGCTATGCGTAATATTCGCGAGATATATGTTGCAAGTGGCAATGTGGATGAGTATTTCGCCTATGCTGAGCGTAGTGGCGTGCAGAGCGATATGAGTGCTGCGGCGCGCGACTCTTTGACTTTTGCGGCGGCCAAGAATCTCTATTTGAATGGCGATTTGACGGCGGCAACACCTAAGTTGCGAAACTATCTCGATAGTTTCGTGAAGGGATATAACCGCAGCGAGGCCCTCTTCTATCTGAGTGATTGTTACTTGCAGTCGGGCTCTAACGACGAGGCTGTGGGGACTATGGAGGAGCTATTGGCGCAGGGAAATACGCAGTATACGGAGCGTGTGCTGAGTGTCTACGCACCTCTGACTTTCGAGCAGACCAAGTATGAGCAGTCGGCCAAGGCGTATCGTCGCCTCTACGATGTAGCCTCAAAGCAGAGCCTGCGTCAGTCGGCTACGGAGGGCTATTTCGAGGCTACGACACTCTATGCTGACGATGCGCGCATAAAGGCTGTGGCCGACGAGGTTATGGCTATGAGTGATGCCACGGCGTGGGTGTTGCGCAAGGCGGCAATCACAAAGGCCGGCATCTTGCGCGAGGAGGGTAGTGCAGCCGAGGCGGCTGTTCTATATGAGCAGTTGGCTCAAAGTCGAGCAACGGCAGAGGGTGCCGAGGCCTACTATTGGCTAATAAGGGCACGCTACGATGCGGGTAACTATGCCGAGGCCGAAAAGATGGTCTACGAGTTTGGCGATAGCGGTTCGATGTATTGGCAGGCTAAGGCCTTCCTTGTTCTTGGCGACATCCTCGTCAAGCAGGATAATAAGTTCCAGGCACGTGCAACATATCAGAGCATCGTGGATGGATATTCACCCAAGGATGACGGCATTGTTGCTGAGGCCGAGAGAAAGATTAAAGCACTTTAATAATGATGGATATGAGATATAAGATATTGTTCGTCGCAGCCATTGCGGGCCTACTGTCGGCTACTTGTCAGGATGTCTTGGCGCAGCAGACCAAGCGTGTCGAGGTTACCTCGATATTCCTGCCGGACGTTGCTCCCGCAAAGAAGATAATGGCCCCCACGGAGATAAACGACGCCCCGGTAATTGACCCCGAGATACACTACTCGGTAGAGCCCGAGACGTGGCAAATAGCTCTTGACTCGCACAACTATTCGCCCGCGATAGCGTCGTTCTGGGATATGGATCGCTCGAAGCACTTCTTCTTGAAGATGGGTGCTGGCTACCCCTTTAATACGGATGGCGCATTTCACTATACGTTGCAGAATAAGCGCGTGGGCTTTATGAGTGTCGGTGTTGACCATCTTGGCGACCTCATGGCACGCCAGAATGTGGAGGGTCTAAGCCGAGATATAGCACACAGTTATACGCTACGCAATCGAGCATCTGTTGCGGGTGGCGTATTTGTTGGACGCTACCTCTTTGAGGCTCGCTCGGCATACGACTACGATATCTATAACCGCTATGCCGAGTTGGTGGAGACGCCCGCTCGTCTTGACTTCCACGATGTCGATGTAGCACTCCGTTTTGGTGATGATTTTGCCGATTTGTCGTACCTGAACTTCTCGGTGGAGGCTCATGGTGGCCTTTGGGCTCATAAGTTGCCATTGTCGACCGACAATTCGTCATTGGCAAATGAATTTCGTGCAGGAGGCTCGGTGCGTGTGGCGCGCGATATATACGACAATGAGATAACTATCGACGCCGGATATGATATGTGGTCTGCGACGGATGTCCTCTATCGCGATACGCGCTTTGATGTTGGCGTGGGCTATCGTCGTAAGTTTGGCATTGTCGATGTTGATGCGGGTGTGGCCTATATGTACGATAAGGTGAAGGCGCGCGATAAGGCTTCGCACTTCGTTATGCCTCGCGCAAAGATTCTCGTGGATTTGCAGAAGACGGCCTTTGCTCCATACGTCGAGTTAACTACGACAGTGAGCCAAAATGGTGTGATGTCGCTCTATGACACTAATCCGTTTATTGATTGGGGCTACATGCAGTCGCGCATAGCAGGCATGCCCAATACACGCAGTTATAACCTGTCGGCAGGTTTCTCGGGTTCGGCAATATCGAGCCGCCTTGCCTATCGAGCCTATGTAGGTGCTGACTTTATGCGCAATACGCTCTATTGGTTTGTTACGCGCACAGGTCTCTTTGGTGTCGATGCGGGAGGAAATAATCGTCTTTTCTTCGGCTTGGAGGTTGAGTATAAGCCGCTGAGTGGCTTGGCGATAGATTTGGGTGTTAATGCCCATGTCGACAGCAACGATATGCCATACGTCATTGCGGAGTCGAAGTTTACGGCCGATGCCGAGATATCATACATATTGAAACGCTGGAAGTTCTACGTATCGGCAGACGTGCTCGGTCGTCGTCAGTGGTCGGGAGAGAAGGATGCCAAGGGTAAGGCTCCTATCGTCTTTTCGATGCCCACGAAGGTTGACCTGGGTGCCGGTGTCTGCTTCCGCGCTTCGCAGCGTGTCGAAGTATATGTGGATGGCCATAATCTGCTCAATAGCAAGATATACGATTGGGCTAACTACTACTCGCAGGGTGCAGGTTTTACGGCGGGTGTAAAGTTGAACTTTTAGTTGTGGAGGGTGCTTATGGCGGCAAAAGATGTTAAGAGAGGAACTTTCGTAGGACGTATGGTTAAGCGTCCCGAGAATATCAGTAAGGTGAATGCTCTATTGTGGGGTGTGGCGTGGCTTATAGTGTGCTCGATGCTCGGTTGGTACTTCCGACTTATCCCCATATCGTCGTTCGGTTTTACGGCCTCGGGATATGTCTCGCTTGCATGGGTGCTTATCTATAATGTCATCGTTTGGTTTCTGTCGTGTGTGCTGCTCTTCGCTCTTGCGGTGTTGCGTAAGCGCAAGATAGGGGCGTTTGAGCTCTTTGCACGTCTGCTATATGCCCGTTGGCCGGTTACACTATTGCTGTTGCCGGGCATGATAACCTCGCAGCGTGTGGTATACTCAACTTTTATGCGCGACCCATTATTGGCCTTTGAGACAAACCCCGTATATGCTACACTGCTTGCGGCTATATGTGTTGTAATACTGCTGTGGTATCTATATTGGAGCTTTTTGGCCTTCCGTAAGGCGCAGCAGAAACGAGGTGTGGTAACCTTTGTGGTCTTTGTGGTGGGCTTCGTACTGTCGTACCCGTTGACGATGTGGACGATGAATATGTTGTACGGGGTGTTGTTATAGGGAATAAAAAAAGGGTAAGCTACTTATATCGCACCGCTACAACCACATACCCTTGCTCGATTCCTCGCCTGGGGGAGTTCTGTAGGAGCTGGTCGTATAAGACTTACCCGGGCACAAAAGTACAAAAAAAATGTATCTTTGCAAAAAAAAAGTGAATAATGCGTAAGAAAATAATATATGCCGCACTGTTTCTCGCTGTTGTAGTGGGAGTTATAGCCTTTCTGGGCTACGAAATGTTTTATGGCTCGGCTGTCGATAAGCGTTTCGAGGTTACTATTATCTCCGACGAGAGTTATGATGAGAATATCGCTAAGGTTAAAGAGGGTATACGCTATCATGCGGCCTTTGACTTCTATGCCGACCATATCAACTTGCGTGGTAGATTGAAGGGTGGCGTCTATACCTTTGAGGAGGGTATGACCGTGATTGATGTTGCGCGCATGTTGAAGATTGGCAGTAACGCGACTATCCGTATTACGATAAACAACGCCCGAACACCCGAGGCATTGGCCGGGCGTATTGCGCGACAGACGGGTATCGACTCGGTGGAGATGGCGGCTACGCTACGCAACAAGGAGCTTATATCGCGCATGGGCTTTAACTCTGCCGAGGCTATGTTTTCGATATTTTTGCCTAACACCTATGAGGTTTTCCCGAATATAGGTGCCGAGGAGTTGGTCGTGCGTCTCAAAGATGAATCGGATAGGTTTTGGTCGAAGGAGTGTAATAAAGCGAAGCTTGAAGATATCGGCCTTAACGCCTATGAGGTCATGACCTTAGCATCTATCGTACACGAAGAGACCAATGCTGTGGACGAGATGCCGCGCGTGGCGGGTGTCTACATGAATAGACTTAAAAAAGGTATGTTCTTACAGGCAGACCCTACGGTGAAGTATGCTGTTGGTGACCCGAGCCTCAAACGTATATTGTATCGACATTTGGAGGTGGAGTCGCCCTATAACACCTATAAATATTTGGGACTTCCTCCTACGCCCATTGCCATGCCCGATATGGCGGCTATCGAGGCGGTGCTCAACTACGAGCGACACGACTACTACTATTTTTGCGCGCGTGCCGAGTTGGACGGACGACACAACTTTGCTCGCACTCATGCCGAGCATGAACGTAATGCTGCGGCGTATCATCGTGCACTCAATAATATGAAAATACGATAATTATGAAAAATATCTTTTGGAATGATGTTCTTCGATATAGTGCCATACTTGGAGTTGGCATGGGATTGTCGAAGATTTACGAGACCTACGAGTTGTTTATCGGTGGTGGCGACGGTGTCGGTGCTCTCTTTGTCCTCGAATGGTTTGTGGTGATGATACTCTTTGTGGTGTTGCTCTATAAGTTTACAAAGCGACACTCGCAGTATTACAACGATGAGCAGGGTTTTAGTTTTGCTACGGGCTTGGCATTTGTCGTAACGATAACTATGCTCACGGGTGTTATCGTAGGTGTGATGGAGTATATATTTATAAGTATTGTCGGTTACGAAAGTTTCGTGGAGGGTTATCTGTCGCTTGTCGGCTACTACATGAACCTAATATCGGAGTCGGGCTTAGAGCTATCCGAAGATATGGTAAATCAATTTGTTGCATTGCAAGAGGCTGTGCGCAAGTCTTCGGCTCCGTCGATGCTCGATACACTCTTTGCGGCACTATATAACTATTCGCTCATAGGTGTTGTTCTGGGCCTTATTATCGCAGCTATTGTGAGACGTGGGGCTGTTAAGCAAATAAATCAGCAGTAAGTATGTCAATATTGGATATATCGGTAGTGGTGCCACTCTACAACGAAGCCGAGTCGCTTCCGGAGTTGGTGGCGTGGATTGACCGCGTGGCGCGCGAGAATAGCCTCTCGTATGAGATTATCATGGTCGATGACGGCTCCACTGATGCGTCGTGGAGTGTCGTGGAGGAACTAAAAAGAGAGTATTCCTCAATCCGAGGTCTCAGCTTCTCGCGCAACTATGGTAAGTCGGCAGCGTTGTATTGTGGCTTCGAGATGGCTCGTGGCGAGGTGGTGTTTACGATGGATGCCGACTTGCAGGACTCTCCCGACGAGATTCCCGCCATGCGTCGCATGATTTTGGATGAGGGGTATGACCTCGTCTCGGGGTGGAAGCGTAAGCGTTATGACCCCATCGGTAAACGTTGGCCAAGTAAGTTCTTCAACTTTACGGCGCGTGTGATGTCGGGTATTAAGCTCCATGACTTTAACTGCGGGTTGAAGGCCTATCGACGTAAGGTGGTGAAGAGCATAGAGGTGTATGGCGAGATGCATCGTTATATCCCCATCCTGGCCAAGCATGCCGGTTTTAAGCGTATTGGCGAGAAGGTGGTGCAGCATCACGAGCGCAAATATGGTAAGTCGAAGTTCGGCTTGGAGCGTATGGTGAAGGGGTATCTCGACCTTATCAGCGTGACGTTCATGTCGCACTTCGGACGCTCGCCGATGTACCTGTTTGGAGGCCTCGGCACGCTTATGTTTTTGGTCGGTGGTGTTACGACAGTGTGGGTTATCGTCTATAAGCTCTACTCTCAGATGCACGGTCTTGCGTGGCGCGGTGTTACCGAGCAGCCATTGTTCTACCTTGCGCTCTTGGCTATCGTTCTTGGTGTTCAGCTCTTCTTAGCGGGCTTTATCGGTGAGCTGATTAATCGTCGCTCGTCGGATAGAAACAGCTATCTTGTTGATAAACGTATTGATGAATAAATAAAACTTAAATAACTATGATTCAGCGAATTCAAACCTTGTATTTATTGGCTGTTACAGCGTTAATGTCAACTACACTTTTCGCTCCTATTGCGCGTTTTACGGTTGGTGGCATCGACTACGAGCTTACAGCCTTTGCGCTTGCCGGAAATGGCGAGTCGCAGAGCACGTTGTGGATGGGTATCATACTTGTGGTTGCTACCGTGCTGCCCCTCGTAACACTTTTTCTCTTTAAGAAGCGTCAGTTGCAGATTCGTCTCTGTGGTGCCGAGGTGGTGATGCTTCTTGGTGCATTGGCCTTCATTGCGCTCTACTATTGGCTCTCTGTGGATAAGGCTTTTGAGGGTGTCGAGATTGCGCATAAGCAGTTTTGTTGGGCGGCACCGATGCCTATTGGCTCCATCATCCTAACATATCTTGCCGGTCGTGCAATATTTAAGGATGAGATTTTGGTGCGTTCGCTCGACCGCATCCGTTAATCGTTTTGTGCTATACTTCTTAGGCCCGATGTCTTCATGATGTCGGGCCTGTTGTTTATAAATGGATAACGTGCTTGAACGATTATCTGCACTGCTCACTGAGTAAGACTGCTGAGCAGTTTATGCACACGACGACAACAAAAAAAAGAGAGGCGTAAACCTCTCTAAAAGTGCTCTGAACCGTAACATTGGTATGGTCGTATAACAAAGTCAAAATCGAACCAATTGCGTGAAAATGAGGGACTTTTTAACTAATTGATACTTAATGTTTGCAACTGATTGAGTTTTTGGCATTTATGAGCAATTTGCGAAAAATGCACTCAATTGTAGTGTGACAAGGTGACCAAAAGTGACCAACGCATAATCTTTGCATGAAATTGAGGAATACTGCGTGATATTCACCAGTAGAAGGTATAAAGAGAAAAGGAACAACCTTTCGGATTATTCCTCTTAAAACATTTCACCATCACTTGATTTTGCAAGTTTATGAGCCTCCTCGTCAAGACCGAGTTTTATGTATTTCATAAAAGTCTCAACTTTTTTATTCCCCGTCACAAGCATCATTTCTCGTATGTCATATTTTTTTGACAAATACATATTTGTCGCACAGGTTCTTCTACCTATATGGGTTGCTATTAACTCCCATTTATATTTGATAACAATGGCAAAAAAAGAAAGAGGTAGAGCGTTAAGAACTATACTGAACAATATGGGCGATAGCGAGTGGTTATTTATAGTACGATGGTCGTATCGTTAAGGTCGATACCCTCGATGCGGTCAATAGTTTCATTGCCGAGTTTGAGGCGACAACAGATAACGATAACGAGAAATGTTCGCCGTTTCTTGACTTGGGATTTGGAACTTTGAATTATTGTTCGTATATTTGCGAACAGAAATTGACGAGTACAATGGCAAACAAGGATTATACACTCCATCAAGAGCAGTTGGCACGCTTTGCGAAGGCAATGGGACACCCTGCCCGCATCGCTATTCTCGCATTTCTTGCCAAGCAGACAGAGTGCTATTTCGGAGATATTCACGAGGAGTTGCCGATTGCCAAAGCTACCGTATCGCAGCACCTCAAAGAGTTAAAAGAGGCGGGACTAATACAGGGAGAGGTCGAAACACCGAAGGTTAAGTATTGTATCAACCGAGAGAATTGGCGACTTGCAAAGGCTTTGTTCGTTGAGTTTTTCGACGACTGCGCCTGCAAAAAGGAGAGTTGCTGTAAATAACAGCCTCTT
>JAZRDV010000007.1:0-48120 GCA_045660465.1 Alistipes sp. | reverse complement strand
GACTTACCAGAAGCCTTCTTGCAGAAGCCAACAGTACCGTCAACCAATGCAAACAAAGTGTGGTCCTTACCCATACCCACGTTCTCACCGGGGTTGTGTACAGTGCCTCGCTGACGAACGATAATGTTACCCGCCTTAGCGAACTGACCACCGAAAAGCTTTACACCGAGTCGCTTGCTCTCTGACTCACGGCCGTTCTTAGAACTACCAACACCTTTTTTGTGTGCCATTTTCTACTACGTTTTAAGGGTTTAACAATTAATCTCCTCAACGAGAACCTGCGTCAGATACTGACGGTGACCGTTACACTTCTGATAGCCTGTTCTACGCTTCTTCTTGAACACAAGAACCTTGTCGTCCTTCAAGTGCTTCAAGATCTTGCACTTTACTGAGGCGCGTTCTACAACAGGTGCACCTACCTTAACCTGA
Source organism: Alistipes sp. (assembly GCA_045660465.1). GTDB lineage: Bacteria > Bacteroidota > Bacteroidia > Bacteroidales > Rikenellaceae > Alistipes. The sequence continues at coordinate 47,691 of JAZRDV010000007.1, read as the reverse complement.
CCGTCGTTGTCTACAAGCAGGACTTTGTCGAAGCTCAAAGACGACTCTACGTCGCCCTGGAGACGGTGAACATAGAGCTTACGACCCTTCTCAGCCTTAAACTGCTGACCTGCGATTTCTACTATTACGTACATTTAATCTAAAAATTGAATGTTTAGCGCACAAAGATACAAACATTTCTTCAAACTGCAACACTCCGCGCCATTTTTTTTCAACATTTCGACATTTAGGGCCGCATCTGCGCTCTGGCACGTTTTTGGAGTATAGGCGGCGCATGATACTCTCACGCCTCACTTATCGCGTAGCGTTGCTATGCCCCGACCGCTCGCTCGGCGCAGCCATCGTCCGAGCTATCGAGGGCGACTACTGCCATGTGGCATGCTACACCACCGCCAACGAGCTCTACGCCACGGTGCGCTATGTGGATGTCGACCTGCTGATTATCGCCGTGGCGCACTACTCGCCCGAGGATAACACCCTCTACCGCACCGTTGAGCGTCTGCACGCCCTGGGTCTCGACATCTTCGTTATCACCAACCACCATAGCGTGCGCCACACGATGCATCTGCTGGCGGGTGGGGTCAGGCAGTGCATGACATTGCCGCTGAGTGTCGAGCGGCTACGTCGCAAGGTCTATGCCCATTTGTCGACAAAGGTGCGACATAGGGAGCCTATATGCTGAGTGGCGACAATAAAATATATCGTCCACAAGTTGTTTATATCGAAATATATTGCTAACTTTACAAAAGTAAGATTTCATGATAGCAAAAACCGCCGAGACGATGATTGACAACCACATCCGAGAGTACCTTCTACCCCAGCAGTTCAACGCTGCGGTGCGTGCCGGTGCCGCCATAATGAGCATATATAAGCGTAGCGACGACTACGACATATCGCTCAAAAGCGACCGCACGCCCATCACCATTGCCGACCGCATGGCGCACAACACCATCAAGGAGGCACTTGGCATGACACGCATACCTATACTCTCGGAGGAGGGACGACAGATGCTCTACGACGAGCGTCGCAACTGGGAGCTCTTCTGGCTTGTGGACCCTCTCGACGGCACCGTGGAGTTTATCAAGGGTAACAACGAGTTCACGGTGAACATCGCGCTGATGGAGCATAACGAGTGCATCAGCTCTGTTGTTTATGTTCCGTATCACAATAAGATGTATATCGCCGAGCGTGGGCGTGGCGCGTGGGTCATGCACGACGTTCGCCCCGACGAGGATGCCGCCTACACCTACGAGGATATACACCGCAACATAGTGTCGTTGCCCCTTGCCGAGGCTGCGCACGACGGCTTCCGCGTCGCCGTGTCGCGCTCACACCAGACCGCAGAGACACACGCACATATCGAGCTGTTGCGCGCCGAGCACCCCGACTTGGAGCTTATCGAGCAGGGCAGCTCCTATAAGTTCTGCCTTCTTGCCGAGGGCGTTGCCGACTACTACATACGTACCACGACAACCTCGGAGTGGGACACCGCCGCGGGTGAGCTCATCCTTGCCGAGGCAGGAGGCAGCACCACGGCCTACCCCACCGGCGAGCGACTGCTGTACAATAAGGAGATATTGGACAACCCCTGGTTCGTGGCCAGAGCAAAAGAAAGAAGTTGGGATGATGGGACAATGGGACGATAGGACAATGGGACAATGGGATGACGCGGCCGCCAGAAAAAAAAATCTCATAGTCTCATAGTCTCATAGTCTCATTGTTTTTTTTGACTATGAGACAGTGGGATGATGGGATGATGGGATTTTTGCGCGCTATGGGTAGATGTGGGTAGTTATGGGTAGTTGTGGGTAGTTGTGGGTAGTAGTAGGCGAGATTTTTGCGCGCAACAACCAATAAACATGCGTCGCAGACACCTTACCTTTGAGGCAAAACTTCGTAATGCCTCGACTTTGCTTCGGCTCGGCATAGTGAACACTTTCACTCTGCTCTCGCCTTAATCACAAAGTTCACTTTTCACCTTTCACTTTATTTTGGCGCGCTCCCTACCCCTACCTATAACTACCTACTACTACCTACCACTACCTATAAATCAGCGCGCCGCAGATACAACGCTCAACAAAAATGCCGTCGATGGGTAGTACTCTGGGTACGTCCCATTGACGGCAATTTTTGTTAGCGGAAGTAGATGTCCGCCTTATAATCGGAAATTACTTTACCTCAACCATGAAAGGCTCATAGTAATTACCCTCGGCATCGCACCATGTAGTCCAGATCTGCATCTTGCCCTCTGTACCGTAGAATACGTCGCAGAAAACACCGGGATACTCCTGCAAGACATAATCACTAGCCTCGTCATCCCATGTCTCGCGGAAGTAGCCATCAGCACTGTACTCACACACGAATACTTCCTCGTGCTTAGCGATGTAAGCGATCATAGCATTAACGTCGGTAGTGTCAACACCGTAATACTCGAAGTTGTCAACATGCTCACCGATAGAGTATGCTGTGAAGCCCTCCTTAGGAGCAACCGTCCAATCGAATGCAAAGAAGTCAGCAACTTTCTCTGTCGCGTAAATTGCTACTTCGGGCTTGTTAGCCTCCCACTCAGCGTCGGTCTTGTAAACAACCTCACCCAAGTTCATGGTAGGAGTGAAGAACTTAACAACAGCCTTAGATACCTTTCCGTTGTCGTCCATAGCGGCTACTACTACAACATGCTCCTTATCGGGATATGCACCAGTGTAGATAATCTGGTCGTTCTCAAACATATGTGAGTAGGATTTAGCGGCAGTGTTATTATCAGAATGGAATACTGTATAGGGGCTATTTGTGGTCAGTGCAACATAGGTGCTTGCGCCCTCAGCTGTGCCACCGCAATTATCTGTCCACTTATAGTTATCGGTAGCGGTGATGAAGTAGAGGATTCGCATTGCGTCAGCGCACTCTACGTCAACGACAACCTTATCAACGTTAGTGTCGCTTACGGTAACGGTAGGAACGAGTGAGTTGTACTCAATAGCCTTGTAGCAATAGTCATACTTAATGGGAGTACCAAGCTTACCATCGGCATCAGCAGCAACAGCAAACAATGTAAACTCGTCGCCGGGCTCACCCTCCAAGTTCCACTGACTTGCACTGCACCATACCTGGTCAGCGGGGCTCTTGATGAGGTTGTCCACGAAGTCCTCGGTGAGCAATGCGATGATATCCTCGTCAGTTGCATAACGCGAAGCCTCGAACTTAGGAACGTACTTGTAGAGTACGAATGAAGGCTTAGCCGACATATCAATCTGAACGGTCATCTGAGTATAGTCGTTGTACGTACCCTCCTCGTTTACCTCCATGGTTACAGTACCACCCGAAGTCTCGTAGTTCTTAGTAGAGAACTCCCAGTAGAGAACGTCGCCCTCGGTGAATACCAAAGAGTCGTTAGCGTTGATCACCCAGAATACATAGTCAGTACCGGGCATAAGGCCATCAGCCGAATTCCAAGATGAAAACAGTTGGCAAATGTTACCCTCGTACTCGCCATCGCTGTATGCATAGCCATACATAGGATCGAAGTAGTAGTTATTCACGTTAGCCCACTCAGCCTGGAACGCAGGTGTCCAGTCGGCAGCAACTTCCCAGTCAGCACGGAAGCCGTTAGAACCTACAACAGAGAAGTCTACCTCAACATTGAACAAGTTCTGAGCTGTTACCTCGAACGAAACCTCCACATGACGGTAGTTAATAGTGTAGAGGCATGCGGGATCGAGAATAGGATTACCATAGTTATCGAAATTAGCAAAGTACCATATAACATACTCGTCGCCAGCTACAAGCTCCTGAGAATAGATCTCATTCCAACCGCAATAAGCGGGGCCACCCCAGAATTGGAACATCTTAGCATCAGATACAGGCATCCAACCTAACAAAGCCTGAACTGCCTCAAAAGCAGCATCAGCAGAGTACTCACTAGCCTTAGCAACACCCACTACAACAGCCTGTACACCAGGATATGAAGAAATCTCCATACCGTCAGGGTTGAAAACAAACTTAGCAGGATTAGATGTTACGTAGAATGAAGCGATAGCCGATGTACCGTTCTCGAATGTAACGAGCATCTTAGCAGTACCTGCCTCAGCAGCAACACCAGAAGCGATAGCCTGAGCAGAAGGAGCAGTTGCAAAGATATAAGCCTCGCCAAACTCAGCGTTGTACTCCATCTCTACATCCCAACCTGCGGGCAACTGGAACATCCAATCGGTAGCACCGTGCATAAGGGCTACGATATTGGCCATAGAGGTTGTACCGGGAGCAGCATAAAGTGAATCACCGTCAGGCAACGCAATCTTGTTACCAGCCAAAGGAACGTTAATCTCAGTGCCGTCGGCCATCACAATCTTGCAGTAGAGAGCAAGAGGATTCTCATCCTCGTCCTTCTGCCATGTAGAGTAAACGATCTCGGCCTTAGCGATACCTGTTGAAGTACCGGTCTCAACCCAAGTGTTACCACCATCGAATGATACCTCGATAGCGTTGGTCTCCTCGTTTACGCGAGTCTCGGGAGCGATACCGCTAACGGGGATGTTGTTGCCACCGATAGAGATGAGAACAGCCTCACCCTCGGCATTGTACTGTGCCCAGTACTTAACACCATCCTGCTCAACGATAGTAATCTGACCATCGATAGATACCTCAGGATAAACAGTGATAGTCTTGTCGTCTGACAAGGTGATAGTTGTGCTACCGTCCTGGTTATTAACAACACCCTTAACGGTAACCTGACCCTCAACGAGAGCCTTCAATGCGTCGAGCTGCGACTGAACATCAACGCGAAGCTGTGCGAGCTCCTTCTTGATGTTGTCAATCTCGCCACGGAGCTCGGTGTCGTCATACTGACATGACACAACCGAAGTAGCCAACATAGTTACGACAACAGCGCAACCTACGAAAGCCTTCATGAAAGAGAAAAACTTCTTCATAAAAAAATTGTTTATTAATGTGGTTTGAAAATAGTGTTTCGTTGTTTAGTAAATGGTTAGTCGGCATCGGAAGTGCGATAACGCGGCAACAATTCATTATACAAAAGTAATAAAAATTATTTATCCCGCAAATTATTTTTGCAATTTTCTGCATAAATACCGCATAAAACAGTATGAACAGCGCATAAAAATTGAGGAAAGGACGACGGGAGAGTGGGACGATGGGACAATGGGACAATGGGACGATGTGACGGTGGGACGGTGGGATGATGGGACGATGGGATGATGGGATGATGGGATGATGGGATGACGCGGCCGCCAGAAAAAAAAAAAATCTCATAGTCCCATAGTCCCATAGTCTCGTAGTCTCATAGTCCCATTGTCTCATAGTCAAAACCAAAAAAAAACACCGCCAACGGGCGTTTCCCATTGACGGTGTATATAAGTTCGCAAGGCTCGGCTGCCTACTTGGCGTGCTGCTCGGCCTTGATGCGGGCAATCTCCGACTTGGCCTTAGCAACAGAGCCCTTATGACGCTCAACAACCGACTTGGTGCGTGCCTTGGCAGCAGCAATCTCCTCCTTGGTGCGTGCCGACTCCTCCTTATAGCGCACCTTAGCAGCATCGACATTGCTCTTGGCCTCGGCAACGAGACGCTTCTGCTCGGCAACAACAATCTTATAACGCTCCTTAACACCTTGGTAATCGGCCTTGACGGTTTCGAGGCGGTGGCTTGCAGCATCCGAAATGCGACGCTCCAAATTGCGCGCCTCGCTAACGGCACGCTTCTGCTCGATGACAGCCTGGTCGTACTCGGTTTGTGCATCGTTGAGTGTCTTAACGGGCTCCTGCGCCGACACGCCACCTACAACAGCAGCAAAGGCCAGCATTAAAAAAAATCTCTTCATTATCGTAGTGTTTTAAGTTTTCGTACCAACAAAGTTATACTTTTTTTCGTAGAAAACAAAGGCTGCTCACGATTTTTATCGCAAGCAGCCCTATTTTAAGTATTAATACTGTGCCGGCAGCACCACCCTACCTGCGGAACTCGACAACGAGAGCCGTAGCGGCGGGCACGACACACTCCGTCATGCTGATAGTCTCGCCCGTGATAATATCGCGCGCCTCGACAACACCCTCCGTGAGCTCCTTATAGCGTGACCAGGGCACCGTGCGCTCGCTATCCGTATTATTGACAAAGACAAAGACAGCCTCCGCATCGTTATAACGGAAGTAGGCGTAGGTGTTATCGCGGTCGATGAAGTGCAACGTGCGGCCACTGTGGATGACATCCTTCGTCTTACGCCAATTCATCAGCTGGCGTGTATAGTCGAAGAGCTCCTTGGCCACACCCTCATGTTGCGACCTGTCGAAGAGGTTTACATCGTCCTCGGCCCAGCCACCGGGGAAGTCGACACGCAACGTAGGATGACCCTTGGAGCGATCCGAAGAGCGGAACAACAGCTCGTCGCCATAGAGCATCTGCGGCATGCCACGCATAGTGCAGAGCATGGCGTGGACAATCTTCATGCGGCGAACATCGCCCTCGCAGACATCGCCGATACGGTCGGTGTCGTGGTTGGCGGCCATAATCATCATATTTGAGAGGTCGTGATAGACGAAGTCGTGAGAGAGGACATCGTAGACACGCGTCATGCCCTGACCCCAACCCGGGTTATCGCCACCCTCGGACATAGCGGCACGCAAGGCGTCGTGCAACGGGAAGTCCATGATGGATTTGAGGTGCGAGTTGAAGCCATCCTTATTGTAGTTGTCGCCCTGCCAATAGGCCAACTGCGGTATAGAGGATGTCCACACCTCGCCAACGATATTGAAGTTGGGATACTCCTCCATGATAGCCTTACACCACTGGCTCATGGGGCCCTTCTCGTTATAGGGGTAGGTATCGACACGGAAGCCATCGAGGCCCGAGAACTCAATCCACCACACACCCCACTGCTTGAAGTAGGTGAGCAGGTACTCGTTATCGAGGTTCATATCGGCCATCGAGCGGTCAAACCAGCCACTCTCCATCTGATAGAGATCCGCAGCCGAGGCGTTGAAGTCCATATTCGTGGAGAAGGTCCAGTTCGACTGCGTATATTCGTCGAACTGATGCGTCCAATCCTTGAAGGGCTGATCCGCATACCACCAATGCGACGTCGAACTATGGTTCGGAACGATATCCATGATAACCTTCAACCCGTGGGCGTGCGCCTCCTCGACGAAGCTCTTGTAGAGGTCGTTGCTGCCGAAACGAGGGTCTATATGGTAGTAGTCGCTGCACGAGTAGCCGTGGTACGACGCACCATTCTCGTCGTCGAGAAGCAACGGCGTGCTCCACACGGCCGTAGCACCGAGGTCGGCGATATAGTCGAGGTGGTCGATAATACCTTGCAGGTCGCCACCATGACGGCGCGAAGGATTGCTACGCTCCGCAGCCTCAACGGTATAGGGCGTGGTGTCGTTCGACGTGTCGCCATTGGCAAAACGATCGGGCATGATGAGATAGACAAAGTCGGCCGTCGTGAAGCTCGAACGCTCACGCGAGCCCACCTCACGCTCGGCGATATGGTAGGTGTAGTCGTAGCGACGCCTACCCGACGTGAAGCGCAACGTATAGTCGCCGGCCTGCGCATTGTCCGCAATAACGACATCGACAAAGAGGTAGTTGGGGCTATCGGCAGTGTGCACCTCGCCGACGCTCACGCCCTGCTCGGCAGGGAGAATCTCGACATCGTAGGCCGAGATATTATCGCCATGCACCATAAGCTGCAACGGCATGTTCATATCGACCCACCACGAGAGCGGCTCAACATGCTTAACGATGCTCTTGGGCTTGGCGGCCGTAGCCACACCCAACGACACGAGCATAAGTGCGACAAAAAGTGTTAATCGTTTCATCGTAAACTATTTTTTCAGTATTTGGAAGCACCAGGGCGCAATATCGCGCTCAACGTGCGAAGCGAGGTGCACATGCTCACCCGTGAGGGCATCGCAATAATCACCCGCATATATTCCGGTGTTGAAGTCGGCATGGATGACATAGGGCGAGAGGTTGACAATAGCCACTACACGGCTACCACCCACCTCGCGCACGAAGGTCATGATGCAATCCTTGGCGTTGTTCTCAATCTCGATAAGCTCGCCACCACGCTCACCCGCAGCCAAAGCCGCCTCGGAGTGTTTGAGGGCCGCAAGCCTGCGGTATAGCTCCGTATTGCGCGTCTCGCGATAGGCCTCCGAAGGGATGGGGTCGCGGTCGAAGAACTCGAACGAGTGGTCGTAGCCCACCTCCTGACCCGTATATATCAGGGGCATGGTCGAGGGCATGAGGAAGGTCATAGCCGTCATGACGTCGAGGGCAGCACCGAAGCGCGACTGCTCAGAGCCGCTCCACGAGTTCTCGTCGTGGTTCGAGGTGAAGCTCATGCGCATAGCCTCGCGCGGATACTTGGCACGCTCGCCATGTATCGCATTGCGCAAATCCCACACGCGGCGTGCCCCCTTAGCAATATCGCACATGATATGGTGGATGTTCCACTGATAGCTCATGTTGAAGGCGTCGTCAAAGAGGTTATCCTCCTCGGCCTCGGCCAGAAGGAAGATATCGGGCTTCAAGGCGTGAAGCTCGCGCGACACCTCCTGCCAGAAGGCGATGGGCACCAGCATGGCCATGTCGCAGCGGAAACCGTCGACATCGAACTGCTCGACCCAATAGCGCATGGCGTCAATCTGTCCGCGCCACACGTCATGGTTAGCGTAGTTGAGCTTCGCCGTATCGGTCCAGTCCCACGGCACCAGAGGTACACCCTCCGCATCGCGCTCATACCAATCTGCCGGACGCTCCGTAACCCAACGGGCATCACGTGCCGTATGGTTGGCGACCCAGTCGAGCAGGACGCGCATACCCATTGCGTGTGCCGTGCGTATGAAGTGGCGCAAATCTTCGGCCGTGCCGAACTCCTCGTTCACCGCACAATAGTCGCGGATGGAGTAGTAGGAGCCAAGCGTGCCCTTGCGACCCTCAACGCCAATAGGATATATGGGCATGAGCCAAATGGCGTCGACACCCACAGAGCGCAAAAAGGCTAAACGCCCCTCGGCAGCACGAAACGTACCCTCGGCGGTAAACTGTCGGATGTTCATCTCGTAGAGGACGGCAGAGTAGCTCCATTCGGGATTTCTATACATCGTAACGTTGTTTGCTTACTATAAAGAGAAAAAGAGTGAATAAAAAGCTCTGTTCAAGGCCCTCGAAACCTCGAAGAGTACTACGCACGAAACGCTAATATAGACCCTTCGAGGCTGAGGCAACGCCCAAAATCACCTTTTACTCACTCCGTAAATTAACGAGCTGCTACTACGCACTCCCAAGCACCGAGCACCACCTCGTCGCCAACGTTGTAAGATACGCTCTTACCGCAGGGTGCAGTATAATCGCCGGCAACGGGCTCAGCGATGATGACGGTTGCGGGCTCGGCCGAGAAGTTGAACAGACCGATAACCTTGTTATCCTCCTTCTCGCGAGCGAATGCAAATACTGTCTCGGGGGCACCCTCCATATAGACCATGGGGGCTACATTCTCACCTGCGGCCAACGCCTTGTTGGCATGACGGAAGGCGGCCATATTCTTGTAGTAGGTGCGGAACTCCTTGCCATACTCAACATCTACAAGCTCCTTAACAGAGTCCTTCTCGAAGAACTCCAAGCGACGGTCGAGACCAATCTCCTGGCCTGTGTAGATAAGAGGCTGGCTCTTGGGCAACACGAAGGTAAGAGTTGCAAAGGCACGGTAAGCATCGCCCATGCGCTCAAACTCGGTACCTGCCCATGAGTTCTCGTCGTGGTTCGAGGTGAACATAAGACGCATTGCAGGTGCGGGATAGTTCTTGTCGTCGCGTGCGAGGTACTCCTTCAAGTCGGCAACACCCTTAGCGTCGGTCTTAATGGTGCCATCGCCCGCTACGTTCTTAGTCTCGCTACCGCCCTTAGCCATAGCGTTGAAGATGTGGTGCAACTCCCAAGCGTAGGTAGCGTCGAAGCCACACTCGTGCAACCACTCATTCTCACCCTCGGCCAAGAGGTAGAGGTCGGGGTTGATAGCCTTCAACTCGTCCCATGCGCCCTTCCAATAGTCGGCAGGAACGTTCATCGCAACATCGCAACGGAAGCCGTCGATACCCTTCTCAACCCAGAACTTCAAGGCGTCGGTCATCGCAGCACGCATATCCTCGCTCTTGTAGTTGAGCTTCGCGATATCGGTCCAATCGTACTCCACGATAGGAAGGTCCGCAGTCTCGTCCATAACGTACCACTCCTTCTTACCCTCCTTCCACCAGTTGGCGTCGCGCGAGGTGTGGTTGGCTACCCAGTCGAGGATAACCTTCAAACCAAGCTCGTGAGCCTTGGCAAGGAAGCGGTCGAAGTCCTCCATAGTACCGAACTCGGGGTTAACAGCCTTGTAGTCGATAATCGAGTAGTAAGAGCCAAGCGTACCCTTACGTCCATCAACACCAATGGGGCTGATAGGCATAAGCCATACGATATCCACGCCCATAGCCTTCAACTCGGGAAGATAGGCCTCGGCAGCAGCAAAGGTACCCTCCTCGGTTGCCTGACGGATGTTAAGCTCATAAACTACTGAGTTGTACTTGTCGTAAGAGGCACTCTGCTCCTCGACCTTCTTGCCACATGCCACCAACATAGCGGCAGCAGCAACAATCATTAAAATCTTCTTCATAGTGTTCGTGTATTAGTTTTTTTTACTTATTTACAACAACATAGCCGTACGCGGGCAAGCTTACGCGCACCTTACCCTCGCCCAGGCACTCCACCTCGGCAGCATCCGCATAGGCCACCTTCTGCATCGAGCCACACTTAGCAAACGAGGGCAGCGTAACCTCCACCTCGCGGCTCTCGCCACGTACGTTCATAGCCACCAAAGCCCAATCGCCCATATAGTAGCGCACGAAGACCCAAACATCGTCGTCGGCATACAACGTGCGATAGTCGCCATACATCAACGGCATAGAGGCGCGACGTGCTTTGAGCAGCTGCTGTGTAGCGGCATACTGCGCCATCTGATAGTCGTCGTAGCCCTCGAAGCGCATCATATCGCGATTATCGGGGTCGTTAGCACCGGGCACACCATACTCATCGCCCTGATAGATGCAGGGAACACCCGGAACGGTAGTGATGATAGCCTTCAACAGTTTGAGACGTGCATGTCCCTTCTCCATATCGCCCACTTCAACCTCGCGGTGCCAGCCCTCGGCCTTATCGTCGGGGCACCAGAGCGACATATCGCCACCGGCCAACGAGATGAAGCGAGGTTTATCGTGGTTACCCGTGATATTACCCATAGTGTGGTGCGAGCCATAGGCCGCCTCCGACTCCTCGACAACGGCAACAACATCGCGCATAGAGCGACTCTCATCGACGATGACGTCGCGCGAGGTGTGATACAGGTTGAAGTCGAACTGCGAGTCAATCATACCCGACTTAACATACGAGCCGATAAGCTCTACCGAGCCGTAGGTCTCGCCAATCTGCCACATAACGCGCTCGGGCATTGCCGACTTCATCTTATGTGTGAGCATACGCCAATAGTTGAGCGGAATATGCTTGCAGGCATCGTGGCGGAAGCCGTCGAACTCGAAGTTCTTGACCCAGTGCAGTGCCGAGTCGGTCATGGGGTCGCAAATCTCCTCGCGCTCCAAGTCCAACGTGGGGATATGCTTGTCGAACCATGTCGTAAGACGCTGCTCGTCCCACAAGGCGATATTCTCGCGACCATCCTCCAAGTAGAGAGGTGTAGTCCAATCGGGGTGCTCCTGCAAGACGGGAGAGTTGATGTGCAGGTGGTTGGCCACATAGTCCAAGATAACGTTGAGCTCCTGACCATGTGCCGTAGAGAGCATCGCGCGAAGCTCCTCGTCGTTACCGAAACGCTTATCTACGACGGTGCTGAAAATAGGCCAATAGCCGTGGTAGCCCGAGAACTTGGTGTCGGGATTTACGTTCTGACCCCACGCATCGTAAGGGTTCTGCGTGATGGGCGAAATCCAGATTGTCGAGACACCCAAATCCTCGAAGAAGCCATCCTCAATCTTGGCGGTGATACCTGCGATGTCGCCACCCTGGTAGTCCACCTTATCGAGCACCTCGGGTGAGTTAATCTTCCAGTCGTTGGCCGTGTTACCGTTGTTGAAGCGGTCAATCATCAGCGAATAGAGAGCCTGCGACTGATGGTCCTGACGCTTAATCTTGGCGGCATCAACGACCACGGTGCCACGCTCCAAGGGCAGAAGCACATCGTTGAAACGGCCCTCCTCCGATGCGGCAAATACGCGGATAACCGAGCGGTCGAAGTTGCTTGCCTCGGTGGGTATTGTAAGGCTTACGACGTTGCCGTCAACCTCAACATCCTCAATTCTCACATTCTGCCACATGGCAACGGCCTCCGTTACGGGCTTCTCGGCAACAATCTTCACGCGGCCACCCTCAACGCCCTGCGACGACATGTAGCTCTGCTTGTCGCGCTGGCCACCGAGCACGACAATAGCGAGGCTCTGGCCATCGTGCCATACATCGATGGTCGATACCATGGTGTCGGCAGCGGTGCATATCTCGAACTCGGCGTTATTCTCCGTGGTGGGGATAATCTGAATACGCGCATCGGCAGTTGTAAGTGAGTCGGCACCCACCCACTGCGGATAGTAGTCCGTCAGATAGTGCTGCGTTGTACCACACTTCACATTCATGGGCACTACGGCCGAGTTGTTGCCGAGTGCAAACTCGCCACTCGCAGGCTTCTCGGTGCCACACGACACCATAACGCCGGCCAGGGCAACCAGAAATAGGTTTCTAAGCTTCATATATGATTAGTTTTAGTTTTTTTCGTCGTTAGGGGTCCGAGGGCCGATCAAAGCCCTCGAACCAAAAGTTTATACCGCGCGCACGTATACGCGCGGTATATTTAATAGTGTAGATTAGTTGGCAGCCTCAACCTTCATCTTAGCCTTGCCATCAACGATAGTAAAGGCTACGTTGTACTTACCAGCGTTCTCAACAAACATGTTCTTACCGTTGAAGGTGAGCTCGAACTCAGAGCCAACAGCGACATTCTTGTTATCCTCGGCGTGGCCGAAGCTTACATCCCATGTCGATGTAGCCTTAACCTTGAACTCATCACCCGCAGCGAAGTCAACAGTGGCAGTAGCCCAACCATCAACAACAGCCATATCGAGGTTGCCCCAGCTATTGAATTTGCCGGCCAAAGCCCATGCATAGTCCGTAAATGCGGGACCCTGAGCACCTGCGCCGTCGATAGTTACCTTCTTGTCGGCATCTACAACGAACTGGTGGCTCTTACTTGCGTCGATGCCTGTGATGTCGGCAGTCTGCTCTGAGCCGTTGTTGAAGATTACTTTGATAGTCTTACCAACAGCCTCGGCAGGAACTACCCATACATACTTGCCATTCTCCAACGTGAGAGCCTGACCGGGCCATACGCCACCCGAGTAGTTCGCGCTATCGTCCCATGCCCAGATGTTGCAGTTAGTCCAGCCGGTAGCCGTAACGTCAACGTAGAACGTTACAACCTCGGGCTCGGGCTGTGCGCCATCCATAGTCCAGTTCAAGTTAGCGTCAAGAACGAACGTGTGATCCTGATCCAATACAACACCGGTGATGTCGGCAGTCTGATCTGTACCGTTGTTGAAGATTACGCTGATAGTCTTGCCGGCAGCAGTCTCGGGAACTACCCATACATACTTGCCGTCCTCCAACGTAAGAGCCTGGCCGGGCCATACGCCACCCGAGTAGTTCGCGCTGTCGTCCCATGCCCAGATGTTGCAGTTTGTCCAGCCGGGAGCCGTAACGTCAACATAGAGCTTGACACCCGAAGGAGTAGGAGGTGCAGGAGCCTCACCGTCAATAGTTACCGACTTATCTGCAGCCACAACGAACACATGATCCTGATCCAATACAACACCGGTGATATCGCCTGTCTGCTCTGTACCATTGTTGAAGATTACGCTGATAGTCTTGCCAACAGCCTCAGCGGGAGCCTCCCAAACATACTTGCCGTCCTCCAACGTGAGAGCCTGGCCGGGCCATGTGCCACCCGAGTAGTTTGCGCCGCTGTCGTCCCATGCCCAGATGTTGCAGTTAGTCCAGCCGGTAGCCGTAACGTCAACATAGAGCTTAATGGTCTTCAACGTAACATCGCTTGGAGTCTCACCCTCGGTCATAATCCATACCTTCTCTGCTGTAACATCGAAGTAAACGTCATAAGTACCGTCAGTGCTAATCTTGATATTCTTTGACTCGCCAGAGGTGATAACTGCAAAGCCTACATTAGGCTCTACAACACCCTCTGCCTCCAAACCATAGTTCTTGGCATCGTTCCACTCATCGTTGAAACGAATCTTGAACTCGTCAGCAGTAGTCAAAGCCAAAGAACGACGTACGAAGAGGTTATCACCTACCTCGTCCATATAGAGGTCTGCAAGTGCACCATCCTTGCTCCACTCGTTAGGCGTACCTACAATACCCCAACGGTTAGGCTCCTTTTCGGCAGGAGTGTCGGGAGTATCGGGAGTGTCGGGAGTAGTATTACCGGGAGTCAAAGGCTCATCCTGACCGAACATCTTAGCATCGAGCTCGTAACGCATATCCTTAGAATCTGAGATGTAAAGGTATACACGATAGTTACCAGCTGTCTCACATGAGATGTTATCACCACCAGTTGCAACAGCACCGTCCTTAACACCCCAGTTCAATGCCCAATCAGCATCGGCGCGGAACTTGAAGCCACCAGACAGGTTCTCAACATCGACATAGAAACGACGCTTGTAGGCGTTGAACTCCATAACTGCATCGTTACCCCAGCCGTTGAAGTCACCAACAACGCCAACCTGATTGAACGAGTAGTTGTTAGTCAACGAGCCAGATACGGTATCAAATGTGAAGTGGTAGAAACGCTTAGCGGTGAAAGCCTTGATGTTATCGCGCTCGCCGCCATCGTTGTTGATAAGGGTCAACGTTGCAGCCTCAGCAGCCTGCTCGCCACCCTTAGCTACACCCCAGTCGAAGTTCCAGTTAGCTTCCTTAGTGAACTTCCACTCACGAGATGCATCCTCAGCCTTGCCAAAGTCGGCAATACCCTCGAATACAGCGTTGGCAGCAAAGCTATAAAGAACCTGATACTTGGTAGCAGCATCACCAGGATTCCAACCCTGGTATGAACCAGGCATGTAGATCATAGGATAGGTCTTCTCGAACGATGCGGGAGTAACCGTCAATGTGGCATAGTCGGTATAGAAGAACTTACCGTTAGTACCTACGCGCGCACCAATACGGAGCTTAATATCCGAAGCAACACCAATCGCCAAGCCAAGACCATTCTCCTCAACGGGGCGAGCAACAGCGATATTGAGCTGCTCGTAGGTAAGGTCGATCTTCGTAGCAGCGACACCCGCTACAACAGATACTTCGCGCTCATCGTTAGATGCAAAGAGAGTGTAGGCAGGATTAATCTGCTCACCGAAGTAAGCAGCATCCCACGAGATAGCGATAACCTCAGACTGATTCTGCGATGTGATAACCACCTCCGAAACAGCGAGCTCATGAAGTACAGGGGCAACTACCTCACCATCGGGCAGCGTCTGTACATGCTCCAAGTCTGTCGTACAAGCCGATACCAAACCGGCTGCCGCAGCGAGGAGTGTAAAATATTTCATAAATTTCATAATTTCTATGTTTTATTTGGTTAGCACCATCTGTCGATTAGTAGCCCACGGGGTTCTTCAAATCGGGGTTAGCCTTAATTTGAGAAGCGGGGATAGCAAACAACTCCTTATACTTATCGAACTTCTGACCAATAGCACTTGCATTACCCTTGAAAGGCCAGAGGTAAGTGTTGGTTGAGTAGAGGTCATAACGGATAAGGTCGGTACGACGGCAAGACTCCCAAAGAAGCTCGCGTGCGCGCTCTGCACAGAAAGCATCGCGTGCTGCGTCATCCCAGCTCTGAGGAACGGTCATAGCAGCAACGCCTGTACGTACTGCCAACTCGTCCATCTTAGCCTGTGCAGTAGCACCCTGACCCAAACGGCAGCATGCCTCAGCATAGATCAAGTAGATCTCACCCAAACGGATGATGGGAAGGTCGATGTTTGTGAAGTTCTCCTCAGCGGCAGTCTCCTTATACTCCTCCTGAGTCTTGTCGTGAGGAATATTATTGAACTTGAAGCAGCTCCAACCATACAAGAAGGTGTAAAGCTGATTCTCGTCAGCAATAGTCAACGACTTACGATCCTTGATGTAGAAGATCTGACCACGCTTGTCGGCGATAGAGTACTCGCCGGTTGTAACATCAGCATTTGCGGGGCTGTAGAACTTCTCAACGAAAGAGTTATCGATACGGATACCACCCCAAGCACCATTTACGCCCAAGAGGAAGCCATTGCTGTCAACATCCGACTGTGCCGAAGCACCACGTACCAAGAAGGTAGTACCACCGTTAGACTGCTGAGAGTTGGTGTCAAAGGGAACAGCCATCAAAAACTCGTTACGAGCCTCGATGTTCTCGCCGTTATCACCGCGGAACAACTCAGCATAGGTAGGAGCAAGAGTATAACCCAAAGCAAAGATCTTATCGCAAGTCTGCTTTGCTTTCTCCCACTCGGGCTTACCACTATAAGTCTCGGCATTGAGGTAGATACGAGCCAAAAGACCAAGAGCAGCACCCTTATCCATACGGGGATAGTTAGACTGTGCAGCGGGAAGAGCTGAATTATCAGCCACCAAAGCCTCCAACTCCGATACTACATAAGCATAGATCTTCTCCTTGGGGGCCTGCGCAGGTGCAGTAGTACCTACAGCGTCGTTCTCGGTAGCGAAGGGAACAGCACCGAATACGTCCATTGCCATCCAGTAGTACCAAGCGCGGATTACGCGTGCCTCGGCACGATACTGGTCGATAACAGCCTTAGCTGCGGGCGATACGCCACGGTCATCAAGTTTCTCGGCAGTAGTCTGACGCAAGAACTCGTTACAGTAAGAGATTGACTGGATAGAGCGGAAGAACACACCGAATACGGCGTCGTTCTCGGCGTCAGTCCAGGTGTTAGTGTTCATAGCACGGCACCATGCGTCATCACCCCAACCAACCTTACAAGCGTCGGTAGTAATCTCCTGACATGCAAAGAATGCACGGGTAATCTGGCTGGCACCTGCGTCCTTCACGGTAACATAGCTAACCTTCTCCGAACTCATAGTGTTGTAGAGCTTAGCAAGACCGGGAAGATATGACTCTGCTGTATCATTATAGGCGGTCTCCGAAGTCTTATCAGACTCGTTCAGAGGAGTGGTCTCAAGATCACCCACACATGACGAGAGCGTAAGCAACGCACCGGCAACAGCAGCAACAAAATATCTTGTTTTCATTGTTGTCTTTGTTTAATTGATTAGAAATTGAGGTTTACACGCAACGAGTAGATGCGGGGACGAGGCCAAATAGCACCGTCGATACCGAGGTCGCTGTTAACCTCAGGATCCAAACCGCTATACTTCGTAATTACGAATACGTTCTGAACGCCAGCTGCGATACGCAACTTAAGACCTGTGTTACCCAAGTTCTCGAAGGTGTAACCGAGGTTGATGTCGTCCATACGGAAGAATGAAGCATCCTCCAAGAAGAGGTCTGATGCCCACTGCTCCTGCGAGTTAGCTGCTACCCAGCCAGTCTTAACGGTTGACTTGGTGTAGTTACCGATAGTACCTGAGTTGATATCTACGTTGGCAGTAGAGTGTGTTGACCATACATCGTTGAAGGCGTAGTTGCCAACAGAGCCGTGGCCGTTGAAGCCGAAGTCCCAATTCTTGTAGCTAAGTTTGAGGTTCAAACCATAGAAGAAGTCGGGCAGAGGGCTCTTGCCGGTGTCATAACGGTCATCCTGATCGAGGATACCATTGTCGTTACGATCCCACAACGCATTCTGGATGGGATTGTTGTCAGCATCATATACCTGACGGAAGGTGTAGAATGTGTAGGGCTTGTTACCAACCTTGTGCATAACCATACCGGCACCACCTGTACCCTTCGAAGGACCACCCATATATACTGCATAGTTGGGGTCATTGGTGTTGGTGAGCTGTGTAAACTCGGTATGCTGGTAAGTACCGTTGAAGCCGATACGCAAGTTCCAATCCTGAGTACGTACGGGGGTGATGTCGAATGAGAACTCAACACCCTGGTTACGCATCGAACCGATGTTGGTCATGATGGTATCACCGAAGTTAGCACCCAGAGGAGTGGTTACGCTGTTCAACAAATCCTTCGTATCGCGACGATATACATCCAAGCTACCATTGATGCGACCATCCCAGAAGCCGAAGTCAACACCTATGTTATAAGTAGTAGTAGTCTCCCACTTGATGTTGGGGTCGTATGCACGGGGTGTCCAGTAATCAACATAACCATCGCTACCCATGTATGCCATATTATACTTATCCTCGCCGAGGAAGTAACCAGGCTGATACATGTAGTTACCGATCTCCTGCTGACCTGTCTGACCGTAGCTCAAACGGAGCTTCAAAGCCGAAACAGCGTTAACATCCTCCAAGAATGACTCCTCCTTGATGTTCCAAGCGAAGGCTGCTGAGGGGAAGTAACCCCAACGGTTATCCTTAGAGAACTTAGAAGAACCATCGGCACGGAGTGAGAAGGTGAACAAGTAACGTGAGTCGAACGAGTAGTTGATACGACCGAAGAACGATACGATGTAGCTCTCCTCAGCCTTATACTCGGTGTTGTGCTTAGGATCTACCTCGCCAGTCTCGTTGAAGTAGCCATAAGAGTTACCACCACCGTAGATGTGCTGCCATGAGTAACCGAGAGTAGCATCGAGGTTGTGCTTACCCCAAGTCTCGTTGAAGTTACCGTAGAACTCCAAGAGGTTGTTGTAGTTCTTACCCTTGCCCTCAGTGTAACGACCCCAGCCAAGAGCCTGAGTATCCTTCCATGCACCAAGTGAGTTAGGCATAGTCTGGCCCAACGACTTAGATGCTACATAGTCGGTACCAAGGTTAAGGTTGAAGCGCAAAGCCTCGAAACCATGAACCTTATAGTCGATCTGAGCGTTACCCAAGAAGCGATAAGCATCCTTAGTGTTCAGGTTATCGTAGAGAGTAGAGAGAGGGTTGCACATTGCCAATGAGTTGTACTTGAAGATGTTGCCATCCATAGAACCATACTGGAAGAAACCATTGGTGAGCTCATTGTTGATGCTACCGTCCTCGTTGTAGTTGTAAGCAGGCATTGTGGGGTTGAAGAATGCTGCATCCGATACAGCACCACTGCTTGCGTTACGCTCGTGGCTGTAAACGCCCTTACCAGAGAGTGATACGGTAAGGTGCTCCTTGAGGAACTTGGGAGCCACGCTGAAATCCAAAGTTACACGGTCGTACTTCGAAGTCAGAAGTGTACCCTGCTGGCCAGTGTATCCTACCGATGCACGGTAAGGCATCTTAACCACGTCATTGTTGTAGTTGCCATAGATGCTGGCGTTGTGGTCGTGTGAGATACCTGTGCGGAAGATAAGGCTCTGCCAGTCGGTGCTTGCTGTGCCCAACATAGGAGCGATAGCATCACCCATAACAGTACCTGCGGGATATGCAGTAGTAATGTAGTTGCGGAACTCGTCAGCAGACATCACGGGAAGAACGCCTGTATTCTGCGAAACGCTCACCGAACCGTTGTACGATGCGCTAATCTTGTTACCCTTACCCTTCTTGGTGGTGATGATGATGACACCATTCGACGCACGCGAACCGTAGATAGCGGCAGCCGAAGCATCCTTCAATACGGTGAATGACTCGATGTCGTTGGGGTTAACCATTGACAAGGGGTTAGTCATACCGCCACCCATATCAGTTGCGATGGGCACACCGTCGATAACAACGAGCGGGTTTTGGTTAGCGTTCAGTGACGAAATACCACGGATACGCATCTTGGGTGCCGAGTTAGGACCACCATCGCCGGGGATAACCTGCAAACCGGGAACCTTACCCTGCATCATGTCCTGTGTCGATACCACAGCACCACGGTTGAGCTCCTCAGCCTTAACGGCAACTACCGAACCGGTAAGGTCGTTCTTCTTGACCGTACCGTAACCGATGATCACAACGTCATCGATAAGCTCGGTATCCTCTTCGAGGACCAAATTAAGCAAGTTGCTTGACGAAGCAACGAGCTCCTGAGTCTTGTAGCCAATGTAGCTGACTACAACGATAGACTCAGCATTGCTAACTTTGAGCGTGTACTGACCGTTAAGGTCGGTAGTAACACCATTAGTGGTACCCTGCTCAACAACAGATGCACCAATAACCGGAACACCGGCAGTGTCAGTTACCACACCTTTAACCTCGTATTTGCCCTGAGCAAACACTTGGTACGGAGTCGCCAGCGTTAGCAGCGCGAGTCCCAAACACATAGTTAAGAATTTTCTCATAGTGTTTTAGTGTTAGTTAATAATGAGTTAATGAATAATATGTATCGTTTCTTCGATTTTCATCGTATTAAGCGACGCATGGCTAAGAGTGTCGGGCGGACATGCCGCCCGTGGAAGGCATACTTATCTTTTTACGTTTTTGTCGTGTAACGTTTTATCTCTTCTTGGTCGAGATACCGAATACGGCAAGTGCACCGAGCAGCAACGAGATACCGGCAATTACGAGCATCACAATCTGACCCGTCTGTACCTCCTTAATCTCAACCTCCTGCTCTACGGCCTCGGCCTCAACAGCCTCAACGACCTCGGGTGCAGTCTCAACGGCCTCGGGTGCAACTTCGGCAACCTCAGGTGCGGCCTCAACAGCCTCAACAGCCTCAGCCACCTCGGCAAACTCTACCGTCTCAACAGCCTCAGCCTCGGTCTGCTCGGCGACAGCCTCAATCTTAGCCTCGGCCTTATCCTTAACAACCTCTACAGCAACCTTATCGCCGCCAAACGAGAGAAGCAGAAGGCCACCCACGAGCGACGCCACAATCTGAGGCAGACAGATAGTGCAGTTGAAAAGACCCATATACGAGCCAAGCGACTTACCCGACAGCGAGTTGGTGAGCATAGCAAAGGGCAGAGCCAACATCGCCGCCCATGCGCAACCGATAAGCAGGAACGACACGAAGAGCAGATATTGGTCGTGAACGAAGTAGGTCGAAATGAAGCCCACAGCACCAATCACAAGGCTCGACGAGTAGGCAACCTTAACATTACGGAACATAGGCAGCACCATAGCCCACAAGATAGAGCCGATAGCCTGAACAGCAAAGAGGACACCCGTCCAGTCGCCCGCCGTCTGATACTCGGGTGAGGCGGGGTTGATAGTGCCCCACACATTCTCGGCGATACCTCCCGTAGTGTATGTCCACATGTAGAGGAACGCAAACCACGAGAAGAACTGCACAAGACCAATCTGCCAGAAGGCCTTGGGAGCGTGGAAGAGCAGCGTGATAAGGTTTGTCTTCTCGGCCTTATCCTCCTCCTTGATGTTATTGTACTTGGCATACTCCTCGGGATTCCACTCCTTAACCTTGGCACCCGTATAGAGCACGCAGAGGATAAGAATTGCAGCACCGATGTAGAACGACCACGTTACCGAGTCGGGAATCATACCCTCGGGAGCCTCGTTGCTGATACCTATCCATGTGAACACATAGGGGAAGAGGTAACCCATCAACGAGCCGGCATTGCACAAAAGGCTCTGGATAGAGTAGGCCTTGGTCTTCTGCTCCTCGTTGACCATATCGCCCACCATCATCTTGAAGGGCTGCATAGCCATGTTGATTGACGTATCGAGCAACATAAGCATCAAAGCACCGAAGGCCAAAGCCGCCTTAACGGTCATATCGAAGCTACCCGAGTTCGGAAGAAGTGCCATGACGATGATGGCCACGATGGCTCCCACATAGAGATAGGGCTTACGACGACCCCATCGACACCATGTCTTGTCGCTCATCGAGCCTACGATAGGCTGAACAATCATACCCATAAGCGGAGGCAACACCCAGAAGAAACTCAACGTGTGAGGGTCGGCACCCAACGTTGCAAAGATACGACTGATGTTAGCACTTTGGAGTGCGTAGGCAATCTGAACGCCAAAGAAGCCGAAGCTCAGATTCCACATCTGTCCGAAAGAGAGAGTTGGTTTTTGCATATTAATTGTAGTTTTTAGTCTCTTCGTTTTGAGTTTATTAAAATATTTAATAACTATACAGTTATAACGTTACAATTTTACAAAAAAATTCGCAAACCGCCAAACAGAAAATACCCAAAGGGTAAATATCGGGGACGAAGAGCGCGTTTTAGCATCCGAACGGTGAAATTTCGCCCCGAGCGGTCGGTGCCGCGAAGAGCACCACAGAGCCTCCACGACTGCATAAAAAACGCATAGCAGGAGCCTTAAACAACTACCCTACTGCCGCACTTGCCACGACATTGCAACGACTACTCAGCACCAAATTTTGGAAATAAAAAGAAAAAAACGTATCTTTGTAAGAATAATTCGTTGGTCTTCATGAAGGGACATTCATTTGGCAACATAGTCATCACCCTACTCTTTGCGACACTGCACTTTGCCGTAGCAGCAGTCAGCCGTATGCTCGACTACTACGACGACATCCCGCTGACTATACTTACCATAGCCATGGTATTGGTCATATCGCTGCGCAACAACACCCGCGTAGAATTGATGGCCCTTCTGATGCTCGTCGCCACGCTGCTCGGCTTCCTTATCGGCACATGGCTATGGGAGCCTATGAGCCGCATCGTAGGGAACGAAAACCTTGCACCCGCAATATCTACATTCCTAATTACCACCATATTAGGCCTGTCGATAAACGCCATCACGCTGCGCAGCAAACGCTTCCGCACGACCTCATACACGTGGCATCTTTCGACGCGAAACATCCTCATCGCAGCCGCATCCATTCTCGTTCTGCGCATGCTATACGTCGCACTATTTCGCACCGATGTCTTCACCGAAGTCGAGCTTCTGGAATACATTGTCGCCATCCTCGGCAATACATGGGCGATACTACTGCTTTTGGCCGGCAACGTAGTGCTGTCGATACACTACGCGAGAGTGCGTGAGCGCGTCGAGAGTGGCTCAACGCCAAACATCTGGCTTGCGGTGGGCACTCTGGCCCTGACGTTAATTACCGCCATCACAATCTACTTCGACCTACCCTCGACAAGCAACCCCTACGACGAGCCGTTAGACCTCCTGCGCATACTCTCGGCAACGCTGCTCATAGACCTTCTAATCGTTACGATATGCTACCTCACGCAGCTGTCGCTGAGTTCAAAGCGTGAGTTACACGAGGAGCGCGAGCGCAAGCACCGCGCAGAGTATCAATACGATAGGCTCAAACAGCAGATAAATCCGCACTTTCTCTTCAACTCATTAGGCATCCTCGATTACTTAGTGCAGGAGCAGGAGACCGAGCGCGCAAGTGCCTTCATACGAAAACTCGCGAACATATATCGCTACATGCTCAACAACGACCAAAAGCCCCTTATCAAGCTCTCCGAGGAGCTCGACTTCACGAACATGTACATCGACCTACTCAAAGAGCGATTTATGGAGGGCATGGTCATTGAGTGTAGCATCGAGAAGCCCGCTTTGGAGCGAATGGTTGTTCCCTGTGCACTCCAACTTTTGGTCGAAAATGCCACTAAGCACAACATCGTTGCTGCGGACTCGCCGCTAACCATAAGCATACACTCCGAAGGGGATATTTTGGTGGTGCGCAACAACCTCCAACCACGCAAACACGGACAGCCGTCGACACACCTCGGACTGGCCAACATACGACGTCAATATCTCGACATCACGCGCCGCGATATTAGCATCGAAAAGACTGATACTGAATTTATTGTAAAGTTACCAATAGTATGATAAAAGTACTTATCGTCGAGGACGAAATCCCTGCTCAGATAACCCTCAAAAAGCTTATCGACAAGTGCTGCCCAAATAGCCGCATTGTGATGACGCTCACGTCCGTACGCTCGACCATAAAGTGGCTCGAAGAGAACCCCGACGGAGCGGATGTAATTTTCATGGATGTTGAACTTTCTGACGGCATCTGTTTCGAGGTATTTGAGCAGACACAGATATCCGCGAACGTCATTATAACTACGGCCTACGACAACTATGCAATAAACGCCTTCAAGGTGCAGAGCGTCGACTACCTGCTGAAACCCATCGTCGAGGAGGAGTTGGAGCGCGCTTGGGAGCGTTGCATCGAGCGTATCGAAGCGAAAAACAGCCCCAACATCGAGACGCTGCTCGACATCGTATCAAGGGCGAGCAACACCCCGAGCAAGGAGTATAAAAAACGCTTCATAGTGAAGGCCGGCGAGAAGATTATAATCATCCCCGTAGACGAATTATCATACTGTTACTCAGAAGATAAGAGCACCTACGCCGTATGTCGCAACGGCTCACGCCGCCTCTTAGACTACTCGCTCGACACGGTACAAGAGATGCTCGACCCGAAACTCTTCTTCCGAGTGTCGCGCAGCTGCATAGTGTCGATAAACGCCATAGAGAATATCTCAAAGCACCTCGGCACACGCCTAAAACTGCAACTCACACCCCGCGCAGACGAAGACGTTGTCGTTAGCCGCAGCCGCACCTCCGACTTTTTGGAGTGGCTCGACAACAACTAACACTCTTGTTGCAGCCCCAAAAACGATGGCATCACGCGATGTCATCGTTTTTTTGTTTGGTGCAGATTTATATTAAAAATATAATTTTTGTATTTCAGGGCAAATATTGTCAAATTTTTCGTATATTTGCCGAGACTATGCGTATATATAGAGTGTATATCGTCGGTCGCGAAATACATATTGTTGTAAATCAATAAAAAACAAAAAAATATGAAGTTTTACAAATTATTTATTCTCTGCGTTGCGGTGCTCTTTGCCGCTTGCAACGCACAGGATCGTGTCCTCTACTTGCAGGATGTCGAGAGTGGTGCCGAGATTGAGCTTCCGAGCAACTATCTCATACGCCTAAAACCGCTCGACCAGATTACGGTTATTGTCAACAGCAAGAACCCCGAGTTGTCGGTACCCTTCAACTCATCGACAAGCTACAACAGCCTCGCAGGTACGCCTTCGGCAGGTTCGGCTACGGAGGCCAGCTTACAGGTGTTGACCGTTGACAAGGACGGCTACATCGACATGCCTATCATCGGCCGTGTTAAGTGTGCGGGCCTTACTCGCGACGAGCTGGCTTCGGATATCGAGAAGAGAATCAAAGATGGCGGATATATCGTCGACCCCAAGGTAAATGTACGCTTTGCGGACCTCACAATATCGATCATTGGCGAGGTTGACCGTCCGGGTCGTTACGACATAAAGAAGGACCAGCTCACCATCTTCGAGGCCCTGGCTCTGGCGGGCGATATGACCATCTATGGTAGCCGTGAGGATGTCGCTGTCATCCGCGAGAAGGATGGCAAAAACGTGGTTACCAAGCTGGATCTCCGCTCACAGGATATCTTCCGCTCGCCATGCTTCTACTTGGAGCAGAACGACGTTGTTATCGTAAGCCCCAACAAGTACAAGGCTGCAACTGCCGAGATTAACCAAAACCGCTCGTTCTGGATTTCGTTGGCCTCGACAGGTATATCGCTTGCCACACTCGTAATGACCATCATCACCGTATCTAAATAGTATTGAAACATATGGCAGAAAACACAAATCTCGCGGAGAAAGAGAAGAGATCTTCTCGTAAATTCTCCTTCTACGATTTCGTGCAGCTGATACTCTCTAACTGGTATTGGTTTGCGCTATCGCTCATCATCTGTTTCCTCTGCGCCGCCTTCTACATTCGTCGCACCGCCCCTATCTACGAGCGTTCGGCGTCGATATTGGTTAAGGACTCGCGTAAGGGTTCAAGCAGCGAGGTGACGGCCTTCAACGACGTGCTGGGAGGCATCGGTCGTCGCTCGGTAGATAACGAGGTGCACATCCTCAAATCGCGCCGTCTGATGGAGGAGGTTGTAAAGAAGTATGACCTCGCAACAAAGTACACCACCTCGGGACGCATCCGCACCACCGACCTCTACGGTCGCACCCCTGCACTTGTCAAGTTCATCACCTTGGAGCCCAATAAGTCGGGCTCGTTCAAGTATGTCATCGACAAGAGTGGCAAGGCCGTAATTCGCGACTTCTCGCGTGGTGGCGGTTTCAGCGCGACAATTAATGCGGGCGATACCATTGCCACACCTCTTGGTAGCATCGTCCTTATCCCGACCACCTACCTCGACAACTACGCGGGCAAGGAGATTACCGTAACGCGTCGTACGCTGAACGACATCACCGAGTCTTATCGTGCTCGCCTACAATGCAACATCACGGATAAGATGGCCTCGGTAATCAAGATTTCGATGATCGACGAGGTGCCCAAGCGTGCCGAGGATGTCATCAACGGCATTATCGACGCCTACAACAACGACGCCATCACCGATAAGCAGGCTATCTCGACGCTCACCGAGGACTTCATCAACGAGCGTCTTCTCACCCTCGGCAAGGAGCTTAACCGTGCCGATAGCGAGATTGCATCGTTCAAGCAGGAGAACCGCATTTACAGCCCTCAGGACGAGGCATCGCTCAGCGCGGACGAGATTGCGCGCCTCAAAAAGGAGTCTATGTCGTTGGAGGGCAGTTTGGAGATTGCGCAGTACATCCTCGACTTTGTCAACAACGACGCTACGGGTCGCAGCCTTATCCCCGCCACCACGGTATCTATGAGTGGCGCATCTACGGCTCTCGCCTCGCAGATTGACTACTACAACAAGGCGGTGCTCAACTATCAGCGTCTGCTCAACGAGTCGTCGGATAACAACCCCGTAATCTTGGATCTCAACGCGCAGATTTCGTCATTGCGCAGCTCGATTATCGCCTCATTGCAGTCGCATATCGAGACGTTGAAGCTCCAAATCAACAACGTCAATGCCGAGCAGCGCAAGGCCGACTCGCGCATGACCAGCTCACCCACGAAGGAGAAGGAGCTGTTGTCTATCACACGTCAGCAGAAGGTTAAGGAGGAGCTGTACATCTACCTCCTCACCAAGCTCGAGGAGAACGCCCTCATGGGTGCTACCGCCGAGAGTAACGCCCGCGTCATAGACTACGCCTACGGTACAAATAACCCGATAAGCCCCAAGACCATGTTCATCTACCTCTTGGCTATCGCTTTCGGTCTTATCATACCGTTCCTTATCCTCTACGTCATGGAGTTACTCAACACCACCATCCGCTCACGCCACGAGGTTGAGGAGGCTCTCAGCGCACCCTACTTGGGCGATATACCGAGCTTCACGGGCAAGGCCGACTACGATATTGTGGTTAAGGAGGATAGCCGCGACGTTATCTCGGAGTCGTTCCGTATCTTGCGCACCAACCTCAGCTTCATGTCTATCGACAAGCAGATTAAGGTGCTCATGTTTACCTCGTCGATACCTCATAGCGGTAAGACGTTCGTCTCTACCAACCTTGCCGTAACGTTGGCATTGTCGGGTAAGAAGGTGTTGCTCATGGACTTCGACCTTCGTCGTCGCACGCTCTCTAAGAAGATGGGCCACCGCAACGACCGTCGAGGCATCACCAGCTACCTCTCGGGTAAGATTGAGAGCATCGACGACGCAATCTCGAAGACTACAATCAACGAGAATCTCGATATGATGTTCGCCGGTCCTCAGCCGCCCAACCCTGCCGAGATGCTCATGTCGCAGCGTGTCGACAAGCTTATCGCCGAGCTTCGCAACCGCTACGACTACATCCTTATCGACAGCGTTCCCGCTATGGCTGTTGCCGATGCGATGATTATCGACCGCTTCGTTGACCTTACGGTCTACGTTATCCGTCAGGGTAACCTCGACCGTCGTCAGCTACCCGATATCGAGCAGCTCTACCAGGACAAGAAGTTCAAGAATATGAGCGTGCTGCTCAACGGCATGACCCACAGCAAGCGTTCATACGGCTATGGCTACGGTTACGGCTACGGCTACAATTATAGCTATTATAGCGACGATAACGCGCCTACATGGAAGCGTAACTGGCATAAGTTTAAGCGTCTGTTCAAAAAGCGTCATTAATTATGGCCTTGGAGCGTGGTTTAATCATCGCCGTCGACTTTGACGGCACATGCGTTGAGCATGACTACCCCGAGGTAGGTATGGATGTCGAGGGCGCAGCCGATGTGCTGCGCGCCCTCGTCAACAAGGGCCACCGTCTGGTGCTCTTCACCATGCGCTCGGGCGCGAAGCTCGATGCCGCCGTCAGGTGGTTCAAGGAGCGCAAGATAGAGTTGTGGGCCGTCAACGAGAATCCCGAGCAGAGGGAGTGGACCGAGTCGGTAAAGGTATATGCCGACTACTATATCGACGATGCCGCCCTGGGCTGCCCTATCATGTTTATCGACGGTGTACGCCGCCCTGTGGTCAATTGGGCCAAGGTACGCACACTTCTCGAAAACAACCGCGTGCTGTAACGCCAAGCAGATATTATAAGGAGCATCGCAACCCTTGCTATTGAGGGTTGCGATGCTTTTTTTAAGGTGATGTTAGACGATGGGAAAATGGGACGATGGGAAAATGGGACGATGAGACAATGAGAAGAACTCCCAAAGTCTCAAAGCCCCAAAGTCCCAAAGTCAAAACAATAGGGCTGAATGGTCTTTCCATTCAGCCCTATATGATTGAGAGGTCGCAGATGCGCCATAATCACATGCGCGCGGCAATTTAGCGTCAGAAGGGTGTCGAGTGCTACACTCGGCAAAAATGCCGTCGATGGGTAGTACACATTTTTAACGAAAGAACGCCGCAGATACAACGCTCGGCAAAAAAATGCGGATGGGCCGTACACATTTTTAACGAGAGAATGGTTGCAGATGTGGCCTCGATAAAGAAATCAGCCTGGATAGGTAGTACTTGACGTACGTCCTATTCAGGCTGATGATTGAGAGGTCGCAGATGCGCCCTACAATATACATTTTTAACGAGAGAACGCCGCAGATACAACGCTCGGCAAAAAAAATGCGGATGGGCTGTACTTTGGCGTACTGCTCATTCGCATTTTTTTTTGTTAGCGGAAGTAGATGTCCGCGTTATCTCGTTAAAAATCGAGTTAAAAACTTGTCCAAGAACTATTCATCTCCGCCCCTGCCTCTATCGTGTCGGGAAGGTTTACGAAGAAATCAAACCCTGTCCACGCCTCAATTTGGTCGACAGATACCGCATAGTTGGTGTAGCTGTCGGTGTAGGTCTTATGCTCAAACCAAAAACCTATTGTCGAGGCCGAGGTTACGGTGCCACTGCTGTTTGTCGTTACGCGCAACACCACCTTGTAGAAGTAGTTGGGCACGGGGATACTCTTGGTATCATCCTTTGCCGTGGTGTAGGTTATCGACTTTGTCTCGCCCACCTTGTTGAAGGCTACACCCGTAACGATATATAGCTTTTGGCTCTGTGCACGGCTCTGCAACGCATTCTCCAACGAGCTCCACACGCCGCTGTTGAAGCTGTTCTGTATCTGCGGCACCGAGTTGGTAACGTAGTATGCCTCTTTGAGCATTGTGCTCTCGGCATCGCGCGACGCCTTGGGTATAAGGTGTCCGCGTGAGTAGCCGTCGTTGTAGCTGCTGTCGCAGATGTTCACCTGCTGCAACTCGCTTATTGCGGGGTTGTAGTACCACTTCGAGAGCGCGCCGAGCGAGCCCATGTGCGACGCCTCTAACTCGTAGGCCACCCACATCGAGGTGTAACGCGAGGGGTCGTAGAATGTCGTATAGTTGTGGTTGCCCACCTTTATCTCTACGGCATCGGCATAGTCGCCATCGCTACGCATTGCGGGTAGCTCGAGCCAACTCTCGGATGCTGTTCCCGTGGTAGGGTCTGTGGCGGGAGGCTCCTCGCCTCCCGTTCCACTACCCGAAGATCAGTTCTCGTAGGTTACAACCAGCTTTGTAATACGAGCCTGTTTAGAGCCGTTAGTAAACGACACCTTATTGCTGCTACCTGTCCACGTCGCAGATGTACCGCTGAGTGTATAAGTACCCGTAGTAGTTGATAACAGACCATTATAGCCAGTTGTAGTGTAAGTAAACTCTATCTTAGTAATGTTATAACCCGAATCAGCAGTCAACACGATAGCATTAGCTCCTGCACCTGAATTTATTCGGAAACTCTCAGTACGCCATCCCGTATTACCATTTTTGGTAATTGTGATGGGAGATATAGTCAACGCAGTCTCACCATGCGAGAAGTCAAAAGTAACTGAGCCTGCGCCATCTGGCTGCTGACTCTCACCTGTTGTTACCGTTGTGGTAGCAGCATCAGAGTCGCTGTAATATGTGCCGTCGCCCTTGGCCACAACCGATACGGTGTAAGAGGTGCTTGCAGTAAGACCCGTAAAGGTATGTGTTGTACCTGTTACGGTTGTAGCAGCACCGCCATTGAGCGATACAGCGTAGTTCTGAGCACCCGAAACAGCTGTCCACGACACGGTGATGCTATCCGATGTAGCTGTCGTCGTAAGTGCAGACATAGTAAGCTTTACGGGATCCGCAGGCTCCTCGCCACCACCCGACTCGGTAGTCTTCTTAAAGAGCATCACATCATAATACTCCGAACCGTCCACATTATTCTTCGAATATGCGCCAAACTGCTGATAAGTCGATGTTCGATAAACAATAGCGCGTACAGTTGATGCACTTGCCGTCGCAGTTGCAATAATACGGAAAGTATCATTATCAGAAACGCTCGGTGTCCAGTTGTATTCAGTTGAGCCTCCGTTAGCAAAGCTTGTCGAACTACCGTACTTCAAATAGTTTGAGCCACTCTTGATAGTGATGTTAGCACCCGAACGAGTGATATTCCAAACCTTACCCTCAGCATCGCTTGTCGAGATTACTTTATTTGCGCTCACGGGAACCGATACACCACTAATCTTTGCGGCGATAGTATTACCCATAGCATAGTAAGCATCACCTACTTTCGCTGCAATAACATACTCGCCCGTAGTAAGCTCAGCGAGTGTGGTAATAAGCTTGTAGCCCCCAGTAACAACGACAGAGGGGTCTGCACCGGTATTTACGGTAGCCGAAGCCTCCTCCGAAGCAAGATACTGCTCCTCATCCTCGGGATTTGCAACAACGGTGATTGTATACTCCGTAGAGTACTCCAAGCCCGTATAGGTCTTCTCCGTAGCTGTGATAGTCTCGGGTGTGCCTTCGTTCAATGTTACGGTATAGTTCTTAGCACCTGCTACTGCACTCCACGACACAACAATCTCGTTTGCGTTCTGCACCTCAGCCGTTAACACGGGCTTAGCCAAGCGGCTCTTAACAACACCGTCGATAGGCAAGAGATGAACACCGAAATACTCACCATCGCCATAATTCTTGTATGCACCAAACTTCTTGGTATCACCATAACGGAATGAGAGGTAACGAGTAGACTCTTTCGGAGATATAAACTTATAGCCATAATCGACACTATCATCGAGTGCCCATACAGCAGCTGTCTCCTCGGTCTTCAAACTTGTATTATTACCACTACCAGTCAAATACTGCTCGCCATTGAAGAATGTGTAACCACCATCGGCAGCAGCAACTGTCCAAACATAGCCTGCGGCATCAGCAGCAGCAACCTTACCGTCGGTTACAGCAATCTCAGAATAATCAATGGTACCGGCAGTTGTCTTATTTGCGCTTGGCAGTGCATAGTACTTACCATTATACTCACCGGCAATAACATACTGTCCATCCTCGATGGTCATATCCACAGCTTCATCCTTATTCTCGGCGGTGATGCTTACAGTGAAACGTGATACGCCACCCTGGTGGAATGCGAAGTTCTTGCCTGCGATGTTCAACGCCTTGGTATAGGTGTCGCCATTAGCAGCGTAAACCTTAACCGAGAGAGTGCCCGACGTAAGGTCGGCAGGAGCACAACCAAACCAGAAGTCGTAGTTGCTCTCGGCGGGGTTCATAACGGTGATAGTAGTCTTATTAGCATTTATAAGCTGACCAACCTTCTCACCCGCATAGTAATAGTAGCAACCGCTACCGGCCAACGACTCAGAGGCTGTAACCTCAACCTTCTCGATAACCTCGGTAAAGTCCTTGATGGTCATCTTGGCATAGGCGGCAACATGCTTGAACTGCATGTTCACGGCCGAAGGAAGACCGTCGGCATAGCTATATGCGCCTGCGAGGAGGTGCACCGAGGGGTCAACAGATGTTGTCGAGGGGTTCTGCACCTCGGGGATAACAACATAGGCATCCTGATAGTCTGTATTAAGGCCTGTAAAGCCACCCTCATTGTTCGTTGCAGAAGAGCCATTGAAGACTCCCTTAGGCGAGAAGGCGTAGATTGTACCCTCCGTCGTGTCGTCATCGGCGAGGGCTACGCTAAATGTGGCACGTGTGCCATCAAGAGTGTTGGTAGCCTCAACAAGAGCAGCCTCGTTGAGCGAGAACACAACCTTCTCGCCACCGGCCCACTTCGAGGGGTAGGTCTTGGCAGTCTCGTCGGGCTCACCAAAGTAAGAGCGTGTGTCGACGAGGTCGCCACTGATGTTTACGGTAACCTGCTTTGCGGTTACGTTGATATCCTCGGGCTCGTTCTGACAAGCCACAAATGCCATTGCAGCTACTGCAACAAGCATCAAACTCTTAAAAATGTTCTTCATAGTCGCAGTAATTTTAAAAATCGCCATAGTCCTTAGATGGAGCATCCTCCAAGTCCGAATCTCCGGATGACACTTCGACACCAAACTCGGCAACAACCGAGATAATGTCAAGCTCGGGAGCTGTGTACTCCTCTGCAAAGATGTTACGTTTAATCATATAAGTTTATTTTAGTTAAATTGTTTGCTGTGTATCAAGGGTTTAGCATATACGTTTCATTGTTATCGGGCGATAAGACCGATAACAATAATGTAGACGTCTACATTCAAAAACACAATACGCCACAAAGTTACGAAAAACCAAATAATTAGCAAAGCAAAAACAGCAGAAAAAAAACGAAAAGATGGAACGGCGGGAGGATGGGACGATGGGAGGATGGGACGATGGGAGGAATTTTGCGCGCAGTGGGTAGATGTGGGTAGATGTGGGTAGTTGTAGGTAGATATGGGTAGTTGTGTGCGAGTTTTTTTTTGCGCGCGCTACCTACTACTACCTATAACTACCTACTATTACCTACACTACCTATAAAATCAGCGCGCCACGGCAATTATGAGACAATGGGACGATGAGAAAATGGGATAATGAGAAAATGGGACGATGAGAAAAAATCTCTCATAGTCTCATAGTCCCACTGTCCCATAGTCAAAAAAAAACAGGGCTGAATGGCGAGACCATTCAGCCCTTTGATTGAAGCGTCGCTAATGCGCCGCTATCACTTGCGCGGGGCAATTTAGCGTGAGAGTGGTGCAGTAGTGGCGATGACATGAAAAAGCCCCGGATGGGTAGTACTCGACGTACGTCCCATTCGGGGCTTTGATTGAAGCGTCGCTAATGCGCCGCTATCACGCTAAATTCTTAGTCTTGAAGCTTCGCTGAGAGGAACTCACGGTTAAGACGCGCGATGTGTGCGATAGAAATCGACTTGGGGCACTGCGCCTGGCATGCACCTGTGTTGGTACAGTTACCAAAACCGAGCTCGTCCATCTTCGCTACCATGGCCTTAGCACGACGTGCACCCTCAACCTTACCCTGAGGCAACTTAGCAAGCGACGATACGCGAGCAGCAACGAACAACATTGCCGAGCCATTCTTACATGTTGCAGCACAAGCACCACAACCTACGCATGCAGCAGCATCCATACTCTCGTCGGCATCCTTCTTGGGAATGGGTATTGCATTACCATCGGGCACCGAGTTAGTGCGTACAGAGATGAAACCACCGGCCTGCAAAATCTTGTCGTAAGCACCACGGTCTACAACCAAGTCGCGGATAACGGGGAAGGCAGCAGAACGCCAAGGCTCGATAACGATGGTCGAGCCATCCTTGAACTTACGCATGTACATCTGGCAGGTAGTAACAGCCTGCGAAGGGCCGTGGGCGTGGCCGTTGATGTGCATAGAGCACATACCGCAGATACCCTCACGGCAGTCGTGGTCGAAAGCAACAGGCTCCTTACCCTCGTGGATAAGGTTGTTATTGAGGATGTCCATCATCTCGAGGAACGAGGTGTCCGCCGAAATATCCGTTACCTTGTAGGTCTCGAATGCACCCTGTGACTTAGCGTCTCTTTGACGCCATATCTTTAATGTGAAATTCATAGTTTAATCTTATTAAAGTTTAACGTCAAATTAGTCCTTGTAGTTACGCTTAGCACGCTTGATGAACTCGTAGTCGAGAACCTCCTTGGTCATCTCGGGAACATTGTCGATACCCTTGTACTCCCAAACAGCTGCGTATGAGAAGTTGTCGTCGTCACGGTCGGCCTCGCCATCGGGAGTCTGGTGCTCCGAACGGAAGTGACCACCGCAAGACTCCTCACGGTTCAAAGCGTCGCGCGCCATAAGCTCGCCGAGCTCCAAGAAGTCCTCCAAGCGGAGTGCCTTCTCCAACTCAACATTGAACGAGTCGGCAGTGCCCACCAACTTCAAGTCGGCATAGAACTCCTTGCGAAGTGCCTGAATCTCAACGATAGCCTTCTCCAAAGACTCCTTAGTACGTGCCATACCTACGTTGTCCCACATGATAAGACCCAAACGCTTGTGGATATCGTCTACCGACTGGTTACCCTTGATAGCGAAGAGACGCTCGATACGTGCGCGAACACCGGCCTCAGCCTCGTCGAAGGCTGCGCTGTCGGTCTTAACCTTAGGCGCCTGAATCTTCTTTGAGAGGTAGTCGCCGATAGTGTAGGGCAATACGAAGTAACCGTCGGCCAAGCCCTGCATAAGAGCCGAAGCACCAAGACGGTTAGCACCGTGATCCGAGAAGTTAGCCTCACCGATAGCGTACAAGCCGGGGATAGTAGTCATAAGGTTGTAGTCAACCCAGATACCACCCATGGTGTAGTGTACGGCGGGGAATATCTGCATGGGCTGCTCGTAAGGATTAACGTCGGTAATCTCCTCGTACATGTCGAAGAGGTTGCCATAACGCTGCTTGATAGTCTCCTTACCGAGACGCTCGATAGCGGTCTTGAAGTCGAGGAATACGGCCAAGCCTGTCTCGTTCACGCCGAAGCCAGCGTCGCAACGCTCCTTAGCGGCACGCGATGCCACGTCACGAGGTACAAGGTTACCGAAGGCGGGATAACGACGCTCCAAGTAGTAGTCGCGATCCTCCTCAGCAATCTGAGAGGGCAACTTCTTGCCTGCACGCAACGCCTCAACATCCTCCATCTTCTTGGGTACCCAGATACGACCGTCGTTACGCAACGACTCAGACATAAGCGTAAGCTTAGACTGCTGTGTGCCGTGTACGGGGATACATGTGGGGTGAATCTGTGTGAAGCAGGGGTTAGCAAAACCTGCACCCTTGCGGTAGCACTGGAAAGCGGCAGAGCCGTTAGATGCCATAGCGTTGGTCGAGAGGAAGAATACGTTACCGTAACCACCCGTAGCGATAACTACGGCGTGTGCACCGTGACGCTCCAACTCACCGGTTACGAGGTTACGTGCGATGATACCGCAAGCCTCACCGTTCTCGATAACAACATCCAACATCTCATGACGAGGATATGACTTAACAGAACCTGCGGCAATCTCCTTGTTGAGCACCGAGTAGGCACCGAGCAAGAGCTGCTGACCGGTCTGACCACGAGCATAGAAGGTACGAGATACCTGAGCACCACCGAATGAACGGTTAGCGAGCAAGCCGCCGTACTCACGAGCGAAAGGTACACCCTGAGCTACGCACTGGTCGATGATGAGGTTAGATACCTCGGCCAAACGATATACGTTAGCCTCGCGTGCACGGTAGTCGCCACCCTTGATGGTATCGTAGAAGAGACGATAGATAGAGTCGTTATCGTTCTGGTAGTTCTTAGCTGCATTGATACCACCCTGTGCTGCGATAGAGTGTGCACGACGGGGTGAGTCAGAGATGCAGAAAATCTTCACGTTGTAGCCGAGCTCACCGAGCGAAGCAGCTGCAGATGCGCCACCAAGACCGGTACCCACAACGATGATGTCCAACTTACGCTTGTTTGCCGGGCTGACAACCTTGATGGCTGCCTTATGGTTGCTCCACTTCTGAGACAACTCACCTGCCGGTATTTTTGCATCTAAATTATAAGCCATGATATTTTTAGTTTTTTATTGATTACTAATGATTGAGTACCTGAGCTTTAAGCGCATCGGCAAGATATGCATCGTGGTTGAGGAAGCACATAACGGCAACAACAGCAAAGCCGAGGAAGATGAGCGTTGCAACAACCTGAGCAACACACTTCAAACGAGGATACCATGTATCGTTAGCCCAACCTACGGTCTGGAACATTGACCATACACCGTGTGTGAGGTGGAACCACAACGCAACGAACCATACCAAGTAGAGAATGAGGTTGATAGGGTTCGAGAATGTGATAGCCATCAACGCTGCACCATTGGTAGGAGCAAGTGCCACATCCTCAACCAACACAACGTGCTGAGACATAATCTCTGCAAGCTGCATCTTCGACCAGAAGTGTACGAGGTGCAAGCCGAGGCCGAGAATTACGATAACACCCAAAACCAACATGTTCTTAGATGCCCATGACACACCCTTCTCCTTTACGGTTACAGCGTAACGCTGCTTACCGCGAGCGCGGTAGTTGTCCAAGGTGAGGATGAAGGCATAAACGAAGTGTACCAACACGCCACCGGCCAAAATAACGGTTGCTACGAGTGCGTACCAGTTGGCACCGAGGAACTCGCAGATAGCGTTGTAACCCTCACGGCTGAAAAGCATCGTGATGTTCATTGACATGTGGAAAAGAATGAAAAGCACGAGGAAACATCCCGTAACACTCATAACGAGTTTCTTTCCCACTGATGAATTAGTTAAAAAACAGCTCATAGTGTAAAAAAATTAATTATATTTGTAAATAGTTTAGTTCGTTCTGTCGTTGTAATTGATGCAAGCGCACCGTTAATACGGTATTTGCTACTGCAAAGATAACAATTCTTTGGATATGTACAATAGCGTTTGACACTTTTTACGCTGCAAAAAGGAGCACTTTTGGTAATATTTACAAAAATAAGATATAATACGTCGAACTATGGATAAAAAAGTAGAGATACGACGCGAGGTACGTCAACGTATCAAGGCTCTCGACGAGGGATACAAGAGGGCTGCTGCACATACTATCTTCGGGCGCATCGAGGCCCTCGAACACTTCGCTTCGGCAAGATGCATAGCCCTATATGCCGCAATGAGCGACGAGGT
This sequence comes from Alistipes sp., assembly GCA_045660465.1. Lineage (GTDB taxonomy): Bacteria > Bacteroidota > Bacteroidia > Bacteroidales > Rikenellaceae > Alistipes. The sequence continues at coordinate 10,286 of JAZRDV010000007.1, read as the reverse complement.
ACCCACCGAAGAGGTTCTGGGTAGATGGCACATCGGCGGACGCCGCATCGTCGTACCCCGCGTTGAGGGAGAGATTATGCGCTTCTACGACTACGACCCCACGACGATGAGCAGCGGAGCCTACGGCATCTCGGAGCCCCAGGGCGAGGTGGAGTGCAACGCCGAGGATATAGACCTTATAATCGTTCCTGCGCGCGCCTTCACACGCTCGGGCATACGCCTTGGCCGCGGCGGCGGCTTTTACGATAAGTACATGTCGCTCAACGGCTTCCGCGCACACAAGAGCGGCGTAGCGTTCGAGTGTCAGATATTCGACTCGCTACCCTACGCCGACCACGATATATTGGTTGATGAGGTCATCACCGAGCGATGACGCTACCTGAATAGGAGCGGAGCAAACTGCGTGAGATAGACGCGCCAATTACGCCACACATGGCCACCCTCGCTCTCGACATAGGTGTAGGGGTAAGCATGGGCGTCAAGCAGAGCACGAAAACGTACATTCTCCTCGTAGAGGAAATCATCCTTGCCGATGGCTATCCAATAGAGTTTGGGGCTGTCGGCAAACTGTTTGTGGAGCTTCGCCTCGAAGTCTCTATATACCTGTGATATAGACTCTTCACCACGAAATATCGCTGCCGAGAAGAGGCCTACATAATCGAACATCCGCGGATACTCCTTCGAGATGTGCATCGCATGGAAGCCTCCCATCGAGAGTCCCGCTATGGCACGCGCCGAGGCCTTATTCACGGTGCGGTAGTGCTTATCGACCCACGCTACAAGCTGCAAAAACGCACTCTCGAACGAGCCATCCATCGAGCCACTCATATATGGCGTCCACATACCCTCGTGCGAGTACCCCGGGGCCGCAAGATGACGCATGCAGCCATTGGGCATGACGACAATCATAGGCTCGGCCTTACCCTCGGCTATAAGGTTATCCATAATCTCCACGACACGTCCCGTTGCGGGCCACGCCTCCTCGTCGCCACCCATGCCATGAAGTAAGTAGAGCACCGGATAACGACGCTTGCCCTGCTCATATCCCGCAGGGGTATAGACGCTCATACGGCGCGAGAGACCATCCACCTCGTACCACACCTTAGCAAGCGTGCCGTGTGCCACATCCTGCGCTACGTATGTGTCGCCCCGTCCACCGGGCACAACGAAGTAGTTCATCTGAGTGTTTATGTCGCGCATAAAGTATGACGACTGCGGGTCGTGCAGCCCCGTACGGCCATCGACCGTGAACGAATAGTTGTACAACTCCGAGGCAAGGGGCTCACTACGATACTCCCACACCCCCTGCTCATCACGCACCATAGGCTGTGGCGAGGCGAGGAAGTCGCCCACGACCTCCACGCTTGTGGCTGCGGGGGCCTTGTAGCGCAGCGTAACACTACCATCGGCATGTACCTCCGGCGAGACAACCTCGCGCGACATCCATAGGTTTTGCTGTGCCGTGAGGCCGTTAACACTTAGCAACATAATGGCTGATAGCAGAAGGGAGAGCTGTCGTTTCATAGTTTTATAGGTTAGGTGCGATAGATGATTTTTGTTCTTCTAAGACAAAAGTACAAATTTTTTCAGTACATTTGCCTTAACAAGAGCGATTTTTTATGAAGATAGGCGTTATATCCGATACACATGGCACCTTCGATAGGGTGTTGGAGGAGTTTCTCGCCCCGTGCGACGAGATATGGCATGCCGGCGACTTCGGCTCGGTCGATACTGCCGACCGCATTGCAGCCTTCAAGCCACTCAGGGCCGTATATGGCAATATCGACGGTGGCGTCATGCGCCGTATGTACCACGAGTTCAACTACTTCAAGGTCGAGGATGTGAGCGTGCTGATGACACATATTGGTGGCTATCCGCGCCACTACTACCCTAAGGCCTTGCAACATATCCACGGCTCACGGCCCAAGATTTTCGTTGCCGGGCACTCGCACATATTGAAGGTCATATACGACCCTGTCTATGACATGCTGCATATCAACCCCGGCGCGGCAGGTCTCTATGGCATACACAAAGTGCGCACAGCCATACGATTTGACATCGAGGGCAGCGAGATAAAGAATATGGAGATTGGCGAGTGGCCGAGGTAACAGATGGTGCTGTGGGACGATGGGACGATGGGACGATGGGACGATGGGACGATGGGACGATGGGAAAATGGGAAAATGGGAAAATGAGAAAATGGGACGATGAGAAAAAATCTCTCATAGTCTCATAGTCTCATAGTCAAAAAAAAACAGGGCTGAATGGTCTCTCCATTCAGCCCTTTGATTGAAGCGTCGCTAATGCGCCGCTATCACTTGCGCAGGGCAATTTAGCGCGAGAGTGGTGCAGTAGTGGCGATGACATGAAAAAGCCCCGGATGGGTAGTACTCGACGTACGTCCCATTCAGGGCTTTGATTGAAGCGTCGCTAATGCGCCGCTATCACGTAAATTTAGCGTCAGAAGGGAGCCGAGTGCTACACTCGGCAAAAATGCCGTCGATGGGTAGTACTTGGCGTACGTCCCATTGACGGCATTTTTTGTTAGGGGCCGCAATCGGCCCCTTATCACGCTAAATTACTTGTTGTAGGCCTTCATCACTGATACCAAATCCAACACCTTGTTCGAGTAACCCCACTCGTTATCGTACCACGATACAACCTTCACGAATGTATCTGTAAGGGCGATACCTGCGGTAGCATCGAAGATAGAGGTGCGAGGATCGCTGAGGAAGTCAGACGATACAACAGCCTCGTCGGTATAGCCAAGGATACCCTTGAACTCGTTCTCCGAAGCCTTCTTCATGGCTGCGCAAATCTCCTCGTAAGTAGCAGGCTTAGCCAAGTTTACGGTGAGGTCTACAACCGATACGTCGAGGGTAGGAACACGCATCGACATACCTGTGAGCTTGCCATTGAGGGCGGGGATAACCTTACCTACGGCCTTAGCAGCACCCGTAGACGAGGGGATGATGTTGCCACATGCTGCGCGGCCACCACGCCAATCCTTCAACGAAGGACCGTCCACAGTCTTCTGAGTTGCAGTTACTGAGTGAACAGTAGTCATAAGACCATTTACCAAGCCGAAGTTGTCGTTAAGAACCTTAGCGATAGGAGCCAAGCAGTTGGTAGTACATGAAGCGTTAGATACGATCTTCTGACCGGCATACTCCGAGGTGTTTACGCCGCATACGAACATGGGGGTATCGTCCTTCGAGGGAGCCGACATAACTACATACTTAGCACCTGCAACGATGTGAGCCTGAGCCTTCTCGGCTGTAAGGAACAAACCTGTTGACTCAACAACATACTCAGCCTCTACCTCGTTCCACTTCAAGTTTGCGGGATCCTTCTCGGCTGTAACGCGAATCTTGTTGCCATTAACGATAAGAGTGCTGCTCTCCAAGCAGTAATCAACAGTACCCTCGAACTTGCCGTGCATAGTGTCGTACTTGAGCATGTATGCCAAGTAGTCTACGGGGCAGAGGTCGTTGATACCTACAACCTGAAACTTATCTGCCTGCGAGCAAGCAGCACGGAATACCATACGGCCGATACGACCGAAACCGTTAATACCAATCTTAATCTGTGCCATAATCTAAAATTATTTATATTAATTAATACGAATTCCTATTTATCACCTTCGTGCAACCGCAAAATTATACACTTTTGCACGATTTAACAAATTTATTAATAAATTTTTTTAATAAAATAATCTCCGAGCCCTAAAAGTACTCTTACACAGCCATATCTATCGACCTATGCTCTTTGCTCGTTTGGCCATTGCCGAGGCGAAGACAAAGTCGTTAAGCTCCTTGTTATCGGCTTGGAGTATATCATCTTTCGTGCCTTCCCACCACTTGTTACCCTCGTGGATGTAGACAATCTTCTCGCCAATCTCCATCACAGAGTTCATATCGTGGGTGTTGATGATTGTCGTGATATTAAACTCCTTAGTGATTTCGTGGATAAGGTTGTCGATGACCACCGATGTCTGAGGGTCGAGGCCCGAGTTGGGCTCATCGCAGAAGAGGTAGCGCGGGTTGAGCACTATGGCACGCGCAATGGCAACACGCTTAACCATACCGCCACTAAGCTCCGAGGGGTAAAGATGGTCGGCACCCGATAGTCGCACACGCTCCAAACAGAAGTCTACGCGGTCGCGCTTCTCACCCTCTGCCATCTGAGTAAAGAGGTCGAGAGGCAGGCGCACATTCTCGCGCACGGTAGATGAGTCGAGCAGAGCACCACCCTGAAAAATCATGCCTATATCCTTGCGTATCTCCTTGCGCTGGCGGAAGTTAAGGTCTGTGTAGCATGTATCGTCGTAGTATATCTTTCCCTGGTCTACGTCGTGCAGACCCACGAGCGACTTCAAAAGCACGGTCTTTCCCGAGCCACTACGACCGATGATAAGGTTTGTCTTACCGGTATCGAACTGCACGGTAACATCTTTGAGCACGGGGCGTCCTTCAAAGGATTTTGATATGTGGTCAGCCTTAATCATACGCGCATAATTTGAGTGAGGATAAGGTCAAAAATCATGATAGTAACAGAGCCCGCTACCACGGCACGTGTCGAGGCACGTCCCACCTCCAACGAGTTACCCTTGGCGTAGTAGCCACAGTAGGCCGAGATAGAGGTGATGATGAAGGCGAACACAGCACCTTTAACCAGAGCATAGGTTATCGAGAAGGGCTCGAAACAATAGAACAGACCCTCGATGTAGTCTCCCGTAAGCATAATGCCCGTGAGGTAGGCGATGGCATAACCACCTACGATACCTACCACGATACTGAACAGCGTAAGAATGGGGAAGAATACCACCGTAGCCACAATCTTAGGCAGAATGAGGTACGAGGCCGAGTTGACACCCATGATTTCGAGGGCGTCAATCTGCTCCGTGATACGCATTGTACCAATCTCCGAGGCGATGTTCGAGCCTACCTTACCCGCGAGGATAAGAGCCACTACCGTAGACGAAAACTCCAAAATCATAACCTCGCGTGTAGCGTAGCCAATCATATACTGCGGGATGAAGGGCGATTCGAGAGTTATGGCCATCTGCAAGGCCACCACAGCACCGATGAATGCCGAGATAATCGCCGTGAGCGATATGGAGTTGAAACCCAGGGCCTCAATCTCGAACGATATGCGGCGCATGTAGATACTCATCTTCTCGGGGCGCGAAAAGACCTTTCCGAGCAGCGAGAAGTAGCGTCCTATATGTTCAAAAAGTTTTATCATAACTGTGTCGGTTATTCGTTTTCAATATCGACTACTCGACCTCTTCGAAGTCGACATAATCACCCACATCGTCGCTCACACGCTTGCGCGAAGTGCCCGATGACGAGGTCTCGGCCGTGGTACTGCCACTCTGCGATGCTCCACCGCGCTGCTGGCGTGCATCGGCCTGCGCCTGCATCTGTCTGACGAGCTCTTCGAGGGTCATGCCTCCCGCACCGCCAAAGCCCGCAAAGCCTGTAAAGCCCTGACCGCCAAAGCCATTAGCACCGAAGTTCTGCGCACCACCTCCCATATTTCTAAACTGATTCTGCATCTCTCGCTGCATGCGTCGCATACGCACAACGGCAACGACAATGGCTACAATGGCCAGAAGCAGGAGTCCGAGGATGATGTATAGGAACACCTTGAATACGAAAGGTGCTACAATGGCACATATTAGTAGCAAGGTGCAAAATATGGGGTTACGCTCAATAAATGCGAGTATGCCGTAAAATATGATTTTCAGATATCCCATCTTCGATTATGTGGTACAATCTATATTATTTCACAATTAAAAATAGTACGGCACAAATATACAAAAAAAATGCGGAACATCACCGCGGATAACGATTAAATTTGCTCTATCATGGCGATAATTGGACAGCAGGACGAAGGGAGGATGGGAGGACGCGGCCGACGAAAGAACTTTCTCGTTGTCTCATTGTCTCATTGTCTTTTTTTTGGACTATGGGACCGTGGGACAATGGGACGACTCGGCCAACAAAAAAATCTCAAAGTCCCAAAGTCTCATCGTCAAAAAAAACATGACAGCATAATTCGTTAGCGGAAGTAGATATACCCTTATCATAAGAAAAAGAATTTGGAAGTTTGAAAAATAATTCTTATATTTGCATAACCTACTAACCGTAATGAACACGCTAAATCATAACAATATCTCGTTGTCGATGTCTCAGATATCGATGCAGTGGTTTATGACTATGCGAATGTGCCGTTAGGCACACTCTTCCCCACGGGTTGCTACGCGCAACCATGCACCAAGCGTGCAAAATATCCAACCTAAAATTTTTACGAACAAAGCCCCTACTTTGCAGGGGTGGCAACTATTTTTTGAATTGTATAAATAACATTATAGCACTATGGCTGACAATAAGTTACATTTCGAGACACTGCAAATTCACGGTGGATATCACGTGGACCAGAGCAATGCTCGCGGCATCGCAATACACCCCACAGCAGCATACCATTTTCCTACATGCGAGTACGCCGCTAACCTCTTTACGCTCAGCGAGCCGGGATACATATACACCCGTCTGCACAACCCCACCACGGCTGCCTACGAGGAGCGTATAGCAGCCCTCTACGGAGGTGTCGGAGCATTGGCCACGGCGTCAGGCATGTCGGCCATACTGCTTACCGTAACGGCTCTGGCCAGCGCAGGACAGAATATCGTAGCATCGCCCTACCTCTACGGAGGCACGCACAACCAATTTGTCATCTCGCTACGCAACCTGGGCGTAGAGTGCCGCCTCGCCAAGAGCGACGCGCCACACGACATCGCGGAGTGCATAGACCAAAATACACGCGCCATATTCGTCGAGTCGATGGGTAACCCCACATGTCGCGTTGCCGATATCGAGGCTCTTGCCAAGCTGGCACACAGCAACGATATTCCGCTTATCGTAGACAACACCTTCGGCGCGGGAGGATACCTATGCAACCCCTTTGAGTGGGGTGCAGACATCATCTGCGACTCGGCAACAAAGTGGATTAACGGCCACGGCACGGCCATGGGCGGCATCATCGTCGATGGCGGCACCTTCAATTGGGGCTGTGGCAAGTTCCCGACAATAGACGGCCCATCGGAGGGTTACCACGGCCTTAACCTATACGAGGCATTTGGCAATCAGGCATTTATCGTCAAGTGTCGTGTGGATGGCATGCGTGACTTCGGCTGCTGCCCCTCGGCCTTCGATGCCTACCTAATGCTGCTTGGCTTGGAGACACTATCGTTGCGCGTGAAGCACGAGGTGGAGTCGGCATATCGTCTGGCGGAGTATTGTCGCAACCACCCCAAGGTGGCACGCGTAAGCTTCGTGGGCTTCGAGGATCACCCGAGCCACGAGCTGGCCAAGAAGTATTTCAAGCATGGTGCCTCGGCGGTGCTCACCATAGAGCTTCGAGGCACGCTCGATAGCACCGTAAAGTTTGTCGAGGCACTGCGTCTGTCGGGTAACATGACCATGATTGGCGACTCGATATCGGTTGTTACGCACCCGGCATCGACAACACACAAGCAGCTCTCCGACGAGGCGAAGATAGCAGCGGGCATAACACCCACGCTACTGCGCATATCTCTCGGCTTGGAGAACGTAGAGGACATCATCGCAGACTATGAACAGGCACTATGTCATGTGGAGTAATGAGCAAGATATATAGACATAACAGCCCGATAGTGTTGGAGTCGGGAGCGATACTCCCCGAGGTGGAGATAGCGTACGACACCTTCGGCACGCTCTCGCCCGCGCGCGATAATGTGATATGGGTGTGCCACGCTCTCACAGCAAACTCCGATGTTGCCGATTGGTGGCCACATACCGTCGAGGAGGGCCGCTTTTTGGCCCCTACGCGCTACTTCATCATCTGCGCCAACTTCCTCGGCTCACACTATGGCACAACATCGCCTCTGAGCATCAACCCCACGACGGGTAAGAAGTGGTACTACGACTTCCCACGTATCAGCGTACGCGACATGGTGAGGTGTCATCAGCTCCTTGCCAAGCACCTCGGCATAGAGCGCGTTAAGATGCTCATAGGCAGCTCGATAGGCGGCTTCCAGTGTATGGAGTGGGCCATCATGGAGCCCGACTTCATGGAGCACTTAGCACTTATCGCCACGACAACCTGCTCGGAGCCGTGGGCCGCAGCCTTCAACGAGTCGCAGCGCATGGCCATACGTCTCGATAGAACATGGGGCGAGGAGCGCGACGATGCGGGCCTCGACGGCATGGCCGTGGCACGAAGCATAGCTCTTATAAGCTATCGCGGAGGTGCCGCCTACAACGCCACACAGCAGGAGAGTGAGCACCCCGAAGAGGCATCCTTCGAACGTCGCGCACATAGCTACCAGCAGTACCAAGGCGAAAAGCTGCGACGCCGCTTTAATGCCCTCTCATACTACCGCCTTAGCGAGGCTGTCGACTCACACAACATAGCGCGAGGCAGAGGCTCAATCGCCGAGGCCCTCAAAGCGATTAAGGCGCGCACGCTTGTTGTGGCCATATCATCCGACATACTCTTCCCCGTGGAGGCACACACACCACTCAGAGAGCATATCGCAGAGGTGGAATATCATCTCATCGAGTCCGAATTCGGACACGATGGTTTCCTGGTGGAGCATGAGAAGCTAAACACGATAATACAGAACTTTATAAACCGATAACAAACTAAAAACCAATACTATGAAAAATCTGAATATCGGACTTTTCGGCTTTGGCAACGTAGGTCGAGGCCTCTATGACGTGCTACAACGCATCAACTCCGAGAACGTGCATATCAAGCGTATCTGCGTGCGCGACATCAACAAGGAGCGCGGCATCAAGGCCGAGTTCACGAACAACCCCGATGACATCTTCGCCGATAAGGATATAAACCTTATCGTAGAGGTTATCGACGATGCCGATGCCGCCTACGACATCGTTAAGCGCGCGTTGAAGAGCCGTATCCCCGTGGTGTCGGGCAATAAGAAGATGCTCGGCCACCACATCATCGAGCTTATAGACTTGCAGGAGCAGTACAACACTGCACTACTCTACGACGCCTCGGCATGTGGTAGCATTCCAGTGATACGCAACCTCGAAGAGTACTACGACAACGACCTGCTCTGCTCGGTGAAGGGTATCCTTAACGGCTCGTCAAACTTCATCCTATCGAAGATTTTCAACGAGCACATGTCCTATAAGGATGCGTTGAAACTCGCTCAGGATCTCGGCTTTGCCGAGAGCAACCCCACGCTCGATATCGACGGCTGGGACTCACTCTTCAAGCTCATTATCATCACCATGCACGCCTTCGGTGTCTATGTTTCGCCTGACGAGATTTTCACCTACGGCATATCGACAATGAACGACTCGGATATACGCTTCGCGCAGGAGAAGGATCGCCGCATCAAGCTCGTGGCACACGTCGAGAAGTTCGACAATAGACTTATCATGTGCGTCATCCCGCAGCTTATCTCACGCAACAAGTATATTTACAGCGTCGAGGATGAGTTTAATGGTGTGGTAATCAAAGGCTTGTTCTACGATAAGCAGTTTATGTTCGGACGCGGTGCGGGTGGTCATCCCACAGGCTCGGCCGTACTTAGCGACATCACAGCCTGCGCCTATAACTATCGCTACGAGTATAAGAAGCGTAACGACTCTGTGCTACCTACATATACTACGGAGCACACCTTCCGCGTCTACTTCCGCTATAAGAGTGCCGAGCAGCGTAACCTTCTCAACTTCTCGAAGATACGCGAGCAGTACTCGTCAGAGGAGTATAACTACATCGTAGGCGACGTTACGATTAGCAACCTCAAAGCCCACCAGGAGGAGCTTCGCACTCCCGACTGCTTCGTAGCAGCATATCCCTTCGACTAAACTTCTTAGCGACACTATAAACAAAAAGACCGGCGACGGTCTTTTTTTTATTGATTATAAGTTATTTAGAGTTAAGTGGTTGAATAGGTTAAGACTGTGGTGTGATGGGACTTTGGGACGATGAGACGGTGAGACTATGAGACTTTTTTATTGTCGGCCGAGTCGCCCCATTCTCCCACTGTCCCATTCTCCCATAGTCCTATTCTCCCATCGTCCCATTCTCCCACTGTCCCATTCTCCCACTGCCTCACTTTGCACGCCCCCCCCCTCTCAGCCACAAACAAAAAAAAGCCGAACTCATTTGAGTCCGGCTTGAAGAGGCGCCTACCTACTCTCCCACCTAAATAGGCAGTACCATCGGCGTGAGTGAGCTTAACTTCTCTGTTCGGAATGGGAAGA
>JAZRDV010000006.1:0-22062 GCA_045660465.1 Alistipes sp. | reverse complement strand
CACTATCGAGCTTAATGAGGTTGGTGCTACGTCCGTAAACTTCGACATCACACCCTCATCGGAGGATGTTGAGTACTACGTAGACATCTACGATAAGCGTTTTGCTGACGCCTTCTCAAAGGACGAGCACATTGTAGGTACCCTCTACGACGAGATTGCCGCCTATGCCGGTACAAAGGGTATGACTCTTAACGAGTACCTCGCACAGAACACCTTTACGGGCACTATGACCGATGTAGAGTTTACGGGTCTCGCTCCCGAGTCGGAGTACTACCTCTTGGCCTTTGCCGTAGATGCAGCGAACGACTATGCTCTTGTTGGTGCAGTAGCGAAGCAGGCCATTACCACAACGGCTATGCCTACATTGGAGGTAGAGTTCGACGTTACGACGGAGGTATATTACAACACCGTAACCTTCGATGTTAAGCCCAGCGATAAGGAGGCTTATTGGCACCTTATCACCGTTCCTGAGGCTATGCTTACGCAGTATATGGAGGGTAACGGCTGGACAGAGTCGCAGTTCTACTTCGAGTATATGAGAAATGAGTTGTCTCAGTATCAGGGTGCAGGTTATTCGACCGCTCAGATTATGGCCGCTATGTTCCCCACTGGCGACAAAGAGGTAACAGGTCGTGGCCTTAACGAGAATGCTGAGTATGTATATCTCATTGCAGCGGTTATCATCAGCGACGCTGGTGAGATTGTTGTCGGCATGGATCCTGTGAAGGGCTACTTCACAACCGAGGATGCGTTGCCCTCAGAGATGGTATTCAACATTGAGGTTACCAACGTCGAGGCTACACGTGCGTCAATCCTCGTTAAGCCTTCGGTAAACAACGAGACCTTCGTATGGCGTGTCGGTGAGTGGGATGGTGAGAGCGATGCTCAGGCTGTCATGCAGCAGGTTCTCGACGCCGAGATGAACTACCTCTTGGCCGGTTATGGTGTCAGCCAGGGTACTCAGGACTATACGGGTGGCCCCGGCAGCTCGTACAAGTATCGCGTTGATTCGCCCGACACGGACTACTATGTTATCGCCTTTGGTTTCGCCGGTGGTGTAACGACTGCACCTCAGATGGTTACATTCCGCACTTTGGATGCCGGCGACCCCGCTGAGGCTACTTTCACCATGAAAGCTTCGGGTGAGCATACCTATGGCTTTAAGCTTTCGGTAACGTGTGACAACCCCAATGTGTACTACTTCATGGATGTTCTTGACCCCGCAGAGTTTGATGAGGAGGAGGCTATCGCTTTCTGGAATGAGAATATTGTCAAGGATTACGAGTATTACTGCGGAATTAACCCCACACCTATATCAATGGCTTCGTACTTGCGTACTATTGCCTTCACAGGCAATGCTACTATTGACGCTAACGTAGTGCCCGATGCCGATGTTATGGGTTATGTATTGGCATTGAACCCCAAGACAGGTCAGGCGGCTAAGTGTCATGTATTCCCCGAGTTGGCTCACTCTAAGCCCCAGTCTTCGTACGAGCCTACAATTGAGTTGGTTGGCTACTTCTCGGGTGATGAGGAGGCAGGTCAGCTCTTTGGCGAGCCCGAGGTATCGGCAGGTATGGCTATCCTCGTTTACAAGTTCAATGACTTCGATGACGCTAAGGCTCTCTACGCTTACTACGACCTCGGTAACAGCATGAGCGATGTTGAGTATCCCGACTACATCTTGGCAAACATGGGTTCATGGCGTGCGTTTACCACGCTCAACAAGCCCTACGACTTCGCTGTTGGTATGTGGAATACGGAGTACACGGCAGCGGTATATGCTCTCGATGCAGAGGGTTATAAGAGCCGCCTTGGCCGTCTGTTGATGTATCCTACGGCAGAGGAAAAGCAGCCTATCGAGAATCTCTTCAAGCTCTACGACGAGCTCTATGGTGCTGCTGCTACGGCCGCTCCCGCATCGCTCGTAATCAAGGCTGAGGAGGAGGTTGCTCCCGTGGCTACGGGTATCGTTCCCGTAAAGGTTGAGGAGCCTAAGGCGGTAGCCAAGAAGAGCGTTGAGTTGAACGCAGTAATGATTTTGAACGATATTGTACGTATCCCCTGTGGTCGTTAACGAGTATCGTTGTTAAACAACTTCTGATAAAATGGGAGTGTCGCGGACACTCCCATTTTTTGTACCCCCCCCCTCGCAGGAGCCGGGATTAACATATAAAGATAGTTTAGGGAGTTTAAGAGTGGCGTTTGCCGCTCCTAAACTCCCTAATTGTTCTTGCGCTACGTGCGGGCGTTACACTATGCCTGGCCCTTAGAGCCGAAGGGGTCGATTATGGGCTGCTTGGTAGGGATGTTAATCTTGCCTACGGCATTCTCGTAGCGCGTGATATTCTCTTGCAACGAGAGCAGCAGACGCTTCGCATGCTCGGGTGTGAGCACCACGCGGCTCTTGACGCGCGCTTTGGGTAGACCCGGAAGCATCGTCGCAAAGTCGATGATAAACTCCGATGTTGAGTGCGCTATGATGGCCAAATTGCAGTAGTTGCCCTGAGCAATCTGCTCGTCGAGCTGTATCTCGATACCGCCCTTTTTTACTTCGTTCATATTGTTCCGATTTTTGTTTGTTATTAATTCATAGCGTAAAGTTACGCAAAATATTGCATATGGCAAAATTATAGCCCTCGGCGTAGTACGATTCTCGCAAAAAGATTGTATCTTTGCATCGTAATTGTCCCTGTGTGTCGAGCACTGTTTTTGATGCGTAAGGGCAAAAATGGAGCAAAATGTTTGTTGAGATTTTTAAGATACTCTTCGGAGGCTTGTGTGTGGGTTTAGCGTCGTCGATGACCGTGGGCCCTGTGGCAGTATTGTGTATACAGCGAACATTGAGCAAGGGACACCTCTCGGGTATCATGTCGGGCCTCGGCGTGGCGTGTGCCGACACGCTGCTTGCAATATTGTCGTTCACCGTATATGCGCTGTTGAAGAGCTATATCGACGAGTATAGTCGCGTCATACAGATATGTGGCGGTGTCTTTGTTGTCATCGTCGGCATCTTCATCTTCTTCAAGAACCCCGTGCCCCAGATTCGTAAAAACCGTGCGGGACGTAAGACCTTGTGGCAGGACTTCGCTTCGATGTTCGGTTTTACGCTGGCCAACTTTGTGGTTATCATACCCTACATCTTGGCCTTTTTCACGATGTTCAATATCGAGCTTACGAGCGAGGTCGCAGACGCGGCGGCCATCGGCTCAGCATCTGAGATAAGCGCCATAATGCGCAATGTGCTCATTCTGAGCGGTTTTTTGGCGGGTGCTATACTTTGGTGGGCAGGTCTCACCTCTGTAATAAACCTCTTTCGTCGTCGTTTCCGTCCGCGCCACATGCTCACGATAAACCATGCTGCGGGCGTGATTATCGGCGTGTTGGGTCTCTATACACTCCTTTCGGTATTAATCTAACGAAATATAATGGATAACAAGAAGATTATCATTGCTATCGACGGTCATTCGTCGTGTGGTAAGAGTACGTTTGCCAAGGCCATAGCTGCGCGCCTTGGCTATATCTTCATTGATACGGGTGCCATGTACCGTGCCGTTACGCTCTACGCCTTGGAGCATGGAGCGATACGTTCGGGCATGGTCGATGAGCAGGCTGTGGAGGCTATGCTCGACGATATAAACATCGACTTCCGATTTAACCCTCAGCGCGGTGCCAGCGACATATACGTCAATGGCGACTTGGTCGAGGGCAAGATACGTACCATCGAGGTGAGCAACTGCGTGAGTGCCGTGAGCTCGCTCGGTGCGGTGCGCCAAAAACTTGTCGCCATGCAGCAGCAGATGGGCTTGAAGCGTGGTGTTGTGATGGATGGCCGCGATATTGGTACGGTAGTCTTCCCCGATGCGGAGTTGAAGATATATATGACCGCAGACGCCATGGTGCGCGCCGAGCGTCGATACAAGGAGCTCATAGCCAAGGGCGACACGGTAACCTTGGAGGAGATTTACGAGAATGTCGTGTCGCGCGATAAGGCCGATATGACACGCGCCATATCGCCTCTGCGCAAGGCCGATGATGCGCAGGTGCTCGATAACTCGCACATGAGCGTCGAGGAGCAGATGGAGTGGTTCATGGAGCGTTATGCCGAGGCCATAAGATAGGGTATGGATGTCCGTATAGACGATAATTCGGGATTCTGCTTTGGCGTGGTACGCGCCATAGGCGAGGCTGAGGCGGCATTGCAGCGCACGGGCGATGTGTCGTCGCTGGGCGATATTGTTCACAATCGTGTTGAGGTGCAGCGTTTGGAGCGTCTGGGTCTGCGTACGGTTACGCATGACGATATGGCGATGCTCTCGGGGCGCACTATGCTTATACGCGCGCACGGAGAGCCTCCGCGCACCTATGAGCGCGCCAAGGAGCTCGGTATTAATGTTGTGGATGCCACATGTCCCGTTGTGGCTCGTCTGCAACGACGCTTGCGCGAGGCCTACGAGCGCATGCAGCAGGTGGGAGGACGTGTTGTGCTGCTCGGCAAGCGAGGTCATGCCGAGGTTGTCGGCCTCACGGGGCAGGTTGACGACGATGTTACGGTAGTGGAGAAGTTCGAGGACCTCGATGCGATAGACTTCTCGCGCCCGATATACTTCCTCTCGCAGACAACACAGAGTATCGACCTCTTCAACCGTCTTGGCGAGGAGATTAAGCGTCGTGCCTCGGAGGGTGTCGAGATTACGCTCGACGATACGATATGTCGTCGTGTGGCAGGCCGCGAGAAGATGCTCACCGATTTTGCGTCGAGCGTCGATGTTGTCATCTTTGTGTGTGGCCGTAAGTCGTCGAACGGACGTGTGCTCTACGATGTGTGTCGCCGAGCCAACGAACGCTCGTACAACATCGAGGAGGCCTCGGAGTTGGATGTGGCGTGGTTTGAGGGTGCTGCGAGTGTCGGCATCTGTGGTGCCACATCGACACCGCGATGGCTCATGGAGAATGTCGCTGAGGCAATTCGTAATATAGATTTGAGATAGTAGAAAACCCTAAAACGGTGTAGTATGAGATACGTTGTTCGCTCGCTGAAATATTTGTGCCTGTTGTGCGTTTTGTATGTAGGTCTGGTGTGGCTGGTCTACTTGGCCGATATGTCGCAACTCGACATCCACCCCTGGCAGCAGATTGAGGCGCAGTTGCACTCCGATAAGGGGGTGTGGATGGTCTTTGCCTTTGTCATTTTGGCGGCCCTCTATCCGCTCTTCGGCTTTATGCGTAGCCGTATCGACGGTTTTGATGCGGAGCAAGACGATGTACGTCTCATAAATGCCATGCAGGTATATGGCTTCCGCGAGGTTGGACAACGTGACGGTGTGCGTCTGTTTCGTGCCGATACGATGTTGCGCCGATTGATGCTTATGGGCGAGGATACAATCGAGGTGCGCAAGGTCGAGGGTGGCATTGAGCTTGTGGGACTGCGTCGTACGGTGGCGCGTGTAGCCTTTCAGTTGAGGGCCTACAAGCACAACAGCCGCTTTGATAAATAGGCTTTAAGGATGAAAATGAATAATTTATTGTGTCGTGTAGCTACTGTCGTTGTGGCACTCCTCCTCTCTTTGGCTTCGGCCGAGGCACAGGAGAAGAGTCGCGATGCCCGAGACTTTGAGCTTGGACGTGCGACGGAGATTTTGGCAAACATCATGCGCGAGTTCGAGACCGGATATGTGGATGAGGTCTCGGCCGATAGGTTGTTGGAGAGTGCAGCGATGGGCCTTGTTGAGGCTACCGACCCCTACTCGGAGTACCTCTCGGAGGAGTCTATGCGCTCGTTCGAGGTGATGACCACGGGTCGTTATGGCGGCGTAGGCTCGCTAATACGCAAGAAGGGCGACTATGTAATCTTTGCGCAGCCCTACAAGGGCTCTCCGTCGGATGATGCGGGGGTGCGCATCGGCGATAAGATTTTGGCTATCGACGGAGTGTCGATGCGAGGTCTCGACGTCGCGGAGATAAGCAAGCGTCTTAAAGGCGACCCCGAGACGCAAGTGTCGGTTGTCGTTGAGCGTAACCTCGATGGCGAGGTCGATACGCTCTCTATTGTGCGACGTCGTATCTCCATCCCGAGTGTTCCCTATGCCGGATTTTTGCGCGATGGCGTAGGCTATATCCTTCACAACGACTTTAAGGAGTCGAGCTACGACGAGGTGCGTCGTGCGTTGGAGTCGCTCATGGCACAGGATACGCTTCGTGGCCTTGTGCTCGACTACCGCTCCAATGGCGGTGGTGTGATGCAGGCGGCAGTAGATATAGCTTCGCTGTTTTTGCCGCGCGGCGAACGCATAGTCTCGATTATGGGCCGCGACTCGTCGTCGCTGCGCCATTTCGATACGCGTCATGCGCCGCTGGCCGAGGATATACCCGTTGTCGTGCTTGTGAATGGCTCGTCGGCCTCGGCATCCGAGATATTGGCCGGCGCATTGCAGGATAACGACAGGGCTGTGGTCATGGGCCAACGTACATACGGCAAGGGTCTTGTGCAGGGTACACGCCACATGGGCTACAATAGCTATTTGAAGTACACCACTGCGAAGTATTATATCCCCTCGGGACGCTGTATTCAGGCTCTGAACTACGCAGAGCGTGGCAGCGATGGCAAGGTTAACTCTGTACCCGACTCGCTTATCAAGCAGTATAGCACACGCAACGGACGCCATGTCTACGATGGCGGAGGTATCGTCCCCGATGTGAAGATGGAGCCGCGCTACGTCAGCCGCTTCGCCCTTACACTCTACGCCTTAGGCTTCATGGAGGATTGGGCCGACGAGTATATGCGCAAGCACCATGCTCGAAGTATCGATGTGCGCACGTTTACCATTACGGACGAGGAGTACGACGACTTCAAGTGCTTCATCGCCGAGCGAGATGTCCCCTACGAGTCGGAGACACGCCTCGCGTTGAAGAGTTTGGAGCGAGCAATGGAGAACGACCTCTATGATGAGCGCATGGGTGAGGCTCTCGAAAACTTGCGCTCGTTGCTGTCGGACGACAAGATGTCCAACATGGAGACCTATCGTCGCGAGATTGTCGACATGCTCAACTACGAGCTGCTGCTACGCTACGCATATAGCCAGGGTGCCATGGAGCATGCTGCCGTTACGGACGATGAGGTGGAGAGGGCTGTGGCGTTGCTCTTGGATGATGAGCAGTATCGTCGTATCCTTCGTGAGCAGCACCTCGACATGCACTAAAAAAGGCATATACAAATGAGACTACCGAGACTTAATAGACAAATATTCAGCCTGCGTCGACGCACCATCGCCATTGTCATGGGGTTGTTGCTCGCGTTGCTGTCGGTAGCCTATACCATGCATATCTCGTCGAGCATGCGCCATGAGGATGAGGCTGCCGTTGAGCAGTTGCGTCGCGATGAGCGTAATGCCGTGGAGATGTGGGAGGAGATTTTGCGCTCGACAAACATCGGTGGTCAGATGGTCTACAACCCCGAGTTGCTCGATAAGTTGGCGCAGCACACCAACGTACCTCTGATTATCGCCGATGAGCGACTCCATGTCTGGGTTACGAACATGCCGTCGGAGATTGTCGATGATAGGGAGCGTCTGCGCGCGGAGATTTTGTCGATGAGCGAGACCAATAAGCCTATCACCGTGTCGTACGGCATGATGCACCCTACGCTGACCATCTATTTCGGCACAACGGACTACTCTGATTTGGTGTCGAGTGCGCATAGCGAGGCCTTGGCTCTGTTTCCATACGTGCAGCTTATCATCATTATTATCTTTGCCATATTCGCCTATATCGCCTTCTCGTCTACGAAGCAGAACGAACAAAACAGGGTGTGGGTAGGCTTGGCCAAGGAGACGGCGCATCAGCTGGGTACGCCCACCTCGTCGCTCTTGGGATGGATAGAGTATCTGCGTGGTCAGCCTGTCGATCAGATGGCTGTGGATGAGATGTCCAAGGACTTGGCACATCTGATGAAGATTGTCGATAGATTCTCGAAGATTGGTGCCGAGACACAACTTACGATGACCAACATAAATGAGGTTGTGGGCGACACGGTCATCTACTTCCGTCGTCGCATACCCCGCAACGTGACGCTCACCTATAACGGCCTGGCTATGGCCCCTATACGCGTGCCGATAAACGTGGCACTCTTCGAGTGGGTTGTTGAGAATATGATGAAAAACGCGCTCGACGCTTTGCAGGGTCAGGGCTCGATAGATGTCATAGTGGGCGAGGATGACAAGCATGTATATGTCGAGGTTAGCGATACGGGTAAGGGTATCGCCAAGGGTAATTGGACGCGCATCTTTGAGCCCGGCTTTACGACCAAGACGCGCGGCTGGGGCCTCGGATTGTCGCTGTCGCGACGTATCATCGAGGAGTATCATCGAGGAAAGATTGCTGTTGTACGCTCGGAGTTGGGCCGTGGTACGACTATTCGTGTAACCCTAAAACGTGGCGAGGATGAATAGTGCTATTGTTGAGGCATATACCTCGATGGGATACCACCTCTCTACGCCCCGTGGCATCTTTGGCCGTGCGTCGGAGTTGATGTCGGGTGAGGCGTTGTCGAGTGGTGGTTATCGTGAGGCAAGTGCCGAGATGCTCTTTGGTGCCTCTTCGGAGTTGTGTCTCGATGACGGTGTGGCAGTGGCTGTGCCCTCGATTATCGGCACGCCGCTGTATCAGGGTCTCGTGCTCCTATCGTTTATTGCATATATAGTCATGCTGCTACGCTCGTGGGGCTTTGCGCAGGCCCTCGTTGTGGGTATGGTGGGTGGTCGCGATGAGCGACGCATGGCACACGAAGGTGGTGAGTTACCCCTCACGCGTTTTAAGGATATTGCACTGCTCGTGGGTGTCATTCTCGTGGCTTTGGCCGCCGTGCGCATCATCGACAGCAGGTTTATTGTGGAGGCGTCGTTCATGGAGAGCCCCGTGGTCGAGTATATGCCACTGCTCGCTGCGCTGTTGGTGCTTGTCGTTATGATGTGGCAGTTTGCCCTGCATCGTATCGTGGGTTGGCTTACGATGTCCGACGATGTGAGCGCGCTCGCGAGTATCACCACGATAAATTTCGTGCGCATGGTACTACTGCTCTATCCCGTTGTCTCATTCTGGTTGGTGTCGCCCGCCGAGACATTTGACAGGTGGTCGGTGGTGGCCATGGTGGGCTTCGCTCTGCTGTTAATCATATACTTAAAAGATATTTTTATCTTCTTTGTTGAGAAAAAAATTCCATTTTTGTATTTGATTTTGTACCTTTGCGGCGCAATTTTGCTGCCGTTGAGTTTTATAGCGGTGCTGATGCCATCTTATGTGAGTTGATGTTGGCGAGTGAAGTTGCTGACACTTAGAGCGTTGTGTGATATTATGTCGGTGGCGCGATGAGTGTTTGTGGTAGAATAAATTATAGTTATAAGCATTGAAAGTAAGAAAGATTTTGGTCTCGCAGCCCCGTCCGGCTGTCATTGAGAAGTCTCCCTTTCATGAGTTTGCGGAGAGATGTGAGTTGGCAATCGACTACAAGCCACTCATTCGTGTTGTAGGAGTTACGTTGAAGGAGTTCCGTGCGCAGCGCACCGAGATTTTGGATCACACGACCATGATTTTCTCGTCGCGCACGACAATCGATAGCTTCTTCCGTATATGTGAGGAGGCACGCATCACAGTGCCCGAGACTATGAAGTACATCTGTAATACGGAGGCCGTAGCCCTCTATTTGCAGAAGTATATCGTTTATCGCAAACGTAAGATATCGTTTGCCGATGGTACGTTCAACTCGTTGTTGGAGCTTATCGTGAAGCATAAGGATGAGAAGTTTATGCTTGCCCTTACGGAGCCTTATAAGCCCGAGCTCCCGGAGACCCTCTCTAAGTTGAAGCTCAAATGCGACCCCGTGGTCTTTGCCCGTACGGTAGCTGCCGATATGAAGGATATCAACTTCTCGGAGTACGACATTATCGCTCTCTACTCACCTTCGGATGTTAAGGCCCTGGTCGAGAACTGCGATGTTACGACGCTGCCCGTTGTTGCCACCTTTGGTGAGGCGACGTTGCGCGCCGCTATCGAGGCAGGCTTTAAGGTTAAGGCATCGGCTCCCTCTCCTGAGGCTCCCTCGATGGTTAAGGCTTTGGACATCTACTGCCGTAAGGTTGAAGAGGGTGTTGACGTTGCCGATGTGGAGGTTAAGGAGGATCTCGAAAAGGAGGAGTTTATCCGTGCGCAGCAGACCAAGTTGCAGAAGAAGCCTCGTACGCGTACCTCAAAGAAGATATAATAAAGTTATGTATAGCAACGGATTGCCCTCCGCAGAGCGACTACGCTCTCTCGCGGCTGTCCGTCGCCTCTTTGCGGAGGGCGATGGCGGATTTGTCTATCCGTTTCGCTATATAACCTATGTCGATGGTGGTGCGCAGCCCGGCGTTGAGGTTCTATTCTCGGTGCCCAAGCGTTACCACAAGCGCGCTAATAAGCGTAATCTACTTCGCCGCCGCACCAAGGAGGCCTACCGCCTACATAAGCATGCGCTACTATGCAAGGTTGAGGCGCAGGGTGTAGCCGTAGATGTTGCGCTGGTCTACTCGTCGAAGGAGGTTTTACCTTATAAAAATATAGAGCATGCCGTTCAACGTATCGTGGCCGAGATTGCGCAGCGTTGTTAAGCGGGTACTGTCGTTTCCGTTTATCGCTCTTGTTCGCTTCTATCAGGTGTGTATTTCGCCGTTGAAGCCGCCCTCATGCCGCTTTACGCCTACCTGCTCGCAGTATGCCATCGAGGCACTGCGCAAGCATGGGCCCATTCGGGGCTTATATCTCACGGTGCGTCGTCTGCTCAGATGTCATCCGTGGGGTGGCTCGGGCTACGACCCCGTGCCCTAAATTGGGGGCTCTCGCCGATTATAAAAATAGATGCCGTCAATGAGGTGTGTCCGTAGAGCACCCATCGACGGCATCTTTTGTTGTAGTGTGCAGCACCTCTACGATTGGCTGTCCGAGTTATTTAACGCCTTTATGGTGGCGAAGTTGTCTCGCCACATCAATATTATATAGTACTCCAAGCATCGCCGCACCACCAAAGTGGAGCTCTTCGAGGTAGGCCATCTTATCGAATGTAACGCCACCTAATGCTACAACCTTCTCGTCTATAATACCCTCGGCCGATGCCTTTCGAAGCTCCGAATCGCTAAATGCCGAGCAGTATCCGACCTTGGATATGCTGTCGAAGATGGGGCTTAGAAATAGGTAGTCGCACTCCTGTTTATAGCGCGCAACCTCCTCGATGGAGTGGCACGAGCGAGTTCTTAGGCCGTTGTATCCCGCGGGCAGGGTGCCGATGTGCCTGTTTATGTGGATGCCGAGCAGCGAGAACTCGTCGTATAGTTCTGCGTGGTCGTGTATCACAATCCTTGCTCGATGCTTTGCGGAGAGTCCTGCCAGCAGGTCTCTGCACGCACTAACGTCCGCGTCGGGCTTACGTAGGTGTACCGTGTCGACACCCCTATCGAGAAGTTCTTTAATGATAAGGGTATCGTCATCGGTAATCTCGGGTGTTGTTATAGCAATGAGCCTCATTACTTTAACCTTTCGATGATGAGGTCTGCGACCTTCTTGCCCGAGAGGAGCATGCCACCAAAGATGGGGCCCATGCGAGGTGTGCCGCTCACGGCCGAGGCTGCCATGCCGCATACGTAGAGGCCGGGGTATATCTCCTTTGTACCATTTACCACCTCCTCTTCGCCTGCCACGACATCCAACGAGCGTTCGCCAATGACCTTGCCCGTGTCGGTTGCGAGGCGTATTCCATTCTTGCGCGCCACGGTGCAACACATCTCGCTGTCGTGTCCCGTGCCGTCGATGACGCATCGTGCCATGATGTTGAGCGGGTCTACGTGCATACCCTCGCGAAGTACGGGTGTCCAGTTGACCACCACGCCGCTGACGATGTCGTTCTTGAAGATTACATCCTCGACAGAGTAGCAGTTGAAGATTGTGGCTCCCGCGTGTACGGCCTTGTAGAGCAGTGCTGCGGTGCTCTCCACCGAGTCCATGACGTATAGGTTGTCGTCATACTGCTCGTAGTTGATGTCGAACTCGCGGATGATGTGTAGTGCCTCCTGCTGCACGACAATCTGGTTGAACATCATCGCTCCGCCCCACATGCCGCCACCGGGCGATAGCTTTCTGTCGAACTGTGCGACCTTCAATCCCGCCTTTGCGAGGTAGTAGGCTGCAACGATGCCCGAGGGGCCGCCACCCACGATGGCTACATCCAAATCCAAGTTGCGCTCCAACTTGTTGAAATAGGTGCTGATAATTCCGTGTGATACGTTTCTTTCAATCATAATCTATCTGTATTTTATGTTTTGGGTAATTACTCTTCGCATAGCGTGTGGCTAATCTTCATGGCGCAGAAGTTAGGGCCACACATGGTGCAATATCTGCCACCTACGTTGTTCGATGTCTTGTAGTACTCCAAGGCCCTCTCGGGGTCGAGGCTGAGGTTGAATTGGTCTTTCCAGCGGAACTCGTAGCGCGCCTTACTCAGTGCATTATCTCGAACCATGGCGCCGGGATGTTGCTTGGCGATGTCGGCGGCGTGGGCCGCGAGCTTAAAGGCTACAACACCCTCGCGCACATCCTCCTTGTCGGGTAGCGCAAGGTGCTCCTTGGGTGTAACGTAGCAGAGCATCGCCGTGCCGTACCATCCAATCTGGGCCGCACCTATTGCGGATGTTATGTGGTCGTAGCCGGGGGCGATGTCCGTAACCAACGGGCCGAGAGTATAGAACGGTGCGTTGTGGCACTTCTCTATCTGTCGCTCCATGTTCTCCTTAATCTTGTGCATAGGCACATGTCCCGGGCCCTCGATAAATACCTGCACATTTTTAGCCCATGCACGCTCCACGAGCTCTCCCATCGTGTCTAACTCGGCGAACTGCGCTCTGTCGTTTGCATCGCGTATGCTTCCGGGTCGTAGGCCGTCGCCCAGCGATAGGGCGACGTCGTATTGTGCTGCAATATCGCAAATATCGTCGAAGTGCTCGTAGAGGAAGCTCTCACGCTGGTGTGCCTGACACCACTTTGAGATGATGCTGCCTCCGCGGCTTACGATGCCCGTTAGGCGGTCTGCGGCCAACATCACATTTTTCAGGCGAATACCGCAGTGTATGGTGAAGTAGTCGACACCCTGTCGGCACTGCTCTATGAGCACATCGCGATAAATCTCCCATGTGAGCTCCTCGGCCTTGCCGTCGACGCGCTCCATGGCTTGATATATGGGCACAGTGCCAATGGGTACGGGGCTGTTTCTCAAAATCCACTCTCGCGTTTCGTGTATGTTGCTTCCTGTCGAGAGGTCCATAATTGTGTCGGCACCCCATTTGCAACTCCATATCGCCTTTTCGACCTCCTCCTCAATGCTCGATGTGGTTGCCGAATTGCCGATGTTGGCGTTAATCTTGGTCAGGAAGTTTCGACCAATAATCATTGGCTCGGCCTCAGGGTGGTTGATGTTTGCGGGTATGACGGCACGACCCTCGGCGAGCTCCTTGCACACAAACTCAGGCGTTATGTGTGTGTCGATGCCGAGCTCTCGGCAATTCATATTCTCGCGAATGGCTACATACTCCATCTCGGGCGTTATAATGCCCCTCTTGGCATAATACATCTGAGTGATGTTGGCTGCATCCCTCGCTGCGCGCTCCTCAATCCACGCCTTGCGCAGGTGGGGTAGCCCTCGTTCCAAGTCGATGTCGATGTTCGGGTCGCCATAGGGCCCCGAGGTGTCGTAGATGTAGATTGCCGAATTAGGCTCCTCTACACGCACTCCATCCCTTATCGAGACCGTAGGCATCTGTCTCACACGGCGCATAGCCACACGGATGTCGGGGTGGATAGTACCCTCCATGTAGACCTTCTCGGATTCGGGATAGGAGATTTTTAAATTCGTCTTCATAGCTTTTGGTTATTTGTTAATAGGTCTTATGCTCGGTTAATTAACATATCAGCTATATTGCGCATCTCCGTTATTGGGTCCGTTGCATTTATGATGCTACTGCTTAGGGCAATGCCCCCCACGCCGCACCTTAGTAGCTCGGCGATGTTTTCCCGCGTGATGCCTCCGATGGCAATGAGGGGTGTCGTTACGCCGTGCTCGCGCATCTTGCCGACTATCTCGCGGTAACCCTCGTAGCCAAGTATCGGCGAGAGGTTGCTCTTCGTTTGTGTGAAGCGAAATGGCCCACATCCAAAGTAGTCGGGCGTGGCCTCGGATAGGATGTTCGTGATATCTTCGAACGAATTGACCGTGCCTCCGATGATAAACCCTTCGCCAAGAATCTCGCGTGCCTCGGCTATGTGCATATCCCTCTTGCCGAGGTGCACGCCGTCGGCACCTATTCGCTTGGCCAGGTGAACATTATCGTCGATGATAAATGTTGCCCCATAGTCGCGGCACATCTTCTGCACCACTAAGGCCGTCTGCTCCTGTAACGACTCCGAGGCACTCTTCATGCGTAGCTGAATCCAACGACAGCCACCCTCCAACGCCATGCGCGCCGAGTCGATGTAGGAGCATGTGTCGGTGTGGTGTGTTATAAATTGAAGTTGATAGTTATCTAAGTTCATGGATGAGCATCTTTTGAGGGTTAAAACCGTGATTTACCGGGCCAAAGCCGTGGCCGATACGAATGTCGGCACCGTAGCGTATCGCCTCGGTTACAAACTCTTTGGCATTGAATATGGCCTCTGCGATGTTGCAGCCGCGTGCTACGTATGCCGCTATGGCCGACGAGAGTGTGCACCCCGTGCCGTGGGTGTTGCGGGTGTCGATGGTCTCAGACGTGAAGGTTGTGGATTGTATGCCCGCAGCGGTTTGGGTAAATAGAATGTCGCACTTGATGTTGCCCTCCTCGTGGCCACCTTTGAGCAGTATCGCCTTGGCCCCATATCGAAATAGCTGTTCGGCCGCGCGCATCTTCTCGTCGAGGGTCGCTATGGACATATCGGCGAGTGCCTCCATCTCGGGTATGTTGGGTGTAAGAAGCTCCGTCATGGGGAGCAGACGTCGTATTATCGACTTCTCGGCCTCGGCCGAGAGTAGACGGTGGCCGCTTGTCGATATAATGACGGGGTCGAGTATTATGGGTGTGGAGTAGCTGCTGAGGGCCTCGGCTACGGCATCGACTATTGCAACGTTGGCGAGCATGCCTATTTTGACAACCGATGGTGCGAGGTCGTCCATCGTTGCAACAATCTGGTCGTGCACCATCTGCGGAGGTATGGCGTGCTGAGCATGCACGCCGAGGGTATTTTGCGCAGTTATGGCCGTAATTGCCGTTGCGCCATATACTCCGAGAGCAGCAAAAGTCTTGATGTCGGCTTGAATACCTGCACCGCCCGAAGAGTCGGAGCCGGCAATTGAGAGTACTACGGGATAGGTTTTTTGTGCGTTCATACCACCATTTTAAGTTGCTATATGTGCTCAAAATAGTGGTACGGTAGTACCATTAAGGATAACTCCAAACTTCCAGCGTCAGCATTATCTGTACTGGTGCAATGTGTATAATCTCAGCCAGGAAACAGTGTGGTATCTCCTAGCACCACCATTTGAGTTGTTAATGCAAAGATATGAAAAATATGCTAAGGTTGTGCGTCTGATGCGAAATTTTTGTTGCGTTGAAGCTCGCGTTGAGGCATAAAAACATAGTATTATGTTTTTTATTTTTTTGAGAAGAGGGAGGAATTGGCTACTACGCTCCCGATGGTCGCTTCGCTTAACGCCTTTCCCTTCTGCTCGCCGCAGGGCCCTTGCAAGCCCACTGCGCAAAAAGCGGCAAGCCGCTCCCTTTGTTTTTCACACCTCGTCTGCAAGCAAGCTTGCGACAAGGTATAAAAAAAACAAAAGGTATCGATTTCTCGATACCTTTTTGCTACGTGGTCTTGCGGAGAGGGAGGGATTCGAACCCCCGGAGCCTCGCAGCTCAACGGTTTTCAAGACCGCCGCAATCGACCACTCTGCCACCTCTCCGGGCACAAAAGTACAACAAGAATTTTAATCCACCAAACAATTTGTGAAATATTTTTATTTAATTCGCCGTGTGGCGGGTTAATTTGTTATTAATCAGTCTGTTATATTTCGATGTTTTTTGTTTGCCCGGTGATTAAAATCTGTAACTTGCCGCAAGACGCAGTGCAAGAGGGTATGCATAGGTGAGTTTCTCGTCGAAAGGACGCAGCAGTGTGCTGCCGTTTACCGTTATGCGGCGTACGCGATTTGGTTCATATCCGCCGTAGGGTACATGGCTGTTGAGCAGATTATCGGCCGATAGTTGCAACCATAGCGCATCGCCGTTAGATAGACGTATGCGGCGACTGATGCTTAGACCCACGTTCACGGCATCGCGCAGAGGTCGCTGTGCGTAGAGCTCGTCGCGCTGCTCCTCGGATATGGCGTAGGAGAGTATGCGCTCGGTGCGACGTGTGAGCGAGAGTTCGGTGTACCGAAGGCCGAAGTACTGCACCTCGGCGGTGAACTGCCAGCCACCACGGCTGCGGTAGCTGATGTCGCCCATGAGGGTGATGGCGGGTGTGGCGAGGTGTCGCCCCGCGACGTGGGATGTGGTATTTGCCACGACAGCATTGTTGGCATCGGCATAGAGGCGCACGCGGGCATCGCTTATAAAAGTATGTCGCCCGAGCGTCATACCGAAGGTGGAGCTTAACCCTCTGCCATAGCGCACCTTGGCTGCGGCCTCAATACCGAACGAGAGGCGGTCGATGTTGCTCGCTACAGCATCACAGTAGAGGCCCGCAATATCGTCGTAGTAGCGAATTGTTGATATGTCGTTGAGGCGCGTAGTGACGTATGCTGCTGCCACAACATCGACCCTTGCGTGGTGGTAGGCGTAGCGCGCCTCGGCACTCAGCGATGTGCTGAGACATATCTCTTCGGTCATGCGATTGTTGTATTGCGGTTGCAGGAAGAGGTCGTCGACCTCGGGTGAGAGCCCTGCAATCATGGCGTGTGCCGAGACGTTGTGTGCGCCATGTATGACATTCCAAGAGGCGAAGAGTCGGTAGGGCATGAGTAGTAGTCGGCGCAAGGTGCCGTATGATGCGCGACCGAGAAAGAGCTCCTTCTCGTAGTATCCGCGACGCGAGGTCTGCTCGGCAGAGAGGCGTCCGCCGATAGTCAGGCGAGTACCGTTTATGGGTATGTTGGCCACGGCGTGGAGGGTAGCATTGAGGCGCGTTAGACGGTAGTCATAGGCATAGCGGTCGCCCTCACGGATTATGCGGTTGGGGTTGCGAAGGTCGTTTTGCAGGTCGCGACAAAATGTGGCGTCGTCCATGAGCATATAGTCGAGGTTGTCGATGTGGTCGGCACCGAGCAGGTCGTCGACACTCTTGAAGCGTCGTTCGGTGTGGCAGTCGAGTGTTATGCCGTAGTCGAGCGTTAGTCGCTCGGTTGTAGTGCGCAGAGCGAATGTCGCAGCCGTACGCAGATGGTTACGGTGTTGTAGGTCAACGATATATGCTGCCCGACCATCTTGTTGCAGGGCGTTTGTGGCGTAGAGCTCGTCCCAGGCAATCTGCGTGTAGCGGGTGTCGTTTGTTGTCCACGCCTGCTCGACCTCTCTCATAGCCTCATCGTTGGCCAAAAAGTGCGATGGCAGATAGCGATAGTTGTCGGGCATGGGTGTCGGCGCGTCAAACCATGCAAGCGACGACTGCGCGCGCCACTCGTGATAGGCGTTCAGTGTTATGCTGTAATGTGTGTTGTCGTTAAGGGTGCTGCTCCATGCCGCGATAACCTCGGGTCGCAGTGATGTGCGCTCACGCGCGCTGCGCATCCTCCCGCCATCGTAACCCCATGCGGGGTTATAGAGGGTGTTGCCCAGCAGAGTGAATGTCTCGTCGGTAGATGCCTGACCGAGAGTGCGCATTGACCATGGCACTATGGCTGCGATGCTGAGTGTGCCACGCTCGAAGTGTCGTGCGAGGTTTGCGGCAAGTGCTGCGCCGTAGCCGCCCACGCCACGAGTATAGATGTCGGGGCCGCCATTTGCATGTGCCGCGATGGTTGTTGTCCATCCCGTGACGGCGGGTATTGTCGCTGTGTAGTTTACCCTCGCGAGGGTGTTGCGCCCCGAAATAGTGCCGTAGAGGACGTGTCGCGCATCGTAATAGACCCGCTCGCGAGTGAGTCGGTAAGAGGCTTGTAGCCCATCATCACTGATGGATGTGTTGAGGTTGCGCAGTGAGTATGCCGTGGCGTAGTCCACGGGAAGACCCTCGACCGAGTAGCGTTCGAGAGGCAGGAGGTCGCCACGACGCTCATAGCGTACGGGAGCGTAGATGTCGAGCGTTGCGAAGATATCCTCGGCGGGGTGCGGATGTTGGCTGTTGAATATTGTGGTGTCGGGGTTAAGCCTCGGAATTCTGTATCGCTCCTTGTCGAAGAGCTTGTATTGCAGATAGTCGTACTCGTCCTGCGCCCGGGCCGTGGTCGTGGCGATAATAGTTGCAAAGGCTGCAAGCAGAAGATGGCATAGGAGCGTGTGCGGCTTCATTTTCGGGCTCTGTTTGGTTGTTCGTCTACGCAAAGATACTTAATATTGTTGTGCTATGCAATAATTGGGTGCTCGGAATTTTGTGTTCCGAAATTTTATGCTACCTTTGTATAATTGTTTTCGCCTTTGGCGAGGGCAAGTTTGTGCGATATTAATCAAAAACTTAAAATATGAAGAAAACCTCTACTTTTTTTACCTCTACTCGTAGAGTAGTTATGAGTGTTATGGTTGCTATGTTCTGTTGTGGTGTGGCTACGGCACAGCAGGGCTACGACGAGGCCAACGAGCTCTTCAAACTCGGCGTTGAGGCGCGCTTCGACTATCTGAACAACTCGGTTGCGGGCGATAAGATTGACGGTGCCTCGGGTTTCAAGGTGCGCTACTTCAACTTGCGTATCGATGGTCAGATTGCCGATAAGTTTACCTACTCGTGGCGTCAGCGTTTCAACAACGTCAATAGCTTCTCGGACTTTGCGAACAACACCGATTGGCTTAACCTCACGTATCGTCCTATCAAGAACATCGCTATCTCGGCGGGTAAGCAGGTGGTGATGATTGGTGGCTGGGAGTACGACCGTGCACCGATGGACCTCTACTTCTGCTCGGAGTATTGGAATAATGTCGCTTGCTATCAGCTCGGTGCGAGTGTTGCCTTCACCACAAATAAGGGCAACGACACCCTCACCTTCCAGCTCTGCCAGAGCCCCTACGACACGCGCAATACCGATTATTACGCCTATAACCTCTTCTGGATGGGCTCGCATGGCTGCTATACGGCACTTCACTCGTTGAACTTCTCGCAGTATGCCCCCTCGAAGTATGTTGCTTATGTGGTTTTGGGTAACCAGTTTAAGTTCGGCGATGCCACCATACAGCTCGACCTTATGAACCGTGGTGCAAGTGCCAAGGAGCTTCTGTTCGATAACTTCTCGATTATGGGTGAGTTCTCGTATCTCGTTGCCGACCGCGTAAATCTCTTCGCGCGCGCCACATACGATAAGGTAGGTGATGCCTATCCTGTCGGCCTGTTCGTATATCCCAACACCTCGATGACGCGTGTTGGTGGTGGTGTAGAGTACTATCCGTTGGGTGGTCGTGGTAACCGCGATGTGCGTCTGCATGCCGCCTATGCCTACTCGTTCGGCGATAATGGTCGTATGATTGACAGTACGGCAACGGCACTCGACAAGCAGTCGTACCTGACCATCGGTCTCACGTGGCGTATAGATATGATGTCGGCAGCGTCGAAACTTATCAATAAGGTGCACGAGAAGCGCGCCTCGAAGTTGTAAACTATTAAAATTTATCAAATATGAGTTCAGAGAATAAACTTCGTAAATATGGTGCAGGCATCTTTTGTCTGCTCATAGTTATCGGCTTGTTTGGTGGTATTGGCTCTGTTATGGGTCTCCCTAACATGCTAAATACCATTATGAAGACGGCTCACGACCTGTTGCTCAACACGGTATTCTACCTTATGGCGATATGTGTTATCACGGGTGCTTTGGGTCGTATCTTCGTTGAGTTTGGTGTCGTTGCGCTCTTGGAGCGTATCTTGCGCCCCTTGATGAAGCCGCTCTTCAACCTACCCGGTGTTGCCTCGTTGGGTGCGGTGATGACCTTCCTTTCGGATAACCCCGCGATTATCTCGCTGGCCAAGGATAAGCGTTTCAGCTCGTTCTTCCGTAAGTATCAGCTTATCTCGCTTACGAACTTCGGTACGGCCTTCGGTATGGGTCTGCTCGTTATCGTCTTCATGGTAAGTAACGGCTTCTATGCCGAGCCCTTCATCGGTTTGCTCGGTGCGTTCATCGGATGTATTGTCTCTACACGCCTCATGCAGCGTTTTATTCTTAAATCGCATCCTAACTTTAAGGATGAGATGGCTTCGATTATCGATGAGCAGGATAAGCAGGAGGAGGAGCAGGTTAAGGAGACCTCTATGTTTACGCGCATCCTTAACTCGTTGCTCGATGGTGGTAAGACAGGTGTAGATGTGGGCCTCTCTATCATCCCCGGCGTGCTTATCATCTCGACCCTTGTGATGATTCTCACCTTTGGCCCCGGTGCCGAGGGTTACTCGGGTGCAGCCTACGAGGGTATCGCATTCCTCCCTTGGGCGGCCGGTAAGATTAACTTTATCTTCGATTGGCTCTTTGGCTTTGGTGATCCTCACCTTATCGCCTTCCCCATCACGGCTCTTGGTGCTGTGGGTGCTGCTCTCGGTCTTGTTCCCGGCTTTGTCGAGCAGGGTTGGGCCGATGGTAACGCTATCGCAGTCTTC
The DNA here is from genome assembly GCA_045660465.1 of Alistipes sp. Lineage (GTDB taxonomy): Bacteria > Bacteroidota > Bacteroidia > Bacteroidales > Rikenellaceae > Alistipes. The sequence continues at coordinate 1,227 of JAZRDV010000006.1, read as the reverse complement.
ACGGCTATCGGTATGTGTTGGAGCGGTTACCTCTCTACTCACACCGCTATGCTCGATGCTCTCGGCTATCGCAAGCTCACCTCTAAGGCTATCCTTGCGCATACTGTTGGAGGCTTGGTGGCAGGTGTATCAGCTCACTGGATATACCTACTCTTCGTTCTCGCATTCGGCTCTCCCGAGTCGAAGCCCGGCTTCACTCACATTGATGGCGTCGAGATAAAGATTGAGCGTATCGAGGATGTTAAGGTTTGTGCTACGGTATATGTTGAGGGTGAGTATAAGTGTGGTCGTATCTTCGTCGATGGCGAGGAGGATCGTTCAACAGACACTCGCTCTATGGCATACTACATCAGCGACCAGTTGGAGAAGTATGTTGTTGTCGAGAGCGAGGGTAATGGCCCGAACTATATGCGTTTCAGCGATATCGTGATTACTTACGACTCGGATATGTCTGACGAGATGCGTGAGGCTATCGAGACGGAGGTTTCGTTCGGTATCGATAACTATCTCAACAGCGTGGCTAAACTCGTATGGGATGGTCGCGGTCTCTCGCGCTTGAACGATACGCAGAAGGGTCAGCTCGATGAGCTTGTGAAGATATCTTCAAATGTTGAGGATGTCGCAGAAACAGATACTTTGGAGGGTGTCGTGCAGATAGTATCGGCTGACGAGCCCCAAAATAAGGTTATTGTCTCTACTGCTGCTCCTGCGGAAGCTGCCGATGTAGACCCTGTTGCGGAGGTAACACCCGCTGAGGTCGTAGATGGCGCGCCGGTTGTGGAGTAACTATAAGTTGTAAAACTCTTTTGGCGGGATGACTTCGAGTCGTCCCGCCTTTTATTTATCCGCGTGGGCCGTATTTCGGCTTAACCCCTCGATTCAGGTCGGCCTATTATATATATATAAATATAGGTATAGCCGCGATATTTTAAAAATATTGAAAATTTTGCAAAATTATTTAAGAAAACATTTGGAGGTTAAGAAATAAGTATTACCTTTGCACCCGCAATCAGATGAAAACAGTGTCTGAGAGCACAGAGAAAGGTTCTTAGAAAATTTTTTGAAAAAAGTTTCCAAAAAATTTGCTGGTTTCAAAAATGTGTTTTATCTTTGCACCCGCTTTCGCCTCTAAAACGGCGATAAGCAGAAAAGGTTCTTAGAAAAATATTTTTGAAAAAAGTTTCCAAAAAATTTGGTAGTTTCAAAAATATGTCTTACCTTTGCACC
>JAZRDV010000005.1:0-33908 GCA_045660465.1 Alistipes sp. | reverse complement strand
AAAGTTTGGCGACTAATGAATACCGACAAGAATACTGCAAAAATGCTCGTACTTAACGGTGCGGGCTTTTGGTTATTCTGTCGGTAGGTTACGCCAAACACCTCGAAATGCGGATACACTAAAAGTACCGCGCTTTTTTTTGTGCGTATATATTTAATATTTCAAGGTACAACGGAGTAATCGAAAAGCCGTTAAGTGAGTAGGGAATATTAATAATTATGAAATATGAAAAAATATCTTTTAATAATGCTTGCATGCTTTGGGATGATCTTTACAGCTAATGCTGATGGAAGAAAAACTTGTCCCGTATACAATTCACAATATACAGCAACTGTAGCCCATGGCTCTACAATGGTTTCTGGAGATAGTCCTTATGTAACCATAATCGTTGAGGGTACTAAAGAGGCTCTCGGTTATGGAGATCAAGTTACAGTCTGGGTGAATGCATTAGATCGTTCAACTGGGTGTATTGTAGAAACAATCGAATTAAGTGTAATTGTTAAAGGTGGTAAAACCCGCGCTTCGGGTCAAAAAGCCTTTCGCAAACTCAAAGAAGGCGTATTTTATAATGTAAGTATTGATAGCGCATCATGTAATTAAAACCGTATAATAAGTGGCGTATGTAGTGAACTTTGTAGTTCTCTCATACGCCACCTTAGTCTATTCACAATGCGTCTTCGAAAGATGCCCTGTTTCAGCGGTTTACTTTCAAAAGTCTTATTTACCCTTTGCTCTCGTAATTTTTAGGCTTGATTACAGCCTCCATGTAGTCTTCTATGTAGGGTTTCGCAATTTTCGTAAAAACTAACACTGAAAATCAATTAGTTAAGAATTAAAAGACCTATCCAATAGTTGGGCAACCTTTTTTTTCGTACCTTTGCGCATGATAATGACCACTATTATGCAACGACAGATTGACATCAACGATTTCGACTACCCGCTACCCGACGAGCGAATAGCTAAGTTCCCGCTCGCAGAGCGCACATCGTCGAAGCTGCTCATATACCACAACGGCACGATACGCCAAAGCCTCTTCCGCAACATCGCCGAGGAGCTGCCTAAGGGCGCTATGCTCGTATTTAACAATACGCGCGTGGTGCGCGCACGCATGGTGATGCACAAGGCCTCGGGTGCGCGCATCGAGGTCTTCTGCCTCGAACCGCACGACCCCGCCGACTACGAGCGCGCCTTCGCCATAAAGGGTGAGTGCTCATGGAGCTGCATCGTGGGCAACCTCAAAAAGTGGAAGGAGGGCGAGGTAGGCATCGACTTCGACTACAACGGCGAGCCACATACCCTGCGCGCCGCAATTGTGGAGCGTGGCACACGCGAACATATAGTACGCTTCCGCTGGTCGGCAGACTGCACCTTTGGTCAGCTGTTGGAGGCCCTCGGACGTATTCCCATACCGCCATACCTCAACCGCGACAGCGAGGAGATAGACAACACCCGCTACCAGACCGTATATGCCCGCTTCGAGGGCTCGGTGGCAGCACCCACGGCGGGACTACACTTCACACCCGAGCTCATAGCCTCGATGCGCGACGAAGGATACTCCTTCGAGGAGGTAACACTCCACGTGGGCGCAGGCACATTCCTACCCGTCAAGGACGACAACGCGGCGGAGCATAACATGCACACCGAGCACTTCTCCGTGTCGCTCACGGCAGTCGAAAACCTACTGCGCAACATTGGCCGCATCACCGCCGTAGGTACCACGTCGGTACGCACCTTGGAGTCGCTCACAGCACTCGCCTACCGCATACACCGCGACGGCACACCCGACGTAGAGCGCACCGTGGGACAGTGGGAGCTATACGACATACCGGCTGAGTTCACGGGCCGCGACGCACTTGCCACACTGCGCGACTACATGACCGCCAACGGCCTTGCGCAACTAAAAGCGGCTACGCAGATAATGATTACACCGCTTGGCTACCGTTTCCGCATCGTAAGTTACATCATCACCAACTTCCACCAGCCAAAGTCGACACTGCTGCTGCTGGTCAGCGCATACGTAGGCGACGATTGGCACAAGATTTACGACTACGCCCTGGCCCACGATTTCCGCTTCCTGAGCTACGGAGACTCCTCGCTGCTGAAAGTAGACCGAGGATAAAATTGCTCCATTTCGGAACAACCCAAAATTAATACCGCTAAAATTCACACGATTTAGCGGTATTTTTTATTCTAAATATCTTATATTTGCGGTCTCATTTTATTAACTACAAATATTAGAAACTCATGAAATCATTGAAAATCGGAGACCTTACCGTTCCTCGTCCCATCATACAGGGCGGTATGGGTGTAGGCATCTCGCTCTCGGGCCTTGCGTCGGCCGTGGCAAACGAGGGCGGTGTCGGCGTTATATCGGCGGCCGGACTTGGCCTCATATACAAGAATAAGGCGATGAGCATTGCCGAGGCTGCAATACATGGACTCAGCGAGGAGCTACGCAAGGCGCGCGCCAAGACCAAAGGTATTGTGGGCGTGAACGTCATGGTCGCGATGACCAACTTTTCGGACATGGTGCGCACGGCCATAAAGGAGGGTGCCGACATCATCTTCTCGGGCGCAGGTCTCCCGCTGACGCTGCCGTCGTTCCTGACCGAGGGTGCCAAGACCAAGCTTGCCCCCATCGTATCGTCGGCACGTGCCGCGAAGATATTATGCGAGAAGTGGTGGAAGGAGTATCGCTACACGCCCGATGCCATCGTCGTCGAGGGCCCCAAGGCGGGAGGCCACCTCGGATATAGCGACGAGCAGATATTCGCCGAGGAGTACTCGTTGGAGCAGATACTTCCGCAGGTTGTCGAGACCGTAGGTCGCTTTGCCGCAGAGCACGACTGCCACATCCCCGTAATTGCTGCGGGAGGCATATACACGGGCGAGGATATATACAGCATAATGGAGCTTGGTGCCGAGGGCGTGCAGATGGGAACACGCTTCGTTACTACCGAGGAGTGCGATGCCGACGTGCGCTTCAAGGAGGCATACATCAACGCCTCGAAGGAGGATATCGAGATTATCAAGAGCCCCGTGGGCATGCCCGGACGTGCCGTGCGCAGCAGCTTCCTCGATAGCGTGCGCGAGGGTCTGAAAAAGCCTACGCAGTGCGCCTTCAACTGCATACGCACGTGCGATGTGGTACACAGCCCCTACTGCATAATGCTAGCTCTGTACAACGCCTTCAAAGGACGCTTGGAGCATGGCTACGCCTTCGCCGGAGCAAATGCTTGGCGTGCCAAGAAGATTGAGAGTGTCAAGGAGTTGATGCAGTCGCTGGTCAAGGAGTACGACCACTGCGCCATGCAGCGCAGATAGCATGCGCTATCGACATATAGACGATGACGCGATACCCTATAATAGGATTAACCCCTGTTATAGGGTGTTTTTATGCCACGAGTGATACCTCGGCGCAGACGCAACAAGTAGCGCGACTGCTCGGGGCGATGCACAAGGCATAGCACGAGCGTTGCTAACCACTTTGCGGCCTCGCGCACATATAGCCCGAAGAGTGAGCCGTGCAACTCGGCGCGACGACGTTGGCTGACACCGACGTTATATGCCAGGCGGTCGAAGTAGTCGGGCGTAAGTTTCTCGTCGGGGATGATATGATACATCACCGCGCGGGGCACATAGTAGCAGGCCATGCCCTCACGGCGTATGCGCTCAAAGAGTTCGCTCTCCTCGCCGCCGATAAGCCTCTTACCCGTACGGCCGAGCGAGGTGTTAAAGACTCCCACCCTCTTAAAGAGCTCGCGACGCATGGCCATATTGCCACCGCCGGGGATGCGCGATAGGGGGAATGGACGCACCTCAGGGCCAAAGTCCATGGGGTTGGCGATGGGCTGCTCCGTATAGCGCGACATCCAGCGAGGACGTCCCGTGGGGTACTCGGCGATAATTCGGCCACCCGCCGCCATAGCGTCGGGGTGAGTATCGAAGAGTGTGATGTAGGCCTCAACGAACTCCTCAACGATGCGCTCGTCATCGTCGATGAAGGCGACAATATCGCCCTGAGCGGCCTCGATACCGGCATTTCGGGCGTACGACAGGCCCTGCTGCGCCTCGTAGCAGTAGCGGATGTTGAGCTGAGGGTGTGCCGCGATAAAGGTGCGAACACGCTCCGCGGTATCGTCCACCGAGCGATTATCCACAACGATGCACTCCCACACCTCGGCGGGGGCGGACTGCAACGCCACCGAACGCAGCGTCGCGAGGAGCTGCTCGGCACGATTATATGTAGCGATAACTAACGATAGACGTATCATAAGTGCAAAGATAAGAATTTTTGTTTAATTTTTAATTTTTCGCCCATTTTCGTATCTTTGCAACATGAAATATTCGCTTGTCATATTCGATTTGGACGGCACGCTGCTCAACACCATAGGCGACCTTGCCGCCTCGGTGGACTATGTGATGCGTAGCCGCAACCTACCCACACACACCGACGCCGAGTACCGCCAGATGGTTGGCGGTGGAATAAAGCGTCTCGTTGAGCGCGCACTACCCCCACACCTCGCCATGGACGAAAGCTACGTCGAGGAGTGCGTAACGCAGTTTCGACACTACTACGTCGAGAACATCGACCGCTACACCGAGCCATATAGCGGCATGCCCGAGCTGCTCCACGCGCTGAGCGCAGCGGGGGTGAAGCTCGCCGTAGCGTCGAATAAGTTCCAACACGGCACGGAGCGTCTTGTAGCCAAGTTTTTCGGCTCGATACCCTTCGTCGCTATCGAGGGCAACCGCGAGGGTGCACCCCTAAAACCCGACCCCAAGATTATCGACAACATCCTGCTGATAGCCGATGTCGAGCGCGACCGAGCGATACTCATTGGCGACTCGGGCATCGATATCCGCACGGCTGCTGCCGCGGGCATCGACTCGATAGGCGTGGCGTGGGGCTTCCGCTTTGCCGAGGAGCTATACGCCGCGGGTGCCGACTGCGTCGTGAGCGACATGGAGGCGTTACGCGCCAAGCTACTATAAGCCTCTGCGGACTACAACAATCTAATCGCGTGTGCAGTAGGTGCGCACATCGTCGACCGTGATACGCTCGTCGCTGAGGATTATGAGTCGCTCGACGACGTTGTGCAACTCGCGGATGTTGCCCGTCCACGGACGCTCCGAGAGCAGCTTCACGGCATCGGCATCTATCGGCTTAGGCTCGATGTCGTGGCGGGCGCATATCTCGGCGATGAAATGGCTCACCAACTTGGCAATATCGCCACGCCTCTCGCGCAGGGGTGGCACATCGATTTCAATGACACTCAGACGATGATACAGATCCTCGCGAAAGTGGCCGAGCTCTATCTCGTGGCGTATATCCTTGTTCGTAGCCGATACCACACGTACATCCACGGATATATCCCTGTCGCCACCAACACGCGTAATCTTATTCTCCTGCAAGGCACGCAGCACCTTAGCCTGTGCCGATAGCGACATGTCGCCAATCTCGTCCATAAACAGAGTGCCGCCATCGGCCAACTCGAACTTACCTTTACGCTGCTTCACGGCCGAGGTGAAGGAGCCCTTCTCGTGGCCAAAGAGCTCGCTCTCGATAAGTTCGGCGGGTATTGCCGCGCAGTTCACCTCGACGAAGGGGGCCGAGGCGCGGCTACTCTTCTGATGCAGCCAGCGCGCCACGAGCTCCTTGCCCGTGCCATTCTCGCCCAAGACCATAACGCGGGCATCGGAGGGAGCAACGCGACGAATCATGTTGCGCACATGCTCTATTGCACACGAGTCGCCGATGATGGGTTGTGTGGCATAGTTCGTGCGTCGTGAGGCATGACACGTCGAAGGCCGCGTGGCGGGCACACACTCCGGAGCCTCGTTGGAGGATATCTTGCGAAGGGTATTCAGCAGACGATTTAGATCGACAGGCGTACTCAGATAGTCGATAGCACCATGTCGCAACGCCTCGACTGCCGAGTCGATATTCGGTTCCGAGGTTACCACAATGGAGGGCAGATGCAGACCTTCGAAGGCTATGTCGCCGCCGACAATGGCCACATCGTAGCGTGTGGTGCGACACATATCCTGAGCCGTGGCGAGGTCTTCGGCCTCGGCAACGGCAAAGTTTTCGAAATTTAGACGCTCCAAGAGCGAGTTTCGCATACTTTTCGAAGTGTGAAGCATTAAAATTTTAGTCATAGTTTGTATATGTAAATAATTTGCATTTACTTTGTAGTATCAAAAATGGCTTAACGCCGTGGACGATATACGTCATTTTAGCGGTGAAAGATGGGATGTTTTATCCGATGATGCAACAGCTAAAAGCCGATTGAGCCGAACTGAATATAAGATTGGTCTTTGTGAGATATTTCCGCTTGCATTATCCATTTGAATTAGCTTATGATGAAAAAGAATTATAACTATACAAGGCGTAAACTGTACCTCCCGGAGTATGGTCGCCACATCCACGAAATGGTCGACTCGTTGCTCGAAATCGAGGATAGACAGGAGCGCACACGACAAGCCAAAGCCGTAATCGCAGTTATGGGTAACCTCAAACCCCTGTTGCGCGACACGGCCGACTTCAAGCATAAGTTGTGGGACCACCTCTTCATCATGTCAGACTTCCAATTAGATGTAGACTCGCCCTACCCTCAACCTTCACGCCAAGACCTCACCGTGCGTCCCCAAAAATTGCGCTACCCGCAGTCGCGCTTCATATTCAAGCACTACGGCAAGTACACCCAGCAGTTCGTGCGCGCCATAGCCTCGAAGAGTCGACGCAACCACTCTACGAACGAGATAATAGACCTCGCACGTTACATGCGCTCGAAGAGTTACGAGTACAACAACGAGCACCCCAATAACGAGGCTATCATGCGCGACATACGCATCATGGCGGGCGACAGCAGCAACATAGACCTCTCGGCCATCAGCACGATGCGTAGCGACTACCGACAAAACAACACCCCTCGTAACCCAAAGTCGCGCAAGCAGCAGGCACACAACAACCGCAAGCCCCAGCGCACGGCCCAAAAAAATCAGGCACGCCACAATGCAAATAAGTAGTCGGCCGTTATAACTGATGTAACGGGACTACCCCACACAACACAACAACAAATGAAGAGATTGATAATAGCCGCTCTACTTCTGAGCGCGACACTGACAGCCTGCACCGAGAAGCCTACGGCCGTCGAGACCAAGATTTCGGGACGCTTCATCGCGAGCAACGTCGACAGCCTATATTTGGAGCGCATCTCGGACGACTACGCCACCACCGAGCGTATCGCCGCACATGCTCTGTGCGAGGACGACAGCTTCGAGTTTAGCTTCGATGTCGACCACACCACGCCCCGCTTCTATCGTCTTCGCTTCTCGAACAACACTCGTCCTATCATGCTTGCGGTAGCCGCGGGCGACAACATATCGCTCGACTCGGCCGGCGACATCTTCCTTAACTACGAGGTCAAGGGCTCCGAGGAGTCGGCTTTAATACGCGAATTCAACCGCGCCTACTACACCGCTGCTGACCGCTTGGCGCGCATCGCCGAGAAGGCCCACACCCAACACGATGTGGGCATCGACTGGGAGATGGAGGCGTACAGTGCCGCACGCGAGGCCATTACGGAGCAGGTGCGCTTCGTCGGAGCCAACCAGGAGAGCCTCGCAGCGTTCTACGCCCTGCACCAGAGCGTCGCCGAGGAGTATATCCCACAACTCGCGGGCTATGGTATCAGCAATGCACACCGACAGTCGGTGGCCACAGGCATAGGTCGCAACTACCCCGACTCGCCATACATCGAGGTGCTAAAACGTGAGATATTAGAGGAGCAGGCCGTAGTGGATATTGTCAACAACATATCGCTTGCGTCGTTCCCCGACATCGAATTAAAGGATATGTACAAGCAGACACACCGCCTCTCGGAGTACGAGGGCAAGGTTGTGTTGCTCTACTTCTGGACAGCCACCGACGCTCGTTGCAACAACATAAACGCCGAGCTTAAACCCCTCTACGAGAAGTATCACGACCGTGGCTTCGAGGTATATCAGGTATCGGCCGACAGCGACATCGCCATGTGGATACGTGCCGTAAGGCAGCAGTCTCTGCCGTGGGTATCGCTCTACGGTGGCGACGACAGAACGGTCTTCTCGTTATACAACATTTCACAACTACCCACCGCATTTCTTATCGACCGCAAGGGCGACATGACGCTCTGCTCGCTCAATATGAGTGCGTTGGAGAGTGATATTGAGCGTCTTCTGTAAGGTATGTACTACTTCGTTTCGGACATACACCTCGGTGCGGGCAGCCCCGAGCAGCAGCGAAAGACCGAGGCGGCATTCTGCCGCTGGCTGGATAGCGTACAGAAGGATGCATCGGCCATATACCTCATGGGCGACATCTTCGACTTCTGGTTCGAGTATAAGAGGGTTGTGCCCCAGGGCTTCACGCGCGTGCTGGGACGTCTGGCCGACATGAGCGACCGTGGTGTGGAGCTACACATGTTTATCGGCAACCACGATATGTGGTGTGGCGACTATCTACATCGCGAGTGCGGCATCAAGCTCCACTTTCGTCCCGAGGTTTGCGACATTGCGGGACGCAGACTGCACCTCGCGCATGGCGACAACCTCAACATCAAGGGGCAGACTATGTTACGCCTGATGAACGCCTTCTTCCACTCGTCGACAGCTCGCTGGCTCTTCCGCTGGCTCATACACCCCGACATAGCCTTAAAGTTCGGCCACTGGTGGAGCGGCAAATCGCGTAAGTCGCACTCGAAGAGCAATATTACGGTGGCACATCTCGGCTTCCTCACGGAGTATGCCCGCGAGCACTACGCCTCGCACAACGACATCGACGCCTACCTATTCGGCCACATGCACCTTGCCCACGACCACCGCGAGGGTAACTTCCGCGTGATGTATCTCAGCGATTGGTCTTCGGACGTGGCGCAGTATATAGCCATGGATGCGGCAGGTAATCTCGAAATTAAAAACTTTACGATATAATGAAACAGTATCTCGAACTTCTGTCCAAGATACGCCACGAGGGCGTCGTGCGCGACGACCGCACGGGCACAGGCACCAAGGGCATCTTTGGCTACCAGATGCGCTTCAACCTCGCCGATGGCTTCCCGCTACTGACCACAAAGCGCGTCTTCATGAAGGGCGTAATTCACGAGTTGTTGTGGTTTTTGAAGGGCGATACGAACATCAAGTACCTCGTCGACAACGGTGTGCACATCTGGGATAGCGACGCCTACCGCTACTACAACGAGCTGTGCGTGAAGCATGGCGTGTTGCCCGTCGACATGGATACGTTCCTCGCAGCTGCCGGCATCGACTCACCCATCGAGGGCTACCATTTTGGCGACCTGAACAACGTCTACGGCTACCAGTGGCGCAGTTGGCCTAAGGGCGACGGCACACATATCGACCAGATAAAGCAGGTCATCGACACCATAAAGCGCAACCCTTCGTCGCGCCGCATGATTGTTTCGGCATGGAACGTAGCCGATGTCGAGAGCATGGCACTCCCCCCCTGCCACACCATGTTTCAGTTCTTCGTGGCCGAGGGTAAGCTCTCATGTCAGCTATATCAGCGCAGTGCCGATACCTTCCTCGGCGTACCCTTCAACATAGCATCCTACGCGCTGCTGTTAATGATGATTGCCAAGGAGTGCGGCTTGGAGGCGGGCGAGTTTATACATACGCTCGGCGATGCACACCTCTACCTCAACCACTTGGAGCAGGCCGATGAGCAGCTACGCCGTGAGCCACGCCCATTGCCACGCATGCGCCTCAATGCGGAGGTTAAGTCCATCTTCGACTACCGCTACGAGGACTTCACTTTGGAGGGCTACGACCCCCATCCCACTATCAAAGCACCTTTATCGTTCTAAACTATGGTAAGCATCATCGTCGCCATTGCTCAGAATGGCACCATCGGAGATAAGAATTCGCTATTGTGGCACATCAAGGAGGATATGCGTTTCTTCCGCACCACCACCTCGGGACATGCCGTCATCATGGGCCGCAAGACCTTCGAGTCGTTAGGTTCAAAGCCCCTGCCCAAGCGCACAAATATCGTCATCACACGCGCCGAGCGCACCTTCGACGGTGCTCTTACGGCCCACTCGTTGGAGGAGGCTGTACGCATGGCCGAGGGCGACGAGGAGATATTCATCATCGGTGGCGCACAGATATATGCCGAGGCCTTGAAGATTGCCGATAGGATGTATATCACCGTAGTTGAGCGCGACTACGAGGGCGACACCTCGTTCCCCGCTATCAACTACGACGAGTGGCAGCTCGTAAGCTCCGAGCGTATGGAGCGCGGTGAGGAGTTCGATGCTCCCTTCGCCTTCAACCTCTACACGCGCAAGTAATCCCCATTTTACGGCGTATACTATTGATTATTATCCGCAAATTGTGTACATTTGTGGAAAATAGTCTATTGTTATGCGTTTTCGACTTTTACGACCTCTTATCACCGCGATATTTGCTATCGGCTGTGGCACTACACCCACGACCGACAACCCCACATCTACACTCCACGACGCGGGTGTCAGCAAGGAGCTTGCCACGCTACGCAAGGCTACAATAGGTGCACTCAGCTACGAGCTACACTTCGACATTCCCGAGCAACGCGACGAGGCAATTGCCGCCGAGGAGCATGTTCGCTTCACGCTCGAAGGGCCACAGGAGCTCATCCTCGACTTTCGCGAGGGGGAGAAGAGCATCGACCGCCTCACGGTAAATGGTCGTAAGACAGCCTGGGAGTACCTCAACGAGCATATCATCATCCCCGCAGAGGCTACCACGACGGGCGAAAACGACGTCTACATATCATTCACTGCGGGCAACCAATCGCTAAACCGCAACGACGACTACCTATACACGCTCCTTGTTCCCGACCGCGCCCGCACCCTGTTTCCGTGCTTCGACCAGCCCGACCTCAAAGCGGCATTTCGCCTGAGCCTCACCATACCCGAGGCGTGGACAGCAGTGTCTAACACCTCGCAAGCCGAGGAGCACATCGCCGACGGCCGCCGCTACATAGCCTACAACACCACGGAGCCACTGAGCACCTACCTCTTCTCGTTTGTCGCGGGCCGATTCTTCCGCGCAGAGCATAACGACGGTGTGCGCACCATCGTAGCCTACCACCGCGAGACCGACCCCGCGCGCATAGCACAACTCGACACCATATTTGCGCAGATAACGTCGTCCATAGCATGGTTGGAGGAGTACACGGGCATTGCATACCCCTTCGCCAAGTACGACATTGTCATACTTCCCGGCTTCCAATATGGCGGCATGGAGCACACGGGGGCTACACTCTACAACGACACACGCATCTTCGTCGGCAAGGTACCCACACCCGATGAGGAGCTTGCACGTGCCTCACTCATAGCGCACGAGACGGCCCACATGTGGTTTGGCGACTACGTTACCATGGCGTGGTTCGACGATGTGTGGACAAAGGAGGTCTTCGCCAACTACTTCGCAGCGCGCATGACCGAGCCCCTGTTTAAGGATATAAACCATCAGCTCAACTGGCTTAAAACAATCGTCGCCTCGGCCCTCTCGGAGGATCGCACGGCGGGATGTACAGCGATAAAGCAGCCTCTCGACAACCTCTCGAACGCGGGACTCATCTATGGCCGTACGATATACAACAAGGCCCCCGTCATGCTCCTCAAACTCGTTGACATCATGGGCGAAGATGCCTTTCGCGCGGGTATTCGCGAGTACCTCACGACATACGCCTACGGCAATGCCGATTGGGATGCGCTCATTGCCATCCTCGACCGACGCTGCGATGCCGACCTCGCCTCATTCAGCGAGGCGTGGGTGCACCGTGCCGGCATGCCGCATATACGTCTATCGCGCGACGGCGACAGACTGCATGTCGAGCAGCACGACCCCGCAGGGCGTAACCTACTTTGGCCACAACACTTCGAGGTTATGGCCGTGGGCGACAGGATGACCACAATCGAGGTTGATATGCATGAGCAGTGCTTCGAGTGCCCGCTACCCGAGGGTACGCGCTACGTCGTACCCAACACCGACGGCCGCGGCTACGGACACTTCATCATGGACGATGCCAGCCGCGAGTGGGCATTGCAGAGCTGGCAGAGCCTCGACGACGACACTGCGCGCCATGCACTACTCATGGTGCTGTATGAGAACTACCAACACCGCATCATCGACGAACGCCGATGGGCCAAGATGCTCCTCAGAAGCATTCCCGAGGAGCACAACACGCTGACACTATCGTCGCTATGCGGCTATTTAGCGTCGCCTATGATGGCTCTCGCCGATGCCGACATTGAGCGCGAGGTATATCGACTGAGCCAAATACACCCATCGGCCGTATGCCGTTTACAGCTGCTGCGCACGCTTATCGGCGTGGCAAGCTCCGACGACATCTGCGAACGTCTCTACACCTGCTGGGAGAGCCAAGCGAACGACACCCTCACGGAGTTCGACTACATGCGCCTCGCCTACGAGCTTGCGTTGCGCTATCCCGAGCGTTACGACGCCATCGTCGAGGAGCAACACTCGCGCCTGAGTAACGAAGACCGCCTGCGCCAATTCGACTATATCGTTCGCGCCGTAAACCCCGATACGGAGGCCCGCGACAGCCTCTTTGAGGAGCTCCTGACACCCGAAAACCGACGCGTCGAGCCGTGGGCCGAGGCTGCCCTCGCCTACCTCACACACCCGCTGCACGGCACGACATCGCACTACATACGCCGCGGCCTCGACGAGTTACGCGAGGTGCAACTTACGGGCGACATCTTCTTCCCCGCAGGCTGGGCATCGTCGCTGCTCCACGCCTGCCGTAGCCAAGAGGCACTCGACGCCGTAGATAGCTTCCTCGCCGATAACCCCGACTATCAGCCTCTGCTGCGCAACAAGATACTGCAAGCAGCCTGGCCACTGCACCGCGCCCACGGCCGGATAGCCTCTATCGAGCAGTAGCGGTAAAAAATATTTTATCAATTAGCACATTGATACACAGCGTATTACGATGTCGGCGACACAATTTTACGGATATTTATTCGATTTTTGTTTGCTTGGTTAGGATATTTGTATTATCTTTGCAACCGCAAAGCCAAGGAAATAGGTCGCAAGACTATTAACGATACATCGCGGGGTAGAGCAGTTGGTAGCTCGTCGGGCTCATAACCCGGAGGCCGGAGGTTCGAGTCCTCCCCCCGCTACCATAGAGGACAAATCATTAGATTTGCCCTCTTTTTTTATGGTAGCGGGGGGAGGACTGATGTCCTCAGTTATATCTACAATCCCTCCAAACCTCCCTTTGGAAAGGGAGGCTTGTGGCAAGGCGTTGCCTTGCATTGCTTCGCAATATGAAACACAGCCACATAGTCGTGGATAAATCGGTTAGAAATTTCGGTGGGGAGTTCTACCATAGAGGAAATCCCGTCGGGTTTCCTCTTTTTTTATGGTAGCGAGGAACATTGAGACTTTGACCAATAAGCCAGACTTTGGGACTTTGAGACACGAGACACGAGACAACAAAAAATCACCCATTGTCCCATAATCCCATAGTCCCATTGTCTAAAAAGACACCGAAACAACAAAAATCACCCATTGTCCCATTATCCCATTGTCAAAAAGAGAATTAAGAGATAAGCGCATTATCTCTTAATTCCCTTAAAAAAAGTTGCTGACACATCATTAGGCATCAGCAACTTAGTAAAACTAACCTACTTAGCTACGGAAGACATACCACACGGAAACCGATAAACATATCGCGTTTCGAGGGGTCGGCATTCAAACGATACGATACTCGGCACTCTCTATCCACCTTACCAAAACTACCGCCACGCAGCACGATATTCTTACCACTACCGCACATGGGATCCTTCTGGAACTCATAAGTATATGGTTGATAATAGTCTCTGCACCACTCCCAAACATTACCTGTCATATCTTTAATACCCAATTCGTTGCCACGCAACTGACCAACAGGATGAGTGCTACTTGCGCTATTACCTTTATGCCATGCAACAATGCCAATCTGATTGAAACCGCTGTACTTATACTTACGGCTATACTTACCACCACGCGCAGCATACTCCCACTGAGCCTCCGTCGGCAAAGTGTATACACGTCCCGTGATACGATTCAGTCTATTACAAAACTCCAACGCATCGTAATACGACACAAAGTACATGGGATAGTTAGCTCCCACGCCATACAATCCAGCACTTGGATTAACCTTATCGCGCTGCTTCGCGATTGTATTACCCATAATAGCCTGCCACTGAGCCTGTGTAATCTCACACTCCGAGATATAATACTCCGATAACTCAACATCATGTGTTGGTCGCTCGTCATTATCGAAATCATCACCCTGCTCCGAGGTTGCACCCATTGTAAAGGTGCCACCCTCAACGCGTATCATCTTCATATTTAGACCATAGGCAGTCTCGATATATCCATCAAAGGGCTGCGAGGTAGCAGTAGAGGTGGCTGCCGGATTGTACTGCATGGGAGTCTCAGGAGCACTAATTTCCTCGTGCAGCAGTTTACTCAACAACTCGGCACAAGCACCCGGAATAGCACGAAGATCTGTCGGCATCTCGACATAATTAGTTCGATAAATCTCCAACTCGTTGACATCAAAAAAGTCTGATGTGAGCATTACCATATTCTTTTCGGCCACATCAGAGTGCTCCAACAACTTAATCGTAGTGAAGATTACATAATCTACATTAGGATATTTATCACGTATGGCTTTTGCAATGTTTTTTGGGCCTTTGCCATATTTAGATTCTGCATACGACTTAATCTCCCCGGACACAATGTTGAAAGCCTCGTAATTTTTGGAGTTCGCAAAGGCACTAACCATACTGATGCGAATCTCCTCTTTGGTTGACTCCTCAACAGTTTTACCCACTATATCATCCTTAACATCCCAAACTACAACTTTATCGTTTTCAAAAAACTGTGCGGTTGCAAAGGTTGGAAAGAGCACAATTGCACTCAATAGTAAAATAATGGTGTGTTTTTTCATATCTCAATGTTTTTTATCTGACCAAATCGCCCACCAACTTAGCACAAGCAGTAGAGATAGCCCTAACATCATTTTCAGCTTCAACATACGCAGCACGCACTACTTGTAATGTTCTCGTACTGAAAAATTCTGATACTATAAGTATTTTTGCATACGCATTGGAGGAGTCCAAAACTTTGATTGTTGTAAAGATTATATAATCTGAACCGTACTTAGCACGCACAGCCGCAGCGATGTTGGAGGGTGTGAGTGTCAACCCCTGCGAAACAACATGCTGCTCAATAGCATGAGAATTACACTCAAATGCCACGTAATTATCGGATTGTGCAAGAGCACTTATCATGCTGGAATATATCTCATACTTAGTTGCACGCTCGACAACAACGTTGCTATTGTTATCGTATACATCCCAAACAACAACCTTTGACGGCTCAAAAAATTGTGCAGTAGCAATACTCGGGAAGAGCATTGCTACACACAATAACGGAAGAAAAGATTTTATTCTCACAACTTCTCGGAAATTTTAGACTAACTACAATTTATTTACAAGCTCTACACATGCCGCAGTTATCTTTTTAATATCGGCGGATGCCGGAACTGACGAACTTGTAATAATTTTGCCTGATGCATTGTCAACGATACGGGCACTGAGCAAAACCATCGTCTGCTTCTTATCCAATGGTGCAACCTCGGAGATAAGTACACATCCACCACTAACGACATAATGATAGGCCTTTGACTTAGCAAATGCTCGTGTTAACTCATCGCGAATATATTTGAGCGTAGCAGGTACAATTTCACCACTAACATCAACAACCTTCACACATTCATTAGCAACCGAAACACTGACACTCTCCGTCTCAGTAACGACATCGGCAACCACAACACCAACACCACTATCCAGAGTCGTAACGGGGCTATCGCCAACCGTAACCTGTGTGATACTTACGTGCACACCATCCACCTGAGTTTCCTGCTCAACAGGACATTCGACGGATTGATCAACTGTTAACCTAACTGTTACATCTGGTACGATAAACTCGTCAGAAGACCCAGTATCAACCACCTTCTTACTACACCCCACAAAGAGTGTGGCCATAACTACCACAAACGTGATGTGGCCATATATAAATCTCATTTTCATACTCCTCAGTGATTA
Source organism: Alistipes sp. (assembly GCA_045660465.1). Taxonomy (GTDB): domain Bacteria; phylum Bacteroidota; class Bacteroidia; order Bacteroidales; family Rikenellaceae; genus Alistipes. Next base: position 17,730 of record JAZRDV010000005.1, on the reverse strand, counting down.
AATTACTTAAATAGCACCAACCAATTGGCATGTAAGTGAACGGCATGCAGACTGCAAGCTATCCAAGTTCGCAGCAGTGCGCACCGATGACGATGCCACGATTCTACCATCAGAGCTTTTCACAATACGTGCACTGAGCAAAACAATAGTTTGGTTTTTATCCAAAGGCGTAACCTCGGCAACGAGTATATAATCCATCACCTGTTTCTTAACATATGTTAAAATTGCAGTGGTAATATTACCCGTACGGTCAAAATTTGCATCAATTGTCGTAAACGAAATTGAGTCGTAACCAACATAGCCCTCAGAATTTGTAATTGCATTGGTCAAAGCTGCACGGATTGAGGCCTTTGTGCCGTAGTTAAGATCGCCAAATTCGCTTCGATCTACAACCTCAGTAACAGCCACCTTCTTCGGAGCGTAAAACTGTGCAGAAACACTTGTTGACACTAACGCCAAAAGCGCAACCAAAAGCAAAAATTTTGTCTTCATAGTAATAATTGTTTAAGTTAATATTAAATTGTGTTGTTTAGTTGCTGACACAATCATCCGAATGCCTATACAGCATCCCGCTCCAACAAAATCCTCTTTTGATTATCGTCGATTAAACCCCAAAAAAAGAGAAGTGTGGAGCCGATTAGTCTATCTGAATGGAGGTTCTGGAATACCTTTGACCAAATAAACAATACCCCACACTCGTATTGAGTACGGGGTAGAGCACCCCAAACTGAACAATACGGAGTGACGAGTGTGTTGCTCTCCTTGGTCAATGTAAATTTTCCAGATTTCCATTCAAGGATAAAAGCTAATACACTTTCATCAATAATATGTAAACTACGAGCATAGCCCAATAGCATCACAAATATAGAAAACTTTTGACAAACAAGCAATAAATTGTGGAAAATTAAGCACCACAATACCGATAAATGAGTGATTATTTTTCGGAAAAGTATTGCCGATATAAAAAAAAGTATTACCTTTGCCGCCGAATTAAGTACTTAATTATAACAAAAAGACGAAAATGAAAAAGGGTATTCATCCGGAGAATTATCGTTTAGTGGCATTCAAGGACATGTCGAATGACCACGTGTTTTTGTGCAGGTCCGCCGTTTCGACAAAGGAGACCATCGAGGTGAACGGCGAAACCTATCCCGTGTATAAGATGGAAATCTCTAACACATCTCACCCGTTCTACACTGGTAAGATGAAGTTGGTGGACACCGCCGGTCGTGTGGGTAAGTTTATGAGCCGCTACGCAATACGCTACGATAAGAAGAACAAGTAATAGTTGCTTGTTTCTCGCAGTTAGGGCTGATCTATTAATATATAGGTCAGCCCATTTTTTATTAGGCTGAATAAAAAGTGTATTTCTGCGTTATGCTCGCCTTCAAAATGCTCATTTACGCTAAGTAAACTGCGCTTTTTCGAGCTTCGCAAGCCTTGAACTACATCTTTTTCTTCAACCTCACGTCGACAAGTAAGCGGCCAATCTACTTCCGCTAACAAAAAAGTTCCGACAATGAGCAGTACGAAGAAGTACAGCTCATCGTCGGAATTTTTGCCGAGCGTTGTATCTCGCCACTTCTCCCGACAAATTGCTTGCCCTCAAAATCCTAATTTACACCTGAGTAAACTGCGCGCATACCTATAATCTCCCATAGTCCCAACGTCTCACTATCTCATAGTCTAAGACTATGGGACGATGCGATGTCGTGGCCGACAAAAAAGCCGTCGACGGGGTCTATCCATCGACGGCATTTATCTAAGGCTGCAACAGCCCCGGCTACTCTCAATTAGAGCGTTTTAAGGTAAGCCGACACATTGTTGAAGATACGAGCCTCAACATCATCCGACTCCTCGCGAACGAACTTCTCGCCCGTAACGGCCTCATAGAGCTCGATATAACGCTCCGTGATGCTTGCTACAACCTCGGGAGTCATATCGGGCACCTGCTGACCCTCCTGGCCCTGGAAGCCGTTGGCCATAAGCCACTCGCGAACAAACTCCTTAGAGAGCTGCTTCTGCTTCTCGCCACGAGCCAAACGCTCCTCGTAGCCCTCCTTATAGAAGTAGCGCGACGAATCGGGCGTGTGAATCTCATCCATGAGGTAGATAACGCCATTCTTCTTACCGAACTCGTACTTGGTATCTACGAGGATAAGGCCCATCTTCTCGGCAATCTCGGTACCGCGCTGGAAGATAGCACGTGTGTATGCCTCCAACTGCTCGTACTCCTCGCGCGACACCAGACCCTGAGCAATAATCTCCTCCTTAGAGATATCCTCGTCGTGGCCCTCGTCGGCCTTCGTTGTAGGGGTGATGATAGGCTCGGGGAACTTCTGATTCTCGACCATGCCGTCGGGCATTGCTACGCCACAGATGGTGCGCTTGCCGGCCTTATACTCTCGCCACGCATGTCCCGAGAGGTAGCCACGGATGACCATCTCGACCTTATAGGGCTCGCAACGATGACCTACGGTCGCCATAGGATCGGGTACGGCAATCTTCCAGTTAGGAAGGATATCGGTGGTAGCATCGAGGAACTTGGCAGCAATCTGGTTGAGCACCTGGCCCTTGAAGGGAATACCCTTAGGCAACACCACGTCGAAGGCCGAGATACGGTCAGAGACAACCATTACGAGGTAGTCGTCGTTGATATTATACACATCGCGAACCTTGCCTACATAGTGGCCCTTCTGTCCCTCGAACTGAAAATCGTTCTTTACAATAGCGTTCATAGTATTTAGTTTTTTTTCGATTAATACGACTTTGCGAACAACACTCTGTAAGGCGAAGGCTTACCCGAGTATACGCACTTACCCTCCTCGGGCACTACGTCCAACGGTATGCAGCGGATGGTAGCCTTCGTAGCCTCCTTGATAGCCTGCTCCGTCTCGGGCGTGCCATCCCAATGTGCGAGGATGAAGCCACCCTTCTCGTTGAGCACCGTCTTGAACTCCTCCCATGTGTCTACCTTCGTAACCATAGAGTTGCGGAAGTCGAGAGCCTTCTTGAAGATGTTGTTCTGAATCTCGTCCAAGAGGGCTACGATGCGCTCGGCAAGACCCTCCTGCGACACAACCTCCTTGGTGAGCGTATCGCGACGCGCCAACTCGATAGTGCCATTCTCCAAGTCGCGGGGGCCGAGAGCCAGACGCACGGGTACACCTTTGAGCTCATACTCGGCGAACTTGAAGCCCGAACGAACATTGTCGCGGCCGTCAATCTTCACCGACACACCCTTGGCGCGCAACTCCTTGGCTATCTCCTCGAAGCGTGCCACAGCCTCTACGCGCTGCTCCTCGCCACGGTAAATGGGCACCATGACAACCTGTATAGGTGCGAGCTTCGGAGGCAACACCAGACCGTTGTTATCCGAATGAGCCATGATAAGAGCACCCATCAGACGTGTTGACACACCCCACGATGTTGCCCAAACATACTCCTGCTTACCCTCCTTGTTGGTATACTGCACATCGAAGGCCTTGGCGAAGTTCTGGCCCAGGAAGTGCGAAGTACCGCTCTGCAACGCCTTGCCATCCTGCATCAACGCCTCGATGGTGAGGGTGTCGACAGCACCTGCAAAACGCTCGTTAGGCGACTTATGACCCACCATGACGGGGACACCCATCCACTCCTCAGCGAAGGTCTTATATACGCCAATCATACGCTCTGCCTCCTCGATAGCCTCTTGCTCCGTAGCGTGTGCCGTGTGGCCCTCCTGCCAGAGGAACTCGGCGGTACGCAGGAAGAGGCGTGTACGCATCTCCCAACGCACGACATTGGCCCACTGGTTGCAGAGGATGGGAAGGTCGCGATATGAGTTAATCCAATTCTTGTATGTGTTCCAGATGATGGTCTCCGACGTGGGACGCACGATAAGCTCCTCTTCGAGGCGCGCAGCGGGGTCTACAACCACGCCCTTGCCATCGGGATCGTTCTTCAAACGGTAGTGCGTAACAACGGCACACTCCTTAGCGAAGCCCTCAACGTGGCTTGCCTCGCGCGAGAAGAATGACTTGGGGATAAAGAGGGGGAAGTAGGCGTTCTCGTGGCCTGTCTCCTTGAACATGCGGTCCAACACCTCGTGCATCTTCTCCCAAACGGCATAGCCATAGGGTTTGATTACCATACAGCCACGCACTGCCGAGTTCTCGGCAAGGCCGGCCTTGACAACCAAATCGTTGTACCATTGCGAGTAGTTCTCCTCGCTCTTGGTAAGATCTTTAAGTTCAACTGCCATATATCGTAATTTTTGTTTTATTTACGAAGTTATCGTGCTGAGGAATTATATAGAATATAATCCGTCGCAAAGATAATCATTTTTTTCAAAATCGCACCAAATGACGACGAAAGATGACAACGAGATGACACTTATCGCCCGACACACCGCAATTGAGCCGTCGCGCCACGCATAACGACACACAAGAGGTGCACACTCTCGCATACCATCCCTCCTAAGACGCAGTTCCACGACAAACTACCGCCCTGAGACCTACTATCGTCGTCGTAAGCGGCAATAAAGGGTCTCAGGGCGGAAGTACCTTTTTCGAGCAAACGAACTACTCGAAGAGGATGTCATTGTTGAGCTGAGGTATGTCGGTCGTGGTCTCCGCCTCGCCCAAGAGGTGCTCGGCAAAGTAGTCGGCCATACGCCAGAAGAAGTACTCATTCATATCGCCGAAGCCGTGGTGCTGGCCGGGCAAAAGCAACATATCGAAACGCTTGTTGGCGCGTATGAGGGCATCGACAACGCGCAATGAGTTACCCGGATGCACATTCTCGTCGACATCGCCATGCACCAAGAGCAGATGACCCTTTAAGCGCGATGCAATCTCGGGGTTAGAGCTAATCTTATACTCGAAGGTTATCTCGCCATTCTCGCCCTCAACCTCACGAATACCGTGGTGCTTCTCGCTCCACCAACGATTGTAGATGTTGTTATCGTGGTTACCTGCGCACGACACTGCGGCATCGAAGAAGTCGGGATACATGAGTATCGCTGCGGTCGACATGAAACCACCGCCCGAGTGTCCATGGATACCCACACGGCTGATGTCGATGAAGTCGTACTGCGCTGCGAGCTGCTGCGCCGCTACAACCTTATCTTTGAGGCCATAGTCGCGCAGGTTACCGTAGCCGTAGTTGTGGTACCACTTCGAGCGGTCGGGATGACCACCACGGTTACCTACGGTGATGACGATGAAGCCTATCTGCGCCAGACGGTCGGTGCGGTTCATGTGGCCGTACCACGACTGCTCGACAGCCTCGGTCTGAGGGCCGGGGTAGACATACTCGATGATGGGATACTTCTTCGTGGGGTCGAAGTCATAGGGCTTGTACATAACACCGTGTATATCGGTGATGCCGTCTGCCGACTTCACTACGAAGGGCTCGGGGAACTTGTAGCCCGTAGCCAAGAGAGGCTCCATATCTACCGTCTGCAAGGTGAGCACCTTACGTCCCTCGGTGGTGTAGAGCTCCGAGACGGGGGCGGTATCTACGCGCGAGTATGTCGTGGTGAAGAAACGCTTATCGTCCGAGATGGTGAACTGACCGTTGAAGCCCTTGGGGTCGAGCTGTTTGAGACCCGTACCATCGTAGTTGACGCGGAAGAGGTGGAGGTAGTAGGGATTTTCGTCCTTGTTGTAGCCCGTGGCAGTGAAGTAGATAACACGCTTGGCGTCGTCGACAGCCAAGATGTTCGACACATGCCACTCGCCCTTGGTTATCTGCGCCAACAGCTCACCCTCCGAAGAGTAGCGATAGAGGTGTGCCCAGCCTGTGCGCTCCGACCACTCGATAAACTCCTTGCCACCATTTACGAGGTGGGGAAACTGCCACTCGATAGAGGTCTCCATCTTCTCCTCGACAACATCCTTGGCGGTGGCCGTCGCAACATCCACTAAACAGATGTCGGCACGCTTAATATCGCGGCTCTGGCGCACAACATAGAATTTGTCGTTGTCGCCCTGCCAGATGGCACGCACGGGACGCTCATAGCCGTCGGCATGGGTGAGCGGACGAGCACATACGAAGAGCATCTGCTCCTTGTACTTGGGCATCTCCACTTCGCGACGTGTAAAGGTCTCGGCATCAAAAATTTCGAGACGGAAATCGGGGCTCTGCTCACCGGGCATCTGATACTTGTAGGTGAAGAGCTCGGGACGCTCTTTGAGGATGTCGATAACCCAAAAATCTTTGAGCATCTGGGTATAGCTGCGTACCGTGGCGAAGTGCTTTGAGTCGGGCGACCACTGCAAGTAGACGCGGTAGCGTTCCTCCTCTTTAAGCTGCTCGATGCAGTCCTCAAACCAATGGTAGGCATTGCTCTCAACGGCATCGGTAGTGATAGGATGCTCGACGATGGTGGTATCCTTGGGATCTTTAACCAACTTCTCGACATCCTCGCGGCTCATATACCAGAGGTTGTAGTTCTTCTGATACACCGCAAAGCGACCATCGGGCGAGAGGTTTGCCCACTCGGGAAATTCGCCCTCACGCTCATCGAGACGTGTAAGTTGCTTGGTGGCAATATCCCACTTGAAGTGGAAACAGAGAGGCTTGCCCTCCTTGTCCTTCGGGGCATAGGCGTTGTTCGACACCATGGTCTTGGCGGGCATGATATCGAACAGAATATATTTGTCGTCTTTGAGCTCCATGTTATCAACAGGAACGTGCTGTGCATCAAACGGATACTTGGTGTCGAGAGTGAGTTTCTCGGCCAACTCGGCCATGCTCCACAACTCGGTCTGGCGGCCCGACGCAGCATCTACAACATAGTAGTTAATGGCGTCGCGCGTCTGCCACTTATACCAGAACTTGCTCTCGCCCTTAAACCAATTGGGCGTGATGACCGTCTGCGGCACAAGGCGACGAATCTTGGTGGGTGAGAACTGCTCGGCGAGGGTGTAGTTAGGTTTCACGGCCTCGGGCTGCTCGGCGCGGAGCATCTGCGGCGCAGCAAAGAGTGCGGCCACAGCAAAGAGTACTGAAAGTCGTTTAAGCATATTATTAAAGTTTTATTCTTCGCAGGGTTACGATATATCGGCAAAGATACGAATATTTTCCGAGACGAACAACACATTGTAGGATAAATACCACACCACCCCGTCGCAAGGCGGACGAGACCCGACGGCGCACACACAAGGTCAAAAATCAAAAAAAATGAAAAAATATGCAAAAAGTATATTGATGTAAGCAAAAATCGCTATATTTGCATACAATATATACACAGGTATATAGTTTGTAGATTTTTTTTGTGTCAAACGGGGTCGCGACAAATGAACATATTTCGCTTATTGTCCATCTCGCGCCGCTCCTGATGGGCACGATTGGGTTTATTAACTACTAATACTTATTTGCGAAATGGTGAAATCAAATTACATCATCGAGATTAACAACATCACCAAGTCATTCCCCGACAAAGTTGTTCTCGACGATGTCAGTTTGTCAGTAAAGAAGGGCGAGTTTCTCACTATCCTCGGCCCTTCGGGTTGTGGCAAGACAACATTACTGCGTCTTTTGGCGGGCTTTAATACCGCGACGAAGGGTGAAATCCGTATCGACGGCGAGGTGATGACCGATGTACCTCCCCACAAACGCCCCGTCAACACGGTATTTCAGCGTTACGCCCTCTTCCCCAATTACAACGTCTATGACAATATCGCCTTTGGTCTCAAACTCCAAAAGGTCGATAAGCGCGAGATAGAACAGCGCGTCAAGCGCGCCCTGAAAATGGTGGGCATGACCGACTACGAGCATCGCGACGTGCAGTCACTCTCGGGTGGTCAGCAGCAGCGTGTGGCCATAGCCCGCGCCATCGTAAACCGCCCCCAGGTGCTTCTGCTCGACGAGCCTCTGGCAGCCCTCGACCTCAAAATGCGTAAGGATATGCAGATGGAGCTCAAAGAGATGCACCGCTCGCTGGGCATCACCTTCGTTTACGTAACGCACGACCAGGAGGAGGCACTCACACTCTCGGACACCATCGTCGTAATGAACGAGGGTAAGATTCAGCAGATAGGCACACCCACCGACATCTACAACGAGCCCTGCAACTCGTTCGTTGCGGACTTCATCGGCGAGAGCAACATTCTCAACGCCACGATGGTACGCGACCGCCTGGTTAGCTTCATGGGCAAGGAGTTCGAGTGTATCGACGAGGGCTTTGGCGAGAACACCCCTGTCGATGTTGTTGTGCGCCCCGAGGATGTCTACATCATCGGTAACGCCGAGGCGGCCATGTTCCGCGGCGTAGTGCGCTCGTGCATATTCAAGGGCGTGCACTACGAGATGTTTGTTGATACACCCGACGGCTACGAGATACAGATTCAGGACTACAACTGCTTCGAGCCCGGACAAGAGGTGGGCATGCTCATTAAGCCCGCCGACATCCACGTCATGCGCAAGGAGCGCACCGAGAACCACATCGTAGGCACGATGGTCGATGCCACACATGTTGAGCTGCTCGGCGAGACGTTCGAGTGTACGGAGCAGAGCATCGAGGCCGGAACGGAGGTCGACGTAGCCTTCGACTTCTCGGCCGTGGAGCTTACCGACGATCCCGATGACGGTATCTCGTGGGGTACGATACGCTTCATCCTCTACAAGGGTGACCGCTATCACCTCACCGTACGCACCGACGAGGGTGAAAACATCTATGTCGACACGCACGACGTATGGGAGGACTTGGACGAGGTTGGTATCAAAATCAACCCGTCGGCACTCCGCATCACACCACTTAAATAGTGGCACGTAGCCGACACACTCTTTTCGCTCAACCGGCGCAAAGCGTTGTTTAACCCCGTAACTCACTGATTTTTAGGATGCGTAAAACTATCATAAAATTCCTGTCGCGAAGAAGGACATGGTCGCTACCCTACGCGCTATTCTTGGCCGTATTCGTAGTCATGCCCCTCATCCTTATCATGGTATATGCCTTCCAGACGAAGGATGGAGGTCTCTCGTTGGAGAACTTTGAACGCTTCATACACCAGCCCGAGGCGGCCAACACCTTCATCTACTCTATCGGCATAGCCCTCATAACGACCATTATCTGTATCATCTTAGGATACCCCACAGCATACATCCTCTCGCGCATGAAGCTCTCGACAGCGCGCGTGGTGGTCATGCTCTTCATCCTGCCCATGTGGATAAATGTCCTCGTGCGCACACTCGCCACGGTGGCTCTGTTCGACTTTTTGCGTCTGCCGCTGGGCGAGGGGGCACTTATCTTCGGCATGGTCTACAACTTCTTGCCGTTCATGATTTACCCCATCTACAACGTATTACAGAAGATGGATCACTCGCTTATCGAGGCCGCCGAAGACCTCGGTGCCACACCTCGTCAGGTCTTCACACGCGTGGTCTTTCCGCTGTCGATGCCCGGCATCATAAGTGGCGTGATGATGGTCTTCATGCCGACAATATCGACCTTCGCAATATCTGAGCTGCTCACGATGAACAACATCAAGCTCTTCGGTACGACCATTCAGGAGAATATCAACAACGGCATGTGGCACTATGGCGCAGCATTATCGCTCATCATGCTGGTAATCATAGGTATAACCTCGCTCTTCACCGATTCGTCATCGGAGGAGGCGGCAAATGATGGAGGGCTGCTGTAATGAAACGACTACTATCTTCGCTATACCTGTTGCTCATTCTGGTGATGCTCTACGCACCGATTATCATCATCGCCATCTTCTCGTTCACGGAGTCGAGGGTATTGGGCAACTGGACAGGCTTTTCGACCGAGCTTTACGCCTCGCTCTTCTCGGGAGGTGTGAATAACTCGCTTATCGACGCCATACAGAACACCTTTATCATCGCTATCGTTGCCGCCATAGTATCGACACTGCTCGGCACCGTAGCTGCCATAGGCATCAACGACCTGCGCTACCGCAAGCGTCGCGCCATCAACTTCGTAAACAACATTCCGATTCTCAATCCCGACATCATCACGGGTATATCGCTCTTCTTGTTGTTCGTCTCGTTGGGCATCACCCAGGGCTACACGACAGTTATCCTTGCGCATATCGCCTTCTGCACCCCCTACGTTGTGCTCAGCGTCATGCCGCGCCTCACGCAGATGAATCCGAACATCTACGAGGCGGCTCTCGACCTCGGAGCAACGCCCATGCAGGCCATGCGTCGCGTCATCATCCCCGAGATACGTCCGGGCATGATTTCGGGCTTCCTGTTAGCCTTCACGCTCTCGATTGACGACTTCGCCGTAACCATCTTTACCAACGGCACCGATGGCTTGCAGACCCTCTCGACATATATCTATGCCGATGCCCGCAAGGGAGGCCTCACGCCCGAGTTGCGCGCTCTGTCGACCATAATTCTCGTGGTTGTGCTCGTGCTGCTGCTCGTAGTGAACTTCCGCGCGCGTCGCCAGGCAAAACGTGCCGAGGAGCAGGCTCTAACCATGAAACGCTAAACGACGATGAAACAGATTACTACTAAGATATTTGCTCTGTGCGCCGTGCTTAGCGCGGTGTTGGCGGTGTGCTCCTCATGCAACCTCGAAGAGCGCGAGGAGATACTCAAAGTATATAACTGGGGAGACTACATCGACGAAGACCTGCTCACCGAATTTGAGCAGTGGTACGAGGAGCAGACCGGCGAGAAGGTGAGGGTCATATATCAGACCTTCGACATCAACGAGGTCATGCTCGCCAAAATCGAAAATGGACATGCCGACTTCGACGTTGTATGTCCCTCGGAGTATATTGTCGAGCGTATGATGCGCAACAATCTTCTGCTGCCCATCCTCACTCCGGAGTTCGTGCAGGAGATTGAGGACAAGGATATCAACTACTTCGAATGTATATCGCCCTACATCAAGGAGCAGTTCTCGATGTTGGAGGCCCCCGAGGGCCAAGACCCCAACGACTACGCCGTAGGCTACATGTGGGGCACTACGGGCATCCTCTACAACACGAAGTACGTAAGCGACGAGGAGGCGCACTCGTGGAGTCTGATGTTCAACCCGCGCCTTCAAAACAAGATTTTCGTCAAGGACGCCTTCCGCGACGTTTACTCACCGATGCTCATCTACGCCAAGACCCTCGAAGCACGCGAGCGCGGCGAGTTGGGCGACGAGGATATGCTCCCCTTGGAGACCATACGCGAACTTATGTACGACTCGTCGGATGAGTCTATCGCCCTTGTCGAGCGATACCTCAACCACATGAAGGAGCTCGACCTTGTAGCGGGTTGGGAGGCCGACTTCGGCAAGGAGATGATGACACAGGAGAAGGCGTGGATAAACCTCATGTGGAGTGGCGACGCCGTGTGGGCCATCGAGGAGGCCGCCGAGGTGGATGTTGAACTCGCCTATGCCGTACCTACGGAGGGCAGCGTGGTTTGGTTCGACGGCTGGGTGATACCCAAGTACGCCAAGAACCGACGCGCCGCACGCTACTTCATCGACTATATGTGCATGCCCGAGAACGCCATCCGCAACATGGATGCCACGGGTTACGTCAGCGTCATCAGCACCGAGGAGGTGATGGATGCCATGCGCTACTACGAGGCCTCGGAGTTGGAGGCTATGGACGAGGAGGAGCTCGGTGGCGTAGTCGAAGAGGAGGAGCTAAGCTACGATGAGCTCATGGAGTTGGCCACGATGCCGCCAGTCGATTTAAGCTACTTCTTTGTCGACGAGGAGGGTGCACCCATCACACTTAGCGACGACGAGGGCAACAAGATTGTGAGTGCCGACAGCCTGCATATCGACGATGTGTTGTACCCCGACCTCTCGGTTATCGAACGTTGCGGCGTTATGCACGACTCGGGAGACCACACCGATAAGATGCTCGAGATGTGGTCGCGCGTGAAGGGCGATAATCTATCGACAGGCATGTTCGTAGGTATTATCATCTTCTTCTCGGCACTTCTCATCTGGGGTATATGGCGCAAGGTGGATGCCTATCGCAAGAGGCAGAAACACCTCAAACGCCGCCATCACCACACGGAGCGTAAGACGAAGTAGACAACACTATTATTCATACATCATTAATAACCTAAAACTTAACACTTTACGATGACAAGAAAGGTACTCCTTATGCTTGCCACCTTTGCGTTGAGCCTCTCGGCGCAGGCAACCACTGCTACCCCCTCGCTCGACACACCCTCTGTTGCAACCATCAACGACGCACCCTACGAGGCCATGCCCCTCAGCTCAGAGGAGGAGGCCGACGACGAGGGACTATTTTGGTGGGAGGCAGGGGCAAATATCACCTCTAACTACCTGTGGCGCGGTTACGACCAGTCGTACTACGGCAATATGTTCGACCCCGCCATTCAGCCCAGCGTGACGCTCGGTCTTGGAGCGTTCTACATCGACCTGTGGTACAACTTCTCGACAATAAGCACCTATCAGGAGCTCGATATGACACTCGGTTTCGACTATGAGGGCTTGTCAATCACCCTCTACGATGTGTGGTGCGACTATGGCAAGGCATTCTGGCAGAATAACTTCCTCGATGACGAGAACCATAGCCTCACTGCCACTATCGAATACACCTTCTTCGACCGTCTGCGTCTGCATTGGGGCACCACATTCCTCCATGCTGCCGACTGGCTGACCGAGGGTAAGCGTGCCGGCAAGCGCGCCTTCTCGTCGTACTTCGAGGTAGCATATACACAGCCCGTAAAGGAGCTCTTCGATATCACCTTCACGGCAGGTGCTTCGCCCTGGACAGCCCCCTTCTGGTGTGCCGGCCCACGTGTTTTGGTCGACGGAGCATACACGCTCGACTTCGACAACATCCCTCAGGGCTTCAACGTTACGAACCTTAATATCACGCTCTCGCGCGAGTTTACGGCAGGTGCAGCCACCATCCCCGTGGAGTTGGGCTATACGTTCAACCCCACCTCGAAGCGACACTACGCACTTATTAAGACAGGCTTCGCGTTCTAAGAGAGATGCACGACTAACAAGTATGGGGATGGCTAAAAAGTTTTTAGCCATCCCCACTCTATTATACGGCTTTCGCATCGCACCATACACATCACAGAAAGTTTATCCTATGCCACCTACCCGATGACGAGGCGGTAACCTCTCTCTCGACGATGCCCGTAAGCACGTCGGCAGCATCGTCGTGGCGGTTGGCACGAAACAGCCGTCGGTAGGTCGTCAGGTGGGCATAGAACTCGGGCCAGCGCATATTCCAGCCGCGCGGAAAGCGTATGGTATGCAGCACCGTAGCCGAGTTCGAGAGTATACGCGCCTCCTTGTTGCCGCTCTGATGAAACCACTCCACACGCACCGTGGGGGCCTGTCGTTGCAACGAGCGGGCGAAGCCTCGACCACCATTATTACTCTCGACATAGGCGCGACGCGTATCGTTAGCCTTAAACATCGCCGCCACAAGACGTTCGGTGTGCTCCATGCTCTCGCGCGAGTAGACGACATCGGTTACATATATCACGCCGTCGGTGTCGATGGCATAGGCTACGGAGCAGAGGTAGTCATCGCCCATATCGGCCGTATCGGTATAGCTTGCGCGCGCCACAATATCGCGGGGCAGCGACTCATACTCACGGAAGTTATCGCCATAGAGCAGTCCCTCGCGCGAGGAGGGATATCCCTGATACATCGCCTCGAAGCGCACGGGGTCCAGGCGACGCTTCGACAGCAGCAGCTCGCTACTCTGCTGCTCGGGCCACAGAGCCTCACCCTCGGCTCGCGGGTCGAGGGGTGTAGGCTCCGAGGCCTTTAACGCCTCGAAGTTCAGATAGAGCCACTCCGAGGGGCCCACCTCCGCGATATCGTCCCACGAGCGAAGCATGCGGCAAGGCTCGGTGCGCATGAGCGTGCCTATGAGGTCATCCTCATGCCAGCGCGTGAAGACTATAAGTTCGCGCGAGGTGTTGTGCATGCGCGTTCTGACCACCGATGTGTACCAATCCCAGCAGTTGTCGCGCACGACAGGCGACTGCGCCTCCATGGCATCCTTATATAGGTCGTCGAGGATGAAGCAGTCGACGCGATTTCCCGTGAGCGAGCCTTCGCGACCTACGGAGATAAGCTCGCCCTTGCGCCCTATAATCTCCACCTCGTCCGAGGTGCGTATGTAGCCCGCAGGCTTTGTGCCGCGCTTGATGGTCGTATCGGGAAAGAGAGTCTCATACTCGCGCGACTCGATGATGCGCTGCACGCGGCGGGTGAACTTCGAGGCCAACGTGCCCGAATATGAGGCTATGGCGATACGCATATCGGGGTCGAGGCCGAGCATATAGGCCGGCAGCAGCGTCGTAGCACCCACACTCTTGCCATGCTGCGGCGGCATGGAGACTATGAGTTTGCGGATACGCCCCTCGGCAAAGGCCTCCAACACTTTGTAGTAAGTGCGATGAAAGGGTGTGAACTCCAAGAAGGGATAGACCTCACCCGAAAAGTCGATAAACGAGGGCTTAGCCTCGTGTAGGGTTGTCTGTTGCATTATAATATATAAGGTATAGATTTTCTAAAAAAAGCCCCTGTCCGATGCAACAATGGGGCGCAGGCGAGGATGAAGGCATCGCTTCGAAAAGACGGGGGATAGTATCCTCGCTCCGTTAGCCGAGAATTGTGGTGCGTAACGTCTGAAACGAAAAGTCGTTGAGCAGCTCCACACCACCCTCGATGGTCGAAAACTCCCACCACACGGGTATAAGGTCGGTAACACGACGATAGGTGCTACCCTCTTCGATGTCGGTTGCTCGCTCAACGAAGAGCGTTACAAGCAACCGACACTCGACGTCGCCCGCGGTGTAGTAGACCACGCCCGAGAAGTAGTCGCGTAACCCTATTTGCGACATCATAGCCTCGGCTATTTTAAGGTAAAGGTTAGATGAGATTTCGTACATAATTGATTTTGGGGGATTTTAATGGTAAATAATTTGCAATTCAAAATAAATTGCTTAACTTTGTAGTGCAAATATATGTTCATTAATTTACTTTGTCAAGTATTTTGTACAATTTTTTAATATAAATATTTCTTATATGGAGACGGTAGGTTCGCGCTTAAAACTTATTCGCAAACAATTAGAGATGACGCAAGAGCAACTTGCTCAGCGACTTGGCATCGGCAAAGCAGCACTCTCGATGATTGAGACAGGCAAGGCCGGACTCTCGATGCGCAACAAGAATATATTAGTTCAAGATTTTAACGTCAACCCCGATTGGATAGAGAGCGGCAAGGGGCGCATGTTCAACGCCGAGCCCAACCTCACGTCCTATACCCACCGCACCGACAATGCGCTGCCGTTGCAGAGCGTGCCTCTCTACTCGATAGAGGGCACAGCGGGTCTCGTGCCGCTATTTACGGAGCAGGCCAACATACAGCCCGTAAACTTCATCCACATCCCCAACCTACCGAAGTGCGACGGTGCGATATATGTTGTTGGCGACTCGATGTATCCGCTGTTGAAGAGTGGCGACATTGTCCTTTACAAGCAGCTGAGCAGTGTCGACGATGTATTTTGGGGCGATATGTATCTGCTCTCGATAGATATTGATGGCGAGGAGTACATCACCGTGAAGTATGTTCAGAAGTCGGAGCATGCCGGATATGTTAAGCTGGTAAGCCAAAATCAGCACCACGCCGACAAGGAGGTGGAGGTGGGACGCATACGCGCCATAGCACTTATCAAGGCCTCGGTGCGCATGCACACCATAGGCTAAACGGAGCGTATAAAAGCAATAAAGGGAGTGGCCATGCCACTCCCTTTATTGCTTTTATATATTTGCACTCTACTCTTCTACAAGATACTCCGCGAGGCTCTGTCGCCACGCATCGGGCAGGGCTACGGTCTGCTGCGTCTCGAAGTCGAAGGCAACCATCACCGAGCTGCTCTCGGTGAGACACCTATCGCCCGACATTATGCGTTGGTGCAACGTCATGCTTTTGTTGCCGAGGCGCGACACGTCGGTCGTAACGACAATATCGTCCGTAAGGCGCACCTGACCAATGTAGTCGGTGTGTGTCGACGCGGTTATTATGCGCAATTTGTCGAAGACGCCGAGGATGCCGAGTACCTTCTGATAAAACTCCGTCTTGGCAAGGTCGAAATAGGACTGCTGCCAGATATTGTTTACGTGCATGAACGAATCGACATCCGAGAAGCGTTTCTGTATGGGTGTTATAAGCTGCTTTGCCATGATGTGTCAATATTAGGTCACACTCTTAGCCGCGTATTATCTCCACCTCGCCACCCTCACCAAAGGCGATGATAGCACTCGGCTTCAACGTGGGCTTACCCTCGAAGCGGGGGTTAACGACATAGTCCACACCGTCGACAATCTCGCGCGCCACCTCCGCAAGACGCTTCGCCGCGGGCTCGCCCGAAATATTTGCCGAGGTCGATACTATGGGACGTCCGAACTTACGGAGCAACGCCTGACAGAAGTCGTGCTGCGGGATGCGCACACCGAGAGTCTTGGTCTCGGGGATGAGACTCGGTGCCACACCCACCGCGCCGGGGAGTATCGCCGTAAGGGGCTTATCCGAGAGCTCCATGACCTCAAATGCTATGCCGGGAGCGCGGTTGACGTAGCGCACAACCATATCGGCATCGCGACACAAACAGAGCATGGAGTGTTTATCCTCGCTGCGCTTCAAGGCGTATATGCGTTGCACAGCCTCCTCATTTGTAGCATCGCAGCCGATGCCCCACACCGTATCCGTGGGATAGAGGATGATGCCACCTTCGCGTAGCACCTCCGCAGCCTTATCTACCGCCTTCTGCATAACTACTCCTCCCTCTTTTCGGCCATCAACTCATTGAAGCAGTGGCGACATATCGGCTGATATGTATCCTGCGCACCGAGCAACACCTGCTTATCCTCGCTCGTCAGACGGTGCGAGTGGTGCGCTAAGTCGCCACAGCGCACACATATAGCATGCACCTTGGTAACATACTCTGCCGTGGCCATAAGTGCGGGCATGGGGCCGAAGGGTACACCCATATAGTCCATATCGAGGCCGGCAACGATTACGCGCACGCCGCTATCTGCCAACTTGCGACATACGTCTACGATGCTGCTATCGAAGAACTGCGCCTCGTCGATACCCACAACGTCGACATCCGACGACATGAGGAGTATGTTCTGCGGCGACTCGACGGGTGTCGAGTGAATGGCGTGTGCGTCGTGCGACACCACATCCTCCTCGGAGTAGCGCACGTCGATTGACGGCTTAAAAATCTCGACACGCAGATTTGCAAACTGCGCGCGCTTCATGCGGCGTATGAGCTCCTCGGTCTTACCCGAAAACATCGAGCCACATACCACCTCTATCCAGCCCTTGTGCTTGTTATTCTCTAAAAACATGGTTTATAGTTTTATTGTTTCTTTGTTCTGAGCGGCAAACGGGGCTCGAACCCGCGACCCTCGGCTTGGGAAGCCGATGCTCTACCGACTGAGCTACTGCCGCAAGAGGTAATTTAGGGAGTTGGAGGGTTAGGGAATTTAATGATTTTAGGGAATTTAGAGAGTTTATGGATGGCCATTAAACTCCTTAAACTCTCTATTCTCCTTAATTTCCTTAATCTCCTTAATTTCTCTATACTCCTATCGTACTGCCCACCAGCCGAGATAATTCGTTAGCGGAAGTAGATGGCCGCTTATCACGATAAATTATAGGAGTTCCCAATCAAAACCATCCTTACGATCCTTAACGCGGACGCCGATGGCCATAAGTTCATCACGTATCTTATCCGATGTTGCCCAAT
>JAZRDV010000004.1:0-1548 GCA_045660465.1 Alistipes sp. | reverse complement strand
GAGCTCTCGGGCAGCTACCTCGCCCTTGCCGCCTTCGCTCTCATCTTTGCCACCCTGGCATCGTTCACCTACCGCAAGCGCGGGTAAGTGGCACCGATAGCAGAGGTGTTGTAGCACTACATATTAAGACAAGAGCATAAGACAATGCACGCCGCAGAGCACACGAGGTGCTTTGCGGCGTGCTGGCTTTAGATGATGCTGGAGATGCAGTGTTACTGCTGTATGTCGGCGATGTCGACCAACTTGTTGGTGATGGCGTAGATGATGAGTCCGGCGGTGGAGTGTATCTGTAACTTTTGCGATCTCACAGGTCTCACCTGGTCGTTCTCCTGGTGGCGCGACGCAGTGTATGCCCTGCTCGATGGCTTTATGCTGGCACAGGAGATACGATCACTGATACGCTCCATCCATATGGGCACGTGGGGAGGACTCTTCAGCCGCATCCTCACCTGCCTCGCAGCCCTCATCGGCGGCATCCTCCCCCTCACCGGCTACTACATCTGGTTAAAGAGGGTAGGTAAGAAGCGTCGAACGAAATAATACATCGATGATATAGGCATCAATGTAGGCCTCAATGTAGACCTCAACCTCTGGAGGGCGCGTCGTTTTTTTTTGACGCGCCCTCTTTGGCGAAACGGAGGGGGTGCAAATTCCATTCTTAATATTCTCCTATCACTTGACACCTCGGTTACGGCCGCAAATAGTTACCCCATCTTTCCCGTGAGGTAGGCGCGGGTGCGCTCGTCGGTGGGGTTGGAGAACAGGGCTTCGGTGACGCCATACTCGACGAGTTCGCCCAGGTACATAAACATCGACTTGGAGGAGATGTGGCGTGCCTGTCCCATATTGTGGGTGACGATGAGGATGGTGACCTCCTTCTGGAGTTCGAGCAGCAGTTCCTCGATGTGCTTGGTGGCGATGGGGTCGAGGGCCGAGGTGGGCTCGTCCATCAGCAGCACATCGGGCTTCATGGCCAGGGCACGAGCTATGCAGAGGCGTTGCTGCTGGCCACCCGAGAGGAAGGTGCCCTTCTTGTTGAGCACATCCTTCACCTCGTGCCCAACGGCTCGCTCCACCTGCAGGCAGGCGACAAGCTGCTGCTCATCTCGGAGAGGTAGGCCAAGAGGCGTTTAGGAAGATAGCTATATCATTCACAAAAAACAGAAGAGCGAGTACACACTCGCTCTTCTGTTTATCTTATGTGTTCTAACTTAACGTAATTTCGATATAAAAACTCACGTTAGTATAACAAGAACCCGTTTCTGCAAATAAGAGCTTTACCGCTTCACGAAGCCGCGTTCGAGGTCTTGCGAGACGTTGATTATGAAGTCGCCCATGCGCTCGTATTGGTTGATGATGTCCATATAGTAGACGCTGGTCTGATAGTTGTTGGTGCCGTCCTCGATATCCTCAATCATCGCGTCGCGGAAGTTGTTGCGCAGGCTGTTGAGGCGCTCCTCGGCGTTGTAGGCGTTGGCGATATCTGTCAGTTCGCCCTTGTGAGCGGCCGTGAGGTTGGCAATCATCACATCGTAGGCATCGGCAATG
>JAZRDV010000003.1:0-45404 GCA_045660465.1 Alistipes sp. | reverse complement strand
CCTCAATCGTCAGAAAATCCTTGACAACCTTTTTCTCCGAAAATTTGATACCTGCAAAAGGATTGACCGTTACCCAGCCGTTAGCAATTGCGAGGTTTACCACCTTTTTCAGGCACTTCATATATCGAATCATCGTGTTTTGCGCCACACGCTTCTCAATCTTCAAGAACGCCTCAAACTCACGAATCATCTCGCCGTTGAGGTTCTTGATTGGAAAATCCGCCACTTTGGTCTTACGTGACATCATCTCCTTGAAATAGCGCAGACAAAGGCGATAACGGCTCAATGTAACCGCATCGAACTCGATACCCACCAACTGCGCCATTCGCTCGTTATGCTCCTCGAAAGTGGCATAGAACATCTTTTGGCTGATATGCTTGCCTTGCAAATACTCCTTGATTGTTAGTGGGTCAGCATAGCCATCACGCTCAACCAACTCTTTGTGTATTTCGTATGCTCGTGTTCGCAGCGATTCAAGATGACGGTTAATCTCAATCGGGATAGGGCCTTTGCCAACGGCACGCTCTTTTTTGCTATCCCATAAGTTTGCAGGCACTTTACGCAGTGTGCTCATCTCTGTAAATCTGCCATTTACAGTAATGCGCATTGAAATTGGCGACTCGCCAGTCTTCCCTAAACGCGACTTGCGAATTAGGAAAAGGATTGAAAATGTACTCTTTATCATAACTCTATATATTAAAAAATGGTGCAATTCGCCACCTGATAAAGAGTAGTGTAAAATCTTGAAAATTGGTTAATTAGGCGCTAATTCAGGAACACTTTTCGATTTTCCAAAAGTGTTCCTGATTTGCACACTTTCAGTTGCTCCAAAACACCCTAAATGGGCATATAGCACAAAAAGAAAAACGCCGTATTTTGTTGAAATACAGCGTTTTGACTAATTCGTCGTTTTCTTCAAGTGGTGCCACCGGGATTCGAACCAGGGACACAAGGATTTTCAGTCCTTTGCTCTACCAACTGAGCTATGGCACCATACATTATGTTTGCCTAACCGGGGTTAAGCGAGTGCAAAGATAAGCACAATTTTTATTTCTGCAAATTTTTTGACAAAAATAATTCATGTTTTTTACAAGCATACAACACCACGGGCGATTAACTCGTTAATAATCAGTTAATACAAAGCGAAAATATTTTTCATATTTTTTAAGGCATATTTCTTGGTTATGCACATCGACATACTATCACGCAAAAAAAATTGACTCAACATAGCACTATTTCAAAAAATTATGCGTATTTTTAACGTTTAGAAATAAACATTAACAAAGATATGACAACCAACCTCACAACAACATTTGCGGGCCTGACGCTCAAAAACCCCATAATCGCAGCAGCCAGCCCCATGACGGCGACTGCCGAGCAGTGCCGCGAATTAGAGAAGGCCGGAGTGGCCGCCATCGTCATCAAGAGCATATTCGAGCAGAGCATAGCTCACAACGCACACCGCCTCTCGGACCACCAATCGCACAGCGAGGAGTCCGACTATCTCGATGCCTACATCGGTGAGCAGATGGTTAGCGAGTGGCGTCTATCGCTACGCGAGATTAAGGCCGTAACGACAATACCCATCATCGCATCTATATCGTGCCACACAAACAGTGCTTGGGCACGTTACGCCGAAGCGGCAACAGTAGAGGGTGTTGATGCCCTGGAACTCAACCTGATGAACATAGGACTTGCAACGCGCACGACAAGTATCGGTGCCATAGAGCAGCAGTTTGTGGATGCCATAAACAGCGTGCGCAAGGTAACAACACTACCCCTTACGGTAAAGCTCGCAGCCAACATAACAAACCCCATGGCTCTGGTAGAGCGTCTGATGGCGTGTGGCGTGAAGGGTGTAGTGCTATTTAACCGTCCCTACCCCATTGACATCGACATCAACAAGCGAGAATACCTTTCGGGCCACACGTTGAGCACTCCGGGCGACCTCTCGGCACCTCTACGTTGGACGGGCCTGCTCTCGGCGGAGCTTCCGAAGGTTGACTATGCCCTATCGGGTGGCGTGCACACATGGCAGGATGTCATCAAAGCCATACTCGCGGGTGCCTCGGCAGTGGAAGTATGCAGCACCCTTTATCACAACGGTCTGAACTACGTGAACACCATATTGGAGAACATCGACAAGTGGCAGCAGGAGAACCACGAGGAGGGCATCGAAACCTACCGCGGCAAGATGAACGCCACGACGGAGCGTTATGCTGAGGAGTTGAAGCGTGTGCAGTATCTACATTTCATGGCATAGAGCGCAGAGCATTGGATAACAGCGGTGTCTGTGGCACCAATTTATAGAGTAAAAGCATAAAATAGTCTCACGATGAAAGGTATCGTTTTAGCGGGCGGAAGCGGCACACGTCTATACCCCATAACCAAGGGGGTTAGCAAGCAGCTGTTGCCCATATTCGATAAGCCGATGGTCTACTACCCCATCGCCACGCTGATGATGGCGGGCATACGCGACATACTCATCATCTCTACGCCGACAGACCTACCCTCGTTCAAGCGTCTCTTGGGCACAGGCGAGGAGCTGGGTATGCACTTCGAGTATGCCGAGCAGCCTCAGCCCAACGGTCTTGCCGAGGCATTCATCATAGGCCGCGACTTCGTAGGCGACGACAACGCCTGCCTCATTCTTGGCGACAACATATTCCATGGTGCAGGCTTCGCCGAGGTATTGCGACGTACCGCAGAGCGTGTGGAGCGCAGCCATCGTGCCACAATCTTCGGCTACCGTGTGAACAACCCCGAGCGATATGGTGTCGTAGAGCTCAACGACGAAGGTCGCGCCATAAGCATCGAGGAGAAGCCCCAGGCACCTCGCTCGAACTATGCAGTAACGGGACTATACTTCTACCCCAACAACGTGCTGGATATCGCACGCGACGTTAAGCCCTCGGCACGCGGCGAGTTGGAGATAACCTCCGTAAATGAGGCCTTCATGCTGCGCAACGAATTGGACGTAGAGCTTCTCGACCGAGGTTTCGCATGGCTCGACACGGGCACACACGACTCGTTGGCCGAGGCATCAATCTTCGTCGAGGTGATAGAGAAGCGTCAGGGACAGAAGATTGCATGCTTGGAGGAGATAGCCTACCGCAACGGCTGGATAAGCCGCGAGCAGCTACACCATCTTGCCCAGCCCATGCTCAACAACCAATATGGCCAATATCTCTTAACGCTCTAAGGATGAAACTTATAAAGACCGATATCGAGGGGGTTGTAATCATCGAGCCTACACTCTACACCGATAGCCGCGGCTACTTTTTCGAGAGCTTCAACCAGCAACGCTTCGATGAGTTGGTGGGTCGTCATATACGCTTTGTGCAGGACAACGAATCACGCTCCGCAAGGGGCGTAGTGCGCGGTCTACACTTCCAGCGCGCGCCACATGCGCAGTCGAAGTTACTGCGCGTAGTGCGTGGCACAATCCTCGATGTTGCTGTCGACATACGTCGTGGCTCACCCACCTATGGCCGCCATGTCGCCGTGGAGCTCAGCGAGAGCAACCACCGTCAGCTCTTCATACCGCGCGGCTTTGCTCATGGCTTTTCGGTGCTCAGCGACGAGGCCATCGTGCAGTACAAGTGCGACAACCTCTACGCACCCCAGAGCGAGGGCTCGATACTTTGGAGTGATGCATCACTCGCCATCGACTGGCTTATAGAGCCCTCTACGGCCATAGTCTCGACAAAGGATGCTCAGGCATCGACCCTATCGGAGGCGGACGGGGCATTTGACTACAACATCGACTACTATGCGTAAGATAGCTATCACGGGGGGCTGCGGGCAGTTGGGTCGCGCGATAATAGAGGCTGCGCAAGGCTCAAAAAACAGTTACATCGCCCTATCGAGCGACGAGGCAGACATCTGCGACTCGGGGGCCATCGAGAGGCTTATTTCGGCGCACAAAGCTGAGGTTGTCATCAACTGCGCTGCCTATACCGATGTCGAGCGCGCCGAGAGCGACGCTGAGGGTGCCGAGCGCGTGAACCACCATGGCGTAGCGACACTCGCCGAGGTATGCAACAGACACAGCGTAAAGCTGATACACATATCTACGGATTATGTTTTTGGTGGCGACGAAGAGCGCACCACACCCTACACCACCGACGATAGACCCGCGCCCATAAACAACTATGGCCACAGCAAGGCGCATGGCGAGATAGCAGCCCTACGGGCTGAGGGCGGTGTAGTCATACGCACCTCGTGGCTCTACGCTCCGTGGGGCAAGAACTTCTGCCGCACGATACTACGCATCGCCGACGAACAGGAGCAGATAAGCGTTGTCGACGACCAACGAGGCACACCGACCTCGGCACTTAGTCTCGCACGAGCAATAGTCGGGTTCATAGATAGTAACACAATAGAGCATCTTGCGGGCATATATCACTATACCGACGGTGGCGAGGCTACATGGTACGACTTCGCAAAAGAGATTGTGCGCCTCGCAGGTGCACGATGCACGGTCAACCCCTGCACCTCGCAGGAGCGTGCCACCATAGCGGCACGACCCCGCTACTCGGTACTCGACAAGAGTCGGATAATCGCTGCGGGGGCAACAATAAGGCCGTGGCAGGAGACGTTAAAGGAGTGTATCACACAAATTATGATAGAGAGATGAGCAGACGCAACATACTGATAACCGGCGGTGCAGGCTTCATCGGCAGCCACCTCGTAAGGCTTCTTACGCAGAAGTACCCCAACTATAACATCATCACGCTCGATAAGTTGAGCTACGCGGGCAACCTTCGCAATATCGAGGATGTAATGGCGTGCCCCAACCACACATTCGTCGAGGGTGATATTACGGATGCGGCACTCGTCGAACAGATATTCGCGGAGCACTCTATTGATGGTGTTCTTCACCTCGCAGCCGAGAGCCATGTCGACCGCTCGATAAGTGCCCCTATGGTCTTTGCTCACAATAACATCATCGGCACCCTTACGCTCTTGGAGGCTGCACGCAAGGCGTGGGCCGGGAGCTACGAGGGCAAGCGTTTCCACCACGTCTCTACCGACGAGGTGTATGGCGCACTACCTCTCGACGGCGGGTCGTTCACCGAGGCCTCGCGCTACGAGCCCCACTCGCCATACTCGGCATCGAAGGCGTCGTCCGACCACTTTGTGCGCGCCTACCACGACACCTACGGACTACCTACTATCATCACCAACTGCTCGAATAACTACGGCGAAAACCAATATCCCGAGAAGCTTATACCTTTGTTTATAAATAATATCGTGCACGGCCGTCCGCTGCCTGTTTATGGCACGGGTTGTAATGTGCGCGATTGGCTCTATGTCGCAGACCATGCGAGGGCTCTCGACAAGGTATTTCACGAGGGCCGCACGGGTGAGACATATAATATCGGCGGAAATAACGAGTGGAGCAATATCGACCTTGTGAAGATGCTCATACGCATTGTCGATAGCGAGCTTGGCCGCGCAGAGGGGGCGAGCGATGCACTTATCACCTATGTCGAGGATCGCGCCGGCCACGATTTGCGCTACGCCATCGACTCGCAGAAGTTGCAGCGAGAGCTCGGCTGGCAACCTGCTATGCCGTTTGAAGAGGGGCTGCGCAAAACCGTGCGCTGGTACTTGGCCAATAGCGCGTGGGTCGAGGAGAGCCTTCAACGAGCGAAGTAGACGAACGAGGTGTTACATAGACGACACCTCGTTTAGTTTATTGAAGATGGGACGTGAGATACGGGACAAGATAGGGCGCAAGGAAAATTTAGTGTCAAAAGGTGTGAGATGTGGTGCGAGACAAAAGGGCCTCGGATGGGTAGTACTTGAAGTACGTCCCATTCGAGGCATCTTTACGTTTCGTGCCGCAGATTGCGCGATGGAATAGGCGCGTGGATATTTAGTGTCAAAAGGTGTGAGATGTGGGCTCGACATGAAATAGGGCTGGATGGATAGTACTTTGTGTACATTCCATTCAGCCCTATGATTGAGAGACCGCAGATTACACCTTTTCACACTAAATTGCGAAGATGTTACCCGTATATTGCACACTATTGTAAAATGGGGATGAGATGGTGAGCATCGCACCACCATAGCGCGCATATATCTCTAAGTTGAAGGTATAGTCGGTGGTAGAGAACATTGTGGATTTGAAGGTTATGTTCCAGCCGTCGTTAGTTTGCTCGGCGACATAGCCATCAACAGAGGGTAACACATAGTTGAATACCACGGGATAGTATGGTGGCACATAGCCTTTGAGGAAGGGGATGCAGACATCGACATCGGTGTTCCATACGGTAATCTCATAGTTGGGATTCATGAGGTTACGCATAGGGCCTGCGGGGAGCTGCTGCATGGTTTGAGGCACGAAACGATAGTTGTGCGACATAACCAACGAGTCGACCCACTTCTCGTAGGCAGCCAACCGCTCGGCACGACGTGCGCGACGCGCCTCGTGCTGTGTAGTGCGCTCAGCAGAACGTTTGGTTGTAGACTCTTCCTGAGCCTCGCCACTTGTAACAAATGCTACGCCAAGCACCAACAGCGTGGCCATAGCGATAAAGGTAAGACGTTTCATAGGCATAATGATTTATGCCCGAAACATTCAATTATTGCGCCAAATGATTAAAGCAGCGACCTAAGATATTGACCCGTATAGCTCTCTTCGACCTGTGCAACAGCCTCAGGGGTGCCCTCAGCAACTACGCGACCACCGCCCGCGCCACCCTCGGGGCCCATATCTATAATCCAGTCGGCAACCTTGATGACATCCAAGTTATGCTCGATGACGATGGCCGTATTTCCGCAATCGACAAGACGGTTGATGACATCCAGAAGCTGACGTATATCCTCGAAGTGGAGACCCGTAGTTGGCTCATCGAGAATATAGAGCGTGCGTCCCGTATCGCGCTTGGCAAGCTCCGAGGCGAGCTTTATGCGCTGCGACTCGCCACCCGATAGCGTGGTGCAGGGCTGTCCGAGGGTAAGATAACCCAAGCCCACCTCCTGTATAGCGCGCAGCTTCTGATAGATAGAGGGTATATTCTCGAAGAACTCGACAGCCATATTTATGGTCATGTTGAGCACATCGTTGATGCTCTTGCCCTTATACTTAACCTCCAACGTCTCGCGATTATAACGATGACCGCCACACGCTCGACACTTGACATATACATCGGGCAGGAAGTTCATCTCGATAGTCTCGTGGCCGGCACCTCGACACACCTCGCAACGGCCACCCTTGACATTAAACGAGAAGCGTCCCGCACGGTAGCCACGTATCTGGGCATCGGGCGTCTGCTCGAAGAGTTTGCGTATATCGGCAAAGACATTAGAGTAGGTCGCAGGGTTACTACGCGGTGTGCGTCCGATGGGCGACTGGTCGACGACAACCAGCTTATCGACATGTTGCAGACCCTCAATAGAGGTGAAGGGCAGCGGCTGGTCGTAGGAGCGGTATAGGTGTCGCGACATAATGGGGCGCAGGGTGCCGTTTATGAGCGACGACTTACCCGAGCCCGAGACACCCGTGATGCAGACAAACTTACCCAACGGTATGCGCACGTCGACACCTTTAAGGTTGTTGCCCGATGCGCCATAGAGCGCGATATACTCTCCACTACCCTCGCGCAACTGCACAGGACGCTCTATGCGGCGACGCCCTGTGAGGTAGTCGGCCGTAATAGAGTCGCACTTCAATATGTCGTCGTAGGTCCCCTGCGCAACAATACGTCCTCCACGACGGCCCGCCAAGGGGCCGACATCGACGATATAGTCCGCCGAGCGCATCATATCCTCGTCATGCTCGACAACGATGACCGAGTTACCGGCATCGCGCAGACTTTTAAGGCTATCTATGAGGCGACGATTATCCCTCTGATGAAGTCCTATGCTCGGCTCATCGAGGATATAGAGGACATTTACGAGCTTGGAGCCTATCTGAGTAGCAAGACGTATGCGCTGCGACTCGCCACCCGATATGGTTCGCGAAGCACGCGAGAGCGAGAGGTAGCCCAGACCTACATCGACCAAAAAGCCGAGACGCTCGCGTATCTCCTTGATGATATCGCGGGCTATAATCTGCTCCTTGGCGTTCAGGTGCTCCTCTATATGCGACATCCACTCCTTGAACTCCGAGATGGACATGGCCGAGACATCGGCGATACTCTTATCTGCGATGCGGAATTGCAGAGCCTCGGCTTTGAGGCGTGAGCCACCACACGTGGGACATATCTGCGAGACAAGGAACTGCTCGCGCCACTTCTGACCGCGCTTCGACTCCTCATCGACATCGCGCATAATCCACTCCGAGAGGCCCATCCACTGCGTGAGTTGGTTGCCGCCGACCGACGAGAACTCCGAGAAGTTAATCATAAGAGGCTCGCTATCGCCATAGAGGATGGCATTCATGCCCTCGTGCGAGATTGTCTCGATGGGGTCATCGAGCGTAAAGTCGTAGCGACGACCGAGCATTTCGAGCATCGCAAAGAGCATATTGTTGTGATACTTGCCAAACGGCTCAATACCACCCTCGCGCAACGATAAGCGGCCGTCGGGGGCTATCTTATGAATATCAAACACTGCCCTCTCGCCAAGTCCGTTGCAATCGGGACAGGCACCCTTAGGCGAGTTAAACGAGAAGGTGTGGGGCGCGGGCTCCTCAAAGGCCTCGCCCGTAGTGGGACACATCAGGTGGCGCGAATAGTAGCGCAGACCCTCGGTGGCGTAGTCATAGAGCATCATCGTGCCCTTGCCCTGACGCATGGTCTCCGTAAGCGAGGTCATCATGCGCTCACGGTGCTCCTCGCCGACGACGAGGCGGTCGATAACCATGTCGATGGTGTGTATCTTATAGCGGTCGAGCTTCATGCCCGCCGAGAATTCGCGTATCTGGCCATCAATACGGGCGTAGATATAACCCTTGCGCGCCATGCTCTCGAAGAGCTCACGGTAGTGACCCTTACGACCCTTGACCACGGGAGCAAGGAAGGCTACACGACGACCCTCGAAGCCCGAAATCATAAGGTTGCATATCTCCTCGTCCGTATAACGCACCATAGCTTCACCCGTAGCGGGCGAGTAGGCACGCGACGCGCGGGCATACAACAGACGCAGGAAGTCGTTTATCTCGGTAACGGTGCCCACCGTAGAGCGGGGATTCTTGTTCGTGGTCTTCTGCTCGATGGCCACAACAGGTCTGAGTCCCGTAATCTTATCGACATCGGGGCGCTCCATATTGCCCACAAACTGACGAGCATAGGCCGACAGGGTCTCCATATAGCGACGCTGACCCTCGGCATAGATGGTGTCGAAGGCTAACGATGACTTACCCGAGCCCGAGAGTCCGGTGATGACAACGAGGCTATCGCGCGGAATGGTAACATCCACGTTTTTAAGGTTGTGCACACGCGCACCGGTAACCTCTATCTGCTTCTTCGCCATACCCGATTGCTAATATAACATTCCCGACAGCCACTCCTGCAACGATATCCACCCCATAAGGTCGATAAACGATACAACGATGACGCCAAGCGTAAACCACTTTACAAACTTCACGCCCCAGCCGATAGCCCAATGTGAGGCCATGACAGCACCGAGAATATTACCGGCAGCGTGCAGCAGACCCACGCCATAATCGACCTGACCATTATACATGAACACCGCCAGAGCAAAGGGCGTAGAGAGGAAGATGACACACCCTTTCAAGACGTTGGCGGTAACGATATCGAGCTTCATAGTCCAGATTGTTATGGCCAAAATCAAGAAGCCCAAGCCTATGTAGATATAACCGCCATAGAAGCCTATGATAAAGAACCATATATAGTGCCACCAGCGTATGACAAGACCATGGCCCTCACTCGACGGCTGCTTGTTATCTCTATCGAAGATGAGGTATATCAAAATCACGGCAAGCACCACGCTGAGACATATTTTGAATATGGTCTCATCGACCTCCATAGCCACCATCGAGCCGATGATATTACCTAAGATGGCGGGGATGGACAGCAGCAGACTACTCTTAATGTCGAGCATGCGCTTGCGGATGAAGGTGAGCGTCGACGATAGGTTCTGCAAAACAACGGCGATACGATTAGTACCATTGGCAACACTCACGGGCAGACCCATAGCCATGAAGAGGGCCATAGATATTACCGAGCCACCGCCACCAAGCGTATTGATAATGCCGACAACGATACCCGACACCACAAGTAGTATTATCTCATTTAACTCCATATCTCACTAAATCTTAATGTATTGTAAACTTATCGGCATCGCGCCATACCGGAAACTTCTCGCGGAAGGCCTCCAAGCGCGCCATATCCAACTCAACAACTGCCACCCTCGGCTCATTGCCACACTCAACAACAGCCTCACCATAGGGGTTGATAACGGCCGTATCGCCCGCATAGTGCAACTCGGGCTCTCGGCCTATGCGGTTGACACCTATAACGTAGCATTGGTTCTCGATGGCGCGTGCACGAAGCAACAACTGCCACACATCGCGACGTGGCGAGGGCCACAAGGCCGAGTATATTATTGCGTCGTAGTCGCCACGCTGACGGCTCCACACCGCAAAGCGCAAGTCGTAGCATATCTGCAACAAGAAGCGCACACCGCGCCACTCAACCACCCTACGCTCATCGCCCGCGCTGAAAAATTCGCCCTCACGCCCCGGAGTGAAGAGGTGGCGTTTATCGTACCACTCGACACTGCCCTCGGGCTTCACGAAGAGCATACGGTTGCGATAGGTATCACCCTCGCGAATAGCCACAGAGCCAACAACGGCCGCATCCTTGCGTCGCGCCAACGCGCGCATCCACGCCACGGTGGGCCCATCCATAACCTCGGCAACAGACCTCGGGTCGGTGGCAAAGCCCGTCTGAAACATCTCCATGAGGACGATGGTGTCGGCCTCGACACCCTCGACCATACGCTCTATGGTCGCGAGATTTTCGGCTACACTCTGCCAGGCTATATCGTACTGCACGACGGCTACACGGTGTCCCATAACTCTACTTTGTGGCTACATAAAAGAGGTCGAAACATTGGTCGTTGACCTCCGTAATATAGTAATCGTCCATCGCTATCGACTCCGTAAGCGCGGTATTTGCACTATGCAGACGGCGACGGTTAATTCGGTTCATTATATCGTAGGGCAACTGCAAGCACCATCGTGGCAAGCGGTGTTGCAGATCCAAAACATCAAAACGCATGATGCGGCGCACCGACTCACGATTCTTACGGTAGTAGTCCCATACACGCTCATTGCCCGCCACGCCGCGACAATCGACACTCTCGAACGACGAGAGCAACAGCTCAAATTCGCGAGCATCATACTCCCTGACGTGCCACGGATTGCGCGTGAGCGACATCGGGCGGTTGGGCGTACTCACGATAAAGCGTCCTCCCTTGCGCAAAACGCGTCTAACCTCCGCGACAAATGCCCTATCGTCGTTGATGTGCTCGATAACCTGAAACGACACCACACAGTCGAACGACTCGTCGTCGAAGGGCAGGGGCGGCACCTTAGCCTCGCGAAACTCGACACCCGCGGGCAACGCACCCAACTCCTCGGAGCGGTGCTTATCGATGGTTACGAAGCTCTCGGCAGCCGACGCCAAAATATCTATGCCATAGCCCGTTCCCGTGCCTATCTCCAAGACACGGCCTCGCAACAAGCTGCGGGCGACAACATAGGCCAGCTTCGAACGCTGATATACGAAGTTGTCGCTGGCTACACGCGATACTCTCTCTGCCGTCTTCAAAGCCATACGCTATCTCTTGATACGCTCTATGCCGTGCTCCGTCTGACGAACAACCTCGCGACGAAGCAACATACCCAAAGCACGTTTGAAGACCTTCTTGCTCATACCCGTGATACGCGCCACATCCTGAGGGTCGCTATGGTCGTTCACAGCCAATACACCTCCGTGCTCCGCAAGCAACGCTTCGAGCTTAACAACCGAGCTCTCAACCTCGGCCAGGCCCTGCTGCTGCAAACTGACGTCGATACGCATATCTTCGGTAATCTTACGCACCCAGCCACGACACACCTCACCGATACGGATGGGACGGAAGAGCTGATTCTTGTAAATCATCGCCCAATGGCGGTTGTTGATAACCACACGATAGCCTATGGGTGTCTCGAAGGCCACCAGCACCTCGACCTCATCGCCAACCTTGACCGTAAGAGGGTCGTCGTTGTAGATGTAGGGCTTTATCTTGTTTGTTGCCACACAGCGTCCCGTGCGGTCGTCGATATACATATAGACGATTGTGGGCTGACCCGCAATGACTGCACCCTGCTGGTTGCGGTTAGGCAAGAAGAGGTGCTTGCCCGAGAGTCCCCAATCGAGAAATGCGCCATGGATACTCTTATCCACAACCTTCAATGCGGCAACCTTACCCGCCACGATATATGGTTTCTCGGTAGAGGCCACCAAGCGATCCTCCGAGTCGTGATATACGAATACCTCAACCTCGTCGCCCTCCTTCATATCGAGTTTGGTGAAGCGGTTAGGCAACAGCACCTCCGCACCCTCGCCATCGGTGAGGTAGAGGCCAAACTCCGAAATACGCGCTACGGTGAGCGTCTGAATTTCTCCTGTCTTCATGTCATTATTGATATATAAGTGTGTAAAGATACGAAAATTTTCAGGAAATAACAAACCGAGCGAAATAAAAGTATCCCAAAGGGGGCGTAGATTGTCAACCCTCCCTTTGGGACACCATCCGCTTTCGAGGCCCAGAGGCACTCATCGGGTGGCTATTTACTCGTTGGCAATACCCATGGGTATGTGTACCGCAGGAACATTACGCAGGTGGTCGAGGTGCGACATCTGGTCGTCGAAGAAGATGTGCGGACGCATGATTTCGAGCACCCTATCCTTCGAGATACCGCCGAGGAAGAAGGCCTCGGTAACCTCAACACCCCAACTCTTCAACGTATTCACAACACGCTCATGTGCAGGGGCATTACGCGCCGTAACGATAGATATTTTGAGCCAACGGTGGTAGGTCGAATCGGCAGATATACGCTGTGTTTCGAGCCTCTGCAAGTTCGAAATCTTCATCAGCAGGTCGGCCAAAGGTCCCGGGTCGAGAGGTCGACGTGTAGAGGCCTCATGTTCGTGAAAGGCAGTTAAGCCCTGCTCCTTATATATCTTCTCGCTCTCGTCGTCGGCGATAACACCATCGAAGTCGAAGGCTATGCGCAACTCATTATCCGCAACATCGTCCATAACCTCGCTATCGAGGACACGTCCTGCGGCATAGCCCGCCTCGCAGGCACGCTTCACATCGCGCTCCGAGGCCGACAAGAAGAGCGAAGCGTTGAACGCGGGCAGATACTTATAGGGCGACTCACCCGAGAAGAACGAGGCGCGCGTGATATTGAGACCATAGTGCGCAATGGTGCGAAAGACGCGCAGACCCGTCTCGGGGGAGTTGCGCGAGAGCAGCACAACCTCCACGGGTTGCTCGTCGGCAAATATCTCGTTAAAGCTCAACAGACGCTTTACAAAGGGAAAGGCAACACCCTTAGCCAGAGGGACATCGATGTTCGCCTCCTGATAGCGTCGATACTCTGCCAAACCGCACTCGTTATACACCTTATCCGACTCCGACAGGTCGAACAGAGCAGACGACGACACCGCAACAACAAGTTTCTTTTCGATAGGAAAGGCCATATATTGGTAGTGATTTTTAAGTTCGTTACTTCACACAAAGATATAAAAAAATACTTATACGGACAAGCCATATAAGTATTTAGTGGTTGAGCTACCGAGATTCGAACTCAGAATAACAGAACCAAAATCTGCTGTGTTACCATTACACCATAGCTCAATCGTTGCTCGTAAGCGACGCAAAGATAGTGTAAAGTTTTCAATCTACAAAATTTTAGGCTCTATAAATCCCCACAAATGCGACTACACATCCACCAATAGAGTCAGCTGCTACTTCACGATGCGCAGTCGATATTGGTTAGGCGTGCACCCCTCGATGCGATGAAACATGCGCGTGAGGTGGTGCGGATACTTAAATCCGAGACGATAGGCTATCTCGCTAATAGTGTAGCGTCCGCTATTGAGCAGCATCTTCGCCTCGTTGATGATGCGATGCTGTATGTACTCCTGCGCCGAACGCCCTGTGCGCTGCTTTATGAGGTCGCCAAAGTAGTTCGCCGAGAGGTGTAACTGCTTGGCACACCACGCCACAGTCGGGATGACTCTGTCGATAGAGTGGTCGGACGTAACATAACCATTGAGCAACAAATCCAGACGCGATAATATATTCACACGCCCCTCCTCTGAGCTATTGGTCTGCCTATCGAAGAAACGCATACACTGACACAATATCACACTTAGTCCCGAGACTAAGATATTGGACGTATGTTGATCGTGAACACCAAGCAACTCATGGCGCAAACTAAGCATGCAGTTCACAATAACATCACACTCTGCACCACTGAGACTCAATCGGTTGGATGAGTTAAAAAAGCGACACAGCGATATATAGCGTTCGAGCACCGTATCGCGCAATACATCCTCATGAAACACAAGCATCCAGCCTCGATGTCCCACACTCCTACCCGAGCGATAACGTCCGAGCTGCCCGGGCGAGAAGAAGGAGAGCGTTGCCCTCTTAGCACCTCCCTCAGCCGAGGCCTCGCCAGACGAAGCACTATCGGCAGCAGCCATACTACACACAATGCCGTACACGCCAAAGTACTTGGGTCGGTGCTCTATTTCGGGTACATCCGAGAGGTTGATAACATCCAACAACGGATGGTTAACTTTCAGTCCAAGATACTCGTTCAAACTCTGAACAGAGTCCAACTTAACATACTCTTTATCCATATACCCCCACACACATTTAGTCTCTTACGACACGATTTTCCGAAGTCATATACAACGAAAAGTCCAAAATAGACATCGCAAATCAGCGTATCAGTAATTTTGGTTATTTATTCCGTTACCCGTCTATTTTGTCATTTAGCAACACACACTAATTTTGCGCCCTGTTAAGCGTCGCTTAATAACAAGTATTTATATGGCTGGTGACATTATCGGTTGTCAATTTTTTTGGGTTAATGAGGCTTTCATTTGGGTATTTTGATTGGCAACCGTATTGGGGGAATGTTCACCAGCCTATCTTATATCCCCTCGTCTACCCTAAGCCCCAAAAACCGACTACAACTTAGCCAAAAATTTCTCGCGATTTACCACATAGCGCACATGGTCGCCCTCGCCGATAAGTGTCTCACCATCGTAGGCTTTGACCGTGAAGCTCAGCTTGCGACCGTCGATAGCCGTAAGCTCCGCAACGGCAAGAATATGTGCACCAATCTTCGACGGTTTAAGATGCGATGTTGCGATGTGGGCACCCACCGTTGTCTCGCCCTCTCCAAGATGATTGGCCACGGCCAACATCGCGGCATTCTCCATGAGTGCCACCATAGCCGGTGTCGCCAATACGGCCATATCGCCCGAGCCGATATACTCGGCAGTATTGCCCTCGGCAACCTGCATTATTGTACTGTGCTGTAATCCTACTTCCAACATAATTTCCGTGTTTTTGGTTAAAATATAGAGCAAAGATAAAAATTTTATTCCTATAACACAACCTATTCGGCTTTTTATTCGTTATCTTTGTAGCTATAACCATGAAACACTTCGTCGCCATACTTCTCGCTGCGGCCTTCACGCTCGCCACACTGCCCCACGCCTCGTCGCAGGAGCACCGCACACGTGTACGTCAGGCAACGGCTGCGCGCTGGGAGGTAGACAGCAAGGGCGACTCGACACTGCACATACGCATCTTGCAGGTGAACATCTATCACCGCATGCGCGACATACGCAACTACCAAAAGATGGTGAAGGCCGTAAAGAAGGTCTACCCCTTAGCCTTGGAGGCGGCGCGACGAATGAAGAGCACCGATGTAGACCTCGCGGAGCTACGCTATCGCGACCGCAAGAAGTACACCGAGGAGATGGAGGAGGCTATAAAAGAGGAGATTACGCCGATGCTATGGAAGATGACGCGCTACGAAGGCAAGATACTCCTCAAACTCATAGACCGCGAGACCGACCATACGGTATACTCCATACTCAAACTATACCGCAGCGGCTTTACGGCGGGCTTCTACCAGACTCTGGCGCGCCTATTCGGCAACAACCTCAAATTGCAGTACGACCCCGACGGCGAGGATGAGATGCTCGAACAGATAGTGCTCTACTACAAGGCCGGACTGCTCTAATCGTCAGAGCGATAGCCTCGAAGAGGAGTGGAAGGTAGAGGTTGGAGAGGTCAAAGATAGGGAGTTTAGAGAGTTTAGGGATAGAGACCTTCCTCCTTAATCTCCTTAATCTCCTTAATCTCACTATCACCCTCCCCAAAAAAAATACCGTCGACAGGTGGCACTTGACATGCGCTCCATCGACGGTATTTTTCTATCGCGGAAGAGCCTCCGCACTATAATCGAGATTACTTCTGGCGGAAGTATATCTGAATAGGCACACCCGAGAAATCCCACTGCTCGCGGAGTTTGTTCTCCAAGAAACGGCGATACGACTCCTTGATATATTGGGGCAAGTTTACGAAGAACGCAAACTGAGGTGTAGGTGTAGGTAACTGCGTTACATACTTAATCTTGATATACTTACCCTTAGTCGCTGCGGGAGGATAGTTCTCGATAAGCGGGAGGAAGAAGTCGTTGAGCTCCGACGTCGAGATACGACGCTTACGCGACTGATAAACACGAATTGCACTCTGCAATACATCGAGGATACGCTGCTTGTTGATTACCGACGTGAAGATAATCGGAATATCGCTAAACGGAGCGAGCTTCTTCTCCAAGAACTCACGCCATACCTTCATGGTGTTGCTGTCCTTCTCGACCAAGTCCCACTTGTTGACCACAATCACACAACCCTTACGGTTACGCACGATGAGGTTGTGGATATTGAGATCCTGCGACTCGATACCCTGCTCGGCATCGAGCATAAGCACGCAGACATCCGAATTCTCGATAGCACGTATTGAGCGCATAACAGAGTAGAATTCGAGATCCTCGGTAACCTTACCCTTCTTACGCATACCTGCGGTGTCGATAAGGTAGAAGTCCATGCCATACATATTGTAGCGCGTATGTATAGAGTCGCGCGTTGTACCCGCCACGTTGGTTACGATGTTACGCTCCTGGCCAAGCAGGGCGTTGGTCATCGACGACTTACCCACATTGGGGCGACCTACAATGGCGATACGGGGCAACGATGCATCGTACTCTGCCGAGGTATCTTCGGGGAGGTTGGCGAGGATGGCATCCATCATATCGCCGGTACCGCTACCCGACATCGAGCTGATGCAGAAGGGCTCGCCAAGGCCCAAGGCGTGAAACTCGTGTGAGTAGTAGATGAGGTCATAGGTGTCAACCTTATTGCATACGAGCATCACCTTCTTACCCGAACGACGCAGAATATCGGCCATCATCATATGGAGGTCGGTAATACCTGTGCGCACCTCAACGAGGAAGAGTATAAGATCGGCCTCGTCGATAGCGAGCATCACTTGACGACGAATCTCATCCTCGAAGATATCCTCCGAGTTAACGGTGTAACCACCCGTGTCGATAACGGAAAACTCCTTGCCGTTCCAATCGGTCTTGCCGTAGTGGCGGTCGCGCGTGGTACCGGCCGTCTCGTCGACGATAGCCTGACGCTGACCTACAAGGCGGTTGAAGAGGGTCGATTTACCCACGTTGGGGCGACCTACAATAGCTACTAAGCTCATAGTTATATCTGTTTATTTTTGGCGTTAAACATTGCGACGCCGATTCACATCGGTATCTTTTGCACAATATATGCGCCACAAAGATAAGTCAATTTGCTCAAATTATGAAACATTATAAAATAATTGCTCGATTATTTTGGTTTTTTTATAAAAAACCGTACCTTTGAAAGGATATTCGGGCAGTGTTGCCTCGAAGCAAAATGAGAACAACAACAATATGTTGATTAGACGATATACGATACTTGTTTTGGCGATGTTTCTATGCACCTCGCTACATGCCGAGATGCAGAACCCACACACCTACACCGAGACCCCGAAGAAGAGAGTTCGCATGGAGATGGGTGTGGGCCTCGACGCAGTGTACACCAGCCTGAACAGCATCTCTACAACCGACATTACACTCTCGCCGCGTATAGGCTTTGGCGGCCACTTCGACATGGGTGTGTGTTTCGGTCGCAACTTCGCCATCGAGACCGAGGTGGCGTATCAGCGCGGCTCGTTGGTAGCCAAGAACAACATCGTAGACCACACGCGCAAGGTTAAGACCACGACAATAGACATCCCCGTACTACTATCCCTGCGTTTCATAAACCAGCATCTTCGATTTATTGCCGGCCCGGTATTCACGGTGATGAATCGCTCGCAATATGCCGTCAACGACCAGACGCATGAGTTTGGCCCGTTCAGCCCCACATGGAACGTAGCAGGAGGCATAGCATTATGTATGGGTGGACACTTTCAGCTCGAAGCGCGATACATACACCCACTGAAAACGACCCTCAACCAGGTCGACGGCATAGAGTTCGAGAGCAAGGCAAGCCGAATAACAGCAGGTTTTTCGGTAGTATTTTAACACAGCGATAGTATGAGTGAAGAGATTGTAAAAGAGATACTTATTGAGGGGGTCGATGCCCGCGAACTCTACGGCGCACAGAACGCCTACTTGGAGCAGATGCACGAGCTATGCCCGAAGGTAAAAATCGTGGCCCGTGGCGACAAGATTAAGGCTCTCGGCGCGCGTAGCGATGTAGCAGCATTCGAGCGCAGGATGAACGCCCTTGTGGAGTACTACATAAAGTATGGACATATATCGTCCGAGGTGGTGTCGCAGGCCTTCTCGTCGAGCCTCGAAGAGCTGAGCACAGAGCCACCCGCCGTGGATAAGGATGTTATTGTCTATGGCAACAACGGAGCCATAATACGTGCCCGCACCATAAATCAGCAACGCTTGGTGAAGCTCGCCGACAAGAGCGACCTACTCTTCGCCATAGGCCCTGCCGGCTCGGGTAAGACATATACGGCCATTGCACTTGCGGTCAGAGCATTGAAGGAGCGCGAGGTGCGCCGCATAATCCTCACACGTCCCGCCGTCGAGGCAGGCGAGAAGCTCGGCTTCCTCCCCGGCGACATGAAGGAGAAGTTAGACCCCTACTTGCAACCACTCTACGACGCGCTGAACGACATGATTCCGGCAGCCAAGTTGCAGAAGTATATCGAGGAGGGCACTGTGCAGATTGCACCTTTGGCATATATGCGCGGTCGCACGTTGGATAACGCCTTTGTTATCCCCGACGAGGCGCAGAACACCACCCTATCGCAGATTAAGATGTTCCTGACGCGCATGGGCCGCAATGCCAAGTTTATCGTTACGGGCGACGTTACACAGATAGACCTCCCGCGACGCTCCGACAGCGGACTGACCAAAGCGATGGATACGTTGCGCAACATCGAGGGCATAGGTATTGTGGAGTTCGACAAGCGCGACATCGTGCGCCACAGGTTGGTGAAGTATATCGTCGATGCGTTCGAGAAGCGCGCAGAATTGGAGAATAGCCTGCACACCAAGGAGGAGCGCGGCAGCATTAAGGAGTAAAAAATTACAGACAACCATAGGTTGTCGCCAAAGATAAGACCAAGAGTCGAAATAAATTTATTAATAACTAAATACTTAAAAGATTATGGATAAGAATTTGAAGGCATTGAAGCCGGCACTTGTCTGGAAGCACTTTGCTGAGATTTGCAACATTCCCCACCCCTCACACCACGAGGATGCCATTCGCGCATACATCGTAAAGTGGGCCGAGGAGCTTGGCTTGGAGCACAAGGTAGACGAGGCACAGAACGTATATGTTTATAAGCCCGCAACTCCGGGCATGGAGGACCGCAAGGGCATCATTCTGCAAGCACACACCGACATGGTACCTCAGAAGAACAACGACAAGGTGTTCGACTTCGAGAAGGATCCCATCGAGGCATATATCGACGGCGAGTGGGTTACGGCTAACGGTACTACGCTCGGCGCAGATAACGGTATCGGCTTGGCAGCAGCCATGGCCGCATTGGAGGATGACGAGTTGGTACACGGCCCGTTGGAGGCTCTCTTCACCGCAACCGAGGAGACAGGCATGGACGGTGCCTTCGGTTTGAAGAGCGGCATGCTCAAAGGCGATATCCTGCTCAACCTCGACTCGGAGACCGAGGGTGAGTTGTACGTAGGCTGTGCGGGCGGTATGGACGTGAACGTAACGTTCAAGTACCGCGAGCAGCCCTTGGAGGGTAAGTTTGCAGCCTACAAGGTTACGGTTAAGGGTTTGAAGGGTGGCCACTCGGGCATCCAGATTGGCACACAGCGCGCCAACGCCAACAAGGTGTTGTTCCGTTTGTTGCGCCAGGAGACCGAGTCTTACGGCTTGGAGCTCGCTGCCGTAGAGGGTGGCAACATGCGTAACGCCATCCCCCGCGAGGCGTGGGCCGTAGTTGTTGTTCGCGAGGCTGAGGCCGCTATCTTCGAGGCCAACGTTAAGTCTTACGAGCAGATTATCATCAAGGAGTTCGAGGGTATCGAGGACTCTATCGAGATTTTCGCCGAGAAGGTGGAGTGCCCCAAGAGCATCATTCCTCACCTCGAATCACACTCACTCATCCGTGCCGTATGTGGCTGCCCCAATGGTGTGCAGCGCATGTCTATCGCCATGGAGGGTCTCGTGCAGACATCATCGAACTTGGCTATTGTCGTGTCGGACGGCTCGACAATCAAGGTTCAGTGCCTCCTCCGCTCGTCGGTAGACACCGAGAAGGGCGAGTTGGCAGGTGCTATCGCCTCGGTATTTGAGTTGGCGGGTGCCGATGTTGAGCTTACAGGCTCGTACAGCGGTTGGAACCCCAACATGAAGTCGCCTATCCTGCACACGATGCTCGACTCTTACGAGAAGCTCTATGGCACGAAGCCCTCGGTTACGGCTATCCACGCAGGCTTGGAGTGCGGTATCATCGGCGCGAAGTATCCCGGCATGGATATGATTTCGTTCGGCCCGACCATCTGCTACCCCCACTCACCCGACGAGAAGGTGGAGATTGCATCGGTCGAGAAGTTCTACGATTTCATGCTCAACACCATACGCAACGCACCCAAGAAGTAATTTAGCAACAACAACCTAAACGTTTGAGAATGAAACCTCAGACACTCGATAGACCCACTATTGAAGGTAACGTAAAGTGGTTTGTAGTCGTCAATCCCATTTCCGGCTCAGGAAAGGGATTGGACGATTACCCGCAGATATCGAAGCTGTTGCGCGACAACGGCATCGCATGCGAGGCGGTCTTCACCGAGCATAAGTGGCACGCCACGGAGCTTACGGTGTCGGCTGTGGAGGCGGGCTACCGCCATATCATCGTCGTAGGTGGCGACGGCACACTGCACGAGGTGGTAAACGGTCTGTTCATACAGAAGCAGGTGGCACCCTCGGATGTTACCATCGCCGTTATTGCCGTAGGCTCGGGTAACGACTGGATACGCATGCACGGCATCCCCACCCACTACTCGGAGGCGATACGCACCATCAAGGAGGGGTACACCTTCCTGCAAGATGTTGCCGAGGTGGACTACGAGGAGTCGCACTACCGCCAGACACGCTACGTGGCCAACGTTGCGGGCTTGGGCTTCGACGCCGTGGTAAACCGCAGCCGCCAACACCTGAAAACTAAGGGACACACCTCGGCAAGCGTCTACCTATGGTGCATGGTGCGCTCGTTCTTCAAACATAAGTCGACAGGTGTGAAAATATGGGTCGACGACCGACTGATATACAACAACCTGCTGTTTAGCATAGCCATCGGTATCGGTAAGTATAACGGTGGCGGTATTCAGCAGCTTCCCGACGCTGTTGCCGACGATGGCCTGCTCGACATCACGATGATTAAGCCGCTGCACTGGTGGCACGTGATATTCCGCATACGCCGTCTCTTCAATGGCGACATCTACTCGATAGGCCACGTCCTACACGAACAGGGCAAGAAGATACGTATCGAGTCGTCGCCCGAGACCCCATTGGAGGTCGACGGCGAGTGCCTGGGCGTTACACCCGTAGAGTTCAGGGTACTACATCGCGAGGTGAGGGTTGTTGTCAACAAGTCGTTCTTGGCGCGATACAACAAATAGAAAGGATATTAACAAAACAAAATTTAAGTAACATGAAAAAATTTCTCGTACTCTTTGCCGCCATGGCATTAGGTTTTACGGCATGCGAACCCGCCAATCAGCCGACTCCCGGTGGTAGCGGCAATGGCAATGGTGACGATGCCGTGCTCACACTCACATCTGAGGGTGCACTTATCTTCGGTGCAACAGGTGGCATGGGCACTATCGAGTACACGCTCGAAAATGCAACTGACGATAGCCAGATTACGGCCACTACCGACTCTGACTGGATTATCAACTTCAACTATGGTGATAATACCGTAACGTTCACCGTTAAGCGTAACATGACCAACTTCTCGCGCTCGGGCAATGTTACCGTGAGCTACGGCGAGCAGTCGTTCGACGTTATGGTTAACCAGAAGTCGAATACCGAGATTGACGAGAGCGTAGAGGCTCCCAACCTCGTAGGTATCTACTATGGCAACCGCGATAAGGGCGATTACAACTACTACATCATGCTCACCGATGGCGAGCTTACCGACCACGGCATGGTGGATGACGGCATGGGCAACAGCTTCCGTAAGTTTACCTACGACACACCCAGCGCATACTACTACTTCATTGACCTCTTCTGCACCACTCCCGACAATGGCGACTTGCATATTCCCGATGGCACCTACACCCTCGATTTGGGCAACACGGGCCGTGGTAACAAGTTCATGCAGGGATATAGCATTTATAGAATCAATGACGACAAAGGTCAGATATCAATGGATTGGTCGTACTCGGAGGGTACTCTCACCGTTGAGGGCAACAAGTTTGACCTTATCGTAACGCTCTACGACTATGAGAATGGCGTTCGCATCGGTCGCCACCACGTAAGCTTCGAGGGCGACTATGAGCTCTACGACGACAGTTTATAATATATAGGTATATCGCACGCGATACGATACACAAAAAAGCCTGCCCGACGGTTAATCGGGCAGGCTTTTTTTTATAAGTGAAAGGGGAACTTTGCGATTAAGGCGAGAGCATAGTGAATGTGTTCACTATGCCGAGCCGGAGCAAAGTCGAGGCATTACGAAGTTTTGCCTCAAAGGTAAGGTGTCTGCGACGCGATATAAACTGAAAGGTGAAAACGGAAAACGGAAAGGTAAGGTGTCTGCGACGCGAGGTATATTGGTTGGTGCGCGCAGAATTATAGGTAGTAGTGGGTAGTGTTAGGTAGTTATGGGTAGTTGTGTGTAGCGCGCCTAAAATTCGCCTACGACTACCTACATATACCCACAACTACCCATTTCTACCCACGGCGCGCCAAAATTGTCGTCGCATAGTCTCAAAATCCCATAGTCCCATAGTCAAAAAAAGAGGACGATGGGACGATGGGAAAATGAGAAGATGAGAAGATGAGAAGATGGGAAAATGAGAAAAAAAATCTCCCACTGT
The DNA here is from genome assembly GCA_045660465.1 of Alistipes sp. Taxonomy (GTDB): domain Bacteria; phylum Bacteroidota; class Bacteroidia; order Bacteroidales; family Rikenellaceae; genus Alistipes. Next base: position 21,766 of record JAZRDV010000003.1, on the reverse strand, counting down.
CTCAATCTCCCATAGTCTCAAACTCGCCACAACCCCACAAACCAAAAAAGCCTCGGTCGTATTGACCGAGGCTTTGTCTTGAACGCCCTATTTAGAGCCGTAACCCGATATGGGATAGAGGGCCATGGGATAGTAGTCCGTATATCCCGAAAGCTTAATCTTCGCTGTACCGGTACTATTCAGGCTCACGTTGTAGGTCTGCAACACAGGCGTCGAGCCGTCGTCCGAATCGGCGATGTAGAGCTTTGTGATGTAGCCCGTAGCTTGGTTGAGCTCATAACCCCAGATAGTTACGGCATGTGCTCCACCGAAATTAACAGACATGGCTACTGACATACCCGATATACCGTGCTCGAAAGCGTCGATAACAAACTGCGAGAAACTCTTCACGGGGTCAGCCACGCTACTACTCCAATTGCCGTAGTTGTTAATCTCGGTAGCATAGCCGCCCAACGAATTCTGGTGCATGCCCGCGAAGATAGTAGACCATCGCGAACTGAAATAGCCACCTGTACCGCTGCGGGGATATGCACGGCTCTCAGTACCCATCGACGAGTAGATGTCGCTACCCTCGAAGTACCAAACGATACCGCTATCGGGCCATCCGCCACGTGCGAGGTTATCCCAATTGTCGCGGAACACGTCCATGATTTGCAACTCGTAGCCGTATGAGCTCGATGTACCATTGGGGCAGCCCGCAGGCAGTGTGTTGCCGGCCGCTACGTAGCGATCCTGGAACCACTGCGCGATATTCGACGATGCCGCAGCCCAACACATCATGGCATCGGCACCAGGATTTGAGGTGGTGCTCTTCTTGTTGACATCGTACCAACCCGAGGTCTTGGTTACGCCTTCGGCAAATACCGTAACGAGGTTAGATGAATCGGGGGCCGTAGCCGTCAGGGTGATAGTATTGGATGTTACGCCGTCGTAGGTGGCATATACGCTATATGTACCCGCCGAGCTTGCCGTGAATGTCGTTCCGTTGTTACGCACGCCATTGACCCATATCTGGGCATACGACGACACATTTGTCGTGCCCTGCTTCACAGTGAAGGTTACGCTATCCGAGTTGTTGGCTACCAACGTTGTCTTGCTTGCGCTGAGCACAATGGGCTGAACAGCCTCGGCAGTGATGGTGATGTGGTTAGACTCAACGCCACCCTTCTTTGCGTATACGGTGTAGCTTCCAGCGTTCTCTGTCGAGAATACATCATCGAGGATAGCACTGCCGTTGACGTAGAATACACACTGCGATGTTACATCGACACCCGACTGCATCACGGTAAATGATACGTAGTCGCTGCCATTGGCAGTTATAGTGCTCTTCGATGCGGTGAGCGTGAGGCTATCGTCAACAACAGTCGTAACAATAGCACCACCGAATGTGTAACGCTGCGATGTGCCATCCGAGAAGTTAAGGTTGACGCTCAGATTTACGTTATTGCCGCTCGCCGAGGTAACGTGCATCATGCCCGAGATTACGTCGCTGCGCGACGAGCCGTTGAGCACGATATTTTTGGCATGGAAGAGACCCTCGTTTGCGGCATAGCTGCTCGACGTGTACTCCACGAGGCCACGCGAGAGGGTGTTTGCCGTAGCATCCGCGGGGTTAACCAGAAGGTCAATCTTATTGCCCTCAGCATCGACACCGGCGAACTCATAGCAGCCGTTAGTCGAGCCCTTGGCCGTCAGCGACGTAAGTTCGATATCTACGGGACCCGAGCTGCCACCCGCACCACCCGACTCACCGGGGATAATACCGCCATCGTCGACGTTAAGCGGGCCTATATACTGCACCTTAGCGGTCTTTGAGTAGGTATCCGTAAGCGTCAGGTCGATATAGTAGTTACCGTCGACTATTGATACCTTCATAGAGCCGCTATTCAATGTCGTACTATTTCGCAAGCCCATGCTGGCAAGACCTGCACCATTACGAACGGTAAAATCTACAAAACTATTATAACCAAACCATGATGATGAAGTCCATGTATATTCTCCCGTTTCAATAGACGAAGTTGTAGCATACGTCGTAGGGATATGTACGTCGATATACGAGCCAGTATTGATATAAGCACGGAAACCAATACCATACGAACCACTAACACCGCTGACGCCCGACTTAAATGTTGTGATGAAGTAGTCAGCAGCAAAGTCGGTGCTTACAGAGGGGCCTGAGCTGCCTGAATCGGCTTCTACCTCAACCCTATTCTCCTCGGTAAGGGCGAGGTTGATTGTCGAACTCTTGCCGGCCGACATCTTGAAGGTCGAGGCACTCGGCTTCTTGGTTATGGCATACTCCTTCTTGCCGTCGATATAGACGTTGAACAGGAGTTCAGCATTGCTGGCCGTAAAGGGGAAGACCATAGCCGAGGCGATAGGCTCCGAGGCGAAGTTGTGATCTTCGATGGCTGTAAAGTGCGACTGTGTGGTAGCCTTAGAGCTCCACGAGCCACTATACATATCGTAGCCACCAAACTGAATAAGATCTACGGGGTTGCCATTAGAGGTTACGACCATCTCAACGGCAATATTGCTGTGATTAACATCGCCCGTGAGCTTATAATCAATCTTATGCAGCAGATGCTCAAATGTCATAGTCAGTGTCAGAGCCTTACCCTGAGCAACAACAAGACCGTCGGCATAGTCGTTAACCGCGCCCATGAAGACATTCTGCTGAGCATGCTCATTCATGGCGAGGTTGTCGCTACCCGTGGCGACACCCGGATAGAAGGCCACAGCACGCACATAGCTACCCTCGGGCACCATACCCGTGAACTTGGCGCGCTTGCCGTTATCCAAAATCTGTGAGGCCGAGGTAATCTCGAAGGTAACAAACTGCGTGGCGTTGAAACTTGTGAACTGAACGCTACACTTGTCGCCCACCTCCCATGTAACTACGTTACCATCAACATCGAGACGTGTGGCATTATCCTCAATGCACAACTCGACAGGAACTAAATTGGTCTCAGGAACAGAGACATCTATATCCTCCGAGATACATGCCGTCGCTACAAACATAGCTGCAACGGCAAAAAGTAACTTTTTCATCTTTTGCTTACTATGCTTGTTTTACAACTCGTTTTCATTATCAAAGTCGGGGGCAACGGCACCACTCACATTGAAACCGGCCTCAACGACAACATCCCAAATATCTAACTCGGGTGTTACGTATTTATTCATATTCTATATATCTAAGTATAAATAGCATAGCCTCGGCCCTATTGCGACCGAGGCCTTGTACCTAAATTCTATTTTGTTGCTGAATCGTAACCCGATACAGGATAGAGGGCCATGGGATAGTAGGTTGTGTGTCCTACAAGTGCAATCTTAGCATTGCCGCTATCCGAACGTACGGTGTAGGATGCCAACGTGGGCATTGCGCCGTCGTCAGAGTCGGCGATGTAGAGCTTTGTAACATAGCCCGTGGCATTGTCTACCTCGTAACCCCAGATTGTTACGGCGTGTCCGCCACTGAAATTCGACGAAATAGCCACAGCCATACCCGACATACCGTGCTCGAAAGCGTCGATGACATACTCCGAGAATCGCTTCAAGGGGTCGGCAACGCCGCCACGCCAGCTGTAATTGTTAATCTCGGCAACATAGCTGCCCGCCTCATTGTGGTACATACCCTCGAAGATTGTAGACCACTCCGTAGCGAAGTAGCCACCTGTGCCACTGCGGGGGTGAGCGCGGTTGCTGTCGTTCATCGTCGAGTAGAGGTCGCGACCCTCGAAGTACCAAACAAGACCGCTATCGGGCCAACCACCCTTAGCGAGGTTATCCCAATTATCGCGGAACACGTCCATAATCTGCAACTCGTAGCCGTATGAGCTCGATGTGCCACTGGGGCAGCCGTCGGGGAGCGTGTTGCCCGCCGCAACGTAGCGATCCTGGAACCACTGCGCAATGTTCGACGATGCCGCAGCCCAACACATCATGGCATCGGCACCTGCACTCGAAGGTGTGCTCTTCTTGTTGACATCGTACCAGCCCGAGGTGAGCGATACACCCTCGGCGAAGACTACGGTAGTACCCATATCCTCAATAGCCTCAACGGTAACTACAACCTCGTTAGAGGTAACAGTGCCCTTGGTGGCATAGATGGTATAGACGCCCGCCTGGAAGGTCGAGAAACGGTTACCATTGAGGATTGCACCATTGACGTAGATTGAGCAAGCATCGGTAACAACGACTCCCTCCTGCTTAACGGTAAAAGCGACAAAATCCTGGCCATTAGCCTTGATGGTATCGGCAGAGGCTTCGAGCGTAATGGGCTTCTCCTCTACGATAGGCTCATCGTTGGGGTTGTCATTGGGGTTGTCATTGGGGTTGTCGTTGGGGTCATCGTTGGGGTTGTCATTAGGGTCATCGTTGGGATTGTCGTTGGGGTTATTGTTACCCGCATCAACAACCTTCACCTCAACGGTGTTCGACTTCTCCATGCCCATAACCGCATAGAACGTATAGGTACCGGCAACAGTAGATGTAAAGTAAGCACCCGACAGAGGCTCACCACTCTCAACATTGTAGAAACGGCACTCCGACGTTACATTAACGCCATCCTTCTTAACCATAAATGATGCAAGTGCGAGACCATCGTTTGCAATCTCGTTGCAGTCCACGCTCAACACCAATGAGGCGGCGGGCGTAGGCTCCTCCTGCTCACAGCCTACAAAGCCGAAGAGCGAGCAGAAAAGCATCAGAAATAAAAATCTCTTCATTAGATTATCAGTTTTTATTATATCTAAAACATACCGAACTCAGCCGCGCAGCAGGGGACTAACACTATGCCCCCTGCAACACTGCCGATGTAAACTACTTACGGCGCAACGTTACGTCGCCCTGAGCAACGCACCAAGGCTCATACTGGCCCTGGCTGTAACGGAATACCGAGGGATAGTAGGTACCGTAGTCGAACTCCGCACCCGAAACAAAGGGTTTGATGGTAAGTGTATTGCCATCTGCCGACAACTCGACGGGGAAGGCAACAGGAGCCATCTGATTCTTTACGAGGTCGCCACCGAAGAAGTGGAAGAGGTCGTTATATACGTTCCAGTGGTAGAAGTAGCACTCCATAGATGTAGGCATTGTGATAACGCCACCCTCGCCAATCTCCAAGAATACCTTGGGGCCATAGTCGCGGTATGCCAAAGGTGCATACTGGTCTCTCCAATACTTCGACGATGACATAAGATCCTCAACGCTCTGGTACTCAACCTTAGTATCGCTGAACTGCCAGCCTGTGATAACAAGGCGGTTCTGGGCGCGATAGTCGGCCTCGCTCTTGGCATCAACACCCTGGCGGATGTTTACGACATCGCCATCGATAGTCAGAATATTGCCTTGGATGTCAATGAAGGTGTAAGAGAGTGTCCACTCGCCCTGCAATGACTCGAACAACGACGACTCAACACGTGCAGGAACGGGAGCAGCCTCAGTATTCACACGGACAACCTCGGTAGTCTCCTTACCCTCGTTCGTTACGGCGTAAACTACAACAGCATACTCGGCCTCGGGCCACAAGAACTCACGGGTGATGGTAAGGCCACCGTTCAGAGCACTGTTGAGCTGCTCGGCAGTGAAGGCAATACCATTATTCTTTGCCAAAGAGACCGCATCTGACAGAGCAAGCACCTCATCGACATTTGCACTATCGTTGAAAGCATATCTCATAGAGGCAGCATTTGTAGCCGAAATCTTGATATCGATAGATGTCGAGGGCTTCTCGGCATTGGGTGTCATCTCAATATCCAACTCGGCAACAATACCCGAACCGGCAGCCGAGTTGAAGGTCATGTCGTACGAGAATTTCTGAGCACCCTCATTATCAACAACTAAGCAACATACACAGTACTCCGTATCGGGCATAAGGCCTGTCCAAGTGCCCTCATAAGCATTGGTCAGAGTCCATGCATAGTTACCACCCATAAGGGCGATAAGTGCTTTTTCGCCATACTGAGGATTGTTTACAATAGTATCAATAGTGCTCTTAGGCTGAATGAGGATGTGATACTTAACAATTGAAGCATCGGGCTCACACTTAACATCTACGGTTGTACCCGTAATGTTGCTCAACGTAATTGTTACGCCGGCTGTGCTCTCAGGAGCCTCGGGAGTCTCGAACTCCAATGTCGAGTAGTCGCCATAAACATTACCGTAGGCATCGCAGGGCCACACACCAATAATGTGTGTAGCACCGGGCATAACCACAATTTTAGTGTTATCGGGACCCGTCTCACCATTGATGTACTCGAACTCCTGAACACCATTAGCAACGCCACCGGCCTCGGCAATCCATGTTTCGAGCGACAGACCAAGCGACTCCATCTCGGTCTTAGACTTAGCGCAGTAGCGGTAGTATCCGTCGATATTCACCTTGAAGGCAAAGCGGTCGTGCTGAGCCGAAATAAGGGTGATAGGGCCTGAATTAGAGCTCTTCTTGGTTGTGAAGTCCATCTTCTTGACATCGCTATACATCTGTCCCTCAGTAGCGCGTACTACAACGAACAACTCATAGGTAACGTCGGCTTTGAGGCTCTCGACAGTTACGTTAACCGTATCCTCAACCTTGCCTGAGTTCTCGTTGAACCACTCGGGCATGGCAGGACGAGGATTATTGTCGTAGGTATCGACACAGTAGTAGGCGTAGTCGCCGGGAACAGACGAGGTGAGCTTGAACGTAAAGCTATCCTCCGAAACCGAAACCTGCTCGATGCTAATCTCAGGCTTCACTGCATCGCCACCCGGCTCGGGAGTGGGCTCGGGCAGAGGCTTGTCGTTACAAGCCACCATACACATTGCGACCATAAGGAACGCAAGCAAAGAATAAATCTTTTTCATAGTGTTAATTATTTAATTATTAGTTATTTATATTATTTCAACTTATCTCACACCAATCATAGTACGCACGCGCGCGCTATTTATCACGGTACAAAAATACAAAAAGATTTTTATTAGGCAACAATCGGCCTTATATTTTACAAATATAACACCACGAAGCGGCACCCTCCTTCGCGCCACAAAACAAAATAAAGCGGCCTTAATTTTGCTTTTTCGTGCATACTGCGTATCTTTGTCGTATGGATTTCAAACTCGTATCGGAATACAGCCCCACAGGCGATCAGCCCGAGGCAATAGAGCAGTTGGCAGAGGCCATCCGCTCGGGAGCACCGCACACCACCCTACTCGGCGTTACGGGCTCGGGCAAGACCTTTACGATAGCCAACGTAATATCGCAGCTCAACCGCCCAACACTCGTGCTGAGCCACAACAAGACACTCGCCGCACAGCTATATGGCGAGTTCAAAAATTTCTTCCCGGAGAATGCCGTGGAGTACTTCGTGTCGTACTACGACTATTACCAGCCCGAGGCATATCTCCCAACGACAGACACCTACATCGAAAAAGACCTCTCGATAAACGACGAGATTGAGCGCATGCGACTGAAAACCGTGGCCACGCTACTCTCGGGACGCAAAGATGTCATCGTCGTGTCGAGCGTATCGTGCCTCTACGGCTGCGGCAACCCCGAGGCGTTTCATGCCACAGCCACAACGATAAAGGTGGGCATGCGCTGCACACACAAGTATTTGCTCTACCGCCTTGTGGATGCCCTATACACACGCACAGAGTTGGAACTGCAACCCGCGACATTCCGCGTAACGGGCGAGACAATAGATATCATGGCGGCCTTTGGCGAGTTTGGCAACCAATGCTTCCGCGTGGTATTCTTCGACGACGAGATTGAGGCCATATACAGCATAGATGTAGCCACAGGACAGAAGCTCGACTCGTTGGACAGCATAACGCTATACCCCGCAAACCTCTTTGTAACCACACGCGACACCATAAACAACGCCGTGGCAGAGATAGAGTCCGACCTCTTCAAGCAGATAGCATTCTTCGAGGGTGAGGGCCGTGAGATGGAGGCACAGCGCATCAAGCAGCGCGTGGAGTACGATTTGGAGATGATTAAGGAGCTTGGCTACTGCTCGGGAATAGAGAACTACTCGCGATACCTCGATGGTCGCGCACCGGGCTCGCGCCCATTCTGTCTGCTCGACTTCTTTCCCAAGGACTTTATCACCGTGGTGGACGAGAGCCACGTAACTATACCTCAGATTCACGGTATGTTTGGTGGCGACCGTGCACGCAAGGAGAACCTCGTGGAGTATGGCTTCCGCCTACCCGCAGCAAAAGATAACAGACCGCTGCAATTTCATGAGTTTGAGGCACTGACACCCACAAAGGTATATGTTAGTGCCACACCCGCAAACTACGAGCTGACGAAGTGCGAGGGCATTGTTATCGAGCAGCTTATACGCCCGACGGGACTTATCGACCCGCCGCTCGACGTGCGCATAACGACAAACCAGATAGACGACCTGCTGGAACTCATAAACCAGACGATACGCAAGGGCGACAGAATACTCGTAACGACGATAACCAAGCGTATGGCCGAGGAGATGTCCAAATACTTGGACCGCATCGGTGTGCGTAACAGATACATACACTCCGACGTAGACACGCTCGACCGTGTGCAGATTCTCGAAGACCTGCGCGACGGCCTTGTAGACGTACTCGTTGGTGTCAACCTCCTACGCGAGGGCATCGACCTCCCGGAGGTGAGCCTCGTAGCGATACTCGATGCCGACAAGGAGGGCTTCCTGCGCAACATCCGCTCAATAACACAGATTGCGGGACGTGCTGCACGCCACTCGAACGGCCATGTGGTGCTCTACGCCGACACCATCACCGACTCGATACTATACGCTATCGAGCAGAGCAACCGACGTCGCGAGAAGCAGATACGCTATAACCTCGAACACGAGATAATACCTCGCCAAGCGCAGAAGAGTGGCAAGGGACAGAGTGCACTACTTGCGGATAAGGGCAAGGAGAAACCCGATATGAACGTATATCCGCTGTACGAAAATCACTACGCACAGCCACAAGCTGCCGACGTCGAAACATCGTATATCGCATCGGCAAACCTCGACGAACTAATCAAGAAGACGCGCAAAGAGATGGAGATGGCCGCAAAGAGCCTCGACTTCCTCGCCGCAGCGCGTCATCGCGACAAGATGCACGAATTGGAGAAACTGCGCGACAGTAACAAAAAGTCGACATATCCGCCTATTAACGCCCCGAAATAAGGTAGCCAACCCTATCATACACACGGCCAAAGTAAGGCTGCAACCATATCATATCATCTGCCCGAAGTAAAGGCAATTAACCCTATCACTTAATTATCGGCAATTAGAATCGCAAAATTCCTTCGCAAACTAACCGCATATCTATTCAATAGCATTGCATATTTATACAAATGATAGAATTAGAGCGCATGCGAGAGAGAAGAGAGCGAGACAGCAGATTGGGGCAAAAAAAATGGATACCACTAAAAAAGCAGCATCCATATATAGATATAGTATAACTATCGATTAAGCGCAGCTTGCGCCACACCTCAACACCTACTTTGCCGTGTAGCTATCGAAAGTCTTATCGCTATACAAAACCACAATCTTCTCAACACGCTTCCCCATATTGGGCAACGACTGAAAAATGTCGACCTCATCATTTTTCAACTTTTCGGAACTCGTCGAGAATTGATTATTTTCGGGCGACGAGAATAGAGCATCGGGAGATTTTTCGCCCTCGTCGCTCTTCGGCTTATCGAATGGCGAAGTAGTAGTAGTGGTGCGGAATACCTCGTCGGAGTCGAGCAACAACCAATCGGGGTTGACATCCGGGAAAGCTCGAAGAATTTTCACCACCAAATCGAAGCTCGGCTTGTTGCGACCCGACAAAATATGGGATAGTCCAGACGGCTGTATTTCGAGCAGTCGGGCGAGAGAGGTAGCCGTATAACCACCGGAACGGAGCAAATATTCGAGTTTTTCCTTCATATCTGTAATTTTTCACAAATATAAAACTTTTATTGTTGTAAACCAAATATTTTTAACAAAAGTAACATCACAACGATTGTTAACAACTATTACAATTGTAAGATATTGAATTATGGTAAAAACAATAAATTCAACAAACATAAAATAAACTTAATATAAAATATGTTAATTGCTATATTTCTGCACTTTACGTAATATTAATTACCCAACACGTTATTAAATATAACCAAAGGCTACAAAGGGGTATTTAACATATAATTTACTTTATTAGAAATATGTAAGTGGTTCATTTACAATATTTAGATATTTATTTGTTTAATAAATTAACAGTATGTTTTTAATTGGTTTTGAAGCGATATTCAGTCATTCATAAAAATTGACACTTGTAAATAAAATGAGTTATTAACACACGTTTACTTTTGTATACTTGTAAAGTTTTAAGACTCGTTACAGATGTGCTGCTATTACATTTGTAATTACAAAAGTGAAGATAATGATATTTAATTGCGAAAAAGATTGGTTTTCGGCTCGAAGATGGCGGTTATTAATTTGAGCCGTATATTATGTTAATAAAAGATATGGGGCAGGTCGAAACAATCAACCTACCCCATTAGTAATTAACGAGTTATAAAGTTATCAACAGCCGATGTTATTGCAACGATTTAGCAATTTCAGTGAACTCTTCCGCAGTCAAAGAGAGCTTCTCTCGGCCGAAATCTACATCTTTTTCGGAGTTCATGGGTATCAGATGTATATGTGCATGGGCTACTTCGAGGCCCAAAACCACAGTTGCGACCTTTCGACACTGTGTAGTTGCCTGAATTTTCTTCGCAATCTGCTTCGCAAAAACAATCATACCCTCCAACTCGTCGTCCTCCAAGTCGTAGAAATAGTCAACCTCGCGCTTCGGAACAACCAACGTGTGTCCCTTAGCCAGAGGAGCAATGTCGAGAAATGCAAAGAAACGCTCGTTCTCTGCAACCTTATAACAGGGTATCTCGCCTGCTATAATTCGTGAAAAAATTGATGCCATAATTGTATGTGTAATTTTAACTAAAAATTGTCTTTTTGCGCGGTGTCGCTTGCCAGCTACCCTAACCACACCCGACGCTAAACTGTGCAGCCTATGCCCCACCGCTTTCGTCATATCGAATTGCGAAAGAGCCTATGCTGATCGCTAAGTATTCAGCAGACGCTTCACACTCTCGACTCCCTTGATGGCTCGGATATTATCGAGCAATACGTTCAGGCTATCGATGTCCTTAACGTAGAGACTTATCCGTCCCTCAAATATTCCATCGTGGCTCTGTATGCTTATCGAGCGCATATTTATACTAAAATCGGTTGTTATAAGTTTCGTTAAATCGAGGATGATGCCCGTGCGGTCAATTCCGTGAATCTCCACAGAGGCCAAATACGATACCGCCCTCTGCTGCGACCAACGTATCTCCTCCTTGACGATATTCTGTCCGAACTGCGAAGCGAGACGTATGAGCGTATCGCACGTCGACTTGTGAACAATGATGCGCCCCGTTCGAGGGTCGCGGTAGCCAACGACATTATCGCCGGGGATAGGCTCACAACACTCGGCCATGACGAACTCCGGCTCGTCGGCACGACGAACACTATCCTCCGCAACGGCCGTGTCGTCCAACGACGCAGCCTCGTCGTCGAGGTCTATATCCTCATCCTCCTGCGGCTGCCCACTATCGGGCATAAAGAGCTTCCAGAACTTCAAAATCTTGCGCTCCGAGTTCTCTTTAAGCAGCTTGCTGAGGTTATCGAGGCTGATGATGCCTGCGCCAATCTTGCTATACAGCTCATCCTTATTTCGACAATCGTAGGCTGGCATAAGTTTGCGCAGTACACGGCCGCTAAGTTGCACATTATACTCGGCAAGACGCTTCATGAGCAACTGCATACCGTACTCGATATTATTGTCGCGCTCATGTTTAAGGAACGACTGTATGGACTGTCGCGCCTTGCTCGTAACCACCACCTCCAACCACTCGGCCTTGGGGCGCGCATTCTCGGCGGTGATAATCTCTATCTGGTCGCCACTTTTGAGCTTCGCGGTGACGGGTTGTATCTTATGATTAATCTTGGCACCTATGGCGTGGTTGCCAATCTTGGAGTGTATCTCGTAGGCAAAGTCTATGGCCGTAGCACCATAGGGCAATGTCTGAGGCTCTCCCTTGGGCGTGAAGACCACGACATCGGTCTTGTATAGCGACAGCTTGAAGTTATCCAAAAATTCGAGAGCATTCTCGGCCGGGCTGTTGAGCGCATCACGCACCTTTTTGAGCCACTTATCCAAGCCATCCTCCTCCTGCGATATCGAGGCGTGCTTATACTTCCAATGCGCTGCGAAGCCTCGCTCGGCGATGTCGTCCATACGCTCGGTGCGCACCTGCACCTCAACCCACAGGCCGTCGGGACCCATGACCGTGGAGTGCAGAGCCTCGTAGCCGTTGCTCTTGGGGATGCTTATCCAGTCGCGCAGGCGGTCGGGCTTGGGTGTGTATATGTCGGTAACGCACGAGTAGACCTGCCAACACTGTGTCTTCTCCGAGGGGAAGGGCAACGCCTTGAAGACGATGCGTATGGCGAAGAGGTCGTAGACCTCCTCGAAGGGGATGTTCTTACGGCGCATCTTCTGCCATATAGAGTAGACGCTCTTGACGCGCGCCGAGATGTCGTATTGGAAGCCGTTGCGATCCAAGACCTCGACAATGGGCCTCTTAAAACGCTCGATATACTCCTCGCGCTCCATCTTCGTGTCGTCAATCTTGCGCTCAATCTCGGCATACTCCTGCGGGAAGCGATACTTCATGCACAAATCCTCCAACTCGCTCTTGATGGCGTGGAGACCTAAGCGGTAGGCCAACGGCACAAAGAGGTATATCGTCTCGCTTGTAATCTTTATCTGCTTGTTGTGGGGCATGGCACCGAGGGTGCGCATGTTGTGCAGACGGTCGGCAATCTTGATAATGATGACACGCACATCGTCCGACAGTGTGAGCAACACCTTACGGAAATACTCGGCCTGCTCCGAAGTGTCGGTATTAAACACGCCCGCCATCTTCGTCAGGCCATCGACCATCGAGGCAATCTTTGGCGAGAAGATACGCGATGTATCCTCTACGGTGTACTCCGTATCCTCGACAACATCGTGGAGCAGTGCCGCCACCACCGACTTCTTGCCGAGGCCAATCTCGCGCACAGCGATGAGTGCCACCTCGATAGGATGGATGATATAGGGCTCACCCGAGCGACGACGCACACCCTTGTGCGCCTCCTTGGCCAAGAAAAAGGCACGACGCACGAAGTCCCAGTCATCATCACGACGACACACCTTAGCACTACGACAAGCAGCCACCAACTCCTGCCACTTCTCCTCAATCAATAACTCGTCTTGCGGCGTATACTCCATAACTTCGCATTTTTTTGAGGTACTGAGCACTTGGCATTTAGACAACACCTCGCTACCCCATGTTACTAATAGTCCAAATGCCCGAAACACGGCCACCTGAGGTAGCCGTGTCCGGGTTAGAATCTCGCGAGGGTGCTACCCCGCTACTTGCTATCGGTTGCGCGCCTCGGCCATCGCCTCACGCACGCGCAACTCTATCTCCTCACGCAGAGCCTCGTCGGTGCGCAACAGCTCCTTGACAGCATCGCGACCCTGGCCAATCTTACGATCGCCATACGAGAACCATGAGCCCGACTTACGAATAATCTCGTAGTCCACGCCGAGGTCAATAATCTCGCCAATGCGCGAGATACCCTCGCCAAACATGATGTCGAACTCAGCCTTCTTGAAGGGAGGTGCCACCTTGTTCTTCACGACCTTAACCTTGGTGCGTGTGCCGAGCTGCTCCTCGCCATCCTTGATTACCGACGTGCGACGTATGTCGATACGCACGCTGGCATAGAACTTCAACGCATTACCACCGGTCGTAGTCTCGGGGTTGCCATAGACAACACCTATCTTATCGCGCAACTGGTTGATGAAGATACATACGGTCTTTGTCTTCGATATCGAGGCGGTGAGCTTACGCAGTGCCTGCGACATGAGGCGCGCCTGCAAGCCCATCTTCGAGTCGCCCATGTCGCCCTCAATCTCGGCCTTGGGCGTGAGTGCCGCCACCGAGTCGATGACGATGTTGTCGATAGCCGACGAGCGAATGAGTGAGTCGGCAATCTCCAAGGCCTGCTCGCCATTATCGGGCTGCGATACGAGGAGGTTATCGACATCTACGCCCAACTTCTGCGCATAGTAGCTGTCGAAGGCGTGCTCCGCATCGATGAAGGCGGCGATACCTCCCGCCTTCTGCGCCTCGGCAATAGCGTGGATAGCCAACGTCGTCTTACCCGACGACTCGGGGCCGAAAATCTCGATTACACGACCCTTGGGATAGCCACCTACGCCCAACGCCATATCGAGCGTTACCGAGCCTGAGGGGATAACCGGCACGTCGGTAACCGACTCGCTCGACATACGCATAATCGAGCCCTTACCGAAGTCCTTCTCAATCTTGTCCATGACGGCCGATAGCACTTTCAGCTTATCGGCGTTTACCTGTACTTTCTCTGCCATAACTTTTTATATTTTATCTATTTATATTCCATTCTTAAAACCTCCTATTTCGCATCGAGGAGTGCGATAATCTGCTCGAAATGATCCTTTGTGGACACCTTGTCGATGATGTGCGTTATGCGCGCCTCGGCATCCAGGAGGAAGGTGGTACGCAGAATACCCATATACTCTATACCGTACATTCGCTTCTTGGCCCACACTCCAAAGGCCTCGGCCACCGAGTGGTCGGTATCGGCCAAAAGTGTGAAGTTAAGGTCATACTTCGCGCAGAAGTTCTGGTGCGACTTCACGCTATCGGGGCTTACGCCGATAATCTTGTAGCCGCGACGCATCAACTCGGCCTTGCCATCGCGCAGGCTCTTGGCTTCGAGTGTGCAGCCCGAGGTGTTGTCCTTAGGATAGAAGTAGAGGACTGTGGGTGAGCCTTTTAGCTGCTCCGACGAAAACTTCTCGCCGCTCTGTGTGAGGGTCTCAAATGCGGGAATCTGCTCCCCTATTGCTATTATATTCATAGTTCCGTGTTTTAGGTTTCGTAAAGCCCTCTTCGAGTCGGGCAAAAACTCTTTCAAAGTTAATAAAAATTTCTCGATTTTGCCGCGGCATCGCCAAAATTTATTAATATTTAGCCATGCTACGGGCGTTTTTCGACACGCACCTGGGCACGAAAATCGGCCATCGAAGTGTTTAACTTGGCGCGACATACGGGGCAACGTATCGCACACTCGGTATCGAGGTGCATGTGCTCATACAAATCGTCGTAACGCATGGTGCGAACATCGGTATAGGTGTAGTGCTCGCTGTGCGAACCGCAACGATGGCAGTCGATAGTGTAGTTGAGTCCCATAGTCGTAACTTTTTAGGTGCGTTTAACATCTTTATCCTTGTTTTCAGTTGCAAAGTAACGACCATTTTTTGACAGGTTGCGTCAAAATAAATTATTGATATATTTTTTTTGCGGGAGAGGTCGCACGCGCGCGTGATATTTAATATTATATGGGACGGTGGGACGGTGGGACGGTGGGACAAGTTTTTTTGCGCGCAATGGGTAGTTATGGGTAGTTGTAGGTAGATATGGGTAGTTGTAGGCGAGTTTTTTTTTTGCGCGCAACAGCCAATAAACCCCGAGCAACGCGCACCATACTTTTCAGTTTATTTGGCGCGCTCCCCACCACTACCTACTTCTACCTACTATTACCTATCACTACCTAATAAAATCTGCGCGCCATTTTCACCTTTCAGTTTTCACTTTTCTCATAGTCCCACAAGATGCCCACCAACAAAAAAAAGACCGGACGGAGAGTCTCTCCATCCGGCCCGACTGTCGAAGCGTCGCCTATGCGCCGCTATCGCACTAAATCAGATTAAGCTCAGCCTTAATATCCTCAATCTTCTTATCCAGAGCGGCCTGAACCTCATCGAACTTATCGACACTCGCAAGCGGAGCCTTAACGCCAAAGTAGAACTTAATCTTAGGCTCCGTGCCCGAAGGACGTACCGACACCTTCGTGCCATCCTCAGTGAGCCATTGCAGCACGTTGCTCTTATCGTCGATACCCTCAATCGGAGACTTCACGCCCGTCTTAACGTCGAGTAGCTCTAAAGTCTTATAGTCGTATATCTTCGTTACGGCAGAGCCGAGGATAGACTTGGGAGGATTCTGGCGATAGTCAACCATCATCTGCTGAATCTCGGCAGCACCATCCTTACCCTTGCGAACAACATTTACGAGACCCTCACGGAAGAAGCCATACTTAACGTAGAGCTGCTGCAACCACTCGTAGAGCGTAATGCCCATAGTCTCGCGCGCCCATGCGGCAGCCTCGGCAACGAGCGTGATAGCCGCTACGCCATCCTTATCGCGCACGAAATCACCGGGCAGATAACCGAACGACTCCTCGCCACCGCCGATATACTTGGTCTTACCCTCCTGCTCACGGATAATCTTGGCGATATACTTGAAGCCCGTGAGACAGTTGTAGCACTTAACGCCATAGTGCTCGGCAATAGCATCTGGCATCATAGAGGTTACGATGGTCTTAACGACGAACTCCTTACCCGTAATCTTACCGAGCTCGGCCCAGCGCGTGAGCTGGTAGCTCATCAGCAGCACGAGAGTCTGGTTGCCGTTCAACAACACATAGTCGCCCGCGCCTGTGCGCAGGGCGACACCGAGACGGTCGGCATCGGGGTCGGTAGCCATAGCGAAGTCGGCACCCTCCTTCTCGGCGCGCTCGATGGCCATAGCCATAGTCTTGCGCTCCTCGGGGTTGGGTGATGCCACGGTGGGGAAGTTGCCATCGAGCACCATCTGCTCCTCTACACATATAATATTGTTGAAGCCGTAGTTACGCAACGATGCAGGAACGAGTTTAACACCCGCGCCATGCAACGGCGTGTAGACAATCTTCATGTCGTTGTGCTTGGCCACAGCCTCGGGCGAGAGCGAGAGCTCCTTGATAGCCGCGAGGTAACGCTGATCGAACTCCTCGCCGAGGATATTGATATTCTCGGGATTCTTACCCGTGAGCACCTGCGAGGTCTCGGTAACTTTGAGTACCTCCTCGATGATGTTTACATCGTGGGGCGAGGTTACCTGAGAGCCATCGTTCCAATAGGCCTTATAGCCGTTATACTCCTTGGGGTTGTGCGATGCCGTAACCATAACACCCGACTGGCAACCGAGCTCACGAATTGCAAAGCTAAGCTCGGGTGTGGGGCGCAAAGCATCGAACAGGTAGACGATAAAGCCGTTCGAGGCGAAGATGTCGGCAACACGCTCGGCGAACATGCGCGAGTTGTTGCGGCTGTCGTGCGAGATAGCCACCTTAATCTGCTCACCTGCGAAGTTACGTTTGAGGTAGTTTGCAAGGCCCTGAGTAGCAGAGCCTACGGTGTAGATATTCATACGATTGGTACCCACGCCCATGATACCGCGCAGACCACCGGTACCAAATTCGAGGTCTTTGTAGAAACTCTCAACTAACTCATTATGATTGGTTTCCATCAAAAGGCGCACCTCAGCCTTTGTCGCCTCGTCGTAATCGCCATCGAGCCAAGCCTGAGCTCTCGACAATACCTGCTTATCCAATTCGTTTGTCATAATAGTATTGGTTTTATTTATAATTTATGTTTTTCGAGACAAGATTTCCAATATGCAAATATACAAAATTTTCTTCATATATTGCATATCAGCGCGTTAAAAAATCGAGCCAAAAATGAGACCATTTGGCCATATTAAAAAAATCGAATTTTGCAACTCTTTTTTAAGATTATTTTAATAAAATTATCCACATATTTGCAATGTCAAAACGCACTTATTGCAACGAGCAAATCGAGGGCGGTTTAACCACAAAAGCAGGTAATATTCATAACTCATTGAAACAGAATATAGACAGCTGTTTCAGGGGTAATATCGCCTCTTTTCAAGCGCAAGATAACACTTTTTTTTGAGAAACGATGCTACAAACGCAGACATATAACGAAGTATGGCAGGACTGCCTCGACCGTCTCCGCCTCTCGATTACCGAGGAGGAGTTCGTCAAGTGGTTCAAGCCCATTTGGCCCATCGGCTTCGATGGTGCCAATCTGCGTCTGCGCGTACCCAACGAGAGCTTCATCGCAAGCATCGAGAAGCGTTACCTGCGCCACCTGATGCCCATCATCTCGGAGTTGTATGGTGCCGAGACACAGCTACACTATGCCGTGCCACGCGCCACACAGCAGCCCGCAGCCAAGACCGACGCGATTTCCGTGCCACAGTTCTCGCAGCCCATAGATACCGCAACGATAAAGAATCCGTTTGCTATCCCCGGGCTTCGTCGCATGATTATCGACCCGCAGCTCAACCTCAACTACACCTTCGACAACCACATCGAGGGCGAGTGCAACCGCTTGGCGCGCTCGGCAGGTATGGCTGTGGCAGTATCGCCCGGCAACAACGCCTTCAACCCGCTATACATCTATGGCGACTCGGGCTTGGGTAAGACCCACATCGTGCAGGCCATAGGCCACGAGGTGCGTCAGCGTCATCCCGAATTGCAGGTGCTCTACGTCTCGATGAACAAATTCCAGGCGCAGTTCCAGACAGCATACAAGAACGGCGAGATTACCGACTTCATCCACTTCTACCAGACTATCGACGTGCTTATCATCGACGATATTCAGGAGTTGACGGGAAAGACAGGTACTCAGAACGCCTTCTTCAATATCTTCAACCATCTGCAACTCGCCGGCAAGCAGCTAATCCTCACATCGGATAAGCCGCCCGTGGAGCTTAAAGATATTGAGCAGCGTCTGCTCACACGTTTCAAGTGGGGTCTCTCGGCATACCTCAGTGTGCCTGACTACCAAACCAAGATTAAGATTATCCGCGCCAAGGCACAGCGTCTCGGTGTCAACATCCCCGAGGATGTTGTTACCTACCTCGCCGAGAACATCTCGGCAAACGTGCGCGAGATTGAGGGTGCTCTCTCATCGCTCATCGCCAACGCCTCGTTCCTCGGTCGCAAGATTACAATATCGCTGGCAAAGGATATTTTGAAGGTATATGTTAAGCTCACACAGCGCGAGATTACCATCGAGCATATCGTGAAGGTCGTATGCGACTACTTCAACATCGAGCTCGACACCTTCAACTCGGCAAAGCGTACACGCGACGTGGCACAGGCACGCCAGGTGGCCATGTACCTATCGAAGCAACACACCAAGGCTCCGCTGACGGTTATCGGCTCGTCGATAGGTGGCCGCAACCACGCCACGGTGCTCCACAGCTGCAAGGCCGTTGCCGACATGATCGACACCGACAAGGGCTTCAAGGCTCAAATCGAGGAGATTGAGCGCATGGTACTCGGCAAAAACTAACCGAGAGGACAAGCGCAGAGAGGAAAGATATGTGCGCTTCGCGCGAGATTTTAATGTCGACCGAGTCGTCCCATAGTCCCATAGTCCCATAGTCCCAAAAAGTAATAATATAACAAAATAGGTTGTCATGCAGATGACAACCTATTTTTGTTTATGGTAGGGAAGTTAGGGAAGTTAAGGAGTTTAGGGAAAGCCACCTTAATCTCCTTAAAACCAATCACAACCACCTCTTAATACGCTGAAACCACTTATAGGGCATATACCTGAACGGCATATCTATCCACGTTGGCGTGGTGAGCACCGAGCGACGATGCGAGAAGGAGTAGAGGCTATCGCGGCCATGATAGCGTCCCATACCCGAGTTACCGACACCACCAAACGGAAGATACTCGTTGGCGATATGCATGATAGTATCATTCACGCACGCTCCACCCGACGACGTGAGTTCCACCACACGCTGCGCCTCACGCTCCTCGGCAAAGACGTAGAGTGCCAACGGCTTCTCGCGCGAATTGATAAAGCGCACAGCCTCGTCGACACTCTCGACCTCGACCATAGGCAGCACAGGGCCGAAAATCTCGGTCGTCATAACGGCACTATCCGGCGACACATCGTCAATGAGCGTTGGCTCGATATACCTCTCATCGGCCACCACCCGACCACCAAAACGCACACGTCCCTCGGCGATATATCCGCTAACACGCGCAAAGGCAGCATCCGACACCATACGCACATAGTGCTTGCTTGTACGCACATCCTCGCCATGCATCATACGCACAGCCTCGGCAAAGGCCACAACAAAGGCCTCCTTAACCTCGGGGTGGATAAGCAGATAGTCGGGGGCGATGCACGTCTGCCCGGCATTGAGCGTCTTGCCCCAAGCGACACGTCGCGCAGCGAGCTTCACATCGGCCGTGCGGTCGACAACCACAGGGCTCTTGCCACCGAGTTCAAGGACTACGGGGGTTAAATTCTCGGCGGCAGCACGCATAACGACACGTCCCAAGGTCGGAGAGCCCGTAAAGAAAATAATATCGTAACGCTGCTTCAAGAGCGCGCTATTGACATCCCTATTGCCCTGCACAACAGCAACATACTCCTCGTCGAAGAGCTCGCGAATGAGCATCTCAATCTCGCGTGCGACGGTGGGCACGTAGGGCGATGGTTTCAATACTGCCGTACACCCCGCCGCAATGGCCCCGACCAGAGGGTTGAGCAACAGCTGCACGGGATAGTTCCATGGTGCGATGATAAGAGCCACACCAAGCGGCTCGGTAACAATTACGCTGCGTGACGGAAAGAGCTTCAACGGCGTACTCTTCTTCGAGGGTGCCGCCCAGGCGGCGAGGTGTTTGAGAAAGTTATCAATCTCGCCGAGGATGATGCTTATCTCCGTAAGATAGGCCTCCTCGTAGGACTTATGCAGATCTGCGTAGAGGGCGCGACACAGGGCCTCCTCATGACGCAAGATGCCCTCACGCAGGCGACGTAACATACGCAGGCGGTAGTCCACCGAGAGGGTCTGGTGTGAAGAAAAAAAGCTATGCTGACGTGCAACAATATCGGCGATACGCTCCGAAGGTGTATTCTCTATCATCGTAGTATAAGTTTTTAGGCCATAATGCAAATATACTGCATTTTACCCAATTTCGAGCGTAACAACACCTTTTTGCATCGCATTTTTTTTACGACGAGATATTGTATGTTCGAGCGATATTCGTATCTTTGTCCTTAAACGATAACTATCACCGTAATGAAACCATACCCCATTGAAGATATATCGCCCATCGAGGCCGACATGCTCGGCGAGGTGCGCGCAGGATTTCCATCGCCCGCCGACGAGGAGCCCCACGAGAAGCTCGACTTGGTGCGTCTGCTTGTGCGCCACCCGGCATCGACATTCTTCTTTCGCATAGGTGGCACGTCGATGGTCGAGGCGGACATGGACGAGGGCGACATAATAATCGTTGACCGCAGCGTCGAGCCCTACAACGGCTGCTCGGCAGTATGCTTCATCGACGGCGAGTTTACCGTAAAGCGTGTGGAGATGCTCGATGGTCGTGTGCGCCTGATGCCCGCTAACGAGCTCAACGATAAATATAAACCCATCGTTATCGAGCCCGACAATCAGTTCGTCATCTGGGGCGTTGTGACCTATGTAATCAAGAAGGCATAACAGAAATAGTCGGAAGCAATAACAGCACTACCTTTTGGGATAGTGCTGTTTTTTACTTGTGTTTGCGTTGAGTTAATCTTTTTTAGACCACTGAGCACGGATGCGTTTGGGAAGGTCGCTGTACTTCATTCCTACCATCCATACAAGCGTGCGCTGCATTGCCACAAAGCAAGCAATCATAATCACAACACCCAAGACATAATCCGATGCCGAAGCGAG
>JAZRDV010000002.1:0-292462 GCA_045660465.1 Alistipes sp. | reverse complement strand
TTCAATCGCCTCGGTCTGGAACTCGTCCCAACTTCTCTTGTCAAATTCTGGAGTATATGTAGCAACCTTAACATTGTGCTCTGCACGCTCCATCAAAACATCCTCTTCGTCTAATATGCTCATAGCTTTGGTCTCTATTTGTTGTTATTTGCCTCTTTGATTCGTCTAACAAACTTCTCCAACATATCATAATACAGATAATCATTTACATTTTTGTGAGTATGGCGGTGCATAGCCTCGTAAAATGCCTTGAAGTTGGAGTCCTCTTTAATAGCCGATGTGGTTTCAAGGAAATTGTATAAATCTCGATAAGTAATATTTTTTTTATAGTAAACCTTCATTTCATCGCTAATCTTAGGGTCGTTATAGTTCGGTGTAAGGATGAAGTAAAAGGCTCGCTTACCAGCATCAGGTCGCTTGTTTGTTGGCTCGTCTCCTTGTGTACGCCACTCTATGTAGTTCACATATCTATTCAATTGGGTGATATATTCCCCATTCTCTTTTTTCCCGTCAGAAGCGATAGCGTTTATATCCGACTTGATTTTATTCTCTATAACAACGATATTCTTTTCGTCTCGAATAAGTAAATCAATACGACCGCCATTTGGCTTATCATCGTGATTCCACTCTTTATCCTCAATCTTAGCCGACTCCTCACGAGTGACGGTATAGTTTTCGTCCAATTCTACACCATACTGTTTGAAGAAGTTCTGCCATAGACTCTTGTATTGAGGTTGTGTCATAAAGTAGGCAAGGGCATACGAGAAACGGTTTTCATCGTTCTGTATCTGACAGATATCAAAGATAGATACCTCATGACTCTTTATTTTTAATTCTTTTAATAAATCATCGTTAATACGTTTGTTAGACTCTACCCACAAGCCCTTCTGCTCTATTAGCTCAATCAGCTTTATGTAGTCTGCTTTCTTCTCTTCGATATTCTCTTTCTTCTGATCTCCTTTATATGTTCCTTCTGGATATATGTAGGTTTTAAGAGATGTCTTAGCTTGTTTATACCCATTTAGGACTACATCGGCATCTACTCCATAGCCGATAAATATCTGTCGATTAGGCTCGTACAGGTGTTCTGCTTTGTATGTAATGAAGATGTTCTGTTGCTCGGCATCATTAAATATTTTTCTAATTGGGACACCTCCATAGGTAATGTTTTTTGCTTCAATGTAGTTGTTTTGAGCTTGTGAGATATTCGGATTGACACTCTTGTAGTTCTCACTTAATTTAACATTCGCACCATCCACCTCAGTTAAACCTTCTGCCTTACCTATCACCTCGAGCAGACCCTCTGAGTGATATTTGACAAGGAGCATGTAACCAATCTGTTTAGAATGCTCTGTGCCAAAATTACCGTATGCGTTAAGGTAAAGATAATGTCCGTAATTATCGGCCTGAAACATATTGATTACCTCGTGGCCGAGATTTGTCGATAAATAGTCGCCCACATACATTCTATTAAGGACAATGGCTTTACCTTCATTAGGTTTTGGCTCACAAAACTTCATTGTCTGCTCCCTATTGTTCATAGTAAGTCCGTAGCGTTGTGCCATCCAACTCCACTATGGCTATTCACACAAAAAAGAAAGTGTGGAGTTGACTTTCGTTTGTTAAGTAGGAGGTTGAGGAAAGACCTATAACAACAACAAACGATGCGATACCCCACACCTGGATAGTATGAGGGTAAATACACCAAAGGTGTATAGCCACATAACTATACAAGGAATGAGTGTTATCCGTCGTCCTGTTGTCATTGAAGACTTCCACATTTTCACTTAATGACAGTGCGAAAACACTTTCTATTATGTAACGAATTGAGTATAAATCAACCCAATCCAAATACAAATGTAGATTTTTTTTCGTAAACGAACAACACTCAAAAGAGGTATCGCATAAAAAATAAACATTATATGAATCTCCAATATATCGTTATACATATAAGAGAGAACTGAAAAAAATTTAGTGTTTTTTTGTTTGTGTACAAAAAATCGGGCTTGTGTAGTTACTTTGGAAAGTGTTAAAATAGAGTGGGACAATGGGAGGATGGGACTATAAAAAATCACATAGTCCCAATTTCCCATAGTCAAAAAATAGAACAACAGCACAACGCCGCAACCCCGCTTACAGAGACTACCGACGGAATTTTATTCCGGCGGGATTGGCTACTCCGCAGACAAAGTCTGCTCCGCTTAACGCCTTTCCCTTGGAGTCCTCGGCATAGTGAGCGCAAGCATTGCTTGCAGCGTGATTGACTTCGCTTTACAATGCTGCCGCATTGCTTCGCTCGTCTTTCACTGCGTCGGCTCGGCGATAACAAGGCAGGCGGAATTGACGCAGCCGCTTCGCTTTACTGCGTCTTTCCCGCACGGAACCTCGGATATAAACAGACATCATTGGCAAGTTCTGCGTAGCAGAATATCTTTTGCAATATAGGCAGTTGTAAGTGTGCAAGCACCCACAACTGCCTATATTACAAAAGCCACCCCTTTCGGAGTGGCTTGCCAATGATGCTTGTTTGCATCGCTCGTGATTCCGGCGGGATTCGAACCCACGACCCACAGCTTAGAAGGCTGTTGCTCTATCCAGCTGAGCTACGGAACCATCCTCTTTGTTCTACAATCGCAATGACTTACAGCCTTCAAGCATAGCTCAACAGCGTGCCTATCATCGCTTTTGCGCTGCAAAAGTAAACAAAATATATCGAATTGCAAAATTTTATTCGTCTGACCCCAAAATTTTATCAACCGCATCCCTGCACACATCATACTCATAGCCCTGACTTAGAGCATATCTAAGCAGCTTGCCGCGTAGCTCATAGTCGCTTGCAGCCTTCGTTGTGCGCTGCTTACGGCGCAGCCTATCTTCGAGCCGCGACTGCTGCGCCAAGTCATCGACCGCGGACAGTGTCTCCGTGATAATATGTTGTGCAACACCCTTCTGTCTGAGGTGCTGGGCTATCTTACGCGCACCCCAGCCCGACAGCGACGTCTTTTCGCGCGTGTAGGCCTCGGCATAGCGTCTATCGTCTATAAATCGCTGCTCGACAAGTCGGCTAAGCACACCCTCACGCTCCACCTCGGGCACACCCCATGTACGCATCAGGCGCATGGCATCGCCCGACGACCGCTCGGCGCGCACACACAGCCTCATGAGCGACTGCAACGCCTCGGCAGCCGTCTTTGTCTTGCGCTCGCGAGGTGCGGGCGTCATCTCTCTATCGAACTCACCCTTGCGCATATCATCCTCGGCTTATCCTTAAAGTCGTGGCGCAACTCCACATTGTCGTAGCCCTCCGTAGCGAGCATCTGACACATCTGCGCCGACAGCATCTCGTATATCTCAAAATATAGTCTACCCCCCTCGCGTAGCATACCGCGTGCCGTGCGGGCAATAGCACGATAGAAGAGCAGCGGGTCTTCATCCGGAACAAATAGTGCCGTAGAGGGCTCATGCTCCGTAACATTGGGGCGCATAAGCGTTCTATCGCTTACGGGAATATAGGGTGGGTTTGAGACTATGGCGTCGAACTTCGTATCGAAATGCTGAGAGAAGTCGCCCAACGCATCACCCTCAACAAACGCCACATCCGATGCACACCTCTTAGCGTTACTTCGCGCCACGCTCAATGCCTCGGGCGATATATCCATACCCCACACGCTACTACCCGCAAGGCGACGCGCAAGGGCTATGGCAATACATCCGCTTCCCGTGCCCACATCCAGAATTGTCGCACCCGCGGGCATATCACCTGCCACCCACCGAACGAGCTCCTCCGTCTCGGGGCGCGGAACGAGGACACCCTCCCTCACCTCCAACTCCATGTCGTCGAAGGGTGCGCTGCCGACGATATACTGCACAGGACGCCATGCCCGTATTTCGTCTATGATACGCTCTAAATCGACTATATCGAGCTCCTTATTCGGCTCCAAGACAAGGTCGTTACGCGAGATGCCACCCAACGACAACACCACACATTCGGCAATGCTTCGCGCCTCATTATCATCACCATAGCGTTCCAGCGCGACACTACGTAGCCTCTCGTATATCTCACGTCGCGTAGCCATCAGTCTCGAAGTTTAAGTTCGGCAAGTGCCAGAGCCACCATCGCCTCAACGACAACGGCACCACGACGCACAATGCAGGCATCATGACGACCTCCTATGGTCAACGCCTCAACGGCATCGCGCTCAAAATTATAGGTATATTGTTCGCGTGCAATGCTCGGTGTAGGCTTAATGGCCACGCGCACAACAATGTCATTTCCATTGCTAATACCACCGTTTATGCCGCCCTCGTTATTGGTCAGTGTATGCCCCTCGGCATCGATGATAGAGTCGTTACGCTCAGAGCCTCGCTTTGCGGCAGAGGCAAAGCCATCACCGAACTCTACGCCCTTAACGGCCGGCACACTGAACAGCAAGTGCGCAACGATGCTCTCCACAGAGTCGAAGAAGGGCTCTCCGAGCGATGGTTTTAGCCCACGCACGCGGCACTCAACAACACCACCCACCGAGTCGCCGTCGCGCTGTGCTGCGGCTATAACATCGTCGAAACGGCTCTCGTCCGTAACGCCGCCGATGCTCACAATATGAGTCTCAAAGTGCACATCCCTAAGCAGTTGTTTCGCCACAACACCAGCTGCAACCAACGCCACAGTCATACGTCCCGAGGCCATACCGCCACCTGCGAGGTCGTACTCTGCGCCATACTTACGTCGCTGCACAAGGTCGGCATGCGAGGGTCGCGGATGGTTCACGAGGTGCGAATAGTCCCCGGAGCGAGTATTGGCGTTGCGGAACGATATTCTCAGCGGCGCACCCGTCGTGAGCGACTCGGCGTCAAGACCCTCGATAATGGGGCTGTCATCCTCGCGTCGTGGCGTAGTGCCCACACCCTTAGGGCGACGACGCTCCAAGTCGGCATCGAAGAGCTCCGAGCCAAGGTATAACCCCGCGGGCAGTCCCTCGATGAGCACCCCCACCTCCGAGGCGTGTGATGCACCGAAGATGGTTACTCGCAACCTATCGCCAAACCAATTTTTCACTCGCTAACTGCTTTTATGTTATTATTTAACTCTCAGAGAATCTATATCTTCGAAGAACGAGGGGTAGCTCTTGGCCACACACTCACGGTTACGTATCGGAAGCTCTCTTTCGAGGCGCAACGACGTTACGGCCAGCGACATGGCCACACGATGGTCGTCGTGGCTATCCACCTCGGCCCACTCGGGCTCGCCGCCGATAACGCGCATAACATTCTCGTCGTAGTCCAACTCTATATCTATACCGATTTTTGCATACTCCTCGCGCAACACCTCGCCACGGTCGCTCTCCTTGCCTCGCAGACGGTCGATACCGTAGATTGTTGAGACACCCTCGGCAGCTGCGGCCAATGCCACAAGTGCAGGAAAGAGGTCGGGGCACTGCGTAGCATCGAACGTGAAGGCCGTAAGAGGGCGGTGTGCTACGGTGATAGTATCATTCTCGATAACTATCGAGGCTCCCGCACGCTCCAACGCTCGGCATACGGCCGTGTCGGCCTGGCGCGACAGCGTGGAAATGTTGTGCAACGTTATTTCGCCCGCAATGGCTGCGGCGACCATGATTGTTGCTGCGGCACTCCAATCGCTCTCGATGGTGTAGTCCACAGCCTCATACTGCTGGCCACCCTCGATGTAGAACTCCGAGTAGTCGCCCTCGTGATACATGACCTCAACGCCAAAGCGTTTGATTGTCTCCAAGGTCATATCTAAGTAGGGCGTAGATACAGCCCCCTCAACCTCAACGGTCGTGTCGCGCTCGGCAAGAGGTAGGGCTATGAGCAGTCCCGTAACAAACTGCGACGACATGCGGCCATCGACAACCACCCTGCCGCCACGCATCGGGCCGCGCACCTCGATAGGCAGGCGACCACCACCATCGCGCACCTTCACGCCGAGCTCCTTCAACGGCTCAATCATCATCGACATGGGTCGATGACGCAGCGTGCCCTCACCCTCGATAACGATAGGTTCATCGGTGAGTGCCGCGATGGGCGTAAAGAGGCGGGCAGCAAGTCCCGACTCGCCGACATTGAGCGACGAGGTGCGGGGTCTGAGGCCACCATTTACGACAAGTGTGTTGGAATCGATTATCTCGACCGAGGCACCGAGGGCCTCGATAGCGGCTATTGCCGAACGTGTATCGCGACAAAGCTCAATGCCGCGCAATGTTGTGCGCCCCGAAGCAAGGAGTGCTGCGGCAAGCGCACGTTGAGCATAACTTTTTGAGCATGGGGGCGTTATTGCGCCCTGCAAACGGTTCCCTAAGGGGACTGTACTATCCATATATAGTGTTATTACAATGTGTCGTCGTCATCGTCATCATTCTCCTCCGCTTGGTGCACATAGCCCATAGCGCGGAGTGCCTCCTCACGCTCGGCCTCCTCCCTCGCACGACGTTCACGCGCCATCTGAGGCGAAGTACGCAACTCGAAGTTGCGACCAAGGTAGACCTTACGCACCATCTCGTCGTTAGCCAAATCCTCAGCCGTACCGGCCTTCAAAATCTTACCCTCGTAGAGGAGGTAGGTGCGGTCGGTGATGGCCAGAGTCTCGTCGACGTTGTGGTCGGTGATAATTACGCCGATGTTTCGCTCTTTGAGCGTAGCCACGATGCTCTGAATATCCTCTACGGCGATGGGGTCGACACCCGCAAATGGCTCATCGAGGAGTATGAAAGAGGGGTTTATGGCCACGGCACGCGCTATCTCGGTACGGCGACGCTCGCCACCCGAGAGCTGATTACCATAGCTCTTGCGCACCTTTTGCAGACGGAACTCCTCGATAAGTTGTTCGCAGCGTTCCCTCTGATATTGACGCGAATATTTGGTCATCTCCAACACGGCGCGAATGTTGTCCTCTACCGAGAGGTTGCGGAATACCGACGCCTCCTGCGCAAGATAACCCACACCCATCTGAGCACGACGATAGACGGGTAGTCCGGTGATGTCGCTAATCTTGCCGTTGTCATCTTCGAGGAATATGCGGCCATCGTTAGGCTTGATGAGGCCCACAATCATATAGAACGTAGTGGTCTTACCGGCACCATTAGGGCCGAGCAGACCAACAATTTCGCCCTGCTTAACGTCGATAGAGACATGATTCACGACAGTGCGTGATTTATAGGATTTTACCAATTCGCTTGTAAAGAGTCGCATCTTTTTTACTAAATTTTTCACAAAGTTATTACTAATTTTCAAAAAAATATATTATATTTGGGTAAATTTTTTCAGCAACAAGATTATGAGTACCCAACAAGGAGGCTTATTGCACGAGAAATTAAAGGAGTATTTTGGTTTTACATCCTTCAAAGGAAACCAGGAGGCCGTCATCAATAATGTGCTTTCGGGCAAGGACACATTCGTTCTCATGCCCACGGGCGGTGGTAAGTCGTTGTGCTACCAGCTCCCTGCGCTAATTATGGATGGTGTAGCCATCGTCATATCGCCACTTATCGCCCTGATGAAGAATCAGGTGGACGCCATGCGCACCTTCTCGACAGAGTCGGGCATCGCACACTTCCTCAACTCGTCGCTCAACAAGGCAGCCATAGCACAGGTGCGCCAGGACGTGATGGAGGGTCGCACCAAACTACTATATTTTGCCCCCGAATCACTAACCAAGGAGGATAACATCGCCTTCCTTCGCAAGATTAAGATATCGTTCTACGCCATCGACGAGGCGCACTGTATCTCGGAGTGGGGCCACGACTTCCGCCCTGAGTATCGACGTATACGTCCCATCATCAACGATATAGGCACCGCGCCGCTTATCGCCCTCACGGCTACGGCAACACCTAAGGTGCAGATGGATATACAGAAAAACCTCGGCATGACCGACGCCACGGTGTTCCGCTCGTCGTTCAACCGTCCCAACCTCTACTACGAGTTGCGCCCCAAGCACAATGTCGACAGAGACATCATCCGCTTCATCAAGCAGCACGACTCGAAGAGCGGCATCATCTACTGTCTGAGCCGCAAGAAGGTTGAGGAGCTCGCCGAGTTGCTCATGGCCAACGGCATCAAGGCCTTGGCATACCACGCCGGCATGGATGCGCAGACACGCGCCGACAACCAGGATGCCTTCCTGCATGAGCGTGTCGACGTCATCGTCGCCACCATCGCCTTCGGTATGGGTATCGACAAGCCGGATGTACGCTACGTCATACACTACGACATCCCCAAGTCGTTGGAGGGATACTATCAGGAGACAGGACGCGCCGGACGTGATGGTGGCGAGGGCCACTGCCTCACGTTTTATAGCTACAAGGATATACAGAAGCTCGAAAAGTTCATGCAGGGCAAGCCCGTTGCCGAGCAGGAGATTGGCAAGCTGCTGCTCTTGGAGACGGTGTCGTATGCCGAGAGCTCGATGTGTCGTCGTAAATCGCTCCTACACTACTTCGGCGAGGAGTATGCCAACGACAATTGTGGCAGCTGCGACAACTGCTGCAACCCCAAGCCTCAGGTTAAGGCTACCGAGGAGATGGAGCTCGCGTTGGAGACGTTGAAGGAGATTGGCGATAAGTTCAAGATTGACCACCTCGTAGCCGTGCTTACAGGCAAGGTTACGGCGATGATAAAGAGCTACGGCCACAACAAGTTGGAGGCGTTTGGTGCCGGACAGGATAAGGATGCCCGCTTCTGGAATGCCGTCATACGTCAGGCCCTAATCAACGGCTTCATCGACAAAAATATCGAGAACTACGGCCTCATATCTATCAACGAGCGCGGCGAGGCCTTCCTCGCGAAGCCCACGAAGATTACCATCACCCTCGACCACGACTACGACAACGAGGAGGAGAACGAGCAGGTAATAGCGATGAAGGGTGGCGGTGCTGCCGACGAGGAGCTATATGCCATGCTCAAAGACTTGCGCAAGAAGGTGGCGCGCCAGAACGACCTGCCGCCATACGTCATCTTCCAAGACCCGTCGTTGGAGGATATGTCTATCCAATACCCCATCACCATCGAGGAGTTGCAGACAATTCAGGGTGTAGGTGCAGGCAAGGCACAAAAGTTCGGTGCGGAGTTCGTGAAACTTATCAAGACCTATGTCGACGAGAAGGAGATTATCCGTCCGCAAGATATGGTCGTGAAGGGTGTCGCCAACAAGTCGAACAACAAGATTTTCATCATACAGTCTATCGACCGCAAGATGGACTTCGAGGATATAGCACGCGCCCGCAACCTCGATATGGACGAGCTTCTCAGCGAGATTGAGGCTATCGTCAACTCGGGTACGCGCCTCGACATACAGTACTACCTCAACACCATCATGGACGAGGATAAGGTTGAGGATATATACCTCTACTTCAAGGAGGATGCCGAGAGCGACTCACTCGATGCCGCCATCGACGAGCTCGGTGCCGAGTATAGCGAGGAGGAGATACGCCTGGTTCGCATTAAGTTTATTTCGGAGGTAGCAAACTAATGGCAGAGGTAAGAGCAAAGAAGGCCCTCGGTCAGCACTTCCTGACCGACCTTAACATAGCCCGCAAGATTGCAACATCGCTCTCGGGAGGCAGCGACGACGCCCCCGACAAGGTGTTGGAGGTGGGCTGTGGCATGGGTGTGCTCACACAGTTTCTGCTGGAGCGCACCGACATTGTTACCTACGGAGCGGAGATTGACAGCGAGTCGGTGGGGTACCTCCACGCCCACTACCCCACATTCAGCGAGCGTCTTACGGAGGGCGACTTTCTTAAAATGGATCTTCGCGAGAGGTATGGCTCGCGCCTGAAAATCATAGGCAACTTCCCGTACAACATCTCGTCGCAGATATTCTTCAAGGTTCTCGAAAACCGCGATATCGTCCCCGAGTGCGTGGGCATGATACAGAAGGAGGTAGCCGTGCGTCTGGCCGAGCCCCCGGGCTCTAAGGAGTATGGCATCCTCAGCGTGTTGTTGCAGGCGTGGTACGATATAGAGTACCTCTTCACCGTGGGCGAGAAGGTCTTCAACCCGCCACCCAAGGTTAAGAGTGCCGTCATACGCCTCGTGCGCAACAATACGACACACCTCGACTGTGACGAGCAGCTGTTCATCAAGGTTGTCAAGGCGTCGTTCGGTCAGCGTCGCAAGATGATACGCAACTCCCTAAAATCGGTCTTTGGCAACTTCGGCGGCCGTGAGCATCGCTTCTTTGCCATGCGCGCCGAGCAACTCTCGGTAGCCGACTTCGTGGAGCTGACACAGTGGGTCGCCGAAAACAAAGAGTAGCGAGAGGGCTGTGTCGGATCTATTTAACATCTACGCAAGTGAGCAGGAGGGCGGAAAACCGAAGAGCGAAAGAGAAGAAAAGCGAAAGAGAAGAAAAGCTAAACAAGAAAATATAGCTAAAAATTGCGGGTATACTTTTTTCTACCCGCAATTTTTTATTTTGTGTAATGATGCAAAAAGCGAGGCATAAAGGTCAAAACGTGAGGTTCTATGCATCATTTCACTATTTTATGGCGGTGGTCTGGCGATGCGCTATACGCAGCATAACGACACCATCGCGCCACTCCACAATACCACAGCAACGTTGCGGGCCTATGGGCAGCGGCTCGTGGGCATAGTCTGCCGTACCCGCGACAACGACAGGCAACACCGCTTCGCCATCGGTCAGGTAACGCAGCGTAGTCTCATAGCGACCCTCCGCACCCTCGTCGCACCACGTCGTAGCCCCATCATCGACCATAAACCACACATCGCTCAGCACGACATACTCCCTAAGACGGGCCTCCGTAATATCGCCTATGGTCATAGGCTTGGGACGGCACGATGCGGTGTAGCTTGTTACCTTTATATAATTATATATATCGCTCTCGGCAACGCGCTCAACGACATACTCCGCATGCGGCTCTGCGCCCAACACCACGTTGCGACCCTGGCGACCAAGCCACAAGCCCGCACAGCGCACCACAACCTCGGAGCCGAGGGGCAGCAGCCGCTCCACATCACGGCTGTCGAGCTCTATCTCGACACATCCCGAGTCGTCGGCAACAACAACGGCATAGGGGCTCTCACCAAACTTATCGTTGAGCACCACCGAGCCACGCAGATATATATCATCCGTAATACGCTTCGACCTCACATCGCTCATCGCCCACAGATGGGCTGCCGAGACCTCGCCTCGCGACCCTTCGTGGGGTTTCGCGCAGGCCACCAGCAGAGAGATACTACATACGAGCAACACAATCCTCCACATGAGACATCACTATTTGATAACACTCCTCGCCCTGGCCATATCGGCCCCACTCTATAATACCCGTTACGCGCTCCACCGACCGTGGAACACGCTCCTCGGCAAAGCGTGCATAGCTGCTCGTATAGATGGCAATGGTATCGCCCAAGGCATCCTCATAGAGCACACTACCCTCCCAGATGGCATCCTCCAACGTGGCATCATCATACCCCTCGATGCTTGTGGCCGCACGTAAGGTGAGGCCCTCTATTGCAACACTTCGTCCACAATGCTCGCGGCGGAGGGCCGAGATAGGCAGGCTCAACGGCTCTACCCTTAACACATCGTCGCCACGACGCAGCACACGCGCGATATATTGAGGCGAGGCGATAGGCTCCACACCATCGTAGTCGTAGGATGGCGCCTGCACACCAACCGTAAGCACTCCACGGATAAAGGCCACGGCACACCCCCGCAGATGCAGCGAGAGGCGCAGACCCTCGGGGTAGAGCGTGTGAAGGTCGTACATATCGACCTTGACGACAACAGCACCCGTGCCATCGTCGATGTGGAGCGTAGCGTAGATATTACCCTCCTCGTCCGAGGATATGACACGGCCCGAGAGGACGAAATCTTCGTCGATGGTCGTGGGGCGCACCGTCGAGAGCATGCCGCGCAGCTCCGCGACGGTGATGTTTGCCACACCGGGTGAATAGAAAGTATCCCTGTCAGAGGCATCGCTGCATCCGACAAGAAGAAGTGCTATGCTGAGTGATATGATTAGGCGATTTAGCATCAGTTATTTGTCTTCTCCACCCACGAGTCTTTCAAGCCGAGGAAGTAGAGAATACCATCGAGACCTACGGTCGATATAGCCTGACTCGCCGTGGCACGCACCTTGGGCTTGGCGTGAAAGGCGATGCCGAGGCCCGCGATATTGAGCATCGGGAGGTCGTTGGCACCATCGCCCACGGCCACAGATTGCTGGATGTCGATATTCTCGAATTGGCAGAGCAGACGCAGCAGCTCGGCCTTACGCTGACCATCGACAATATCTCCCGTGCAACGGCCCGTGAGTCGGCCGTTCTCTATTTCGAGTTCGTTGGCGTAGACATAGTCGAAGCCGAAACGGCTACGCAGATAGTTACCGAAGTAGGTGAAGCCACCCGAGAGGATGGCCGTCTTGTAGCCCACGCGCTTCAAAATGGTCATCATGCGGTCTACGCCCTCGGTGATAGGCAACGAGTTTGCAATATCCTCCATCACGCTCACGTCGAGACCTTTGAGCAGTGCCACACGCTCGCGGAAGCTCTCGCGGAAATCTATCTCGCCACGCATCGCGCGCTCGGTAATCTCGCGCACCTTGTCGCCAACACCCGCACGGTCGGCAAGCTCGTCGATAACCTCGGTGCGAATAAGCGTCGAATCCATATCGAAGCATATAAGACGGCGCGAGCGGCGGAAGATGCCATCCTTCTGGAACGATATATCCACCTCGCCCGTATTCGTAAGTGCCATCAGGGCGTTCTGTATGCGGCTCTTGTCGTCGATAGTACCACGCACCGAGAACTCGATACATGTCTTCGGGGCGCGCTCATCCTCATCCAGGGGCATACGTCCCGTGAGACGGTTGATGTCGTCGATATTCAGCCCCTCGTCCGATATGGCCTGCGTAACGCGCGCGATATGTCCCGCCGTGAGCTTGCGGCCCATGAGCGTGATGATATATCGGTTTTTGCCCTGTCCCGACACCCAACGGCGATACTCCTCCTCGGTGATGGGCGTGAAACGTATGTTGATATCGAGCTCGGTGGCTTTGAACAGAAGCTCCTTCATAATCTGTCCCGAGCGGTCGGGCGTAGTCATAAAGAGTATGCCGAGCGTCAGTGAGCGATGGATATTTGCCTGACCTATGTCGAGGATGAAGGCATCGTGACGTGCCAAAATATCGGTAAGCAGTGCTGTCATGCCGGGTTTATCCTCACCCGAGATATTCATCTGGATAATCTCCACGTTCGTCGGTTTCATCCTCTTAGCTCATTTATTTGATTACTATTGCACAAATATACTAAATTTTGCAAAATTTAATTAACTTTGTAGCGTTAATTTAAGGTAAAATTACAGAGCAACACATGAAAAATCTACTACTCATACAGGGCGAGGAGCTAAATGCCGCCCCCGTCGCAAGCGATACCACAAGCGTTGAGACCACTCCCGCGCATACCTTGGAGCAGATAACCAATCCTGGAAACCTCAAAGAGAGCGTCGATAAACTTCTCGACTACGACCTCTCATCACTTGTAAACACCCTCACCGAGGGTGCCGTAAACATCGGTTTGAAGATTCTCGCTGCGCTTGTTATCTTCTACATAGGTCGCTGGATTGTACGCCGCATGATGCTCTTCATGGATCGCGTCTATGAGCGTCGCAAGGTCGAGGTGTCGCTCCGCTCATTCCTCTCGGGCATCATCAAGGTGCTGCTCTATGTAGCTATCATTCTTGTCGTAATTCAGGTCTTGGGCATCAACACCACCTCTATCGTCGCGATGCTCGCCTCGGCAGGTTTGGCCATAGGTATGGCTCTTAGCGGCACGTTGCAGAACTTCGCCGGTGGCGTGATGATTCTCTTCCTCAAACCCTACCGCGTGGGCGACTATATCGACGCTCAGGGCGAGGAGGGCACCGTATCGAAGATTGGACTCTTCTCAACGGAGATTCGCACCGTCGACAACCGCGTGATATATATCCCCAACAGCACCATATCGACATCGGTCATCGACAACTACTCGATGAGCGAGATGCGTCGCGTGGATTGGAGCGTGGCCGTTGACTACGGCACCGATGCCAACAAGGTGCGCGAGGCTCTTATGGCTATCATGCGCAGCGACAAGCGCATCGTGGGCGACCCCGAGCCCGTGGTATTCCTCGTGGAGATGGGCGATAGTGCCGTTAAGTTCTCGGCACGCGGCTGGGTACGTAATTCTGACTATTGGGATGTTAAGTTCAATATCAACGAACGAATATACACCGAGCTGACAGAGGCAGGTTTCAGCTTTGCCCGTCCCAAGATGGATGTACGTGTTAAGAATAACTAATAAAATATTATAAAATCACTATGGAGTTGAAGGATATTTTGGCAATCTCGGGTCAGCCCGGTTTGTATAAGTATGTAGCGCAGTCTATGCGCGGAGTTATCGTTGAATCGCTCACCGACGGCAAGCGCATGAACGCCTCAGCGACATCGCGCGTTAGTGCCCTGACCGAGATTTCGATGTACACCGAGGGTGAGGATATTCCCCTCGCCGAGGTCTTCACCAACATTTGGAACTACACCAACGGTCAGAAGGCTGTGTCGCACAAGGAGTCGGCAGAGACGATTAAGGAGGAGTTCGCCAAGGTGCTTCCCGAGTACGACCGCGAGCGCGTTCACGTATCGGATATGAAGAAGTGCTTCGCATGGTACAACACCCTTGTTGAGGCGGGCTTCACGGAGTTTAAGCTCCCCGACGAGGACGAGGAGTAGTCTAACGACTCATCAATCCAATAGCATAGGCTGCCTTTTGGGGCAGCCTATGTCTTTTTTGGCTGTGGGACAGTTTTTTTTCTCGTTGTCTCGTTGTCTCGTTGATTTTTAACTTTGAGACTATGGGACTTTGGGACTATGCGACGACTCGGCCGACATTAAAATCTTGCGCGAAGCGCACCACACTTTTCACTTTTCACTTTTTCCATAGTCCAAAAAGAAATCAGCCCGAATAGGCTGTACTCTACGTACGTCCCATTCAGGCTGATGATTGAGAGGGCACAGATTGCGCCTTATTACACCAAATTTGCGAAGCCCATGAACGCCATAGCTAACAATCCCGCTGCTATAAGTGCAATGGGCACACCGCGCATGCCCTGCGGAACATCCTCAACATCGAGACGCTCGCGGATACCCGCAAAGAGCACCAGCGCAAGAGCGAAGCCGAAGGCCGTGGCTACCTGAAATACTACGCCTTGAAGCAACGAGTAGTCCTTCTGAATCATAAGGATAGCCAAGCCAAGCACCGCACAGTTTGTGGTAATCAGAGGTAGGAAGATACCCAACGCCTGATAGAGTGCCGGAGAGACCTTTTTGAGGACTATCTCGACCATCTGCACCAGGGCAGCAATAACGAGGATGAAGACAATAGTCTGCATATACTCGATACCGAAGGGCACCAACACGAAGTGCTGCAAGCACCATGTTACAACCGCCGAGAGTGCCATGACAAAGGTTACGGCCATACCCATACCCATCGAGGTCTCCACCTTCGACGACACGCCAAGGAAGGGGCATATACCGAGGAACTGCGCAAGCACCACGTTGTTGACGAAGATAGCACCGATGATAATAGCGAAGTAGGTTACCGGGGCAACATCAACGACACCCAGCTTAAAAGCCTCCAATATCTCGCCTGATATATTATACATTTCCATAGCCTACTAACGTTTTGCGATTTTGTTAAACAACACCATAAGGTAGCCCAGCACGATAAAACCACCGGGGGCAAGGATAAAGACAAGGGGCATGACATCCTGTGCGAAGGTGTAACCGAACAGAGCACCCGAGCCGAGCAACTCACGCACAGCACCTACGACGGTGAGCGAGAGTGTGAAGCCCAAGCCGATACCCACGCCGTCGAGAGCCGAGTCGAAGACACCATTCTTCGAGGCGAAGGCCTCAGCACGACCGAGGATGATACAGTTAACCACGATAAGCGGGATAAAGACGCCCAACGACTCATAGAGCGCAGGGACATAGGCCTGCATGAGCATCTCGATGATGGTTACAAACGAGGCGATGACGACGATGAACGCAGGGATGCGCACCTTGGCCGGAATGAGGTTCTTGACGAGCGAGATAACCACATTCGACATTATGAGCACGGCCATCGTAGCAACACCCATACCCATACCATTTATCGCCGAAGAGGTAACACCGATGGTGGGGCACATACCTAAGATGAGGGCAAACGTAGGATTCTCTTTGAGGATGCCCTTGGTTATTATCTGCAACTTACTCATTTGTCAACTCTCCTTCCTGAGCCTCAGGCTCCATTTGATACTCTTCATCGTTTGTCGATACTGCGCCCGCCGTCGAAGCACCCGAGGGTGCTGCTGCCACAGCCTCGTCAGAAGTGTCTAAGCGTCCCGTAGCCCAGAGATAGCCCGCATAGGCGGTCTCCACAGCGTTGACATAGGCACGCGACGATATTGTCGAGCCGGTGAGGGCGTCGAACGAGCCGTTGGGGTCTACCTTCTTAACCTCGAAGACCATCTTCTGGGGGTCGTTCTGACGCATGATGCTCGCTTCGAGCTTATTGCCGGGCTTGGTCATATTTGCACCGAGGCCGGGGGTCTCCTTCTGCGAGAGAACCTTGACGCCGTGTATCAACGCGCTATCGCCCTGCTCTACGAAGCCCACCATCAGCGTGATGCGGTCGGCATAGCCGCCGCGCGTGATGCTCGGAGCCTCAACAGCGTAGCCCACAAGCGTGTTGTCGGCCTTGCGCTTAACGGTGGTAACACGCACCTCGAAATCACTGATTAGGCGCACCGTGTCGGTGAGGATAACCTCACCATCGACTGCGGGTAGCACCTCCAACTTAGCC
This sequence comes from Alistipes sp., assembly GCA_045660465.1. Classification (GTDB taxonomy): domain Bacteria; phylum Bacteroidota; class Bacteroidia; order Bacteroidales; family Rikenellaceae; genus Alistipes. The sequence continues at coordinate 275,608 of JAZRDV010000002.1, read as the reverse complement.
TTATCCTTGGCTGCCTGATTTGTCGCAGCAATGGTCTCCTTCGTAAGGTTGTTGACCGAGGCCACCAAGAAGGCCGAAATTGCGGTAATGGCGAATAGCACCACAACCATATTTTTCAATGTACTCTTCATCGTTCGCTCCTCCCCTATTTAGTGCCGAAACGCTTCGGACGACAATATTTGTTGATAAGAGGTGTCGCAGCATTCATGATAAATATTGCAAACGACATACCCTCGGGATAGGCACCCCACAGACGGATAATCATCGTCAGGACGCCGATGCCCACGCCATAGATTATCATACCCTTATGTGTCATGGGCGATGTAGAGTAGTCCGTAGCCATGAATATGGCACCGAGCAGCGCGCCACCCGCCAGGATATGGAACAGAGGCAGCTGCCAAACTATCGAGCCACCCTCGCCTAAGCCTACAAACATGGCGAAGAGTGCCATGGTGCCGAGTACGGCCACGGGAATATGCCATGTAATAACCCTGCGCCACAGGAGGTACAAACCACCGAGGATAAGGGCAAATGAGCCTATCTCACCCATCGAGCCGTTCATGTGTCCGCCGAGCATCTGCAAGAGGTCGACCTCGCTCACGGCATAGAGACCATGCTTCACGTCGTCGAGCATCGTCGAGCCTGTAAGCGCATCGGGCACACCTGTTGTCCAATCGGTCATCTGCACAGGGTAGGCGATAAGCAGGAAGATACGACCCGTAAGTGCGGGGTTAAAGGGGTTACAACCCAGACCTCCGAAGGTCATCTTACCAATGCCGATAGCCACCAACGCGCCAATGAGCACTATCCAAAGCGGAATACCTACGGGGAGGTTGAAGGCGAGCAAAATACCAGTAACCACCGCCGAGAGGTCGCCCACAGAGGTGCGTCCTTTGAGCAGGAAACGCTGTATGAGGTACTCGAAGAGCACGCATCCGGCCACAGCCACAGCCGTGGTGAGCAGTACCCTCATGCCCAGCACATAGCTCGATACTACGAGTGCCGGAATAAGTGCCAACACCACATCACCCATGATGCGACGCGTAGATTCGCCACCATGTATGTGGGGTGAGGGTGCAGCAAAAAATGTTGTTGCCATAATATCTGTTTTTCGTTCTTTTACTCCTATCTATGCTACTTCTTGGCAGCGCGCGTACGTATTATGCCCATTACGGTCTGCTTGCCGATACGTATATAGTCCAACAACGGCAGGTTCGAGGGGCATGTATATGAGCAGCAGCCACACTCGATGCAGTCTACCGTATTGTGCTGCTCCGCGATATCCCACATCTTGCGTCGCGCCAACTTCGAGAGCAGGTAGGGCTCCAAGCCCATGGGGCATGCCGAGACACACTTCGCACACTTGATACACACACTCTCCTCCTTGCGCGAAGCCTCGCTACCCGAGATGATGGTGATACCCGAGCAACCTTTGATGATAGGTGCCGTGATGTCGACCACCGCGCGACCCATCATGGGGCCACCGTTGAGCACCTTAACATCGCCCTCGGGGAGACCTCCGGCACGCTCAATGAGTGTCGAGAAGGGAGTACCCATGCGCGTGAGGAAGTTGTGGGGCTTGGCAAGATGCTTACCCGTGATTGTTACCACGCGCTCGATGAGGGGCTTATTTTTCTGCACAGCCTCATATACGGCTACGGCTGTCGAGGCGTTGCATACCACTGCACCCACCGAGATAGGGAGTGCCGGGGGAGGTGCAACCTGACGTCCCGTAACGGCAGCAATAAGCTGCTTCTCGCCACCCTGCGGATAGCGCGTTTTAAGGGGCATGACCTCAACACCTGCGTAGTTGCCACGCGCCACAAGGTCGCGAAGATGCGCTACGGCATCGGGCTTGTTGTTCTCAACGCCGATGACGGCACGCTTAACGCTGAGTGCGCGCATGAGAATCTCAACACCCGTGAGCAGCTCCTCGCCACGCTCCAACATCGTACGATAGTCCGACGTGAGGTAGGGCTCACACTCAACACCATTTATGATGAGCACCTCGGCCTTCTGACCCTCGGGCACGGTGAGCTTAACGTGCGTAGGGAAGGTAGCACCACCCATACCCACGATACCGGCATCCTTAACCTTGGCGATAATCTCGCCCGGCGTAAGCAGACACTCGCGCTTCAAGGTCTCCGTGCGGTCGATACCCTCTGCCCACTCGTCGCCCTCGCGCTTGATGATAATCATCTGGCGGCGCAGGCCCTGACCATTGGGGAAGATATCCACAGCCGTAACAGTACCCGAAATGGGCGAGTGAATATTTGCCGACACAAAGCCTGCGGCCTGGGCTATGAGCTGTCCGGTGAGCACCTTATCACCCTTCGAGACGATGGGTACCGCGGGTGCTCCTATATGCTGAATCATGGGGATGGCCACCTGGTCGGGAAGAGCCAAACGCTCGATGGCACAATCTTTACTCCACTGTTTATTATCCGACGGATGAATACCGCCTATGGGAAATGTCTTCATCGCTACTCTTTGTTTACGCTATCAACCTTCGTTTCGGGCACAGCCTTCGCCGCCTCGGCCTTCGCTGCGGGCGCAGCCTTAGGCTCCTTGGGCAGGGGCTCCATGTTTACGATATGTATTGCTCCGGTGGGACACTCGTTAACGCACTTACGACACAACTTGCACTTCTCGGGGTCGATATATGCCAAGCTGCTCTCGATGGTAATAGCACCAAAGGGGCACACCTTCTCGCACTTACCGCAACCTATACACCCCGCCTTGCAAGCCTTCATGACTACGGCACCGCGGCTCTTCGAGCGGCAAGCAACGTATATAGCACGATCCTTGGGCCACTTCTTACGCAACTCGATAAGACCCTTGGGGCACGCCTTGACACATGCGCCACACGCCGTACACTTCGAGGGGTCCACCTCGACGAGGCCCGTCTCGGCATTTACCGACAGGGCACCAAACTGACAGCTCTCCACACAGTCGCCATAACCCAAACAACCGAAGGCACACGCCGTCTCACCCACATAGAAGGTGTTGACCACAGCACAGCTCTTCGCACCGTCGTAACGATTTACCTTGGGACGCTTGGCACATGTACCGCCACAACGCATCGTGGCCACCTGAGGACTCTTCTCGGGTGCCGCCTTACCCAAAAACGAGGCAGCCTCCTGCATCGTTGCAGGGCCACCCACAGGGCAGTACAGCGACGAGATATCGTCATTCTTAACCATCGCCTCGGCCATAGCACGGCAACCGGCAAAGCCACAACCGCCACAGTTAGCACCGGGCAACATCCTCTCGACATCGTCGATGCGAGGATCCTCCTCTACCTTGAATCTCTGTGCCACAAAGTAGAGTACGATGGCCAGCAGCATACCCAACACACTAAGTGTCAGAACTGTCAATAATAATTCGCTCATTACTCCTTTATAATTGTAAATTTTATCACTCTCTCGAAACGACGACGCGCGAGGTACAACCCCACATAGTATATCGCCACGCCCACAAGCGTAGCCACAGCCGCGGGCCCGTCGTCAATGCCCGCCATCTTCGCACCCACCAGAACCACGAGCAACACCACAAGAGGCATCACATAGCCCCACACCACCGACGAAAGTCCCATTGATGCCTGCTGCAAGGCCACCACCACACGCTCGTCGACCTCGAAGGTCGAGGCATGGGGTGTGCGCACCTCTATCGTGCGCTTTTCGGCACTACCCGCGCTACACATGCCCTTGGCATGACATCCCGCGCATGCCGACTGCTGCTCGACAGCGACAAATACTCTGTCGCCCTCGACACGCTCGACAACACCTCGATGTTGAATTGTGTGAGCCATGATTTGGTGCGTTTTACTCGTTGATTAGTCGCCGTAGTGGTTCACAAGAGGCATAAGCCACTCATGGCCAAAGGCACATGGCGACAGACGCAACACGGGAGGGAACTGATAGCGTTTCTTCTCGTTGCGCATAACCATCGAATGTATCTTCTCGACAACCTCCGACTCGAAACCTGCGTCTACAATCTCCTCGCGGTGCTGACGCTTCTCAATCATACGGAAGAGGATGGCATCGATAACCTCGTAGGGAGGCAAGTAGTCGCTATCCTTCTGATTGGGTCGCAACTCCGACGAGGGCTCCTTGTCGATGATAGCATCGGGGATAACATCTCCGAAGGTTGCGTTGATGTATCGTGCAAGGTCGTAAATCTCGCCCTTGTAGAGGTCTCCCGTAGGGCTGAACGTACCCGCCGTATCGCCATAGAGCGTACACCAACCCAGCGCATTCTCGCTCTTGTTCGACGAGTTAAGCAACATATAACCCGTCTTATTCTGCAAGGCCATGAGCATCGTAGTGCGGATACGCGTCTGAATATTCTCCTCGGTAGCATCGAACTCGGTACCTCCGATTACAGGCTTCAACGTGCCCACGATAGCCTCGTATGCCGCATCGATGGGCAGCACGCTATACTCGACGCCAAGATTTTCGGCCAACAGCTTAGCATCCTCAACACTCTCCGCGGGTGTGAAGGGCGAAGGCATAAGCAGTACGCGCACATTCTCCTTGCCGAGAGCACCCACAGCCAAGCATGCCACCACTGCCGAGTCGATACCTCCCGACAGACCCACACACGCCTTCGAGTAGCCGTTCTTGTGGAAGTAGTCGCGCAGACCGAGACATGCCGCCTGATAAATCATGCGGGTGCGGTCCTTGTAGGTCGTGAATGGAACATCGAAGGGCTCGGCAGGATACTCCGTATCGTAGATGCGGAAGTCCTCCTCGAAGCTGTTGAGCAGCAGCTCGAGCTTACCATCGCGGTTGATGATACCCGACGTTCCGTCGTAGACGATATCGCCGGCACCGCCCACCTGGTTAATGAGCACGATGTTCTTATCCTCGGCAAATGCCAGGCGACTAATCTTATCGAATCGGCGCGTCATGATACCCTTACCGTAACGGCGGGCATTAATCGAGATTACTGCCACCTCGTCATCCTCAAACTCGTCGATACGGCTGAGGTCGTCGCCCACGACCACGCGCAGGGCACGGCCCGCAACGTGAATGGTCTGGCTACCTATCGACGAGCCTACGATATAGCCCATCTCGCGACGTGCCGTAACGTAACGCTTGCCGATATACTCTATTTGGCCATCGCCATCGATAAAGGCAGCTGCGCTGATAGGGCCCTCGTCCGTGAGGTAGGGCGTACCCACCACGGCCGCAATGCCGCGACACTGCGAGGCTATCTGCTCGACAGCCTCCTCACAGAGGGTTAGAAATGTTGTTTTGGTGAGTAGTCCGTATGCAGGCGTACCGCTTACGGCAAACTCTGCAAATACGACCAAGTCGGCACCCTCACTCTTAGCACGAGTGATAGCCGAGATAATTTTTTCGGTGTTGGCCTTAATGTCGCCAACCGTGAAGTTGAGCTGTGCTAATGCTATCTTCATGTCAAAATTTAATGGTTTCGTGCGCGAAAATTGCAACAACCTATACCATAGGTATAGTTATTACGCGGCAAAGATAGCAAAAAATTTGCGAATAGCGAATGTTTGACTCGAAATAATTACCAACGGAATAAGATGTGCCGGGCATTAGTTATCCAACGGCCGAGAAGAGCCCTCGTTACACAAAATTTAGAACGACTCGTTTATGCCCAAGATAAGCGCGTAACTCTTGCGTCCGAAGCCTGCGTCGATACGCAAATTAGACCTCTCGTGCAGTGCCCAGCGAAGACCTAAACCATAGGTTGGCAGTACCTTACACCACGCAAAGCGATCATCCGCGGAGAAGGCCACGCCGCCACCGCCCCACACCACGCAGCCGAGACGATGCCACAGGTGCTGTCGTAACTCGACCTGCGCCGCGAAGAGGTTATCGCCATTGAAACGTCCCGGGTAGTAGCCACGCATACGTTCGTCGCCACCGAGTTGCGCGCGCAATAGCCAGGGTGTAGCGGCAGAGTGCACCTCGCCATAGAGGTCAAAGGCGAGTATCGCACCACGCCACAGCGACTGATAATAGTCGACGACGGCCGTCAGCTGCCATGTGTCGTAACCGAAGCTACTCACAAACGAGGGCCGCATGATAAACTCAACAGCGGCATATACGCCCTTCGAGGCATTCGTAGCAACATCGCGCGTGTCGAGGGCCACATTCACACCCACACCCGCCGCAGACGTCGAGCGCAGTCGGTCGCCCAGCAACGCATCAGCCCTGGCATCAGTCCTCACCGCACTCAGATAGCGGTAGTCGGCATATAGGCCGACATAGAAATCGCGCAATATCGCGTAGCTGTAACGCGCCCACGCAACATAGCGTTTCGACGTATAGCGTCCCGCGCTGCCATCGAGCGACTCATCGTAGTTAAAGCCCCATAAATCTGATGGTTGAGAGCACACGTCGGCCGAGTACGAGAGTCTATGATTACCTCGTCCGAAGTAATTGTTTCCGAACAACGCAATGCGGTAGTATCCCGATATGGAGACCGCCCCCGACAGCGACAACGTCGAGGCCGAGACACCCCTATCGACACCCGCTGGGCGATAGGACAGTTGTCCGAGCAGACCTAAGCGCAGACTCGTTGCCGACGAGTAGCCGAGGCCGACAAATGTCGAGAGCGCAGCATCGCGCCCCACCTCAACGGACTCGCCCGTGAGATAGTCCAAAAAAGAGCGACCAGACCCGCCGTCGGCACTACGTCCGACGGAGGTCTGGTCGATGGGTGTATAGCGGAAATTTATCGGCTCGTCGTCGACAATCGCCACACTATCGGTCTGTGCCCAAAGAGGGCTCAACGACAACATGAAAAGGGCGACTATGACCAAACGACGTACCATAACGTCATCCGCATATATTGTTAGTTATCAACCGCTTAGCGGAGTGTATCGGCGATACGCAAGAACTCCTCCTGGTCAGCCTTCGACATCTCACCCTTGTGGATATAGACGAGCTCTCCCTGCTTGGTGATAAGCATCGTAACGAAGTAATCGTTACACTCGCCAAGACGCCATGCGCTGCTTAGCCAATGGTCGGGGTCGCAGAGGATTGTAGCACCATTCTTGGCGGTGCGTGCCTCGGCAATCTGACGTACCACCGAGTCGGGCACGGGATACCATGAATCTTTGAGGTTGATGATACCAAAGCCCTCAATATTAGGGCCTACCAGACGCTTGGTCTCCTCGATATACACCGTAAACTCGTGGTTCTGCTTCGCCTTATCGGGGTCGACATAGAAGAGTATGAGGTTCTTCTCGCCCCACCACGGCAGACGAGCCTTTTTACCATCGAGATCCTGCATCTCCACGTTGCGCACCTTGCGAATAGCATTGGGATGCTGAGCCTGTGCCGACAGCGAGAATAGGAAGCTCGCAGCAAGCATCAAAAAGAGCACTTTCACTTTCATATAACGGATATTTTTTGATTATTTTGCACTGCAAATAGCGTGGCAAAGATACAAAAATTATCTTACGCCACATCATTTTCTTGGGTCATTTACTGCTCTTTGCAACAAAATAGAGAGCCTGCAATGCAACAAATCAACGAACAGGCAAATTTATTCAATTAAACATTTTTGAGCAGATGGAAATAGGGATGGCGGGATTAGGGAATTTAATGAGTTTAGGGAGTTTAGGGAGGCTAAGAAGCGATGCAAAAGCCTCTTCTCCGAACTCTCTAAACTCCCCACCCATCAACCCTTTATCGCAAATTAATACTGCTCCTTCTCGCTGGGAAAATCGCGGCTCTTCACATCGTCGACATAGTGTCCCACAGCCTCCGAGATTGTCGCGCCCAAGTCGGCATAACGACGCAGGAAACGGGGCGAGAACGACTGCGTGATGCCGAGCATATCGTGCGCCACAAGCACCTGACCGTCAGTAGCTCCACCGGCACCGATACCGATAGTCGGGATATGCAACTCTTCGGATACGCGGCGTCCCAGCTCTGCGGGAATCTTCTCCAAGACCACAGCGAAGCATCCGGCCTGCTCCAAAAGGTGCGCATCGCGCAAAAGCTTTGCAGCCTCGGCTTCATCCTTGGCACGCACGTTATAGGTGCCGAACTTATGTATCGACTGGGGCATCAGTCCGAGGTGTCCCATGACGGGAATACCCGCAGAGAGGATACGGTTAATGGACTCCATAACCTCCTCACCACCTTCGAGTTTCACGGCGTCGGCCTCAGTCTCCTTCATGATGCGTACGGCAGAGTCGAGAGCCACCTTCGAGTTACCCTGATAGGTACCAAACGGGAGGTCGACAACCACCAGAGCACGCTCCACGGCACGAACGACCGACTTGGCGTGGTATATCATCATATCGAGGGTTATGGGCAACGTTGTCTCGTAGCCCGCCATGACGTTGGCTGCCGAGTCGCCGACAAGTATCACATCGATGCCGGCCTTATCGACAATCTTGGCCATAGAGTAGTCATAAGAGGTGAGCATGGCAATCTTCTCGCCACGCTGCTTCATCTCCGTAAGACGCAGCGTGGTAACCGCTCTTACATTGCTTTCAACTGACATATTATGCGTTGTTTTATCGTTATAACAATGCAAAGATAGCATACGCGAACGAAAAAACAAAATGTATCTCCGATTTTTACCCTGCGCCACAAAGCAGAGCGCATAACTTTTTTTCGAGAAAATACCTTATATATATTGGTAATTCAAGAAATTATACATATCTTTGCGGTGTAATTGAGCGATAGTAAGGGGACGAGCAGGTCCCCTTATTTCGTGCATAAGGCGAAACATAGGAGCGATATTAACGATTTACAAAGACTATATATGATTGACGCTAAACGAGTTATAGAGATTGCCGAGCGACACATGGAGGGCAGCGACCTCTTTGTTGTCGAGTGCAAGACAACGCCCATGGGCGAGATTGAGCTGCTCATAGACAGCGACACGGCCGTAAAATTGGAGGACTGCGCAGCCCTAAATCGCGCCATCGAGGGCGAGTTGGACCGCGAGGTTGAGGACTTTGCGCTGATGGTGGCCTCGGCAGGCATCGGCTCGGAGCTTAGACAGGTGCGCCAGTACCGCAAGATACTCGGACAGTCGGTAGAGGTGTTGCTCAACGACGGCATCAAGATTCTCGCGAAGCTCGACGCGGTTACCGACGACGGCATAGTTCTCTCATACGAGGAGAAGCAGCTCGTAGAGGGCAAGAAGCGTAAGCAGACGGTACAGGTAACCAAGGCCTACAAGTGGGAGGAGATAAAGTACACCAAGGAGTACCTCGACTTCAAATAAGCGAAAAAATACAAAACAATAAAAATATACAACAGAGATGAAGTACGTTAATCTAATCAGCAACTTTGCTGAGTTCAAAGAGTTGAAGAGCATCGACAACACCACACTTATCGGCGTGTTGGAGGATGTATTCCGCCACGCATTGCAGAAGCAGTTCGAGAGCGACGAGAACTTCGACGTTATTATCAACCCCGAGAAGGGCGACTTGGAGATTTGGCGCAACCGTATCGTCGTTGAGGACGGTGCCGTAGAGAATGTAAACACCGAGATTTCGGTGTCGGAGGTTAAGTCTATCGACGCAACCTACGAGATTGGCGACGAGTATGTCGACCAGATTGACATGACACAGTTTGGCCGTCGTGCCGTACTGTCGTTGCGCCAGAACCTCGCATCGCGCATCCTCGACTTGGAGAAGGCAGCCCTCTTTGAGAAGTACTCAGAGAAGGTTGGCGAGATTATCTCGGGCGAGGTGTACCAGGTATGGAAGAAGGAGGTACTCGTACGCGACGACGAGGATAACGACCTCTCGTTGCCCAAGTTGGAGCAGATACCCAACGACTTCTACCGCAAGGGCGACACCATCCGCGCCATCGTCAAGAGCGTGGAGATGAACAACAACCAGCCCCGCATCATCCTCTCGCGTACCGACAACCAGTTCTTGGAGCGACTCTTCGAGCAGGAGGTACCCGAGATTTACGATGGTCTTATCACCATCAAGAAGATTGCCCGCATCCCCGGCGAGCGCGCTAAGGTGGCCGTAGAGTCGTACGACGACCGCATCGACCCCGTAGGCGCATGTGTCGGCATGAAGGGCGCACGTATTTACAACATCGTCAAGGAGCTTCGCAACGAGAATATCGATGTTGTAAACTACACGGCAAACACCTCGCTGATGATTCAGCGTTCGTTGAACCCCGCAAAGGTATCGTCTATTAGCATCGACGAGGAGAAGAAGACAGCTGCCGTATACCTCAAACCCGAGGAGGTATCGTTGGCCATCGGTAAGGGCGGTTTGAACATCCGTCTCTCGAAGATGCTCACAGGCTACGACATCGACGTTTACCGCGAGATTGAGGAGGAGGATGTAGCACTCACCGAGTTCTCGGACGAGATTGAGGGCTGGATTATCGAGGCCCTCAAAAATGCCGGCTGCGACACCGCGAAGAGCGTATTGGAGCTCTCAGTAGAGGAGATAGCATCGCGCGCCGACCTCGAAGTGGAGCAGGCTGAGGCCGTAGTAGCAATCCTTAAAGCCGAGTTTGAGGAGTAAGTTTTAACTGTTTAACGAAAGTAGATTTAGATGGATAACAATAAAAAGATAAGGCTTATTCAGGTTGCCAAGGAGTTTAAGGTGGGTTTCAACACGCTTGCCGACTATCTCCAACGCAAGGGCTTGCAGAGCGACTGCTCGCCCTCGTCGCCTGTGTCGCCTGAGGTATATGCCGCCCTGGAAAAGGAGTTTGGCGGAAACCGTCAGTCGGGCAACGAGCGTAACGCCATACGCGAACGCATACAGCAGAAACAGACCGCCGTAACCCTCGATTCGCAGAGCCAAAAGGGCCAGGACGAGGAGGAGGAAGAGGTTGTCATCAAGAGCAACGTCATCAACGTCAAGGATGAGGTGCGCGGCCCCAAGATTTTGGGTAAGATAGACCTCGGCGGCAAGAGCTCGGAGCCCGTAAAGGCCGAGGAGCCCAAGAAGCAGGAGCCCAAGAAGGAGACCCCCGCAGCCGTAAAGGTTGAAGAGACAAAGGGCGAGGAGCCCAAGGCCGCAGCCGTAAAGGTTGAGGAGCCAAAGAAGCCTGAGCCTAAGGAGGAGCCTAAGGCCGAGCCCGTAGCGGCGAAGGTTGAGGAGCCCAAGGCCGAGGAGCCCAAGAGAGACAGCGTATATCGTCCCGAGGTGGCACAGCTCGGTGGTCCCAAGATTTTGGGTACTATGGATGTGTCGAACATGACCCCCGGTGGCAAGCATAAGCGCAAGCGTCTCGACAAGGAGAAGGTCGACATCAACAAGGCCGGCAAGGGTGGCGGCAAGCAGGAGAAGGGCGGCAACGGCAATAATAACAACAATAAGGGTAACAACATCCCTCAGCAGCCCAACGCCAACAACAACGCCAACGCCAACAAGAAGAATAAGAAGCAGAAGCAGCAGCCCAAGCCTATTGTACGCCCCGAGGTATCGGATGAGGAGGTACAGAAGCAGATTAAGGACACCTTGGCACGTCTCACGGCCAAGGGTACGAAGTCTAAGGGTGCTAAATATCGTAAGGAGAAGCGCGACGAGGTTCGTGAGCGCATGAACGAAGAGATGGAGCGCGAGGAGATGGAGCGCAGCGTACTCAAAGTAACGGAGTTCGTTACCGTAAGTGAGCTGGCTACGATGATGAACGTCTCGCCGATGGAGGTCATCTCGGCATGTATGAACCTAGGTCTTATGGTATCTATCAACCAGCGTCTCGACGCCGAGGCCTTGGTTGTTGTTGCCGAGGAGTTTGGCTTCACCGTAGAGTTCGTGTCGGTAGAGATTCAGGAGGCCATAGAGGCTGACGTAGACAGCGACGACGACCTCGTGGCACGTCCTCCCATCGTTACGGTTATGGGACACGTAGACCACGGTAAGACATCGTTGCTCGACAACATACGTAAGACAAACGTTACGGCAGGCGAGGCCGGAGGTATCACCCAGCATATTGGTGCCTACTCGGTTGAGCTTAACGGTCAGAAGATTACCTTCCTCGATACTCCGGGCCACGAGGCCTTCACGGCGATGCGTGCCCGTGGTGCCAAGATGACCGACGTAGCCATCATCATCGTGGCTGCCGACGACAGCGTGATGCCCCAGACCGTCGAGGCTATCAACCACGCCTCGGCAGCAGGTGTACCCATGGTATTCGCCATCAACAAGATTGATAAGCCCCAGGCTAACCCCGACCATATCAAGGAGCAGCTCTCGCAGATGAACTACCTCGTGGAGGATTGGGGCGGTAAGTACCAGAGCCAGGAGGTATCGGCAAAGCAGGGCCTCAACCTCGAGAAGCTCCTCGAGAAGGTGCTCTTGGAGGCCGAGATGCTCGAACTCAAAGCCAACCCCAACCGCAAGGCGTCGGGTGCCGTTATCGAGTCGATGCTCGACAAGGGTCGTGGCTATGTAGCAACAATCATGGTTCAGAACGGTACGCTGCGCGTAGGCGATGTGCTCCTCTCGGGAACATACACAGGCCGTGTTAAGGCCATGTTCGACGAGAATGGTCAGAAGGTTACCGAGGCAGGCCCCTCGACACCCGTTCAGGTGCTCGGTCTGAATGGTGCACCCCAGGCCGGCGACTCGTTCAACGTTATGGAGGACGACCGCTCGGCACGCGAGATTGCCAACAAGCGTGAGCAGCTGCAACGTATGCAGGGCATCATGACGCAGAAGCACGTTACCCTCGACGAGATTGGCCGTCGTATCGCCATCGGCTCGTTCAAGGAGCTTAACATCATCGTTAAGGGTGATGTGGACGGCTCGGTAGAGGCTATGAGCGGCTCGCTCATCAAGCTCTCGAAGGAGACAGTGCAGGTTAACGTCATCCACTCTGCCGTAGGTCAGATTTCGGAGTCGGACGTACTTCTTGCTGCCGCATCAAACGCCATCATCGTAGGCTTCCAGGTGCGTCCCTCGGCCGCAGCACGTAAGGCTGCCGAGAAGGAGCAGATTGACATCCGCCTCTACTCTATCATCTACGACGCCATCAATGAGATTAAGGATGCTATCGAGGGTATGTTGGAGCCCGTGATGAAAGAGGAGATTGTATGCTCGACGGAGGTATTGGAGACCTTCAAGATTTCGAAGGTTGGTACTGTTGCCGGCTGCGTTGTGCGCGAGGGTAAGATGCAGCGCAACACACCTATCCGCGTCATCCGCGACGGTATCGTTATCTACACCGGTAAGCTCGGCTCGTTGCGTCGCTTCAAGGACGACGTTAAGGAGGTTACCGTGGGTCAGGATTGCGGTCTGAATATCGAGTCGTTCAATGATGTTCGCGTAGGCGATATCATCGAGGGCTACGAGCAGATTGAGGTAAAGCGTAAGTAAATAAACAACAAATTAACCTAAATAAAGCTTAAAGACATGAATAGCATTAAGTTTACAACGGCAGCCGAGGCTGTTAAGTGTATCAAGTCGGGCGACCACATCCACCTCAGCTCGGTGGCATCGGCTCCCCAGTGCCTCATCAAGGCTATGTGCGACCGTGGCCGCAATGGCGAGTTTAAGGATGTTCACATCCACCACCTCCACACCGAGGGCCCCGCACCCTACGCTGACCCTGAGTTCGAGGGCGTATTCCAGCTCGACTCATTCTTCGTAGGTGGCAACGTGCGCAAGGTAACACAGAGCGGCTTTGCCGACTATATTCCTATCTTCCTCAGCGAGACTCAGAAGCTCTATCGCTCGGGTGCTGTGCCCTGCAACGTGGCTATGATTCAGGTATCGCGCCCCGATAAGCATGGCTACGTATCGCTCGGTACGTCGGTTGACGCTACGTTGGCCGCTGTTGAGTGCGCCGACCACGTTATCGCCGTGGTAAACAAGTTTGTTCCCCGCTCGTTCGGTGATGCTATGATTCACAGCTCGAAGATTGACTTCTTCGTAGAGGACGACCAGCCCTTGGAGGAGGCACACTTTACCACTCCTAACGAGGTTGAGACTAAGATTGGTAACCTCTGTGCCGGTCTTATCGAGGATGGTGCAACATTGCAGATGGGTATCGGTGCTATTCCTAACGCCGTACTCGCACAGCTCGGTGGCCACAAGAACCTCGGTGTTCACACCGAGATGTTCGCCGATGGCGTTCTTCCCCTCGTTGAGAAGGGCGTAATCAACGGTGCTTTGAAGAATATCGATAAGGGTAAGATGGTATCTACCTTCCTCATGGGTTCGCAGAAGGTCTACGACTTCATCGACGACAACCCCGGCGTACTTATGATGGACGTAGGCTACACCAACGACCCCTTCATTATCGCCAAGAACGATAAGGTTACCGCTATCAACTCGGCATTGCAGGTTGATATCACCGGTCAGGTATGTGCCGACTCTTTGGGTCGCAAGTTCTACTCGGGCGTAGGTGGCCAGGTAGACTTCATCTACGGTGCATCACTCTCTAAGGGTGGTAAGGCTATCATTGCTATGCCCTCAATCACGAACAAGGGTGTATCGAAGATTTCGGACGTATTGACCGAGGGTTCGGGCGTTGTTACCACACGTAACCACATCCACTGGTTCGTAACGGAGAATGGTGCTGTTGACTTGTATGGCAAGAGCTTGCAGGAGCGCGCACGCCCCATCATCTCTGTTGCACACCCCTCAGCACAGGAGGCTCTGGACGAGGCAGCCTTCAACCGCTACGGCTCGCACCACCACTATATTAAGGGCTATATGAAGAAGTAAACGATTTCTTCATATAATCACAAAGGCTTCCCTCGGGAAGCCTTTGTTGCTTTTAATATAGTGGTGGTGGGACAATGAGACGATGAGACAATGGGAATTTCTTTTTCTGTCGGCCGCGACGTCGCATAGTCCCATAGTCTCATAGTCAAAAAAAAGGGCCAATGGGGTGATGCGGACAAGTTTTTGCGCGCGGTGGGTAGTTGTAGGTAATTATGGGTAGATGTGGGTAGATGTGGGTAGTTGTAGGCGAGTTTTTTGCGCGCAACAACCAATAAACATGCGTCGCAGACACCACACCTTTCACTTTTCAGTTTTCACTTTTCACATTATTTGGCGCGCTTCCCACTGCTACCTACGCTACCTACTTCTACCCACCACTACCTATAAAATATGCGCGCGGTGGCAATTATGAGACGATGGGACAATGAGAAAATGGGACGATGAGAAAAAAAATCCCAAAATCCCATAGTCCCAAAGTCTCATAGTCAAAAAGAAAGGGGCCGCAATCGCCCCCTTATCACGAGAAATAATTTCTTGTCAGAAGGGGTTAGGCTTGACCTCGACATGAAATAGGGCTGGATGGATAGTACTTTGCGTACATTCCATTCAGCCCTATGATTGAGAGGTCGAGAATGACCCCTTATCACAAGAAATTAAATTACTTGGCGGGAGGCGTTACCAACCCCAAGAACAACTCGTCGAGCTGTGCCTGAGCCACGGGCGACGGGCCATCGAGCATAACATCACGTCCCGCATTATTCTTCGGGAAGGCGATATAGTCGCGGATAGAGTCCGAGCCACCAAAGAGTGAGCACAGACGGTCGAAGCCAAAGGCCAAGCCACCATGAGGAGGTGCACCATACTTAAAGGCGTTCATCAGGAAGCCGAACTGCTCCTCAGCAGCCTCGGCGGTGAAGCCCAGGGCATCGAAGACCTTAGCCTGCAACTCGGCATCGTGGATACGTATCGAGCCACCGCCAATCTCCGTGCCGTTGCACACGAAGTCGTAGGCATTGGCGCGCATCTTACCCAGCTCGCCCGTATCGAAATACTTGGCATCCTCGGGCTTAGGCGAGGTGAAGGGGTGGTGCATAGCATAGAAACGCTGTGTCTCCTCGTCCCACTCGAACATCGGGAAGTCGACAACCCACAGGGGTGCGAACTTCTTGGGGTCGCGGAGGCCGAGACGCTCGGCAACCTCCAAGCGCAGCGTGCAGAGCTGTGTGAGGGTCTTGAACTTCTCGCCGCAAAGCACCAAAATCATATCGCCGGCCTTAGCTCCTGTGCGCTCGGCAATCTTCTGCAAGTCGTCGGCAGTGAAGAACTTATCGATAGAGGACTTTATCGCACCATTCTCATCGAGCTTAATCCATACGAGGCCCTTAGCACCCACCTGGGGACGCTTCACAAACTCGGTAAGCTCGTCAATCTGCTTACGTGTATATGAGGCGCAACCCGTAGCTGCGAAGCCTACAACATACTCCGCCGAGTCGAATACCACGAAGTCGTGGCCATGTGCGAGGTCCGTAATATCGGCGAAGGTCATGCCGAAGCGCAAGTCGGGCTTATCCGAGCCATACTTCTCCATAGCCTCAATCCAGGGCATACGCTGGAAAGGCTCCGAGAACTCTATGTCCATCACCTCCTTGAACATGTAGCGTGCCCAACGCTCGAAGATTTCGAGTACGTCCTCCTGCTCCACGAACGACATCTCGCAGTCTATCTGTGTGAACTCGGGCTGACGGTCGGCACGAAGATCCTCATCGCGGAAGCAACGCACAATCTGGAAGTAGCGGTCGTAGCCCGCAACCATGAGCAGCTGCTTCAACGTCTGGGGCGACTGGGGCAGCGCGTAGAACTGGTTGGGGTTCATACGTGAGGGCACGACGAAGTCGCGTGCGCCCTCGGGCGTCGACTTAATGAGGTAGGGAGTCTCAATCTCCAAGAAGCCCTCCTTATCGAGGAACTGACGTACGGCCTGTGCCATGCGGTGGCGCAAAATCATCGCGCGCTGCAAGGGAGGACGACGCAGGTCGAGGTAACGATACTTCATACGCAGGTCGTCGCCACCGTCCGACTCCTCCTCGATGGTGAAGGGGGGCGTCACGGCGCGGTTGAGAATCTTAACCTCGGTTGCCGAGATCTCAATATCGCCCGTCGCCATCTTGGCATTCTTCGACTGACGCTCGATAACCTTACCCGTTACCTGCAATACATACTCGCGTCCTACCTCTGCGGCAGCTGCCTTCACAGCCTCCGACGAGTGCTCCTCGACGGTAATCTGCGTGATGCCGTAGCGGTCGCGCAAATCGATGAAGGCCATAGCACCGAGGTTACGCACCTTCTGCACCCAGCCGGCGAGTGTAACCGTCTGACCTACATGCTCTATGCGGAGTTCTCCGCAGTTGTGTGTTCTGTACATTGTAGTATATTTTTTAGTTTTCGCTTATTTTTGTACCTTTGTAACTCACAAAGGTAATATTTTTCGATTAAAGTTAGACTTGTAATGGCCGAATTTTTTATAACTGAGCAGGATATAGACAAAAAATATATGCGCATGGCACTAAATGAGGCTCTTCGTGCGTTAGATAAACGCGAGGTGCCCATCGGTGCTGTTGTCGTTGCGGGCGACAGGGTCATAGGCCGAGGACACAACCTTGTGGAGACCCTCGGCGACGCTACGGCACACGCCGAGATGCAGGCTATCACGGCGGCGATGTCGGCTCTTGGCGGCAAGTACCTGAACGACTGCACGATATACGTTACCGTGGAGCCATGTGTGATGTGTGGCGGAGCCCTTGCATGGAGCCAAATAGGGCGCGTGGTATATGGCGCCGAAGACCCCAAACGTGGCTACTCGACATTCTCGGAGCGCATAATGCACCCCCGCACCAAGGTAACTAAGGGTGTACTGCGCGAGGAGTGCGAGGCGTTGATGAGCGATTTTTTTGCGTCATTACGAAAATAATGAGATACAAAGAGATTGTATATCAGAAAAAAATCGTATTTTTGCGTTTGGCTTAATCGGTTTTGTGCCGAGAGACGAATAAAGAATAACACAAACTAAAATAACAACACTATGAAAAAACTCTTTTTGACCGTTGTGGCTCTCATGGGCGCAACAACCCTTTTCGCACAGAGCGAGTTGGTAGTTAATTTCCAGCAGGGTTTGGCAAATGCCAAGGCCGGAAATTATAGCGAGGCCATCTCACAGTTCCAGGCAGTTGTGGATGCCAGCTTCGATGTTGACACCGAGGACCCCAACGACTTGAAGGCTATTGCCGGCTCTAAGAAGTTCATCGTAACATGCTACAACAAGATGGGTATCGCTGCCATCAACGCCAAGCAGTACGAGGAGGCTATCACAAACTTCACCGAGGCAGCCAACATGGCAGAGCTCTACGAGGATGTTGCTGCAATGAACAAGAACCGCACACTCATCGGCCAGGTTTACGAGGTGCAGGGTGCCGACGCCTTCAACTCGGGCGACTATGCAACCGCTATCGACGTATTCTCTAAGGGCTACGAGGCAGACCCCCGCAACACGGGCATGGCTCTAAACCTTGCAGAGAGCTTCTTCCGCAGCGACCTCTACCAGGAGGGTATGCAGATTTGCGCTAACATCTGCACACTCAACGCCGACAAGTATGCCGACGCACAGACCGAGGCTCGCGCCAAGATGGACATGTACACCAACAACCAGGTGGCTAAGTTCCAGATGGCTAACGACTACGACGGTATCATCGCTCTTGCCGAGCAGCTTGCAGATGCTGCTATGGCACAGAAGATTACCATCCAGGCATACCTCGCCAAGAAGGACTACAACAAGGTTATCGAGCTCTCTGAGGCAGCCATCGAGGCACAGGCCACAGACGAGGGTCGTAGCGACATCTACTACCTCGTAGGCGTTGCTTACAACGAGAAGAGCATGTTCGACCAGGCTATCGCCGCATGGAAGAACGTTACGGCAGGTAACAACGTTGAGAACGCAGCAGCTTACATCAAGGCTCTGACCACTCCCGCCGAGTAATGTAGCACGATGCGGAGGCGTTTTTTAGCCTCACGACAATAGAGCTGAATGAAATGTAGACGATACATTTCGTTCAGCTTTTTTGTTGGTTTTTTGACGATGGGACTTTGGGACGATGGGACGTCGCGACAATGGGACAATGGGACGGTGGGACAATGGGACAATGGGACGATGGGACGTCGCGGCCGACAGAAAAAGAAATTCCCATTTTCTCATCGTCTCATTTTCTCATTGTCTCATTATCTCATTGTCCCACCGTCTTATAACAACGAGCGAGCATAACGCAGAAATTCACCCTTTTTAGTTCCACTTTGTTGAGTGCTAAAAGGGTTGAAGCTCAAGGCTTGCGACGCGAGGCGAAACCGCAGTTTACTCAACGTAAATGAGGATTTCGACGAGCGAGCATAACGCCGAAATTCATCCCTTTTAGCCTCAACAAAAAAAAAGAGGTTCGACCAATATAGGCCGAACCTCTTGTCTTCAAGTAGCGCAGAGAATTACTCCTCCTTCTTAACGATACGACGCTCCTTGATACGTGCCTTCTTACCCGTAAGATCACGCAGATAGTAGATACGCGCACGGCGTACAACACCATACTTGTTTACCTCGATGTGGTCGATGTGGGGTGAGTAGAGAGGGAAAATACGCTCTACACCTACACCGTTAGATACCTTACGGATGGTAAACATCTTAGTACGGCCGGTACCCTTAATCTGAATTACAACACCACGGAAGCTCTGCAAACGCTCCTTGTTACCCTCCACGATACGGTAGGTTACTGTGATGGTGTCACCGGCACTAAACTTGGGCACATCGTTCTCGCCCTTAGTCCACATCTGCTCGTTAACGAGTCTGATCAATGCATCTTTGTTCATTGTTGCAACAAAAGTTAAATGTTTATCGTTCAACATTATCGCTGTGCCTGCCCTACCATATCGCCACCCTCGACGATAATCTCATTTGGCCTATACTATGCGCTCAGGAGACCCTGAACAGACGTCCAAATATTCGAGCCTACACCCTATATAAGAGGTTGATACGGGCTGCAAATGTAAGCAAAATATTTCAATCGGCAAAAATTTCGCCCAAATAATGCTCATTTCGAGATTTTTAGAGCTCCGCGCTACACCTCGAATGACGACTTCTCGGCGAAGAGACCTTTGAGGAATGACACCATGCGCTGGCGGTCTTCGTTCGTGGCACCCTCGCCATCGTTCATGCAGAGCATCAGCGGGTTGTACTTACGCATAACCTTCTGATAGTCGGCACTCGTGATAGGCATACAACGCGAGTCCGAGGCGTATTGGTTCGAGACGAAGGCACCTACCCTGCCCACAACACCGCGAATACGGTTGTAGCGGCCCACCTTACGCAACTCGGCGCGCTTCGAGGCTACGGCGTAGAGGGCCACGAAGCTACGCTGCATATCGTCATCGGAGCGAAAGCGGTGGTGCGACGTATTGTGCCACGCCTCCTTCATCATCTCAACACAATACTCGAAGTCGCTCCTGCGGTAGGCGTCGAAGTTGTGATGCGGGGCGAGGGCTATCAGTTCACCCGTCTTCTCATTTACAAGATCCTGCATGTGGTACTGCACGCGCGTGTAGTTGCCCTTGCGCTGTGCCTTACGACGGTTGAAGCGCACAAGGCGCACAATGGGCGAGCCATCCTCCTTGAAGAAGGTCGTAGGCTCGACATCGGCGACAAAGAGAGTGTCGTCGTTACCCACGATGAAGTGCTCACTAAGGCCCGGGATGCGATATATGCAGCTCTCTATGGCGTGGCTGTTGAACGTAGGCAACGCATCCTCGGGGAGTATCTGGCGGTGGTCTATAAGCGAAATTTTGGGATGGTTGACATCGAGCCACTTGGGACACTGCCCGTCGGTGATGATGTATATATGGTTTATCCACGGTGCATGCCTCTCTACCGAGCGCAACGAGTAGAGCAGCTCATCGCTCTCTATCCAGCGGGCGTCAATGACGCTCTCCGTAGCGCGACTATCGTCATTGGGCATATACTGATTGCGCTTGGCACGCCAAACGGGGTCGGCACCATCTACCCAGAGGTAGACGAGGTCGATGGGAAAGGTTATGTTTGCGGTTTCGTTCATCATGGTAGGGTTTTCGTAGGGTTAACGGCGGCGGTATCGCCATATCGGCAGCAGGTCGAGAAGACGCACTACACGCACTGCGCCACGCTCCTTAATCTTCCATAGGCAGATGCCCCCTGCGTAGTAGTGCTTGACCGTTATGTTCTTATATCGTTCGGGTATATTTATTCCTCGCGACGCGACATATTCGACCATATCGCGGTGCGCCTCATACTTCTGACGCTGCTTCACGGCCGTCTGTCGCGACTTGACCGTAGATGCGGGGTTGAGAACATAGCGATACGCAACATCGGGGACGGTAACGAGGCGTCCGCTCTCACACAGGGCGCGCGTTACGAACATCACATCCTCGAACTGCACCTGCTCGGCATAGCGGAGTGCTATGCGCTCAATCATCTCTCGGCGATATAGTTTGTTCACCGAGTGGAAGTGCGGAGGACAGCCACAGATGCGCATCTTACGCTCGGCATCCTCCTCGACGACACGCTCCGTGAAGGCTATGACGGTACGCGAGGCAACCCTCTTCTCTTTGACAATGCCGCATATAGCAATATCGGCATCGGCCTCGATAGCAGCGCAATAGAGTCTCTCGAAGTAATCTTCGGGCAGATAGTCGTCGCTATCGACCATTCCTATATACTCGCCACGCGCGACGTTCATCGCGGCATTACGCGCCTTGCCCTGACGGCCGTTAGCCTGATGAATGACGCGCAGACGCTCGTCGCGCGCTGCCCACGTATCGAGGATGGCCGGTGAGCCGTCCGTGGAGCCGTCGTCGACGCATATAACCTCTATATCGCGCATGCTTTGCCCCAGAACGCTGCTCAGACATCGTTCCAAGAAGGCTTCGGTATTGTACACCGGTATTATAACACTGACCTTAGGCTCCATAATCGTCAACCGTGCTTTGTTAGCACAAAGGTAGATATAATTTATCTCTTTCGCAATACGCCGCAGCTACTGTACCATCGAGAGTATCGCCTCGGCGCACCTCTCGGGCTCCTCGTAGAAGCCCATGTGTCCCGAGTTTTCGAGCCACACGACACGCGCTTCGGGATGCTGAGCAGCCAACTGCTCGGCAACGTCGAGCGGGATATAGGCATCCCACTTGCCGAAGATAAGCATGTGGGGGACAGGCGACTTACGCAACACGTCATCCCTATCCTTACGCTCAATCATACCCGCTAGAGTGGCCATTACGCCCTCATCCTCGGTAATCATAACGAGCTCCTCGACATCCTCGATGCGGTCGGCCAAACGCTTGGCGTTCTGCGGTGCAAAGCCCGCATGCGGCACTAAACGGGCCAACATATTCTTCTTGCCCGCCTTGATAAGCTCAATCTCGCGACGGCGACGCTCGCACTTCTCCTGCGTGTCGGCCGATGTTGTGGAGCTCAGGAGCACCACACTATCGAGACGGTCGGCATAGAGTTCACACATAGCCAGGGCGACATATCCGCCCATCGAGTGCCCCACTACCGAGTAGCGCGCGATGCCCAGAGCCTCCATCGTTAGAGCCACACACTCCGCAAGATACTCCATCGTGTGCACCTCGCCCGCAACAATCGAGACACCATGCCCCGGCAGGTCGAGCGTAACAACGCGCACATGGTCTCGGAGTAGGTATACAAACTCGTCCCAGATGACCATCGACTCCATATATCCGTGCAGCAGCACTACACACTTATCGCCCTTCTCGGTATCGGCAATGTGCATGGGCGTAGCACCTGCCATTATGAACTTTTCAACCATCGCGAAGATATTTATCTACAATATTACGCAAAATTGGTGATAAATGCAAGTACGACATATAAAATGTCGTAATAATAGAGCGAGAATTTTGTAAGCTCCACAATTATTTGTAACTTTGACCGAATATATATCCTTATCGGATGCACTAAATTTGTATTATGCCACAGGTAGAGATTATCAAATGCCACGGCTCGGGCAACGACTTCATAGTTATCGACGCCACCTGCGACCAGATGCGCGGCATGGACATTACACACTTCACGCGCTGGGCCTGCGACCGTGAGCACGGCATAGGCAGCGACGGTGTGCTGCTCCTCGTGCGCCTGAGCGACGGTAGCTACGGCATGGATATGCTCAACCCCGACGGCACACACGCTCAGATGTGTGGCAACGGCATACGCTGTGTCGCCCGCCTTGCCGAGGAGCTGGGGCTGAACACACAGGGCATCCTACGCTCGGGAGGCAACGACTACCCTATCGGTCGTGGCAGCGATATTGCTGAGGGCATAAAGGCGTATATGGTGGATATACCCATACGACTCACAAGCGAGGACTTCGCCTTCTTTTGTTCGGATGAGGGCTTCGTAGGAGAGGTTATCGCGGAATTAGACCCCACACTACGCTTTACGGCACTCAATTTGGGAAATCCCCACATCGTAGCCGCCGTAGAGCATATAGATATGGCCCTCTTGGAGTCTCTCGGCCAGAGAGTAAAGAGCCTCACATCGCTCTTTCCGCATGGCGTAAATGTGTCGCTATATGAGTGCCGTAGCAGGGATAGCATCTTTGTGGCCACCTACGAACGTGGCGCAGGCATAACACTCTCGTGCGGTACGGCAATGACGGCATCGAGCACCGCAGCAGCACTCCTGGGGCATGTAGAGTCGGGTAGGCGTATCGAGGTGCGCAACCGCGGTGGCAAGGTCTACTGCACGCCGACAATCGACAAGCACTCCATCGTAACACGCTTGGAGGGTAACGCCACCTTCGACTGGTGGGGCGTTGTAGATGCCGAGGGCGACAGCTACACCTACAACATCGCACGTCGCAGCACCGAGGATGCCCAATGGCAACAGTTTGTACAACAATTAGACCTATAACCTCAACCGCGTAGTATGTCTCGACGACAGAACATAGCCTTGCGCCTAACGCTACTTCTTGCCGTGGCCCTCACCGCAGCATGTAACGTCACGCGCTCGCTACCCGAGGGCGAATATCTGCTCTCGAAAGTCGATATCGTCGAGGATAAGGCTACACCCCGCGATGAGCGTATCACGGTCGACATAGACGGCATCGACACCTATATACGTCAGTCGCCGAACAAGAAGTTCTTGGGCATAGATTTCTACGTATGGGTGTACGAACATGCTAATCCCGAGAAGGATAACTGGTGGAATAACTTCAAACGTAAGATTGGCGAAGAGCCCGTATTGCTCGACATGAGCCTGACGGAGAAGTCGGTACAGAACCTGAAAACATATCTGCAAACGCGCGGATACTTCTCTTCGGAGGTAAGCTACAAGATAGACACCACACGTCGCAAGCGTCGCGCCGAGGTTACATACACCATACATCAGGGTAAGCCTCTACGCATCGACTCGCTCAGTTACAGCATCTTCGACAAGTCGTTGGAGCCACTCATCCTCGCCGACACGAGCGAGTGCATGCTGCACAGTGGCGATATCCTCGACATCACACGTCTCGATGCCGAGCGCAACCGCATAGCGTCGTCGCTGAACAACCGCGGATACTTCGACTTCACCGTGAACAACATATCCTACGAGGTGGACACGCTGCGTGGCGATGACCTCGCGGGCGTGCGCCTCATAGTGCGCCCCACACTCGCAGGCTACAACGAGCGTGGTGCTCCCATCTGGGAGGATAACGCCGTATACCGCATACAGCGCATCAACATCTTCCCTACGTACGACCCCATGTTGCGCTCAACAAACGGATTTAAGGCAGATGCCGTGGTTGATACCACGTCGTACTATGGTCTGAACATCATCCGCGACGTAAACTTCACGCCACAGCTACGCAACGCCCTACTGCGTCGCACCGTGCCCATATACCCGAGCTACATCTACAACGCCAAGCAGGTGGAGCAGACCTACAACGACATCATGTCGCTCGGTTTCTTCCGCAATGCCAAGGTGTCGTTCTCGCGCCTCGACCGCGAGGACAACTACGTTACGTACGTGGGTAAGGAGCTTGACGAGGACAACACGCTGCTCAGCACACGCGAGGAGTTCTTGGAGTGTAACATCTACTGCACACCCGCCCTCAAACAGAGCATGAAGGTGGAGTTGGAGGCCACGACGACCTCTACATTCTACGGCCTCAGTGCCACGCTCGGATACTCCAACAGCAATGTCTTCCGCGGTGCCGAAGCCTTCGATGCGGCACTACGCCTCGGATATGAGTTTATGTACGCCCCGGATGCGGCTAAGCGTAACGCACAGGAGATAGGCCTCACCACGGGTCTTTCGTTCCCGCGCTTCCTCGCACCCTTCCACATATCGTCGGCAAGTAAGATTTCGCAGCCCCGCACACGCCTCGAACTATCGTTCGACTACCAGAATAGACCATACTACCGTCGCAACCTATCAAGTCTGCGCTGGGCATATAGCTGGAAGTATGGCGAGAGGTCGACATTTGTTGTGCGCCCCGTGGATATCAACTGGATTGACGTGAAGAGCGTCGACGCAACATTCCTCGCCGACATCGACAACAAATACCTGCGTACCAGCTTCGAGTCGCAGCTCAATGCCGGTCTGTCGATGTCGTATGTCTACAACACGCAACGCAGCGACTTCGACGCAGATGCCACCGTCGTACGCTTCAACTTGGAGAGTGCCGGTAACCTCATTCAGGGCTTGGAGAGCCTCTTCTCGCACCATGCCGCAGGCAAGGACTACTACGAGATTTTGGGCATCCGCTACTCGCAGTATGTGCGCGCCGACCTCAGCGCAAGCCACCAGATAGACCTCGGACATAAGATGGCCCTCGCAGGACGTCTCTTTGGTGGTGTGGGCGTAACATACGGCAACTCTAAGGGCCGTTCGATACCCTTCGACCGCATGTTCTACTGCGGTGGTGCCAACTCAATGCGCGGCTGGGTGCCACGCACCCTCGGCCCCGGCAATAAGCCCGAGATAACAAATACGCTCTACCCCTCGCAGGTGGGCGATGTACGCCTCGAAGCCAACCTCGAATTCCGCTTCCCCGTGTGGTGGATATTCCACGGTGCCGTATTCTTGGATGCCGGTAATGTGTGGTACCTTCGCGACACGGAGGATAGCAACCCCGACGAGGTATTCCACTTCGACAGCTTCTACAAACAGCTCGGTTTCAACACGGGTCTCGGACTGCGTATAGATGCCACGTTTGTCATCCTGCGCCTCGACCTCGGCATACAACTCCACAACCCCGGACGCCCCGAGGGCGAACGCTGGATACACGACTTCAAGTGGAAGAACATGGCCCTCAACTTCGGCGTGGGATATCCGTTCTAAGGCGAATTATAGGGGCACCAGAGAGCACACCGCCCCACAACACAAGAGAGATAGCGCAGCTCTTTTTTTTTCACATTGTATCATAGCCTCATTGTCCCATTGTCCCATTGTCGTCTTTTTTTGGACTATGAGACATTGAGACTATGGGACTATGCGACGTCGCGGCCGACAAATAAACATGCGTCGCAGACACCACACCTTTCACCTTTCACTTTTCACCTTAAAACAAAAGGCCCCGAATGGTAGTACTCGTCGTACCTCCATTCGGGGCTTTGCTTGAAGCGACACTAAGTGGTCGCCACAGAGTTAAATCATATCTGATTTGAGACCCACAACAAGATCATCATAATCGCGCAGACCCGTACCACCAGGGATGGGGTTACCCGTAATGACGTTCTCTTTGAGGTTAACCAAATCATCGGTCTTGGCCTGGATAGCAG
The DNA here is from genome assembly GCA_045660465.1 of Alistipes sp. Lineage (GTDB taxonomy): Bacteria > Bacteroidota > Bacteroidia > Bacteroidales > Rikenellaceae > Alistipes. Next base: position 249,102 of record JAZRDV010000002.1, on the reverse strand, counting down.
CCTCGTTAAGTACCTTCGTGGTCTCCTGGAACGATGCTGCCGAGATGAAGCTCGACGTCTGCAACGCTGCACGTGTGATACCCTGAAGTACCTGGTTAGAGGTTGCGGGAACGATAGGACGTACCTCAACAAGAGCCATATCACGACGCTTCAATGCCGAGTTCTCGTCGCGCAACTTGCGGAGCGAGATAATCTGGCCGGGCTGCACGTTCTGCGAGTCGCCCGCAGCCGTAACAACAACCTTGTCGTAGAGCTCGTCGTTAACATCCATGAACTCCCACTTATCTACTACCTGATCCTCGAAGAAACGAGTATCACCCGGATCCTCGATTTGTACCTTCGACATCATCTGGCGTACGATAACCTCAAAGTGCTTATCGTTAATCTTTACACCCTGCATACGGTATACCTCCTGAACCTCGTTCACGATGTACTCCTGAACCTTCGTAGGACCGAGGATACGCAAGATATCGCTGGGCGTGATAGCACCGTCCGACAACGCCATACCGGCACGAACATAGTCGTTCTCCTGAACGATAATCTGACGCGACAGAGGCACGAGGTAACGCTTAACATCGCCATCCTTCGAGGTGATGATAATCTCGCGATTACCACGCTTAATCTTGCCGAATGATACCTCACCGTCAATCTCCGATACGATAGCGGGGTTCGACGGGTTACGAGCCTCGAACAACTCGGTAACACGGGGAAGACCACCGGTGATATCGCCACCTGTCTTACCTACGGCACGAGGAATCTTGATAAGAATATCGCCTGCGTGAATCTTAGCGTTGTTCTTAACCATGATATGCGCCGTAACGGGGAGGTTGTATGCCTTAATCTCCATGCCATCCTTGTTTACAATCTTGATGACAGGGTTCTTGGTCTTATCCTTCGATTCGATAACTACGCGCTCCGACAAACCGGTCTGCTCGTCACGCTCCTCACGATAGGTAACACCCTCGATAATGCTGTCGTAAACAACCTTACCCTCCGACTCGGCGATGATAACTGCGTTGTAGGGATCCCACTCGCAAATCATATCACCCTTCTTAACCATAGCACCATCCTTCATGAACAAGGTAGCACCATAGGGCAGTGCATGAGTGTAGAGTACGATATCGGTCTTGGTATCAACGATGCGGAACTCCGACTGACGCGACATAACGATGTCGATAGCCTCACCTGCCGAGTTCTTACCCTTAATGGTGCGCAAGTCGTCGATTTCGAGGCGACCCTCATACTTCGAAACAACATTTGTCTCAACAGTAGAGCCACCCGCAACACCACCGACGTGGAACGTACGAAGTGTAAGCTGCGTACCGGGCTCACCGATAGACTGTGCCGCGATGACACCTACAACCTCACCCTTCTGTACCATGCGGGCAGTAGCAAGGTTGCGGCCATAACACTTGGCGCAGACACCACGACGTGCCTCGCAAGTGAGCACCGAACGAATCTCAACAGACTCCAACGGCGACTTCTCGATAGCCTCGGCAATATCCTCGGTAATCTCGTCTCCGGCGCGACAGATAATGTCGCCCGTGAGCGGGTGAATAACATCGTTGAGTGCCGTACGGCCCAAGATGCGGTCGTACAACGTCTGAACAACATCGTCGTTACGCTTAATTGCCGTAGCAGTCAAACCACGCAACGTGCCGCAATCCTCCTCGTTGATGATAACATCCTGTGCTACATCGACCAAACGACGGGTCAAATAACCGGCATCGGCCGTTTTAAGAGCGGTATCGGCAAGACCCTTACGAGCACCGTGCGTAGAGATAAAGTACTCCAACACCGAAAGGCCCTCCTTGAAGTTCGACAAGATGGGGTTCTCGATAACCTGCTGACCACCCTCAACACCCGACTTCTGGGGCTTAGCCATAAGACCACGCATACCCGAAAGCTGACGAATCTGCTCCTTAGAACCACGGGCACCAGAGTCAAGCATCATGTAAACGGGGTTGAAGCCATCCTGGTCGTTCTTCAACGTATTGATTACCTGGTTGGTAAGCTTATTGTTGATGTTTGTCCAAATATCGACAATCTGGTTGTAACGCTCGTTGTTGGTGATAAGACCCATGTTGTAGTCGCCGATAACAGCGTCGGCTGCGGCATAACCCTCGTCGATAAACTGCTGCTTAACGTCGGGGATAACCACAGCGTCGAGGTTAAACGACAGACCACCCTGGAATGCCATGCGGTAACCCATATTCTTGATATCGTCCAAGAACTTGGCAACCTTATCGGCACCGGCCTTCTTCATCACCACGGCGATGATATCGCGCAACGAACGCTTGGTGAGCACCTCGTTGATGTAGCCCACCTCGGCGGGTACGTTCTGGTTGAAGAGAATACGACCGATAGTGGTCTCCTTCAACACGAATACCTCCTCGCCCTTCTCGTCCAAGTCGCGCACTACGCACTTAACAACGGCATGCAGGTCGGCACGCTTCTCGTTGTAGGCAATGATAGCCTCCTCGGGGCCGTAGAACACCAAGCCTGTACCCTTAACATTGGGGCGGGGCTTTGTGATGTAGTACAGACCGAGAACCATATCCTGCGAAGGCACGGTGATAGGCGCACCATTGGCAGGGTTGAGGACGTTGTGCGAACCGAGCATGAGCAACTGTGCCTCCAAGATAGCGGCATTGCCCAAGGGCAAGTGAACGGCCATCTGGTCACCGTCGAAGTCGGCGTTGAACGCCGTACATGACAGCGGGTGAAGCTGCATTGCCTTACCCTCGATAAGCTTAGGCTGGAAGGCCTGGATACCCAGACGGTGAAGCGTCGGGGCACGGTTCATCAACACGGGATGACCCTTTATGACGTTCTCAAGAATACCCCAAATAACGGGATCCTTGCGATCGATAATCTTCTTTGCCGACTTAACGGTCTTAACGATACCGCGCTCGATGAGCTTGCGGATAACGAACGGCTTGTACAACTCGGCCGCCATATCCTTAGGAATACCCATCTCGTGCATCTTCAACTCGGGGCCTACGACGATAACCGAACGTGCCGAGTAGTCAACACGCTTACCCAAAAGGTTCTGACGGAAACGTCCCTGCTTACCCTTCAACGAGTCTGACAACGACTTCAAAGGACGATTTGACTCGTTCTTAACAGCGTTGCTCTTGCGTGAGTTGTCGAACAACGAGTCGACAGCCTCCTGCAACATACGCTTCTCGTTACGCAAGATAACATCCGGAGCCTTAATCTCGATAAGACGCTTCAAGCGGTTGTTACGGATGATTACGCGACGATAGAGGTCGTTGAGATCCGACGTTGCGAAACGACCACCATCCAGCGGCACCAAGGGGCGCAACTCGGGCGGTATAACCGGAATATCGGTGAGCACCATCCACTCGGGGCGGTTCTTGCCATTCGAGGCACGGAACGACTCGATGACGTTCAAACACTTCAACGCCTCGGTCTTACGCTGCTGCGACGACTCCTTTGAGGCGCGGTCGCGCAACGCATACGACATAGAGTCGAGGTCTACCTGCTTCAACAGCATGAGGATAGCCTCACCACCCATCTCGGCAACGAACTTCTCGGGATCGTCGTTCGAGAGTGCCTGGTTACCCTTAGGCAACTGCGCTACGATATCCAAGTACTCCTTCTCCGAGAGTGTCTGCAAACGCTCTACACCCTGCTCGGCAGCCTTACCGGGGTTAACAACCACATATCGCTCGTAGTAGATGATAGACTCCAACTTCTTTGAGGGGATACCCAGCAGATAGCTAATCTTCGAGGGCAATGAACGGAAGTACCAGATGTGTACTACCGGCACAACCAACGAGATATGGCCCATGCGCTCACGACGTACCTTCTTCTCGGTAACCTCCACACCGCATCGGTCGCAGACAATACCCTTGTAGCGAATACGCTTATACTTACCGCAGTGGCACTCATAGTCCTTCACGGGGCCAAAGATACGCTCGCAGAAGAGACCATCGCGCTCAGGCTTATAGGTGCGGTAGTTGATGGTTTCGGGTTTGAGCACCTCGCCGCTCGATTGGGCACGAATCTCCTCAGGAGAGGCCAAACCAATCGAGATACGGCTGTAACTGCTCATCTTATTATTATCTCTGTTAAATGACATAGTAGTCTAATTTTTAATCCGCATTAATACCTGCTCATTACTCGAGCTTTACCGAAAGTGCCAAACCGCGCAACTCGTGCAACAGTACGTTCATGGCCTCAGGAACGCCCGGACGTGGCAGATTATCACCCTTGACGATAGCCTCGTAAGCCTTAGCACGGCCTACAACATCGTCCGACTTGATAGTCAAAATCTCCTGCAAGATGTTGGCAGCACCGAAGCCCTCCAATGCCCAAACCTCCATCTCACCGAAACGCTGACCACCAAACTGCGCCTTACCACCGAGCGGCTGCTGTGTGATGAGCGAGTAGGGACCGATAGAACGTGCATGCATCTTATCGTCGATCATGTGTCCCAGCTTCAACATGTAGATGACACCTACGGTTGCAGGCTGGTCGAAACGCTCACCCGTACCACCATCATAGAGGTAGGTACGACCGCTGCGAGGTACGCCTGCCTGAGCTGTGTACTCGTTGATCTGCTCCAACGATGCACCGTCGAAGATAGGAGTAGCGAACTTCAAACCAAGCTCACGACCTGCCCAACCGAGTACGGTCTCGTAGATCTGACCGAGGTTCATTCGCGAAGGCACACCAAGGGGGTTAAGACAGATGTCTACGATAGTACCATCCTCCAAGAAGGGCATATCCTCGTCGCGAACAACCTTCGCTACGATACCCTTATTACCGTGACGGCCCGCCATCTTATCACCTACCTTCAACTTACGCTTCTTGGCGATATATACCTTAGCCATCTTGATAACGCCCGATGTGGGAATCTCATCACCGTTCGTAAGGTTATACTTCTCACGGTTTACGGCTGCGGCAACCTTCTTGCACTCTACTATATAATTATTAATAGTAAGGCTTATCAACTCATCGTCATGAGCATCACCCGTCCAACGTGTCTGACCAAGGGTCATATAGCCGTTGGCAACACCGGTCTTGCTATCGTGCGACGACGAAGCTACGCTCTCCAACATCTGTACGGTGAACTTCTCGCCGGGAGCAACCATCTCAACATTGTAGTAGTCGTAGATACCCGTGGTGGTCTTACCCTCCAACAGACGCCACAACTTCTCAACGAGAGTCTTGGTCAAAGCACTTACCTTTGCTGCATACTCCTCGTCGAGTATCTCCATCTTACGCTTCTCGTCGGCGCGGTTACGCTTACCCTCCTTCTGCGCGTGGCTGTACAGCTTGGTGTCGATAACAATACCGTGCAACGAGGGCTGTGCCTTCAATGAGGCATCCTTAACGTCGCCTGCCTTATCGCCGAAGATGGCACGCAACAGCTTCTCCTCGGGCGAAGGATCGCTCTCACCCTTAGGCGTAATCTTACCGATAAGAATATCGCCGGGAGTAACCTTGGCACCTACGCGGATGATACCGTTGGCATCCAAATCCTTTGTAGCATCCTCCGAAACGTTGGGGATATCCGACGTGAGCTCCTCCGAGCCGCGCTTCGTCTCGCGCACCTCCATGATATACTCATCGACGTGTACCGAGGTGAAGATATCCTCTCTCTGGATACGCTCCGAGATAACGATAGCATCCTCGAAGTTGTAACCCTTCCAGGGCATGAACGCCACTTTGAGGTTACGGCCCAACGCCAACTCGCCCTTCTGTGTCGAGTAACCCTCGGTCAAAATCTGACCCTTCGTTACGCGCTCACCCGTAAGTACGGTGGGCTTCAACGTTACGGTAGTATTCTGGTTGGTACGACGGTAGCGGGGCAACTCATATACTGTTACCTCGGGTGCGAACGATGCAATCTGCTGGTCGACAGTGCGCTCGTAGCGAACCTCGATGCGTGTGGCGTCGGCAAATACAACCTCGCCATCGCCCTCGGCAACAACCTGAATACGGCTATCTACAATCATATCCTTCTCGATACCGGTACCTACCGTGGGAGCCTCACATGTTACCAGGGGCACTGCCTGACGCATCATGTTCGAACCCATCAACGCACGGTTAGCATCGTCGTGCTCGAGGAAGGGGATAAGGCTGGCAGCGATAGATGCCACCTGGTTGGGAGCTACATCGACCAAGTCAACCTCCGTGTCGTGAACAACGGGGAAGTCGGCACCCAAACGAGCCTTAATACGGTCTTTGTTGATGAAGTGGCCATCGTCTGTGAGCTGCTCGTTAGACTGTGCCACAATCTTGCCCTCCTCCTCTTCGGCCGAGTAGTAGCGGATAGTGTCGTTGTTCAAGTCAACAACACCCTCGTTTACTGAGCGATAGGGAGTCTCGATGAAGCCCATATCCGAAATCTTGGCATATACGCACAACGACGAAATAAGACCAATGTTCGGGCCCTCAGGCGACTCGATAGGACAGAGGCGGCCATAGTGCGTGTAGTGTACGTCTCGAACCTCGAAACCTGCACGGTCACGCGACAGACCACCGGGACCCAACGCCGAGAGACGACGCTTGTGCGTAATCTCGGCAAGGGGGTTAATCTGATCCATGAACTGCGACAGCTGGCTGGTACCGAAGAACGAGTTCACGACACTTGCCAACGTCTTAGCATTAATCAAATCCTCAGGTGTGAAGACCTCGTTATCGCGTACGTTCATACGCTCACGGATGGTACGTGCGATACGCTGCAAGCCCACCGAGAACTGGTTGGCGAGCTGCTCACCCACGGTACGTACACGACGATTTGACAAGTGGTCAATATCATCGATGTCGGCCTTCGAGTTGATGAGCTGGATGAGGTAGCGAATGATCTCGATGATATCCTCGCGTGTGAGCGTGCGGATAGCGGGATCTATCGACAAATCCAGCTTCTTGTTGATACGGAAACGACCCACGTCGCCCAAGTCGTAACGCTTGTCCGAGAAGAACAACTTCTCGATAACGTCGCGAGCCGTAGCCTCATCGGGTGGCTCCGACGCGCGCAACTGCCTATATATATATACGACAGCCTCCTTCTCGGAGTTACATGTGTCCTTATGTAGTGTATTGAAAATAACCGAGAAATCGATGCCCGAGGGGTTCTCGTTATGCAAAAGGATTGTCTTGGCACCCGACTCGATAATCTGGTCGATGTGCTCCTCCTGCAACTCTACCTCACGCTCAACGATTACGTTGTTACGCTCGATAGATACAACCTCACCGGTATCCTCGTCCACGAAGTCCTCAACCCATGTTGAGAGGACACGTGCTGCGAGCTTACGGCCGAGGCACTTCTTCAAGTTAGCCTTCGTTACCTTAATCTCGTCTGCGAGGTCGAAAATCTCCAATATCTGTTGGTCAGTCTCGTAGCCAATAGCTCGCAAAAGGGTTGTTACCGGCAACTTCTTCTTACGGTCGATGTAGGCATACATCACGTTGTTGATGTCGGTAGCAAACTCAATCCACGAACCCTTAAACGGAATGATACGAGCCGAGTAGAGCTTCATGCCGTTGGTGTGCATGCTCTGGCCAAAGAATACGCCGGGCGAGCGGTGCAGCTGCGATACCACAACGCGCTCAGCACCATTGAAGATGAACGTACCACGCTCGGTCATGTAGGGGATAAGACCGAAGTATACATCTTGTACGACATCGTCAAAGTCCTCGTGCTCCTTGTCCTTGCAAGATAGTTTTAGCTTTGCCTTAAGGGGTACACTATACGTCAAACCACGCTCCAAGCACTCCTCGATGGTGTAGCGGGGCTGGTCGATATAATAGTCGATGAATTCCAGCTCAAAGTTGTTGCGTGTGTCGGTGATGGGGAACACATCTGAGAACACCTTGTAGAGACCCTCGTACTTGCGATTCTCGGCTGTGGTGTCGAGCTGGAAGAAGTCTCGGAATGATTTAAGCTGAATCTCCAACAAATCGGGATAAGGCACCCTGTTTTTGATGGTCGAAAAGCTTATTCTTTGTTGTTGTGTAGTGGACATAAATCCAATAGTTTTAGTTGAAGCAAAATACTCGTTAGACCAAGCGTCAGCCGGCAACAGCACCGACCTCTACCCTTATCCGCTCCTCGAATATCCGGAACTCGTTTGCGGCACATCTGCCGCTTGCGTTGGCCCTTATCCGCCGTCGAGATGTTGTCCTGTCTTGCGACGTCGCAGACAGCATCACTGCCCTTCTCGACTACCGAAGACTCTTCCTATGCCACCCTCTTTGGCGTTTTCACCTCGGCAACACTTCTGAGTTTTACGCCTCGGCTCTCGTCTGAGTCAGCACCTCGGCTGCCCGCCTGAGTTTTGCACCTCGGCAACACTTCTGAGTTTGCACCTCGGCTCTCGTCTAAGTCAGCACCTCTGCTGCCCGCCTGAGTTTTGCACCTCGGCACCCTGGGATTGGGCATCGTTCGCCAAGATAGTACTCGGCATCCCGGAGCTACTACCGCGCACCGCTGCTCGTGCAACGTGGTCTCGCGCGTGGTAGAAAATTGCGGGTTGATTTATCCCGCTAATGCCCTCAGTGTCATATACATACACTCTGAGAGCATTTACATTTCCAACATTCGGGCACAGCTCAACCAGGCACTCCCGAATATTAGACCACAAAAGGCATAGAGCTTACCTTAACGTGTAAGCTCTACACCTCAGCTGTGAGAGACTCGCGTAAGTCCTTACGGATTACTTAAGCTCAACCTCTGCACCGGCCTCCTCGAGCTGACCCTTAATAGACTCAGCCTCCTCCTTAGAGATACCCTCCTTAACGGCCTTAGGAGCACCATCAACCAATGCCTTAGCATCGCCCAATGACAAACCAGCAACCTCCTTAACAACCTTGATAACCTGGAGCTTAGCCTGACCAGCGCTCTTCAAGATTACATCGAAAGTTGACTTCTCTGCAACAGCAGCCTCGCCAGCACCAGCTGCGGGAGCTGCAACTGCAACAGCTGCAGCAGCAGGCTCAATACCGTACTCCTCCTTGAGGATAGTAGCCAATTCGTTTACCTCCTTAACAGTCAAGTTAACCAACTCTTCTGCCAATACCTTTACATCTGCCATAGTTGTGTAATTTTATTAAATTTTGTTTTTGTTTCGTTTGATTAATTGTTTCTCTCTTCGAGACTCTTAACAAGTCCCGCGATCTTCTGACCTGCATTTGACTGCAAGGCAGAGATGACATTCTTAGCAGGCGACTGCAAGAGCAATACGATATCGCCAATAAGCTCCTCGCGGCTCTTGATGTTGCAAAGAGTGTCAAGCTGATTGTCGCCGATATAGGTGCAACCCTCAACATACGCAGCCTTCAAAACGGGCTTCTCGCAAGACTTGCGGAACTCCTTGATAAGCTGTGCGGGGGCCTTACCTACCTCAGTGAACATGATTGAAGTCGAACCCTTCAATGTAGCTACCAAATCTGCATCGGCCTTATTTACGTTCTCCAACGCCTTGCCAAGCAATGTGTTCTTAACAACAACAAGCTTGATCTTCTTCTCGTAGCACTTGCGACGCAATGCGGCAGTCTGCTCGGCGTTCAAAGCCTCGATATCAGCCAAGTAGAAGTGAGGGTAGCTATTGAGCTGCTCGGTAAGACCGTTGATAACGGCCAACTTTTCTTGCTTTGTCATAATCGTCTATCCTCCTTCAATTATTTGGTTTCTACTGATTTGGTATCAACCTCAACACCGGGGCTCATAGTCGTCGAGAGGAAAATGCTCTTAACGTATGTACCCTTAGCAGCCGACGGCTTGAGCTTAATGATTGTGCTCATAACCTCCTGTGCATTCTCCACAATCTGCTCGGGGGTAAATGATACCTTACCGATTGAAGTGTGGATAATACCATACTTGTCGACCTTGAAGTCAATCTTACCAGCCTTAACCTCCTGAACAGCCTTTGCTACGTCCATGGTAACAGTACCTGTCTTGGGGTTAGGCATCAAGCCACGGGGACCAAGAATACGACCCAGAGCACCTACCTTACCCATTACGTTGGGAGTGGTGATGATAACGTCTACGTCAGTCCAACCGCCCTTGATCTTCTCTACGTACTCGTCAAGACCTACGTAATCAGCGCCGGCAGCAGTTGCCTCAGCCTCCTTATCGGGAGTACACAACACCAAAACGCGAACGGTCTTACCCGTACCGTGGGGAAGTGTAACAACGCCACGAACCATCTGATTAGCCTTGCGAGGATCTACGCCGAGACGCACGTCGATATCTACCGAGGCATCAAATTTCGTAAAGGTAATTTCCTTTAGAAGAGCGGCAGCCTCAGAAAGCTTGTACGCCTTGTCCTCGACCTTTGCGTAGGCAATCTTTTGATTTTTTGTCAACTTACTCATTCTTGTAATTCTCGTTACATGTTAGGAAATTCACCAACTACGTTGATACCCATACTGCGTGCAGTACCAGCAACCATACGCATTGCAGCCTCAACTGTGAAGCAGTTCATATCGGGCATCTTACCCTCAGCGATCTCCTTAACCTGGTCCCAAGTTACCTGACCAACCTTCTGACGGTTGGGCTGGGCTGAACCACTCTGGATCTTAGCTGCTTCCTTAAGCTGAATGGCTACGGGTGGCTGTTTAACTACGAAGTCAAACGACTTATCCGTGTAAACTGTGATGATGACTGGAAGTACCTTACCTGCCTTGTCCTGGGTGCGAGCATTGAACTGCTTGCAGAAGTCCATAATGTTGACTCCCTTCGAACCCAAAGCCGGACCTACCGGAGGTGAGGGATTGGCAGCACCACCCTTGATCTGCAATTTAATAAATGCAGCAACCTCTTTTGCCATAATTTTCCTTTGGTTAATTATTCTTTTTCAACTTGTGTAAAGCTCAACTCCATAGGAGTCTTGCGGCCAAAAATCTTCACACTCACGCTGAGCTTTCGGTGCTCATTATCGACACTCTCAATGGTACCTTGGAAGCTTGAGAATGGACCGTCTGTAACCTTGACAGTCTCGCCGACAAAGAACGGAACCTCGTTCTCCTCGTCCGCCTGACTCAGCTCGTCGACACGTCCGAGAATACGACTAACCTCATGTGGACGGAGGGGAGTCGGATTCATCTTACGGCTGTCTTCCTTGGTATCACCCAAGAAGCCGAGTACATTTGGTATGTTGCGAATGATGATTGGTATTTGACCTACGAAGGCAGCCTCAATCAGGACATAGCCCGGATATGAGACCTTCTCCTTAGATACTTTCTTTCCGTTACGAATTGTATAGACCTTTTCGGTCGGGATAAGTACTTGTGAGATGTAATCCTCCAAGTGGCTGTGACGAACCTCGGCCTCGATATACTCCTTGACCTTCTTCTCCTTGCCACCAATAGCACGGACTACATACCACTCCTTAGAAATCTCTGCCATGACAATTTAAGACTATTTACCCAACAAGTGATAAACACCATTCATGGCACCCTCGAATACGAGGTCCATAGCCAACACAATAAGAGCGAAGATGACAGAGGCAATCATAACAACCTTTGTCGAGCCCATAAGCTGCTCGAACGAAGGCCATGTTACCTTGTTCACCAACTCGTTGTATGCGTTCTTAAAGTACTTAATCATAATTTTGTTTTTTAATTAGCAGGAGCAGAGAGATTCGAACTCCCATCAACGGTTTTGGAGACCGCTATTCTACCCTTGAACTATGCTCCTAAGTAAGAGGCAAGCCGAGACCTGCCTCTTGGGTAATATTTTTGGTGTTAAGATTTACTCAACAACCTTCAATACCTGACCTGCACCTACTGTACGACCACCCTCACGGATTGCGAAACGAAGACCCTCGTTCAAAGCAACAGGGTAGATCAACTCTACAGTGATAGTTACGTGGTCACCAGGCATAACCATGTCTACACCCTCGGGAAGCGATACCTCACCGGTAACGTCCATTGTACGGAGGTAGAACTGGGGACGATACTTGTTGCGGAAAGGAGTGTGACGACCACCCTCTTCCTTCTTCAAGATATACACCTCAGCGGTGAACTTGGTGTGAGGAGTGATTGAGCCGGGCTTAGCGATAACCATACCACGCTTAACATCCTTCTTGTCGAGACCACGCATCAAGAGACCTACGTTATCACCAGCCTCACCCTCATCGAGGAGCTTGCGGAACATCTCAACACCTGTACAAGTTGAAGTACGGATCTCCTCATCCAAACCGATAATCTCAACGGGATCACCTACGTGGATGATACCAGTCTCGATACGACCAGTTACAACGGTACCACGACCAGTGATTGAGAATACGTCCTCAACGGGCATCAAGAAAGGCTTCTCGTTGTCACGAGGAGGCAACTGGATGTACTCATCAACGTTAGCCATGAGCTCCATGATCTTCTCTTCCCACTTAGCCTCGCCGTTCAAGCCACCAAGAGCCGAACCACGGATAACGGGAGCGTGGTCGCCGTCGAAGTCGTACTTAGAGAGAAGGTCACGAACCTCCATCTCAACGAGGTCAAGCATCTCGGGATCGTCAACCATATCGCACTTGTTCAAGAAAACAACGATGCGGGGAACGTTCACCTGCTTAGCCAAAAGTACGTGCTCGTTAGTCTGGGGCATAGGACCATCAGTAGCAGCTACTACGAGGATAGCACCGTCCATCTGAGCAGCACCGGTAACCATGTTCTTAACGTAGTCGGCGTGACCGGGGCAGTCTACGTGAGTGTAGTGACGGTTTGCAGTCTGGTACTCAACGTGTGAAGTGTTGATGGTGATACCACGCTCCTTCTCCTCGGGGGCGTTGTCGATAGAGTCGAATGAACGAAGCTCTGAAAGACCAGCCTTAGCAAGAACGGTAGTGATAGCAGCAGTAAGAGTAGTCTTACCGTGGTCAACGTGTCCGATAGTACCGATGTTCACGTGCGGTTTCGAACGATCAAATTTTTCTTTTGCCATAGTAATTAAGTTATTTAAGTTTTATAAAGTTTTACTTCAAAAACAATTTATAGACAGACGCACAACACCTACCCCGTCATCGTTGATGACTCAGGGTGTGTTGCACTCCATCTTTGAGCGGAAGACGAGGCTCAAACTCGCGACCCATAGCTTGGAAGGCTATTGCTCTATCAACTGAGCTACTTCCGCAAAAATAAACCGCTCAGAGCCTGCCCTCACCCTCACATTGAAGAGTGAGTCACTTGCAGCTCCAACCGGTAACGTTAAGTGGGAAGAGATGGATTCGAACCACCGAAGGTAAAAACCAGCAGATTTACAGTCTGCCCCATTTGGCCACTCTGGTATCTTCCCAAAATATTTGCCCGTATCCGAAGCGGGTACTGAGCCGATGGAGGGATTCGAACCCCCGACCAGCTGATTACAAATCAGCTGCTCTGGCCAACTGAGCTACATCGGCATTAACCGTATCGGAGTGCAAAGATACAAACAATTTTTATATCTGCAAATTTTTTACAGAAAAAATTTCAAAAACTGTTATATCAACTCTTTCAAAGAACTTGCGTCATCGCCCTTTCGGGACTTTGACGGAAAATCGACTGCAAATTTACAACTTTTTCTTAAAAGTGAAAACTATACACCTATTTTTTTTCAGTGATAGCCCATTTTTTTTGCTTTATCGCCACTTTATCGCATTATACCTATATTAATATATAAGCACCTACTCCACAATCGACGCGCCAACGATGTTTGCCACGCGCGAGCGCAGCTCCACGATATGCTCCGCAGAGCATGTTCTGTGCACCTTGTTTGTGAGGATTACTATGGCGAGATCCAACTCGGGATCGATAATTAGCGAAGTTCCCGTAGCCCCGGTATGACCTATTGCTGCGGGCGAGAGCAGGTCGCCGGCACTTCCCGAGTAGCCCTTGAAGCTCTCCCAACCTATGGTGCGATCCCACTCTTCGAAGCCACGCGGCTCCAAGAAGAGGGCCTCGACAGCACGCTGCGAGAGTATCTCCGCATCGCCCCAACGCCCCTCGTTGAGCATCATACGCGCAAAAATAAGCATATCATCCACCGTCGAGAAGAGTCCAGCATTTCCCGACACGCCACCCATCACCTCTCGCGCCAAGGGGTCATGCACCACACCTCGCAGCATGACACCCTCCGAATTGGGCGTCGTAGGAGCTGAGCACGCTGCATAGTCCGTATCGGGCAAAAAGCGTGTATTATGCATGCCCAGCGGCTCGAATATCTCTGCTGCAACATACTCCTCGAAGGGTCGCTCCGCAACGCGGCTCACTATCTCGGCGAGGGTTATAAAGTTAAGACAGCTATACACACACTCCGTTCGTGGCTTCGCAACACGCTCTACATGAGCGATATAGTCGATAAGCGCAGCTCGCGCCGAGAGACACGTATCGGCATAGAGCTTACCGAGATGCTTGGGCGATACATAGGCCGGGAGGCCCGAGGTGTGGGTAAGGAGTTCCAAAAGGCGTATATGCGTCGTATCGCGCTTATCCTCCTCATCGACCCAACCGCCGAAGTCGGGGATGTAACGCTCGACCTTGTCGTTCAGGCGCAGCTCACCGCGCTCGACGAGTTGCATCACGGCCGTGGCCGTCGCCACAGGCTTTGTCAACGAGGCGAGGTCGAAGTGCGTGTCGAGCGTCATCGGAACGACACTATCGACCACCTCACGATTTCCGAAGGCGCGCAGATAGGCGACCTTATCGTGGCGCATGACACCGACGACTGCTCCGGGCATAAGGCCCAGCTCGATATATCGCTCAACAATAGTCTCGATGCGCGCAAGACGACCACCATCCATGCCCACCTCTTCGGGTGCAGCATGGGCGAGCATCGACGACCCGGTCGTATCAGCGGCCACGGGCACTGCACCATCCGACGTAGGAGGTATAATACGCTGACCTCCAACATATATCACACACGCCACCACAGCAGCAGCCACCATCATCCACACAACAATCGACAGCCTCACACGTACTCTCTCGTTCATACTTCGGAGTTTGAAAGATTTGAAAGATTAGATTTATAGCGCAAATGTACGAAAAAGCGTATTAACATCGAACTCTTCTTCCAAGATTTTTCTATCGACGGAATAAGCATCCGCTCGACAGAAAAAAAACAGACCGAGTGGATAGCACTCAACGTGCGCTCCACTCGGCCCGACAATCTCATTATCGCTATCGTGCGATTTATCTGACCTTGAAGTCGGGGTCAGCCATCTGCGGGATAGGCTTGATGTACTCGCCACGCTCAAACTTATCGCGAACAGCCTTGAAGGTGTTGATTGTGTACTCCACATCCTCCATGGTGTGTGCGGCGGTGGGGATGACACGCAGGATAATCTCGCCCTTAGGTATCACGGGGTAGATGACTATCGAGCAGAAGAGGCCGTAGTTTTCGCGAAGGTCAACGATAAGGTTCGTACCCTCCTCGTTACCGCCCTTCATGTAGATGGGTGTAACGGGCGACTGTGTAACGCCGATATTAAAGCCGTTCTCGGTGAGACCCTTCTGCAAGGCGCGGGTAATCTCCCACAACTTCTCCTGATACTCGGGGTGCTTGCGAATGAGGTCGAGACGCTTCAATGCACCGATAACCATAGGCATGGGCAGCGACTTGGCGTAGAGCTGCGAACGCATATTGTAGCGGAAGAGGTTAATCAACCAACGTGGGCCAGACACAAAAGCACCGATGCCGGCCATCGACTTAGCGAAGGTGTTGAATAGCACGTCGATATCGTCCTGAACACCAAAGTGATCGCCCGTACCGCGGCCACCCTTACCCATCGTACCGAAGCCGTGGGCATCATCTACGAGCAGACGGAACGAGAACTCCTTCTTGCACTTTGCGATGACATCCAAGAAGCCGAGGTCGCCCTTCATGCCGAATACACCCTCGGTAATTACGAGCACACCACCTCTCTGCTGCTCGGCAAGCTCAGTGGCATGCTTCAACTGTAAGCGCAACGATGCCTCGTCGTTGTGGGCATATACGAAACGCTTACCGGGGTGCATGCGCAAGCCGTCGATGATACATGCGTGGCACTCCTTGTCGTAGACCACAACATCGCGGGGCGTAAGCAGACAGTCGATAATAGATATCATACCCTGATAGCCGTAGTTCAACAGGAAGGCATCCTCCTTACCTACGAACTCGGCCAACTCGCGTTCGAGCTGCTCGTGATACTTGGTCTGTCCCGACATCATACGCGCACCCATGGGATATGCCATACCGTAGTCGGCACCACCCTTAGCATCGGCTTCGCGCACCTCGGGGTGGTTGGCCAAGCCGAGGTAGTTGTTAAGGCTCCAATTGAGTACGGGCTTACCACGGAATATCATGTGGGGGCCAAGCTCTCCCTCCAACTTGGGGAATGCAAAATAACCATGTACCGCCGACATATACTGGCCGATAGGGCCTCCGGCATTCTGCGATAAACGATCAAAAATATCTACCATTTTATCTCTTTGTTAGGTTAAACTTTCGGTTTAATGGCCTCGCCTGCGCTCACTGCGCTGCACGGCGGCCAAATATCCACACAAAGGTATTGATATTTTTTTTATGCGTGCGCGCGCCCCACCAAAAAGAGTCGCCAAAAGTAACAAATTAAGTAAAAATACCTACATCCGAGCTCTCCCTGTTTTGGCTCGCCGAGCCACCATCTGCGCCACGCTTACCCCACCATTTAGGGACTCGGTTTTGGCATGTCGGCCAAAATTACTATATTTGTAGAGTGTTTGGCAAAAGAGATATTTTGCACCCTTTGCCAACGAGCCATTTATCACTACACACCGCTAACGTATGACTATTCAAAGTGTCTCAGAGATATTTGTGGGCCGCGCCTCGGAGGGGCTCAAAGAGCTGCTGCCCGACAGTCGCGTCATCGTCATCACCGACGCCACCATCGAGCACCTATACCACGACCTTGTGGGTCGCTTCGAGAGCATCATCATAGGCCATGGCGAGGCAAATAAGAGTCTCGACACGGCACTCTTCATCTACAACCGCCTCATGGCGATGGGTGCCGACCGCTCGACATTTCTGCTGGGCATAGGCGGTGGCATCATCACCGACATCACGGGCTTCGTGGCCTCGACATATATGCGTGGCCTCCGTTTCGGCTTTATCTCCACAACACTCCTCGGGCAGGTCGACGCTTCGATAGGCGGCAAAAATGGCGTAAACATTGCAGGGTATAAGAATATGGTTGGCACATTCACCCATCCCCGCTTCGTTATTTCGGACGTCGATATGCTGCGCACGCTACCCCGGCGCGAGCAACGCTCGGGCATGGCCGAGGTGGTGAAGGCCGCTATAATAGGCGATGCCGCCCTCTTCGAGCTTCTCGAAGCGCATGCCACGGAGGATATATGCACCCGAAGCGATATCATGCAGGAGGTTGTACTCCGTTCCATACGCCTCAAACTCAGCATCGTAGAGCGCGACGAGAGGGAGAGTGGCCTACGACGTCTGCTCAACCTCGGACACACCTTGGGCCACGCCATCGAGAAGTGCACCCACGCTATCAACCACGGCGAGGCTGTGGCCATGGGGCTCGCGCTCATGGCTCGCGCGTCGGTACGACGAGGCATCATGTCCGCCGAGGATGCCGAGCGCATAGAGTTGCTCCTCAGCCGCTTGGGCTTCGCGCTTACGCCCCCCGTAGCCCTTGGCGATGTTATCGGCGAGGTGCGCCACGACAAGAAGAGGGAGGGCGACAGTCTGCATGTAGTCTTTGCGGAGCGTATAGGCAGCTGCCGCATTGAGCGTATGGCGATTGACGATTTTGAGAGTCTATTTATCTGATATACAGCATGGAACAACGTAAACGAGCATACATACTCTTCGCCGAGGGCTTCGAGATTATCGAGGGCCTCGCCCCCATCGACGTACTCTTTCGCGCAGGTGTCGATGTGGTCAAAGTTGCCGTGGGCGATAGCCTCGACGTCAGTTCGTCGCACGCCCTGGGCACGGTGCACTGCGATATGCTCCTCGACGCAATGACGGCTGACGATGGCGACGCTATCATTCTCCCGGGCGGCAATCCCGGCTATATCAATCTGCGCAATACGGCACGTGTCTGCGACATGGTGCGCGCATTTTACACGTCGGGCCGCCTTGTTGCGGCTATCTGTGGTGCTCCCACCGTGCTTGCCGCGGCGGGCGTGGCACGCGGACGACGTATAACGTGCCACACCTCGGTTGTCGAGCAGATGGGCGACTATGCCTACGTCGGCGGCGACGTTGTGGAGGACGACAACCTTATCACGGGCGCAGGCGCAGGCCTCTCGGTGGAGTTTGCTCTCGCCGTTGCCTCGCACCTCGTCAGCCCCGACACCCTCTCGCGCGTACGTCACGGCATGGAGCTGTAATATAGCAACATAACCTACACCTCGTAGAACACCAACGGCGGGCTTTTGGCCCGCCGTTGCTACATAACTTAAATATATGGGAAATGTCAGATTGTCAGTCTCTTTGGCCTACAACTCCGTCTTCCAGAGTCCGTGCAGGTTACAGTACTCGTAGACCGCAATGGGTCGCTCCGAACAGGTGCATACTACCGCCTCGGGCTTATCTTTGAGGTTGATGCGGATGCCACCACTCTCGGTCTCAACATAGATGAAGGCGATATGGTGCTCGGGAAGCATCGGATGGGGTACACTGCCCACCTCAACCTTGATATGGTTATCATCGAGGCGCGTAACAACCGGAACATGCTTCTCATTGCTCGCATCTACCGTATTGGGAATCAACTCCTGCATCTGCTCACCACAGCATACCACCGGAACCTTCGAATCTACTACCTTCTCTACTACGTTACCACAACGGTTACATTTATAAAATTTTGTTGCCATAATCTATCAGTTTTTATTGGTTATCTTTTGTTTTCTACTGCAAAGATAAGCATAATATTTATTTTGTCAAATTCTTTCTTCTTATATCCATATAAGCCAAACCTATACAAAGCAGCATTAGCATAACTTTTACACACATTTATCTCTCCTCGCCGAGGCTCTTAGCCCTGCGGTGCACATCGTAGAGGCGATAGGCGAGCGATATTTGCGATATGCCATAGGCCATAAACGCGATAGCCACGACAAGGATAACTGCCTCAACGCCAATAGACATAGGCAGCCACAGCACGGCAATAGCGATAATAATCATCAGCACGCCGCCGAAGATAACCCAGCCCGCGTCGCGCACGCCATAGCTACGCATATCGGCTCCCTGGCCAAGCAGCACAGCACCACGATAGAAGAGCCATATACCGAGCAGCACGGGCATCATAACTGCCGAGAGCACAAGGTTAAACATGAGCATAAGACCGATGATGATATCGGCGATGCTGGCCACGATAATCCATCCTCGGCTAACAAAGCGGTTACGCGACGACAGGCCCTGCACAAGGCTAAGCGCACCCGACAGGAAGATGGCGACGCCCAGCCACATCGAGAAGGCAAAATAGCTCGACACGGGGTTTATGAGCACCACAAATCCAATAACTACGGCAACGATGCCGACAATGAGCGACAGCCACCAATGGCCTATCAAACGCTCGCACTGTTCATAAGTTCTCTCGTTCATAATCTGAAAGTTTTACGACGTGCAACGCAACAACCGTGCAAAATGCCGCGTCGGCAACATATCGCGCAATCTAAAATATCGTAGCGGTCTTGCTATTTATATATATAATGTGTATCTTTGTTCGATTGAGCAGTCGTGGCGACACCCGACGGCTCAAAACAACCGAATAATAATACAATAACTTTATACGATGAAAAGAGTTTGCCTTGCGCTCGTTGCCCTATTGGCAATTGCGCTTACCACCACTGAGGCGAGTTTTGCTCGCGACCTACACATCATTCCGCAGCCCGCATACGTCGACCTCGATGCTGAGGGCGACTACCTCGTAACGGCCAAGACGACGATTGTCGTGCAGGACGACGCCTGGAACCCTGGCGAGCGTTTTGCCGAGGATATGATGCCCTACTTCAACCTCACAAAGCCGATGAAGTGCGCGAAGCGTGGCAAGGGCATCAAGCTGCGCATCGACCGCTTTGTTGCCGCCGAGGGCTACGAGATGACCGTAGATGCCGAGGGCATACTCATCATTGGTGGCTCGGAGGCCGGCGTGTACTACGGCTTGCAGACGCTGCGCCAGATTATCATCACCAACGACGGTGCCGTGCCCTATGGCTTCATCGCCGACGAGCCTACGTTCGCCTACCGTGGTGCTCACTTCGACGTGTCGCGCCACTTCTTCACGGTCGAGGATGTCAAGGAGTATATCGACATCCTTGCTGCACACAAGCTCAACCGCCTACATTGGCACCTCACCGACGACCAGGGCTGGCGTATAGAGATTAAGGCTTACCCCGAGCTTACCGAGAAGGGTGCCATGCGCAAGGAGACCCTCGTAGGCCACGGCCTCAACCCCGTGGAGTGGGATGGCACGCCCCATGGCGGCTACTACACGCAGGAGGAGGTGAAGGATATTATCGCCTACGCTGCGGCGCGCTATATCACCATCGTCCCCGAGATTGAGATGCCCGGACACTCGCAGGCGGCACTCCATGCTCTGCCGTGGCTCGGCTGCGAGGAGCAGGAGGTGGACGTATGGACACAGTGGGGCGTAACACCCGAGGTGCTCTGCGCAGGTAAGCAGACAACATACACCTTCTTGGAGAATGTCCTCAAAGAGGTTATCGCGCTCTTCCCGAGCGAGCTTATACATATCGGTGGCGACGAGTGCCCGAAGGATCGTTGGAAGGAGTGCGAGCACTGCCAGGCAATGATTAAGGAGCAGGGCTTGGAGAGCGAGGAGGAGTTGCAGGGCTATCTCGTGGCCCGCATCGAGAAGTATATCAACTCTCTGGGTCGCAAGATGATTGGCTGGGACGAGATTTTGGACGGTGGCGTAACACCCACGGCCACGGTGATGTCGTGGCGCGGCATCGGTGGCGGTATCTACGCTGCGGAGCGTGGCAACGACGTTGTCATGACACCTATGACCCTCTGCTACCTCAACTTCTACCAGACCGAGAGCCGCGAGGGCGAGGGCCTGCATATCGGTGGCCACATACCCTTTGAGCTTATCTACTCGTGGGACCCCTACGAGAGAATGAGCGACGAGGCCAAGAAGCATATCATCGGCGTACAGGCCAACATGTGGACAGAGTATATCAAAGATATGGATACTATCGAGACCATGCTCTTGCCGCGCCTTGCCGCCATGTGCGAAGTGCAGTGGGCATGCGACCGCCGCGACGAGGCTACAATACGCGCGCGCATGAACACCCTGCGTAAGTTCTACGACGCCGAGGGCTGGAACTACGCACCCTACTACTTCGACGGCCGCAAGTAACAACAACAGCACGGCGCAAGAGCCTCAAAGGCCCTTACGCGCCGAGAAAGAAAAAAGCAGCAGACGACGGTCTGCTGCTATTTTTTGTAGCGGGGGAGGAATGAAAAGTGAAAACGGAAAGGTGAAAAGTGAAAGGTATGGTGTCTGCGACGCTATATCTATTGTGGGCAGCGACGTCGCATAGTCCCATTGTCTCACTGTCTCAAAGTCAAAAAAAAGAGGACGATGGGATAATGGGACGATGGGATATCATAGGTTGGCGCGCAATGGGTAGAAATGGGTAATTGTGGGTAGTTGTAGGCGATTTTTTTGCGCGCCGCCCCACTACTACCCATATCTACCTACCACTACCCACACTACCTATAAAATCAGCGCGCCGCATCCTTACCCCCCCCACAAAAAAAGGCCGTCAGCGGCTTGTACCACTGACGGCTCTTTGCGGTGCTTGCGCACCTATTATCTCGCTAAATTACTTGATAACAACGCAACGGTTGATCTTCGCGCTGTGATCCTCGAATGCCTTAACGGTATCACCCTTCCAATCAACTACGATACGATCCTCAGCGATGCCGTTCTCAACCAAGAATGCCTTAACATTCTGAGCACGCTCCTTAGAGATGCGCTCGTTGATAGTAGCATTACCGGTCTCCTTATCAGCGTAACCAGTAACGTAGATCTTAGAGTCGCCACCCTTAGCAAGTGCTACGTAGCTCTCCAAAGTAGCCTTGGTGTAAGCTGTGAGAGTTGCCTTGTCGATGTTGAAGAATACTACGGTCTCGGGGTTAGCAACAACAACCTTCTCCTGGTTGAGGCAGTTCTCCAAATCCTTGCGGAGACCATCGTTAACGTCGTTGAGGTCGTTAATCTTGTTGTTAGCATCACCAAGCTGATCGTTAGCGTTGTTGAGCTTGTCGTTCAAGTCGGCGATAGTAGCCAAGTAGCCATCAACCTCGCTCTGAGTGTGAGCTACGTTCCAGTCACGCTTGTTGAAGCGGTAAGCAACACCCACCGATGCAGAGAAGGTAACAGCATAAGTACCACCATTCTTAATCTCGGGAGCAAGCGACTCCTCGGGCATAAGCCATGTGCGGAGGTCGAGCTGGATATCGAGCTGCTTGCATACACGGAACTTGTTCAACAAACCTGCGTTAACAGCATACTCACCGTCATAAGCCTTGATAGACTCCTTAGTCCAAGTCATAGCGGTGTAACCGAAACCTACGTAGGGAACAGCGTAGTAAACGCGATCCTCGCGGTAACCACCAATCCAGTTAGAGAGGTTGATCATAACGTCGCCATGTACGTATACATAGGGAGTCTGGAAGAGGTCGCCACCATAAACTGAGGGGTTGTTAGAGTAGTTCTGGAACTGACCACCGTCGAGCTGCAAACGCATACCGATGATAGGAGCAAACCACTTAGTTACGCCAAAGTTAGCGTTCCAGCTGTTACGATCGAAGAACTTACCGGGGTCATTGTTCTCTGTTACCTTGGTGTTAACATCGAGGTACGACGAACCGAAACCGGCAGAGATCTCCCAGTTATCCCAGAACTTGTTAGTCTCATGACCCTTCCAGCGAAGCTTCTCGCTCTTGGTCTCCTGAGCCATAGCATCCGTAGAAGCCAACGCAAATACGGCTACCAATACAGAAAGTAGAACTTTTTTCATTGTTTTAAGAGTTTAATTTATATTTACACTTATTCTTTTCTCTTGCAATTTTTGGGTAGCAACTCCCACCCTTTTACACAATTGGACTGACAAATATACAAATAATATACAAATAAACATCATTTTTGCATTTTTTTTTAACAAATAGCACGATAGTTACACCCCAAAGAGAGCTATTCAGCACAAATGTGCGCTACGCGCGACAATTTAGCATGCGCTACTGATGCATAAAAAAAGAGGAGGAGACCACAGTCTCCCCCTCGTGATATACTCCAAAAAGTGTCAATTAGCGAATAACAGGCTTCGCCTCTGCAAGTGTGTTCTTCGACATCTTCTTTTTAGCGTTTACAGCCGACGCAGGGATGGTATAGCTAAACTTCTCGATGGCGGGAACCTCATCGTCATAAACGAGGCTTGTAACCAAACCGCCCGAGTTATTCATCTTCTCGGTCTCAGCCTTGTACCAATCTACGAACAACTGAGCGTTGGGATTAACACCGGCACGTGAGCCCTCGATAAGCTCGCGGTGAATGTCAGTATAGTAACCCTCCTTATCCTCGGCCATTACAAGAATGTGGCTGGGATGAGTGTAGCTAACGAATGTTGCAACACGCTGGTGCGATACGGGGCCATCATACATTACCATTGAGATATAGTCGTCGGGGTTGAAGGGATCCTGACCAACAGTACGCATATCGATGTAGAAGTGCTTGAGCATCGACTCGTCAGAGAAGTTGATAGTCAACGGCATGATAGCATAGTCAGCCTTCCAATAATCCCAAATATCAACAGCCTCAGCACCCTCAGCGCCGAGAGCGATGATAGCGTCCATATCGAAATAACCCATAGTCTCAACGGTCATCTCCATCTCAGAGAGTCTATCCTCCTTAGTGGTGAATGTAGTGGTGAAGAGGTCGGTAGTAAATACACCACCACGGAAACCAAAGGCATATACTACATACTCAGTACCGGGAGCAAGCTTATCCTGAGGATTCTTGGGAGTGAACTTCTGATCACCGTTCATGATCTCTACACCAACATTCTCAACGATGCTCTGCATACGCATCTTATCGTTCATACCATAAGTCTTCCACTCGCTCATTGCTACATAACCAGCCGTGTAGGGGTCATCATTAGACGTCTTCCACATCATTGTTGCAGAGTCCTTAGTGATATCCTTAACAACGATATCAATCTCATTGTCAGACATCTCTACCTTGCCGGTCTTAGCCTCCACATAAACGGGTACCGTAGCACACAAAGCCGAGTCATTAACGGCAAAGGCAAATACGTAATAGTCGGTTTCGGCCAAGCAGTCGAACTCGTAGCTATCGCTCATATATGAGCAGAAGTCTGCTATGTAGCCATTAATGGTCGCACCCTGCTCACGCGACAAGTAGTTAGCAACGAACGTATTGTTGTACAACTCGAAGTAACGAGTAGGCTCAATGTCGAGCTGTGCGCACTCTGCATCAACAACGCTCTTCTCCATAACGTCGAAGTAGAAGGCGTCGTAGTAGTTTGTAGGAGCAGTTACGGTAACGTTGAGAAGGTTAGCATCTACGGTGGTTGCAATCTCGAAATCCATCTCCGACAAGGTAACCTTGCCTGTAGTGAACTCGAAACGGGCGATATCCGAAATGCGCTGCTCGGTATCGGGGTCGTAGTAGTAGGCAATGAGATAGTATGTGCTCTCGGGAGCAAGACCTGTGGGCTCCACGTCGTACTGGTTACCATACTTCATACGCTCCTCAGCAATCTCAGCAGAGCTCATGCTGTGCCAGTAACCGAGAGCAGCAAAGTACTCCCACTCGTAGGCAAACAAAGCCTCGTCGGTCTCCAAGCCATTTGCCTCAATCTCGGCAGGCGAGTAGATGTTGTAGATGTATGCAAGATCCTGGTTTGCAGGATATATATCAATCAAAGCAGAGAAGTATCCGGCCTCAGTAACCTCAAACTCGAAGGTAAGATCGCTGGCCAAAGCTGCAAGCTGCTTAACGGTGAATGTCTGCTTCTCAGCACCCTTGTAGCTCACCTCAACAACGCTCTGGCGGGGAGTCTCATCGCTGTTGCGCTCAACAACAAACTTGATTACACCGGCAGTGGTTACGTCAACATCCGTAATCCAATCCTCAACAGGGTTAACAGTAACGTTCTGGCCCTCAACAGGGTTGGTAATGGTGTAGTTCACGGTGTAGTTACCGCCATTAGCGTTAACCTCAACCGAGGTTGCTTTGAGGTTGATAGACGATGTGTACTCATCGGTCGGGCCATCGACGGGCTTGTTACAACCTACCAAAATGAGCATGCTCAACATAGGAAGCAGTGCCCATAAAGATTTAGTAAATTTGTTCATTTTTAGTTATGTTTAAAGTTTGTAAATTAAAAATTATCTCACTTCTCGCAAGTCAAATCCATAAAAACACACTAATTCAGTTTTGCAAATATACAAAAAAGATTGAACTCGCAAAACATTTTCGTATAATTTTATTCTATAAGTACCTGTGCGCGCCATGCGCGAAGGGGAGGGGGCTATGGGCGAAGGGACGACGAGAAAATGAGAGGATGGGAGTTCTTGCGCGCAATGGGTAGTCGTGGGTAGTTGTAGGTAGTTGTAGGCGATTTTTTGCGCGCAACAGCCAATAAAACATGCGTCGCAGACACCACACCTTTGAGGCAAAACTTCGTAATGCCTCGACTTTGCTGCGGCTCGGCATAGTGAACACATTCACTCTGCTCTCGCCTTAATCGCAAAGTTCACTTTTCACTTAATAAACATGCGTCGCAGACACCACACCTTTCAGTTTTCAGTTTTCAGTTTTCACCTTATTTTGGCGCGCTCCCCACTGCTACCTACGCTACCTACTTCTACCCACCACTACCTATAAAATCTGCGCGCCGTGGAAATTGTGAGAACATGAGACGATGAGACGATGAGAAAAAAAACTCCCACTGTCCCATTGTCCCATTATCCCATTATCCAATTATCCCATTGTCCCATTGTCAAAAAAAATGCCGTCAATGAGACGTACATCAAGTACTACCCATTGACGGCATTTTTTGTTAGGGGCCGCAATCGACCCCTTATGACGCTAAATTATGCCCACTTAACAAGAGCAAAATCCATGCGATGCTCCAACTTATCGTTCGAGGGGAAGACACGCAACGCTACGTCGAACATACCCGTATTCTCGGGCTTATAGTCCAAAGCAAGTGTTACGGTATCGCCCTCCGAGGCTACAATCTCCAAGCGGCGTGTATCCACAACATTGGCAGCCTGACCCGCCTCAATCTGTGTTGCCACAACCAACTCGGCACCGATATCCTCCTTCGACAAGCCTGCAAGGTCGAGTGTTACCTCGAAGTGGTACTTCTTACCCACGAACATTGCCTCGCTCTCAATCTCGGCACGCTTAACATCGAGGATAGCAACATTATCCCATGCCGCCGACACCTTACGCTTCCATGCCGCAATCTGACGCGCCATGAGGTAGTCCTTATCGAGCATAAGAGCCTTACGTGCAGCGAGCTTGTTGTAGAAACGCTCCTCATAGTCGATGAGCATGCGGTTAGTGGTGAAGTTCGACGCGATGTCGGCAACACACTTCTTAACCGAGTTAACCCAGCGGTGAGGCACACCATCCTCGGCGCGGTCGTAGTAGAGGGGTACGATCTGCTCCTCGATGGTGTTGTAAATCATCTCGGCATCGAGCTCATCCTGGAAACGCTGGTCGGCATAGCTGCGCTCCATAGGCAACATCCAGCCGGCACCCTCCTTGTAGCCCTCAACCCACCAACCGTCGAGAACCGAGAACTGCATAACACCGTTCATCACACACTTCTCACCCGAAGTACCCGAAGCCTCCAAGGGACGTGTGGGGGTGTTGAGCCATACATCGACACCCTGCACCATGCGGCGTGCAAGCTCCATGTCGTAGTTCTGCAAGAATACAATCTTACCTACGAACTCGGGCATTGCCGACACCTCAACGATGCGCTTGATAAGGTCCTGACCGGGCTTATCGTTGGGGTGAGCCTTACCCGCGAAGATAAACTGCACGGGACGCTCCTTGTTGTTCACCAATGCCGAAAGACGCTCGAGGTTGGTGAAGAGCAGGTAGGCACGCTTATACGTAGCAAAGCGGCGCGCAAAACCGATGGTCAACACATCGGGCTTGATGCTCTCGACAACCTGCACCATCTGGCGGGGCGACTGCAAGCGTACCTGTGTGGGGTCGCTGAAACGCTTGCGGATGGTCTTGATAAGACGCTCTTTGAGGAACATACGCTCCTGCCAGAGCTCCTTATCGTCAATCTTATGTACATTCTGCCATGCAGGAATATCGTAGGTGTGGCCCTCGAATGCCGAGCCGAAGTACTTAGAGTAGAGACGACGGAGGTTCGAGGCTACCCATGTGGGGAAGTGAACACCGTTGGTTACATAGCCAATGTGAAGCTCATTCTTGAAGTATCCGGGCCACATGTTACCGAGGATATCCTTCGACACCTCGCCGTGCAACCACGACACGCCGTTGACCTCCTGCGAGAGGTTACATGCGAGTACCGACATCGAGAACTTCTCGTTCGGGTCGCTCGGGTTGGTCTTACCGAGGTTGATGAACTGATCCCATGTGATACCCAAAACATCGGGATAGTGCGACATATACTGACGAATCATCGACTCGGGGAAGGCGTCATGGCCTGCGGGCACGGGGGTATGTGTCGTGAAGAGCGACGACGAACGTACAACCTCCAAGGCCTCAGAGAACGAAAGACGCTTGCGTGCAATGAGGTTGCGGATGCGCTCGATGCCGATAAATGCGGCATGACCCTCGTTGCAGTGGTACACCTGCTGCTTGATACCCATCTTAACGAGGGCACGGATACCACCTACACCGAGCAATATCTCCTGCTTCAAACGGTTCTCCCAATCGCCACCATAGAGGTAGTATGTTACCTGACGATCCTCCTCGAGGTTAGCCTCATAGTCGGCATCGAGCAGGAAGAGGTCGGTGCGACCTACCTGGCACTTCCATACACGTGCCGAGAGGCTACGGCCGGGAAGAGCCACCTGGATGGTTGTCCAGTTGCCATCCTCATCACGCACGGGCGAGATGGGGAGCTTGAAGAAGTTCTGAGCCTCGTATGTTGCCTCCTGAGCACCCTGCGCCGAGAGACGCTGTGTGAAGTAACCGTAGCGATACAAGAGACCTACGGCAACCATAGGTACATTGCGGTCAGAGGCCTCTTTGAGGTAGTCGCCGGCAAGGATACCGAGACCACCCGAGTAGATCTTCAACGACGAGTGCAAACCATACTCCATAGAGAAGTAGGCAACCTTAGCGTGCTCGGGCGATGGCTTCTCCGACATATAGTCGCAGAACTGCTTGTACACGGCATCCATCTTCGCGAGGAACTCCTTATCGGCGGTAAGCTCCTCGTAACGGGTAGCCGAAATCTTATCGAGCAAGGCGATGGGGTTGCGGTCAACCTTTACCCACAACTCGGGCTCAGCGTACTCAAAGAGGTCGCGAGCACCCGCTGTCCAGCACCACCACAGGTTGCGAGACAACTCCTCCAACGGCTTCAAACGCTCGGGGATGGCCTTCTCGACCATCATACGGTGCCATGTAGGACGGTTTGAGGTGAGTTGCTGACGCACGAAGTTAATCTGCTCGGCACGGTCGCCACCGTCGATGAATACACGGTTGGTGCGCGATACCGAGTTATCCATAGCCTCGCCATAGGCCACCTTGTACTCGTTGAAGAGTTTCGACCAAAGGGCTGTCGACGAAATCTCCTGTGCCGAGGTGCGGGCAGCCTCGTATGTCTTGTCATCCATGTCGATATACTTGCGGATGACATCCGTAATCTGCAATACCACCTCGCGCTCGTTGTAGTCATCACGACGCACGATGTCGACACCCGTGTGGTTAGCCTGCTTGGCTACCCACATGCCGAAGCCTGCGAGGGTTGTGGTAACGGTAGGCACACCGTAGGCCACCGATTCGAGGGGCGTGTAACCCCAAGGCTCGTAGTACGATGCAAATACGGTGAGGTCGACACCTGCCAACACGTCGTAGTAGGGCATATCGAAGATGCCGTCGTGGCCATTGAGATATGTGGGCACGAAGAGCACCTTAACGCGCGATGCCGAGGTCGAGAGGATGCTACCCTCGATGCTCTGCGACACCTGATCCCACGCCTCCGACTCCAAGTAGTGAGTGAGGAAACGCTTCTGCGAGGGGTCTATCGGCGACGACTTATCGGCGAGGTGCTGTACGAGGTCCTGGCGCACGCCTGCCGTAGCTGCGGGCACGGCGATAACGGCCAACACGTCGCGGTTAAGGTTGCTTGCTGCGAGCTGCTTCAACGAGTCGAGGAATACATCGATACCCTTGTTGCGATACTCGTAACGGCCGCTGGTAGCCACAATCAGAGGCTCCGACTGGAAGTCGTACTCCCACGCAGCCGAAGCTACGTCGATAAGCTTGCGACGTGCTGCGGCACGCTTCTCGGCGAGCTTGTCGCCGGCGGGAACAAAGCCATTCTCGAAGCCGTTGGGTGTGATGCGCGTAACCTCACGACCGAGCAGATACTTACACTCGTTTGCCGTGATGTCGCTAACGGTGAGGAAGGCATCGGCGTATGTGGCTGCTGCCTTCTCCAACGAGTGCTTCGCCATGACGTTGAACTGACGAGCGAGCTCATCGGCGTTGAACTTGTGAAGGTCGTTGTAGAGGGGCAGACGGTTGCCGGCGATGCAGCGACCGATAACTGTGGCGTGTGTCGAGAATACGGTTGTTACGTAGGGGGCATTGTCGCGCAAGTAGAGCGAGCCCGACGCTGTCATCCACTCGTGGAAGTGAGCCACAACCTTACCTGTTGTGGCACCCATAGCCTCGGCCAACGATGCGATAACCACACCTGCGGCATGGCCGAACAATACGGGCTCAACATAGTCCCACTGACCCGACAACGAGTCTACATGATACGAATCCCACAACTGCTTCAAGATGGCATCCTTCTGACCGAAGAACGACTTGAAATCTATGAGGATGGCGATAGGGTTGCCCTCGATAGCCCAGCGGCCGATGCGAACACGCACACCGCGGTTGTAGAGCGACTCGCGCCATGCTGCCATAAGCGTGTTATCCTCCTGAAATTCGGGATTTGCGGCGTCCTGCGAGAAGTCGGGGCCGATAGTGATATACTTATCGCCCAACAAACTCTTTACCGTCGGTGCCTTCGATGCGATGACAGTGTGAATGCCACCCACCTTGTTGCACACCTCCCAGCTCACCTCAAACAGGTAGTCGGGAGTCAAATTTACATTACTCATAAAGTCTGTTTTATAAAATTATTTTGTCCTATTTTCGTCGGAACGTTATACAACGACCCATCGCGCCATCGCTCGCGCGCGGCGACAATAAATCGGATGCAAAGGTAATACAAATATTTAATAAAGAGAAATCTTTTTAAATTTTTTTAATAAGTGGCAGTTATCCACACCCGAACGGTCATATTCCAAGCACGAACGGTAAGAAGAGTTGCGCCGACGGACGAGCTGCAAATCTCGCCTCTACCCCATCAACTCGCCTTTGGCGAGCTATTTGCCGTAAGCCAAACTGACACTTATTGGTCAAAAAAGCATCAATATTTTGATTATCGAACAAAAAAGTTTATCTTTGTAGATTGAAATATTATCGTTCGACGAGTATGAAAAAAATCTTGGACATCCACTACGAGCATTACGCCTCGACACGCGACCTCGCAGAGGCCGACTATCAGTTGGTCGTAGAGGCCGAGGAGGCGACAAAAACAGCCAATGCGCGCTACTCCAACTTCCATGTGGGTGCTGCTGTGCGTCTGCGCAGCGGTCTTACGCTCCACGCCTCGAACTTCGAGAGCGAGGTATATCCCGCGGGCCTGTGTGCCGAGCGTTCGCTGCTCTTCTACGTCGAGGCCAACTACGCCAACGACCCCATTGAGGCGTTAGCCATAGCCTCGGTGCCCTCGGAGCGCGAATGTTACCCTTGCGGTCAGTGCCGCCAGGTGATTGTCGATGTGGAGCGTCGCCAGCAAAGCCCCATACGCGTGATAATGAGCGGCGCGGGCAGTGCCACCGTCGTAGACAGTGCCGAGAAGCTGCTCCCCTTTACGTTCAAACTATAAACCCACGATAACGTGTTTACTATTAACGACATACTCTACGAGGACAACCACCTGCTGGTTGTCAACAAGCATGCGGGCGACCTTGTGCAGAGGGACCCCGACGGCACCGAGGCCATCGAAGATCAGATTAAGGCGATGATAAAGATTCGCGACCACAAGCCCGGAGCCGTATTCCTCGGCGTGGTACACCGCATCGACCGCCCCGTGAGCGGTGCTGTAATCTTCGCCAAGACGTCTAAGGCCCTGGCACGCCTCAACGAGATGATACGCAACGGTCAGATTAAGAAGAGCTATTGGGCCATCACCGAGAGCCGCCCCGCAGAGGAGGAGGGTGAGTTGCGCCACTGGATAGTACGCAACCCACGCACCAACCGCTCACACGCCCACCTCTCGCCCAAGAAGGATGGCAAGGAGGCACTGCTCGCATACCGCGTACTCGGCGCATCGACAAACTACACCCTCGTGGAGGTAGACCTCAAAACGGGCCGCCACCACCAGATACGCACACAGCTCTCGGCCATAGGCTGCCCCATCAAGGGCGACCTCAAATATGGAGCGAAACGCTCGAACAAGGATGGCGGCATATCGCTGCACTCACGCCGCGTGGAGTTTCAACATCCGGTGCGTGGCGAACGCATGACCATCACCGCACCCGTACCCAAGAGCGATAACCTTTGGAGCTTCTTTGAGGAGGCACAACAATAGCCTATGCGACTTCTCATTCAGCGTGTTACGTCGGCCGTATGCCACATCGGCGGCAAGGCCCACTCCTCGATTGGCGGGGGTCTTATGGTGCTTGTCGGCATAGGCCACGACGACAGCAAGGAGGATATCGAGTGGTTGGCCGCCAAGCTCGTGGCAATGCGCATCTTCGACGACGAGGCGGGCGTGATGAATCGCTCGGTGCAGGATGTCGAGGGCGAGGTGATGGTCGTGAGCCAATTTACGCTCCACGCCTCGACCAAGAAGGGCAACCGCCCCTCATGGATAAAGGCCGCACCCGAGGCCATATCTCGTCCCCTGTATGATGCCTTCGTGCAGCGTGTCGAGGAGCTTTTAGGGCGCACCGTAGCCACAGGAAGCTTTGGCGCGGATATGCAGATTGAGCTTACGAACGACGGCCCTGTAACGATATGGATAGATAGCAAAAACAGAGAATAATACCCACAAATAGTGATAGCCCCATGAAGAAATTTTACTACGCAATCATCGCAACCCTTGCCCTTGGCTCACTCATCGCTGCATGCGAAGAGGAGACGCAGCAGTTCGCCTGCAACGTCGTAGAGATGGAGGCGACGGAGGTTACGCAAACCAGCGCAACGCTCACAGCCACGGTCAACGCCACGGATTATGCCGCCATCGACCGCATGGGCTTCGGCATACGCTCCGACAAAGAGGCCGAGTTTGAGTTTAACGCAAGCAACATATCGCGCCTAATCACATTGAACATTAGCGACTTGAAGCCCGCCACGGAGTACGAATATTGCGTCATCGTCATGGCCGCAGGAGAGAGGTTCCTTCTCCCCGCAGCAACCTTCACTACCCTTGACGAGGGCGAAGAGCCTGAGCCCGAACCTGAGCCTGAACCCGAGCCCGAACCAGAACCAGAACCAGAGCCTGAACCCGAACCCGAGCCCGAGCCCGAGCCCGAGCCTGTACGAGGCAAGACCTACCGTTCGGGGTGGTATGAGCTCCCCGCGGAGAACGACAGCGACCGCAACGGCGTAGATGACGCCAACAACACATACTACTACGCGCACCACCTATGTGCGGGCAACGAGCGCAACGCACAGCGCAACGGCACGGCGCGTAACTACTCGGTATGTTTCAGCAGCACACACCACTGCCCCGTATGGGTAGCAGCACCGCGCCACGACATGTACGAGGGCTCGGCAAACCGCACCGATGCCTACGGCTTAGACCCTCAGATACCCTCGAACATCCAGTATTCGAGCAAGAAGACGGGAGGCGGCTGCAACAAGGGCCACATGTTGGGCTCGGCCGAGCGCACATCGTCATCGGCAACCAATCGTCAGGTCTTCTACTATACCAACATAGCACCCCAATATAGCGACACCTTCAACACGGGTGGCGGTGCATGGAACAACCTCGAAGACCATATCGACGGTCTCGTATGCCGCGACACACTATACATCGTCGTAGGCTGTTACTTCGACAAGTATACCGACAAGTACGGCAACACGGCTACACCTACGAAGATATCGTTTGGTGGCCGTAGCGACGTGTCGCGCCCCACGATGTTCTACTACGCGCTACTGCGCACCAAGAGTGGTTCCTCGGGCAAGGCCGTGAGCAACTGCTCGGCCTCGGAGTTGCAGTGCGCAGCCTTCGTGATATGCCACGAGCAGGATAAGGGACATGAGCCCCAGGCCAAAGACCTTATCTCGATTTCGGAGTTGGAGCAGCTCACAGGTTTCAGCTACTTCGACAACGTACCCAACGCACCCAAGAGCACCTTTACGGCTTCGGATTGGCTCTAAACAAAATAGTTAAACGCATGCTTATAGCACTACAAAAACGCAAGGAGAATATCGCCGAGTATATCCTCTACCTATGGCAGTTGGAGGACTTGTTGCGCGCCATGCAGCTTAGTCCCGAGGCGATATATGCTACGCTCGTGGCAAAAATTAGCGATGCCGACGAGCAGCAGAAGGAGAACATATTTAATTGGTATATGCAGATTGTCGACCTTCTGCGCAAGGAGGGCAAGGAGACGCAGGGCCACTTGGAGCATACGCTGCACCTCATAGGCGACCTCCACAACCTGCATCTGCAACTGATGAAGCTACCCATCGGCGAGCACTACCGTCAGACCTATGCGCGCCTTGTGCCCGCGCTACCGCGCTTGCGCGAGCTTATCGACAACGAGGATATGAGCGACACGGAGCTATGCTTCCGCGCACTCTACGCCGCCATGCTCTACCGCATACGCGGCGGTGGAGAGAAGGCTATCGAGGATACCCTCGCGGTGGTATCACCCGCCATAGGCGAGCTTGCAGCTCTCTACGGCAAGGTGGAGCGCGGAGAGGTAGACCTCTTCAAGGAGTAGTTATAGCGGAGCGGGGCAAAAGAATTTTCGCTCCGCTTTTTGTTTATGGAGAAAAATAGCTATATTTGTACTACGTAAGAATGAAAGCAATCTAATATTAACCTAAACACAATCTAATTATGAAGAAATTATTTGCTATTTTGGCTGCTGCACTGCTCGTTGTAGCATGCGGCGAGACTAAGGAGAAGCCTAAGACAATCGAGGATCAGCTTTTGGAGCACCTTGCAAAGGTTGAGAAGGCTCTCGAAACAGGCGACCTTGAGAAGGTAGATGAGGCTAATAACGCTTGGTATGGATGGAGCTCTTCACTTAGCGGCGAAGAGGCTAAGGAGCACGAAGCGGCCGTAGAGAAGCACATGGAGCGTATAATGGAGATTAGCTGTGCATACGATAATATTTTGTATGGTGATTGCGAGGAGTATGAGGAGTATGAGGAGTGTGAGGAGTACGACTACTCAAACATCGAGGAGCAGTTTGAGAAGTACCTTACAAAGATTGAGAGTGCCATAGCAGATGGCGATATTGAGGCGGCCATGGCAGCTAATGATGCTATGGACGAGTGGTACTCTTCTCTGGACGAAGAGGAGATGGCAGCGTTTGAGGAGGCAACAATGACCTACGCTACACGCACCATGAGAATTGCATCTGCACTCGAAGAGATGCAGTACGACGACGAGGGCGAGGATTGGGAGTAATTAAAACCCGCTCTTTTAAGTTATGAGTGTGAGTTGCCCGGCAAAAGTGTTGGGCAACTCACCTATTTCATAGAGCCCCCTTTCGCATTATCGCCCGTCAAGGGGTGGTTGTTTAGCGGCGCAAAAGGGCAGATAATTACTGAATATTAACCGAAAACACTGATTTTTTTCGCGATTTATTTGCAATTACGAAAAAACGTTGTACCTTTGCACCTCGCATAAGTAGCGTAAAAGAGACTGTAAAAGAGTAAAAACAATAAAAAACAGATACGACTATGGCAATGAAAAGAACTTACCAGCCTTCTCGTCGCAAGAGAATCAACAAGCACGGTTTCCGTCAGAGAATGGCTACTGCCAATGGCCGCAAGGTATTGGCTGCACGTCGCGCAAAGGGTCGCAAGAAGTTGACCGTATCGGACGAGGCAACATTCAAGTACAACTAGTTTGATGTACACCATTGAACTAAGAGCCGCAAATGAGGAGTTTCTCATTTGCGGCTCTTGGTTTTTGTGCATGGCGGTGATTGGCGGATGGCGGTAAGGTCGCCCGGGGAGGTTGGCCGAGGACGTTGGCCAAGGACGCTGGGGATTGTGGGTAATAATTGGGTAGAGATGGGTAGTTGTAGGTAGTCGAACGCCACCCCACCACTGCACCCATAAATTACCCACTGCTACCCATGGCTATCCACCACGGTCTCAACATAAAATGTGGGTGTTCAGCATGTATTGCTGAACACCCACACTCATAAAGTTGTATAACAAGAGCTGCATTTGGGCTTGCGAAGCTCTGAAAAGCAGCCCTATTAGACCACTAACCGCACTTCGAGTAGCCACACGACATACAAGTCAAGCAGCCGTTCTGATAGGCCATATTCTCCTGGCCACACTGCGGACAACGACCCTTACCGCGAGTACCATCCTTGATATACTGCTTCAAGGCACGCTCAACACCATTCTTCCAAGTGTTGATAGTCTCGCTATCGAGGTGCAGACCATCTACGAGCTGCACAACCTTGTCGATAGGCATGCCGTAGCGCAATACACCCGAGATAAGCTTCGCATAGTTCCAGAACTCTTCGTCGAAGAGTCGTGAGATACCACCGATAGTGTTGATATATCCGCAGCGATCCTGATACTGGAAGTCGTAACGCTTGCTACCATCCTTCTCGCACACCTTCAAGATATTACCGTGGGTGATGGTCTTGGGAATATACATTGCATCCTCCTCAATCTTACCGGTGAAGATCTCATAGGGACGGTCATCCTGCTTACCTACGAAGGCAATCCAATCCTCCGAGCCGTTCTTGAAGCGCACGATGTCGGCAGGGATAGACTCGGGACGGCGGATAGACTCGCTGCCACCCTTGCAGTTCTTCTGACCCTTGCTCTTAGACTTAACATCGAGCAACACGCCATCGCGGCAGCCATCGCGATATACCGTAACACCCTTACAGCCACACTCCCATGCTGTGCGATATACGTCGGCAACAAGCTCCTCGGTAACCTCGTTGGGGAGGTTTACGGTTACAGATATCGAGTGGTCAACCCACTTCTGGATGGCACCCTGCATCTTAACCTTGGCAACCCAGTCGATGTCGTTTGCCGTAGCCTTGTGGTAGGGCGATGCTTTGAGCCACTTGTCGAGCTCCTCGTCCGAGATAGACTGCAAACGCGTGGTGTCGAAGCCATTAATTTCCAACCACTTAACAAACTGATGGTGATATACGTAGTACTCGATAAACTTCTCGCCGGTCTCGTCTACGAAGCTTGCAACCTGATCCTTATCCGAGGGGTTAATCTTGCGACGACGCTTGTATACGGGGCGGAACACAGGCTCGATACCCGATGTTGTCTGCGACATGAGCGACGTAGTACCCGTAGGCGCGATTGTAAGCATGGCGATGTTACGACGGCCATACTTCTGCATAAGCTCCGCGAGCTCGGGAGCCTCAGCAAGGATACGCTGCACCATGGGGTTGTTCTGCTCCTTCTCGTAGTTGTACACACCGAAGGCACCACGATCCTTAGCCATATCTACCGAGGCACGGTAGGCCTCTACGGCGAGGGTCTTATGTACGTTTACCGCGAAGTCGATAGCCTCCTCCGAGCCGTAGCGCAAGCCGAGAGCTGCGAGCATATCGCCCTCTGCGGTGATGCCGAGACCCGTACGACGGCCTTTGAGTGCCATATCCTTAATCTTGTGCCACAACTCCAACTCTACGCGGCGCACATCCTGATCCTCGGGGTCCGAAGCAATCTTGTTGATGATGAGCTCCACCTTCTCCAACTCCAAGTCGATGATGTCATCCATGAGGTGCATAGCCTTGTGTACATGCGACTTGAAGAGGTCGAAGTTGAACTTCGCCTTCTTGGTGAAGGGCTCGTCGACGTAGCTCAGAAGGTTGAGAGCCAACAGACGGCAGCTATCGTAGGGGCACAACGGAATCTCGCCACAGGGGTTTGTCGATACTGTGCGGAAGCCCTCGTCGGCATAGCAGTCGGGCACGCTCTCGCGAATGATTGTATCCCAGAACAACACACCGGGCTCTGCCGACTTCCATGCGTTGTGGATAATCTTATCCCAGAGCTTCTTGGCATCGACATCCTTCGTTACGAGGGGCTGCTTAGAGCCGATGGGGAACTCCTGACGATAGGGAGTACCCTCAATTGCTGCACGCATGAACTCGTCGTCAATCTTGATAGATACGTTTGCACCCGTAACCTTGCCGGTGTCAACCTTGGCGTCGATAAAACGCTCAGCATCGGGGTGCTTGATGAGCAACGAGAGCATCAACGCGCCACGACGACCATCCTGTGCCACCTCGCGTGTAGAGTTCGAGTAACGCTCCATGAAGGGTACGATACCTGTTGAGGTGAGTGCCGAGTTGAGCACCGGGCTACCCGTAGGACGTATGTGCGAGAGGTCATGACCTACGCCACCACGACGCTTCATGAGCTGCACCTGCTCCTCGTCCATGCGGAAGATACCACCATACGAGTCGGCGGGGTTCTTGTGGCCGATTACGAAGCAGTTCGAGAGCGATGCTACCTGCATGTTGTTGCCGATACCCGTCATAGGGCCACCCTGAGGGATGACATAACGGAAGTGGTCGAGGAGGTCGAAAATCTCCTTCTCGTCGAGGGGGTTGGGATAGTTGCGCTCGATGCGCGCAAGCTCCTTAGCGATACGATTGTGCATATCGACAGGCGTAGTCTCGTAGATGTTGCCAAACGAGTCTTTGAGGGCATACTTGCTCACCCAGACCGTAGCTGCGAGGTCGTCACCCTGGAAATACTCCTTGGTAGCCGCCACTGCGTCATCGTACTTCACCGTCGAAAGCTGCTCAGGTGTAGATTGTTTTGTCATAGTAGTTATATGTTTTTATTATTTCGTTGTCGTATCGTGTAGCCTCGGTCGCGCGACTCTCACCATGCAGCATCGCACCACCATATATTCGCTCCCCTCGTCCTCACTCTAATCTCTCACACTCTCCTAATCCCCCACTCTCACTCCTCTCTCTTCTTCCTCCACCTCACTCTCCCCACCTTTATTTGGCACCTCTATCCTGTGGATAGGTTTCGGGAAAAGGCGAACTTTGGGATTACAAAATTCGTGATTTTTTATGGTATAAAAAAATATGGAAGACTCCTTTTTTCGACAGTTTATTCACAATAATTAAAAAGGTGCGTCAGAGCTAATTCTAACGCACCTTTTTACGAAAATTATTTTTTCGACGGCTCGACCCAACGTCGCAACATGAGCCGTAACAACCATAACACACCAAGCCCCACAACAATACCTACGCCTACACCCAAGAGTATGTCCTGCGGAAAGTGGCACGCGAGGTAAATACGTGAGTAGCAATACAATAGCGTAACCGCAAGCATCATCATCGTAAACCATCTGCGCCCAATGGCTGCCGAAGCAAGAAGCGTGAGGGCCACCATCGTTGCGGCATGTGCCGATACCGTGCCATAGCGTCCATGCTCGAAGCCGGGGACGTGTATATCCTCTATACCCTCGCTCCACATAGGTCGCTCACGTGCGGGCAGCGAAGGGAACAAATCGCCCAGCGGGCCTGTATGTTTGAAGATACCCGCAACCACATCGGCAAGTCCCACGGCCACGGCCACAGCAACGACAAAGAGCAGCAGACCGCGCCACGCATAACGTCGCCACACCATATATAATATAAGTATGTAGAGGGGCAGCCACAGAGCCACACCCGAGACGGCACTCATAAGGGTATCCATAACCCTGCCACCGTCGAAATTAAGAGCCTCAAAGAGGGCTACATCCCATGTTGTATTCATCATTCAAAGGTATTAAAACGCCGCATACATAGGCAGCAGTTCCGCGCCACCCATCGACACGCTGAGCATAGCATCGCACTGCATTAGGAGCCACACCGCCACCACGACGACCAGGGCACCAACCACAACGCCACCACGCGCCACGACCCTCTCCATGCCCACATCAAAGCGTCGCGACGTGAGGTGCAGCATGTAGCCCACGGCCATCAGCGCAAAGGCCACGCCCGACTGCTCTATGGTGGGCAGAATATCTGCCGCCGAGAGGTTATAAGCTATATTATGGAGCATCGTACGCACCACATCGACATCCTCCGCGGCGAAGAGCAGCCAGCCGAAGGCTACGATATGGAACGTGAAGAGCCGAGCGGGAAGACGCCACCACACCCTCATTTCGGCACCTATGGCCTTAGCTCCGGGCACCATACGCATCCACAACTTATGCAGCGCGAGAGCCACACCATGAAACGCTCCCCACAGCACAAACGTAACACTCACACCATGCCACAGACCTCCGAGGAGCATCGTGAGAAAGAGATTTAGATATGTTCTCCACTCACCACGGCGGCTACCTCCAAGCGGGATATATAGGTAGTCGCGCAGCCACGAGGAGAGCGATATATGCCATCTTCGCCAAAACTCCGTTACGGTGGCCGACTTGTAGGGTGCATCGAAGTTATCGGGCAGGCGGAAGCCCATGAGCAGGGCAACACCTACGGCCACATCCGAGTATCCCGAGAAGTCGCAGTATATCTGCAACGTGAAGCCGTAGATGGCCGCGAGGGCCACAACACCACTATCGCCGAGCGCACCATCGAAGGCCGGCTCGACGAACAAAACACCCACACTCTTGGCGATAACGCCATACTTGACAACACCGCGCGCTATGAGCACCGCGGCACGCCCCACGTCGGCACGTTCGAGGCGACATTCGTCGCTCAGTATCTGCCCTATAAAGTCGCTATTACGCACTAACGGGCCGAGAAACATCTTCGGGAAGAAGCTGAGAAGGAAGAGGTAATCGACAGGGTTACGCAGCGGTTGTATCTGACCGCGCGATATATCGACGACGTATGCTATTGACTGAAAGACGAAGAACGACACGCCCGCAGGCACGGCCACAGCACCAAAGTTGAGCGTACCCTCGCCATAGAGACCTTCAAGGAGGTCGGCAAAGAGTCCCGAGGCCTTGAAGTAGGCGAGGATAGCGACATTGAGCGTAACACTAAGGGCCACCCATCCTCTACCCCGCTTGCCACGCTCACGACAACGGCCGACAAGACGTCCAAGGGTGTAGTCGCTGAGCACGACGAAGAGCAGCAGCAACACATAGACTCCCGAGAGTTTATAGTAGAAGTAGAGCGACACGAGAGCCACATAGGCCGTGCGCAAGTTGCGACGCTGTGC
Organism: Alistipes sp.; assembly: GCA_045660465.1. Classification (GTDB taxonomy): domain Bacteria; phylum Bacteroidota; class Bacteroidia; order Bacteroidales; family Rikenellaceae; genus Alistipes. The sequence continues at coordinate 208,459 of JAZRDV010000002.1, read as the reverse complement.
AAGGCCGATATAACCAAGCCAGAAGAGGACGAAGGCAAAAAGAAAGAAGCCCGACAGGAGCGTCATGGGCGACGCCGCATCGTACTTCATGAGCGACAATAGTCGCTCCCACACCCCGCTATCGAACTGCAAAAAATCCATCTCTACTGTGCAACACTACCATCTCTGAGCACCTCCGTGGAGATGATATTTCTCACCTTCGCAGCACGCTCATCGGCTCTGCGATGATACTCCTCGACGACACGACGACGTTCATCGTGCTGCTCACACGCCTCGCGCTCACGCTCCGCAAGGGCGCGATAGGCTCTATCACGTATGGCTGCCACCAACGACTGCGCTATACGCTTACCGCCTGCATAGTTGATGTGCGTATAGTCGCCCGCAGCCCAGCCCTTCGAGACGAAGCCTCTGATGCCACCATACTCGGCCATAGCCTCCGACGTATTCCAGAAGGCTACATGCGTGCTATCGGCCGCGGCCCTCTGATACGACGTGAGGGCGTCAACAGAGCCGATAGGCTGATAGTTACCCGTATCCTCACTCTTTATCCAGCGGTCGCTGACACCCAAGACGAGTATCGCCGCATGGGGGAACGAACGCTCGGCATAGGCAATCATATCGCATAGCTGGTCGCGATATTTCGAGAAGTTGCGCTGATTGGGAAGCATGATATTCAGACCGTACTGCAACACCACAAGGTCGTAGCCCATAATATCGTCCAGCTGACGATTTATCGAGGCACTCGTGCCGAAGATGGCATGTCCGTTATTACTGCGCACCGAGAAGTTATCGAGCGTAACGCCACCACGACCCTCCAACGATGCACCGTAACATACGACACTGCCGTCGAGAATCTTCAACGCAAGGCTACGCACAGGCATGTCGACACGCAACTCTCTGAGGCGCGTATCTGCGGCGACGTCGACCTCGCGACGCAACGTGTCGTTAACGATAAGCTCCACACGGCTGCTATCGCGGCTCAGCAGGAACACTCGGCCACGCTCGCACGAGTCGAGCGTAGGATAGATGTCGAGCGACTGCCAACGTGTCGAGGCACCAACACCACCCTTAGAGATGTAACCCGAGACACAGAAGAGGTCGCGCAGGGCCTCTGGTGCCGCCTTGGGCTTCATGATGCTATACGAAGACCAGCCACGCGACGTGCGCTTGACGCTCTTACGCGCCGTGGCGTAAGGGATATCGCAGGGCACAAAGCCCACACCTCGGCCACCAAAGAGACGTTGCAACTCATCGCGCATATCTACGGTGATGATGTCGCCCTCGACAAACGAGTCGCCCATGAAGGCGATACGCACCGGCTCGCCCGAGATAAGCTTGTCGATAAATCTATCGACACGCGTATAGGCCGACGTGTCGAAGACCTCAATAGGTATCACTCGGCGGGTAGTATCGGGACGTATATCCTCCGAACGTAATGCAGGGCGCAGCACCTCGGCCACGGCCTCGTCGATAAGATGATAGCTCACGGGGGGCATCTCGGGGAGGGTATCCTGTGGTGCCGACATCTGCGACAGCTCCTCCTCCAAGCGGCTCATGTCGGCCACATACTCGAAGGCCGCCTCCTCGCTCGGCTCGGCTCTTAGCGATGAGAATATATCGACATGCTCCGTTTCGAAGCCAAAGACCTCGAACACAGGCACAAAGCCCAGACCCACGACGCCCGCCACAACAAATAGGACGAGCAACAGACTGCGACCGATATAGTTCTTCTGTTTCACCGTAGCAACGTAATTATAACAGTGTATAGATGTAGGCCACGTAGCAAGCCAGGAAGATAAGACCTTCGAGGCGCACCATCTTATCGCGGCCAAGCACATAGGCCGACAGCAGCAGCAACATAGCACCTCCCACAGCAACGTAGATATCAGACATCGCAACGCCACCCATTGTCAGAGGCGTAACTGTCGAGCACATGCCGAGAATAAGCAGAATGTTGGCTATGTTCGAGCCGAGGACATTACCCAACGCCAACGAAGCACGACCCTTGAATATCGAGACAAGGCTCGACGCCAACTCCGGCAGCGACGTACCACCCGCCAAGAGGGTAATAGCAATGGTAGCCTCCGACACACCCAGCTGACGCGCGATGACCACGGCGTTATCCACGCAGAGGTTACCACCATAGATAAGACCTGCGAGGCCCAAGAGTATCAACACGGGAATCTTCCATACTGCCATGCGAGTCTTCTCGCTCGACTCCGACGTGGCACCCTGCGTAGCCTTTGCCGCCTTCATGTCGGAGCGTATGAGGAAAAAGAGCATGACGATATATCCCGCCAGAAGCAGAAGACCCTCGACGCGGGTTATATCGCCGTTGAAGTATGTAACGGCCAACAATGCCAATGACGCAAGAATGCAGATGGGAATATCGCGACGCACATTGGTGCGCGTGAAGACCACTGGCGAAAAGAGGGCACAGATGCCCAAGATAGCAAGTATGTTAAAGATGTTTGAGCCCACGATATTGCCTATTGCCATCTCGCCACTACCACCTATCGCCGAGAGCAGGCTGACGGTGAGTTCGGGCATCGACGTACCCACGGCAACTATCGTGAGGCCCACGATAAATTCGGGAATGTGGAAACGCTCGGCAAGAGCCACCGAGCCATCAGTAAGCCACGACGCACCCACGATAATAAGCACCAAGCCTACGACAAGAAACAAATACTCCATAATTACGGTTCAATTATTTTATAATTGCGCAAAGGTAAGAAAAAATGTGTAATGCACAAAAACGGATACCCAAAGTGCCTCCACCGAGGCTATAAAGAGCACAAGAGAGGGCGTATAGCACACACACCGACCAATCGTCCGCAGCCCTCAAAACAGCCACGTAGCCTCGCCTACTTTATCACCCCAAGAATCACACCTGCTCAATCTCCGCCGCGCATAGACGTCGTATGGCCTCACGGCCCTCATCGCCGAGCGACAGCGAGAAGTCGTTGACAAAGAGCGCGATATGCTTCGATATGACGTCGTCGTCCATCTCCTGGGCGTGTGCCTTGATGAACGAACGCGAATGGTCGGGGTGCGCAAAGGCGTAGGCGATACTCTCTCTAAGCAACGCCTCGAACTGCTTGGCTACGTCGTGTGGCACATCGCGCGCCACGACAATAGCACCTAAGGGTAGGGGCAGCGATGTGCGCCTCTCCCACTCCACGCCAAGGTCGGCGACAAGCTCCAAGCTACGCTCGGCGTAGACAAAGCGGCCCTCATGAATGAGCACTCCCGCGTCGTAGTCGCCACGCTCCACAGCCTCGGCAATCTCGGAGAAGAGGAGCGGCGTGCGCTGCTCAATATCCGCGAAGAGCCTCTCGACAAGGGCATTAGCCGTGGTGTGCAACCCCGGCACAGCGACATGACGTATGGGCGCAGTGCTACCAGCCCTACGCACCAGCAGAGGGCCGTTACCACGACCCAACGCCGCACCGCTATCCATAAGGCGATAGCCCTCGGCGATAGCCGGCAACAGCGCAGCACTACACTTTGTGATGTCGTATTTACGGCTGAGGGTCTGAGCATTAAGCTGCTCTATATCGAGATAGTCGACATCTATATCCAACCCTCCGAGGTCGATGCGTCGGTTGATGATAGCATCGAACATGAAGGTGTCGTTGGGACATGGCGAGATGGCCAGATGCAGGTGATAGCCTCGCATCGCGCTACTTCTTTAACATCTTCGCCTCCTCGGCCTCAGCCTTGCGACGCGAGAAGCGACCCATAAGCCAGCCGGCACCAAAGACCACAGCCAGCAGAGCCAACCAACCGAGGGCCGTGATAATCTGCTGCTTGAAGAAGTGCCACACCACAAATAGGCAGACAATAGCCAATACTACGCCGCCAAGATAGAGCCAAAAGACCTTTTTGCTATCCATATACTCTCTTTACAAGTTGTTGATTTTCAATAATTCACGAGCCAGAGCCTGCGTCGCCTCGTCTATGCGCCATTGCGACCTGTGGTCGCCCACACGATTCGATATGGCGCGTATCTCCGTTGCTGATAGCCCGAGACTCTCGGCCACGGCATAGAGTGCCGCACCCTCCATATTCTCAACCTCGGCACCCTCGGCCGAAGCACCCGCGCTATGCACCGTGTTGGATGTCGCCGTAGGCAGCAGCTCGGTACAGAATATCGCTCGGTGGTGCTCACGAAAACGCTCGGGCAGCTCCACGCAACACTCGCTCACGACCTCTACGACACTACCTACCGCAATATCGCCATAGGCCCCCGCGATACCCGCAAGGACAAAGAGCATATCGCGGTGCTCATGCTCCCCAGCGATACGCGCCACGGTGGCTGCCGTCATAGCCATGCCCACACCCGAGATTACTATCTCGGCATCGGGGACAAGAGCCCTGAATGGTGCCGCCTCGCACTCCGTGGGAAAGAGATATACCTTGCGCATGGGGATACGATAGTTATGACATTAACTCACATAGGAGGCTAAGCAGATATAGGGCCACAGCGCACATTGCATCATGGCCTGCTGCCCTATATCGCGATTACTCCTTGCGCCGATTACTCCAAATGACCTACGACAGCCTCCAACTCCTCAACGGTGAGGGGCAACAGCTTATCGCCGATGAAGCGGCTGCCTGTCTCGGTAACAAGCACATCATCCTCGATGCGGATACCGCCGAAGTCGCGGTAGGCATCCAGAGCGTCGTAGTTTACGATACCCTTGTAGAGGCCCTCGGCTCGGCTCTTGTCGATAAGTGCAGGGATGAAGTAGATACCCGGCTCGTCCGACATCACCGTGCCCGCCTCAACACGCCATGTTGCGCGATGCACACATGTTGCCGACCTCTTGGCACGCTCCAACACCGACGAGAAGTCGAACGAACGCTCGCCAATATTCTCCAAGTCGTGCACATCCATACCCATACCATGGCCGAGGCCATGGGGCATGAACATATACATAGCACCCGCCTCAACAGCCTCCTCGGCCGAGCTCTTAATGAGACCTACGCCCTTCAAGCCCTCGGCAAGCGAGAGGTATGCCGCACGGTGAATATCGGGATACATGGTGCCGGGCTTAATCATCGCCTTAACCTCGCTATGCGCGCGCAGTACGATATTATATATGTCGCGCTGACGGTCGGTAAACTTACCGCTTACGGGGTATGTACGCGTGTGATCCGAGCAGTAGCCCTCAACAGACTCGCCACCACCATCGACCAACAGTAGGCGTCCGGCCTCCAATATGCCGTCATGGTTGTGGTTGTGGAGCGTCTCGCCATGCTGTGTTACGATTGTGGGGAACGATACACCCTGGCCATACGACTTGGCAACACCCTCTACGGCACCCGCTATCTCGCGCTCCACGATGCCGGGGCGACACATGCGCATCGCCGTCATGTGCATCTTGTAGCCAATCTTAAAGGCTCTCTCCAACTCCTCAATCTCCTCTGCCGACTTCTTCTCGCGCATCTCCGCTACGGCAAACATCAGGTCGAGCGACTTACGCTCGTGCAGCATATTGAGCTGTATGCCAAGCATGTCCGAGAGCTCTATTTTGAGTTCGGCGCGGTAGGGAGGCAGATAGTGCACGGGGCGGTTGAGGTCTATTGCACGGCGCAAAACGTCGCGTATGTCGTTGCGCGCGAAGGTCTTCTCAACACCCACCTCGGCACCGAGCTCACGAAGTGTGGGCATGGGGCCTGTCCAGATGATATCCTCCACCGTAAAGTCGTCGCCAAAGAGCATCGCCTCGCCCGATTCGGCGTCGATAAGACCTATGAGCGACGGCACGTCGAGACCGAAGTAGTAGCGGAATGTCGAGTCCTGACGATAGTAGTATGTGTTGTTGGGGTAGTTGTTGGGCACCTCGGGGTTTGCGGGCAACAAAATAAGGCCACGACCCACGCGGCGACACAATTCGGCACGACGGCCGATGTAAGTCTCTTTGCTGAACATAGTTATATAGTTTTAAGTTATTTGTTATAATCGTTGTTATATTGCTATCATGCACTGTTTTTAGTTGGTACAAGCGAAGTTAATGAATTTTTGGACTATGGGACTTTGAGAGTATGAGACTATGGGAAATTGTCTCGTTGTCTCGTTGTCTCATTGTCTCATTGTCTTTTTGGACTATGGGACTTTGGGACGGTGGGACTATGGGACGTCGCGGCCGACATTAAAATCTCGCGCGAAGCGCACCTCACCTTTCACTTTTCACTTTTCACCTTTGCCCTCTATCGCGGTACCTCCTTATACACCTTATCTCCTCGGCGCACCTCCTGCACCGTTTTGAGCGATATATAATCGCCCTGCTTGGCCGACTCGGCAGGCTTCTCGTCGAGCATGATACCCTCGGCACGCTGCTCCACAACACCTGTCTTCTCGCCCATGAAGAGCAGAGCCTCGCCCTCCTGCACCTCACACGCCTCGACGAGCACCTCGGCAACACCTATGCGCTTGAAGTAGTTGGTAACCTTGCCCATATATACCTTTTTGAGTGTCGCCGACGAGCCATAGTGCTCGCTATGCTCGACCATCGTCTTGGCAGCGTAGTAGCCACCCCAGAAGTCGCGGTTAAAGACGGTGCGCAGACGCTCTTTGAGGGGAGCCACACTCTCGGCGTTATACTCGCCACGCTCCATGAGTCCAAGGGCCTCGTTGTAGCACTCCACAACACGCTTGACGTACTCGCCACCACGCGCACGACCCTCGATTTTGAGGACACGCACACCGGCACCTATGAACGTATCGAGGAAGTCGATGGTACACAAATCCTTAGGCGAGAGGACATACTGGCCATCAATATCGAGGGCGTGTCCCGTCTCCTTGTCGGTGATGGTATATTTGCGACGACATATCTGGCGGCAGGCACCACGGTTTGCCGAGTGGTGCGACTCATGCTCCGAGAGGTAGCACTTACCCGACATCGACATACACATCGCGCCATGGGCAAACATCTCGATGCGCACGCGCTCACCCGCAGGGCCACATATATTCTGCTCGTCTATCTGTCGCGCTATGGCCGCAATCTGCTCGAACGAGAGCTCACGCGCCAGCACCACAACATCGGCCCACTGCGCAAAGAAGCGCACAGCCTCGATATTCGAGAGGTTGCTCTGCGTAGATATGTGCACCTCCATGCCCACCTCACGGGCGTAGAGTATGGCGGCGAGGTCGGTGGCGATGATAGCATCGATACCCTCAGCCTTGGCGCGGTCGATTATGCGACGCATAACCTCCATCTTGTCGTCATAGATGACAATATTTACGCTGAGGTAGGTCTTTACCCCCGCAGTATGTGCCGTGCGCACAATCTCGGCGAGGTCGTCGAGGGTGAAGTTCACCGACGACGCCGCGCGCATGTTGAGCTGCTCGACACCAAAGTACACCGAGTCGGCACCCGCCGCAATGGCGGCATTGAGCGACTCGTACGACCCCACAGGGGCCATTATCTCTATATCTTTTCTACGTATCATCTCCTCTATTTTTTACGACCCATAAGGTTGCGCGCAAACTCTCGCAGGTGCACAGTCCTCTCGCTCGCTATCGACAGGCTATCGAGGATGCCGAGGGCACGCTCGAAGCGCAGCTCTATCTGCTGCTCGGTGGCGTGCTTAACCTCCAACTCGTCGTAGAGGGCCTTGACGCGCGCAATCTTCTCGGCCGACGTGAGCTGAGCGTTGAGATGCGTCGTGCGCAACACCTCGCGCTGCTCCTCCGTAGCGCGACTCATAGCCTGCACCATGAGGTATGTCTGCTTGCCTTCGAGAATGTCGCCACCGATCTTCTTGCCTAAACTCTCATCGCCGTAGCTGTCGAGCATGTCGTCCTGCAACTGGAAGGCGAGACCCAACTCTGTTGCGAAGCGGTATATCTTCTTGATATCCTCATCCGTAGCCCCAGCAATTGTCGCGCCTATCATCGCCGAGCCCGAGAGCAGGGCCGATGTCTTGCGCTCAATCATTTGGAGGTAGTCGACCGTCGAGACGCGCTCCTTCTGCTCGAAGTCCATGTCGTACTGCTGGCCCTCGCACACCTCCAAGGCCATGTCGTTGAAGATGCGCATCACGCGCGGCAGCTTCTCGGCCGAGAGCTCGGCAAGCTGTTTGTATGCCGTGATGAGCATGGCATCGCCCGAGAGGATAGCCACATTCTCGCCCCACTTGGCAAATACCGAGGGCTTGCCGCGACGCATATCGGCATTATCCATGATATCGTCGTGCAGCAGCGTGAAGTTGTGAAACACCTCGACAGCAAGTGCCGCGTTCATCGCCTCGTCGACACCTCCACCAAAGGCCTCGCACGTAAGCAAGAGCAGCACAGGGCGCAGACGTTTACCGCCTCCCGACATGGAGTAGATAATGGGGGCATAGAGCAACTCGGGCTCCTCGGGAGTTTGCAGTTGGCGCAGTGTCGCCTCGAACAACTCCAACATTTGGTCGTTTGTATGGGTCATATAGCGTAATTTACTAAATTCGGTTTTAGGCAGCTTGTACACTCGCCGTGCGCATACGCACCCTGCGCGGACACATAACTACATTATGGGTCAAAATTAATATTTTTTTTGCAGAAATTAAAATTATTTTGGTAACTTTGACCATTAAAAATTTCAAAAAACAAAATATACTATGATGAAAAAGCTTGCCATGGGTATCGACATTGGCGGTACCAATACGGCCTTTGGCCTTGTAGATGAGGATGGTAACGTTGTTGCCGAGAGCAAAATCTCTACCGATAAGTTTAAGTACTACGACGACTACAAACCCTACATCGAGACGCTTGCCGCAGCGTTGAAGGAGGTCATCGCCTCACAGCCCGACTGCGAGCTTATCGGCGTGGGCGTAGGTGCTCCCAACGCCAATATCCACACTGGCCGCATCGAGATTCCCGCCAACCTGTGGCGTTACGAGAACCCGACAGACCCCCGCCCCGAGTCATTGCGCATCTTCAACTTCGTAGACGACCTCAGCCGTGCGCTCGGCGGTGTTAAAGTGATGATTACCAACGATGCCAATGCTGCGGCCATCGGCGAGATGGTCTTCGGTAATGCTCGCGGCATGAAGGACTTCGCGATGATTACCCTCGGCACAGGTCTCGGCTCGGGCATCGTATGCAATGGCGAGATGGTATATGGCCACGACGGCTTTGCCGGCGAGTTCGGACACATCGCCGTGGAGTCGCGCACAACAGGTCGTCAGTGCGGTTGCGGACGTCGCGGCTGCTTGGAGACCCACGTGTCGGCTACGGGTATCAAGCGCACAGCCTTCGAGCTTATGGGCACCATGACATGCGATAGCGAGCTGCGCTCTATCCCATACGACAAGTTCGAGGCCAAGATGCTCTCGGATGCCGCTGCCAAGAACGACCCTATCGCCTTGGAGGCCTTCGAGCGTACAGGTAAGATTCTCGGCTTGGCTCTGGCCGACCTCACGTCAATCACCTCTCCCGAGGCCATCATTCTCTTCGGCGGCTTGGCCAATGCCGGCGACTACATCCTACGCCCCACCTACCGCCACATGGAGGAGAATCAGCTCACCGTATTCAAGGGCAAGGTTAAGTTGCTTATGAGCGGTATTCAAGATAAGAATGTCGCTATTTTGGGCGGCGCAGCACTTATCTGGAAGCAGCACCTCGAAGCAGTTATCGAGAACTACTAACATCTAATAACGAGCGACTTATAAAACCGTCGCAAACAATATCTTCGGGCACAGCACAAACCTGTGCCCGATTTTTTTATTCATTTCGTCAACCACCTCGAACACCCCTCGACACCCCTTAGGCAACAACCTCTCGGAGGGTTGCGGCGACACTTTATCGCAATGTCGATAAAAATCTACTCGGAGCACCATCGTTTTCACATTTTTTTTCGTAACTTAGCGGCGTTATTTTTTACTATGTAAAAACGATGGCAGAAACCTATCATATTCCCGTGATGAAAGAGGAGTGCATGGAGGCTCTCGATATTAAGAGCGACGGCACGTATGTCGATCTTACGATGGGTGGCGGAGGCCACACTCGCGAGATACTGCGTCGCTTAGGCCCTGAGGGTCGCCTCTACTCGCTCGACCAGGACCCCGATGCCGAGGCCAACGCCCCCGACGACGAGCGTTTTACGTTCGTGGCGAGCAACTTCCGCTTCGTGCGTGGAGCACTGCGCCTACGCGGTGTGGAGGGCGTAGACGGCATCTTGGCCGACCTCGGCGTCTCGTCGCACCACTTCGACGCCAAGCATCGCGGCTTCTCGTTCCGTGGCGATGCACCGCTCGACATGCGCATGAACACTCGCGCACGACGCACTGCCGCCGACATCGTGAACAACTACTCGAAGGAGGACTTGGCAAAGATATTCGCTGAGTATGGCGAGTTGGATACAACGTGGAAGATAGCCAACTGCATAGAGCGTGCCCGCGCCGTAGCACCCATCACGACCACCGCCGAGTTGGTCGAAGCGGTGAAGCCCTGCACACCACCCAAAGACGAGGCCAAGTTCCTGACAAAGCTATTTCAAGCACTGCGCATCGAGCTTAACGGCGAGATGGAGGCGTTGAAGATGGCCTTGGAGCAGAGCCTGAAACTCCTCAAACCCGGAGGTCGTCTCGTGGTGATGTCGTACCACTCGCTCGAAGACCGCATCGTCAAGAACTTCATGCGCAGCGGCAACGCCGAGGGTCGCATCGAAAAGGACTTCTTCGGACGTAGCACCACGCCACTGAGAGTCATCACGCGCAAGGCTATCATCCCCGGCGACGAGGAGATAGAACTTAACCCGCGCTCACGTAGTGCCAAGCTGCGCGTAGCCGAGAAGATAGAGTCGAACAACTAATCGCCCCGACCATGAGCAAGAGATACAACGAGGAGTACTCCGACGAGGAGATATTCGACCCCGAAGGTGTCGAGCAGCGTCGTCGTGCCGAGGAGGAGGAGCGCATACAACGCCGCATACGTCGCGAGATAATACGCATCAACAGTGGCGAGGTCGACGAGGAGTTGGCCGAGGAGCGCAGACGCATGGACGAGGAGGCTATCGAGGAGCAGGAGCAGAGAGACAGGGAGCGACGACAGCAGAGGTCGCTATGGCGACAGCTATTTACCGGCGGAATACTCACGAGCGATGGTGCTCCGCAGTACTATCGCGCGCTGATAGCCATCGCCGCAATGTGCTTCCTGAGCATCTTCCTCACCTTCATGTCGCTCAACGCCGAGAGAGAGTGTCGCAACCTCGAAAAGCAGGCTACAATACTACGCGAGAGGTCGGTACTCATGGAGGAGCAGCGATACAGCATCTCCTCAAAGAGAGAGGTCGAGCGCATGCTCCGTGAGCGCGGCATCGAGATGATAGACCTCTCGAACGACAGCCGACTAATTGAGAGATAGAGAACAGAGAACAGAGAACAGAGAGCAGAGAACAGATAAAAACACGAACAAACATAAGCCCAACGGCCCAAACACATGGCAAAGACACAACATAGCGCGAAGCAGGATATTGTAACGAGAGTGAGGGTTCTCTACCTCCTCTTTATCGCTATTGGACTGCTTGTTGCCGCGCGTCTGGTGTGGGTGCAGAGCCTCAGCCCCTCGGTGAAGCATAACGCCGAGGTTATGTCCGACGGCATGCGCCGCGTGCAGACCATACCCGCTCACCGCGGAGCAATACTCTCGCGCGACGGCGAGCCTCTGGCACTGTCGAGCGTCCGCTATCATGCCACCATCGACTTCGCCTCGGAGGGCTTTCGTAACGCCACGCCCGAGAAGTTCGACAAGGAGGTGAGCGAACTTGCCCGCCTCATGGCCGCACACTTCTCGAAGGAGGATGCCGAGCGCAACGGCTACACCTACATCTCCGAGGAGCAATATCGCGACATATTCCTTAGAAACAACGCCTCGCGCAAGGAGCGCGGCCTGAAAATATTCCCTCGCACCGTTACCCTCGACGAGTGGAACATGTTTAAGCGCGAGTGGCCCATCTTCAACCAGAGCCTCGGATATGTCTACGACGCCGAAGAGATAGACCAACGCATATACCCCTCGGACGACCTTGCACGACAAATCATTGGCCGCAACTACGAGATTATCATCGACACGGCACGCAAAAGCAAGGGCTCGGGTATCGAGTATATCTACGACGACTACCTGGCCGGCCACAACGGCAAGGCTGTCGAGCAGCGCATAGCCCACGGCTTCTGGACACGCATCAACGACCCGCAGAACAAGATGCCCGAAGATGGTGCGAACGTAGTTACGACAATCGACGCAGGGCTGCAAAAGATGGCTACGGAGCGTCTGCGCGAGCAGCTCGAAAAGGAGGAGGCCTCGTTTGGCGTTGCCATGGTCATGGAGGTGGCAACGGGAAACATCCTCTGCATGGTAAACCTCAGCTCGGGCAAGGTGCGTGGCACGAACTACAACGAGCGCGAGTTCAACCACGCCATGAGCACCGCAATGAACCCCGGCTCGACCATAAAACTCGCCTCGGCAATGGCCCTTGTGGAGTTGTGCGGCTTCACGGCCGACTCTACGATACACATAAACGGCGCATCGCAGAAGGTGGGTGCCGTGACCATCACCGACTCGCACGACGTAACACGTCAGGTGGGTAAGAACGTAACCCTGCGCGACGGCTTTGCTCACTCGTCTAATATCTTCTTCGCGAAGGCTGTTTACGACCGCTTCAACAACCGTCCCGAGGTGTACACCAAGTACTTGGAGTCGCTCATGTTCAACGACTACGTCGGCCTGCAAGCCTTTGGCGAGGCGCGTGGCAAAGTACCCCACCCCGGCTCGCCCGATTGGAACAGGCAGGGCCACGTCTCGGTAACACTACCCCGCTTGGGCTACGGATATATCCTCGAAGTACCCCCCGTACACACGCTCACCTTCTACAACGGTGTTGCCAATGGCGGACGCATGGTTGCGCCCCGCCTTGTCGACCACATAGAGCGCGACGGCGAGGTGGTGGAGACAATGCCCGTAGTAACACTCATGGATAGGATGTGCTCGCCGAAGACTATCGACATCCTGCACGAATGCATGGCCGCAGCGGCCACACCCGAGCGTACCGTGGGCCACTTCAAGAGGCTGCCCACGACCTTCGGATGCAAGACGGGTACGGCGCAGGTATGGAACAACTTCCAGAGCAGTGCCACGAAGGATAGACACCAGATGAAGGATGGTATGATACCGAAGTACGACCACTACTACCTCGGCTCTATCGTCACGATGATGCCCTTCGAGCAGCCTAAATATACCATCATGGTGAGCGTCACCAAGCAGCAAACCGATACGCACCCCACCTACTACGGCATATCGCTCACGGGCCCTGTTGCCAACGACATCATGGAGTATATCTACACCAACGACCCTACGCTGCATGCCGCAATCAGCGAGGCACCCTCGCCCTACTCACCCACCTCGATTAAGGGTGGCCGCACCGAGGCGGTACGCACCGTAACACAGCGTCTGGCACCCTACACCGAAGATAAGAATTGCACCGAGGCGTGGAGCGGGGTGAGCATCGACGGTGGCGGCAACGCCTCGATAAAGGGTTGCACGGTCGAAGATGGCATCGTCCCCAACGTCGTAGGCATGTGTCTCACGGATGCCCTCTACCTCATGGAGCGTTGCGGCTTGGAGGTCGCACACCGAGGCCAGGGGCGCGTAACGACACAGAGCATCGCCGCAGGGACACCCCTCGACGGCACAATAGAACGTATTGAACTGACACTCGAACGATAACGATTGAAGATATTATAGTGATGAAACTACTTAGTGAGTTGCTTGTCGACGTACAAGCCTTAGAGATACCGGCCCTAGACCCCGAAATCACGGCCCTCGAATATGACTCGCGCAAGGTTACGGCAGGAGGCTGCTTCTTTGCCGTTGTCGGCGTGGCGAGCGACGGACACGACTACATAGCCTCGGCCGTGGAGCGCGGTGCCGTAGCTGTTGTATGCCAGCGCAAGCCCGAATACCTCAGCGAGGGTGTAGCCTACGTTGTGGTCGAGGATAGCAATGTGGCAATGGCACACATGGCCGCAGCCTTCTACGACCACCCCTCACACGACCTCCGTCTGGTGGGCGTAACGGGCACAAATGGCAAGACCACGACAGCCACGCTACTCTACGACATGACCATGGCTATGGGCTACCGCGCAGGACTCATCTCCACGGTGGTCTACCGCATAGGCGAGGAGTGTATCGCCTCGACACACACCACACCCGACGCCATACGTCTCAACGCCATGATGCGACGCATGGTAGACGAGGGTTGCGAGTACTGCTTCATGGAGGTGTCGTCGCACTCCGTCGTGCAACACCGCATAACGGGTCTGCACTTCACCGGAGCACTCTTCACGAACCTCACACACGACCACCTCGACTACCACGGCACTTACAAGGAGTATATACGTGCCAAGCGACTCTTCTTCGACCAGCTCGACAAGAGCGCATGGGCCGTGACGAACATCGACGACCGCAACGGCGAGGTGATGATACAAAACAGCGTGGCCCGTAGCTACCGTCTGTCGCTGAGGTCTATGGCCGACTTCCGCACGAAGATTATCGAGATGCACAGCGATGGCATGCAGCTCGTCATCGACGGCCATGAGCTGTGGGTGCGCTTCACGGGCCGCTTCAACGCCTACAACCTCACGACCGTATATGCCGCAGCCACACTGCTCGGCATGGAGCCCGAGGCGGTGCTCACCACCCTCTCGATGCTCACACCCGTGAGCGGCCGCTTTGAGACTATCACGGCCGAGGATGGCACAATAGCCATTGTCGACTACGCCCATACGCCCGACGCGCTGCAAAATGTTCTGGACACCATCGAGGAGGTGCGCCGCGACGAGCAGCGTCTGCTGGTGGTATGTGGCTGCGGTGGCGACCGCGACCGCACGAAACGCCCCGAGATGGCAGCCATAGCCGTGAAGCACGCCACAACGGCGATATTCACCTCCGACAATCCGCGCACGGAGCGTCCCGAGGCTATCCTCGACGACATGATTGCGGGTGTTGGCAGCGCGAAAAACTACCTGCGCATCACCGACCGCAGCGAGGCTATACGCACAGCCGCGATGATGGCACAGCGTGGCGACATAATACTTATCGCGGGTAAGGGCCACGAGGACTATCAGATTATCGGCACCGAGAAATACCACTTCGACGACCGTGAGCAGATACGCGAGGCCTTCGCCACAACACACAACGCATAAACGACCATAGCCCTAACCACGAATAAAACAGACTAAGACCATGTTATACAGACTTTTTGAGTACCTCAACCAGAATACCGACCTGCCGGGCATGCGCATTGGCGAGTATATCTCGTTCCGCTCGGCGGCGGCCATCATCCTCTCGCTGCTCATCTCTATTGCCGTCGGCAAGCGCATCATACGCTTCCTGCGCCGCAAGCAGATTGGCGAGGATATACGCGACCTCGGCCTCGAAGGACAGTTGCAAAAGAAGGGTACACCGACCATGGGCGGTATCATCATCATCCTGGCTATCATCATCCCTGTGCTGCTCTTCGGAGACCTCGGAAACATCTACGTGCAGTTGATGCTCATATCTACGCTGTGGCTCGGCTTCATCGGTGGTTTGGACGACTACATCAAGGTGTTTCGCCACAAGAAGGAGGGTCTCAAAGGCCGCTTCAAGGTGGTGGGACAGATAGGCCTCGGCATCATCGTAGGTACGACGATGTGGGTATCCGAAGATATTGTCATTCGCGACAAGAGTTTCGAGACGTACACCTACACCATCTCGGACGAGAATGGCAATGTTGTGGATAACTACACCGAGAGGCGCATCATAAGCACCACGCCCGAGAAGTCGACACGCACCTCTATCCCCTTCCTCAAAGATACGGAGCTCGACTACGCGGCACTGACGGGTAATAATGAGACCCTCGGCTGGCTGCTATATGTCATCGTGGCTATCTTCGTCATCACGGCCGTGTCGAACGGAGCAAACCTCACGGACGGCATCGACGGACTGCTGACGGGAGTATCGGTGCCGATAGTGCTGGTGCTCGGTATATTGGCCTACCTCTCGGGACACATAATATATTCGGACTACCTCAACATCATGTATATCCCCGACAGTGGCGAACTCATAGTCTTCGCGGCGGCCTTTGCCGGTGCGCTGGTGGGCTTCCTGTGGTACAACTCGTTCCCGGCACAGATTTTCATGGGCGACACGGGCTCATTGACAATCGGCGGTCTGATAGCCGTCTTCGCACTATGCATACGCAAGGAGTTGCTACTACCGCTGTTGTGCGGCATCTTCCTCGTTGAGGCACTATCCGTAATTATTCAAACAACCTACTTCAAACACACGAAGCGTAAGTATGGCGAGGGACGACGCGTATTCCTGATGTCGCCCATACACCACCACTACCAGAAGAAGGGACTGTTCGAGACCAAGATTATGATGCGATTCTTCATCATATCGCTACTTTTGGCGGCACTCACCCTCGTAACACTCAAAATGCAGTAATAACCCGAAAAGACTCAGACAACAGATATGAAACGACGTATTGTAGTACTCGGCGGCGGTATCTCGGGCTATGGCTCGGCCATCCTCGCCAAGAAGAAGGGCTTCGACACCTTCCTGTCGGATATGGGCAAGATTGCCGATAAGTTCAAGGCGCGCCTCGACGAGTGGGGTGTGGAGTACGAAGAGGGACAACACACCGAGGAGAAGATTCTCTCGGCAACGGAGGTTATCAAGTCGCCGGGCATCCCCGACACAGCACCCATAGTCAAAAAGCTGCGCGAGCGTGGCATACCCATAATATCGGAGATTGAGTTTGCAGGACGATATAAAGGTGTGGCCAAGACCATCTGCATCACCGGCTCGAATGGCAAGACCACGACAACATCGCTCATCTACAAGATTATGTCCGATGCGGGACGTGCCGTTGCGCTCGGTGGTAACATCGGCGAGAGCTTCGCCTACTCGGTGGCCACGGGCAAATACTTCTGGCACGTGTTGGAGCTCAGCTCGTTCCAGCTCGACGGCATGTTTAAGTTCCGCGCCGACATCGGTGTGCTGATGAACATCACCCCCGACCACCTCGACCGCTACGACTACAAATTGGAGAACTATGCACGCTCGAAGATGCGCATCACGCAGAACCAGACATCGGCCGACGCCTTCATCTACTCGGCCGACGACGAGCAGACGCAGCTCATGCTCGACAGCATGGACGAGACACTGCGCGCACGACAGCTACCCTTCGCCATCAACATGGCCATCGCAAGTGGCGCGGGCGATGCCCTCTTGGAGGGACACACCTTCACCGCGACGGTGGGCAACAAGTCGGTAACCGTCGACACGCGCAAGATGCAGATTGAGGGCATGCACAACATCTACAACGCCATGGCCGCAGCCCTCGCCACGTTGGCCGCAGGTGTCGACCCGCGCAGCATAAAACGCTCGATATACGCCTTCTCGCCCGTTGAGCACCGTTTGGAGCCCGCAGGAGAGAGAGATGGCGTGCAGTGGATAAACGACTCGAAGGCCACCAACGTCGACTCGGTATGGTACGCCTTGGAGAGCATGAAGCGTCCCACGGTATGGATTGCCGGAGGCACGGACAAGGGCAACGACTATGGCCCATTGAAGGAGTTTGCTCGCAAGAAGGTTAAGGCCCTCATCTGCATGGGTGTCGACAACGCCAAGTTGCAGCGCGAGTTCGAGGGCGTGGTGCCCATCATCCGCAGCTGCTCGTCGCTGGACGAGGCTATGCGCGCGGCGGCAGAGTGTGCCGAGACGGGCGATACGGTGCTTCTGTCGCCCGCATGTGCCAGCTTCGACCTCTTCCGCAACTACGAGGAGCGCGGACGCCTCTTCAAGGAGTGGGTTAAGCGAAATATTTTGGATAAGTAAGAACACCTCTACCGCCATTTAAGAGAGTATGTTTAGAGCAAAAAAGCAGAGCGCACAAAGCCATTCGGAGGAGGCCTCGAAGAGTGCCGAGAGGCTGCTCAACGACGCGAAGCGACGCTTCATCGAGGGCGACCGCACGCTGTGGATAATCTTCACGGTGCTGCTCGTCGTATCTATCCTTGTGGTCTACTCTTCGACCGCAAAGATGGCCTACGACCGCACGTCGAGCATCACCACCACCGACTCACTGCGCCAACAGATAATGCTTGTGGTTATGGCCATACCCACAATCTTCATCGTACACAAGATTGACCATAAGGTATTCTTCCATGCCACCCCCATCTTCTACTTCCTCTTCATACTGCTCACCGTGGCCACCTACTTCATGGGCACCACAACCAATGGTGCTGCACGATGGATAGCCCTCGGCCCCATACAGTTCCAGCCGTCTGAGGGTTTGAAGATATTTACCATCCTGATGCTTGCACGACGCATGGAGTCGCGCCAAAACAGCATCAACAGCATCAACCTGCTCCCTACATCGTGGCATCTGCGCGAGGCGAAGCAGCGTAAGATACTGCGCGAGAACACATGGCCGCTACTCGGCCCCGTGATTATGTCGTGTGCCGTGATTCTTCCGGCGCACACCTCCTCTACGGTGCTTATCTTTCTTGTCTCGGTCATCATGCTCTACATCGGGCGTGTGCGCATCGGCGAGATAGCCAAGTTCGTGGCCATAATGTGTGCCGTGGGCATCATAGGTCTCTCGCTGCTCTCGGCCGTAGGCGTAGGTCGTGGCGACACGGCGGGCGGACGCCTCTCGGTATGGATTCACGAGTGGACGAGCGACGGCAAGGTCGACGCCTCGTACGACCTCTCGGATACGCAGCGCGCCATGATTGCCATACACCAGGGCGGACTCTTGGGCGAGGGTGCGGGACACAGCACCTCGCGCGCCGTGGTCATACACCCCGAGAGCGACTACGCCTATGCCTTCTTCGTCTCGGAGTATGGACTCATCATCGCACTCATACTGATGATGCTCTACCTGTGGATATTCTTCCGCTCGATAGAGATATGCCGACAGTGTACGCGCGCCTTCCCGGCGCTTATGAGCGTGGGTCTCGGCCTGCTTATAACGTGTCAGGCACTGCTACACATCCTCGTGCAGGTAAACTTCATCCCCGAGACCGGACAGACACTGCCTCTCATATCGCGCGGAGGCACGTCGCTGCTATTCTCGACAGCAGCCCTCGGCATGATACTCAGCGTGAGCCGCACAAACCAACTACAACGTATACAGAATGAGCGAAATAAGACTCGATAAATATCTTTGGGCCGTGCGTGTCTTCAAGACGCGCAGCGACGCTGCCGATGCCATACGCCAAAACCGTGTTCTGGTCAACGACGCCTACGCCAAGCCGTCGCGCGAGGTCAAGGTGGGCGACCGTATCTCGGTGCGCCGCGAGAGGGTAACATACAGCTACAAGGTTCTCGACCTCGTGTCGAGCCGTCAGCCCGCAAAGAACGTCCCCATGTACTGCCTCAACTGCACACCCCAGGAGGAGTTGGACAAGCTCAACGTGCCGCACGAGACAATATTTGTCTTCCGCGACCGTGGCACGGGACGCCCCACGAAGAAGGAGCGACGCGACATCGACGCACTGATGGATGGCTTCTACCTCGACGACGAGGCCTTCGACGATGACGACGACATATAGTCCGCAGAGGCGTAGAAACAGTTGGATTTAACAGATACGATACAGAATAAAAATTTAACAAACAATAACTTAGTTATGGAATACAACTTCAAGGCCATAGAGCAAAAATGGCAGCAGAGGTGGCAAGAGGAGGGCACCTACCGTGTGGATGTAGACTCTTCGCGCCCCAAATTCTATGTGTTGGACATGTTCCCCTACCCTTCGGGTGCGGGTCTTCATGTTGGACACCCCCTCGGATATATCGCCTCGGACATCTACTCGCGCTACAAGCGTCAGTCGGGCTTCAACGTGCTTCACCCCATGGGCTACGACGCCTTCGGTCTTCCCGCCGAGCAGTACGCCATACAGACAGGTCAGCACCCCGCGATAACTACCGAGGAGAATATCGCGCGCTACCGCTCGCAGCTCAACAAGATAGGTTTCTCGTACGACTGGTCGCGCGAGGTGCGCACCTGCGAGCCCGAGTACTACCATTGGACACAGTGGGCCTTCTTGCAGATGTTCGACCACTGGTACAACAACCTTAGCCAGCGTGCAGAGCCTATCTCGGCCCTTGTCGAGCACTTCGCAAGCAAGGGTAGCGAGGGTATCGACGCTGCCCAGACCACAGCCCTCAGCTTCACAGCTGCCGAGTGGCAGGCTATGAGCAAGGAGGAGCAGGAGCAGGTGTTGCAGAACTACCGCCTCGCCTTCCGTGCCGACACGATGGTTAACTGGTGCCCCGCATTGGGCACTGTGCTTGCCAACGACGAGGTTAAGGAGGGTCTGTCGGTGCGTGGTGGACACCCCGTAGAGCAGAAGCGCATGAAGCAGTGGCTGCTGCGCGTTACGGCCTACGCACAGCGCATGCTCGATGGCCTCGACAAGTTGGAGTGGAGCGACTCGTTGAAGGAGATTCAGCGCAACTGGATAGGTCGCTCGGTAGGTGCTCAGGTATTCTTCGATGTTGCCGGCACGGAGCGTAAATTGGAGATTTTCACCACACGTCCCGATACTATCTATGGCGTAACCTTTATGGTCATTGCCCCCGAGCACGAGTGGGTCGAGGAGCTCACGACGGAGGAGAACCGCGAGGCCGTAGAGCAGTATATCGCCGAGACGAAGCGTCGCTCGGAGCGTGAGCGTATCGCCGACACAAAGCGTGTGAGCGGCGTTAAGACAGGCTCCTACGCCATCAACCCCTTCTCGGGTAAGGCCATACCCATCTACGTCTCGGACTATGTGTTGGCCGGCTACGGTACGGGCGCAATTATGGCCGTACCCGCGCACGACTCGCGCGACTACGCCTTTGCGCGCCACTTCGGCCTCGACATCATCCCCGTTGTTGAGGGTGGTAACTTGGAGGTTGAGTCGTACGACGCCAAGGAGGGTACCATCATCAACTCGGAGATTATCAACGGCATGGACGTGAAGGAGGCTATCGACTTTATGTTTGCGGAGGTTGAGCGTCGCGGTCTGGGTAAGCGTCTTGTGAACTACCGTCTGCGCGATGCTATCTTCTCGCGCCAGCGTTATTGGGGTGAGCCCTTCCCCATCTACTACAAGGGCGATGTGGCATACGCACTGTCGGAGGATAAGCTCCCCTTGCAGCTGCCGCCCATCGAGAACTTCGGCCCCACGGCCGAGGGCGAGCCACCCTTGGCCCGCGTTGCGGAGTGGCACGACGGCGAGGGTAACCCCTACGAGCTCTCTACGATGCCGGGCTTTGCGGGCTCTTCGGCCTACTACCTCCGCTATATGGATCCGCACAACAACAAGGCTCTCGTGGGCAAGGAGGCCAACGAATATTGGCGCAACGTAGACCTCTACGTGGGCGGTATCGAGCACGCCACGGGCCACCTCATGTACTCACGCTTCTGGAATATGTTCCTCTACGACTTGGGTTATGTCTGCGAGTCGGAGCCCTTCAAGAAGCTCGTAAACCAGGGCATGATTCAGGGTCGCTCGAACTTCGTGTACCGCATCGTGGGCACAAATAAGTTCGTGTCGTTGGGTCTTAAAAATGAGTACGAGACACAGGAGATACACGTCGACGTAAATATCGTGAAGAACGACATTTTGGACTTGGATGCCTTCCGCGCATGGCGTCCCGAGTTCAAGGATGCCGAGTTCGTGTTGGAGGATGGCAAGTACATCTGTGGCTGGGCTATCGAGAAGATGTCGAAGTCGATGTTCAATGTCGTTAATCCCGACTACATCGTCGAGAGCTACGGTGCCGACACGCTGCGTATGTACGAGATGTTCCTCGGCCCGTTGGAGCAGTCAAAGCCGTGGGACACCAACGGTATCGACGGTGTGCATAAGTTCTTGCGTCGTCTATGGTCGAAGTTCTACTCTCGCGACGGCGTGCTTCTCATCAACGACGAGAAGGCTACACCCGCCGAGCTGAAAACGCTGCACAAGACCATCAAGAAGGTGCGCGAGGATATCGAGAACTTCTCGTTCAACACCTCGGTTGCCGCCTTTATGATATGCCTCAACGAGCTTGGCGACTGCTCGAAGCGCGAGATATTGGAGCCTCTAACGGCCCTTATCGCACCCTTCGCGCCGCATATTGCCGAGGAGTTGTGGCACACGTTGGGCCACCAGACTACGGTGTGCGATGCCCACTACCCCGAGTGCAACGAGGCGTACCTCGTTGAGAACTCGTTCGAGTACCCCGTGATGATTAACGGCAAGCTCCGCTTCAAGCAGGAGTACGCCTTGGATATGTCTCAGGACGATATTGTGAAGCATATCGTAACGACGGATGGTGCCAAGAAGTGGTTGGAGGATAAGCAGCCCAAGAAGATAATCGTTGTTAAGGGCAAGATTATCAATATTGTGATGTAAGAGCCCCACCTTAAATGACAGAGCCTCGGACGATATTGTCCGAGGCTCTATTTTTACGCGATAGAGAGAACGTTACTCCAAATATACCTCAACCTTCTTGGGCTCTTCGCCGAGATACACCTTCTCGGTTTGAAGTTCGCCTGCGGCATTGTAGTAGCGCAACTCATACTCCGTATTCTTCGGCAACAACACCGAGAAGAAGTCGTTCATATCGCGCAACTCGCCGGCCGTGAGTCCGCCACCCATCTGCTCCGTGCCACGGAAGACATCGACACCCATTGCCGTGCGGTCGCCCGAGTGCTCCGTTTTACCGCGCTGCTTGTAGCCTGCTATGCGCAGGAAGGTATGCGTACCCGCCTCCAAGTGGCGTGTATATTGGTCGTAGGCTAAGGCAACGTATCGCTCCGTAACATTCTCGGCACCGATAGTCTGCGGCAACTCCTCTATGGGGCAATCCTCCTCCTCGTCGGCCCACACCATGGGGAACCAATCGTCGGCCTTGCCAAAGCGCGTAGCATATATTGCATAGGTGCGGTCATCGGCCTTAGCCTTCGAGGCGTCGGGCATAAACCACAGGTGGTCGAGCTGCGAGGGGAAGTAGTACTCCGTAACGCGCCACTGGCCATCGAGCCACACCTCCGTCCAGCTATGGTTACCACGGTTATCGTGCCACGAGGCTGTACCCGCAAAGCGCGCAGGGATGCCCACGGCGCGGAAGGCGTCGACAAGGAGTATAGCCAAGCCCGTGCACGACGCCATGCCCTGACGCATAGACTCGCGGGGACTCTGGTTGGTCTTCTCGCGCAGAGTGTTGTAGTCGACACCCGTGAGGCGCGGGATGTTGGCATTTACGGCACATATAGCCGCCTCCATTGTCGTACATGTATCGACCGCAGGGGCGAAGAGCTCATAAAGCTCCGTGCGCCATGAGTCACGCACCTCGTCCATAACGTGGTAGGGCAACACATCGCTTAGGTACACATCCTCGGGCAACTCGCGCGCCCAAGCATACTTCTCGCGTGCGGTAGCCGCCATGGCGACATTCTCGCTAAGCAGCGCGAGGCTCATCGTGTCGCGGTCTGCCGACGGCATATTTATAATAAGGTAGGCCATGTCTCGGCGCGACGCCTCGGGCGTAGCCTCCAACAGTTCGCCAAGAGCCTCGGCACGCGGGGTAGCCTCCAAGGCGGCATCCAACTCGGCATAATACTCCTCGGGGATGCCCGCAGGATACCTCTTCTCGCTATTGCAGCCCACAACGACAAACGCCAGGGCGAGCAACGATAATAGTTTTGTAGTCTTCATATCTTTGAATTAGTGTTTTACGGCTTTAAGAATATTCTGTACCTCCACCTCGTCGACTACGCGCAGCGCAAACTCGTCGACAGCCGATGAGCCACCCATCGAGATGCGGGGGTTGCGGTACTCCATGCCTCCGGCCACCATCTTCTTGGCACTGAAATGCAGCGCATCGACACCCGTAGAGGCCAAGGGCAGAGCATTTGCCGCAACGACACCGCTACCGGCCATAATCTCTATGCGTCCCGCAGCAACAGCCACGGCACGAGCGATATTCTCGATACCCTCCATCGCCTTGTCGTAGCCTCCCGACGTGAGTATGCGTGTGCATCCCGCCTCGATGATGTCGCGCACGGCCTGCTCATAGTCTTCGGCCATGTCCACGGCACGGTGGAACGTGGTCTCCATGCCCTGGGCAGCCTCCACAAGGCGACGTGTGCGCTCAACATCTACCCTGCCATCGGCCGTGAGGATGCCGAAGACGACACCCGTAGCACCTGCCTGGCGGGCACGCTCAATGTCGAGGAGCATGGTCTGAAACTCATCGTCGTCGTAGAGGAAGTCGCCACCACGCGGACGTATCATCACACTGAGGTCGAGGCCCTCGATTGCCGCTACTCGCTCAATGGTTGCAACCGAAGGTGTTACGCCACCCTCTGCGGGTGAGGCGCATAGCTCTACACGGTCGACACCGAGGCGTCGCGCCACGCGACAAGCCTCCACCGAGTAGGCACAAAGTTCACATTTCATCTTTCTCATATTATTATTCGCTATCTATCAGCTTGTTAAGCACCGCAAAGACTGTCAAACCCGCCACCGAGCGTATACCCGTCTTATGCACGATATTCTTGCGATGCGAGATTACGGTGTGGGGCGATATGTTCAGTTCCGAGGCTATCTCCTTGTTGGTGTATCCGCGCGCCACGAGGATGAGCACATCGCGCTCACGCTCCGAGAGCTCGTGGCTCTCGGCAAGGCTCTTCTCCGTAGGAGAGTCGATTGCCTCGCGCACTATGCGCAGTATATCCTCCTCCGAGGCGTATATGTCGAATAGCGCAGTAAAGCGTCTGAGACGCTCGGCCTCCACAAGGGTGCTCTGTATGCCTATTACGGTGATGTCGTCGAGGTCATCCCACGAAGCTATATCCTCGGCATAGGTTGCAGCGAGGAGTATGGCGTCGACATCCAACGTTCGTAACGCGGGCAGTTCACTTGGGCGGCGCACGACGGCTACTACGTCGGCATAGGCGTTTGTGCGCAGTATCGCTGCGACGCCTTCGGCGACGATTGTCGAGGGCTCGATGATGGCTATGCGTGGCTGTCTCATGCTACTTGCGCGTTATGAATTTGAGAATCATTGGGCGGAGCATATATAGCTCCACATCGCTATGGCGGCGCAGGTCGTCCCTGAGCGCGTATATATCGCGCAGCATGGCGTAGCGCAGGGCTGTGGGTGTAGCCTCGGGCAGACACTTGACCAATAGTGAGGCTATGTCGTTTGTGCGGTCGTCGATGTCGGCATGGGGCACCACGATGTCGTCGAACTGCGCAAGCGAGGTCTGCGTCGAGCTGTCGATAGCCGCAAAGAGGTGTTGCTCCTCATCTTCGAGGTGCTCCTCTATGCAGTACACATAGTCGTCGTAGAAGCGACGCAGCGTGCTTGCCACAAGCCTGTCGCACGTTGCGAGTATCTCGTCGAGGTGCGCAGCGGCGTGGGGCAGTATCTCGTGGGTGTAGTAGCGGTGTGAGGCGCGTAGGTAGGTGATAACCTGCGGCAACATCTCCTCGGTCATCTTATCGGCGGATGGTCGGTAGTCGCTGTCGAGATGCATGCGGCATAGCTCCATGAGGAGTGCCACGGAGTAGCCCTCGCGACGACACACCTCGTCGATAGCGACATCGCCAAAGGGGAGACGTATGCCGAGGCGCACAAATATGGAGAGCAACGACGGCTCGATGTCTATAAGCTCAAAGAGCTTCATCTCCGGGGCGAGTGAGGCCGGCTTCATTGTATGTCGAATATTGTTCATCATCTGCTAATTAGAGTTGGCATCTATCGCGTTGCGATATTCGACTACAAATATACTAATAATTTCACAAAACACCAATCCCCACAATTAGGGATGCAGGGAGGTGCGAAATTACCTAACTTTTGCGATTGCAGGGGCAAAAAAAACACGCCATCTTTGCAATGTGAAAAAAGCCCCAACAAAAGAGACCGTGAGGCTCGGGGTAATTTGTAAATAGTTTGATCTTTTTAGTTTTTATTGGGTGATCTCCTTCTGGAGACGGGGGTGCAGCGATGCATCCCCGATTTTTTTAAGGTGAAAGGTGAAAAGTGAAAGGTGAAAAGTGAACTTTGCGATTAAGGCGAGAGCAGAGTGAATGTGTTCACTATGCCGAGCCGTAGCAAAGTCGAGGCATTACGAAGTTTTGCCTCAAAGGTGAGGTGTCTGCGACGCTATGATTATTTGTCGGTCGCGACGTCGCATAGTCCCAATGTCTCATAGTCAAAAAAATGACAGTGGGACGATGAGAAAATGGGACAATGAGAAAAATCTCCCATAGTCTCAATATCCCATAGTCCCATAGTCAAAAAAAGAAAGAGACCGCAGATGCGCCCCCTATCGTGTAAACACAATTTCTTGTCAGAAGGGTTGCAGATGTGGACTCGATAAAGAAATCAGCCTGGATAGGTAGTACTTGACGTACGTCCTATTCAGGCTGATGATTGAGAGACCGCAGATGCGCCCTTATCACAAGAAATTTTTATTTTTGCTTAGGCTCAGCCTCAATCTTAACCTTCGCAAAAGCCTTTACCAAAGTCTCGTTATTGGTCTTCGCGGGGTCGTAGGTTACGGTTACAACCTTGGTGTCGACGTCAATCTTCACCTCCTTAACACCCTTCTCGTAGGGGATGGTGTTCTCAATCTTCTTGGCGCAACCTGCGCAGTCGAGGTTAGTAACGAACTCTACGGTTACGCTCTTCTTCTCCGCCTTCTTGGGCTGCTGGGCATTAGCCATGCCGATGCCGAAAAGTGCTACAAGGCACAAAACAATAATCTTCTTCATATCTCTGTGGTTTTATTAGTTTAACGCTTAGTTTACGCTTTTATTGTTTAATTAGTAGATATTCAGGCGCAAGCCGATGTAGAACTTACGACCCATGAGCGGGCCCCACACCATCGACGAGTTGAAGCCGGGGTCGTAGGGCTTATCTGCACCGATGATAGGCTTAATGCCGTGGCCGTTATGACCCTGGACATAGTTGGCTATATTCTCGCAACCGAGGTAGAGCGTGAGGTTGCTCATCTTGTAGCTCACCTGCGCAAAGAACATGGGGTATATGGGCGAGAGCTCGGGGTTCTCCGCAGCCTTCACGAGGTTGCCATCGAGCTCGGGCAGACGCACAGGGCCATTGAGCTGCGCTGTGGCGTCGAACACCCAGCGGCGCACGGCATACTGGATGTTGATAAGTCCCTTATAGCGCGAGGTGAGGGGACGCTCAACGAGCACCTGCTCTCCATCACGCTCCAATGTCATCTTGGCGTTGGTATAGCGGAAGGTGGCGAAGAGGTCAAAGCCACGGAAGGGTGTCCAGTTGAAGTCCACCTGATAGTTGTCCGTGAATGAGCGGCCCGTACTATTATATATAAGTATCGAGTTGTCGTCGGTCTCCTGGTCGAAGACCATGGTGTTGAAGAACTGCGAACGGAAGTAGTCAAAACTTATTGTCGCCTGGTCGTCGCCCGCCAGAGGGAATGTCTGCGCTATGCTACCGCCCACCGTGAGAGCCTGCTCCAAGTCGTCGCCACCGGCAACGAAGCCGTCGGCGAAGCGTATATCGCGCGAGGTGGTCATCATCCAGATATTATCCGTTACGAGGTTCTGGCGGCGCGAGCCGAGACCTGCCGAGGCACGCAGCGTGGTGCGCGGCGTGATGTTCCACTTGATGTGCGAGCGGGGTGTGAGGATGAAACGTCCGTTATTCTTGGCATTGGTGATGTAGTAGTCGCCCTGTATGAGCGAGTAGTCGCCACGCAGACCCACCACCAACGAGAACTTCTCCTCGATGTTGTAGGTGTACTCGGCGAAGAGGCCGGGCTCAATATTTGTGGCATCACCCCTCCATAAAGAGTTGTCGCTAACGGCTATGGGGTTGTGTTGCAGGTAGTCGTTCTTCGAGAGGCGGGCATAGAGCGAAGCTCCCGCGTTGAGCGACGAACGCTCCGAGAAGTAGTGGGCATAGGTGCCACTGAAACGGAACGTATCCTCGGCAACATCCACCTTGTTGAAGCCAAAATGCGAGTCTGTCAGGTAGTTGTCGTAGTCCAAGACCATTGCAAAGTTGTTCTGCACGGCATCGGCCATGTCGCCCGTAAAGGTGCGCTCAGGGCCAATCGGAATACCCAGCTTGGCATAGGCGTTGATGTTGCGGTTGTGAATCTTCGAGCCGTAGGTGTTGCTCTCCAAGTCGCTGACAACCTCATCAAAGAGTTTCTTACCCTTGACAAAGGTACCACCAATACGGTTCTCCTGCAAATACTTCCAGCCCCAACGTAGCTGTGTGCCGTTGTCGGTCTGCCACAACCACTTGTTAGCCACGTTTATCTGGTTCGACTCGGGCATATCCACGAAGCCGTCCTTGTTCATATCGTGAATCTGGGTATCCATCGAGCCGTGTACCATGATTACCGTCGACAGGCTCTTATCCTTGGTCAGAGGTATTGCCGATGACATGTTCACCTCGGGGCGTAGCTCGCTATCGAAGTAGAGGTTAAGGAAGAAACGCTCATCGTCGGTGGGCTTGCGGTGTTCGAGGTTAATCTGTCCGGTGATGGCCTCATGACCCGCCGTCACGGATGCTACACCCTTCGATACCTGGATAGAGTTGAGCCACATGCCGGGGGTATAGCTGAGTCCGTATGCTGCACCTGCGCCCTGCATTATAGGGCGATTTTCGTCCAAAATCTGCGTGTAGGTACCCGCCAAGCCGAGCATCTTAATCTGTCGAGCACCCGATATGGCGTCGCTATAACCTACGGTTACCGATGCCGAGTTCTCGAACGACTCCGCGAGCGAGCAGCAGGCCATCTTACATAGGCCGGCAAACGATATCTGCTCCTGACGTGTGATGCCGCTCTGCTTGGCATAGTTACCGCGCTGCGTGGCGTTGATGACCACGGTATTGATATCTACCGACTCGGGATAGAGGACGATGGTTATATTATCCTCGTCGCGCTCAACCTCACGCGAATAGGTCGTATAGGAGAGGAACTGTGCAACGAGCGTATCGAAGCCACTCACGCGCTTCAACGTGAAGGAGCCATCGGAAGAGGTGGCAACACCTGCCGTGGTGTCCTGCCAATATACCGTAGCACCGGGAATAGGGTCTCCGTTATCGTCCACAACTTTACCCGTGAGCGACTTCTGCGCCATCGCCACCACAGACGATAGGAGCATTAGGACAAGAAATAAAAATATTGATTTTTTCATAATTATCTGCCTTGGTTAATAATTTATATTTGGATAGGCACTTCTCGAAGTGCAACAATGACAGATAACAGCGGTTATCTGCCCTCTTAGGCCAATGCAGGGGGTGCACGCAGACTGCGACACGAGATAAATGCCGCCATCAGCGGCTCGTCGACCTCGCCATAGTCCATGGTGCGGGGTGTGCTCTCGGGGCACGATATCTCCTCGACGGAGGGCATAACGACGGGCGCAAGCATCAGCAGCGAGGCCAACGATGTGCGCGAGTCATTACGTTGCGACGAGGCTATGTAGTCGGTATGGTTATCACCCAGGATGGGGTGATGATGGTTACAGCAATCTGCCGTGAGTGTTACACCCTCACAACCGCACGCACAAGCGTGGTGCTCCGTATGGTGGCTCGGGGCGTGGTGATGGTCGCAGAGAAGGAGCGAGGCGGATGAGAGCACCGTGGCGATAATGTAGACCATCGCCATGAGGAGTGCATATATCTTCTTTCGCTGCTTCATCGCTCGTTATTCTGTTATTCTGCTTTTTCGTTTCGCTCGTTTCGCTCGTTGCCCCCACTACTCCACGAGTCCGCACTCTTCGAGGCGGTCAACCCAACGTGCCGCGTCGCGCTGTGCTACCTCGTCGTCGATGCCGTAGTGCTCGGCCAAGAGGTCGGCAATGCGGTTAGTATCGAACTCCTTGCCCTCGATAGCACGCCAAAGGTAGAGCGCGCTCTCGTTGAGCGAAATGATACGTGTGAGGTCGCTGCCGAGCTTTCCCTGCATGATTACCACATGCTCGCCCGCCATCTCACGAACCTTAAACTGCTCCTTAATCTTCATCTAAGTAACAAGTATATACGTATATAACATTTGTACGTCGCGACAAAGGTAGTAAAAATTCTTAATTCTGCGTATTTTTTTTGTATCTTTGTGCTATGAACACGGCGCAAGGTCGAAATAGAGCCACCTCCATAGAGGAGGTGTTGGAGCAGTGGTGGGGCTACAAGGAGTTCCGCCCCATGCAGCGCGAGATTATCGAGTCGATACTCGCGGGACGCGATACGCTGGCTCTGATGCCCACGGGTGGCGGCAAGTCGCTAACGTATCAGGTACCCGCGCTGGTGCTCGACGGCCTGACCATCGTCATCACACCTCTTATCGCACTGATGAAAGACCAGGTCGACCGTCTGCGTGCGCTCGGCATTGCGGCCGTGGCCGTCCACTCGGGCATGGATGCTCGCAAGGTTGAGATTGCCCTCGACAACTGCACCTATGGCGACGTAAAACTGCTCTACATAGCCCCCGAGCGTTTAGCCACGGAGGCCTTTCGTGTACGCCTCCGACGTATGCGCGTGAGCCTTATCGCCGTGGACGAGGCACACTGTATCTCGCAGTGGGGCTACGACTTCCGCCCCTCGTATCTGCGCATTTCGGAGGTGCGACAGTTCGTCCCCGACGCCACCATCCTCGCACTCACAGCCTCGGCAACAGGGCTCGTTGCGAGCGACATAATGCGCCACCTCAACTTCCGCGAGGAGCATATCATACGAACGAGCTTCGCACGCCCCAACCTCTCGTACACCGTGCGCCACACCGAGGATAAATATGAGCAACTGCTGCGCATAGTACGCAACGTCGAGGGGTCAGGCATTGTCTATATGCGTACTCGCGAGGGTGTTGAGCAGCTCTGCGAGATGCTGCGTGGCGACGACATAAGTGCCAACTTCTACCATGCCGGGCTCCCGGCTATGGAGCGCGCACTGCGTCAGGACGAGTGGCGCGAAGGCAAGGTACGTGTCATGGTGGCCACAAATGCCTTCGGCATGGGTATCGACAAGGCTGATGTTCGCTTTGTTGTCCACTACTCGATGTGCGACTCGTTGGAGGCATACTATCAGGAGGCGGGACGCGCAGGACGCGATGGCAAGCGTAGCTATGCCGTACTGCTCGCCGCACCCGACGATGCTCCCCGCGTGGCGCGACGCTTCGCCGCGGAGTTTCCGCCCATCGACGAGATAAAACATATCTACGAGCGTGTAGCCAACTATCTGCAAGTGGCCATAGGCGATGGTGCCGAGGCGACGTTCAACTTCAACATCTTCGAGTTTTGCCAACGCGAGCGTCTCTTTGCGGGCAAGGTTGAGAGCGCGCTTAAACTATTGGAGATGAACGGCTACATGACGCTCATCGACGAGCACGACAACCCCGCGAAGCTGATGTTTACGTGCAGTCGCGACTCGCTCTATAAACTCAACGTCGAGGGCAACGACATGGACCTTATGTTGCGCACGCTACTGCGCATGTACGACGGTCTTTTCAGCTCGTTCCGCTCCATCGACGAGTTGCAGATTGCCGCCACTTCGGGACTCAGCGCAGAGCGCGTACACAGCCTGCTTAAAACGCTGTGGCAGATGCGCGTAATACGCTACATACCCTCGTCGCGCTCACCCATGATACACCTCACGAGCGAGCGTCTGCCGACCAACGACCTCTACATCGCGCCCGAGACCTATCACCACCGCTATAAGCTGATGCGCGAGCGTTTCGAGAGCATGATTGAGTACGTTACCAACCAGACGACGTGTCGCAGCGTAATCATCGAGCACTACTTCGGCGACGAGGCGGCCAAGGAATGTGGCGTATGTGATTTGTGCCTCGCACGAAAGCGTGCAGCCAGAGACTCACACCCCACAACCAACACCGAGCAACGCATCGTCGAACTGCTCGAAGCCGAGGAGCGAAGCGTCAAGGAGCTTATCTCGGAATTGGAGGGTGAGCCCCGCATTTTGGTGGCCATAGTAGATAAATTACTTTCGGAGCATAAAATTTCGCTTTCGGAGGGTGGAAAACTGAGAATAAATAAGTAACTTTGTCGGCTGAGCCAAAGGCTCACATCGAAAACGACGTAAAGAGGATGGGATTTCAAGCGACCATAGATAACGATACCGTAGCATCCATGCCGGCAATATGCTTTGGCGGGCCTATCGTCGTTGTGGATAAGCCCGAGCAGATTGAGGCCGCCTGCAACGATATTCAACGCTGGGATATCATCGGCTTCGACACCGAGACACGCCCCTCGTTCAAGGCGGGCGTATCGCACAAGGTATCACTATTGCAGCTATCTACGCCCGAGAGATGCTATCTCTTCCGCCTGAACCGCATACGCCTCGACAACCGCATACTCAAAATCCTCGGCTCAAAGCGCATACGCAAGATAGGTGCCGATGTTGCCGGCGACATACGCTCGCTACATGCCCTGCGCCACTTTCAGGAGGATGGCTTCGTCGACTTGCAGCATGAGGCCCCGCGCTGGGGTATCGAGGAGAAGAGCCTGCGCAAGCTCTCGGCCATAGTCCTCGGACAGCGCGTGTCGAAGGCACAACGCCTGAGCAACTGGGAGGCGGGCGTGCTCACCGAGCAGCAACGCGAGTATGCCGCTACGGATGCCTGGGTCTGCATACGCATCTTTGAGGAGCTATCCAAAAGCCCGACGGTTGCCGACACTACGGCAGCGATACCCACACCCACAGCCAAAGAGGCCACGACGAAGACGCGCGACGATAAAGCGAAGAGAAGCCCTCGCGCAAGGCGTCGCTTTTATAAATCACGCAAAGCAAATAACGGATAAAAGAGTATATGACAAAACAACCAACAATAGGCGTCGTACAGCTACGTCGCGGCAAGGAGGAGTCCCTCGGACGTCGTCATCCCTGGGTATTCTCGGGTGCTATTGAGCGCATCATCGAGGGCGACAAGCCCTTGGCCGAGGGCGACATCGTCGACGTTGTAAACAAGCAGGGCGAGTTTATCGCCCGTGGCCACTATCAGATAGGCTCTATCGCCGTGCGTATCCTCACGTTCGAGCGCGAGGAGATTGACGACGCATGGTGGCAGATGCGCATAGCCACAGCCTACAACCTGCGCCAAACGCTCGGCCTCACCGACAATGCCGAGACGACGTGTTATCGTCTGGTACATGGCGAGGGCGACCTGCTACCGGGCTTGGTTGTCGACATCTATGGTGGCGTAGCCGTCGTGCAGTGCCACTCGGTGGGCATGTACCACTCGCGTCAGGCCATAGCTGAGGCCATACGCACAACATACGGTGAGCACATCGTGGCCATCTACGACAAGAGCTCACAGACACTCCCCTTCAAGGCCGACCTCGGAGCTATCGACGGCTACCTGTGGGGACGCGTGGAGGAGAAGGATAACGTGGTATTGGAGAACGGCTTAAAGTTTAAGGTCAACTGGGAGGAGGGTCAGAAGACGGGCTTCTTCATCGACCAGCGCGTAAACCGCGACTTAGTGCGCCAATACGCTCGTGGTCGCAAGGTGCTCAACACCTTCTGCTATACGGGCGGCTTCTCGGTGGCGGCATTGGCCGGAGGTGCACGCGAGGTGGTATCTATCGACCTTTCGGAGCGTGCCGTGAAGCTTGCCGACGAGAATGCACGTCTTAACTTCGGCGACGACGTGGCACACGAGGCCATAGCCTGCAACGCCGTGGAGTATTTGAAGGATATAGACGACTCCTACGATCTTATCATCCTCGACCCACCCGCCTTTGCCAAGCATCACAAGGTGTTGGGTAACGCCTTGCAGGGCTACAAGAAGATTAATGCACGCGCCTTGCAGAAGATACGCCCCGGCGGCATCCTCTTCACCTTCTCGTGCTCACAGGCCGTAAGCCGCGACCTCTTCCGCACGACGATATTTACCGCTGCGGCCATAGCACAGCGCAAGGTGCGCATCATAGGCCAGCTCACGCAGCCCGCCGACCACCCCATCAACATCTACCACCCCGAGGGCGAGTACCTCAAAGGCCTTGTGGTATATGTCGAGTAGGCGGTGTGCCACACAACGAATAAACCGAAAAAAAACATAGTGATGAAACAGCTATTTACGATTATCACACTTGCCACACTGCTATCGGCATGTGGCAACAACACAGAGAGCCTCGACATAAAACTCGAGGAGCAGAATGCTCAATCTCTGGCCTATGACCTCAGTGGCGAGCTTGCCGAGGCGGTCATCAACGCCCAAAGCTACGAGGAGTTTCAGGCGGCGCGTGCCAACATATTGAAGCACGACGCAGCGTTCGAGGAGCAGATAGGTGGCCCGAACTACACCATCTTCCTCGAAGAGTGCAACTACATATTAGACGAAATTTAATTCTGCCGAGCGACCATGAAGAAGAGTATACTTATCAAAGTAGCAGCCTATGCTGCCATTGTCATCGCGCTCCTGCTCGCCACAAAGTGCGAACATGGCGTTAAGATTAGCACCCCGCAGAAGGATGCCCAATATATTGCCGAGCTGGCAGCCACCGTCGAGACGGAGGATGAGCTCAAAGCCGTGGAGGGTCTCGCCCGCGAGTACGAGATTGCTTATCGCAACAGCTATAATGGTGCTACGGCACTGAAATTTAGAGCTCTCTATGAGCCTATCATCGAGGAGGCGGGTTCTCGCTGCGCGGAGGTAGCAAAGGATGCTAAGCACCTGGGCGAGGAGCATGCCAAGCTTATCGACAAGTTAGACCTCCTGGATGCCGCATGGCAGTACCAAACGACAACTCCCGAGGAGGACTTGGCGAAGATTGCCACCATCGAGGAGGCCGTAGCCGAGATATACGCCACCATCGACGCCCTCACCATCGAGAAGGGTGAGCTGGGTGTTGAGATTGTGGAGATGGGCTACCCCCAGGAGATGCTCACCAAGATTGGCGAGCTCACCGAGCGCATTGCCCAGGAGGAGGCTAAGATTGCTGGTGTACGCCGCGAGGCCGACATCATCCGCTACGCCTATAAGTTGCAGGGCAAGGAGCTTACACCAGCCATGGAGGAGCCTGCGGAGTATGTTGACGAAGATATGTTGCAGCAGTAGGCGTGAAGAGGTGTATATGTGTGGTGCTACTGCTTGCGGCATGCGGCACAGCACCAACGAGTGATAATGCCACGGACACGGAGTCTGTGGCATTGCCATATAGCAGCCCTGAGGAGGCGGGCATCGCGTTTGAGGCGATGTACACGGCTCTCGACGACGAGTACGAGACGCTTCATGCTCGACGCACCACGGCCTATGCCCACCGCGAGGGGTCGTTGCGCGACAGCCTGCTACGCATTAGCGACGAGGAGTGTTCATCGTTCGAGGAGCGTATGCGCGAGGCCGACAGCCTGTGGCACGCAACAGCACGCCACTACTACGACCTCGGCGACGGCAGCTTCACGCGCCTATGCGACAGCCGCGACCTCGACTCGGCGCAGGAGGCCCGACGTATGCGCGCATTTTTTTAGACTAAGATATTAATATTAACTATTTTTACCTATCTTTGTATTATTCATCCCCATTCGGATGATAGGTATCGTTATGAAGAGAGTCTTTGTTAATACAGTTCGCATGGTGTTGATGGCCGTGATGCTCCTCAGCAGCCATGCTGCAATGGCCAAGGAGGTAACCACACAGCAGGCCCTCG
Source organism: Alistipes sp. (assembly GCA_045660465.1). Taxonomy (GTDB): domain Bacteria; phylum Bacteroidota; class Bacteroidia; order Bacteroidales; family Rikenellaceae; genus Alistipes. Next base: position 172,774 of record JAZRDV010000002.1, on the reverse strand, counting down.
CCGCAGCCAAGCAGTTTATCGCAACAAATGGGCGACATCTATCCGCCACCAAGCCTCTTGCCGTAGCCTGGAACAGCAGCGCACTGCACCGCGGCATGAGCACGGCGGCGACCGAGAGCCCCACATTCTACGTCGTAGATATTGATGGCGGCCACGGCTTTGTGGTTGTTGCCGGCGACGACACGGTGCAGCCCATCCTCGCCTACTCGTTCTCGCATGCAGCCCCCGAGTTTGACAACAGCGACCGTTATTGCAACGTGCGCGGATGGTTTATCGCCACCGACGAGACTATACGCGCGGCGCGTAAGGCCGCTGGTGCTACCGATAGCCGCTGGGCTAATGTCGCCTCGACACGTGCCGCAACGACCGTCATCGAGACCGCACTGTGGGATCAGTCGGCACCCTACAACCTCGAATGTCCTACGGTCGCTGAGGGTCAGTGTCTTACGGGATGTACGCAGACAGCCTCGGCGATAATCATGTATCACCATCGCTGGCCCCTCGCAGCCACAGGCACGACAAAGCCCTATACTACGACCACATATGAGTACAATATCCCTGGGCGCAATATAAACCACACCTACGATTGGGATAATATGCTCTTCTCGTATAGCGATAGCTACACCGCCGAGCAGGCTCAGGCCATAGCCACCCTGATGTCCGACCTCGGACACGCCAACATGGCAGACTATGGCGTGCTCGAAACAGGAGCACTGCCCAACCCCGTCACCATGCACGAGAACTTCGGCTACTCGCCCAATATGGCCCTTATCAGCCGCAAGGGCTTCACACACGACGAGTGGTTCTCGATGATTCGCGCCGAAATAGATGCCAACAACCCGGTATTTTACAGCGGCTACAACGAGGCATACTCCTCGGGACACGCCTTCGTCATCGACGGTTACAGCGACTCCGACTACTTCCACATCAACTGGGGCTGGTCGGGCAACTTCAACGGCTTCTTCACCCTCGACAACATGCGCCCCATTGAGGAGTACGATTTTAGCTATGAGCAGTGGATGCTCGCCAACTTCACACCCTATCGTGGTGGCGTTGCCGAGGGACAGCTCATGATGTATCCTCCGGGCATAGCACACAATGTCGAGGCTTTCGAGGTGGATGTTCCCTTCGCGATTAACAGCGTTACCTTCTGCAACATATCGCAGAAGAACTTCTCGGGCGAGGTAGCCCTCTGCCACACCGACAGCTCGGGCGTCATCAAGGAGGTGGTGAGCAATATTGAAGCAGTACCCGACCTTCCGCCCGGCTATGCCGGCGTAGTTTCCGATGTCGCCTGCCTCATAAAGTTGCCTATCGCCCCCAACGACCGCCTGCGATACTTCTACCGCACGGACGAGAGCGACAGCTGGCATCTGCTGAAACCCTACTGCGGCCCATGTCTCTGGGAGATTGTGCTCAACGAGCAGGGTCAGGCCACTATCGAGGAGTCAACGTCGCTGCACTTCGACAAGCTAACACATACGCTAACAATCAACCATAGCCCGAGTGTCAATGCCACGGTGCTGGTGGGTGGCACCGTCCCTGCGGGCGGCGTGAGCTACCAGACAGGCATCGTTACCATCGACACCACGAAGTTCGTGGGCAAGGAGTGCCTGGTGCGCATGAAGCGTGGCGAGGAGCTTAAAGAGTTTACGTTTAACATTCAACCCATCAAATAGTTATGAGACTACACCACAGATATATCATGGTTGCCGCGACACTCTTTGCGGTGCTTCTGTCGGGTTGCGAACTCTTCAAGGGCGAGGAGCCTACACCCGAGACTACGCTGGATGTGGCCATCGCGGCCTTCAACATCAACTCGGCGGGCGATAAGATAGCGATAAACATCACCACCAACGCCGATTTCGACTACGAAATTATGGATGATGCCGATAAGTGGATTAAGGAGGAGGATAGCAACAATGTCTTCATCCTACGCTTCGTCGTAGCGGAGAATACGGACTACGACAGCCGCGAGGGTCAGATACGCATCTACACGCTCGATGGCAAGAAGGAGAAGATGGTCAAGGTGCGACAGATGCAGCAAAATGCCATTATCATCGCCGAGGACGAGTATGACTTCGACTGCGCAGAGCATAGCTTGCAGTTCAGCTATAATACGAATGTCGAGTGTAAGATAATCTGCTCGGAGAAGTGGCTGCGCGAGACCACTACACGAGGCTTGGAGCAGAAGGAGGTGTGCTTCACTATCGACAAGAATATCACCACCGAGGCGCGTGAGGCCACCATCACGCTGGCGTGTGGCACTATCGAGCAGCAGATTGTCGTGCGCCAGGAGGCCTCGCCCGAGCTTATCACCCTTATCATGGAGCACTGCGACGCCGTATTTTATAGCCCGTGGTGGGATGGCAAGGAGGATGTTCGTGGCTCTGTTGTGTGGGATACGGGCATGACCCCCGAGCCATGGTCGGATGGCATCAAATATGAGTACCCCATCACCGAGGCTGTGCGCACCGTAACCTTCGAGATGGAGAACGCCACGGAGTTTACCATTGCTCAGATAGGCGAGATTAACTCGATAACTATCTACACGAACTAATATTTTCGGGACGATGGGAAAATGGGACGATGGGTGTCTTTTGCGCGCCGTAGGTAGAGGTGGGTAGTGGTAGGTAGAAGTGGGTAGTTGTGCGCAAGTTTTTGGCGCGCAACAGCCAATATAACACGCGTCGCAGACACCTTACCTTTCACTTTTCACCTTTCAGTTTTCACTTTGTTGGCGCGCTCCCCACGACTACCTACACTACCTACAACTACCCACCACTACCCACTAAAATCAGCGCGCCAAAGAACGACCTCCTATCACAAGAAGCCCAATTTCTTGTCAGAAGGGTGCCGAGTGCTACACTCGGCAAAAATGCCGTCGATGGGTAGTACTCAGCGTACGTCCCATTGACGGCATTTTTTGTTAGGGGCCGCAATCGACCCCTTATCACAAGAAATTAAAATGAGCGGCCAATAGCCAAGAAATCCTCCGCCTTCAATGCTGCGCCTCCAATAAGGCCACCATCAACATCGGCCTTAGCGAAAATCTCGGCAGCATTTGAGGGCTTGCATGAGCCACCATAGAGTATGGGGCATTCCTCGGCTGCGGCACCAAACTTAGCGCGCAACACCTCGCGGATATAGGCGTGAATCTCCTGCGCCTGCTCGGCCGTAGCGGTCTTACCCGTGCCGATAGCCCATACAGGCTCATAGGCGATAACGAGGCTGCGGAACTGCTCCTCGCTGAGGTTGAATACCACCTCCTCAATCTGCGCCTTAACAACATCGAAGTGACGCTCGGCCTCACGCTCGTCGAGGCTCTCGCCAACGCAGTAGATGGGCTTCAAACCGTTGGCATAGGCCTGTGCCATCTTCTTGTTGAGCGTCTCCGAGGTCTCGCCATAGTACTGACGACGCTCCGAGTGGCCGAGGATGACATACTCGCAGCCGAGAGCCGCAATCATAGATGCTGCAACCTCGCCCGTATATGCGCCCTTAGCCTCTGTTGCGCAGTCCTGTGCACCGACAGCCACGCCACTACCCTTCAACGTGTCGACAACGCTCTGCAAGTGTGTGAAGGGGGGACACACGATAAATGTTACGCCCTCAACAGCTGCACCCGCAGCCACACCCTTTGCAAGCTCTACGCCCTCGGCGGGGAGGGTATTCATCTTCCAGTTACCTGCTACAATCTGCTTTCTCATATTGTATTCTCCTTTTTTACGTGTTATGGTTATAATATATTAAATGTCATATATTCGGGGTGCTCAACGATGTGGGCACCCCGAAACTATATTGGCTACTCTTTGTGAGCCTCTATCCACGCCTTAATCTCGGCTGTGGCAAGGCCTAACTTGTTCTTCTTGTTGAAGCCACAGAGGTCGTTAAAGAGCTTCATGCCTCCCGACACCGCGGTGTTGGCAAAGGCCTCCAAGGTGATGTAACCCATCTTCTGGATTACGGCCACCCACTCCTGGGGTATGCCCGCAGCGGTATATACCTCCTCAGCATCGGCTACCACCTTCTTCTCGGGGCGCATCGTGGGGAAGAAGAGCACATCCTGGATAGATGTCTCGCCCGTCATAAACATCGTGAGACGGTCGATGCCGATACCCATACCCGAGCATGAGGGCATGCCGTACTCCAAGGCGCGCACGAAGTCCATATCGATGGTCATCGCCTCGTCGTCGCCCTTCTCCGAGAGACGCATCTGCACCTGGAAACGCTCCAACTGGACGATGGGGTCGTTAAGCTCCGAGTAGGCGTTGCAGAGCTCCTTACCATTTACGAAGAGCTCGAAACGCTCCGTGAGCTCCTCGTTATCGCGATGACGCTTGCAGAGGGGCGACATCTCGATAGGATAGTCCGTAACGAATGTAGGCTGCACGAGGTGCTCCTCGCAGTACTGGCCAAAGATGGCGTCGATGAGCTTACCCTTACCCATGGTGTCGTCAATCTCTACGTTCAGACGCTTACAAGCCTCGCGCAACTGCTCCTCGCTCTGGCCTGTGATGTCGTAACCGGTCTTCTCCTTGATGGCGTCGGTCATCGTCACGCGACGGAAGGGGGCCTTGAACGATATGGTGCGACCATCGAGCACAACATCCGTAGTGCCATTGACGGCCATGGCCACACGCTCCAACATCTGCTCGGTGAACTCCTGCATCCAGATATAGTCCTTGTAGGCTACGTATATCTCCATACATGTGAACTCGGGGTTGTGCGTGCGGTCCATACCCTCGTTGCGGAAGTTCTTGCCGAACTCATACACGCCGTCGAAGCCACCCACGATAAGACGTTTGAGGTAGAGCTCCGTTGCTATACGCATGTAGAAGTCGATGTCGAGGGCGTTGTGGTGCGTGATGAAGGGGCGCGCCGCAGCACCTCCGGGGATAGGCTGCAATATGGGCGTCTCGACCTCCAAGTAACCGCGCTCGTTGAAGAAGTCGCGCATGGTCTGCATAATCTTTGCGCGCTTTACGAAGGTATCCTTGACGTGGCGGTTTACCACGAGGTCCAGGTAACGCTGACGATAGCGCACCTCGCGGTCGGTCAGGGCGTCGAATGTCTGACCATCCTTCTGCTTAACGACGGGCAGAGGGCGCACCGACTTAGAGAGTACGGTGAACTTACGGCAGTGCACCGAGAGCTCGCCGGTGTTTGTCAGGAAGGCGAAGCCCTCAACACCTACGAAGTCGCCGATGTCGAGCAACTTCTTGAATACGGTGTTGTAGAGTGTAGGATCACCCTCGGGGCAGATGTCGTCGCGACGGATGTAGACCTGAATACGTCCTGTCGAGTCCTGCAACTCGAAGAACGATGCCGAGCCCATGATGCGTCGGCTCATGATACGTCCTGCGATAGATACCTCTGCGAAGTTACCCTTCTCGGGGTCGTAGCCATCGGCTATTTCGCGTGCTGTTGCTGTAACCTCATAACGCGCTGCGGGATAGGGGTTTATACCCATATTGCGCAGTGCTTCGCGTGATTGACGGCGCAACTGTTCTTGTTCGCTGAGTTCGATTGTCATACTATATATATTTTTAGTTTTTTGTCTTTGGGGCAAAGATACAACTTTTTTACGGGAATAGCAAACGAAAGGGGAAAAGTGAAAGGTGAAAGGTGAAAACGGAGAACTGAAAGGTAAGGTGCGCTTCGCGCGGAGATTTAATTGTCGGCCGCGTCGTCGCATAGTCCCATTGTCTCATAGTCGCATTGTCTTTACGCTTTGGGACGAGGGGACAGTGGGAAAATGGGACAGTGGGACAGTGGGAAAATGAGATTTTTTTTATCTCGCGTCGCAGACACCATGCCTTTCAGTTTTCACCTTTCAGTTTTCACTTTGTTGGCGCGCTCCCTACTACTACCTACCACTACCTATTATTACCCACCACTACCTATTATTTTTGCGCACCATGGGTAGAAGTGGGTAGTTGTAGGTAGAAGTGGGTAGTTGTGCGCAAGTTTTTGGCGCGCAACTACCAATGATAAACCTCGCGTCGCAGACACCACACCTTTCACTTTTCACCTTTCACCTTTCACTTTATAAACCTCGCGTCGCAGAGACAAAAAAATTCGGGGCCTCCCGAAAGGAAAGCCCCGAAAAGATATATACTTAGCTTTGCTACATTTCGAATGATGTTGTTCCAGTATACTTTACACCATCAATCTCGATATTCAGACTAACAGTATAAGGACCATACCCAGACACTACAACCGTACCTGTGGGGTTATTTGCATCAGTGCCATTAACTGTAACGTTATTAAATGTCATACCAGTCTTGTCAGTTCCATCTACTACAGTATAGGTTCCAAGTACTGACATGCCACTACGAGATAACACTCCATACAATATTACATCACCCTTAGTCATTTTCAATCCAAGATGTGTGTAACCACCTGCCAAAGATACTGTTGTTGTACATCCCGTCATATCCACTGTACTGCCGGTCTCGCCGCCGCCTTCGCCGCCGCCTTCGCCGCCGCCAGACGTAGCAATCTCAAACTCTACAACAGCCTCAGCAGATTCGATGTACTCAACATTCGTAGTGCGAGCCTTAATGGTAACCTTGTGGGTACCTGCCTCCAAGTTTTCGAAAGTAGCCTCGCAATCGGTTACAGTCTGAGTCTCACCATTGCTGCACCATACATAGTAGGTCTCGGCATTATCAACAGCATCCCAAGTAACAGTTACCGTTTTATCCTCAACAGTTGCTTCAACATTTTCAGGTGTTGCCAACGGCGAGGGGAAGGGCATCAGCTCATCCTCAGTCTCAGCATAAGAGTACTCGTAATCGAGACGGTAGCCCAAATTACTATAACCAACAGAGAATGTGAAGTCGATAATATACTTGCCATCCTTAGTCATCTTAACCGACATTGTAGGAGCATAGTCATCAGCGTTGAAATAGGTACCCTCCTGATAGTATACACTCTCAATGTTAGCAGATGTAATACGGAACAAACCTGTATTCGAAACACCTGTTCTCCACGTATATTCGCCGGGCTTAATAGCGTTAGGCGTCTCAGAGGGAGCAATAGTCTCAATGTCTTGATAAGACAGCTCAACGTAAACATAGTCACCCTCCTCGTTGTAGAACTTAAATGCGTCTTCTGCTTCATCATAAACGACGTGAGTAAACTTACGCGCTGCAAGCACAGGCTCATCCTCGTCATCGCCCTCAGGAGCAATAACCTCGGCAGTGCTCATATTAACCTTGAACTGAGTAAGCTCGCCCTTTGTGAAAGCGAAATCCTTGCCTTCGAGGTTCAAAGTCTTGGTATAAGAGTAGTTGTCGGTAGTGCGGATAGTAACAGTCATCGCTGTAAGAGCCGCAGCAGGCGTACAACCAAACCAATATACGTTATCTTTAACATTCTCAGGGTTAAGAACATAGGTATAAGAACCGATATTGAGGACAACATCCTTAATAGTAGCACCCTCCTCAAATGTGGGAAGAGCTGTAAAGGTCATTCGACCATAAGCCGAATAGTGCTGGAAGGTAGCGGTAAGGCTGGTAAGATTCTTAACATCGCCTTCGTAAGAGGTCTCCGAGGTAAGCACATGTGCCTTAGGGTCGCACGAATTTTCCAAAGGAGTCTGATTTGAGGGCACCTGCGCTACGATAGCACCACCATTGACAATGGCACTCTCGATAGGCGTACAGAGCAAAATTTTACCACCGTTCACATTCTCACGGATACCTGCCGTGGAAATATCAAAGCTGATGCTGCTGCCGGTAGATGTATTCGCCACATTACCCATATCCGAAGCTAAGTCATTGGTTACGATAGACCAAACAATGGTCTCGGTACCGTCCCAAACCTGCTTGTAGCTATCGCCAGCCAACTCGCCAAAACCCGAACGAGTAGCATCAAAACTGGCAACTACGCTGATAGTATGCACCTCATTCTTGTTCTCAACAACGGGCTCGTTCTCCATAGAACAAGCCACAAAACCCATTGCAGCTACTGCAATAAGTACAAAACGATAGATGTTTTTCATAGTTGCAATGTGTTTTTAGAATTCCTCCTCGTAATCCTTAACTGGTACATCCTCGATTGTCAAATCTGAGCCTGCAACACCGCACTCGGCATAAACCGAAAGGATTTCCATCTCGGGAGCCACGTAAAGGCTCGCCTCCTGCATGAAATTAGTTAATTTTCTCATCACCTTCAAATGGTTGTATTTTAGTTAATATTCAATCTATTTTAACGCGCAAATACACAAATATGCATATGCCGACGTACCAACAACTCTGTTAGTATCATTAATATGCTCTCCGTTTATCTGACACACCAGCCCAAAATAATGGGCAAAATCGGTGGCAAAAGTACAACAATTTTCTAATAATCAGCATTTTTCACAGACTTTTTTTGGCCCTATTTTCCAATATATCGGAGCATCTCAAAATGGGGGGGGGTAATTCGCTGATTATTAGCGTGTTACAAAAAGCGAAGAGTGGGAAGCAAAAAGGAGAAGAAAGGTGCGCTGCGCGGAGATTTATCATTGGTTGTTGCGCGCCAAAAACTCGCGCACAACTACCCACTTCTACCTACAACTACCCACTTCTACCCATGGCGCGCAAGAATAATAGGTAGTGGTAGGTAGTAATAGGTAGTAGTAGGGAGTAGTAGGGAGCGCGCCCCGCAATTTCCCTTTCACTTCGCGCGTCTTGCTATTCTCCCAAAATATCGTATCTTTGCACAAACAAACATTGCGACTATGAGAATCCTATCACTGCTTATTGCCCTGTTTGCCATTATCGGCACTGCCGTGGCGCAGCCCACCGTAAATATCATAACCCCCGCACCCAACAAGGCCTTCTACAAGGAGGCTACGTTCGACACATCGAAGGGGCTGCGACTATATATCGACCCCACGGCTCTCTCGGCCGAGGATATAGCGCACCTGACAGCCGCGGCGCAGAGCGTAGGCATCCGCCTCAACGAGACAGCGTCGCTACCCAAGCGCAACTACCTGCATCTGCACGTCGACCACAGCATCGAGGGCGCGGAGGGCTACATGCTCGACGTCGAGAGGCGAGGCATACGCATTGCCGCCAAGACACCGGCGGGCATATACTACGGCTTGCAGAGCCTCAGACAGATGGTCGAGATGTCGCCCGCAGTGCCTCAATGCCACATCGAGGATAGCCCCGCCTACGCCTATCGCGGTGTGCTCATCGACATATCGCGCCACTTCCGCACGGTAGAGTTTCTCAAACGCCAGATAGACATGATGGCGCGCTTGAAGATGAACCGCCTGCACCTGCACCTCACCGACGCGGCAGGATGGCGCATAGAGTGCGAGTCGTACCCACGTCTGCACACCTACGCCGCATGGCGCACACCCGCGACATGGAAGGAGTGGTGGTATGGCGACCGCAAGCATGTTGAGGAGGGCACGGAGGGTGCCTATGGTGGCTATCTCACTAAGGCTGAGGCGCGCGAGTTGGTGGCATACGCCGCAGAACACTACATAACCATAATCCCCGAAATCGAGATGCCGGGCCACTCCGACGAGGTGCTGGCAGCATACCCCGAGCTACGATGCACCAACCTTGCGGAGCGTCAGGGCGACCTCTGCATAGGCAAGGAGGAGACCTTCCGTATGATGCAGGCCATACTCGACGAGATTATCGAGATATTCCCCTCGGAGTATATACATATAGGTGGCGACGAGGCGGGCAAGGGCGATTGGAAGCTCTGCGACGACTGCAAACGCCGCATGCAGGAGGAGGGCTTGGAGACGGTGGACGAGTTACAGAGCTACATGATAGAGCGCATGGAGAGGTATCTCAACGCGCGCGGACGTCAGATAATAGGCTGGGACGAGATATTGGAGGGAGGCCTCGCACCCAACGCCACGGTGATGTCGTGGAGAGGCGAGGAGGGAGGCATTGCCGCGGCCAAGGCGGGCCACAACGTCATAATGTCGCCCCACGGCTACTGCTACATCGACGCACCGCAGGATGACCCCACAAGGCAGCCCGAGTCTATCGGTGGCTACCTGCCCTTGGAGAGGGTATACTCCTACAACCCTATATCCGAAAATATCACGGCCGAGGATGCACGCTACATTCTCGGTGTGCAGGCCAACCTCTGGGCCGAGTTTATCGTGACGGACGAGCACTACGAGCAGATGCTGTGGCCACGCGCCATGGCTATTGCCGAGGTGGGATGGACAGATGTCAAGGCTAAGGACTACACGGAGTTCCGCGAGCGTGCACTGCGCATCGTCGAGCGCATGCAGAGCGAGGGTTACACACCCTTTGACCTTAAAAATGAGGTGGGCAACCGCCCCGAGACGCTCACACCCATAGAGCACCTCGCCGTAGGTAAGAGCGTTACGTACAACTACCCGTCGCGCTACTATGGCCCTAAGTATGCCGCTGCGGGCGACACAGCACTGACGGATGGTCTGCGTGGTGGCTGGACATACTCCGACGGCCGCTGGCAGGGCTTCCTGGGACGTGGTGGCGTAGATGTAACCATCGACCTTGGCGAGGCGACAACCATACACTCCATATCGGCCGACTTTATGCAGACATGCGGCCCCGGCGTCTTCATGCCCTGCATGGTCGAGATAGCTATCTCGGATGATGGCCAGAGGTGGACACCCATCAGCTGCATCGAGCATGAGGTTGTGGTGGAGCCCCTACCCTCGTTCAAGAAGTTTGGCTGGTCGGGCGAGGTTACGACGCGCTATGTGCGCTATGTGGCACACCGCAGCAAGCACTCAGGCTTCCTCTTCACGGACGAAATCGTCATCGAGTAGAACGGAAAGCGAAGAGGGGAAACGGAGAAATAGGGTGCACTTCGCGCAAGATAAAAAAATCTCATTTTCCCACTGTCCCATCGTCCCAAAGCGTAAAGACAATGAGACTATGAGACAATGGGACTATGCGACGACGCGGCCGACAATTAAATATCGCGTCGCAGACACCTTACCTTTCCGTTTTCACTTTTCACCTTTCAGTTAAAAAACGTTCCTACCGATAGTTATACTGCTGGTCGCGGAGACGCGGTGTGAAGCCCGCACGGCGTATGGTATCCTCCATGGCCTCCCTATCGAAACGTGTCGTAGCACCCGCCGACGACACCACATTCTCCTCAATCATGATTGAGCCCATGTCGTTAGCACCGCTGCGAAGTGCTATCTGTGCTACCTCCTTGCCCACAGTGAGCCACGAGGCCTGTATATTGGTGATGTTGTGCAGCACGATACGGCTCATGGCGACAATACGCAGATACTCCGTAGCCGAGAAGCGGGGCGAGATACCCTCGCTTTCGAGTTGTGTGCCCGTGGGACAGAAGACCCAGGGGATGAAGGCCGTAAAGCCGCGCGACGTCGCGGGCTTGGCTGCTTGCAGGTCGCGCAACGTGATAAGGTGGTCGACACGCTGATGCGGCGTCTCAACATGGCCATACATCATCGTTGCGGTGGTCGGTATATCGAGCTTATGCGCCTCGTGCATGACCGTTATCCACTCTCGCGCCGTAGGCTTGGCCGGCGATATGCGCTTGCGCACATCCTCCGAGAGTATCTCGGCACCGGCACCGGGCAGCGAGTCGAGACCCGCAGCATGGAGGCGTTGCAGCGTCTCGAAGGTCGTAAGGTTGCTTATCTTGGCTATGTGCGACACCTCGGGGGCACCAAGGGCATTGAGGCGCAACGCAGGATACTCCCTCTTAATCTGACGGAAGAGCGTCTCGTAGAACTCTATACCGAGACGCGGATGCAGGCCTCCCTGCAACAGCAGCTGGTCGGCACCCAAGCGCAGGGCCTCGTCAATCTTCGTGCGGTACTCCGCCATGGTCGTTATATAGGCCTTGGCCTCCTCGTGGGGCTTGCAGTGGAAGTTACAGAACTTACATCCCGACTTACATACATTCGTGATATTCACGTTGCGGTCTATCTGCCACGTTACGACCTCCGCATCGCGCACAGCACTGCGTCGCAGCGCGTCTGCAACGCCACACAGCATCTGCAACGGGGCATTGTCGTAGAGCTCGTAGGCCTCCTCACGTGTGAGAGGCTCACGGCAGAGGGCCCTCTCCAATATAGCATCTATACTCCTCATGGTATATCTATTTTCTGTTTAGCAGTAGCTTGAAATCGAGCGTGCGACGATTCATGTCGACGCCCTTAACGCGTATGCGCACGGGGCTACCCAACGTCAGACGTATGCCCGATGCGCGCCCTACAACCTCGTAGCGCGCCTCGTCGAAGTAGTAGTAGTCGTAGTCGATATCGCGCAGAAAGGCCATGCCCTCGACATGCGTGTCGTTGAGCTCGACATATACGCCCCACTCGGTCATGCCCGAGACAACGCCGTCGAACTCCTCGCCGATGCGATCCTTCATAAACTCCGCCATCTTGTACTTGATGCTTGCGCGCTCGGCCTCCGATGCCACAATCTCGCGCTCCGACGAGTGGACGGCGAGGGCCTCCAACTGACGCTTATCGGCATACTTCTCGCCCGCGAGGTAGGCAGCCAAGAGGCGGTGCACCATCATATCGGGATAGCGACGTATGGGCGAGGTGAAGTGCGTATAGTAGGGGAAGGCGAGGCCATAGTGGCCGATATTATCGGTCGTATATGTCGCCTTGGCCATGCTGCGTACCGCGAGGGTTGTGATGGCATTGGCCTCGGCATAGCCGGCGATTGAGCCGAGCAACTTATTTAGCTCCTTGGCCACGGCACGTCCCTTCGACGCCTTGAAGTAGTGGCCGAAGCGCAGCGCGAAGTCGCGGAAACGGCCCAGCTTATCCTCACTCGGCTCGTCGTGCACACGGAAGACCATGGGGCGGGGCACCTTGCGACCATTGGCGATGCGGTGAGCACAGAACTCGGCAACACGACGGTTGGCCAGGAGCATAAACTCCTCGATAAGCATGTTGGCCTCCTTCTGCGTCTTGGTATATACGCCCGTGGGACGACCCTTCTCGTCGAGAGTGAAGCGCACCTCATCGCGCGCAAAGGCGATAGCACCATGCTTGAAACGCTCCTTGCGCAGGGCCTGTGCCAAGCGATTGAGGGTGAGTATCTCCTCCTTGTAGTCGCCCTCGCCCGTCTCGATGACGGCCTGTGCCTCCTCGTAGGCAAAGCGACGGTCGGAGTGTATCACCGTACGACCAAACCACTCGTCGAGGATGTCGAGGTTCTCGTTAAGGGTGAAGACCGCCGAGAAGCACAACTTATCCTCGTACGGGCGTAGCGAGCAGAGCTCGTTGCACAGCCTCTCGGGGAGCATGGGGACGGTGCGGTCGACTAAATATACCGACGTGGCACGCTCGACAGCCTCGTTATCGACAACGGAGCCGGGCGTAACGTAGTGCGTAACATCGGCAATGTGCACACCCACCTCCCAGACGCCCTCTTGCAGGCGCGTGAGCGACAGGGCATCGTCAAAATCCTTGGCATCGGCGGGGTCTATGGTAAATGTTGTGCGGTCGCGCATATCGCGACGACGGGCAATCTCCTCCTGCCCAATAGTGCCGTCGATATGCTCCGCAGCACGCAGCACATCCCGCTCGAAGTGGTACGGCAGGTCGAACTCCGCAAGGATAGCGTGCATCTCCGTGTCGTTGTCGCCCGCCTTGCCGAGACGCTCCACAAGCTCGCCATGAGGCAGACGCTCGCCCTCGGGCCAGTCGACAACGCGCACCGAGACCTTATCGCCCTCCTCGATGTTGGGATACTTCTTGCGCGGAAGGTATATGTCGGTGCCTATACGGCGGCTATCGGGTGTTACGAAGATTGAGTTTGAGGTAATCTCGACAGTGCCCACATACGGACGACGGCTGCGCTCCACGACACTCGCCACCGAGCCCTCCAACTCGCCACCACGCGAGCGACGTGCAACGACAATACGCACGCTGTCGCCCTCCAAGGCACCACCGCCATTGCGACGTGCAACGTAGACGTCGCTTTCGAGAGCCTCGACATGCACATAGAGTGCTCCGGGCGTGGCACTCGCCACCACACCATCGTACTGGGGCATGGCACTGCGCGAGAGTCGGTATTTGCTGCGCGACACCTCCTCGACATATCCATCGTCGATGAGCTGACGCACAATAGCGAAGGTCATGGTGCGACCCTCACGGTCGGCACCACCCGAGGCGGCAGCGAGGTGTTTGAGTGAAAATTTATTATCGGGGAACTCGCGAAACATATCGACGATGAACGATGCGCGCTCATCGCAACTGCGGCCCCTGCGTCTATCTCTTTTTGCCATTGTTCTACTTATTCAAAATGTGAAGTGCCATACGGCGCATCATCCTCTCGCCCACGGCGATAGCCGCCTCGTCGGGGAGGAAGGTTGCCGTATGTGAACTGCCCGAAGCAGCCCCAACACCCAAGCGATAGAAGAGCGACGGGTAACGCTCCGAGTAGTGGCCGAAGTCCTCGGCCGTGGTGAGTGCCTCCATCTCACGCACCACAATACCCTCATCCTGAGCGATAATCATAGACTCGTAGCTGAGCAGCGTATCGTTGACAACGCATGGGTAGCCATGGTTGATGTCTACCTCGACACTGACACCATATCGCTCGCCCACAGCCTCGGCATTGCGACGCAGCAGCGCATGGATGCTCTCGCGCTCGGCCCTGTCGAAGGTGCGCATAGTGCCCTCGGCCGTTACGCGCTCGGGGATGACGTTTGTTGCGCCATCGGCCACCACACGACCGATAGAGACCACGCTTTCGGGGCTGTTGAGTGCCGTAGTGCGCATGACCATGTCGCACATCGCCGTAACAGTGTCGTCCACCTCGTTGCGACGTGCCGCATGGCCACCACGTCCCGAGACGTAGATGCGCAACTCGTCGTTTGCCGCCATGAAGCGTCCTGCGCGCAGACCTATCTCGCCCACCTCCAAGTGCGAGTCGACATGCTGACCTATGACCGCAGCAACATCGTACTCAGCAAAGGGCTCCTCGGCAAGAACCTTCGTAGCACCACCGGGGTTAAGCTCCTCACCGGGCTGGAAGAGTCCAAAGAGCGTACCCTCGAACTCGCGCTCACGGACCATCGTCTGCAACACACCAAAGAGCATCGCAGCGTGCATATCGTGGCCACAGGCATGCATGACACCCTCACGCTCGGAGCAGTACTCCACACGGTTAAGCTCCTTGATGGGAAGAGCGTCGATATCGGCACGCAGCACCACGGCACGGCGATGATTGCCACGGCGTCCCTCAATCTTCGCGAGAACACCCGTATCTGCAATAGCACGGCACTCGATACCCTCTGCGGCGAGAGCGTCGAGGATGAAGCGTTGCGTGGCGTGCTCCTCGAACGACAGTTCGGGGTGGCGGTGCAGATGGCGGCGGAAATCTATGCTGTTCATACTACTTACTATTTACGAGGTTTATAGTGGCGGGCCATCTGTGCTACGCTGCGCGTGTAGTCGGCCGTAGTGCCGCAGCAGCCACCCACGATGCTGAGCAGGCCTCTTTCGGCGGCCGTGCGCAGTGTCTCGGTGTGCTTCTTTGCGGTCTCCGGATAGCGACCCTTGCCGTCGGGAATACCCGCCGAGGGTGAGCAGTAGGTAGGACGCTGCGTATAGCGCACAAGCAGCGCAAGGTTGTCGACCATGCTCTTAACGCCCGACGAGCAGTTGAAGCCTATGGCCAGAGGCTCGAACTTCTCGACATCCTCAACATAACGCTCGATGGTGCGTCCCGAGATTAGCAGACCGCCAATCTTTGAGAGCACGGCCGAGAAGATTATGGGTGTCTCGGGCGAGATGCGGCGACACTCCTCGGCAGCAATCTCGGCATTGCGTACATCCGTGATGCTCTCGATAAGGAAGATATCGACACCCTCGCGCGCAAGGGCCTCGATGAGTGTGCTGTACGACTCGCGCAGAGCCTCTTCGCTAATATCCGTGGCGAGCGATATGTTGCGCACCGACGGGCCTATCGAGCCGGCGATGAAGGCCTCCTTCTCGGAGCGCACGACAGCCTCACGCGCCGCAGCTACCGACGCCTTTACGACCTCGTCGGTGGCGTGTGTCGCACCACAGGCAACGAGCGTCAGGGGGTCGGCAAGGAAGGTGTTGGTGGTTATGATGCGGGCTCCAGCCTTGATTGCCGAGAGGTGCAGCTCAACAACCTTGGCACTATCGGTGATGGATAGCTCGTCGGAGCATACGTCGCGGCGCGTGCCGACGAGGGCTGTGCCCACAGCCGAGTCCGCAACGATGATATGTCGGGTGAGGAGGTCGAGAATACGCTCTCGAATGTTGTGTCTCTCCATAAGGCTACTTCGTTATCTCTATTTGGTAAAGTTTATCCCAATTCTTACCCGTGATGAAGATGCGTCCCGTGGCACTATCGTAGGCAATGCCGTTGAGAACATCGGCCTTGGGGTTATGCTTGCTGTTGTCCAACTGCGGCAGGTCGATATAGGCCTCCACGACACCCGTTGCGGGGTCGATGACAACAATCGAATAGGTCATATAGACGTTGGCCCATATCTTGCCGTCAATCCACTCCAACTCGTTGAGCATGTCGAGCGGATGGCCATCTAAGGTTACGAAGATTGAGCTCTCGGTGGCCATGGTCTCGGGGTTGACGCGACGTATTGTCGACGTGCCATCCGACATGTAGAGCGTCTGGCCATCGGTGGTGATGCCCCAGCCCTCGCCCTTGTAGGTGAGCGTATCGACAAGGCGGCCATCAGAGTCGTAGACGTAGGCGCGCTCCGAGAGCCAGGTGAGCTGATAGATACGCCCCTTGTAGAAGGTCATGCCCTCGCCAAACTCCCTCTTGTCGAGCGATGCGACAACCTCTACCTTGCCCGTGGCGAGGTCTATGCGTTGCAGGTGCGACATGCCATGCTGTCCTGTGCTCTCCCACATCACGCCATCGACATATTGCAGACCCTGAGTATAACTCTCGGTCGAGTGGGGATACTCCTCGACAACACGCCAGCTCCACACGTCGGCCATCTGACGGCTCGGCGTCGCGGGTGTCGACTTACTATTTTCGCCCCTCGGCTTCTGGGTGTTGCTGCCGCCACACGACACCAACATAGCGACCATCAACCAGAGGATTATGCCTAACTGCTTCGTTCTATTCATACAAAATATTGCTTATACTTCTGCAAAGATAACCCTTTTTAGAGGATTTTTATTATCTTTGGATAATATTTCGCAATTTTAACATTATGATTGACCATAAAATCTCCACAACCTCTACCAACGACGATGCGCGCAGCGACCGCTACGGCCATTTCGACGTTGTGTGGGCCGAGAGGCAGAGTGCCGGGCGCGGACAGCGTGGCCATACATGGCTCAGCGACGAGGGGCTGAACCTCACATTCTCGGTGGTGCTGACACCCCGCTTCCTGCCCATAACCGAGCAGTTTCTCATATCCGAGGTTGTAGCCCTCGCCCTTGTCGACACGCTCTCGGAGTACGGCATCGAGTGCCGCATAAAGTGGACTAACGACATCTACGCCCTTAACAGCAAGATTGTGGGCGTACTCATCGAGCATGCCCTCGCCGGCAACAGCCTGATGCGCACCATTGTAGGCATAGGCATAAATGTCAACCAACGCACCTTCGCTGCCGAGCTGCCCAACCCCGCATCGATGGCCTCGCTCACCGGCAAGGAGTTCGACCGCGAGGAGGTGCTCAACACCTTCCTCAGCCACCTCAAAACGCTATATGCCCTGCTCGAACGTGGCGACAAGGAGCATATCGAGAGCCGCTACCGCGCGACGATGTACCACCTCGACGAGCGACACACCTACGCCTACCCCTCGGGCGAGCGTTTCGAGGCGGTGCTGCGTGGCGTGCGCCCCTCGGGAGAGTTGTGCTTGGAGCACGACGACGGCACGATACATGAATATGCCTTTAAGGAGGTTGAGTTCTGTCTACCACACAAACAATAAAACTCTTGACACATGAAAGTACTACTCATAAATGGTTCGCCACACGCCTCGGGCAACACCTACGAGGCTCTGAATGAGGTGGCTACAACGCTACAAACAGAGGGCATAGAGGCCGAAATAGTTCATATAGGCATGCGCGCCGTGCAGGGGTGCATAGCCTGCTACGGCTGCCGAACAACAGGCCGATGTGCCTTCAACGACCCGCTGTACAACATCTTGGAGTCGAAGGTCAAGGAGTGCGACGCCCTCGTCGTTGGCTCCCCGGTATACTACGCAGGCCCCAACGGCTCACTCTGCGCAATACTCGACAGGTTGTTCTGCGCATCGGGCCGCCACCTGCAATACAAGCCCGCAGCATCGGTGGCGGTATGTCGTCGCGGAGGTGCCTCGGCAACATTCGACCGACTAAATAAGTATTTCACAATCAACAACATGCCCATAGTATCGTCGCAATATTGGAATAGCGTGCACGGTGCCACAGCCGGCGAGGCACGCAAGGACGAAGAGGGCATGCAGACGATGCGCACTTTGGGCCGGAATATGGCTTGGCTGCTGCGTAAAATTGCTGCCGACCAGACACCTGTGCCACAGTCCGAAGAGCGCATAGCCACCAACTTCATACGCTAAAAATAGATGCCCGACTGCAAAAAAGTTGCGCTAAATTTTTGAAAGAGCGAAAATAAACGTATATTTGTGGTTGCAGAACTCCGTTAAGAGTTGTGCAGCAGAGCGAAAATAACAACAAACAATAATCTAATACTACTTGAATTATGGCAAATGTACCTGCTAATTTGAAGTACTCTCAGGACCACGAGTGGGTTCGCGTTGAGGGTGATGTTGCCGTTATCGGCATTACCGACTATGCACAGTCAGAGCTTGGTGATATCGTCTTCGTAGATGTTCCCACCGTAGGTGAGACCCTCGATGCTAACGAGGTATTCGGCTCTATCGAGGCTGTTAAGACCGTATCTGACGCCTTCACACCCGTAGGTGGTGAGGTTATCGAGTTCAACGAGGCTGTTGAGGCCGACTCGTCGCTCGTAAACAAGGATCCCTATGGCGAGGGTTGGTTGGTAAAGATTAAGATGTCTAACCCTGCGGAGCTCGACGAGTTGTTGGATGCAGCAGGTTACGAGGCTCTCATCGGCTAATATAGCACGATAAGAGAGGGGGCGAGAGAAAGGGTAATGATACCCCAAAAAGCGACTCTCCGCCTCTGAACAATAAGCCCGAATGTGCAGACTGCATATTCGGGCTTACTTTATGTAAAAAGTGAAAACTGAAAACTGAAAGGTGTGGTGTCTGCGACGCGAGATAAAAAAAATCCCATCGTCCCACTGTCCCATCGTCCCAAAGCGTAAAGACAATGAGACTATGAGACAATGGGACTATGCGACGACGCGGTCGATGCGGCTCTTGGCGTACTCCAACGTTATGCGATACTCCTTGGCCTCGCCCGACGGAAGGTCGAACATTATGTCGAGCATGATAGCCTCACAGATAGAGCGCAAGCCACGCGCACCGAGCTTATACTCCATGGCCTTAGCCACAACATAGTCCAACACATCATCCTCGAAGCTGAGCTTCACATCGTCCATGTCCAAGAGTGCCTCGTATTGGCGCACGATAGAGTTCTTAGGCTCGGTGAGTATGGAGCGCAGAGCGTCGCGCGTGAGCGGCTCCATATATGTGAGCACCGGGAGACGTCCGATAAGCTCCGGAATGAGACCATACGATTTAAGGTCTTGGGGTAGAATATACTGCATGATATTCTTCTCGTCGACACGGCGCGACACGGTAGAGCCATAACCTATGGCCTTAGTGTTGAGACGCTGCGCAATCTTCTTCTCGATGCCGTCGAAGGCACCGCCACAGATAAACAATATGTTGGTAGTGTTAACCTGAATATACTTCTGGTCGGGGTGCTTACGACCACCCTGCGGAGGCACGTTGACAACCGAGCCCTCCAAGATTTTGAGAAGAGCCTGCTGCACACCCTCGCCCGAGACATCGCGCGTAATGGAGGGGTTGTCGCCCTTACGAGCAATCTTATCTATCTCGTCAATAAAGATGATGCCGCGCTCGGCAGCCGCAACATCGTAGTCGGCAGCCTGCAACAGACGCGAGAGGATGCTCTCCACATCCTCGCCCACATATCCCGCCTCGGTGAGTGCCGTGGCATCGACAATGGTGAAGGGCACGCGCAGAAGTCGCGCTATGGTGCGCGCCATGAGCGTCTTACCCGTACCCGTAGGGCCTACGAGCACGATATTCGACTTATCCAACTCAACGCCACCCTCCTGCTTCGAGAGCAGACGCTTGTAGTGGTTATAGACCGCCACCGACATATATCGCTTGGCGGCATCCTGACCGATGACATACTCGTCGAGGAAGCTCTTGATGGCGGCAGGCGTCATCAGCTCCTCGCGCGTGAGGGGCTTAAAGGCACTCTTCGGGGTGCTCTTCTTCTTGGCATCGGCAACAATATTGTGTTCGACAAGGAGTTCGTAGCCATGCTCGATGCAGCTGCTGCATATCATCGAGCCGTCGCTACCGTTAAACATCAGGGGTGCCTGGTCGGCAGGAGTGCCGCAGAACGAGCAGCAGCCACCCTTACGCTCCGAGCCTTTACGTGATTTCTGTGTCATTTACTAAGTTCCGAAAGGTTAATTACTTGCGGCGTGTGAGCACCGCGTCGATAAGGCCATACTCCTTAGCCTCGGCTGCCGTGAGCCAATAATCACGGTCGGCATCCTCCTCAATCTTCTCGATGGCAACACCCGAGTGCGACGATAGTATCTCGTACAACTCGCGCTTGGTCTTGGCTATCTCGCGCGCCGTAATCTCGATATCCGAGGCCTGACCCTGCACACCACCCAGCGGCTGGTGTATCATGACGCGCGAATGAGGCAGCGCCGAACGCTTGCCCGCAGCACCCGCAGTGAGGAGCACAGCACCCATAGATGCCGCCATGCCTGTACAGATGGTAGCCACGTCGCACGATATGAGCTGCATGGTGTCGTAGATGCCCAAGCCCGCAGAGACAGAGCCTCCGGGCGAGTTGATATAGAGCTGTATATCCTTGTCGGCATCGACAGACTCCAAGAAGAGAAGCTGCGCCTGAATGATGTTGGCCGCCTCGTCGTAGATGGGTGCACCGAGGAAGATGATGCGATCCATCATAAGGCGCGAGAAGACATCCATGGTCGCAACATTGAGGTTGCGCTCCTCGATAATCGTGGGCGAGACATAGTTCTTAATCTCGGCGCGGAAGTCATGCATGGTCATCGAGTTGATGCCACAATGCAGACGTGCATATTTTTCAAATTCGGTCATCGTTGTAATGTTTTTGGTTGTCGGCACAATAATAGTGCCCTCACGCGCACACCGCAGATATTTCGCGCGCACCGACAACAAATAAAAAGGGGCTGGTCAACATACGTCGGCACAGCCCCCACAATTACTATGGTTTATTTCTTGGGCTTATGCCAACTCGCCTGCAAGCTTTGCAAACTCGTCAGCCGAGATAGCCTTCTCGGTAACCTTAACCTTTGAGCGTACATACTCTACAACCTTCTCCTCATAGAGCTTCTCGTAGATCTTCTGCAACTGCTCCTTGTTGTCCATAATCTGCTTTGCGAAGTTCTCGAGCATGTCAGCAGGTGCCGAAGGCATGCCATACTGAGCAAACTGCATCTGCGCGAAGCTCATAGCCTCGGCCTTAGCCTCCTCGGCCGATACCTTCAAATCGCCCTCGGTGATGAAGTGCTTCTGCAAGTAGTTCCAGGTGAACATCTTAACGAATGCGGGGAAGTCCTTCTCAATCTCCTCACGCGAGAACTTGCCCTCGTTGATAACATACAACCAACGCTTCAAGAACTCCTCAGGCATAGCGAGCTGCGCCTTCTCGATAAGGAAGTTGCGAACCTGATTTACGAACATGAAGTCGGTCTCACGCTTCAACTCGCGCTCAATCTCCTCGTCGATAAACTTCTCGAACTCCTCCTCGTTGGTAACATTACCTGCGGGGAAGGCCATCTTGAAGAACTCCTCGTTGAGCTCGGGATCGGCGAAACGACGAATCTTGGTAATCTCCAACTCAAACTCGGGGTTGATACCCTCCAACTCCTCGGGCTTAACCGAGAGGATAGCAGCACGCTGCTCGGGCTTCTTGTAGAGCTCGTTGATGTTAACCTTGGTCTTGAAGCCTACCTTCTTGTTCTTGAAGGGCTTGCGCTCCTCGTCGGTCATAGAGATAAGGCCTACGTAAGCCTCCTCGATGCGCATATCGCCATTGTCGAGCGTTACGTTCAACGCCTCGTCGCCTGTAACCTTGTCGGCATCTACCAAGCGGCCGTAGCGACGCAAGTAGTTGGTGCGGAAGTCGGTGTGCATCTTCTTGTCGACCTTAATCTTGCTGTAAGTAACCTTGTCCTTAGCCGACAATGTAAGGTCAATCTTGGGAGCCTCACCAATCTCGAACATGAACTCGAACTCGGTGCCGTTGTCGAAGTCGAACTCGCCCTGCTCCTCCGAGGGGATAACGTCGCCCACGTAGTCAATCTTCTCGTTCTGCAAGTACTCGAATACCGAGTTAGATGCTACACGGTAAGACTGCTCGGCCAATACACCCTTGCCGTACATCTTCTTAACGATGCCCATGGGTACCATGCCGGGACGGAAACCGGGGATATTTGCCTTGCGCTTGTACTCACGCAACTGGCTCTCAACGGCCTGACCGTAGTCAGCCTCATTTACAACGACTTTCAATACTGAAATGCCGCCTTCACGCTGTTCTCTTGTAATGTTCATTGTTCTATGTTTTTTGTTTATTGCTTATCTATTTTCGGGCTTCATACCTATATAATAGGCGCAAAGTCGCGCAAAGATACGAAAAGTTATTCAAACTACAAAACAAAATAGCAAAATAGGGATAAACAGCTATGCAACACGGAATTTTAGGGCACGAATTTCAAATATTAAATTTTTAAGAGTATCTTTGCCGAAGATATGATTTTCGACGTTGCACGACATAAATTCCACGAGGGCATTATAACGCTCATTATCATCGCCATAGCCACGGTGATAATAGGCGTCGCACACCCTATCGTACCACCGTCGGAGCTCGTTGCCACGACACCCTGGCAGACGACACTCAACAACTTCGAGGTGGCGCACCCGATAGTCGCCGCGCTCGTGGGCATAGTGCTTATGATGCACGCGTCGATACGCCTCTCACACGCCACACTCCACTCCAAGCTCTACCCTACGAGCAGCGTGGCACCCATGGCCCTCAGCGCGTTAATGTTGCTATGCACAGCTACCGAGGGCGAGATGCTCTCGACGCTACTCTGCGCCGTGCTGTGCGCCGAGTTTCTCGGACGTATGCTTTACAGCATGCGCCATAATGCGCGCCTGCACCATATATTTTCGGCCATGGCGGCCCTCGGCACAATGCCCCTTATCGACAGCTCGACACTCGCCATCGTGGCACTTTTCCCGCTACTGCTCATATCGTTACACTGCCGCATACGCGAAACGATAGTAGCCACCGTCGGCCTCGCACTCCCCATCTTCCTATACTGCTACATCACATGGCTCATGGGCGGTAGTTTTAACGCCGAGATAGCACTTTTGTGGGAGCGTATGCTGCTTCCCTCGGCACAACCTATCGAGAGCTATATGACCCTCGGACGTCTCTCGTTCTTCGCCACAACCCTATTTTTGCAGCTGTGCGTTATGGTCATATACCACAACGAGCGATTGTCGATGACGCTCGTGGCGCGTAACTCATGGACGATGATGCAGTTGTGCTTCGTGCTGCTTGTCGCACTTCTGGCCTTCACACCTTCGCTCTCGCCCGCATCGTTCACGGTGGTCATGCTCTTCGTGGCCGCTATGCTACCCCTTTTCTTCCAAAAAATCAACCCGACGATATCGGTTATATCCTACGTCGTGCTTATCGTTTTTGCTCTTGTCGCTGCATAATTATCTGCATAATTGCACATTTTTGCGCATATATGCAATATATTGTGAAATTTTATTATAAAACATTTGGCAGAGTAAATAATATAGCGTATATTTGTGATGCAAACAGGAGACGATGGGTTCACATCTCGAATAATTCTCATGGACACACCAATTTCCCATCGACTCCATTTCTCATTAACCTAACTAACTTGGGGGAAGGGCAATCTGTGAAGACGCCACTTCCCCATTCTTTTTTTTGGGGGTTGGGACAGTGGGACTGTGGGACGATGGGACAGTGGGACAGTGAGAAAAAATCTCTCATAGTCCCAAAGTCCCATAGTCTCATAGTCAAAAAAATGAAAGGGGACAGTAGGAATATGGGAGTAGCTTTTGCGCGCGGTAGGTAGTTGTGGGTAGTGGTAGGTAGAAGTGGGTAGTTGTGCGCGAGTTTTGGCGCGCGCCACGGCAATTATAAGACGATGGGACAATGAGAAAATGGGACAATGAAAAAAAAATCTCCCATAGTCCCATAGTCCCAAAGTCTCATGGTCAAAAAAAAGAAAGGGGCCGCAATCGACCCCTTATCGTGCAAACCCAATTTCTTGTCAGAAGGGTGCCGAGTGCTACACTCGGCAAAAATGCCGTCGATGGGTAGTACTCGACGTACGTCCCATTGACGGCATTTTTTGTTAGGGGCCGCAATCGACCCCTTATCACATGAAATTACAGGTTGAGCTTCTTACGAATCTCCTTAGGCAGTGCATCCTTGTGAACGATGATGTTCATAGTCTTGTAGCGTACAAACGCCTTAGATGCATACCAGATACCCTTGTAAGTACCGGCCTCGCCCCATGAGTTCTTAACCATGTAGTACTCTGTACCGTTCTGATCCTTGGCAATACCGTAGATAAGCATACCGTGGTCGTCGGTAGTCTCCCAATTGTCGTAGGCAATCTGACGCTCTGCCTGTGTGCACCACTTCTCGGTTGAGGGCTTGGGAGTGTTCTTCTTCTCCTCCTCGGTGAGGTTGAGCCACTTAGCCATATCCGAACCCTGGAGGTCGGCACCCTTAGTATCGTCGGGAAGTACGGCAGTACCCATACGTGTGAAGCCCTTCTCGCTCACGTCGCTACCCCAAGCGATAGTATAACCCTTCTCGATAGCGTTGTCGAACACCTCCATGAGCTCGTCGATAGGAAGGTTGTATGACTGTGCCCAACGCCAGTTATCCTGAATCTCGAGAACAAAAGGCTTGTAGAAGGGGTGGTGAGTATAAGATGTCAACGACACATAGTCGCTTGCATTCAAGCCCAAAGAGTCGTAGAACGACTTGGGAGTGTACTCCTTACCCTCGTAGGTGAAGGTCTCGGGACGCACGCCGAGATAGATGTCGTGAACAGCCTCGATAGCCTTCTTCCAGAGGGGCTGACCCTCGGGGTCTACCTGCAAGCTGCGGTGCTTACCCTTAGCGATAGCGGCTACAACAGCGTCGCTCACGGCCGACAACTCGTTGTGGTTGCTGAGCTCCATGCCATACATCACGCCGGGACGCATCTCTGCCTCGGGAACAAGACCAAAGGCCTCCATGCCGTAGATAACATCGTAGAACGAGCCACCCTGCGAGAACGATACGTCGCCATGTGTGCGAACAGCCTTATCGGCACGGTCGAGGTAGGTGTTGTGAACAATGTACATCTCCGAGAAGTCGTACTCGCCCTTACCCATACGCAGAAGCTCTGCCTCGATGAAAGCCAATGACGAATAACACCAGCAAGTACCGGCCTGATTCTGGTTCTTGATGCTTGTGATAGGATTCTCCTTCACCACCGAGAACTCAAATGCCGGCTCCTGTGCCATAACACTCGTAGCCACCGTGAGGCCGAGTAACATAACAATGATTTTCTTCATAAAATAAAAAGTTTTAAGGTAATATATTAATAATCAATTTTATCAATGTGCATGCGCGCAAACAACGCTCCAAGCCTACGCAGGCGTATAGCCGTGTGGTACTCCGCTACTTCTTGCTCTTGGCGATGATGCGCTGGCAGTCGGCAAACGTCAACGTCTCGACCTTCGTACCCTTAGGCAGACGGTAGTTCTTACCACCGTGAGCAATGTAGGGGCCATAGACGCCGCTCTTGATTACCATGTCGGCATCCTCCGCAAAGGTGCGCAAGGGTGTTGCCGCAGCCCTCTGCTTCACGCTATTCTCGCGAAGAAGTTCCTCGGCACGCTCGCGCGTGATGGTGTAGGGGTCATCGCTCTTGGCAAGCGACGCGAAGGTCTTGCCGTGGCGCACATAGGGGCCAAACTTACCGATGCCGACCATCAAATCCTCGCCATCGAGGAGTCCGAGGTTACGGGGCAGGGCGAAGAGTTCGAGAGCCTCCTCCAAGCTGATAGACTCTATGAGTTGTCCCTTTTTGAGCGATGCAAACTGACCCTTCTCGCCCGTCGCGCTCTCCAACTCGACCATAGGGCCGTAGCGGCCGATACGCGCCTTGACGGTATAGCCCGTCTTGGGGTCGATGCCGAGAACACGCACCGCATGTTGCGAGCGGTCGGCCTGTGCTCCCACAGCACCATCGACAAGCTGGTGGAAGGGGTTGTAGAAGTCATCAATCATGCGTGTCCAGGTGATATCGCCCTCGGCAACACGGTCAAACTCCTTCTCGACATTTGCCGTGAAGTTGTAGTCCATAATCATCGCAAACTGCGTTTCGAGGTAGTCGTTAACGACCATGCCTATATCGGTAGGTGCAAGGCGGTTCTTCTCCTTGCCGTAGCTCTCGGCGATGCTCTTCTCGGCGATGCGTCCCGCAACGAGGCTCAGCTGCATGAGCTGACGCTTCTGTGCATCACGATTCTGCTTTACGACATATCCGCGGTTGATGATGGTGGTGATTGTCGGCGCATAGGTCGAGGGACGTCCGATGCCGAGCTCTTCGAGACGCTTTACGAGCGTGGCCTCGTTGTAGCGTTGTGGTGCCTGCGTATAACGCTCCGTAGCCGTAACGGTCGTAGCCACGAGCTTATCGCCCACCGCCATCTTGGGCAGCATGCCACCCTCAGTCTCCTGTGTCGTATCCTCGTCCACAGCCTCCGAGTAGAGGCGCATGAAGCCGTCGAAGCGCATAACCTCACCCGTGGCCACATACTGCTCCGAGCGACGGTTGTGTCCTATGACTATCTGCGTGCGATCCAACTCTGCGGGCACCATCTGCGAGGCTACGGTACGCTTCCAGATAAGGTCGTAGAGACGCTTCTCGGTGGCTGTACCCTCAATCTCGGTGCGCTCGATATACGAGGGACGTATAGCCTCGTGAGCCTCCTGAGCACCCTTAGACTTGGTTTTGAAGTTATGCGGATTGGAGTACTTGCCGCCAAACAGACGGGTAATCTCGTTCTTGCACTGCGCGATGGCCATCTGCGAGAGGTTCACCGAGTCGGTACGCATGTAGGTGATAAGACCTCGCTCGTAGAGACGCTGTGCTACGGACATTGTCTGCGAGACACTCATGCCGAGCTTACGGCTTGCCTCCTGCTGCAATGTAGAGGTGGTGAAGGGTGCTGCGGGGAAACGCTGCACGGGCTTCTCCTCGGCCTTGATGACCGTATACTCCGCACCAACAGAGTCGAGCAGGAACTTCTCGGCATCCTCCCTGCGCTCGAAGGGCTGCGAGAGCGTAGCCTTGAAGAGTGTCTTCTGCTCGTCGCCAGCAAGCATAAACTGAGCGACAACACGGAACATTGCCGTAGACTTGAAACCTATAATCTCGCGCTCACGCTCGACGATAAGACGCACTGCAACACTCTGAACACGTCCGGCCGAGAGTGCCGGGCGTACCTTCTTCCAGAGCACGGGCGAGAGCTCGAAGCCCACCAATCTATCCAACACGCGACGCGCCTGCTGGGCATTGACGAGGTTCATATCGATAGTACGGGGATTCTCGATAGCGTTCAGGATGGCGCGCTGCGTAATCTCGTGGAACACAATACGCTTGGTGCGGTCGATAGGCAGCTCCAAGACCTTGGCGAGGTGCCAGGCGATAGCCTCTCCCTCGCGGTCCTCATCGGATGCCAACCACACCGTCTTGGCGTTGCGCGCCAGGCGTGCAAGCTCGTCGACGACCTTGCGCTTGTCGGCGGGTATCTCGTACACCGGCTCGAACTCATTATCGAGATTTATGCCAAGTCCCTTCTTTGCCAAGTCGCGAATATGTCCGAAGCTCGACTTAACCATGTAGTCCTTGCCGAGAAACTTCTCGATAGTCTTGGCCTTGGCGGGAGACTCTACAATAACTAAATTTTCCTGCATCTGAATCTATTGTTATACTTAACAGCAAAACCTAAGTGGTCAACTTAGGCTTGCTTAAATATCGTTTATATTGCTGGTTATCACTAATTTATAACCGTGTATACAATTTCCAATTTTATTGGCGAGCTGTTCGTTATGCCCGCAACCTCACCGTCGCCACCCAGAATAGCCTGACGCTGGAAACAGAACATGCCTCCCGCCTCGGGGCCGAGGTACATACGACGGAAGCTTACCAGCGACTCGTTCTTAGGCTCGTAGTCGGCACGGAACTTGGCGAGGTTCACCGTCTTACCATCGTCGAGGAGGTTATCCGCAGCAGCCATCATGAGCGACTGCACGTACGACGACACATCCATCGTGTAGTTGGCCAACGAGCGGTTTAGGTTGCCGTCATAGGCCGTGGTATAACTTCCCTCCTGCGCATGGAGGTAGTCGGCAATGGCTATACGGTTGCGATAGTCCGTATATAGGCCCATACGCGACATTGCACCATTCATAAGCGGTGTGATGGTCAGAGGGTCAATTAGGTTGTAGTCGTAGTCCGAGCCATCGAGGTACACCGACAGGTGGGCCTGGTTTACCGAGACGATAGCACCCTCGTGGCTCGTGGCAATATCGGCAAGCGACTGTATAAACTCGTCGCTCAGCGTAACCTCCGTAACGATACCGCCCATGCCATCGACATAGCCTACGAGCACCTCACTGCGCTCCGTGGCACCCGACTCAACATCCTGCGCATCAAATACCGTAACATTCGAGAAGTCGTGCTGCACGGTGTTGATTGAGACATTACCCGCCTTAACATCAAACTCCTTGGGGTTGATGTAGAAGTTATAGGACATGTGCGTAGTATCGCGGATGATGGTGGGGTCCTCCTCATAGCGACCACGCGAGTAGAGGTAGAGGTACGAGCCATCGATGGTCGTGGCGTACATAGCACCACGCTCCGACGAGTCGTCATCGGCGGGCTTAACGTATATGCCGCGCACCTTCTCTACAAACTCCTTCTGATTCTTGGTGTCGTACATACCCTCCTTGTCCAGAGCGTAGCCATCGTTATCGTCGAGCGTCGTGAGCAACATGAGGCGTTCGATATACTGCTGCGTCGCGGGAGTCTCCTCCAACAACACCTGACAATCCTGTGGGTCGTCGATATTACCTACATATACACCCTTCTGCTGGTTGGGGAAGGTGAACTCGAAGATAGGCTCCGAGGAGATATAGGGTGTGGGGTCGAAGTTGATGTAGAAGGTCGTATCGCCCTTCTCGGGAAGCGAGAAGTAGTCGTTCGAGATAATCTCATAGACCTCGAAACGCTGCTTGTAGGTGGTATCGCCATGATAGTCGGCAATACGCAGGTTCAGCGTCATGGAGTCGAAGATGGGACGATAGCCCCAGCCACGATCCTCGGGAAGCGTCATACCGAACATCATCTGCGTGAGGAAGCCTGCGGTACGAATACCGAAGGTATCGCTCTTCTCGCGACCAAAATAGGCGTGGGTCATATTTGCTGAGGGCAGCGAGTCGGTGCGATATAGGCGCGTAGCACTAAGCGGCAACGACTGCTGGCTGTCGCCCTCGGTCATCTTGCCCGCGCTATACACTCGGCGTCGAAGCTCCATCTTCTGGCTCGACGGCACAAACTCCTCACCCATAGTGTAGTCCACCTCCGTTGTACATCCCACGATGGAGACTACCACCACAAGAAGAGCAACAAAACGCATGAATACACCCTTATAATTCGTCATAGAACTTTTTGTAATTATCGAAGATATCCTTCTGCTCGCCCTCCATGTAGTCGAGCACATGCTTGCCGTTGGCGCGAGCATACTCCACAAGCTCCTCGTCAACATCCTTAGATGTTACAACAACGCCGTCGGCATAATCTATAACGCAGCGCATGAGGTTTTGGTATGAGGGCTCCTCCAAAATCTTCATGCCGCTATCCATGATACCCTCGCCTTCGAGCTTCTGCTTGAAGTCGGCGGCAAGCTCACCATCGAACTTATCGCCCGTGAGCGAGAGCACAATCTTCAAATCCTGGAACAGAGGGTCGTCGTAGAAGACCTTCTTCAAATACATCGGGACAACCGCCGAGAACCAACCGTGGCAGTGCACGATAGAGGGTGCCCAACGCAACTTCTTGACCGTTTCGAGCATACCGCGCGCAAAGAAGATGGCACGGTCGTCGTTATCCTCAAAGAAGAGACCATTCTCGTCGCGCAGCACGGCACGACGTGCGAAGTAGTCATCGTTGTCGATGAAGTATATCTGTATACGCGCCGAGGGTATCGACGCAACCTTTATTATTAGCTGATGGTCGTTGTCGTTGATAATGAGGTTCATACCCGACAGACGGATAACCTCATGGAGTTGATTTCTACGCTCATTGATGCAGCCATAGCGGGGCATGAAGGTGCGCACCTCAGCTCCACGCTCCTGCATCTGACGTGCGAGGTCGAGGCTGAGCGTCGAGAGCTCGTTCTCGGGCACGTAAGGAGCAATCTCCTGACAGACGTACAGAATTTTGTTGGTTGCCATAATATTCAGATTTACTATTTACAAATATAGTAAAATTATTCTACAAAATCAACATGGCATCGCCATAAGTACCAAAGCGATAACCCTCCTTGCATGCCACCTCGTAGGCATTCATCACGGCATCATAGCCACCATAGGCTGCCACCATCATGAGCTGTGTTGAGTAGGGCAGATGGAAATTCGAGACGAAGGCGTCGGCAACGGAGAATTGGTAGGGATGGAAGATAAACTTATTTGTCCAGCCCTCCTGAGCCTTGACCATACCGCCCACCGATGCGGCAGTCTCCAAAGCGCGCATAACGGTAGTACCTATGGCCACAACGCGACGCTTATCGCGCTTTGCGCCATTGATAGCTGCCACAGCCTCCTCCGAGACTACAAACTGCTCGGAGTCCATCTTGTACTTCGAGAGGTCCTCAACCTCCACGGTGCGAAAGTTACCCAAGCCCACGTGAAGCGTGATAAACGAGCTCTCGATGCCCTTAATCTCCATGCGTTTGAGCAGGTGCTTCGAGAAGTGCAAGCCCGCCGTGGGGGCAGCCACAGCACCCTCGTGCTTGGCAAAAATCGTCTGATACCACTCCTCGTCCTCGGGCTCGACAGTCTCGCGCACCCAGCGGGGCAGAGGGGTCTCACCGAGGTTGTAGAGAGCCTCCTTAAACTCCTCATACGAGCCATCGAAGAGGAAACGGAGGGTACGGCCACGCGACGTGGTGTTGTCGATAACCTCAGCACCCATAAGCTCGTCATCGCCGAAGTATAGTTTGTTGCCGATACGTATTTTGCGCGCGGGGTCTACCAGCACATCCCACAAGCGCAACTCACGGTTGAGCTCGCGCAGAAGAAAAATCTCGATGTCGGCACCCGTCTTCTCCTTGCAGCCGCGCAGACGCGCAGGAAAGACCTTCGTATCGTTGAATACGAACATATCCTTCTCATCGAAATACTCGATTATATCTTTGAAAACGCGGTGTTCAATCTCACCCGTCGAGCGGTGCAACACCAAAAGACGCGCATCATCACGATTGACCTCGGGATACTTGGCAATCATATCCTTCGAGAACTCGTAGCCATACTGCGATAACTTCATATTAGCCTCTTATTTTTTCAAAAAAAGTGAAACAATCAAAATATATACGCAAATTCTACTATTTTGTTTCACACTCACGTAATTTTTCCATAAAATCGTCGAGCGTATGGGCCTTATCCACCACAAAAGCACCACTCTTCGTGCGACGCAACGAGCTGAGGTAAGCACCACTCTGCAACGCCTCACCTATCTCGAAGGCGAGCGAACGGATATACGTTCCCTTCGAGCACTCGACACGTATCTTTATGCGCGGCAGGTCGTACTCCACAAGCTCCATGTCGTAGATGTTAATCAGTGCACGTTTCAGCTCCACCTCCTCGCCGGCGCGTGCAAACTCGTAGGCACGCACGCCCGACACCTTCTTGGCCGAATAGAGCGGCGGGGCTTGCAGACGCTCTCCCGTGAGGCTGCGCAACGCCTCCTCAACCTTCTCGCGCGTGATATGCTCCGTAGGATAGGTGGCGTCAACCTCATGCTCCATATCGCCACTCGGCGTCGTAGCACCCAGCATCAACTCTGCAACATACTCCTTGCGCTCCGCCTGCAACGCCTCGACCATCTTCGTGGCGCGGCCTATGCAGACGATAAGTATGCCCGTAGCCAACGGATCCAGCGTGCCGGCATGGCCTATCTTAATCTTCGGATAGCCACACTTACGCAGCTGAAACTTTATCTTGCGCACGACATCTGCCGATGTCCACTCATAGGGTTTGTCGATAACGGCGATATATCCCTCCGTAAACTCGACACCCCTCAACGAAAACTCCTCCATAATATATTATATATGTAGTCCGTGGTTAGAAGATATAAGAGCCTATGGCAACAAGACCTACGACAGCACAGTAGAGCGCAAACCAGATAAGCTTACCGCGCTTAACGATGCTAATCATATAGCGACACGCCAAGCATCCCACTATAAAGGCCGTAACGAAGCCTGCGATAAGTTGCGCTGTGCCGATGCTGGACTGCTGGAAGTCGCCACCTACAATATCCAACAACACCTGGCCCATAATCGGGGCCAAGACCATAAGGAACGAGAATGTCGCCACCGCAGCCTTCTGGTTGCCGAGCAGCAGACCCGTAGCGATGGTCGTGCCCGAGCGCGACAGACCCGGCATGGTTGCTACCGCCTGCGACGCACCGATGATAAAGGCATCGCGGTACGATATGGTAGCCTTCTGGCGCGGACGTGCATAGTAGGCAAACGAGAGCAGTGTCGCCGTGAGGAGCAACATGCCACCCACGACGAGCATGATATAACGCGAACCGAGCATGGCGTTGATATCGTCGCTGAACATGAGGCCCACAACACCCACGGGGATGGCCGATACGACGAGTTTGAGGAAGTAGCTCTTCTCCTCGTTCATGCCCCCCGTAAAGAGGCCCTTCACGAGCCACCATATCTCGCTCCATAGCACAACGATAGTGCTCAGCACCGTGGCAGCATGCAACGTGATATCGAACATGAGGTTATCCTCAATCTCGACACCTAAAAGCTCCTTGGCCAACTGCAAGTGGCCGCTACTCGACACAGGCAAGAACTCGGTGAGGCCCTGCACAGCACCCAAAATTGCAGATTCAAATATCTCCATAGTATAAATATTTTCGCTTGTTAATCACTCTACTTACGGTCATTGTTCGGCTGCTCGTCCTCCGTAAAACGCTTCATTATGGCGTATATCTCGAAGACAAAGCCCGCGATGACAACTATCGGGGCGAGCGTTATGCGACGGAACGAGAATATCGACTCGTCGAACTCGGTGGCCGTATGCTCCGCGCCTCCCGACATAAGCACAAAACCCACGACGATGATAACCACACCCAAGAGCATCAGGCGGTAGTTCTTGACCGACAGGGGCATACGCTCCTTATCCGTCGAGGAGTTATCCTTGAAAAACTTCATAACAGCTTAGTATAAGTATATTTTGTTTGAACGCATGTTTACAAACTTGTTGACCGCAGCAGCACTGAACAGCACCGTGATGACGATGCCGAGCAGCACCAACGAGCCGACGATAAGGGCCACCTCCATCTGTCCGAGCAGCTCGATACCGCGCGGCGTGAAGAGTTCGGTGCCATACACCGCCAACGAGACAAGAGCACTTGCGATGACACCTGCCCAGACACCCTGTTTTAGAGCATCACCCAACAGCGGACGCATGATATACCACTTCGTGGCACCCACTAACTTCATGGTGTTGATAAGGTAACGCTTCGAATAGATAGCCAGACGCACCGTGTTGTTGAGCAGCAATAGCGATATGAGGAGCAACGCACCGAGGAAGATGATAAGGCCTATGCTTATGTGCGAAATATTCGTCTGCATGGTCTCGACAACCTCCACGGGGGGCACAGCGATATACTCGACACCCGTGGCACGACCTACCGCCTCAACGAAGGCCTCGATATCCTCAGCCGACGTCTTCTCGGCTTTGAGCGTTACCTCGTAGCTGTTGCGCAGCGGGTTTTCGCCCAATATCTCGTCGATATCGAGCTCAAACTGACGACGAAACTCTGAATCGTTAACCTTATCCTCCTTCGAGAGATACTCCACACGTGCCGTCTGCTCGCGCTCCTCAATGAGGCGCATTATCTCCTGCTGCTCGTTGCCAAAGAGCGAGTCGGCCATCTCCACCGACAGCACCACATTCTCCTGCAAGCCGCGCGCCGCCGAGAGTGCCGAGAGCGTAACGTAGCTCACCACGCCGAGCATGAAGAGCACCAGCGCAATGCTCGCCGTCGAGATGACATAGGCCATGCGCACCTTGCGCCTCAGTCGCTTATCTCTATTATTTGCCATATCTCTATGCTATTTTTTCGTTGTTTCGTTTTCTCATTATGCGGCGCACGAGGGGCACTATCGCCAATGCCGCAATGCCAAGGAGTATCGCCCACGATGCCACACCCATAATTGTCGTAGTCTCATCCCAACGAGGGGCTCTGAAACGCCACTCCACAGTATGCTCACCCGCCGGCAGGCTCATGCCTCGCAGTATGTAGTCCACCGCAAAGTAGTCGGCCTGCTTGCCGTCGACGTATGCCGTCCAGCCATCGGCAAAGTATATCTCGGAGAAGACGGCCACAACATCGTCCGCCGCCCTATACTCATATTTCAGGCGGTTGGGCGCATACTCCACCAACGCTATATCGCCCTCCGCAGAGTCTGGCGAGGCGATGGGCGTACCCTCCGCCACAACAGCCGTCGTCGCGAGGTCGACAATGCCGATATACTCCAACTCCTCGGCCGGCGTTGCACACTCGACAACATCCTCAACAAACCATGCAGCACCCAGCGGAGATAGGCCAAAGGCCTCTTCGAGGGTGAGCACCTCGCCACCATTTATCACATAGCGCGTGTTCAGCGCAGCTAGTATTTCGGGGTCGTCGCTATCCAAGTAGCGGGCTATGACATCGGCATATCGGCCCATCTTTGCACCATGGTAGCCACCCACCGAGCGGTGGAAATATGAGGCACGGGCACTCTGATAGGGGTCGCTAACGCTAAGATCCAAGACGCGGTAGCCGAGCTCCGTATCACGCAAAATCTCCCTGTCGGCAGCACTCATAGGCATCGCCACGGAGGGCTTATCCTGCCACTTCGCGCTGTCTAAGTATCTACTATCGACGCCCACAAGGTCCATCGTTGCAAGTATGCCCACAACAGCCGTAAGGATATAGGGGGCGTACTTCGTTATTCGATCCTCGCCCCTGCGGCACAACAGGCCATAGAGCATAACGGCAGAGGCACTCATGACGACGTAGAACATCGTGCGCCATGCGTCGGCGGCGAAGGCGGCACGTCGCGCCTCAGCCATACGCTCGGCGATACGCTCGCTCCACCACGAATTACCAAACATAGCCTCGATATCGGCACGGCCATAGTCGGCAACCAGAGCCATTAATATAATCATCGCAACGACAACGCTCAACGCGATAGCTACGCGCACGGCGAGTTGTCGGAGCGTAAGTGTCGTGTTCCACAGCCTCCAAAGCGCAAAAGCCATGAGTAGAGGCGCGCTCCACTGAACCACAACCAACGCCATCGACACCGTGCGGAAGGTGCTGTATGCAGGCAGGTAGTCGAACATAAGTTCGTAGAAGCCCATAATATTGCTACCCCACGCCAAAAGCAGAGCAAAGAGGCTCACGGCAACAATCCACCAGCGGTTGCGCGACGACGTGAGGATAAGGCCGAGGATGGCGAAGAAGACAACCACAGCACCGAGATATGTGGGGCCCGCCGTGAAGGGCTGCTTACCCCAATATTTGGCTGCGGCAGCAGAGACATCCATGTTGTACAGCTGCGCAACATCATCTTCGAGGTAGTACTCAACCTCCTCGCGTGTGATACCCGGATAGTGCTTGTCGTAGATGCTCTGCACGCGCCCCACCTCGTAGTTGTAGATGCCGTCGCTGATGGAACGCTCCGCAAGCAGTGCCCCGAGCTCCTCCTCATAGAGTCCCATCGATGACTCGCCCATATAGTTCGGGACGAGCATATTGAAGCTCTCGGCACGGCCATAGCTCCACTGCGTGTTGTAAGCTATTCTCCTATCGCGCGCCTCGTCGTCGCTCACCACCTCCGACATACCGCGCGTCGTATAGTGCTGGTGCTGCTTGGCGTACCACAGCGGTGCGAAGTTAGAGCCTAAGGCGACGAGTGCCGCCACCGCAAGCAACGCCGTGCGCTGCGAGAATCGCTTGATACACTTCTCGCGTATGGCGAAATATAACTCACTGAGCCACAGCGCGCCACATGCAAACAGAAAGTAGTACGTTATCTGCGGATGGTTGGCTCCGAGCTCCAACGAGCCGAAGAGGGCCGCAAGTGTCGAGCCCACCCACATATTGCGTCTTAGGGCGTACCACACCGCACCAACGAGGGGCGGCGCATAGACCAACGCCCACATCTTGGTGATGTGTCCCGCCTCGATAATCAGGAAGAAGTAGGTCGACAGACCATAAGCCAGGCCTGCAACGATGCCTATCCATGGGTTTACGCCCATAAGCACCACAGCGACCATCATCAGCACCATGGCAAAGAGTATCATGTTGTGGGGGTCATCGACAACCTTAACTACGCTACCGACTGTCTGCTTGACATCCTGCGTGGGGTACTCCACGTCGATAAGATAGGCGGGCATGCCCGAAAACATATTTCCGGTCCACTGCGGGTCTTCACCCGTGGCAGCACGATGCTCGCGAATATCCTGCGACATACCGAGGTACTGCGCCACGTCGCCCTGTGCGAGCGTCTTACCCTCGTGGCTCGGGGCAAAGAAGATGTTGCTCACACCCCAAAAGAGCGCGATGCCCACCACCCACGGGGCAATATGACGTAGAACAAAGTTTATGATATTTTCGCTCTGCATATCTTACACATAAATAAATCGGTCAAAGTTACGAAAAAAATTGGGGTTATCACACCTTAATGGCAAAAAATAGTTATCTTTGCGTGGTATATTAGTTGTCATCATGGTTAAAATCGACGATATTCGCAAACCTATAATCGCCGACTTGGAG
Source organism: Alistipes sp. (assembly GCA_045660465.1). Lineage (GTDB taxonomy): Bacteria > Bacteroidota > Bacteroidia > Bacteroidales > Rikenellaceae > Alistipes. The sequence continues at coordinate 135,419 of JAZRDV010000002.1, read as the reverse complement.
GCGTTCGACAAGTTTGTAGCCGAGAATTTCAGTGCCGAGGGCGACCTCTTGCAGGAGATGCTCACCTACGCACTGTCGTCGCGCGGCAAGGGCATACGCCCCATTCTCACAATGCTCGCAGCATCGATACACACCCCCGCAGCCGACAACGCTACGGAGGAGTGTGGCAGTGAACGCCACTGCACAAAACGCACATATCTTGCCGCGCTGCTGGTCGAGATGATACACACCGCATCGCTCATCCACGACGACGTCCTCGACCAGGCCGACGAGCGTCGCGGACGCCCCTCGGTGAACGCCAAGTGGCAGAGCGACACCGCCATAATCCTCGGCGACTACATCCTTGCCCGCACAATGTCGATAGGCATGGCAAGTGCTCAGTATGACCTTGTTACGTATGTTGGCACGGCGATGGGCACACTCTGCGAGGGCGAGGTGTTGCAGAGTCAGCATGCACAGCGTCTCGACACCACACGCGACGACTACTTCAACATCATATACCAGAAGACGGCAAGCCTGCTTGGTGTGAGTGCCGCGCTGGGAGCACTCTCGGTGGGTGCCTCACGCGAAGAGGTAGACCGCATGCGCAAGTTTGGCGAGGCCATAGGCATCGCCTTCCAGATACAGGATGACATCCTCGACTACAACCGCCAGAACAACACGGGCAAGCCCTCGAACAACGACCTGCGCGAGCGCAAGATAACACTTCCGCTCATCGAGGTCATGGAGCGCAGCACCGAGGAGGAGCGCAGCGAGATAATCGCCCTACTGAAACGTTGTGCCGAGGACGAGACAGCCGTAGATGCACTGCACGAGAGGGTTATCGCGGGTCGTGGCGCAGAGCTTGCGGCCGAGACCATGCAGGCATACCTCTCGCGCGCCCTGCACCTCATATCGAAGTACCCCTCGTCGCCCTACCAGAAGTCGCTGATTGACATGTGCGCCTTCATCGCCGAGAGAGACAAATAAAGTGAAAAGTGAAAGGTGAAAAGTATGGTGCGCTTCGCGCAAGATTTTAATGTCGGCCGCGACGTCCCATAGTCCCACTGTCCCATAGTCCAAAAAAACGACAATGAGAAAATGAGAAAATGAGAAAAAATCCCATAGTCCCATAGTCAAAAAAAACATCATACAACCCCGGAATAAAATCTTAACAATCAATAAATTATGAGTACAACAAAGAATGGTAACGTGTTGGCTATTATCGTAATGATACTGCTCTTCGGTATGATTTCGTTCGTAACCAACCTTGCATCGCCCATGGGTGATGTGCTGAAAAATCAGTTTGATGTAGCAAACTGGATGGGTACACTTGGCGTGTTTGCCAACTTTATCGCATACGCATGCATGGGTATCCCCGCAGGCAACCTCTTGCAGAAGCGAGGCTATAAGTTTACGGCCCTCACAGCCGTTACGGTAGGCTTCATCGGCGTAGGTATTCAGACCATCGCCGGTCTGCTCGGTGGTAATATCGCCTTCGGCGTATATCTCCTCGGTGCCTTCGTCGCAGGTTTCTCGATGTGTATGCTTAACATCGTTGTTAACCCCATGCTCAACAAGTTGGCAGGTGGCGGCAACCGCGGCAACCAGCTCTTGCAGGTGGGTGGCTCGTTCAACTCGTTCATGGGTACTGCCGTAATCTTCCTCTCGGGCGTATTCGTACCCAAGATTGCCGAGGCACAGATTAAGCAGGTATTCCCCTTGATGTTCATTGCATTGGCTATCTTCGCCATCGCCTTTATCGTGATTCTCTTTACGAATATCCCCGAGAGAGAGCGTCAGGCTGTGGCTACTGCCGAGAAGTCGAAGTATAGCCCCATGTCGTTCCGCCACTTCGTGCTCGGCGCCATCGCCATCTTCATCTATGTGGGTGTCGAGGTTGGTATCCCCAACGTCTTGCAGAAGTGGTTGCAGAATGGTGGCTTGGGCCTCAACCCCGACGCCGAGACTATCGCCTCAACGGTAGCTGCAACATATTGGTTGCTCATGTTCTTCGGTCGTCTGTTGGGTGCCGCGCTGGGTGCTAAGGTGTCGGCTAAGAGCATGCTCACCGCAGTATCTATCTTGGGTCTCGCGTTGGTGGCCGGAGCCATGATTTTGGACCCCGAGACAACCATCAACCTCCCCGTATTTAAGAAGACTGAGGGCTTCGGCATAGCAAACGTGCCTATCAACGCAGCATTGCTCGTGCTGTGCGGCCTCTGCACCTCGGTGATGTGGGGCGGCATCTTCAACCTCGCCGTTGAGGGCCTCGGCAAGTACACCGAGAAGGCTTCGGGTATCTTCATGGCATTGGTATGTGGTGGCGGTATTCTGCCCCTCATCCAGAACTATGTTGTCGACCTTTCGGGCAGCTACTTGGCAAGCTACTGGGTAATCATCATCGGCCTTGTATATCTGCTCTACTATGCACTTATCGGCTCGAAGAACGTAAATAAGGATATTCCCACGGAGTAGGCCTACATCATTGGCGCATTAGTGCGCAGTTGGTTATCAGCCCGGACAGTTCGCGCCCGGGCTGATTTTTTTTGTACGATGGGACGATGAGAAAATGGGACAATGAGAAAATGAGAAAAAAATCCCATAGTCCCAATGTCTCATAGTCTCATAGTCTCATAGTCAAAAAAAGAGACCGCAGATGCGCCCTTATCACAAGAAACTCGATTTCTTGTCAGAAGGGTTGCAGATGTGGACTCGATAAAGAAATCAGCCTGGATAGGTAGTACTTGACGTACGTCCTATTCAGGCTGATGATTGAGAGACCGCAGATGCGCCCTTATCACAAGAAAAGAAATTAAATTTTTTTAGTAATAGTATAATTTATTTTTAGTATATTTGTGCGAAAATTGTAATACTCGGTAGAGAGATTATTTACTAACTATAAAATAAAAATTTGTAATATGATTAATTACAAGGACTTAGGCTTGGTGAACACACGCGAGATGTTCCGCAAGGCCGTTGATGGCGGTTATGCTATCCCCGCTTTCAATTTCAACAACATGGAGCAGTTGCAGGCTATTATCATGGCTGCTGCCGAGACAAAGTCGCCCGTAATCTTGCAGGTGTCGAAGGGTGCACGTCAGTACGCTAACCAGACTCTCCTCCGCTACATGGCTGAGGGTGCTGTGGCCTATGCCAAGGAGCTTGGCTGGGAGAACCCCGAGATTGTACTCCACCTCGACCACGGCGATAGCTTTGAGACTTGCAAGAGCTGCATCGACATGGGCTTCTCATCGGTGATGATCGACGGCTCGCACCTCCCCTACGACGAGAATGTGGCTCTCACCAAGAAGGTTGTGGAGTATGCACACCAGTTCGATGTTACGGTAGAGGGTGAGCTCGGCGTATTGGCAGGTGTTGAGGACGAGGTATCGGCTGCCGAGAGCCACTACACCAAGCCCGAGGAGGTTGTTGACTTCGTAACTAAGACCGGTTGCGACTCGTTGGCTATCTCTATCGGTACGTCGCACGGTGCCTTCAAGTTTACCCCCGAGCAGTGTACTCTCGACCCCCAGACAGGTCGTTTGGTGCCTCCTCCCCTCGCATTCGACGTGTTGGCCGCTATCGAGGAGCAGCTTCCCGGCTTCCCCATCGTACTCCACGGCTCATCGTCAGTACCCCAGGACGAGGTTGACACTATCAACAAGTATGGCGGTGCTTTGAAGGCTGCCGTAGGTATCCCCGAGGAGCAGTTGCGCAAGGCTGCTAAGAGTGCAGTATGTAAGATTAACATCGACTCAGACTCACGCTTGGCTATGACAGCTGCCGTACGCGAGGTATTCGCCAACAAGCCCGCAGAGTTCGACCCCCGCAAATACCTGGGTCCCGCTCGCGACAACATGAAGAAGCTCTACATCCACAAGATTAAGGAGGTTCTCGGCTCGGACAACAAGGCATAATCGCCTACCGAGTCTGTGATACGAAGACGCCCGATAGTGGGCGTGTTTTTTTTTGGGGGGGGGAGGATAAGGCGGATAAGGAGATTAAGGAATTTAAGGATGGTGTTAGGCCTAATCACTAAATTCCCTAATCCCTAAATTCTCTAATCCCTAAATTCCTTAATCTCCCTAACTTCCTTAATCCCCTACCTCCCTACCCCCCGAACCTCCAACTCCCAAAACAAAGATGCCGTCGATGGGTATTACTCCATCGACGGCATTGTACTGACCACGGCAGAGGTGCCGCAGCAGATTATATGCTCTTCATAAGCTCTACCAACAACTTCCAGAACTTATCGACGGTCGCGATTTCGAGACGCTCGTCGGGCGAGTGAACGCCGCGCAACGTCGGGCCGAACGACACCATCTCCAAGTGGGGATACTTCTCCAAGAAGAGGCCACACTCCAAGCCGGCGTGGATGGCGCGCACCTTAGGCTCCGTAGCGAAGAGCTTACGGTAGCACTCAACGGTGGTAGCCAAGAGCTGTGAGTTGGGGTCGGGAGCCCAGCCGGGATAGCCGTCCGAGTGCTCAACGTCCATGCCTGCGAGGTAGAAGACAGCCTCGATGGTCTGTGCAGCATAGAGCTTCGCGCTCTCGACAGACGAACGCTGCGACGTGGTGATGACAACCTCCTGCTTCTGCTCGTCGAACTTAACAGAGGCGAGGTTTGACGAGGTCTCAACAAGACCGGGAACGGCAAACGACATCGCCAAGACGCCATTGGGAAGGCCAACGATGGTGATGAGCAGTGCGCACATATCGTCGTTGGTCATAACCTCGGCCTCGGCCGCCGCATCCGATGTCGAGAAGCGCATGCGGGGCTCCGTATGGCGGAACTCCTCCTTCATCATCTCGCCAAACTCCATATATCGCTCCACAAAGTCATCTTTAGCCTCGGCGGGAACACCCACAATAGCGTATGCCTCACGAGGTATAGCGTTGCGCAGGTTACCGCCATCCATGCGTGCAAGAGCTATCTGGAAGGTGTCGCAAGCGTTGTAGAGGAAACGCGCGAGGAGCTTATTCGAGTTGGCACGACCCTTATCGATATCGTCGCCCGAGTGGCCACCGAGCAGGTCGCCAATCTCCAAGCGCACGAAGGCGTAACCCTCGGGTGCTGCCTCCTTATCGTAGGCCATGCGCGCCACGGTGTCGACGCCACCGGCACAGCCGATGAAAATCTCACCCTCGTCCTCCGAGTCGAGGTTCACGAGATACTTACCCGTGAGCATACCCTCGCCAAGGCCGAAAGCACCCGTAAGACCTGTCTCCTCGTCGACGGTGAAGAGAGCCTCAACAGCGGGACGCTCCAACTTCTCGTCGAGCAACACGGCCAACGCCGCAGCCATACCTATACCGCAGTCGGCACCCAGCGTAGTGCCCTCGGCACGTACCCACTCGCCGTCGATATAGGTGCGGATGGGGTCATTCTCAAAGTCAAACTCAACATCCGAATTCTTCTCGCAGACCATATCCATGTGCGACTGCAAGATGATTGTAGGACGGCTCTCATAGCCAGGTGTCGCAGGCTTACGCATAACGACATTGCCCGTAGCGTCGGTCTGGTACTCGATGCCGTGCTTCTCGGCAAAGGCTACCAGCCACTCGATAATCTTCTCCTCCTTCTTCGACGGGCGAGGTACTCGCGTGATGTCGTCGAACTGCTCCCAAATAAGTTTGGGCTCCAAATCGCGTATTGTCATACTTTATAAGTTTTAATTAGTTTTATTTTTTTATTCGATTAATTCTGCTTATCGTTGCGCTCGAAGAGGTGTACACCTCGGAGCAGGGGGTTGCGGCGCGACATGAGGAGGAACTCGACAACGAGTATCAGCAGTGCGGCACCGAGGAACCACTCATACTGCTCGTCATACTCCTCGAAGGTGCGCTGCTCGAACTTCGAGGCCTCCAACGTGTCGAGCTGCTCCATGATGCGCTCCAAGCCGAACTCGTCGTTGCGCGAACGCAGGTATATGCCACCCGTGGCGGCTGTTATCTGCTGTAAAAACTGCTCGTTGAGCTTGGTGAGCACAGGGCGTCCCGTCTCGGTATCCTCAACCGTGCGTCCGCCAATTTCGAGGATGACACCCTCGGGAGAGCCAATGCCGATAGAGCATATCATAATACCCTCGGCCGCAACCTCCTGAGCCACCGCCAGAGCCTCACTATCGTGGGCCTCGCCATCGGTGATAAGGACTATGAGGCGGCTCGACTTGTTGCGTGTGCTCGACGAGAAGGATATGCGCGCGAGTTGCAGAGCATCGCCTAACTCGGTACCCTGGTTTGTGATGAGCGAGGGCGAGAGTGAACGTATCTTCGACTCGGCAATCTTATAGTCGCCCGTGATGGGAAGTACCACCTCGGGCTCGCCGGCAAAGGCGATGATGCCAATGCGGTCGTCGGTAAGTCGCTTGACTAAGCGCGAGAGGGCATAGCGCGTGCGCTCCATGCGGCTCGGCTTGGGGTCCTCGGCATACATCGAGTTTGAGACATCGACGACAAAGAGTATCTCGCGGCCCTCCGTCTCGACGCTACGCAGCTTGGAGCCTGTGCGTGGACGCGCCGCAGCGAGGCCTAAAAGCACTATGGCCAAGGCGAGAAGCACCACCTTAGTCCATCCTCGTGCCACCGAACTATCGGGCATAAGGTCGCGGAGCGTGACCTCATTACCGAAACGGCGCAACTTACGTCGTCGGTAGAGCAGCAACGCCCAATATAGCAGTAGCAGCGCGGGGGCCGCCAGAAGCAGATAGAGCCACTCGGTATTTGCAAACTCAAAAATATTCATATTCGCACTGTGCGTTTAGGCGGTTAGGGTTAAGGAATACGGTTGAGCACCACATAGCGCATGAAGAGCTCGGCGGCCAAAAGCAGCAGACCGAGGAGCAACCATTCGAGAAAACGCTCCGTGTAGAGCGTATACTCGGTAACCTGCACGTCGCTCTTCTCCATGGCGTTAATCTCGTTGTAGATAGATTTCAGGGCCTCGTTATCCTCGGCACGGAAGTAGTGTCCACCCGTCTTTGCGGCAATATCGCGCAGCAGCTCCTCGTCAATCTCGACATCGGCCATAACGGTGGTCATATTACCGAAGATATCCTGCGCGGGATAGGGGGCCTTACCCTCACGTCCCACACCTATGGTGTAGACCTTGATACCCATCTCGGCAGCGATATCGGCGGCCATGACGGGCGATATCTGTCCTCGGTTGTTGACACCATCCGTCAGCAGCACTATGACCTTCGACTTCGCGCCACTCTCCCTCAGACGGTTTACCGCCACACCGAGTCCGTTACCTATGGCCGTGCCATCCTCGATGATGCCGCTACGCAGGCGTCCGAGCATGGTCTGCACCGTAGCCTGGTCGGAGGTCAGAGGACACTGCGTGAAGGCCTCACCGGCAAAGGCTACCACCGAGAGGCGGTCGCCAAAGCGGTCGGCAACAAACTCCGAGGCTATCTTCTTCGAGGCTGTAAGGCGGTCGGGCTGGAAGTCGCGGGCGAGCATCGAGCCTGAGATATCCATCGAGAGGACGATGTCGATACCCTCGGTTGTAACCTCCCTCTCGACATACTCGTCGACGGGACGTGCTAAGGCTACGATGAACATCGAGAGTGCGCCCATGCGCAGAAGCATAGGCACATCGCGCATCCAATAGCGCAGTGTGCGGGGTGCACGACGCGAGCCTAAGGTGCTGACTGTGAGTGTTGCACCGCGGCGCGCCACGAAGATATAGTAGGCAACAAGTAGCGGTATGATAACCGCAAGCCACAATATGTTGGGGTGTAAAAAGTTCATCGTTACCAATTTTTCTTGCCGGGGACATATACTCCCTTGCCCTCCTTCAACTTATCCTGCGTCTTATCCTCCTCGGACTGTATGGCGTCGAGCATGCGCTCCTGCTCATCGCGGCTTATGCCACGAGGCTGCGGCTGAGACTCTCCCTGCTGGTCGTTCTCCTGCTTATCCTCGTTGTTCTTGCCGTCGTCGTTCTGCTGGTCGCCATTTTGCTCCTTATCGTCCTGATTATCCTTATTTTGGTCGTTCTTATCGTTCTGCTTATCTTGGTTATCCTGGTTGTCCTTATTCTCATTATTCTGACCATCCTTGTTATCCTCGCTATTCTGGTCGTTCGGCTGGTCATTGTTACTCTGGTTATCCTGATTTTCGCTCTTGTTTTGGTCGTTCTCCGACTGATTGTTCTGCTGTTGGTTGTCGTTCTGCTGATTTTGCTGTTGTTGCTGACGCTTCTGGTCGACAATACGCTTGGTGAGCACATAGTTGTGCTTGCACTCCGCATCGCCGGCATTGAGCAGCAACGACTCGCGGAACGAGTTGAGTGCCGCCTCGTAGTTCTGCTGCATGAAGAGGCTCTCGCCCAAGTTACGCAAGACCTCGGCGCGCTGCTTATCGCTAAGCAACGAGTCGGCAGCCAAAGTATCGTAGTAGAGGTTCGATATCTTCCACCTCTGGGCCATACCCTGAGTATCGGCGCGGCTATGGAGCAGTGCCTGTGCCGTAGTGTTTGCTCGGTTGTACAGTGCCTCGTAGGCCGTGGAGTCGTGCTCCAAAGCCTCGTTATAGCGGTTGAGTGCCGTATTGAAGTTACGACGCTCGAAGTGTCGGTTGCCCTCGCGCACAAGAGCTCGCTCACGATGATACTGCGCCGTGGCCGTGGCATGACACGCCACGACGAGGCATAGTGCCACGAGAAGTCGCATGAGTGTATGTTGCATCGTTGCTCTCATCAATCCTGAATTTTTGTTTCGATGGTTATATCCTGCTTACCCTCATTACGCTGCTCATCGACGAGCTTCGTATTCTCGACAAAGTAGTAGGCGCGGGTGTAGTTCTCGTCGTTGAGTTCGGCCTCAGGCTCGGCCTTGGCAAACTTAACCATATCGGCCGTGCGCAGTATCTCGACGAGCTCGCGACGACTGCCATAGGGCAGGTCGTAGTCGGCAAGAGCGGCCATAATCTCGTCGGTAGTCATCTCCATGGCGCACACGCCCCAACGTCCCGAGATGTAGCAACGCAGGATGTCGCTAAGGTGCGTATAGTAGAGCTTAAACTTGCCATTCTGCCACAACTTACGGTTGCTCAACTCGACAAGAGCCTTGATAGCCACCACATGCGGGGGCAGCTGCGGCAAGAGGCGCACCACGCCGGCACGTCGAGCCATATAGCGGCGCACGAGCCACACCACAAACCATACAACGAAGCCGAGCAAAACAAGGCCTATTATGCCGTAGAAGAGATAATCCTTAATCTCGGCGAAGATGAAGGGCATATTCTTATGCGACTCTATACCCTCGCTGCGCAGCATGCGCGCCGTGAGCGCAGAATCGACCTTAAAGCCCATCTGTGATGTCGGATCGGCAACAAGGAAGCGTGTGGTGTCGTACTGCTCGTAACGCGCCACATGCAGCGTGAGGCTATCCGAAGCGTATATCGTATCGGGGATATCGCGGTTCTTCTCGAAGTAGAGGATGCTGGGGCGCAGATGTATGTCTCCCGTCTCCATCACGGCAAGCGTGTAACGCTGACGAAGGTGCAGACGACGGCCCTCAACCTTTATCGTATCGAGACGGCTGGCGACATGCTCAAAAACATCGCCGTCGTACTCCATATTTTGGGACATTGCGGCCTTATGTGCCTGACGCTGCTTCTGCTGCTCGGGCGTAAGCTTACCCACGAAGTCGGGGATGCCTATCTGCGTGGCACGATCCTTCTCGATGTCGATGATATACTCTACGCGGTCGCCCACCTCGATATTATCCTTCGAGAAGTGGGCCTTAATGGTAGGTCGCTCGGCATAAGACACAACAACGCTCAGCACCATGAGGGCACTGAGCAGCAGACGACCTATGTTTACTCCTCCCTTCATCGCTGTTTGAACATCTTAATAAGTTCTACAACATAGTCGCCATCGGTGGCTACCTCGGCGACATCCACACGGCTGTGGCGCAACAATCCGCATACGGCATCACGGCGTCGAGCATACTCCTCCGACCAGAAACGGCGCACCCTGCGCGACGAGGTGTCGAGCCACTCCGTAGCCCCCGTCTCGGCATCGCGCACCTCGACAATGCCGACATTCGGCAGCTCGGCATCGCGACGGTCGTAGACACGCACGGCCATAATATCGTGGCGCGACGAGGCGATTTTCAGTGCATCCTCCAATGGTTGTGCATCCTGCGGGCTGTTCACGAGGTCGGAGAGCAGGAAGCACGTGGCACGCTTCTTATTCACGCCAACAAGGTAGCGCAACGCCTCCGATATGTTCGTGCCCTGCCCCGTGGGACGGAAGCCCACCAACTCGCGTATGATGGCGAGGATATGGCTGCGGCCCTTCTTCGGAGGTATAAACTTCTCGACACGATCCGAGAAGAGGATACATCCGACCTTATCGTTATTCTTGACCGCCGAGAAGGCTAACGTGGCGGCAATCTCGTTTATCAGATTCTTCTTCGTATGCTCCGTCGAGCCGAACATGCGCGACGGCGAGACATCCACGAGGAGCATCATCGTCAGCTCGCGCTCCTCCTCGTAGACCTTGACGTGTGCTCGCTCGGAGCGTGCCGTGACGTTCCAATCAATATCGCGCACGTCGTCGCCCACGCGATACTCACGCACCTCAGCGAATGACATACCACGACCGCGAAAAGCCGTGTGATACTTGCCGGCGAATATCTCGTCCGACAGACCACGCGTCTTAATCTCGATTTTGCGCACGCGGCGCAGAATATCGTTCTCGGTAAGGTGCATTAGGGTACTATGACGTTGTTCAAAATATCGGTGATAATCTGCTCGGTGGTGATATTCTCGGCCTCGGCCTCGTACGTAAGGCCTATGCGGTGGCGCAATACGTCATGACACACGGCGCGCACATCCTCGGGGATGACATAACCACGACGCTGTATGAAGGCATAGGCACGTGCCGCCTTGGCCAGAGCGATGCTGGCACGGGGCGAGCCACCGTAGGCTATGAGCGACTGCAACTGCTGCAAGCGGTACTCCGAAGGCTCACGCGTAGCGAAGACGATGTCGATGATATACTTCTCAATCTTCTCGTCCATGTAGACCATGTTGACAACCTTGCGGGCGCGGATGATATCCTCGGGCGAGATCACCTTGCGAACCTCGGGGAAGCCTTCGCCCGAGAGGTTCATGCGTATGATTTCGAGCTCCTCCGTACGCTTCGGATACGAGATTTTGGCTTTGAGCATGAAACGGTCTACCTGTGCCTCGGGCAGAGGATAGGTACCCTCCTGCTCCAAGGGGTTTTGGGTGGCCAACACCAAGAAGGGCTGCGGCAGAGCGTATGTCGTATCGCCGATTGTAACCTGCTTCTCCTGCATCGCCTCCAAGAGTGCCGACTGCACCTTTGCCGGCGAGCGGTTAATCTCATCGGCGAGGATGAAGTTGGCGAAGATGGGGCCACGCTTGACGGTGAACTCCTCGTTGCGCTGCGAGTAGATGAGCGTACCTATAAGGTCGGCGGGCAAGAGGTCGGGGGTAAACTGAATACGTGCAAACTTAGCATCGACAGCCTTAGAGAGGGTTGTGATGGCGAGGGTCTTAGCCAAGCCCGGAACACCCTCCAAGAGGATATGGCCATCCGAGAGCAGACCTATGAGAAGCGTATCGACGAGGTGCTTCTGACCAACAATAACACGGCTAAGCTCGTTGCGCAACGTATCGACAAATACGGACTCCTGCTCGATGTGCGCATTAAGTTCTTTGATGTTAACAACTTCGTTCATTTCGACTATATTTTTGTTTCTATTTCTCCGCTTTTGAGAGCATGCGCCACCCATTCTTATCCAAGGATAAGTGCGACATTCTCAACCTAAAACGCAAAGTTAGCGAATATATTGCAAATATACGAAAAATTATGCAATAAGTAGACGCCGAGCCAAGAAAATGGAGAAATTAGCGACATCGAACGACAACATCACACCACAACGCCTCACGGCATCATAGCCAAGAGGAGACAAAAAAAGGACTGCTGCGATCTTTTTACGACCGATAGCAGTCCCACCACGAACACAAACAATTATTAACCTTATAAGTTTTTCTTACACATCGGGCTGCTTCACCACAGCCTTTAACTAACACTACTCTACGCTACCGAGTGGCGAAGGTGCGGCATAGACGCGCGTCGCCAACTCCTTGTCCAACATATACATACCGTATTTATTGCACTCCACAGCCTCCAAAGCCGTAATCATTCCGCGTGCCGACTCCTCCTCCTCGATTTGCTCGTCGACAAACCATACCAGACGGTTCATCGAGGCGAAATCCTGATCCTCACGCGCAATCGAGACGAGGTTGTTTATCATCGCCGTAACGACCTTCTCGTGTTTGAGTGTCTGACGGAACATAGCCTCAACCGACTCCCACGTTGCGGGCACAGCGTCGATGGGGCGCAGCTCCACTTTTGCCTCGCGAGTGTTCAGATAGTTCATAAGTATGCGGGCGTGATCCTGCTCCTCGCGATACTGCACATAGAACCAATTTGCAACACCCTTATATCCCTTATCCTCAGCATCCATCGACATCGCGAGGTAGAGGTAGGCCGACCATAATTCGGCATTAATCTGCGCATTTATTGCCTCATGAAGTCGTTTGCTAATCATACTCTTTTTAGTTTAGTTTATTGGTTGTTTTTATTGTTTTCTTGTGCAAAGATATGACCATAATTCGAATAATGCAAATCATAAATTTTTATAGGTTTATAAGCAAAATTTATACCACGCCACAATACCATAAAACAATATAGAGGTGCATGGAGCACAAAAGCACATAGGCCATGCGACACTAATCGAGGGTCGCATGACAACTTTTTCAAAGAAAAATTTGTGATTATTGAATTTTTTTGTACTTTTGCATCAATTGGAAAAAAGTGAACTTAAAAATGACTAAGGTACCACACAGAAGTGAGCATCTGAGGAAGCCCGATTGGCTGAAAATCAGCCTTCGTAGCACGACCGACACTGCCGAGGTTGAGCAAATTGTTGGCGGACGTTGTCTGCACACTATTTGCACAAGCGGCATGTGCCCCAACAAGGCCGAGTGTTGGAGTCGTCGCACGGCAACCTTCATGATTCTCGGCGACATCTGCACACGCAACTGTCGCTTCTGCGCCACGACCACAGGTCGCCCGCTACCCCCCGATGAGGAGGAGCCCGACAAGGTGGCCGAGAGCGTAAAGCTGATGGGCCTTAAACATGTTGTCGTTACGTCAGTAACCCGCGACGACCTCCTTGACCACGGCGCAGCAATCTGGGCGCGCACCGTAGAGGCCATACGTCGCGAGAACCCCGACGCAACAATAGAGCTCCTTATTTCCGATATGGATGCCCGCCCCGAGTTACTCGACACGGTGCTGGCATCGCGTCCCGACATTGTGGGACACAACATCGAAACCGTCGAGCGACTGACCCCCGAGGTGCGTTCGCGTGCAAAGTATCGCACGTCGTTGGCCACCTTGAAGCATATTGCCGATAGCGGGGCGGTGGCTAAGAGCGGCCTTATGGTCGGTCTGGGCGAGAGCGAAGAGGAGGTGTTGGCGACGCTTAAAGACCTGCGCAACGTGGGCGTAAGCATCGTAACCCTCGGTCAGTACCTTCAACCCACCAAGGAGCACTATCCCGTCAGGGCATATATCACTCCTCAGAAGTTCGAAGAGTACCGACTCAAAGCTCTCGAGATGGGTTTCAGCTACTGCGCGAGTGCACCCTTGGTGCGTTCGTCGTATTTGGCAGATGCCGCACTTGAAGCTGTGAGAAAGGGATGAAAGAGGTAGAAATCAGAAATTTACAGAGTATGGCGTATGGCGAGTGCTGGGAGTTACAGCGTTCGCTCTTCGACGCATTGTGCGAGGCTAAGGCCTCGAAGCGTATCGCGGAGGATAGCCCCGCGGGTACTATTCTTATTGTCGAACATCCCGCAGTATATACACTCGGCAAGAGTGGCCACGAGACAAACATGCTCCTCACGGAGGAGCGTTTGAAGGCCCTCGGTGCCGAATTTTATCATATAGACCGTGGCGGCGACATCACCTTCCATGGTCCCGGACAGCTCGTATGCTACCCTATCGTCGACCTCGACGCAATAGGTCTCGGCGTACGACGTTATATTGATGCGTTGGAGCAGACGGTTATAGACCTCGCTGCGGACTATGGCATCGAGGCACACCGCTCTGAGGGTGCCTCGGGTGTATGGGTAAGTCAAGGCCCACACCTCACAAAACTATGCGCCGTAGGCGTGCGCGCGTCGCATGGCGTAACGATGCACGGCCTCGCGCTCAACGTATCGACAGACTTGGGTTGGTTTCACAACATCAACCCCTGCGGTTTTACCGACCGTGGCGTATGTTCGCTCACGACGCTTAGCGGACGTGAGGTTACGATGGAGGAGGTAATACCACAGTTTATCAACCACTTAACGAAAAATTTAAATGTTAAATATAAAAAATAAACGTTATGCCCATAGAAAAACGATGGGTTGTCAAACCGCAGGGCGACAAGCAGGCGGTGGAGGCTCTGGCCTCACAGCTGCGCATGTCCCCGGTATTGGCCAACCTGCTTGTACAAAGGGGCATAGACACCGTGGAAAAGGCGAAGAAATTCTTCTCGCCATCGCTTCGCGACTTGCACGATCCGTTCCTGATGAAGGATATGGAGCGCGCCGTGGAGCGTATCGAGAAGGCCGTCAGGGAGCACGAAACAGTAATGATCTATGGCGACTACGATGTCGACGGAACTACTGCCGTGGCGCTGGTATACAAGTTTCTGAGCCAGATAGGACACAAAAACCTGTTGTTCTACATTCCCGACCGATATGTCGATGGTTATGGCATATCAGTCCGCAGTATCGACCATGCCGTACGTAAAGGCGTCAAGCTGGTCATAGCTCTGGACTGCGGCATCAAAGCCGTGGAGAAGGTGGCCTATGCTAAACAAAAGGGGGTGGATTTCATCATCTGTGACCACCACCTACCTGCCGAGGAGATACCTCAGGCAGTGGCCGTATTGGACCCCAAACGCACCGACTGCAACTATCCATTTGATGAGTTGTCGGGTTGTGGCGTTGGTTTTAAGCTCGTGGAGGCGTATGCACGACGCAACCGTATTCCGTTCTCGGAGATTGAGCATCTGCTCGATTTGTTGGTCGTCAGCATCGCTTCGGATATTGTGCCTCTTGTGGACGAAAACCGCATCTTGGCATACTACGGACTACGCAAGCTGAACTCTCATCCGTCGAAGGGACTGCTCTCCATAATCAAGATTTGTGGCTTGGAGGGACACAACATCACCATCGACGACATAGTATTTAAGATTGGCCCGCGCACCAACGCCGCAGGACGTATGCGCATGGATGAGGACGACGAGAATGCCGCACCTTCGGGAGGCCATGCTGCCGTGAGCCTTCTAATTGAGGGTAACGAGCAGGAGGCACAGAAGTTCGGCGAGGTTATCGACTCGTTCAACCAAGACCGCAAGAGCATCGACCGCAACGTTACGCAGGAGGCGCACGACTATGTGGAGTCGCACCCCGAGCTCAAAGCGCGCAAGAGCACCGTCATCTACAATCCTAAGTGGATGAAGGGCATTGTGGGTATCGTTGCCTCGCGACTTATCGAGACCTACTACCGTCCTACGGTGGTGCTCACTAAGTCGAATGGCTTTGTTACAGGCTCGGCACGCTCGGTTGCGGGTTTCGACCTCTACCAGGCTGTGGAGTCGTGCTCCGACCTCTTGGAGAACTTCGGCGGACACATGTACGCCGCAGGACTGACGATGCGCGAGGAGAATGTTGAGGCCTTCACGAAGCGTTTCAACGACTACGTGGAGAAGAATATCGACCCGCAAACACTCATCCCGCAGGTGGATATTGATAGCGAGTTGCTCTTCTCGGACATTACCGATGAGTTCCACCGCCAGCTCAACAGCTTCCAGCCCTTCGGCCCCGGAAACAGTGCTCCCGTCTTCATGACGCGCAGCGCAAGCAACCGTGGCGACGCGAAGCTCGTGGGCGTGGAGTGCGACCATCTGCGCATGGACCTCATGCAGAGGCAGAAGCCGCATACGACCATTCCGGCTATCGCCTTCCAGCAGCCTACGCACTACGAGTGGGTACGCGCAGGTAAGCCCGTGTCGGTATGCTACCAGATTGTCGAGAACCACTATCGTGGCACGGTATCGAAGCAGCTGAGGGTCAAAGACCTTAAACCCGAAATGTAGATTTAGTCCGATAGAGTGCTATCGGCGATACGGACAAAGAGAGAGGCCGTCGCAGGGAACACCCTACGACGGCCTCTCTTATTATGGTAATGATGTTAGTTCCAATCCGGATCTACAATCTCACCACGCTCATACTGCTCCGTTGTCGCGCCGGCAGTAGTGCCATCGGGCACGGGAGGTGTGGGGATAGCATCGCCTGGCTTGCAGCCATCGACCATAACCCATACCTTGCGGCCTACGGTGTCGATGTAGATGTCGTACTTCTCGCCCACAACGGCGTTTACCGCGATATTCTTATCGCCATCGGCAGCAAAGCTTATGGCGGTGTGCAGCTCAGCCTTAGCATCGCTCTTAGCACCAAGCCACTTACCATTGCGCAACACCTTGAACTCAGCTCCCTGCTCGCCAGCGGCAAATACAACATCCTCGGCAACATAGTAGCCATCAACGAGCGTAGCGGTTACATCCTCAGCCCAATTGTTACCCTCGAAGTTACCCTTCAACGTCCACGATACCACGGGCTTCTGACCGTCGGCCATAACCCATACCATCATATTCTCAACGTCGAGGTAGAAGTCATACTTAACATTAACCTCACCACCGATAAGGATGTTATCCTCGCCACCGAGAGCAATCTCTGAATTCAAAGCAAAAGGCTTAGCCACCTGCTTATCATCCTTCTCCAAGGTGCAACCATACCAGCTATCGCCCTTGCGCACCTTAAATACGAGGCCCTCCTCCTTGCGATTTGCAAAGGCTATATCCTCGGCAACATAGTAGCTACCCTGCTGTGTCATGGTGAAGCCCGCATGCCATACGTCGCCCACGAAATCACCCATGAGGTACCATGTGTTGGCGTCGAATACGGGAACATCGGCAACAGCCTCCGAGGGGAGCTTACCGCTGCTCATGATATAATAGGTGTCGGCAGCTGCATTGAGGTAGATATCGTATGTACCGGCTGCTGCGGCCGAGATATTGTTGTTACCCTCCTTGCTTGTAGCATAGTAGCGGTCAATCTTCGAGTAGCTAAGACCACCAATCCATGTCTGGGCGTTGCCACTATCCTTCACGAACTTAAAGTCGTCGGCGGCCGAAAGTGCCACGTTGTAGGCTACATGATAGCCATCGACAACATACATTGCCGTGCCATTCTCGGGCTTCCACTCGTTGAACGTACCCACGAGGCTCCACTCCGAACGCTCCATGACGGGCTCCGACGAGATGACAATCTCCTTCAAGGGCACAATCTGGTTGCGACCAACGGTTACGGCCTCACCTGCGGTGCGCGTTACGACGCTACCATCGGCGCACGCCACATCAACGCGAAGTGCCTCGAAGGTTGTGGGAGGCACAACGATGAAGAACGACTGAGCAGTGTCGCCAAGCGTAACGTTCACGTTCTGCAACGTTACGGTCAGGTCGTTCACGGCGGTGCTGATAGCCAACGTCTCGGGGTCGATATCGAGAAGTGCGGTATCCGCAGAGGCGGGTGCAGCGTAGTTGGCATCGCTGAGCTTGATGCTGCTTACGGTGCCCTCACCCGAGAGGCTGAGCTCAATGATACCGAAGGGGTTACGGAAGCTGATAGCCTCGGCACCCTCCTCGAATGAGGCAATCATCGGGCTGGTGTTGTTGCTAAACGTACCCTCCGCATACTTCTGCACCGTGGGGAACTCTACCCTCGTGGGCGACTCCCAGCAGTCGGGGTATGTGGCGTAAAACTTAGTGCCCTGAGTAGCCTCGGGGAGGAAACCCTCAAAGGTGGCCGTTGCGGTGTTAGCACCCGCAGTCATGGCAAAAGTCTCCTTGTTTACGGTGGCATAGCCATCCTCAGAGCCAAAGACCGTGATTTTGTCATTCGCATCCCAAATTACGGCATACTCCTCGTTGAGGTGAGTGCGCGTAACCTCCAATGAGGCTTCGAGAGAGACCTTCGTCTTATCGTCATCGTTAGGAACGACAGTCGTAGGCTCATCCTTACATCCTGTGGCAAGCAGCACAACGCCCATTGCAAAGGCAGCACTCTTGGCCAACATCTTCAAAGAAATGTGCTTCATAGTGTTTGTGTTTTATGTTATTATTATAGTTGTTTTATCTCCATAAACGTCTTCTGCAACATGGCCTTGCCCGCCTCCAATCGCTGCTGCTCACCCTCGCCGTTGCTCGACACAGCCTCGGAGGTGGCATGGTCGTAGATAGTCCAGCCGCGGCTGTCTATGAGGCCAAAGCCGTTGTTGAATGTCCAATAGCCGAACTTCGACACGTCGCTCGCAGCAATATCGCGGCTAAACGTGAAGTCGTCCGCGGGGAGCTCCATCTGTCCAAGCAGCGTGGCCACAAGGTCGGTCTGCGAGGCAAAAGCCTCGACGGTGCGGCTCTTCGCCACAGCACCTCCAATCCACAACATCGGGATATGGTGTCGCTCGGGCGACGCCTTACCCACCGACGCAGGATAGGGATAGCCGTGGTCGGGGATGATGATAACGAGTGTCGTGGCCCAATGCTCCGAGGCGCGCAGACGCTCGACAACCGCCCCAATGACACTATCGGTAAAGGCGAACGAGTTGAGCATATCGTCGCTCAGCCTGCGGTAGGGCACATCGAAGGGCTCATGGCTGCTCAGCGTGAGCAGCACATCGAAGCTCTTAACGCCGCTTGCCATGCGTTGCAGTATGGCCGTTGTGGCATAGTCGGCCACAACATCATCGGCCAAGCCCCACTTCGAGCGGTGTCCATCGACGGGAAGACTACTCTGGTCGACAATCTCACTAAATCCCGTGGCATAGAGGTATGCGCGCGTATTCGTAAAGTTGGCATCGCCACCATAGAAGAAGCGCGTCAGGTAGCCCGCATCCCTCAACACGGCAGCAATACCCGGGAGGTGTGCCGCCTTCGAGGGATACTTCATAATCGACATCTTGGGCTGCGCGGGAAAGCCACTCAACGTCGCCACAGTGCCTCTATCCGTTCGAAACGACGAGGCATAGAGGTTCTCGAACCATATACCCTCGCTTCTGAGTGCATCGAGCGAGGGCGTTACAGCCTCGCCACCGCACTGCGCATCCGTAATTGTTCGGCCCATGCCCTCGGCCATAATAAGCACTATGTTTGGACGTGTGGTCGTGAGCCACCTCTCGTGCTCCGCACCCGATAAGCTATCCGCAGGCTCCGCGCTGAGAGCCTCCGAGAAGTAGACCTCGGCATCCTCCTCCGCGAAGAAATTATACTCATCGAGGTCGTCGCCCTCGGTCAAAGAGTCGAGAAGCGTGAAGAGCGGGTTGATGGCCGCCTGATTGAGGAACATCTTGGGCGAGAAGTAAGCCTTCGAGACATTGGCCACCGCAGGGGTAAAGCCTCCGCGTATTATGACAAAGAGCACGCCCGCAACAAGTAGCATGCCGAGCGAGGTTAACACCCTCGTTGCCGTGATGCTCAACCCCCTGAACGCCTCGACAGAGGGCTCAAAGAGGCGACGCACTATACGGCGATAGAGCCAAACGGCAACGCCCACCGTCGCTAAGATATAGAGCAGAGCCGCTACGGCATTAGCTGCCGACACGCTGGCCATCATCTCCTTAGGCGAGTAGATGAGCACCTGGGCGTCGATGCGCGACTGCCACTCCTCGAAGATGCCTATATCGGCCGTCTCGATAACGGCAACAAGTGTGGCTACAAGGGCGAAATAGCCCACCATCGTACGTCCTACGACACGTCGTCCACGCTCCGCCAACGGCAGCCACACAGAGGCCATACACAGAAGCAGAGGGACAACCACGATATATCCCGCGACGACGGAGTCGAGTGCGAGGCCATGCCATAGCGCAAGCAACTGCTCACCAAAGCTACACTCCTCGGCCAGCGTGTGGTTGTAGATGAGAAAAACCACGCGGTTAGCCGTGAAGAGCAGCATGGTGGCAACATAGGCTGCCACGAGAAATTGCAGGTGCCTACGCATCGTCCTTTGTGAGGTTAGGTTATAACGTCTTATAACTTCTCGCCGTAGGCCAAATCACCGGCATCGCCGATACCGGGCACGATGTACGACTTCGAGGTAAGCTCCTGGTCAACAGCAGCGCACCACAACGTACAGTTCTCGGGCGAGGTGTGTTTCAACACATAATCAACACCCTGCTCCGAGGCAAAGGCCGCAGCAAAGTGTGTATGCTTGGGCTGTCCCGCACGACGGATAAGGGCGTCGTAGACGAGCATCAGCGACGTGCCCGTGGCCAACATGGGGTCAACCAGAATGAGCGTCTTGCCCGCAAGCGCACTTGTCGAGACATACTCCACATCGACGATGAAGCTGCCATCGGGGCGGCTCTTACGGTACGCCGAGACAAAGCCGTTCTCGGCATCGTCGAAGTAGTTGAGGAAGCCCTGGTGGAACGGAAGACCCGCACGCAGGATGGTGGCGATGACAATATCGTCGCTGATAGACTCCACAGCAGCAATGCCGAGAGGGGTCTCGACCATGCGCGTCGTGTAGTTCAACGTCTTCGATATCTCGTATGCCATAATCTCGGCTACACGCTCCATGTTGCGACGAAAGCGCATAGAGTCGCGCTGTACGTTTTTGTCGCGCATCTGCGCCAAAAACTTGTTGAGAATAGTATTCTCGCGGTTGAGTATATGTACCATGGCTATATTGTGTTTATTCTATCTTTCACTAATACAAGAAGTTGTTGAACGGATAGCGTCCTGCGTGTATCTCACGCACCATGCCATAGAGATCCGAGCGCAACTTCTCGATACCCGTGCGATCCTTTGCCGAGATGAAGATACATGGCGTATTGGCCTTGGCTATCCAGCTCTTTTTGAGGTCGTCGAGCGATAGATTCTCGCGCGTCGCGGGCGTGAGGTCATCCTCCTCCTTGGGCGTATAGGTGTAGGCGTGAATCTTGTTGAATACAAGGAACGTGGGCTTATCTCCCGCGCCTATATCGCTCAGCGTCTGCTTGACCACAGCAATCTGATCCTCAAAGCCGGGATGCGAAATATCCACGACATGGAGCAACAAATCGGCCTCGCGCACCTCGGCGAGCGTGGACTTGAACGACTCGCTAAGCTCCGTGGGCAGCTTGCGGATGAAGCCTACGGTGTCGGACATAAGGAATGGGAGGTTGTCGAAAACAACCTTGCGCACCGTAGTGTCGAGCGTCGCGAAGAGCTTGTTCTCGGCAAACACCTCGCTCTTCGAGAGCAGGTTCATGAGTGTCGACTTACCCACGTTGGTATATCCCACAAGGGCTACACGCACCATCTGTCCGCGATTTGAACGCTGCACAGCCATCTGGCGGTCAATCTTTTTGAGGTCCTCTTTGAGTTTCGATATGCGGTTACGCACGATACGGCGGTCGGTCTCAATCTCGCGCTCACCCGCACCACCTCGCGTACCCGTACCACCACGCTGACGCTCCAAGTGCGTCCACAGACCCGCCAAGCGGGGCAACATATACTCGTTGTGGGCCAACTCGACCTGTGTCTTCGCGTACGCTGTCTGCGCGCGCGACATAAAAATATCGAGAATGAGGCGTGTACGGTCCATAACGCGACAGGGCATCGCCTGCTCGATATTGCGTGTCTGCGCGGGCGAGAGCTCGTCATCAAAGATGGCAACATCTATCTCATTCTCCTTGCACCAGAGGGCTATCTCCTCCAACTTACCGGGGCCGACGTATATCTTCGACAGGGGCTGAGGCAGTCGCTGTGTGAAGCGACGCACGGTGCGTATATCGGCAGTCTCGGCCAAGAACTCCAACTCGTCGAGATACTCGTGTGCCGTATCGGGATTTTGGCTATCGCGGATTACGGCAACGAGCACAGCGCGTGTCTCGCGTAGCTCAACGGTGGGCTGCGCATCGCGACCCTGCTTTACCTTCTGGCTCTCTTTCTCCTCTTTCATCTACTTTATTATATATAGGTATATACCACGCTACGGTATCAGACCCCGCGAGTCGAAGGCTCTATGGCGGGGGCGCGATACGATATGGCAAGTATTACAAAAAAGGGTATCCCCAGATGGTGGATACCCCTATGTTATAGTCCACAGCCTATTACTGCTGAATCTTAAATGATACGGGCAGTGTGTAGGTTACACGCACAGGCTTGCTACGCTGCTTACCGGGCTTCCACTTGGGTGAACGCTGCAACACAGCAACTGCGGCATCGGCCAAAGTCTTATCGGGAGCCTGCAACACCTGGATGTTAGACAACTTACCGTCCTTCTCAACGACGAACTTGATAACCACGTTACCCTGGATACCGTTTTCGAGGGCAATCTGAGGATACTTAACGTTCTGCTGAACCCAGTTACGGAACTTCGAGAGGTCGCCACCCTGGAATGTAGGCATCTCCTCGGCGTTAACGAAGATCTCCTCCTCCTCGATAACCTCCTCCTTCTCCTCGATTACAATCTCGAAGTCGTCGAACTCCGAAGCATCATCCGCGAAGACGATGTTGCTCTCAATCTTCTGGTCATTAGAGACGATGTTGAGCACGTCGGTAATAACCTGTGCCTGCACCTTCTGCTGCTCGGGAGGTGTCTCGGGCTGATCCTGACGAGTGTTGTCAATCTGCTCTACCTCGGTAGTCTCGGCGCGAGGAGGCTTGTACTCATCAGCCACAGGCTTCGAATTCATCGAAAAGGCAAGGCCGGTAATCGCAAGTGCGATAATAAGACCGACCATCAAGAAAAGCGACTTCTTGTTTTCAAGACTCGCTTTGGGTGATTTTTTAATCTCCATTTATAGTTAATTTTTTAGTTTTTAATAACTTAACACAATTGTCTCGCGCGTACACATACACTCGACTATGCAAATATACATAATAATTTTCAAAAAATGTTACTACACCTCGAAAATTATTTAATTTTCTATTAATTTTGTAGTCGGAACCGAAAACACAGTTTTGATGACAACACCCCGATATACGCTCTACGGCTCAACTCTCGACCAGCTCAAAACGCTTGCCGAAGAGCTTGGCCTCTCGCGCTTCACCCACAAGCAGGTTGCGCGCTGGCTCTATACGCGCTTTGTCGACGACATCGAGAGCATGACCGACCTGTCGAAGAGTGCACGCGCAGCACTTGCCGCAAACTGCACCCTCGGACTCTCGGCACCACTCAAAGTGTCGGTATCGGCCGATGGCACCAAGAAGTATCTCTTTGCCACCGCCGAGGGCGAATATATCGAGTCGGCACTAATACCCGACGGCGAGCGCATGACGCTGTGCGTATCGTCGCAAGCGGGGTGCAAGATGGGGTGTAAGTTCTGCGCCACGGGACGCATGGGCTTCCGCCACAACCTCTCGGCCACCGAGATAATAAATCAGGTTATCTCAATCCCCGAGCGCGACCGTCTCACAAACATCGTGTTTATGGGCATGGGCGAGCCTCTGGACAACATCGACAATGTGCTGCGTGCGCTCGACATCCTCACCTCGGAGTGGGGCATGGCGTGGTCGCCAACGCGCATAACAGTGTCGACAGCGGGCGTGGCACGTACCCTGCCGCGTCTGCTCGACGAGCAGAAGGTGCACATCGCCGTATCGCTGCACAACCCCTTCCCCGAGGAGCGTCGCGAGATTATGCCCATCGAGAACTCATACTCGATTGTCGAGGTCTGCAACATTCTGCGCCGCTACGACTTCACACACCAGCGTCGCGTGTCATTCGAGTATATCGTATTGGAGGATAAAAACTGCTCGCCACGACACATCAAGGAGCTATGCCGCCTGCTCGACGGCATAAAGTGCCGTATCAACCTGATACGCTTCCACCGCATCCCCGACTCACCCTTCTTCTCGCCACCGCTCGACCGCATAATCGAGTTCCGCGACACGCTCACACGCCGTGGCATACAGACCACACTCCGAGCCTCGCGCGGCGAAGATATTGAGGCGGCATGCGGACTGCTCTCGACAGCCGAGCGTAAAGCGAAATAGGGTTACAACAGATTGACAACGTGCAATATATGAAAACTCGCATACTACTACTCATTGCCCTTCTGCTCATGCCCGCCATGACGCTGGCAGCAGCAAAGCAGCTCGACATAACGTCCCCCGACGGTCGCACATCGCTACGCTTGGATTGGTCCGAGGGCGATATCGTATGGTCGCTGCGCCGTGGCGATGCTCTGCTCGTAGCACCGTCGCGCATGGCGATGTACACCGAGTGTGGCACATGGGGCGAGCAGATACGTTCGGCATCGGTAGTGCGCACAACAGAGCACAGATACATCGACGCCGACTTTTACCGTCAGGATAAGGTTCTTGACCACTACAACGGAGCTATCGTCGACTTCCGCGGTCGCGACGGACGCTTTGCCGTCGAGGTGCGCATCTTTGACGATGGCGCGGCATATCGCTTCGTATCGCGCACCAAGGGGTCGTATATCGTCAACGACGAGCTTGCCGAGTTCAACGTGGGTAACGTCCCGGCGTGGATACCCTACGTCAACTATAAGCCCGACGCCACGAGCGACTATGCAACACAGTTCTACACATCGTTCGAGAATACATACACGCGCACCACGGTCGAAAATATCGACCATCGTCGTCTAATCTTCGCACCCATAGTTATCGAGGCCGCCTCGGGACATAGGCTCTGCATCACCGAGTCCGACTTGGAGGAGTACCCAGGCATGTTCCTCTCGAATGGCGACAGCAACGGCATCCTCGACACGGAGTTTGCCACATACCCCGACCGCATAGTGCAGGGCGACTACAACATGCTGCAAGGCGTAGTAGTAAGCCGCAAGCCCCATATCGCCGAGTGCGAGGGACGACGCACGTTCCCATGGCGCGTGGTGGCCATAGCCGACAAGGATAGAGAGTTGGCCGAGAACGACATAGTGTGGCGTTTAGCCGCCGACAACCGCCTGTCGGATAGCTCGTGGATACGCCCCGGCAAGGTGGCGTGGGAGTGGTGGAACCATTGGGGGCTATATGGCGTAGACTTCCGCGCGGGCATAAACAACGAGACATACAAATACTACATAGACTTCGCCTCGAAGATGGGCATCGAGTATGTCATCTTGGACGAGGGATGGAGTGTAACGGGGGCTGCCGACCTAATGGATATAGTCCCAGAAATAGACCTTCCGATGCTCGTGGAGTATGCCCGCGAACGCAACGTAGGCATCATCCTCTGGGCCGGATATTGGGCCTTGCAACGCGACATAGAGGGCCTTTGTCGCCACTTCTCGGAGATGGGCGTTGCGGGCTTCAAGATAGACTTCATGGATCGCGACGACCAGCCCATGGTGCGCTTCTACTACGACGTTGCCGAGATTGCGGCAAAGTATCGCTTGGTTGTCGACTTCCACGGTGCCTACAAGCCCACGGGCATAACGCGCACCTACCCCAATGTCCTCAACATCGAGGGTGTTCACGGCTTGGAGACCATGAAGTGGTCGTCCGCAGACCAGATAACCTACGACGTTACAATACCCTACATCCGTGGTCTGGCAGGGCCTATGGACTACACGCAGGGTGCCATGCGCAATGGCGTGGCGGGCAACTACCGTCCGAGCAACACCGAGCCTATGAGTCAGGGCACGCGCTGCCACCAACTCGCCCTATATGGCGTTCTCGACTCGCCACTGAACATGCTCTGCGACTCGCCCTCGAACTATGAGCGCGAGATGGAGTGTGCGACCTTCATCGCCGAGATACCGACAACGTGGGACGAGACACACTGCCTCGGAGGTGAGATTGGCGAATATATCGTCATGGCGCGCCGCAAGGGCGATACGGCATATATCGCGGGCCTCAACGGCCATACGCCCCGCGAAGTAAACCTGACACCGCTGCTACGCACGTTCAGCAAGTATATCGGCCGTGTGGAGATATTCTGCGATGGACGCAACAGCGATATTCACGGCGAGGACTACCTGCGCCGCGTTTACGACGTTACGGAGCACGACCACATACCCGCCTATCTGCACATGGCCTCGGGAGGTGGCTTCATGCTCAAAATAGAGATTACACGATAGACTATGCGACATATTTTTCGATATACACTTTCACTCGTTTGTGCCACGCTGATATCAGCCATGGCCTCAGCCACGACCCCCGAGAGAGATTATGCGGCCGAGGTAGACCCCTTCATCGGCACGGCAAACTACGGCACGACAAACCCCGGAGCCATCGTGCCCCACGGCATGATGTCGGTGGTGCCCTTCAACGTAACAGGCTCGGAGCTGAACCGCTACGATAAAGACCTCACATGGTGGTCAACACCCTACGACCGTCGCAATAGGTTTATGGTGGGCTTTGCTCATGGCTCGCTGAGCGGCGTGGGATGTCCCGATTTGGGCGGTATTATCACGATGCCCACCGTCGGCGATATACTTCCCAACCGCGCCGAGCATGGCTCGGAGTACAAGGACGAGGTGGCCGAGGCGGGCTACTACGCCACAACATACACACGCTACGGCATACGCGCCGAGGCCACAGCAACAACACGCTCATCGGTAGAGCGTTACACCTTCACGGAGGGTGGCGAGGCCAACATCCTCGTGGACTTGGGCACGGCACTCTCGAACGAGTCGGGCGCGATGATACGTCGTGTGAGCAACAGCGAGGTCGAGGGCATGCGCCTGATGGGCACCTTCTGCTACAATGCACAGGCCGTATTCCCCGTCTACTTCGTGGCCCGCATATCGCAGCCTGCCGCCGAGTGTGGCTACTGGAAGCTGCAACCCGAGATGTCGGGTATCGAGGCACAGTGGTCGGGCGACAGTGGCAGGTATAAACTATATGAGCGTTACTCGCGCGAGATGATGGGTAACGACATAGGCTTCTACTTCTCGCTCGGCGAGGTAGCTCCGGGTACAAGCGTAGAGCTGAAAGTGGGTATCTCGTATGTCTCTATCGAAAATGCGCGTCGCAACCTCGAAGCGGAGGTGGGCAGCAGCACCTTCGACGAGGTGCGCAACATGGCGCGAGGGGCATGGAACGAGGCCTTAGGACGCATACGCGTGGAGGGTGGCAACGACGACGACCGCACGATATTCTACACCGCACTCTACCACGCACTCATACACCCCAACATCCTGAGCGACGTAAATGGCGAATATCCCGCCATGGAGAGCGGAAGCACGGCCCTCTCGACCGAGGGTGAGCGATATACCGTATTCTCGCTATGGGACACCTATCGCAATCTACACCAGCTGCTTACGTTGGTATATCCCGAGCAACAGACCGACATGCTACGCTCCATGGTCGCCATGTCCAAGGAGTGGGGCTGGCTGCCACGCTGGGAGCTATACTCACGCGAGACCTACACCATGGAGGGCGACCCCGCCATACCCGTAATCGTGGATAGCTACTTCAAGGGGTTGCGCGACTTCGATGTCGATGCCGCCTACGAGGCTATGGTGCGCTCGTCCACGACCGAGGGAGCGAAAAATCCTATACGCCGCGATATAGACCCCTACATCGAGCGTGGCTACATTCCCGTAGGGTGGTTTGCGGCCGACATGTCGGGCGACAACTCCGTATCGCACGCCTTGGAGTACTATGTTGCCGACCACGCCCTGGCGAAGATGGCGCGCGAGCGTGGCGACAACACGTTGGCCGAGGTGTTGGAGCAGAGAGCCGAGGGGTGGCGCAACTACTACTCGAAGGAGTCGGGCACGATGCGCCCGAGGATGATGGACGGCTCGTTCATCACCCCCTTCGACCCAAAGGATGGAGCGAACTTCTCGAACACGGTGGGTTTCCACGAGGGTAGCGCATGGAACTACACCTTCTTCGTGCCCCACAACATCGACGCTCTGATGAAGGTTATGGGCGGCCCTAAGCGTTTCACGGAGCGTCTGTGGAGCATCTTCGAGGAGGGACACTACGACCCCACAAACGAGCCCGACATCGCCTACCCCTACCTGTTCAGCCGAGTACGCGGCGAGGAGTGGCGCACACAATATCTTGTCGATAGACTCCTCGACGACTACTACTCGACCGAGGCGGCAGGCATCCCCGGTAACGACGACACGGGAACGATGTCGGCATGGGCCGTATTCTCGATGATAGGTCTCTACCCCGACTGCCCGGGCGAGCCATACTACACCCTCACATCGCCCCGCTTCGACCGCGTGGAGATTGACACGGCCGAGGGCACAATCCTCATCGAGGCACAACGCACGACGGATGATGACAGCATCATCGAGCGCATGTGGCTTGGCGGCAAGCCACTCACGAAGTACCGTATATCGCACGACGAATTGATGAAAAACAGACAAATAATATTAAAACTCAAACCGAATGAAAACATTTAAGTTAGTTAGTTTATTCGCGGCCATGACCATCTTCGTTGGCTGCGCAACAAGCCCCGAAACGACAGTAGACTACTGCGCGAAGGTTGATCCAAAGATTGGCTCAGGAGGCCACGGACACGTCTTTGTAGGCGCAAACGTGCCCTTCGGCATGACACAGGTGGGCCCCACAAGCATCACCCAGGAGTGGGACTGGTGCTCGGGATACCACGACTCGGAGTGTAGCGTAATAGGCTTCTCGCACACGCACCTCTCGGGTACAGGTTGTGGCGACCTCTTCGATGTTACGCTCATGCCCATAACGGGCGAGGTGGCCTACGGTCGTGGCCGCCTGGGCGACTACTCGACAGGCTTCTGGTCGGAGGCCGACCGCACAAAGGAGGTTGTGGAGCCCGGATACTACTCTGTGCCCCTCACACGCTACAACATCCTCGCCGAGATGACAGCTACGGAGCGTGGCGGCCTGCACCGCTACACCTTCCCTGCGAGCGACGAGGCAGCCATCATCCTCGACCTCGTGCATGGCGGATGCTTTGACCGCCCCGAGGAGCTCTTCGCCGAGGCTGTCAGCGACTGCCGCGTGGTGGGACGCCGCCATAGCTGGGGATGGTCGAACAACCAGAAGGTGTACTTCGTAATGGAGTTCTCGAAGCCCTTTGAGAGCTTCGAGCCTGTGGACGAGAATAACTTCTACTACCGCATAAACTTCAAGACCGAGGAGGGTGAGCAGATTGGTGTTAAGGTGGCCCTCTCGTCGACAAGCCCCGAGGGTGCGGAGCTCAACTTCAACACGGAGGTCGCCAACCTCGACTTCGACGCTGCACGCACCGAGGCATATCGCAAATGGAACGACGAGCTATGCAAGATAGCCATTGAGGGTGCTACCGACGAGCAGCAGACAATCTTCTACACGGCGATGTACCACATGTACGTTGCACCGTCGCTCTTCTCGGATGTAGACGGCACATACCGCGGTGCCGACAACGAGATACACGCCAACCCCGGCCACGACACCTATACCACCTTCTCGCTGTGGGACACATACCGCACGAAGCTGCCGCTTATGACCATCACACACCCCGAGCGCATGGACGACGTCATCAACACGATGATTAACATCTGCGACGAGCAGGGCTTCCTGCCCATCTGGCACTTGTGGGGCTGGGATAACGGCTGTATGGTGGGCTCACCCGGTATTATCGCCGTGTCGGACGCTGTGGCCAAGGGTGTTGAGGGCATCGACGCCGAGAGAGCATGGGAGGCTATCAAGACGTCGTACATGCACGATATACGCGGTGGCCGCTACCGCAAGCAGTATGGCTACATGCCCAACGACTTGCAGGCCGAGTCTATCGCCCACGACATGGAGTTTGCCATCGCCGATGCTGCCGCATTGGAGGTAGCCAACATGTTGGGTAAGAGCGACGATGCCGCCTACCTCGACAAGCGCAGCCACTCGTGGCTCAACTACTTCGACGCCGAGACAGGCTTCGTGCGCGGCAAGTCGTCGACAGGCCAGTGGCGCGCAGACTTCAACCCCTACAACGCATCGCGCATAGCCAACGAGTACTGCGAGGGTAACGCATGGCAGTACACATGGCTTGTACCCCACGACCTCGACCTATTGGTGGAGTGCTTCGGAGGCGTGGAGAAGACTATCGAGCACCTCGACGAGCTCTTCACCACCGACAGCAAGATGGAGGGCGAGGATGTTACACCCGACATCTCGGGACTCATCGGACAGTATGTTCACGGCAACGAGCCGAGCCACCATATCATCTACTTCTACACCATGCTGGGTCAGCCCTGGAAGGCTGCCGACCGCCTCTACGAGGTTATGGATACGATGTACTCTACGGAGGTTGACGGTCTCTCGGGTAATGAGGATGTAGGTCAGATGTCGGCATGGTACATCATGACAACCCTCGGCTTCTACCCCGTAGAGCCCGCCGCAGGCACCTACGTATTTGGTGTTCCGATGGTTGACGCTGCTACGGTTAAGGTTGCCGGTGGCGAGTTCCGCATGGTACGCGAGGGTTACTCGGAGCAGAACCGCTACGTACAGAGCGTGGTGCTCAACGGCGAGGCTCTCGACCGCAACTACATCACCCACGACGAGATTGTGGCGGGTGGCGAGTTGAAGTTCGTCATGGGCTCGGAGAAGAGAGCTTGGTATTAAAAAACAGGGCGTATGCAAGTGCTTCTCAGATAAGCACTTGCATACTTGCCATTAAAATAATCGGTAAAAGTTGTACAATTTAGACGAAAGTTTGTACATTTGCTGCGAAATTTGAGGGTTAAATAACTTTTTGTTATTTCACAAAGCATTTTACGGTTATACAAAATACCTAAACTTATAAATTTTTGAATCGGTATGAGAGTGAAAGTTTCTTCTCGTGACATTCTGGTCGGCGTTAAGGAGTATCTCCTGATGACCTTTGGTATGTTCTGCTACGCCTTCGGTTGGTTGGAGTGCGTGATGCCCGCAGGTGGTATGGGTGGTGGTGCCGCAGGTTTGGCAACACTTATCAATGCCATTCTTCCCGCAAGTTTGACCTCGTTCCTCACTATCGGTACGTTGGTATTCATCATCAACGTCATACTGCTTATCTTGGGCGTTATGATTGTGGGCTGGAAGTTCGGTATCAAGACCCTCTACTGTATCCTGATGATGTCGGTGATGTTCAACCTCGTGGAGACACAGCTCGACCCGCTGCTCGTCTACGACATCCTGCGTAAGGTCGATGCTCCCAACCTGTTGATGGTTGTTGCCGGTGCCGCATCGTGCGGTATAGGTATTGCAGTGTCGTTCATGCAGGGTGGCTCGACAGGTGGTACCGACATCGTAGCGATGATTATCAATAAGTTCCGCACCGTGAGCTATGGCAAGGTGCTGCTCATGACCGACTGCGGCATCCTTATCGGCTCGCTCTTCCTTACCACGCATGTGGCTATCGGCGGCGAGATGACGCAGATTGACCCTCTGTCGTCATTGGCATTTGCGCGTGTTATCTACGGCTTTATGATGATTGCCGTGATTGGCTACACCGTAGACTTCGTGCAGTCGGGCAACCAGCAGTCTAACCAGATTATGATTTTCTGCAAGGACTACGAGGCTATGGCCGAGATGATTAACACGAAGGCTCACCGCGGTGCTACGCTCATCGACGCCATGGGTTGGTACTCGAAGACCCCCTCGAAGGCTGTGATGGTCGTATGCCGCAAGCGCGATACATCGATGATTTTGAAGCTCGTGCGCGAGCAGGATCCCGATGCATTCCTCACCGTAGGCTCGGTAATGGGCGTATACGGTCAGGGCTTCGACGCCTTGAAGAAGCTCTAATAGAGCATCCCTAATAAGCAACTGCTGCCATGCTTTACGCACAGGTGGTTCTCCCGCTGGCACAGCCAATGTATACGTTCTCGGTGGACGAAGCATTGGGTGTGGGCATCGGAGACGCCGTGGTCGTACAGTTTGGCAGCAGTCGTTATTATACGGGCATCGTATGGTCGCTCAGCGACCGGAAGCCCGACTACCCGCGCCTCAAACCCATCCTCAAACGCCTATACTCCACTCCGCTACTCAGCCCCGCGGCACAGAGCCTTTGGGAGTGGATTGCGGAGTACTACATGTGCAGCCTCGGCGAGGTTATGCGCATGGCTCTACCGTCGTTGGCGAAGCCTTCGGCAACAACACTCGAAGCTCTCGACGAGCGTAGTATCACGCCACCCATGGAGACCTTCATAGCCCTCAGCGAGGAGCTACGCTCCGAGGAGGCCCTCATGGAGTATGTCGCGCGCCATGAGCGACGTGCGCCACGCCGCACCGCTACCATGGAGCGCATAGCAGCCTTAGCCGTCGAGCGCGAGGCGAAGGATGGCTTCGTGCCACGCCGTCTTGTCGATGCCGACCCCGCACACATCGCGGCACTACGCAGCAAGGGGCTGATATCCACGGAAATACGTCCGCGCGAGACATCGCTTCGGGAGCATGGCGAGGAGTTTCTGCTACCCACACTCTCCGAGGCCCAGCAACGCGCCCACGACGAGATAATCGCCGCCCACGACCGCCAACAGGTGGCACTGCTACACGGCGTGACGGGCTCGGGAAAGACCGAGATATACATACACCTCATTGCGCGCACACTGAAAAATGGGTGCGACGTACTGCTTCTCGTACCCGAGATTGTCATCACCTCACAACTTATAGAGCGTTTGGAGCGTATCTTCGAGGGTCGCACCACAACCTACCACTCGCGCCTCACGGCCCTACGTCGTGGACAGACCTTTCTGCGCCTTGCGACATCGTCGGGAGGAGAACTTATTGTGGGTGTACGCTCGTCGATATTCCTGCCCATGGCGCGCCCGGGGCTTATTATCGTCGACGAGGAGCACGACCCCAACTACAAGCAGAGCGACATGCAGCCACGCTACAACGCCCGCGACTGCGCCGTGGTGATGGGCAAGAGGTATGGTGCAAACGTGGTCTTGGGCAGTGCTACACCCTCGTTGGAGAGCTATACAAATGCCCTTGGCGGCAAATACGCCTACGTCAGCCTCACGGAGCGTTGGGGCGAGGCGACACTCCCCGAGGTTGTGATATCGGATACGCTGCGCGCAGTGAAGCGTGGCGAACGCAAAATACACTTCAACAGCGAACTGCTCGAACACATTAACCGCTCGCTGGCGGCAGGTGAGCAGGTCATACTCTTCCAAAATCGTCGCGGCTACGCGCCATATATACAGTGCAGCACCTGCGGCTACTCGCCACGCTGTCCGCACTGCAACGTTACGCTGACCGAGCATAAGGCCTCGGGGCGCATGGAGTGCCACTACTGCGGCTACACCATGGAGCGTCCGCGCGTATGCCCCGCATGCCAGACACAGGATATAAAGACCATGGGCTTCGGCACCGAGAAGGTCGAGGAGGAGATTTCGCGCCTCTACCCCGAGGCACGCGTTGCACGTCTCGATGGCGACACATCGACCTCCGAGAGTGCCTTTCGCCGCATCGTGAGCCACTTCGACGAGGGTGCCACCGACATCCTTGTGGGCACACAGATTCTAACCAAGGGCTTCGACTTCGGCGGTGTTACCACCGTAGGCATCCTCAATGCCGACAACCTGCTGTCGTCGCCCGACTTCCGCGCTGCGGAGCGCGCCTTTCAACTTATGATGCAGGTGGCAGGACGTGCCGGCCGCCGCAACGACCGCGGTCGTGTGGTAATACAGACTACGCAGCCCGCACACCCCGTCATACGCCATGTCATCGCCGGCGACTACCAGGCAATGGCCACCACCGAGCTACGCGAGAGAGAGGCGTTCGGCTATCCACCCTACTCGCGCCTCGTGCGCTTCATGCTGCGCCACACCAACTACGACACGCTGCGCATTGCCGCCAATATATTTGCCACATGGCTGCGCCAGAAGTTTGGCGCGAGGGTCATGGGCCCCGTATCGGCTGCCGTGGAGATGCTGCGTGGCGAGCATCGTGCCGAGATACTTCTGAAAATCGAGGCGGGAGCGTCGATGTCCAAGGCCCGCGAGCTCATGCGCGAGGTGATGACCGCCACCGAGAAGGATAAAAAGTTCAAGAACGTAACACTCACCGTCGATGTCGATGCTTGGTAAGGCATGGCGCGCACTGCGCTCACTGCTCTTTCCTGTGCGCTGCTACGTATGCGGCGAGGAGGTGAGCGACGCTGCACACGGCATCTGCACCATGTGTCGCTACAACATCCCACTAACATACTTCTGGCTCACGGAGGACAACCCCACACGCCGACACTTGGAGGGCCTCTTCCCCTTAGAGCAGGCCTCGTCGTTCTACTTCTTTACGGACGGCAGTGCATGGCGCACGCTTATCCACCGCTTCAAGTATGGCAGCGAGTGGCGTTTAGCGCGTAAGATGGGGCTATGGTACGGCACCGAACTGCGCTCATCGAGGCTCTACGACGATGTGGATATTATCGTCCCCGTGCCGCTGCACTACCGCAAGAGGCTCGGTCGCGGATACAATCAATCGCATTATATTGCCGAGGGCATGGCCGAGGCTATGGGCATCGAGGTCGAGGCGAGGGCTGTACGTCGCGTACGCAACAACCCGCCACAGGCCCTGAGCGATATGCACACACGATGGAAGAATGTCGAGGGTATCTTCGAGGTGGCAGATGCAGAGCGGCTGCGCGGACGGCATATATTGCTGGTCGATGACGTGCTGACGACGGGAGCAACACTCTCGTCATGCGCAAGCGCGATAATCGAGGCAATACCCGAATGCCGCATATCAATAGCTACGCTGGCCGTTACGCACAAGGTAACGACAATGCCATAGTCGGTATTCTCTAATAGACGAATTTAGTTCTTTTATTCGCGTGATAACACCTCGCTGAAACGACGCCCGAAACGGTCGGTAGCGATGATTGTGATGAGGCTATTTGGCGACGAGGGACGACAGCGGAAGTAGTGACGATGGGGGTATGCCGAGCGTCTTAGGCGCGACATTATAACATCGTTATAATCAGCCTCTTGCTCCACATAACGCATATAGTCGGGGTCGAGAATTTCGATTTGTTCCATCGCTCCGCGCTCCACACCATCCTCGCTCCACACAACACTCCATGCGGCATCCCAGCCCACAATCTTTGCCACTACATAGGCCTCATGCTCCGGGACACTATTTTCGGGGTAAACGACAATTTGCTTATCGCTTCCACAGCCGAGTTGTCGGTGGTGCCACGAGAGGCTGTTATCGCGCTCCTCGACACAGAATACACCGCGCGGCGTGCCATCCGAGCATACGGGCGCAAACCACAGATTTCCACTCACTTGTGCCACGCTATGCTCCACCACATTGGGGGCTATATCGGCCGTTGCATGGCGGTGGCGGTGGCCTGTGATGAAGTGCAACTCGCGTCGTCCTACAATCTTCTGAATACGCTCGGCATAGTCGAGGGTCTCACCCGTGCGGTAGTCGACCGCCGGGGCGTGCATCACAACCACCACGCGCTGCTCCGCAGGTATCTTGCGCACCTCGCGACGCAGCCAGCGACGCTGCTTGGGGCTAACGGCTATGCGGTAGTCGTCGTGGCTCGTATAGTCGATATTATCGAGTGCGAAGAGGTGGCTGTTGCCCAATGCCACAGAGTAGTTGCGCGCACCGAAGACCGCCTCGTAGTAGCTCTCGGCGAGGGGCTCATCGTCGACAACATCGGCGGCATGGTCGTGGTTACCGATGACGGCGTAGACAGGCACTCCGAGGCTCTCGAACATAGCCTTGACGCGCGGCAGAAAGGCCATGGTGTCCCACACCACATCGCCCGTGAGGAGTATAGCCGTAGGATAGCCCGTGGCGCGGTACTCGTCGACAATGGCGTCGATGGCCGGAAGAATCTCACCTTCGAGACGCGTTATCTGCTCCTCGGTTTGGGGCTGCGGGTCGCCCACGACGATAAGGTTGAAGCCCGCCTCCGCATCGGCCACGAAGCGGGGCTTGCGCGCCGAGGCGTCGCCTATTGAGAGCATCAGCGCAAGTGCTGCGCAGAGCATGCTGACGATGATTTGCTTTGTTGTCATGGTGCAAAGATATGCTTTTATGGAGAAAATACAATGGTCGCGCGCTAAAAAGTGCGTGCGCACATGCGTACGAGAGAAATTTTTTGTATCTTTGTCGAGTTATGGAGAATTTTGTTGTATCAGCACGCAAGTATCGCCCTGCAACCTTCGCAT
Source organism: Alistipes sp. (assembly GCA_045660465.1). Taxonomy (GTDB): domain Bacteria; phylum Bacteroidota; class Bacteroidia; order Bacteroidales; family Rikenellaceae; genus Alistipes. Next base: position 99,222 of record JAZRDV010000002.1, on the reverse strand, counting down.
CGGTTGTCGGCCAGCGTCATATTACCTCAACCCTGAAAAACGCTATCGAGCGCGGACAGTTGGCTCATGCCTACCTCTTCTGTGGCCCACGCGGTGTGGGTAAGACAACCTGTGCACGTATCTTTGCCAAGGCTATCAACTGCCTCAACCCTGTGGCAGGCGAGGCCTGCAACGAGTGTGAGTCGTGTCGCTCGTTCAACGAGAACCGCTCGCTCAACGTACACGAGCTCGATGCCGCATCGAACAACTCGGTGGACGATAACCGCAACCTCATAGAGCAGGTGCGCATCATACCCCAGCAGGGACGCTACTCGGTATTCGTTATCGACGAGGTTCACATGCTCTCGACAGCGGCGTTCAACGCCTTCCTCAAAACATTGGAGGAGCCACCACGCCATGCCATCTTCATCCTCGCAACAACCGAGAAACACAAGATTATACCCACCATCCTGTCGCGCTGCCAGATTTACGACTTCAACCGCATACGCGTGGAGGATGGCGTGGAGTATCTGCGATATATCGCCTCGAAGGAGGGCGTCGAGGCCGACGATGAGGCCCTCAACCTCATAGCCCACAAGGCCGATGGCGGTATGCGCGATGCGCTGTCGATGTTCGACAAGGCGGTGTCGTTCTGCGGCAACAGGCTCAACTACAAGGATGTGGCCGCCACGCTCAACGTCCTCGACTACGACACCTACTTCTCGCTGACGGATATGCTGCTCGAAGGTCGCTATGTCGACGCCCTCATCGCCCTCGACGAGGTGCTTGCGCGCGGCTTCTCGCCCCAGATTTTCGTCTCGGGTCTCAACGCCCACATGCGCGACCTGCTGATGGCCAAGGGCCCGGCAATATCGCTTGTCGAGTTCACAGGAACACTCATAGAGCGTTACCGACAGCAGGCGGCGGCATGCAACGAGGCCTTTCTGTTTAATGCCATAGCGTTGCTCACGGAGGCCGACGGCCGCATACGACAGTCGTCAAATCAACGTTTACTTGTGGAGCTGGGACTTATGAAGATTGCGGGTCTCGGCCAAAAAAAAAATGAGGACGACCTTATAGCCTCGACCTTCGAGACCGACTTCGAGCTGCCACCACTCGGCGCGATGCCCGCAGCCAAGCCGCAGCCCGCACCTCAACCACAGGTCGTAGCGACACCCGCACCGCAGCCCGCACCTCAACCCGCGCCCTCAGTGGCAACTAAGCCCTCGAAGGAGACAACGGCGCAGACAACGACGGCGCAGAGCACGGCACAGAGCACAACGCAGACAGCAACGTCTGAGACTGCGGCCGAGGGGTCGGCAAAGCGTCCTGCACGCCGTATTGCGGGAGTGCGACCCACATCGGGAAACGTCTCGCTACAAGACCTGCTCGGCTCCAAGGCCCAGCGTGGTGTGGAGGAGGAGACAACGACACGCGAGGAGCCGATAGATGGCCTCAGCGAGGAGAAGATTACGGTTGCGCGCGACAAGATACTCGACACCATAAAGCGTCGCTACCCGCGCCACCTCTCCGTATTTGAGGGCATGCGTGTGGAGCGCAACATAATAACTATCAGCACACCTTCGGCCGACCAGGGCGAAGAGATATTGCGCTCGAAGACGACCCTGGGAGCAGAGTTCGCGGAGGTAGCAGGGGTAAATGGCGTCATAGACATCAAGGTGAAGGTGAACGAACAAATCAGAGCCAACCGCCCAATAAAGATTGAGGACCGCGTGCGCCACCTAACGGCAAAGAACGACAAGTTGGTGGAGATGATGGAGCGTCTGAAACTCGACGCCGAATAACTCCACGAAGAGCAAAATAAGGAGACTACGAAATAGAATAAAAATCAAAAAAATAGAGACAATGATTAAGGATTTTGTTGAAGAACTCGAATGGCGCGGCATGATACACACCATCATGCCCGGAGCCAAGGAGCAGTTGCAGAAGGAGATGACCACAGCCTACCTCGGCATCGACCCCACGGCCGACTCGCTGCACATAGGCCACCTCGTAGGTGTAATGATATTGAAGCACTTCCAGATGTGCGGACACCGACCCATAGCCCTCATTGGCGGTGCTACGGGCATGATTGGCGACCCGTCGGGTAAGTCGCAGGAGCGTAACCTCCTCGACGAGCCTACGTTGCGCCACAACCAGGAGGCCATAAAGCGTCAGCTCGCAAAACTCATCGACTTCGACTCTACGGCCGAGAACCACGCACTGCTCGTGAACAACTACGACTGGATGAAGGAGTTCTCGTTCTTGGAGTTTGCCCGCGACATCGGCAAGTGCATAACCGTAAACTACATGATGGCCAAGGACTCGGTGAAGAAGCGTTTCAACGGCGAGGGCGACGGCATGTCGTTCACGGAGTTTACCTACCAGCTATTGCAGGGCTACGACTTCCTGCACCTCTACAACGAGTACAACTGCAAGGTGCAGCTCGGAGGTGCCGACCAGTGGGGTAACATCACCACCGGTACGGAGCTCATACGCCGCAAGCTCGGTGCAGAGAATGAGGCATTTGCAATCACATGTCCGCTAATCACCAAGGCCGACGGCACGAAGTTTGGCAAGACCGAGAGCGGCAACGTATGGCTCGATGCGCGCTACACATCGCCCTACAAGTTCTATCAGTTCTGGCTCAACGTGAGCGACGACGACGCCAAGCGTTACATCAAGATATTCACGCTGCTCGACCGTCAGACCGTAGAGCGTCTTATCGCGGAGCACGACGAGGCACCCCACATGCGCATCTTGCAGAAGCGTCTGGCCGAGGAGGTAACAACGATGATACACTCGAAGGAGGAGTTGGAGAAGGCTATGCAGGCAACGAACATCCTCTTCGGAAATGCCACCTCGGAGGCGTTGCACGCGTTAGACGAGGCGACACTCTTGCAGGTATTCGAGGGTGTGCCCCAATTCTCAATCTCTCGCGACGACCTCTCGCTACCCCTTATCGACATCATTGCCGATAGGTGCAAGGTATTCCCCTCGAAGGGCGAGTGCCGCAAGATGATTCAGGGTGGTGGCGTGCAGCTCAACAAGGAGAAGGTGGCCGACCCCATGCGCACCATAGCCGAGGAGGACATCATCGCAGGTAAGTATCTGCTTGTGCAGCGCGGCAAGAAGAACTACTACCTCATAACGATTGAATAGGCACGTAACGTGAAAAAGTTATACACCATACGCCTCGACGGCATATATCTGCGTGCCTACCACGGCTGCTACGACCTCGAACAGCAGGTGGGCAACCGCTTTCGTGTCGACCTGGCCATACACACACCTCTGGGCGAGATACACCTCTCGGACGATGTGCGCGACGCGGTGAACTACCTCACCGTATATGAGATTGTCGAGCGCACGATGCAGCGCACACAGCGCACCATCGAGGCGGCGGCGGCAAACATCATCGAGGCCGTAAAGGAGGCCTTCCCCGAGATTGAGAGCGTGGAGTGCACCGTGGCCAAGATAGCACCCCCGCTGGGCGGAAAGATTGATAGAGTAAGTGTAACACTCATTGGATAACCTATATGGCAAACGAAGAAAAACGCGGTGGCTTTGGCGGCAAGCTTGTCGCCATACTCGCAGCAGCAGGCTCGGCAATAGGCCTCGGCAACATCTGGCGATTTCCGTATATCACCTCGGAGCATGGTAGCGGAGCATTTATCATCATATACCTCGGTTGTATCCTCCTGCTGGGTCTCCCGTTGCTCATCGCCGAGTTTGCGGTGGGCCACAACTCGAAGTGTAACCCTGTGGATGCCTTCGCGAAGATTAAGCGCGGCTGGGGATGGCTCGGAGCAATGGGCCTCCTGTCGGTAACCATAATCATGGGCTACTACTTCGTAATCGCGGGATGGACTATCAACTACGCCGTATCGTCGGCCACGAACAGCATAACGGGCGACTACGGAACATTCTTCTCCGACTTTACATCGTCGACATGGGCACCGCTCATCTACACCTACCTCTTCATCGTCGCCAACCACGCTATCATAGCCGGTGGCGTGCAGGGAGGCATCGAGAAGGCGTCGAAAATCATGATGCCCCTGCTCTTTGTCGTACTTATCATCCTGGCGATATACTCGTTGTGGCTCCCCGAGAGCCGCGATGCTGTGGCCAACGTCTTCACGCCCGACTTCTCGAAGGTGTCGGGTAAGACCTTCCTCGACGCCATGGGTCAGGCATTCTTCACCCTCTCGATAGGCATGGGAGCAATGCTCATCTATGGCTCGTACTTCAAGAAGGGCACGAAGCTTGCCGGCACAGCGATAAGCGTGGTGTCGCTCGACACAATTGTGGCCATCACCGCCGCCGTCATCATCTTCTCGGCCGGCGTCGAGAACCAGAGTGGCCCGCAGCTCGCCTTCGTGGCAATGCCCAAGGTATTCGCCGCGATGCCCGCAGGTAACATCTGGGCGACGCTCTTCTTCCTGCTGCTCGCCTTAGCGGCCATATCGTCGACAATATCGATGCACGAGGCCGTAACATCGTACTTCGTGGAGAAGCGCGGCATGTCGCGCAAGCATGCAACACGTCTGGTTACGCTCGTAGTCATCGTCCTCACGACCATAGCTTCGCTATCGCTCGGCATGTGGAGCCATATTCAGGTGGCGGGCATGAACCTCTTCACGCTCATGGACAACTTCACGGCTATCGTCATGCTGCCTCTCTTGGGTATCCTGACGTCGATATTCGTGGGCTGGGTATGGCGCAAGGAGGATATGAAGGCTGAGCTAAGGGCCGAGGGTGGCATAGACAAGGCTACATACCCCATCGTACGCTTCCTGCTACGCTACGTATGTCCCGTGCTGGTATCTATCGTCTTCGTATTCGGCATCGTAGACTTTGTAAAGTCGCTCGATACGAAGCCCGCGACCGTAGAGACCAAGACCGCCAACATCGAGAGGCTGCATTTGGCCGACACCGTGGCCTTGGAGCGTCCCATGCGTGTCATAGATAGCGCAAAGAGCAACGCCTTCGAGGGTCAGACGTTAATCGAACTTGAAATAAACAACAATACAGATAAAGACTAAAAAGAGTTAATTATGGCAGATTTCATCTATCAGGAGCCGTTCCCTATCCAGCAGGATAAGACGGAGTACCGCCTTCTCACGAAGGACTACGTGAAGGTCGTGGAGTGCGACGGACGTAAGATTTTGAAGGTCGACCCCAAGGGTCTCGAACTCTTGGCCAAGGAGGCTTACAGCGACGTGTCGTTCTACTTGCGCGCATCGCACTTGCAGAAGTTGGCTAACATATTGCAGGACCCCGAGGCTACCGACAACGACAAGTTTGTGGCATACACCATGCTTCTGAACCAGTGTGTTGCCGCCGAGGGCGAGTTGCCCACATGCCAGGATACGGGTACAGCTATCTGCATCGGCCACAAGGGCGAGGATGTATATACCGGTGCTAACGACGCCGAGTGCATCTCGCGTGGCGTGTACGAGACCTACAAGGAGCGTAACTTGCGCTACTCACAGGTTGTGCCCTTCACCATGACCGAGGAGAAGAACTCGGCAACCAACCTCCCCGCACAGATTGACATCTACGCAGGTCATCCCGGCATGGAGTATGAGTTCTTGTTCATCACCAAGGGTGGTGGCTCGGCAAACAAGACATTCCTCTACCAGCAGACCAAGGCTCTGCTCAACGAGGAGTCGCTGACGAAGTTCATCAAGGAGCATATCACCGACCTCGGAACATCGGCATGTCCCCCCTACCACCTCGCACTCTGCATCGGTGGCACGTCGGCCGAGATGTGTCTCTCGACAGTGAAGAAGGCCTCGGCAGGCTATCTCGACGAGCTGCCCACATCGGGTAACGAGGGTGGCCGCTGCTTCCGCGACTTGGAGTGGGAGGCTAAGGTCGAGAAGATTTGCCAGGAGATAGGCCTCGGCGCACAGTTTGGCGGTAAGTACTACGTACACGACGTACGTGTCATCCGCGCACCCCGCCACGCCGCATCATGCCCCGTGGCTATCGGTGTTAGCTGCTCGGCAGACCGCAACATCAAGGCTAAGATTACGCCCGAGGGTATCTTCATCGAGAAGTTGGAGAAGAACCCCGCACGCTTCCTCCCCGCAGAGGCTCCCGCAATGTCGCCGGCCGTGGATATCGACCTCGACGAGGGCATGGACAAGGTACGCGAGATTTTGTCGAAGTACCCCATCAAGACACGCCTCAACCTCAAAGGTACGTTGGTCGTAGCACGCGACATCGCCCACGCACGCATCAGGCAGATGCTCGACGAGGGTAAGCCTATGCCCGACTACTTCAAGAAGCACCCCGTATATTATGCAGGCCCCGCCAAGGCCCCCGCAGGCATGGCATCAGGCTCGTTTGGCCCCACAACGGCAGGTCGTATGGACTCATACGTTGACCTCTTCCAGAAGGCAGGTGGCTCGATGGTGATGGTGGCCAAGGGTAACCGCTCACAGCAGGTAACCGACGCATGTAAGGCCAACGGTGGCTTCTACCTCGGCTCTATCGGTGGCCCCGCCGCTATCCTCGCAAAGAACTCTATCAAGAAGGTGGAGGTCGTAGACTTCGAGGAGCTCGGCATGGAGGCTGTACGTAAGATTTACGTCGAGAACTTCCCCGCATTTATCATCGTTGATGATAAGGGCAACGACTTCTTCGCAGACTTTGCACACTAAGAGGTCGTAGGTCGCAATAGCGTCTCTTGCACGTCGAGGTGTCCGCCCTCAGGCGGATGCCTCGGCCGTGGCAAGGCAACAGGCGCATTGAAGCTAAGATATTTATCGCCAACATTTGCGTGTTGTCGATAATAAACCACACTGCCGAGACGTTAACAACGTAGCGGTAAACCTATTTTGTTTGAAAAGATGAAACGACTCTCTCTACGCATAACACTTCTCCTCGTTGCGCTTTGCAGCTCACTCACTGCATGGGCTCAGGTATCGTTCAAGGCCGAGGCTCCCGCCCTCACGGCCAAAGACCAGCCCTTCCGTGTGGAGTTCAGCGTAAACGAGCAGCCCGACGATGGCACTTTCAGAGCACCCTCGTTCGAGGGCTTCGACATACTTGCAGGCCCCAGCGTATCGACGGGACACTCCGTACAGTGGATAAACGGACGACAGTCGTCGAGCTACACATGCACCTACACCTATGTGCTGATGCCCACAACCGAGGGTACATTCACCATAGGTGCGGCAACACTCTCGGTGGATGGCAAGAGCTACACGACAGAGCCATTCCCCATCGAGATTATCGCCGAGCGTGCGGAGCGTGGCCGCGAGGAGTCGACAACCGAGCATCGCTCACCCGAGAGCCGCATAGGCAAGGATGACGTGCTCATACGTCTGAAAGTATCGGATAGCGACGTATATAAGGGCGAGTCGATACGCGCCTCGCTGGTGCTATATACGCGCATCAACATCGACCAGGTGGAGAACGTAGAGCTACCCCAATTCAACGACTTCTGGTCGCAGGAGCTCTCCTTCGACAATGCACCCTCACGCGAGGAGTACAACGGACGCATATACGAGACCTACAAGATTGCCGAGTATATGCTCTCGCCACAACGTAGCGGCAAAATAGACATCGAGCCCGCGAAGATGAACATCATAGCGCAGGTCGTAGTGCAGGACAGCCGCTCGATGGATCCCATATTTGGTGGTCGTCAGATATACCACGTGCGACGCGAGCTCACAACACCCGCTATCACCATCAACGTCAAGGAGTTTCCTGCGGGTGCTCCCTCATCGTTCAACGGGGCTGTGGGTCAGTTTACAATGCGTAGCACGATGCCCGAGGAGTCAATCATGGCTAACAGCGCAGAGCAGGTGGAGATAACCATCTCGGGCAACGGAAACCTCAAATTCATCACCACACCCAAGCTCGTAATGCCCGAGTCGTTCGAGGTCTACGACCCTAAGATTACCGACAACGTGAAGGTTACGGCCGCAGGAACATCGGGAAGCATAACATATACCTACCCCTTCGTGGCACGCTCGGCGGGCGACTTCTCAATCGAGCCTATCGTATTCAGCTACTTCGACCCCGCAACGGGCGAGTACCGAAGCCTCGCAACAGAGCCCTTCACGCTCAGCGTGGCCGACGATGGCACCTCGACAGCAGACATCGCACAGCCACTACATGGTGGCTACGGACAGATGAAGCAGCTCGACCGCGACATACGATATATCGCCACCGAGGCTCGCCTGCACCCCACCGGTGAGATGTTCATCCTCTCGCCCCTCTATTGGCTTATCGTCGTGGTGGCCGTGGCTCTCTTCATCGCCACGTACATCATCCTACGTCGCCGCATACGCGAAAACCGTAACATCGTGGCACGCCGCATGAAACGCGCCGATAAGGTTGCCGTGCAGCGTCTGCGCCTCGCGGAGAGATATATGGCCGAGAGCAACCGCCACGCCTTCTACGAAGAGCTGCTGAGGGCAATGTGGGGATATATCAGCGATAAGTTCAACATCCCCGTCTCGAACCTCACGAAGGAGACAATACGCGAGGAGCTATACCGCCGTCAGGTGTCGACAGCCGATGCCGAGCAGTTCTGCCAAATAATATCGCGCGCGGATGAGGCGCAGTATGCCCCCTCGACCGATGGCGACATGAACGAGATATATGGCGACGCGATAGAGGTAATATCTAAAATCGAAGATGTGGTAAAACGATAGTCAACTATGAGAGCAGTGATACGAAATAAGATAGCGATGATGGTGGGCGCAGTGGCCATGCTGCTATGCGGTAGCGAGGCCCTCGCGGCCGATGCCAAGACTACGGCCGAGGCTTACTGGAAGGAGGGCATCGAGGCCTATGCCGCCACGGAGTACGATGCCGCCGTCGAGGCCTTCGAGAGGGTCATAGAGCAGGGCTTTGGCACAGCCGAGGTCTACTACAACTTAGGCGATGCCTACTTCAAAAAGGGGCAGAGCAACGAGGGCCGTAGCTTCGAGCATGGAGAGCTCGGACGAGCCATACTCAACTACTCGCGCGCACTGAAACTAAACCCCGCAATGGAGGATGCCCGCTACAACCTCGACCTCGCACGCGACTACACCAACGATACAGAGGCACTGCCCGAGGGCTTCATCAGCGGCATGTGGCACTCGTTGCGCGATATGATGACCTCGAACGGCTGGGGTATACTCTCGGTGGTGATGCTCGTCGTATGCCTCGCCCTCGTGCTTCTATACCTCCTCGCATCGCGCATCACACTACGCAAGGTGTCATTCTTCACAGCACTCATCGCCCTCGTACTCGTCGTACTCGGCACCGCCCTGGCACTCTCGCAGCGCAGTGCACAGCTCGATGAGGTACGCGCCGTGGTGGTATGCAACGACACAACACCCGTACACGCCTCGCCCGACAGCGCATCGAAGATTGTGCGCCAGCCCTCACAGGGTGTCATCCTCACAATCGTACGTAGCCACGGCGAGTGGTCGGAGGTGGCGTTCGCCGACGGCGAGAAGGGGTGGATACACAGCAACCTCATAGAACGCATATAACCGTAAGACGATGGCCAAACTTCTCGACAACGTAACCGCGGAGCTGCAACGTCTGCCCGGCATAGGTCGCCGCACGGCACTGCGTCTGGCTATGCACATCCTCAAAATGGAGCCCGAGACGGTAGACTCGCTCGCCGGAAGCATAGCCCGCTTTCGCCACGATATATGCTACTGCCGCAGCTGCAACAACCTATCCGATAGCGAGCTGTGTGAGATATGCAGCGATGCGCGCCGCGACCGCTCTACGATATGTGTCGTCGAGCAGGTTGCCGACCTGATGTCTATCGAGAATACGGCACAATATCGAGGTATGTATCACGTGCTGGGTGGCGTCATATCGCCCATGCAGGGCATAGGGCCCTCCGACCTCAAAGTAGACCTGCTCTGCGATAAGCTGCTCACAGGCGAGGTCAAGGAGGTAATCATCGCCATATCGACTTCCGTCGAGGGCGAGACCACGCTCTTCTATCTGCTCAACCGCCTCAAAGCATTCCCCGACGTCAAGGTTACGACCATAGCCCGCGGCATAGGCTTCGGCGACGAGTTGGAGTATGTCGACGAGCTGACAATAACGCATGCACTGATAAATCGTCGCGAGATATAAGATAATCATGTGCGCCGTATAGTCCAAAATTTGCCTGAATGTACACTATTTAGTCCTACGTTTCAGGCATTTTTCGTGTTTTTATGTCTATATTTCATTTAGTCCAAAGTGTTATATTAGGCTCAAAATTAGCATAGTACAAGACGATAAATGCGAATTTCGAATATTTTATATATATTTGTATTGTATTTATTGTTAAGCACATTTTTCTGTCCCCCAAAAGAACAGCGTTGCACTATGTTATTGAAGCCAAATTTATGCCGGTTTAATATTCACTACGAGAGTATAAGCACACCTATAATATCGACACTCAACATCGACAAAAGCGTTGTTGGATATGTCTTTAACGGACACTGCACCATACGCGACAACTACGCCAATACGCTCAACTATATACTCTCACCGGGCCAATATACCGTCGACAAACGTACGGGTGCACGAGGACTCTTCGAGCAGATATTGGTAACCATCGAGCGACGTGGAGAGGCAAGCAACGCTGCGACACGCTTCGACCATGCCGTGCTCGAAGGGTTGATAAGCGGTGAACATATCGAGAAGATTGCCGAACGATGCTTCATGACGCTCTCGACATTCAAACGCTACTTCACACTATGGTACGGGACATCGCCACATAGGTGGTACATGACATGCAGGATGACCATAGCACACGAGATGATAACGCACAGCAGGGTGGCCATAAGTCAGATAGCGCATATCTGCGGCTTTGTCAACGAATCGCACTTCTCGGCGTGTTACAGACGATACTACGGTTCATCGCCAAGCAATACGCGCATGGGGGCTTATATGCAACGAGGCGTCCCACACTACGGCAGGACGCCCCATTCCGAAATGGAGGTGTTGGCCTAACGCTCTACTTCGTGCGCACGAAACGCAACGAGTGTGGCGTGGTCTGCTTGATGATGATGCGCTCGTCGAAGGCGTAGCGACGATACAAATCGTCGTTGTAGTAGCGTATGGTAACCAACTCGACATCGTCTCGCTTCTCGACATCGAAGCCCATGCCCTCCAACTCGCCTATGGCCTCGTCGATATGCCACGACTGATCGACGGCCATGTAGAGGTTCACGGCCGAGTTGTGCACAAGGTTAATCTTTATGCGGTGGCTGTCGAAGATGGTGAAGACCGTGGCAAACTTCTCCTCCAAGACAAACGAGAGGTCGCGCGAGTGCAGACGCAACAACACCTGGTTGCTCTTCTGTATCATTATAGGCTCATAGGCGCGCTCCACATCCGACGTGATGACCGAGCCTGCGGCATGCTTATCGCCAAAGGGACGCACGTAGAGCGGTATGTTCTTCTGCTGCAACGGCTTGATGGTCTTGGGGTGGATAATCTGCGCACCGCTGTACGCCATCTCTATGGTATCCATGTAGTTCAGACGCTCAATCTTGCGGGCATCGGGGAATATCTTGGGGTCGGCATTAAGGATGCCGTCCACATCCTTCCATACGCTCATAGACTCGGCATCGAGGACGTTGGCAACGATGGCTGCCGAGTAGTCGGAGCCTTCGCGACCGAGGGTCGTAGTGGTGCCATCGGGAGCACCGCCAATGAAGCCCTGACCCACGAATATGCTCTCGGGGCAGTCGGCAATCTCGCGGCGTAGGCGCACCGTGGTGGCCTCCAAGTTGACATTGGCATCCTTGTGACGCTGTTCGGTGAGGAAGGCACGACGCATATCCACCCAGCGGTTTACGACGCCGTGGCCGTTGAGATAGTTCGACACGATGGTCGTAGATATAAGCTCGCCAAAGGCCACGATGGTGTCGTACCACAACTCGGCATCCGAGGCGCGATAGACGGTATTGCGCACCGTGTTGCGCAGCTGTCGGAAGAGGGTGTCAACCTGCTCAATGGTAACATCGGCACCCATCAGCTCGTCGATAATCGAGCGGTGGTAGGCGTAGCTCTGGTCGATATGCTGCATTGCCGTGGCCTCGTCGCCATGCTGCATAGCCTCGAAGACACGTTCGAGAGCATTTGTGGTCTTGCCCATCGCCGAGACGATGATGAAGAGCTCCTTTTCGTCCTTGACTATATCGAGAAGATTGCGTACGCCATCGGCATTTTTCACCGACGCGCCGCCAAACTTATACACTTTCATACGCACACTATTTTTGAATATTCTTTGAACAAAGATAGTCATAATTTTATATCGTGATATGCGCACGTCCATTTTTTTTGTATCTTTGAGCATCCGTTAACACTAAAATTTTGGAATAATATGTTTGAAGCAGAAAAAATATTAATCGAGCAGGCGTGGGAAAACCGCGAGCTTCTGGCTACCAACGAGGTGCGTGAGGCTATACGTGCTACCGTCGAGGCGGTGGATAAGGGTGTGTTGCGCTGTGCCGAGCCGATAGACTTGGAGCGTAGCGAGTGGCAGGTTAACGAGTGGGTGAAGAAGGCTATCATCCTATACTTCCCCATACAGACCATGCGCACGATGCATGCCGGCGAGTTGGAGTGGTACGATAAGATGGAGCTCAAACGTGGCTACGAGGAGCTTGGCGTGCGTGTAGTGCCCCATGCTGTGGCGCGCTATGGCGCATATATCGCCCCGGGTGCTATCCTCATGCCGTCGTACGTCAACATCGGAGCATACGTCGACTCGGGCACCATGGTCGACACGTGGGCCACGGTGGGCTCATGCGCACAGATAGGCAAGAACGTGCACCTTAGCGGTGGCGTGGGCATAGGTGGCGTGTTGGAGCCCGTGCAGGCGTCGCCCGTCATCATCGAGGATAACTGCTTCATAGGCTCACGTTCGATAGTTGTGGAGGGTGCCCACGTATGCCGTGAGGCGGTGCTCGGCTCGAATACGGTGATTACCGGCTCGACACATATCATCGACGTTACGGGTCCCGAGCCCGTGGAGTATAAGGGCTACGTGCCTCCCCGCTCGGTGGTCGTGTCGGGAACATATACGAAGCACTTCCCCGCAGGAGATTATGGTGTGCAGTGCGCACTTATCATCGGCCGCCGCAAGGAGTCAACCGACAAGAAGACATCGCTCAACAACGCCCTACGCGACTATAACTTGGCGTAGAGGAAGAGTGAAACGACGCGCCCGACAGGACGATGGGACGATGGGACAATGGGACGATGAGAAAAAAAATCCCATAGTCTCAATGTCTCATGGTCTCATAATCAAAAAAAGACAGTGGGACGATGAGAAAATGGGACGATGAGACGATGAGAAAAATCTCCCAATGTCCCAATGTCTCATAGTCAAAAAAAAGAGGCCGAGAATGGCCTCTTATCACAAGAAACTCGATTTCTTGTCAGAAGGGTTGCAGATACAACGCTCGGCGAATTTCGAAGCGATGGGCTGTACTTAGGCGTACTGCCCATTGCTGAGATAATTCGTTAGCGGAAGTAGATGCGCCCTTATGGTAAGAAATTACGCCTTCGTAACCGCTATCTTCAACGCCTCATCATCCAAGTCGCTGTCGACAACAAATTCACCCACAGGCTGCGCCGAGGTCTTAACGTCGAGGGCCAACGTCTGCGAGGCAATATACTCCGCAAAGCTCTCAACAGCGGCTGTCGTAAGCTCGTTAGCCTCAATCTCAACACGAATCTTATCCGTAACCTCGAAGCCCGACTCCTTGCGGATGTTCTGGATGCGGTTGACCAACTCGCGGGCTACACCCTCGCGGCGAAGCTCGTCTGTAATGGTGATATCCAGAGCCACGGTAAGCTTACCCTCCGAGGCTACCAACCATCCGGGCATATCCTCCGATACAATCTCGTAGTCGGCAACAGTCGTCGTGAGCTGCTCACCGTCGATTGTGAGGATAGTCTCGGCGTCGTTCTCCACGGCGGCAATCTGCTCCTGAGTGAAGGTGGCAACAAGCGCGGCAATCTGCTTCATATACTTGCCATACTTCGGGCCTAAGGTCTTGAAGTTGGGCTTGATACGCTTGGTGATGATGCCCGTGGTATCCGAGATAAGCTCGATAGCCTTCACGTTAACCTCACCCTGTATGAGCGTGCGCACAGCGTCGATATAGCGTGCCATATCCTTGTCGAGCACGGGGATGATAATCTTCTGCAAGGGCTGACGCACCTTGATGTTAACCTTGCGACGCAACGCCAAGACCATAGACGAGGTGCGCTGTGCCAGCGACATCATACGCTCCAAGTCGGCGTCGATGAGGCTCTCATCGGCCTTAGGATAGGCGGCAAGGTGCACACTCTCGGCCGTGTGGCGGCCACTGAGGGCGTTAAGGTCGCGGAAGATGCGGTCGGTGATGAAGGGCGCGATGGGCGCAGCAAGAAGCACCACCGTCTCCAAGCAGGTGTAGAGGGTCTGGTAGGCAGCCAGCTTATCGTCCGTGAGCTCACCACCCCAGAAACGCTTGCGGTTGAGACGCACATACCAGTTCGAGAGGTTCTCGTTGACAAAGGCGTCGATGCGACGTGCCGCAGGTGTGGGGTCGTAGTCCTCCAACGACGCGGTAACATCGCGCACCAACGAGTTGAGCTCCGACAATATCCAGCGGTCAATCTCGGGACGTGATGACACGGGAACCTCGGCCTCGCGACCTGTGAAGCCGTCGATATTGGCGTAGAGCGCGAAGAACGAGTAGGTGTTGTAGAGCGTGCCGAAGAACTTACGGCGGCACTCGTCAACGCCATCGACGTCGAATTTGAGGTTGTCCCACGGCTGCGAGTTAGATATCATATACCAACGTGTGGCATCGGCACCATACTTCTTCAACACCTCGAAGGGGTCAACAGCATTGCCCAGACGCTTCGACATCTTATTGCCGTTCTTGTCGAGCACCAGACCGTTAGAGATGATATTCTTGAAGGCCACAGAGTCGAAGAGCATCGTGGCTATGGCATGCAGCGTGAAGAACCAACCACGGGTCTGGTCGACACCCTCGGCGATGAAGTCCGCAGGGTAGATATCGCCAAAGCCCTCCTTAGCCTCGAAGGGGTAGTGTACCTGGGCATAGGGCATGGCTCCCGAGTCGAACCACACGTCGATGAGGTCGGGCTCACGACGCATAGGCTCACCCTTAGACGAGAGCAGCACGATGTTATCGACATAGGGGCGGTGCAGGTCGATGTTCTCTACCGAGTAGTTCTCCTTCGACATGTCGCCCACGCGGAAGTTCTTGTAGGGGTTCTCGGTCATAAGGCCGGCAGCTACCGACTTCTCAATCTCCGAGATAAGCTCCTCGATAGAGCCTATGCACTTCAACTCCGAGCGGTCCTCCGTAGCCCAGATGGGCAGAGGCGTACCCCAGAAGCGTGAGCGCGAGAGGTTCCAATCGTTGAGGTTTTCGAGCCACTTGCCAAAGCGTCCTGTACCCGTAGACTCGGGCTTCCAATAGATGGTCTTGTTGAGCTCTATCATGCGCTCTTTGAGGGCTGTGGTGCGAATGAACCATGAGTCCAAGGGGTAGTACAACACAGGCTTATCGGTACGCCAGCAGTGGGGATAGTTGTGCGTGTGCTTCTCAATCTTGAACACCTTGTTGCTCTCTTTGAGCTTTATCGAGATGTAGATGTCGAGGTTCTCGGCAGCCTGTGCAGCCTTCTCGTCGTAGCGACCGTCGACAGTGAACTGCGGGTCGTAGGCGTTCTTCACCCAGCGTCCCTCATACTCCGCATACGCCGACTCTACGCACTCCGCAAGGAAGCGTTCGTCGAGCTCCTCGCGCAGGTAGAACTTACCCGTGAAGTCGACCATGGGACGTGTCTCGCCACGCTTGTTTATCATGAAGAGCGAGGGTATACCCGCCTGACGCGCTACGAAGGCATCGTCGGCACCAAACGTAGGTGCGATATGCACGATACCGGTACCATCCTCCGTGGTAACATAGTCGCCGGGGATGACACGGAAGGCCTTGGCCGATGCCTCAACCCAGTTACCCTTCTCGTCAGCCTCAACAGGCTTAACCCAGGGCAGCAGCTGCTCGTAGTGCATGCCGCATAGCTCGGTACCCTTCCAGCGGCCCACAACCTCGAAAGGTATGAGCTTGTCGCCCGCCTTGTAGTCGTCGAGCTTCAACTCCTCGGCCTTCTTGTTGAAGAGCGAGTAGAGCAGAGGCTCACCCACCACGGCGGTAATCTTCTCCGAGGTGTAAGGGTTGTAGGTGCGCACTGCGACATAGTCAATCTTGGGGCCTACGCAGAGTGCCGTATTCGAGGGCAACGTCCAGGGTGTTGTCGTCCATGCGAGGAACACGGGAGTACCCCAGCCCTCCATCTCGGCCTTGGGGTCGAGGATGCGGAACTGTGCGGTACATGTGGTATCCTTAACATCGCGGTAGCAACCGGGCTGGTTGAGCTCGTGTGTCGAGAGTCCCGTACCCGCTGCGGGCGAGTAGGGCTGGATGGTGTAACCCTTGTAGAGCAGACCCTTCTCGTAAAGCTGCTTCAAGAGCCACCACAGCGTCTCGATAAACTTGTTGTCGTAGGTGATATAGGGGTCGTCCATGTTCACCCAATATCCCATGCGGCGTGTGAGGTCCTCCCAGAGGTCGGTGAACTCCATCACAGCCTCGCGGCACGCCTTGTTGTACTCCTCGATGGTTATCTTGCGTCCGATATCCTCCTTGGTGATGCCGAGCTTCTTCTCTACGCCGAGCTCCACGGGCAGACCGTGGGTATCCCATCCCGCCTTGCGGTGCACGAGGTAGCCCTGCTGCGTCTTGTAGCGGCAGAATACATCCTTTATGGTACGCGCCATGACGTGGTGAATACCGGGTGTACCATTTGCTGAGGGGGGACCCTCGTAGAATACAAATGTGGGATGACCCTCACGCGTGGTGATGCTCTTGTGGAAGGTATCCTCTGCGGTCCATTGAGCCAACACCTCGTCGGCAACCGCCGCGAGGTCTAAGCCCTTATATTCGTTAAACTTTGCCATAAAAATCTCTGTCTGAGTGAAATATTACTCCTCGTCCTCCTCCTCGGGCTCCTTCATCGTGGTGTAGACGTTGGTTACGTCGTCATCCTCTTCGAGGTGCTCGATAAGCTTGTTTACAGCCTCGCGCTGCTCTTCGGTGAGCTCCTTCTGGTCGGTGGGTATGCGCACAGCCTCACCCGATACCAACTCGTAGCCCTTGCCCTCAATCCAAGTCTGTATAGAGCCGAACGACTCGTAGGGGGCATATACGGTGATAGCCTCCTCCTCGGGGTAGAACTCGTCGACACCAAGGTCAATCATCTCGAGCTCCATCTCTTCGAGGTCGACACCCTCCGTGGCCTTGAACTTAAATACGCACTTGTGCTCGAACATGAAGCCCACAGAGCCCGACGTGCCGAGCGCACCGCCATACTTGTTGAAGTACATGCGCACCGAGGCTACGGTACGGTTAGTGTTGTCGGTAGCGGTCTCCACAAGAACGGCGATACCGTGGGGGCCATAGCCCTCGTAAATCATCTCCTTGTAGTCTGCCGAGTCCTTGTCGGTAGCACGCTTAATTGCGCGCTCAACGTTCTCCTTAGGCATATTCTCGGCCTTGGCGTTCTGCATAAGAAGGCGCAGACGGAGGTTGCTCGAAGGGTCGGGACCCGACGCCTTAACTGCCATCTCAATCTCTTTACCAATCTTGGTGAAGACACGTGCCATGTGTCCCCAGCGCTTCATCTTTCTGGCCTTGCGGTACTCAAATGCTCTTCCCATAGTGTTAGATTTTATTATTTTTTGTTATCGATTACCTATATAAATATACATAATGGCGCAAAGATAATAAAAAATTTTGAAAATGAGAAACGTGAGGTTGTTTTTTGGTGGGGCGGCGAGGGGGACGATGGGATGGTGGGACAGTGGGACGATGGGATGATGGGAAAATGGGAAAATGGGACAATGAGAAAAAAAATCCCATAGTCCCATAGTCTCATTATCAAAAAAAGACGATGGGACTATGGGAAAATGGGACGATGGGACGACACGGCCGACAAAACAATGGGACTACGGAAAAAAATCCCATAGTCCCATAGTCTCATAGTCTCATTGTCAAAAAAAAGACGATGGGACAGTGGGAAAATGGGACGATGGGACGACGCGGCCGACAAGACAATGGGACTACGGAAAAAATTTCCCATAGTCCCAATGTCTCATTGTCAAAAAAACAAATGAGCTTGGTGCCGCAGATGCGCCCTTATAACAAGAAATTACTCGAAGTATGTCTGCTGCGAACCACTCAAACGTCCGTCGATGTATATCTCAAACTTATACGTTCCCTTCGCAAACTTACCGTCGTAGAAGATGCTCACGGGTACGGTCTCGTTCTCGTAGTCAACCTTACGCACGGCTGAGGCCATCATCTCCTCGCCCTCGAAGGTGAAGAGTATCATGTTGGCGGGTGAGAGAGTATAGCCATCGGGGCCCGTGATGACAACATAGACGCTCTTCTCGCCAGGCTCGGCAAGCTCGTTGGCCGTGAGGTCGAAGTCAACGCGCATGCGTGTGGCACGGTTAACCTTAACCTCCTTGCCCTTGTCGTTGGTTATCACGGCACGGATGCCGCTGGCACGTATGACAGCTCCGATGCGCACCTTGGTATTCAGCTCGTCGGCCTTCTCCTCGGCAACATCGGCGCGCAGCTGGGCATCGTCAATCTCGCGCTTATACTCCACGTTCTGCGCGCGGAGGTCTTTGGTTACGACGTTGAGCGAGTCTATCTGTTTGAGGTAGCCCTTCATCACGCCCTTCAACGTCTCGACCTCGCGCTTGTAGCGCGCTATCTGCTCGTAGTTGTAGGTCTTCTCCTTCTGCAACTGCGTGAGCATGTCGACAGCCTCCTGATACTTGACCATCATAGTGTCGTTGCGGTCTTTGAGGCCCTCCAACTCGGCAACCAACGCCTCGGCATCGCGCTGCAAGAGGGTGTTCTGCTCGTCGAGAATCTTACGCGCCGACTCCAACAGCTCGTAGTCCTTCTCGATGGTGTTGGCCTTGGGCACATACGTTATGGCGAAGTAGGCCGCGGGGATAAGAAGCACAACAAGCAGTCCTATAAGCAGATAGAGACCAAACGTAGAGCGTTTTCTGCGCTCTAACTCGCGCTGCAAGTCCTCGACAAGGATGTCGCTATCGGCGGGGGTGTAGCTCTCCGCTGCGGGGGTAAAGAGTGGTGTCGGCGTGGGTATCGGCGTCTCCACCTCGCGTGCCTCGCTCTTGGGCATTGTCGTTGCCGCGCCATCGGCGGGGCTATTGAAGGTCTCGTTGAGGGTGCGCGGTGCGCCTCCCGAAGAGAGGATGTCGTTGAGCGTGCGTGGCTGCTCGGCCTTAGGTGTCGCGGGTGCTACGGGTGTCGCAGGTGCAGACTCCTGGGCGGGTGCAGCGGGCGTTGTGGGCGTTACGGGCGTTACGGGCGCAGTGGTCGCAGCCTCCTCGACAGGGGCGATAGGTGTGCCACAGATGGGGCATGCCTTAGACTTGCTCGACACGGGGTTACCGCAGTTGGAACATCTTATAAGTGCCATAGTATATTGTTGTTTTGCTGTTTATTCGGTTACGTGTTCAAAGGTGCAAAGATAACGTTATTTCCGAGACTCTTATTACGAGATATTCGAAAAATCCATCTTTTCGTGCTTGCGATACCTCTCGCGCAGCGCAGCATAGGCCCGATTCTCGGGCTTCGTGAGCGTGGGGTCGCCATCGAGGATGCGCACCGCCTCCTCGCGTGTGAGCTGCATAATCTGTGTGTCGGTGGCCAGGTTGGCGATGTTGAGCTCAAAGGCATCGCCACTCTGCTGTGTGCCGTGTATGTCGCCCGCGCCACGCAGTTTGAGGTCGAGTTCCGAGAGTTCGAAGCCGTCGTTGGTCTGACACATGGCATCGAGGCGCGCACGGCTCTCCTTCGAGAGCTTCTCGCCCGACATGAGTATGCAGTACGACTGCTCGCCACCACGTCCCACACGGCCGCGCAGCTGGTGGAGCTGCGAGAGTCCGAAACGCTCGGCCGACTCTATGACCATGACCGTGGCATTGGGCACGTCGACACCCACCTCGATGACGGACGTAGCAACGAGGATGTCGGCCTCGCCACGCTTGAACTGCTGCATGGCGGCCTCCTTATCGTCGTTACGCATCTTGCCATGACACACCGTGGTGCGGTAGGTGGGCAGCGGGAAGTCGCGCGTGATAGACTCGAAGCCGTCGTAGAGGTCTTTATAGTCCATCTTCTCGGACTCCTTGATGAGCGGGTAGACGATATACACCTGACGGCCCTTGGCTATCTCCTGCCTCAGGAAGCCGAACATGCGCAGACGCGCCGAGTCGTAGTAGTGGTAGGTGCGTATGGGCTTACGTCCCGGGGGTAGCTCGTCGATGACGGAGACCTCCAAGTCGCCATAGAGCGTCATGGCGAGGGTGCGCGGTATGGGTGTTGCCGTCATCACGAGGATGTGGGGCGGCTGCTGGTTCTTTGTCCATAGCTTGGCGCGCTGCTCAACACCGAAGCGGTGCTGCTCGTCGATGACCACATAGGCGAGGTTCGAGAAGCGCACGCCATCCTCGATGAGGGCGTGTGTGCCTATGAGGATGTCGACCTCGCCCGAGGCTATGCCCTCGATGGCGGCACGTCGCTCCTTGGCTTTGGATGCTCCCGTGAGTATGGCCACACGCACACCGAGGCCCTCGGCAAAGCGGCTCATCGAGGCGTAGTGCTGGCGCGCCAATATCTCGGTGGGGGCCATGGTGCAGGCCTGATAGCCATTGTCCACGGCTAAGAGCATCGACATGAAGGCCACCATGGTCTTGCCACTGCCCACATCGCCCTGCAACAGACGGTTCATCTGCTGTCCCGAGACCATGTCGGCACGTATCTCCTTGATTACGCGCTGCTGCGCCGCGGTGAGGCTGAATGGCAGCTTGGTGCGGTAGAAGGTGTTGAACGCCTCGCCCACACGCGGGAAGATGAAGCCGTCGCCACGCGCCTTACGTGCCGTGCGTCGTGCCTGTATTGTCAGCTGCACGCCCAGCAGCTCGTCGTATTTGAGGCGATACTGCGCTGCGCGCAGCTTGTCGGCCGACTGCGGGAAGTGTATGTTGTAGAGAGCCTCGCTGAGCGACATCAGGCCATTGCGACGACGCATATCCTCGGGCAGAGGCTCGACGATGGCCGTGGGGTCGGCAGCGATGAGGTGCCAGGCGTTGAGCACGATGTTGTACATGGCCTTGGCACTTATGCCCTCCGCAAGACGCTCCGTGGAGGCGTATATACCCTGAAAGCCGCTCTCCTGCTTGCGCGATAGTGCCTGCTCGATAGGCTCGATGTCGGGGTGTATGATGCTTAGGCGGTTACGGAAGAACGACGGACGGCCGAAGATGAGGTACTCGCGCCCCACCTCCAAGCGACGCTCTATCCACTTGATGCCCTGAAACCATATCAGCTCGCACGTCCCCGAGGCATCGCTCGCCTCGACGATGAAGCGACGTTTGCGCAGCTCGCCCGAGTAGGCGAAGCCCTGTATGCGGACACGCAGCTGCACATAGGTGCTCTCCAACGACTCGTCGACCTCGTCGATGCGCCACACGCGCGTGCGGTCGATGTAGCGATACGGGAAACGGTATATCAGGTCGCCAATGGTGCGCACCCCGACCTCGCGTTCGAGGAGGCGTGCACGCACCTCGCCCACACCCGCCACAAACTTAATATCGTGAGAAAGCACACTCATGGGTATTGATGGTTGATTGGTTGAAGATGGACGTTTTTTTTGCGCGCTGTAGGTAGCTGTGGGTAGTTGTGGGTAGTTGTGCGCGAGTTTTGGCGCGCTCCCTACCATTACCTATTTCTACCTACTATTACCTACCACTACCTATAAATTCGCGCGCCCTTCGGCCTTCGTCCCCGAACGCACCGTTCGGCAGGGGGAGCCCCTCCGAACGTTCGTTCGTTCGTTCACTGTGGTTGGCTGTTGATAGCGCGCCATGGGTAGCTGTGGGTAGTTGTGGGTAGTTGTAGGTAGTTGTGCGCGAGACTTTGGCGCGCAACAGCCAATAAACCTCGCGTCGCAGACGCCTTACCTTTCCGTTTTCACTTTTCAGTTTTCAGTTTATTTGGCGCGCTCCCCACCACTACCTACTTCTACCTACTATTACCTACCACTACCTATAAATTCGCGCGCCCACGGCCGACAATTTCACTCCGCACCGTAATATACATATACTTTTATATAATTATATATATTTATATATAATTATATAACTGTTATCGAATGTACGGGAGCTATCTTCTCCAAGCGGGCAGCACCGCCAAGCTCGCCGAGCTCCACGATAAATACAAACTCCTTGACACGTATGCGGTACTGCTTGCCGTCAACGACGATGGGCGTAGACTCCAACGAGCGCGCAAGGCCCTCGGCAGTACCTCCCGTAGCCAATACGTCGTCGAGGATGGTTACCTCGAAGGTATCGCCCACAGCCCTGCCCGCAGCGATGTCGCTCAGACGGTAGTATAGCCTATCGCAGCCATACTCCTTCTCGATAAGTACCTCGTGGAGGTCGCCCTCCTTAAAGGGTAGCTTACCGCTCTTACGCACAGGCACGATATTCTCTATACGCTCATCGGCCACAAGCAGCGGCGCAGCAAAGAGGAAGCCACGCGCCTCGGGGGCTACGATGTTGGGCGTAGTGCAGCATGCCGCAATCTTAGCTACGAGGCTCTTAAACACCTCGCGGTCTTGCAAGTAGGGGATGATATCGACAAAGTTGATACCCTCCTTGGGGAAGTCTTTGTAGAATTTGAGTACCTCTTTCATGGTATATACAGTTATATTATGTTGTTCGATGGTGCATGCGCATGGTGCATACGCGCGACGTGCGCAATAGGTTGCACAAATATACACATAATATACGAAACATGCAAGAGGGCGAACGAACGAACGAACGTTCGGAGGGGCTCCCCCTGGCGAACGGTGCGTTCGGAGGGAAGGGTTGAGGGGCGCGCAAGATTTTATAGGTAGTGGTAGGTAATAGTAGGTAGAAGTAGGTAGTGGTGGGGAGCGCGCCAAAAATCTCGCCTACAACTACCCACATCTACCCACAACTACCCACGGCGCGCTATCAACAGACAACCACAGCGAACGAACGAACGAACGTTCGGAGGGGCACCCCCTCGCGAACGGTGCGTTCGGCATCGTTCTCGCTACGCACCCTACGCCACGGTGTTAAGTGCGGCAAGAAGATTGTTATAGTAGCTCTTCGAGACGGGGATGCGCTTGCTCGTGTCGCTGCTCAGCACAAGATAGCGCATACGATTCTCCTCGCCCACGAACTCTATCTTGCGGACGTTGACAATGTAGGAGCGGTGGCAACGTATCATGCCCGTGCCTTCGAGCGTCTGTTCGAGGCTCTTGGTGCGACAACGCAGCATGTACGACGCGATACGGTCGTTATGCTTGTAGAAGACCTTGACGTAGTTGTCGTCCGACTCGACATAGTACAACGAGTCGAGGTTGATGGTAAGACGCAGCACGCCGTTGTAGTCGTAGAGGTGTATCATGCGTGGCTGACGCTCGGCGGCCGTCTGTGGCACCTGCGACATGAGGCGCATATCGCGCTCGCTAATCTGCTCCAAGCGGCGACACTCGTCCCTGAGTCGCTGTAACTCGTACTGCGAAGCCTCCAACTCCTCGCACTTCGAGCGAAAGGCGGCGTAGAACGACACCAAGGCGTTGGGGATGACGAGTATCATCGTAACGCAGAAGAGCGCACGGATGGCGATATCGGGGATGGACATGTGGGCCATGGGGAAGAAGCGCACCGTGATGAAGGTGTAGAGAAGCGAGATTATGAGGTTCTCGCTCATGAGCCACCAGACATACTTTATGGTCGTCAGAAGCATCCTATCCTGCAAGGCGTACATCAGCGAGCGGCTGATGATGAGCACTATGACGGCAGCGACGTAGAAGAGCACCGTGAAGCTGAACTTCAACATATCGTCGGTGCTGAACCACACGGCCAGCGAGAAGGGCTCGTAGATAATCAGAAAGAGTGCCGAGAAGAGAACGATGAACGTAATCATGGCCGAGATGTAGCGGCGCGACACAAGAAATTTTGGTATTTCACTCTCCCGAATTGCCATAAATATATTGATGTTTAGGCTACAAAATTAGTAATTTTAGGCGAACTATAAAACATTTTACCACAAATATTGCATTTTTACCACAAAATACAGTTTTTCGCCACACTTTGAGGGTGCATACAAACGCGAAAAGTATCTTTGCGTGGTCGCGAAAATAAAATGGTATATTATTCTACGACTTTGGTGCGTTAATATAAGGGCGACAAGGCCCACCATTGACGACCAACAAATGTGTTAAACTAACAAAACAGTTAGATGAAAATTATTGGAACAGGATCGGCACACCCCTCGTGCTCGGTAACAAACGAGATGCTCGAAAAGTTTCTTGAAACAACCGACGAGTGGATAACCGAGCGCACCGGAATTAAGGCGCGCAGCGTGATTTCGACTGAACGATTGGAGGACTTGGCATGCGAGGCGGCACAGCGCGCCTTGGAGGATGCCAACCTCACGGTGAACGATATCGACTTTATCATCTGCTCGAACGTAGTAAACGAGTACGTAACGCCTGCACTGAGCTGCATAATTCAGGGTAAGCTCGGCGCAAAGTGCCCCACGGTAGACATCAACGCGGCGTGCGCAGGCTTCATCTTCGCCATGGACATGGCCGACGACAAGCTCAAAGCAAACAAGGCGAAGAACATCCTCATCGTATGTGCCGAGGAGCCCTCGCGCATGGTGAGCTGGCAGAACCGTAGCACATGTGTACTCTTTGGCGACGGCGCGGGTGCAGCCGTAGTAACGGCGGGCGACGAACTCAAAGCGATACGTCTGACGACAGAGTCGCTGACGGATGTACTCTACTACCAGCGTCGCCTCGAACCTACACCCTACATCGACAAGGACGAGACGTTCGAGCCCTTAGTGATGCGTGGCCGCGAGGTATTCAAGCACGCCGTATCGAGCTCGAACAAGGATATCAAGACGCTGCTCAACGAGACAGGCTTGCAGCCCAACGACATCAAGTACTACGTTCTGCACCAGGCAAATAAGCGCATCATAGACTCGATACGCAACTTCCTCGGCGTGGACGAGGAGCGCGTGCCCCACAACGTGGAGCGTTACGGCAACATATCGTCGGCGGCACTGCCCGCACTTCTCGACGAGCTGAACCGCGGCGGAAAGCTCCAAAAGGGCGATAAATTGGTATTTAGTGCCTTTGGCGCAGGATTTACCACGGGTGCGTGCATCATTGAGTGGGCAAAATAGTATATTTGCACCAGCAAACAGCCCTACAAACAATCTTCAACCGAATAGTGATTAACCAACGTGCGGCAACCGCACACAGCAATAACAGAGAAAAAAAATGGAACACAGAGTAGTTATCACGGGTCTTGGTGCTATCACCCCCGTAGGCAATAAACTCGAAGAGACATGGAAGAACCTCGTAGAGGGTAACTGCGGCATCGACTTCATCAAGGGTTACGACGAGTACAACCTCCCCGTAAAGGTGGCGGGGCAGATTAAGAACTTCGACCAGTCGCAGTACGACTTAAACGCAGGCTTGGCACGTCGCAGCGATAAGTTCTGCGTATATGCCATGGCCGCAGCAGCCGACGCCATGAAGGATAGCGGCCTCAAAGCGGGCGAGAACATCGCTCCCGAGCGTCTCGGCGTATATATCGGCTCGGGCATCGGCGGCATGGACACCTTCGTAAACCAGACCAAGGTGTTGCTCGAAGAGGGTGTAGGACGCATTTCGCCCTTCTTCGTACCTATGATGATATCGAACATCGCCTCGGGTAACGTGGCTATCTCGCACAACGCACAGGGCGTATGCTTGCCCGTCGTTACGGCGTGTGCCACAGGTACCCACTCGGCAGGTGAGGCCTACCGCGCCATCAAGCACGGCTACGCCGACGCCATAATCACAGGTGGTGCCGAGGCTTCGGTACACCCCTTGGCCATCGGTGGCTTCGCAAACAGCAAGGCTCTATCACGCTCTGAGGACCCCTTGCAGGCATCGCTCCCCTTCTCGGCAGACCGCCACGGCTTCGTGATTGCCGAGGGTGCAGGTATGATGATTTTCGAGTCGTTGGAGAGTGCACAGAAGCGTGGTGCCAAGATTTACGCCGAGGTTGTGGGCTACGGCAATAGCTGCG
This sequence comes from Alistipes sp., assembly GCA_045660465.1. Taxonomy (GTDB): domain Bacteria; phylum Bacteroidota; class Bacteroidia; order Bacteroidales; family Rikenellaceae; genus Alistipes. The sequence goes on along the minus strand of JAZRDV010000002.1, from coordinate 72,956 downwards.
ATGCTCACCACTTCACCGCACCTCACCCCGAGGGTATCCCCGCGTCGCGCGCCATAAAGCAGGCTCTCGACGAGGCACAGTTTGACGCCGAGAAGGATCTACTCTACATCAACGCTCACGGCACGGGAACACCGCTCAACGACGCCTCGGAGACCAAGGCCATAAAGATTGCTATGGGCGAGGAGGCTGCACGCAAGGCGATGATAACCTCTACGAAGTCTATCACGGGCCACATGCTGGGTGCTACGGGTGCTGTGGAGCTTATCGCCTCGGCACTATCGCTCTACCACGGCATCGTAACGCCGACCATAGGTCTTACGAACCCCGACCCCGAGTGCGACCTCGACTACACACCGCTCAAAGCGCGTAAGGCCGACCTCACGGTGGCTATCTCGAACTCGCTCGGCTTCGGTGGCCACAACGCATGTGTGGCACTGCGCAAGTGGGAGGACAAATAGTCGAAACATAGAGAATAAACAAACAGAAAAGATAACTATCATGAAACTTCTGGAAGGAAAAGTAGCCCTCGTGACGGGTGCCGGACGTGGCATCGGCAAGGCTATCGCAATGCGCTATGCCGAGCAGGGTGCTGACGTAGCATTCACCGACTTGGTAATCAACGAGGCTGTGGAGCAGACCGTAAAGGAGCTCGAAGCAATGGGCGTGAAGGCTAAGGCCTACGCCTCGAATGCGGCACTCTTTGAGGAGACGCACAACGTCGTAAAGCAGGTGGTCGAGGACTTCGGCCGTATCGACATCCTCGTAAACAATGCAGGTATCACGAAGGATGGCCTTATGATGCGTATGTCGGAGGAGCAGTGGGATGCCGTGATTTCGGTAAACCTCAAATCGGCATTCAACTTCATCCACGCCGTAGTGCCCGTAATGGCGAAGCAGCGTAGCGGCTCTATCATCAACATGTCGTCGGTGGTGGGCGTGAGCGGCAATGCCGGACAGTGCAACTACTCGGCATCGAAGGCCGGTATGATTGGCCTGGCGAAGTCTATCGCCAAGGAGATGGGTCCCCGTGGCATCCGCGCTAACTGCATAGCCCCCGGCTTCATCATCACCGAGATGACAAACCAGCTGTCGCAGGAGATTAAGGACCAGTGGGCTGCACAGATTCCGTTGCGTCGTGGCGGTACTCCCGAGGATGTTGCCAACGTGGCACTGTTCCTCGCATCGGACCTCTCGTCATACGTCAGCGGACAGGTTATCCACTGCTGTGGCGCGATGAACTGCTAATCGTAGCGACACATAGGGTCATCACCGACCCACTAACCAAGAGGGTGTTCACACGTCGTTGAGCACCCTCATTTTTTATGGGGCGCACGGCATGGTGGCTCGGGCGTGAGGCGCGCATAGCACAACAGTATTGATTATTGGCAATTTATTCGTATATTTGCCATAAGTAATAAACACACTACACAATGAAGAGATACCTTACACTACTTATCGCCGCCATGAGCATCGCCCTCAGCGTCGAGGCACAGGTGCGCGACGAGCAACTTCTCGAAAAGGGTTGGCGCTTCTGTCGCGAGGATAGCGCATCATTTGTCGCCCGCGACTACGACGACAGCCGCTGGCAGCAGGTTACCGTGCCCCACGACTGGGCGATATATGGCCCGTTCAGCATCCACAACGACAAGCAGAACGTGGCTATCGCACAGGATGGTCAGACCGAGGCTATGGAGCATGCAGGGCGCACGGGAGGTCTCCCGTTTGTGGGTGTGGGCTGGTATCGTCTTCGCTTCGACATCCCCGAGAACATTGCAAACAAGCGCATAACGCTGCTCTTCGATGGTGCCATGAGCCATGCCCGCGTATATATCAACGGCACCGAGGCGGGCTACCACCCCTACGGCTACAACTCCTTCTACATGGATATCACGACACTCGTCGAGGCGGGCACGAGCAACACCCTCGCCGTGCGCTTGGAGAACGAGAACGACTCGTCGCGCTGGTACCCGGGTGCGGGCATCTACCGCAACGTGCACCTCATCATCACCGAGGATGTGTGTGTTCCGCTGTGGGGCACACAGATTACTACGCCCAACATTACAGAGGAGTATGCCCGCGTGGTGGTGCGCACCAAGCTATCGCGTCCCGAGGGTCGCGAGGACGAGCTATACAGCATCGAAACGGACATCCACGACCCCGAGGGCAGGGTTGTGGCAACCGATAGGGGCACGCTGAGCATCTACGAGGCCAACCTCTTCGAGCAGCGCATCGACGTGGCCTCGCCCGCGCTATGGTCGTGCGAGACACCCAACCTCTACACCGCCGTATCGCGCATCTACGAGGGCGACACCCTCAAAGACGAGTACACCACACGCTTCGGCATACGCCAGATAGAGATAATACCCGACAAGGGCTTCTTCCTCAACGGCGTGGAGACCAAGTTTCGTGGCGTGTGCAACCACCACGACTTAGGCCCGCTGGGCGCTGCGGTGAACAAGGCGGCGATACGTCGTCAGATACGCATAATGCAGGATATGGGCTGCAACGCCATACGCACATCGCACAACATGCCCGCACCGGAGCTTGTCGAGGCGTGCGACGAGATGGGTATGATGCTTATGGTCGAGTCGTTCGACGAGTGGCAGACGGCGAAGGTTAAGAATGGCTACCACAAGCACTTTGGCCAGTGGGCCGAGCGCGATATGATAAACCTCCTGCACCACTATCGCAACAACCCGAGCGTGGTCATGTGGTGCATAGGCAACGAGGTACCCGACCAGGGCGATGTCATCTGGGGCCCGAAACTATCGCGCTTCTTGCAGGATATATGCCACCGCGAAGACCCCACACGTCCCGTTACGCAGGGCATGGACCAGCCCCACAACGTGGTGCACAACAACATGGCGGCGATGATGGATGTCGCAGGCTTCAACTACCGCCCCCACCGCTACCCGGACAACTACCTGCGTCTGCCGCAGCAGATAATCCTCGGCTCGGAGACCGCATCGACGGTGAGCAGCCGTGGCGTATATAAGTTTCCCGTTGAGCGCGCCTCAATGCGCCAATACGACGACCACCAGGCATCGTCCTACGACGTCGAGCACTGCGGATGGTCGAACCTCCCCGAGGACGACTGGATATGGCACGACGACTTCTCGTGGGGCATAGGCGAGTTTGTGTGGACAGGCTTCGACTACCTCGGCGAGCCTACACCCTACTACACCAATTGGCCGAGCCACTCATCGCTCTTCGGCATCGTAGACCTCGCAGGACTGCCCAAAGACCGCTACTACCTCTACCGCAGCCACTGGAACAAGAGTGCCGAGACGCTGCACATCCTTCCGCACTGGACATGGGAGGGTCGCGAGGGCGAGGTAACACCCATCTTCGTCTACACGAACTACCCCTCAGCCGAGCTCTTCATCAACGGCATAAGCCAGGGCATACGCACCAAGGATATGTCGATTACGGCCGAGGGCACGATGGAGGAGCAGGAGACGGCAACATCGTTCAGACGTCAGCAGCGTTACCGCCTGATGTGGATGGATACGAAGTATGAGCCGGGCACGGTTAAGGTTGTGGCCTACAACGACCAAGGCGAGGCTGTCGCCACACGCGAGGTGCACACCGCAGGCGAGCCCTACCGCATACTCCTCGAAGCTGACCGCGACACCATAGCGGCCGATGGTCGCGACCTCTCGTTCATCACCGTGAAGGTGGTCGACAGAGAGGGTAACCTCTGCCCCCATGCACAGCACCAGATAAGCTATAAGGTCTCGGGCGAGGGCTTCTACCGCGCGGGAGCCAATGGCAATAGTGTCTCGTTGGAGCTCTTCCACGTACCGCAGATGAGGGTCTTCAACGGCATGATGACGGCCATAGTGCAGAGCACCGAGGAGGCAGGCACGATAACGCTCACCGCCACAGCGAAGGGCCTGAAAAGTGCCAAGATTGTGGTGAAGACGGAGAGAACAAAGTGAAAAGTGAAAACTGAAAAGGGAAAGGTGAAAACTGAAAAGTAAGGTGTCTGCGACGCTATATAAAAATTTCTCATTGTCCCACTGTCCCATTTTCCCATAGTCCAAAAAAGGACATTGAGACTATGCGACTATGGGACGATGCGGCCGACATTAAAATCTTGCGCGAAGCGCACCTAACCTTTCACTTTTCACTTTTCACCTTACAAACACCAGTCCCACGGCCGAAAGACCGTGGGACTGTGTTTTACAACCGACGTGTAGCTCTCGCCACTATCGGTAGATGCTCTTAAAATAGCGATACGTGGCTACGCGAAGCTCCTCGGCGGCATCGTCATCACATACGATGATGCCCGACGGGTGTACCTGCAAGGCTGAGAGCGTCCAGCAGTGGTTGTAGCCACCCTCAACAGCATGACGTATGGCGCGTGCCTTCTTGCGTCCTGTGGCCAAAATCATCACACTGCGCGCTGCGAGCACCGTGCCCACACCTACGGTCAGGGCCTTGGTGGGCACCTGCGAGATGTCGTTATCGAAGAAGCGCGAGTTGACGGCGATAGTATCGGGCGTGAGGTGCTTGATGCGTGTGCGCGACGTGAGCGACGAGAAGGGCTCGTTGAAGGCTATATGTCCATCCTCGCCTACACCGCCCATGAAGAGGTCGATACCTCCGGCACGCTCGATAGCAGCCTCATACTCCATGCACTCCCTCTCCACATCCTCGGCATTGCCGTTGAGGATATGCACATTCTCGGGCAGGATGTCAATGTGTTTGAAGAAGTTCTCCCACATGAACGAGTGATAGCTCTCGGGGTGCTCCTCGGCAAGGCCCACATACTCATCCATGTTGAATGTTACGACATTGCGGAACGACACCTCGCCCGCACGGTACTTCTCGATGAGCACCTTGTAGGTTGCCAGGGGCGTAGAGCCCGTAGGGAGACCCAATACGAAGGGTGCATCGGTCTGGGCAGCCTTGCGGCGTATAGCCTCGACAATGTGGTTGGCAGCCCACTGAGCAACATCGATGCTCGAATCCTTAATTACGACTTTCATAACTTATATTTTTAGGGTTGTTCTCTTCGCTACATCATACGCACAAAGACCTCGATAGCCTGATACTCGGCCATACCCAACTTATCGTACAGGCGTGCCGTATTCTGTGTGCGCTCCTCGGCACGTACCCAGAACTCGCGAGGGTCGCTACCGGCAAAGGGCACTATATCCTTCTGCGAGAGGTGGCGGTAGATGGCATGACGCTTCTTGATAAGCTCGTCGGGAGAGAGAGGCACAGCCATGTCGACCATACCGAGGTTCCACTCCATCCATGCACCGCGGTAGAGCCATACGTGGCACTCCTTGCGCCACTCGTCGTCGCGCGTAACCTCCAACGCCTGCCATATAGCCTCGATACAGATGCGGTGCGTGCCATGAGGGTCGCGCAGGTCGCCGGCAGCGTATATCTGGTGGGGCTTAACCTCGCGAAGCATATCGACGATGAGGTCTATATCGGCCGAGGTGAGGGCCCCCTTCTTGATGCCGCCCGTCTCGTAGAAGGGCATATTGAGGAAGTGGGCGTTGGTATCGGGATTAAGGCCAAACGAGCGCACGGCAGCACGCGCCTCCGAGCGACGTATAGCCCCCTTGATATCCAACAGGCGGCGTGGCTCACGCTCACCGGGACGCTTCGAGGCGATAAGCTCGCGTATCTCGTCGTAGATGTTGCCTACGCCTATCTCGCGCGCAGCATCGACATTTTGGAGCACCACATCGTCGTGCACGGCGACGTTACCCGAGGTCTGATATACGACATGCACGTCGTGGCCCTGCTCCACAAGGCGGATGAAGGTACCTCCCATCGAGATTACATCGTCGTCGGGGTGCGGCGAGAAGATTACAACACGCTTGGGATAGGGCATCGAGGGTGCCGGACGTGTCGAGTCATCGGCATTGGGCTTACCGCCCGGCCAGCCGGTGATGGTATGTTGCAGGTCGTTGAAGACGCTGATGTTTATCTTGTCGTAGCTGCCACACTTCTCCAACAACTCACCGAGCGAGTTCTCGATATAGTCCTTGTAGGTGAGTTTGAGGATGGGCTTATTCACCTTGCTGCACAGCCACACCACGGCGCGACGTATGAACTTCGGAGTCCACTCGCAGGGGCCTACAAGCCAGGGTGTGAGCTCACGTGTGAGGTTCTGTGCGGCACTCTCGTCGATGACAACCTCGATTGCGGGGTGTGCCTGCAAGTGCGAGGCGGGGACGAGGTCCGTGATATCGCCCTCGACGATGTTGCGCACGATGTCGGCCTTCTCGTCGCCCCACGCCATGAGGATGATGCGGTCGGCACGCATGATAGTGCCGAGACCCATGGTGATGGCCATCTTCGGGGTGTTGGCCCAGCCGCCGAAGTTCTCGGACTGCACCTTACGCGAGTTATACGACAGCTCGACAAGGCGTGTCTGCGACTTGGCATAGGAGCCCGCCTCGTTGAAGCCTATCTGACCCTGCTCGCCAACGCCCATAATCATGAGGTCAATCTTGCGTATCGACTTCTCGTAGGCAGCACAATAGTCCGAAACATCGCTCTGAGCAATAGTGCCATCGGGGATGTGGATATTCTCGGGAAGGATGTCGACATGCTTCAAGAACTCGTCGTGTATGCGGTAGTTGCGGCTCTCGGGCTCGCTGCTGCCGATGGGGTAAAACTCGTCGAGCGAGAATACGGCAACCTTGCTGAAACTAACCTCACCCGAACGGTAGCGACGCACCAACTCGTTGTAGAGACCCAGGGGCGTACGTCCCGTGGTGAGACCCAAGACAAAGGGTGGCTCCTCCTCGTAGATGTCGCGCGCCGAGGCATTCTGACGATGGTTGTTGACCATGCGACAGATGATGTCGGCAACATACTTCACGCCATCCGACTCCGCATCGAAGACCTTGGCGGGTATCTTCTCGTAGCGTTGCACTATATCCTTCGGGGCGAGCTCCTTGATGAGGCCGCCATCTCTTGGCAGCTGATACTTATTGTCCATATCTTTGAATAATTCTCCGTTTTGTTGTTATCTGTTTTTACAAACCTGTCGGTCAAAGTTACAAATAATTCGGCAAAAGAGCCCTCATAAAAGCAACTTTTTTACACTATATGCACAATTTTTATCGCCACTACTCGCGTACATAGTGCGGCATCTCGGCAGGTATCTCCAACGAGAACTCCACCAACCCGGCAACCTCGCCCGCCTCGTACCACGGCATCTGGTAGATGAGCTTGCGTAGCTCGCGCTTCTGTATGGTGTAGGCATTGGTAGCACCCTCGCTCATGAGGCGGCTGATAATCTGGCGCGAACGCTCCGAGTGGCAGGGTATCATCGAGCGACCACGAACATCGCCATTGACCTCCACCGAGCGGCGATTTTGGTAGAGCACAACGCCATCGAGGTCGGCAACCGTGATAGCACATGTTTTGAGGTTATCGCCCCACGGACAGGGCATCGTTTCAAAGTCCATAATATCGTCTGTTTAGGTTGTTATTCATTAGTTTATGCGAAAGGCGTTCTTGATGCCGCGTATGCGACGTAGCGAGTGCAGCAACGTGTCGACAACACCCGCACCCGGCACCTCGACGGTAAGTTCGCCCGAGGCGGTGCCATCGCCACGCGGCGTGAAGCTGATGGAGCGCACCGCCAAGCCAAGCTCCTTGGCCGCAACATCCATGATAGAGGTCGCCAAGCCCGGAACATCGGCAGCCGAGATACGCACCGTAACACGAAATGCTCCCGACGCATCGCTACGCCAGCGCGCCTCCATGACACGGTAGGGATAACGCTCCCTCATACGGCGTGCATTGGGGCAGTCGGCACGGTGGATGGTGATGCCCGCATTGATGGTTACGAAGCCGAAGATGTCGTCGCCCTTGATGGGGTTACAGCAGCGCGCAAGCTTATACTCTATATTATTTATGTGCTCGTCGATAATCAGCGCATCGCTACTACGCGGGCTCTCCTGACGCTCCTCCTGGCGTGCGCGCTTGGACTCCTCCTGGCGTGCTGCCGCCTGACGACGCTCATCGTCGGCCTCGCCCGAGAGGTGGCGCACGAGAAGCTCCTTGATGCGCTGCATGTCGAGTTGTCCCTCGGCGATGAGCATATATAGTTCGTTGCCACGACGCTGTTTGAGGCTCTTGCAGAGGTAGGCCACAGCCTCGTCGATGGTGATGTCGAGCTTCCAATTTTTGAGCTTACGCTCCAACTCCTCGCGACCCAAGCGGGCATGCTTCATGCGCTCCTCACGAAGGTAGGCACGTATGCGCGAGCGCGCCTTGGAGGTAATACATATCGAGAGCCAATCGGCCTTGGGCGTCTGGTCTTTGCGTGTGAGAACCTCGCAGATGTCGCCATTGTGCAGCACCTCCTTGATGGGCACTACGCGGCCACCAACCTTACCACCCACACATATCGCGCCGAGCGAGGTGTGTATGTCGAAGGCAAAGTCGAGAACAGTAGCTCCGACGGGTAGTTTGCGGATGTCGCCCGAGGGTGTGAAGACGAAGATTTCGCCCGTCGACGAGTTGGCATCGAAGCGGTGAGCGATAGATTCGGACGTGGTATCCTCCAACAACTCACGCAGACGGCGCAGCCACTCCTCGGCACCCATACCGCCCTGCTTAACACCCTTATATCGCCAATGTGCCGCGATACCGCGCTCGGCAACCTCGTCCATACGCTCGGTGCGTATCTGCACCTCAACCCAGCGACCCTCGTCCGTAACGACGGTGGTGTGCAACGACTCGTAGCCATTGCTCTTGGGGATAGATATCCAGTCGCGCATACGCTCCGTATTGGGCACATAGAGGCTTGTAACGTGCGAATAGACAGTCCAGCAGAGAGCCTTCTCGCGTGCAAGCTCACAGTCGATGATGATGCGCAGGGCGAAGATGTCGAAGACATCCTTGAAGTCGACCTTCTGCTTGCGCATCTTCTGAAAGATGGAGTATACCGACTTGGTGCGGCTCTTGATGTGGTAACGGATGCCCTCGGCGTCGAGAAGACGGCGCACAGGCTCCAAGAAGCGTTCGATGAACTCCTTACGCTCGGCCTCGCTCTGCTGCAACTCGTGGACGATATGGTTATAGGCTTCGCTATCGAGATATTTCAGCGAGAGGTCTTCGAGCTCGCTCTTGATGTTATACAGTCCGAGCTTATGGGCTATCTGGGCGTAGAGGTTGAGACTCTCCCAACTCTTATTGCGACGCTTCGCTGTGGGGAAGATGTCGAGCGAACGCATAACCTCCAACCTGTCGGCCAGCTTGATGAGGATGACACGCGGATCCTTCGAGTAGGAGACAATCATGTCGCGGAAGTCGGATGCCTGCTCCTTGGATAGTTTCAGTTTGATATCCGAAATCTTCGACAGGGCCAACGCGATGCCGAGAGTCTCCTCGCCAAAGCGCGCACGTATCTCCGCCGTGAGGCTGTCCAACTCGTCGCTATGCGTCTGCACCGCAATACGCACAACATCGTGCAGTATGGCTGCAATGGTGGAGTTACGGCCCAAGCCTATCTCCTCGACCACGATACGCGCAACGGCAACATCGTGCGACATCATCGGCTCGCCATCGTAGCGCACCAAACCCTCCATGTGCTCCGCGGCAAAGCGCAACGCCTCGTCGACCATGGTCTGTGTCTTGGTCGAGAAGTTCGTAGCGACCAACTCGCGAAGTGTAGAATAACGCACTAAAACATCATCCATAACAACTTATAGTTCACTGTATTAGGTTCAATCAAATTTTGTGTACCACGACCAAGTCGTCGCCACCCACGGCATACCTTGCGCGCTCGTCGGCCGTCGTTATCGCCTCGGGGCTCAGACGCTCAACCTCGAAGCCCGCCTCACGCAGACGGTCGTCGTAGTCGCGACCATAGAGGCGGCGATGGTCATACTGCCCGAAGAGGCGTGTACGCTCCGCGGCATCCGTAATGGTGTCGTCCTCGAACGTAGTGGCACGGCCTCTATCCTCCGGCACCATCATAATACCCCACCCTCCGGGGCGCATGACACGATACAACTCGCGCATGGCACGCCTATCGTCCTCGACATGCTCGAAGAGGTGGTTGCAGATGACAACGTCAACCGACGCGTCGTCCAGAGGTATATGTTGCACGTCGAAATGCATGGCTGCCAGAGGCGACTCCAAATCGGCCGTTAGGTAGTCGTCGCTGCCACGATACAGTCTCTCGAAGTGGCGCATGAGCGACACCTCGGGTGCTATATGCAGCAGACGCGGCCTCGACGTCATAAGGTCGGTATGGCGGCATATCCACAGCCATATCAGGCGATGACGCTCCAACGACAGACAGCGAGGACACAGCGCATCCTCACGCGAGACGACATAGCCGTAGGGCATGAAGCGACGATAGCGCGCTCCACACAACGAACACTCCCTGCCACGACCCACATAGACCAGGCCCATGATGGGCACGACCCACGAGGCCATGCGTTGCATGGTGCGGCGCGGGATATGGTTCAAGGCCCAACGGACAACACTCTTCATCGCTACTCGGCAATAAGTTTTTCGACCTCGGCTTCGGCCTCCACGAGCTGCTTGCGGCAGTAGTCTATAAGCTCCGTGGCACGAGCCACCGAGCGGCCCAACTCATCGACACCCAGCTCGGCGGAGCGCAGGCGCGCTACAATCTGCTCTACTTCGGCGATGGCCTCGGCATAAGTTAACTTCTTGGTAATCATCTATTATCTATTTTTATCGTTTCTCCACACTGCTAACCTCGGCATGCGCAACACCCCCTGCGAGGGTTATCTCCACGCTCTGTCCACGCTCCAACGCCTCGATGCTGCACACCCGACCCTCGCTATCGCGCACCACCGAGAAGCCTAAGCGCAGGATACTCTCCACCGAGCAACCATCGACAACAGCCTGTGCCATGTCGAGGCGCGCACGCTCATCCTGTACGAGGCGTCGCGACACATCGGCGAGGCTCTGCACGGCACTATCGATACGGTGCGAGGCGTTGTTAAGCGCAACAACCGCCGAGCGGGTAATGTCGCCCGCGAGACGCTCGACCGCAAGACGCTGCTCGGCAACGACAGCCGACACGCCATCACGAAGCTGCTGAGCGAGTTGCTCCAATATGCCGTACTCCTCGTCGGCCATCGCAACGAGTGTCGTAGCCACAGCCGTAGGTGTCTTACAGGTGGTATGAGCCACCATATCGACGATGCTCACATCCTTATCGTGGCCTATGCCCGCAAAGATGGGCAGCGGAAATTGTGCCACATGTGTAGCGATAAGGTAGGAGTCGAAGAGCGATAAATCGCTCGTTGAGCCTCCACCGCGTATGATGACCACAGCGTCGAAGAGCTCCTCACACTCGGCAATGCTGCGCAGCGCAGCCACAACACTCTCCTCGGCCTGCTCGCCCTGCATGAGGCTCTCATAGAGGGTAACGGCAAAGCGATAGGGGGCACGGCAAAGCTCGCGCATGAAGTCCTGATAGCCCGCAGCCGTGGGGCTCGACACCACTGCCAAACGCAGCGTGGGACGCACGAGGCACAGCTCGCGGTTCATATCCCACACGCCATCGGCTTTGAGACGCTCGATAGTCTCGCGACGACGACGCTCAACCTCGCCGACGGTATAACTCGGGTCGATGTCGACAATCTGCAACGAGAAGCCATACACCTCGTGGTAGGTAACCACAACACGCATCATGAGGCGCAGTCCCGCACCCAACTCACGCCCCACAACAGAGCGAAAAAGGGTACTCAGACGCCCATAGGCCGACTTCCATATCACGGCCCTCGCCTCGGCACGCGGAGCACCATCGCTAAGCCCCTTCTCCACGAGGTTCAGATAGCAGTGTCCCGAGCGGTTTAGCTTCAACTCCGAGACCTCGGCCGTTATCCACAGCGGCTCCACAAAGCGCGCTTCGAGTGTCGAGCGCACGAGGCGTTGCAGGTCGTAGAGCGAGAGGCTCTCAGCGGCGGTAGTCGATATGTTCAATGGACTGTTGTTCACTGCTTTAACGTATAATGATGCCCGGCTCAACGGGTAACTCCTTACCCACGGGCAGCTGAATATTGACTAAGTGGATGCTCTCGACAGCCTCTCCGTCGCGCATTGCGGGTGTCCAGCGCGGAGCCTCGGCCACAGCCCTCGCCACACGCTTGAAAAATTGGCGCGAGGTGGATTGCAGCACCTCACCGATAGTTGCCACACCCTCACTGTCGACCAGCACACGCATCGACACTCGCTCGGCAGGCATCGAGGCCTCCCAGCCGACATGTCGGGCGAGGTAGTCCGAGAAGTTGGTAACACCCTCGGCCACGAAGCGTGCCGGGGTGTCGTAGCGCAGCCTTACGACATAGACACCATCCGAGGCCGCCTGACCCCAACGTGCTATGGCCTCCTCGTCGGCAGGCAGAACGTCGATACTCTCGATATCCTCGTGCGAGATGTGGTCGATGGAGGCCATGACCTCGCCATTGACGATGTACATGGGCTCATGTGCCGCAGCCACAGCCACGACACACCACAACGTCGCTATCGCAGACAACCTACGCACCGTTACAACTTGAATTTATACGACACACCGAAGATGTGGCGCAGTTGCCTCTCCTCGACATACCCCTTCAACGTACCCTTATTACCCTTGTAGTCGATATCGTAGGAGCGGTTGTAGTCCATGTAGTAGTAGAACTCCAAGCGGTGCTGGCGCGTGATGCGATACTTGGCACCGACACCCACACGGTAGCGCGCAACATAGTTGTCCGAGAGCAACGCTGCACTCTTATAGTTATCCACAACCTTCGGGGCGTTGAGCGTATTGTTTATCTCGAACATCAGGTAGGGGGCCCATGCCGAGTGGCGTATGTTGTAGGTGGCCTCGACGCGCGAACGCAAGACAAGCTCAGGATTGGGCTTCTCGTAGCGGTTTACCGAGTCGGTGCGGAAAGTGGTCTGCACCCTCTCGCGCAGCGACAGCTCGACACGTCCCACATCGACCTTACCCTCGAAGTTGAGGTTCAGGCGGTGGCGCGGCTTCTGCCAGCGACCCACCTCGTGGGGGTTTATAAGCAGATAGTCGGCACCCAAGTTGAAGTATTTACACACCTCGTAGTTGGCACCAAAGCTCGTTTGCAGTCGGTCGACGGTCGAAAAATCCTCCTTCAAACGCGCCTGGAACGACACCTCGAACGACAGGTCGTCGATGGGCGACCACTCTACCGACGCCTCGGCGCGGCCGCGAAAGTCGTTGCTCTTTACCACCTGTGCCTCGTGCTCCTGTGCCACAAGCTCGAAGCTGCACACAAGGGCGGCAAGCACGAGGAGCGATATCCTTAATCTGTTCATAACTCGCTATTAATTAGTTGTTAAAGCCATTTTTCTCGTTGAGCTTCATCGTAGGCTCGGTCATCGGCACCTCATCGCGCTCGGGGCGGTAGTAGACCTTCAAGAAGGCGACATCGCGCAAGAAGTCGACATTGCCGACATCGACCCTCGTGGGTGTGATGCCGAGGCGTGTGGCGAGGTCGGCGATAAGCTCCTCGCGACGTTCGGGACGTATAAGCTCGATACGCTCGTAGCAGACCAACTTCACAGCCTCCCTCCTACGCACGATGCCATACTCCAACACCGCGAGCAACACGAGTATCAGTCCGTTGGCCAATGCCAACTCGGCATACGACACCATAAGGTTTATGCCGTTGATGACCGCCACGGCGATGGTCAGAAAGAGGTAGGTCATCTCGCGGATGGGCACCATCTCGGTACGATAGCGCATGATGCCGAAAATCATGAACAGACCGAGACCTATGCTCACGTCGATACCCACACTCTTCATGAAGAAGAGCAGCAGAAAGACGGCCGCAGAGAAGAGCATGAAGGTAACGGAGAAGTCCTTGCGGCGGCTCTTGGGGTAGTAGAAGCAGCGCACGATGATGCTGCACACCACGAGGTTGAACAAGAACTGCACGATGAGCTGCATGAGCGACTGCGTGTCGCAGAGCGGAATACCCAAAAATGTGGCACCCACACTGCCATCCGAACCCGTGAGGGCAGCTATCTCGGCATCGAACAAATCGGGGTCGAGGCCATTTTCATCAAAACCTATCATACTCAACTATCTTTTAACTATTTATCGGTTTAACTGTTTCTCTATCTCGCGCAACTTCTCCTTGAAGCGGTTGCGACGTATGTCCGCCACGGTGAGTGTCGTGCCGAGGCAGTATTTACTCACTTTGAGGGGCATGATGCGCATGCGGCGCAGTATATCTTTGATGGCCGACGCCCTGCGTCCATCCTGTTTAAGCTCCACGATGGCCATGCGCTCGATGGTCGACTCGCGACCACTGCGCATATCGCGATAGTGCAGGTCGAGGTCTATGGTAAGACGCTCCGTGAGGTCGTCGTTGACCAACGTGATGCGCACAAAGCGTGTGGACAGTGCCGGCGACAGCACCTCGAAGCCATAGCGGGCATGCTCCGCGAAGAAGGGCCCTACACCCTCGGCATGCGAAAAGTTATCGAAGCACTCGGGCGCAATCTCGATACGCTTCTTGCGCGTGCGGCCACGGTTGCTCTTGTTCTTAATTTCGAGGAACGTAACGCCACTCTCGACATAGCGTCGGGTGCGTATCTTCTGGCGCGTAAGGATGCGGTTGTGGTGCGCGAGGTACATATCGCGCGGGGCGGTATCGTAGTAGAGCGTGTCGTAGCGACAGGCGCGAACACCGTCGATGAGCTGCACACGGTAGCCCGCAGCGGCAGCCTCGTCCAGGAGGCACGGAAGAGCATCCTCGCTAAGGACATACTTCGTGTCGATACGGTTCATGAGCTTCACACGGCGCATCTGGTCGAGCGTCGTGGTGGCCATGCGCCGCCATACGTCGAGGTTGTTGAGATGCTCGTATGCCGCCCTCTGCTCCATGGCTACTCGTAGATATACTCGAACTGACGATAGGAGTTGAGCAGCCCATTGGCGGCGTAGTTCAGACGGCGCGTGCAGACACCCTGGGCGTCGTACTCGAACTTGCGCACCTTCTGCACCTTGCCTCGGGCGTTGTAGACAACCTCCTGCGTGAGCTGGCCCTGCTTGTTGTAGGTGTACTCCGAACGCCACGAGAGTGTGCGACCAAAGTCGGCATACTCCTCCTCGGCGATAAGCTCGCCCTGGGCGTTGTAGACCTCGATATGGTCGACCCACTTATTCTTGCCATCGGGCGTTGTCTTCCACTCCTTGACCGTGAGTTGCTTGCCACGCTGCTTGGCCATGAGGCTGCGCCCCGGCTCCGAGGCGACTACACCCGACCAAACCAGACAACCGACAAGCGAGAATATTGCTAATCTTAGTTTCATAATCATTTAACACGCCTTTTGCACACTGAGTGCCACACGCCACAAAGACGAAAAAACGACCAAACCACGAGGGCCGGCCGTTTTTGACTTAATGTGGCTACAACTCACTCTCTTTGAGACGCTCGGCATTCTCGGCCACAATCAGCTGGTCGATGACATCCTGGATGTCGCCATCCATAAATGCCGAGAGGTTGTAGATGGTATAGTTGATACGGTGATCCGTAATACGTCCCTGCGGGTAGTTGTAGGTACGAATCTTGGCCGAACGGTCGCCGGTCGATACCATAGTCTTACGCTTCGAGGCTATCTCGTCGAGATACTTCGAGTATTCGAGGTTGAAGACGCGCGTACGCAACTCCTCGAAGGCCTTATCGAAGTTTTTGAGCTGCGACTTCTGGTCCTGACACTGCACGACGATACCCGTGGGGATGTGGGTAAGGCGGATGGCCGAATAGGTGGTGTTCACCGACTGACCTCCGGGGCCCGACGCACAGAATATATCCTTGCGGATGTCGTTCATCGAGATTTCGACATCGAACTCCTCGGCCTCGGGAAGTACGGCTACCGACGCAGCCGAGGTGTGTACACGACCCTGAGTCTCGGTCTGGGGCACACGCTGCACGCGGTGCACGCCCGACTCGTACTTCAACGTGCCATAGACGCTCTGACCCGTAACCTTCATCACCACCTCCTTGAAGCCGCCAACGGCACCCTCAGACGACGATGTAATCTCGTAACGCCAGCCCTTAGACTCGATATACTTAGTGTACATGCGCAACAGGTCGCCGGCAAAGATTGCAGCCTCGTCGCCACCTGTACCGCCACGAATCTCGACGATAGCATTCTTATCGTCCTGGGGGTCTTTGGGGATGAGCAGGAGCTTGATATCCTCCTCCATCTTAACGATTGCGGGCTCCAACGACGCTATCTCCTCGCGGGCTATCTCGCGGAACTCCTCGTCCTTCTCGTTTGCGAGGACATCCTTCGCCTCGGCGAGGTTGGCAAGAGCCGTGCGGAAACGCTCCGAGGTCTCGATGATGGGCTCTAACTCCTTGTACTCCTTGGTGAGCTGGATGAACTGCTTGACGTCGGCAATAACCTCGGGGTCGGTCAACTTCTGACCTATCTCCTCGTATTTTAGGCGGAGACCGTCGAGGCGTATGAGTATTGAATTATCTGCCATTTACTTTCTTCTTAATATTATTACCGCGCAAATATAACGATTTTTTTTTAATTTTCAGCATGCCGCCAAACGGCTATAAATTAAAGAGTTTGATTTTTGTGTAAAATTTTTAGAACAATTTTTTAACTCAAACTCTTGACAAAGGGTTTTTCGTGTTGTATATTTGCACTGTCATTCGGACACAAACACCGCTCCGACGAATACGATTATCAACACACGTCGTACAACCCTCAATAGTTATAAACACTATTAACACATTGTTTTGGTGCAATATACAGCACTATATAAACAATAATCACCAAACTATAAACACAATTATCGACACCTCGCACGGCATTTGACCACTCGGCCGTCGAGCAGTGTTGCAGAGAGAAAACACACTTTTACGTAATATTAAATTATTGAATAATGAAATTCACAAAACTACCTCTGAATGGAGCTTCATGGGCCGACGAATTGCTCTACACGTTCGACACCGAGTTCGCGGAGCCGATAGACGTCATCGTCGACATCATCAACTCCGACACCCGCGAGATAATCGGTCAGCAGAGGCTCCGCGGCGTAACCACAGGCTCGATAAACATCGCCCCCTACATACGGAGCAAGATGCAGGCTCTGCAAGTCGCCCCCTCGCTCGACAGGCCGATAAGCATCAGCCCCTCGTCGATAGTCATATCGCTGCGCTGCAACGGCACATGGAGCGACAGCAGGCTCTTCTTTCGCGCCACATACGACCCCTTGCGCCCCGCCATTATCAGCCAATATGTGGCCACCCAGCGCATGAAGCACGACGGCATAATTGCGCTCACGGCAACAGCCACAAACATCGTAGCCGTGGAGTTAAAGACAGCCTTTGCGGACCACACCTCGACCATGCGCTACACGCTCAACGCCGCCGGACGCCCCGTGGACATAGTCATACCCCTCGGCAGCAGCTACCGCGAGGCACGAAGCGTAACGCTCACACTAACGTGCGACAGCATAAAGCGCACCATAACGTACAACATCGAACAGATGCCCGAAGGCAGGCAGCTCCTATGGTACAACAGCCGTGGCGGCATCGAGACATACCCCTTTGCTACGGCTCTGAGGGTGAGCGACACGGCACATGTAAGAACCGTAGCGACAAAGGAGTACACCGCAAACACCCTCATCAGCCAGACGAGCGTGGTGCGACTGCTCTCGGCCTTCGAGCGACGCAACGAGTTGGAGCGCATAGCCGACATCATCAACTCGCCCGACATCTTCGAGGCAACGACAACCGCCCTGAAACCCGTGGAGCTAAACCGCCGAACGGTGGAGTACGACAAGCACGGCACAATACATCAGGCATCTATCGAGATACGCGAGTATCGGAAAGGAGGACGACGATGACTAAGCTCTACATCGACAACGTCGCATGCCCCTTAGCCGAGAGGGTCAAACTGCCGAGCTACAACCTTGCGCGCCACAAGAGCGTAGAGGCGTGGCGCGAGGGCGAGCAGATGACATTCACGATAGAGTCTACCCCCGAGACCGACGCTCTGTTTCAGATGGCACGCGACCTCTACCACAGCCACTCGTTCAACGACACATACCACCACGCACGCCTCGAAGCGGAGGGTGTAACGCTCTTTGAGGGTGTGGCGACGCTCCTCGCAACGGAGCACAACGACGAGGGGTGCACCTACCGCGTAAAGGTGCGCAACGGAGGTGCCGAGTGGGCGAAGCAGGCGGCACTGACACGCATCGACAAGTGCGGCATAGAGTACGACGGTCGACTGACGCTAATCGAGATTGAGCGTAGCTGGACAGAGAAGGGTAGCGTATGCTTCCTGCCGCTGCTGCGCGACAGCTACAAGGAGTTGGAGGATGGGCAGCTACACTACAAGCGACAGGGGCTGATGATGGCGCACGACTACTATCCGTTCATCTCCGTGAGGGCGATAATCGAGGCCATGCTTCGCAAGAGCGGCTACAAACTGCGAAGCACATTTCTCGACTCGGAGCTATTCGGGCAACTATACATCAGCGGGGCCTACCACCATACCGCAAGCGATGCCGCCTACGCCTCGATGGGCTTCAAGGCATATCGCACACGCACCACAACGGGCCAAGCCGATGCGTTAGGGCGCATAAACATTTGGAGCCCCGAGAACGAGATAAACATCGGCTGCATCGTCGACAGCATAACACCGGGCGTGATGGACGACGAGGGCACCACACATGGCGACGCCCACGCCTATGGCGGCTGTCTGACCATCGAGAACGGCTTTCCGGAGTGGAGGCCCAAGCGCGAGATAAGGGCCGCCTTCGACTACCACATAAGCTACACGACGGAGTACCGCATAGCCTCGCGTCATCGTCTGCGCGGCTTCGACCGCCTGCGCCTCGGCGTAGACACCTATGTGGAGCTATGCCTGACAAACCCCTACAAGGATTATCGTGATGAGCTGACACCGCAGATGAACTACACGATAATGCTCTTTGACGGCTACGACGACCAAAACAGCTACTTCCTGCCGGGCTTCGGCCAGATAACCTCGCGCGTGGCGAAGATGGTCTCCGCGGACGACTGCCCGACATCGACAACGCTCTACTACTGCGAGCCGAGTGGTGAAGAATACCTCCCCTACGAGGGCGAGTGGGCGATATTCAGAGGCTATGTCGAGGAGCGAGGCACGGTGCGCGTAGATGTCGATGTACGCTCGGCATACGGACACTACACCCCGACATCGCCCGAACGCTTCCACCACATATACTTCGAGGGTGCCGAGGAGGGTCAGCGCATAACGCTGCACAGCGGATGCTCCGTGTCGCCCGTCTTTGGTGGCGTGATAGGCACGGGCGAGAGGTTCTCGTTCGACGACATAGCCAACCTCGACTACTCGGTGGGAGGTCTCATGGAGGCTGTGGCGCAGATGTTCAACCTCAGGATGATGACACACAAGCCCTCGAAGACGCTCTACGTAGAGCCCTACGACGACTTCACCGTGGGCAACATCGTCGACTGGCGGGCACGACAACTCGATGGCGCATCACTCGGGCAGAGTGTCGTCGAGAGTTTCGAGACTACGAGGTATGGCTACCAGCCCGGGGACGGCATCGTAAACCGCATGGCCGACGCGAGCGGCGAGGTCATAGGCCAATGGTCGTACCACATCGACGGATATGCCGCAAAGGAGGGGTCAAAGAGTTGCGCTAACCCTCTATTTGCACCTACGGCCGACATGCAGGGCATCTGCGACACGGCACCCTCGGCCTCGGTACTGGTGGCGGGAGACCGCGACAAGCTCGACATAGAGCACAACCTGTCGCCACGCATCGTGCTCTTCCACGGGGCGGTATCGCTCCCCGAGGGTGAGACGTGGCCCGCACTGAACGACCCCAAGAGCTACCCTTTGGCGTACTTTCATGGCCCAACGGTGGGCAAGACACTATGCTTCGAAGACCGTGACGGATGTATGGGTCTGCACCACTACCACGAGCGCGAACTTCGCGAACGTGCCGAGCGCGAAGAGCTGCACTGCTCGATACACCTCTCACCGTTGGAGTACGCCTCACTCTTCGACCCCCAATCCGCCGGCGCAACACTACGCTCGCGCTTCCGTCTCGGCTTCGACGGCCAGACATCACTTTTCAGGCTGCAAAGCATCGACAGCTACGACGTCGACAGCCATACGGCAGAGTGCACCTTCCAACGCACCCTCACCGATTAAAGCAACAACCCGTATACCCCAAAACATCGTATGAAAGCATCTCTCGGCCTGGCGGCGACAAGCCCCATGCCACACCCTTCGCGTCGATATGAACGCCTCATCGGAATACTTCTCAAACAGAATATCATCGACTGGTCGATGTGTCGCAAGAGGGCTATGTACCGCCGTGTATCAGAGCTCTACCGCCAGCGCATAGGTCGCTGCCACGCCATGATGCTTACAGCCTCGGAGTACGGCTGCTCGTACGAAGCCGTGCGAAAGGCGATATACGAATTGGATAAAGAGTCAAACCAAAACATCATGAAACAACCCATCAAAATCAAAAACGAAACAGACCTCACAACAATCGACATCGAGGGCACGATAGGCCTCTCGGAGGAGTGGCAGTTCGACAACCCCGAGAGCCGTGTGGCCACCTACGAGCGTTTTCGTGAGTGCGTATCGCAGATTGCCGACATCCAAAACAGCCATATCGTCGTCAACATACGCTCGACGGGTGGCGACGTGAACGATGCACTGCTCATCTACGAGGCTCTGCGCTCGACAGGAGCACACATCACCACACGCTGCTACGGATATACAGCCTCGGCAGCAACAATCGTGGCACAGGCAGCCTCCGAGGGGTGCCGACTCATAGCCCCCTCGTCGCTCTACCTCATACACAACTCGCTATGCTCGACAGAGGGTAATGCCGAGGAGCTGATGGCCGAGGTCGAGATGCTGCGACAGACCGACACGCGCCTTGCCGAAATCTACGCCTCGCGCTCGGGACGCAGCGTCGAGCAGATAGCACTGCTCATGAGGGAGAATGGTGGCCGTGGACGCTGGCTATCGCCCACCGAAGCCATTGCCGAGGGCCTGGTAGACGCCCTGACCACGAACGAGAGTACCCCCTCGAAAACCGAGCAGGGGACGATGAGCGAGCGCGCAACAAAGGGTATCAAGGCACTGATGCGCGCCATAGGCATCGACATCGACCGACAGCAGAGCCCAAGTGTCGAGGATGACGTAAACTATATCCCTCGCCAGAGGGTGCAGACCGACGAGCAGAGACTTCCCGCAGCCACCACCGAGACCACGGCGACAAGCTCGCCCATAGAGCTCGACGAGGGGCAGCGTGCCGCGAAGCCCACGACGCTCATCGAGACCGAGGACCCCTCGCCCGTAGAGCCGACGTCGTCGCCACGCAGCAGTGCCTATGAGCGTGATGCGCGAGCACTGCGCAGCAGATAACCAAACAACCGTAAACACAACCATTTAACCTATTTTTCAACCAACTAAAACTACTACTATTATGGGACAAATTGAAAACACAAAAATCTACACCGGTCGCGACCTCGAAACAATCTTCTTCCGCCCTATGCTCACGGGTGAGAACGCCGAGGAGCTGGGCATCCGCATCATGTACAACATGCCCGTGCCCACAACAATTCAGCTATGGAGCCCCCAGGCCGACATCTTGCAGGCATACTCGCCCGGCTGGTCGGGTGGCGACACGGCAGCACGCATGCAGAAGAGCATCGAGATGACCAAGGTGAAGGCCGAGACGGGCTTTGCAGCAGCCGACTACTTCAACCAGGTGTACGAGCTCATTGTTGGTCGTGCGGATGTCAACCTCGAAGACCTCACAGGCTCGGAGCTCGAACAGGCCGAGACCGAGATGTTCCGCGCAGCCATCGCCGAGAACCTACGTGTGATGATGTGGGTTGGCGACAGCGCATCGGACAAGTTTAACCTCTTCGACGGCTTTATCAAGCGAATGTTGTACTACGACAACGTCCCGACGGTGGGCTTCACCGAGGAGCCCGTAACACGCGACACGGTCATCGACCTGCTCAACAAGATGTGGGAGAAGGCATCGCCCCGCCTCAAAAGCCTCAAACGTGAGGGTCAGCTCGCCTTCTTCGTATCGTCGGACGTCTACGAGGCCTACGAGCAGTACCTCGACTCGCTGGGTGCCGACGGCGCATATACCGACCTCATCTCGGGACGTCGCGAGTTGTCGTTCCACGGCATCAAGATTGTCGATATGAACATCTCGCACCACATGCCCTTGAAGTATCTCGACTCGCCAAGCTTCTGCTTCCTCACCGACCGTCGCAACCTCGTGTTGGCGGTCAACACCTCCGACTATCCCGGCTCCGAGATTCGCATGTGGTACAACCCCGACGAGATGGAGAACCGCCAGCGTGCAACATTCCTTGTGGGCTGCGAGATTCTCGACGAGGAGCTTGTCGTAAGATGCGAGTTTAACTAACAAAAACCCCGAAAAACGTGTTTAACATGTCAGATAAGAAGATTGCAACACGCGTAACGGCCACCAACAACCACATCGAGCCCCTCATGGGCTCGGTGTCGGGTGGCACCTCGGCATCGAACGAGCGCGTATGGCGTTGGGGCGACGACAACCTGCTACCCGTAGCACTCTCGCTGATGGCACGTCGCTCGGTAACACACCGCCGCATAATAAACGACAAGGCCGACTACATCGCCGGCAAGGGATTTAGCTACGACGAGAACATACCGCTGCTCGGTCAGTTTGTGGCTCAGGCCAACGGCTCGGGCGACACCCTGCGCTCGATAATCGCTCGTCTGGCCTACGATGAGGCCCTCTTCGGCAACGCCTTCCTCGAAGTGGTAACCGACACCCGGCACACCTTCCTCGCACTCTACCACCACGACGCCTCGACATGCCGTGTGGCACGCGACTCCGAGCACATCGTAATGCACCACAATTGGCTCTCGTTCAACGCCGCACAGGCCAAGAGCCTACCCCTCTACCCGCGCTTCGAGGAGCAGGAGGATGGCACGTTGCGCTCGATGGTGCACTACAAAGACTACGAGCCGCTATTCAGCCACTATGGCGTAGCACCCTACATCGCGGGGCTCAACGTGGCAGCCATACTCTACAAGACCGACCGCTGGAACATCTCGCGCTTAGACAACGCCTTTCAACTCTCGGGAGTGATGATGCTCGATGGTGCAGTGGATAGTGAGGAGGAGGCCGACCGCATAGTGCGCATGGCCGAGGAGAAGTTTGCGGGACACCCCGGGCAGGTGCTCTTCGTGCTGCGCGACAACTCCGAGGGCGACAACTCGCGCTTCATACCCATCGACACAACGTCGGATGGCGATTGGCAGGCGTTACACTCTCAGTCCGAGAGCGACATTGTCATCTCCCACTCATGGTTTCGCTCGCTCAGTGGCCTCGACTACGCCTCGGGCTTCTCGACAGAGCGCATACTCCACGAATACGAGGTGGCACTCAACACCGTAATCCTTGCCGAGCAGGAGCAGTTGCTCGAACCTATACGCTCGATACTCGGCAATATCCTGGGCATCGACGCCTCGTCGCTCGACATCATCAACCGCCCGCCAACACGCTCCAAACCCATATATATGAGGGTATGGGAGGCGCGCAAGGCCGACGGCTTGGAGTACGACGCCGAGGACCCCGAGCAGCAGCGTTTTCTTGCCGAGATAACCAAGTACAACATTAAAACTATTGAGTGATGAAGACACTTATTACAAGCTCCGATGTGCTGCGCATGGCCTTCTCCGCTAACGAGCTGCTCGCGCCCACCATCATCACCGAGGCCGACATCGTCGAGGCGGAGTACCGCTACGTGCGACCCATCCTCGGCGAGGCACTATGGCAGCTGCTCGACAGCCAATACACGGCACTGCGCGACGACTATGTGGCACCCACGGTCGCAGCATGGACACGCTACATGGTGCAACCCCTCCTCGGCCACCGCTGCGAGGCTTGTCTGGCGAATAGCCAGAGCGACATCTACGCCTCTACAACGGCGGGTAACAACCGCCTCGACAGCATCATGCAGACGCTACGCAGCAAGGCCCGCACCCTCTCACGTCGCCTGAGCGACCACCTCAACGCCCACAGCGACGAATACCCCGAGTACAACCCCAATGCAAACCCCTTAAACCGTTGTTCGATAGATGGAAATATTATTCAAATACGTTAGCGGCCTCGCAAGCTCGTTGGCCGCGCTCTTCTGCCCCATTGCAACGCTCATAAGTGCCGCCACAGCCTTCATCTTCGTGGACTTTATCACGGGCATCGCCGCCTCGCGCGCCATGGCTCGACGCGAGGGCCGCGAGTGGCACATCGAGAGCCGCAAGGCGTGGCGCACAGTGCTTAAACTCGGCTTCACGGTGGTGGCCATAGTCATGACATGGGTCATAGATGTGCACCTCTTAGGCTTCATGCACCTGCACTTGGCAAACCTCTTTACGGGCTTCGTGTGCGGTGTCGAGCTATGGTCGTTCCTCGAAAATGCCGCCTCGATAAGTCGCGCCCCCATCTTCGTGTGGCTCGGTCGCTGGGTGAAACGTCGCGTAGAGAGGGAGGTGAAGCATGAGTAGAGGCCTTCGCAACCGCAACCCCGGCAACATACGTCGCAGCGGCTCACGCTTTCGTGGCGAGGTCATACCCAGCCGCGACGCCTCGTTCAAGGAGTTTGAGACCATGGCATGGGGCTACCGCGCGATGTTTGTGCTGCTCGACGGCTATCGTCGTCGCCACTCCCTGAGCACCATACGTCAGTTTATCACGCGCTATGCGCCACCCTCCGAGAACTTCACCGACGGATACATACGCTTCGTGGCACGCACCGCGGGCATAGATGCCGACACCCCGCTCGACACACGCTCGCCGCGCGACATGATACCCCTCGTCTGCGCGATGTCCGAAATCGAAAATGGCGTCAAGGCCGTAACGCAAGAGGTGCACGACGGATGGAACCTCTTTGCTCAGGAGCACAACCTACCCGAGGTATAAAATACCTCATACATACTCTTTTTTTAGGCGGGATAGATTATTTATCCCGCTTTTTGTGCGATTTATGCAGATAAATTTCTAACTTTGTGGGGTTGAAACAATATCGTCATCACGAAATGAACAAAAGAGTACTTGTTACGGGTGGAGCAGGATACATTGGCTCGCACACCACTGTTGAGTTGATAAATGCAGGTTTCGAGGTTATCATCGTCGATAACTTCTCAAACAGCGACCCCTCGTCGTTGGAGGGTATCTGTCGCATCACGGGTGTTAAGCCCACCTTCGTCGAGGCCGACTGCTGCGACAAGGAGGCCCTCCGTGCCGTATTCGAGGCCTACGACTTCGACTCGGTAATTCACTTTGCAGCGTTCAAGGCTGTGGGCGAGTCGGTGGAGAAGCCCCTGATGTACTACCGCAACAACATGCTCTCGCTCGTAAACGTCTTGGAGCTGATGCAGGAGTACGGTCGTCGAAACATCGTATTCTCGTCGTCGGCGACGGTATATGGCGATGCCGACGTGCTGCCCGTGACGGAGCTTACGCCACGCAAGCCCGCAACATCGGCATACGGCAACACCAAGCAGATGGCCGAGGATATTCTGCGCGATAGTACGCAGGCATGCCCCACACTGAGCGGTATCGCCCTGCGCTACTTCAACCCCATTGGCGCGCACCCCTCAGCCGAGATTGGCGAGCTGCCACGCGGCGTGCCCAACAACCTCGTGCCCTACATCACGCAGACTGCCGCCGGCGTGCGTGAGTGTCTGAGCATCTTCGGCGACGACTACGCCACCCCCGACGGCTCGTGCCAGCGCGACTTCATCGACATCGTAGACCTCGCACGCGCACACGTTGTGGCCATACGTCGTATGGTCGAGCAGCGCAGCAAGGCTCGCTACGAGGTATTCAACGTGGGTACAGGATGCCCCGTATCGGTATTCGAGTTGGTGCACGGCTTCGAGGAGGCCAACGGCCTGAAACTAAACTACAAAATTACACCTCGCCGCGCGGGCGACGTACCTGCGGTGTGGGCCGACACGACGCTGGCCAACGAGGAGCTCGGATGGCGTGCCGAGCGCGACCTTCGCGACACGCTGCGCGCAGCATGGGCATGGGAGAAGCATGTGCGAGGCATAAAGTAACAATAAACGACCGCGACGGACGTTTTATAATAGAAACATCAACGCTATGAAACGACTTACGATACTTTTTCTTTTGGTGCTCATGACAATACCCGTGGCCGAGGCCAAACGTCGCGAGACCGACGAGGAGATAGCGCGCAAGACCCGCCACTATGAGGGTTGGGAGTTTGGTGCCGCGGCACGCTTCGACCTGCTCTTCTACGAGATGGACTACATGCGCATACGCGGCCAGAAGGGTGTGAGCGCATATCAGACGCAGACCAAGTTTGGCGGTAACGCCATGGTAAATGCCGGCTACTTCCTCAACAACCACTGGAAGATAGGTGCCGAGTTGGGTGCGCAGATACAGTACAACGACATCGTTGTGCCCGTCTACCTCACCGCACACTACTACTACGGCAAGCGCAAGAACTGCCTCTTCAACTTCGTAAATCTCGGTACTAACGTCATCTTCAACCACGGCCCGCGCTTCGGTGCTACGGGAGCCGCAGGTGTGGGTGTACGCTTGCAGAAGCCCGAGGGCGACCACGCCTTCGACATCATGGTGGGCTATCAGGCTATCATGCTCAACACACGCCCCGCGATGAAGGGCGACTTCTCGTACGACATAGGCGACATCAACCGCAAGACCCTCAACCAGGGCGTCTTCATCGGCTTAGGCATGACCTTCTAAGAGGAGGAGCAAGAACGAGAAAACGAGACTATGAGAAAACGAGACTATGTGCTTTGCATAGTCTCGTTTTTTTGAAGTGAAAGGTGAACTTTGCGATTAAGGCGAGAGCAGAGTGAATGTATTCGCTATGCCGAGCCGGAGCAAAGTCGAGGCATTACGAAGTTTTGCCTCAAAGGTGTGGTGTCTGCGACGCGAGATTTAATTGGTTGTTGCGCGCAGAATTATAGGTAGTAGTGGGTAGTGTTAGGTAGTTATGGGTAGTTGTGTGTAGCGCGCCTAAAATTCGCCTACGACTACCTACATCTACTCACAATTACCCATTTCTACCCACGGCGCGCAAAATTGTCCCATCGTCCCATTGTCCCACTGTCCCATTTTCTTTTTGACTATGAGACTATGAGACTATGGGACTATGAGATTTTTTTTCTCATTGTCCCATTGTCCCATTTTCCCATCGTCCCACCTCCACCATGCTGATTTTCAGCACATTAACCACAGCACCACCCCACACTTTTATAACTCACTGAAAATCAGCGTGTTGAAAAATTCAATTTTTCACCTCTTACAACACGCTCATTATCAACATATTAATTGGGCCTATCGGGAAAAACTTTGGAGCGAAAAGTTTGGTCGGTCTGCTGTTATTGCGTATCTTTGCAATAGTGAAAAGAGCAATTTCAGCGACTAAACTTTAATACCATGAAAACCTACGCTACAAAGTTGTACTACGTCGTAGTGGCGATAGTTGCCATACTCCTCGCCACGCCATCGGCCGAGGCACAGTACAAATACACGTTTAGGGACTCGTTAGGCACCTACAAGGTAACCTTCACGCCCCACAAAACGGCGAGTGTGCGCATCGCACCCCCGAGCCAGAAGCCCCTCAATGCCCACACCTACGAGGTGCGCCTCGGTGCCGCCTTTGCCGCAGCCACGGGCACGGGGCACGGATGGACACCCGGCGCGGGGATGAGTACCTTATATTATAACAGCGAGAGCAAGCCGATAGGCTGGCAGCGCGAGCCACGTTGGTTCACGCTCAACGGCGACTTCGGATATTGGGCGCAGGAGTGGTTCTACGTTGGAGCATCGCTGACATGGACGGGAGGCTTCTCGGGTGTATATCGCGACGACACACACGAGCGCACAGGCATGCAGACACACCATATTTGCAGCATAATGCCCACGGTACGCTTTGCGTGGCTGCGCCGAGGCATAGTGCAGCTATACTCGGGTGTGGGCCTCGGCATAGGCCTCGCCGTGGAGGAGTCAAACCCGCTGCCCACATGCACCACACGGGTTAGTCCGACAGTGGCCTACGACCTCACATTCGTGGGCATTGCCGTGGGACGTAAGGTCTTCGGTTACATAGACTTTGGCATTGGCACACGCGGTGCGGTGAGTGCCGGCATAGGCTGCCGCTTCGAGAGCAAGAGATAACCCTAAAACGAGAGATATATGAAGCAGACGTATGGACTTATATTAGCCCTGCTGCTCCTCGCCACAGCACCCTCCGTGCACTGCGAGGCACAGGTGCTGACGGACAAAGAGATAGAGCAGCGAACAACAGCAGCCATGGATGCCCTGATGGGCGACCAGGGGGCGGACGTGGAGGTTATCGAGAAGCCGCAGGCCGCAATTCGCTGGAAGCACGACGTAAGAGTAGGTCTCGGCATGCCGGGCATTATGTCGAACGTCATGCTCACAAACGACATGTTCACCTATGATGACATCGAGCCACGCATCCTCACCCTTAGCGAGGCGATACACAGCAACCGCTATGACTATGGCCCCTCGACGACGCTCTACAACCTCTTTGGCGAGTACGCCTACACCGTAAAGCCGTGGCTCAGCGTAGGTGGCAAGGCTGTCTTTTCGGGCTTCTGGCGCGCGAAATACAATGTGCTGACAGGCGAGAAGCTTTTTAACGATAACATGTACACACTCAGCGCGATAGCCACCGTGCGCTTCGACTGGCTACGCCGCAAAAGCATACACCTCTACTCGACCGTGGGTGCGGGCATCTCGGCACGCATAGCGTACTACGACGGCATCATAGTTCCGATGTACGACTTCACGCTGCTCGGTCTGCGCGTAGGGCGTGGCCTCTACGGCTTCGTGGAGCTCGGCGGTGGCATAAGTGGCATAGCACGTGTCGGCATAGGTTTTAGTTTCAACGATAAAAAGTAGGCATTATGAGGATTACGAAATATATCATAGCGGTGGCGATGGCACTCACGGCCACGTCGTGTATCATGGTTGAGGGCGACGAGGAGCTACGAGAGCCCAAGTGGGTGGGACGCAGCATAGCGCATGCGACGATGACGGATGCCACAGCCGTGGCATACTACATACGTCTGATGTTGGAGTACGACCATGCCCTGATGCTCGACGAGGGCGAGGCGCGACAGAGCCTTCTCTACCACATACACGTAGGCACCGAGGTCAAAGAGCAGGACAAGTACACGATACTCATTGTACCACTCCACCCCCAATACGAGCTACACGACACCATCGAGATAGCCACCACGGGAGGTGCTCTGAGCGAGGGTGCCACATGGAGAGTAAGTGGCCCTGTGGAGCTGACAATAGAGCCCTCGACAGTGGCCGGTAGCGACTACATCTTCACCTTCGACCACATATCGAACTCGCACCTCTACCAATATGTGCACAACACACCCGACATACGCGGAGGTCGTGCCACCGTGCGCGTCAACGACCTCACAAAGGGCGACTACACCGCCTTTGCCGACTTCGACTTTGTGGGCGAGATGCGCTTCATCGACATCAACCACAGCAAAGATAAGCCCCTATACCTCAACACCGAGATTGTCGAACCACTAACATACGTATGCAGGTCATCCGCTTCGGGCTACGAGAAAGGACGCTTGGAGACCACATGCATCGACACCTACTACGACACCGTGGACGAGGTCGCAATACAGATTAATGAACACACGGAGTGGCGAGGCACGCAATATGTCTACTACGCGGGGAGCAGAGACCACCTGGCAACGAAGTATAACCTCATTTAGCAAGCAACGCCACAATAGCCACACACTAACGAGCACAGGCCATCCAACGAACCTCTTGGACGGCCTGTGCTCTTTGGTGTGCGACGCCACAAAAAAGTGATGCTCCGAAAAAAAATCTGGCAAGATATTTTATTATCACATTTTTTAGTAACTTTGTGGCGTTATATCAAAGATATAATCGCATAAGGACAAAAATTAAGTAAAACCATAAAATATCAGAGTTATGTTCGCTATCGACAACTACGATTTTACCGGCAAACGCGCCATCATCCGCGTTGACTTCAATGTGCCCCTCAACGCCGAGGGCAAGGTAACCGACGACACACGCATCCGTGCTGCAATACCCACCATCAAGAAGGTGTTGGAGAAGGGCGGCTCGGTGATTCTCATGTCTCACCTCGGACGCCCCAAGAAGAACCCTGATGCCAAGTACTCGTTGGAGCAGATTATCTACGCCATCGAGGAGCGTTTGGGCGTTAAGGTGCTCTTCGCCGGCGACTGCATGGGCGAGAAGGCAGCCGAGATGGCCGCAGCATTGAAGCCCGGCGAGGTTATGTTGCTCGAAAACCTCCGCTTCTATGCCGAGGAGGAGGGTAAGCCCCGCGGCTTGGCCGAGGATGCCTCGGACGAGGAGAAGAAGGAGGCCAAGAAGGCCGTTAAGGAGTCGCAGAAGAAGTTCGTGGAGCGTCTGGCATCGTATGCCGACTGCTACATCAACGACGCCTTCGGCACGGCACACCGCGCACACGCCTCAACAGCACTCATCGCCGACTACTTCCCCAACGACAAGATGTTCGGCTACGTCATGGAGAACGAGTTGAAGGCTATCGACGGCGTGATGGAGAATCCGCAGCGTCCCTTCTGCGCTATTATCGGTGGTTCGAAGGTATCTACCAAGATTACAATCATCGAGAAGCTCATGGAGAAGGTTGACTCTATAATCATCGGTGGCGGCATGACCTACACCTTTGCAGCTGCCGAGGGTGGCAAGGTGGGTAAGTCTATCTGCGAGCCCGATATGTTCCCCGTGGCTCTCGACATCCTGCGCAAGGCCGAGGAGCGCGGTGTGAAGATTATCCGCACCCCCGATGCCCTCATCTGCGACGACTTCTCGGAGGAGGCTAACACCCAGGAGGCACCAGCAAACAACATCCCCGACGCCTGGGAGGGCGTGGATATCGCGACCGGAGGTAAGGCTAAGTTCCGTGAGCATATCCTCGGCTGCAAGACCATCCTCTGGAATGGCCCTGTGGGCGTATTCGAGATTAACAAGTTCTCGACAGGCTCAAAGGCTGTTGCCGAGGCTATCGCCGAGGCTACGGCAGAGGGCGCATACTCGCTTATCGGCGGTGGCGACTCGGTAGCCTGCATCAACAAGTTCGGCCTCGCCGACAAGGTGTCATACGTATCGACAGGCGGTGGTGCCCTCTTGGAGTACATGGAGGGTAAGGAGCTGCCCGGCGTAGCTGCCATCCGCAAGTAGGAGCATCCGAACGAGCGACGACAAGACAGTGGGGCTATGGGACATACTCCCATAGTCCCGAATGTCGCCCTAACAACTGAAATATTTCAAACCTAAATAAAATGAAACGATTAACACTTATCTTAGCATCAGCACTTATGGTTACGGCATGCTGCTCAAACCCTGAGAGCAACAAGGACAACACAGTCCCCGCTATCGACGTCAATAACTTCGATGAGGCTATTGCGCGCAACGACAACTTCTACCAGTGGGCAACAGGTGGTTGGCAGAAGAACAACCCCTTGAAGCCCGAGTACTCACGCTACGGCTCTTTCGACGTACTTCGCGAGAATAACGAGATTCGCATCAACGAGCTCTTCGAGGCTATGACAGCCAATACTGCCGAGCAGGGCAGCGTGGAGCAGAAGATTTCGGACCTCTATAAGATGGGTCTCGACGAGGCACGCCTCAACGCCGAGGGCGCAGAGCCTATCCGCAAGGCGTTGAACGCCATCCTCGCCACCGAGAGCACCGAGGCACTCAAAGCATCGCTCGCCACGATGCACACCGACGGCATCGGCCTCTTCTTTGGCTGCTACCCCGGTGCCGACCTCGCAGACAGCAACTATACGACCATCTACCTCGAGCAGGGTGGCCTCGGCATGGGCAACTGCGACTACTACACAAAGGAGGAGAACGCACACCTCAAAGCCGCCTACCGCGACTACCTCGCGAAGCTCTTCACCCTCGCAGGTGTTGAGGGCGACATTGAGCTCATGGTGAACAACGTCATGGATGTCGAGAACCGCATCGCCGCAAAGTCGTGGACAAATGTTGAGTGCCGCGATATACAGAAGGGCTATAACCCCTTCACCCTCGAGCAGTTGAAGGCCCGCTTCGGCACTATCGACTGGGAGGCCTACTTCAAGGCTATGGGCGTAGGCGAGTTCACACACCTCGTCGTAAGCCAGCCCTCGTCGTTCGAGAATATCATGGCCGTTATCGACACTACACCTATCGAGAGCCTCCGCCACTACGTTGCTGCACACTACATCAACTCTGCAACATCGTACCTCAGCGAGGAGTTCGCCCTCGCATCGTTCGAGTTCTACGGCAAGACTATGTCGGGTACTCAGGAGATTCGTCCCCGCTGGAAGCGCGCCATGGCCGTTCCCAACTCGGTACTCTCGGAGGCCGTAGGTCAGATGTACGTTGCTAAGTACTTCCCCGAGGAGGAGAAGGTGCGCGTTGAGACTATGGTATCGAACATCCAGAAGGCCTTCTCGAAGCATATCGACAACCTCGATTGGATGAGCGACGCTACGAAGGTTAAGGCTCAGGAGAAGCTCGCAGCCTTCACCGTGAAGATTGGCTACCCCAACAAGTGGAAGGATTACAGCAGCCTCGATATCGACCCCTCGAAGAGCTACTGGGAGAATATCATCGCCGCTAACCGCTGGTACACTGCCGACGAGATGAAGGAGGTTGGCAAGCCCGTTGACCGCGATAAGTGGTTGATGTCGCCCCAGACGGTTAACGCATACTACATGCCTACGACCAACGAGATATGCTTCCCCGCGGCTATCTTGCAGCCTCCCTTCTACAACCCTGCTGCTGACGACGCCGTAAACTATGGTGCTATCGGCGTGGTTATCGCCCACGAGATGACGCACGGCTTCGACGACCAGGGCTCGCAGTTCGATAAGACGGGTAACATGAACGATTGGTGGACAGCCGAGGATCGTGCCGCCTTCGAGAAGAAGACACAGGTTCTCGTTGACCAGTTCAACGCTATCGAGATTCTGCCCGGCCTCTATGCCGACGGTAAGTACTCGTTGGGCGAGAATATCGCCGACCAGGGTGGTCTTCGCCTCTCGTTTACGGCTCTTGTAGACTCATTCGGCGAGGAGCGTCCCGCCGACATCGACGGCTTCACTGCCGAGCAGCGTTTCTACATCGGCTACGCTACACTCTGGGCACAGAACATCACCGACCAGGAGAAGGAGCGTCTCACGAAGGAGGATGTTCACTCACTCGGCGTAAACCGCGTTAATGCAACCTTGCGCAACATCCAGTCGTTCTACGATGCCTTCGACATCAAGGAGGGCGACGCGATGTACATGGCACCCGAGGAGCGCGTGATTATCTGGTAATCGACATACCTCATAGAGACAGAGCATGGGGGTGGCTAATTCGTTTAGCCATCCCCATTCTATTTGGCGGTAGCTCAAAGTGTTTGAGCCCAAAACAGCAGCAATACCATTGAGCCAATGGCTTATCGCTCCTTTTATCCCGAAAAATAAGCTTTTCTAACGAAAGTTCTTGATTTTATTTATGATATATTATTAACTAAAATTCTTGAATCCATAATTAGTAAGCAAGATTATGATGAGGAATTAAAATATGAATTATGCGCAGCATTCTCAAATAACTCTATAGATTATCATCATATTTAATTAACTGTTTATTCGTTTATTTTTTCATATAGGAGTTAAATATTGATTATCAGCATATTACACTTGCGAATTATTGATGTTTAGGAAAAATCTTTTCCTTAAGATATAAATACATATTTAACTAATAGTTATTTGTAAGAGCGAAGTAAAAAACTTTGCTCTTTTTTGTGTAGTGAAGTAGTTGCAACTTGTTGTGAATTCGGTAGTTTATGGCGTGATTTGGAGTTGGAATTGAGCGAAAGAATCCAAAACTTAGTTTTTCCGAGCGGCATCTTATGGGACAAGGAAATAGACGATTATCGAACCATAAACGAGAACTATGCCCTAAGTATGATTCACAGTATATCAGAAGGTTATAAAAGTAAAAAAGAGGTCAGAAGTGAATTTCTGACCTCAAAAAACCTGTGCGGATAAAGGGACTCGAACCCCCACGCCTCTCGGCATCAGATCCTAAGTCTGACGTGGCTACCAATTACACCATATCCGCAGGATCCCGCTCCCGACATCACACGCCGTGGCGTCGAAAAGCGTTGCAAAGGTAAAAAAACTTTTTACAATAAACGCAAAAAAAAGTGTATTTTTTTGATATTTACTTTTTTTATACTACCTTTGTATGTACTCTTCGGAGTATGACATACTTTTTAGACGTAAAGCGTTAGCATATCTTCCACGAACGAAATCTGGTAAATTTCAATAACGAAGATAGCTATTGTTGTTACTGCGTCACATCATGTGGCGTGGTGCTGTTGACTATTTTGTTATTAAGGTTTACCAGAGCCTGTTCGTGAAAATAGTCTGATAGTTCCACGCTTTCTCGTTTTAATTTGTTGATGTGATGCACAAAAGTTTCGGTATATCATTATTGGGTATTTTGATGCTTGTCCTCGGGGGATTAATCTACATTCTCTTCCGAGAGAACGTTATTTTCACGTCGTGGCTTGCCTCACTGATACCGTACGAACTTCCATATTACGGAACTCTCATTAACCATAACACCTTGGGAGGATATATATTTCTCTTTTCGCTTGCCGACGCTCTATGGTATGGATCATTACTACTCTTTGACTTTCAACTGCGTAGCAATACATGGTATAGCAAGCTTATGACCCTACTTACCATGGCTCTACCCTTTATATTCGAGCTTGCGCAATTATGGAACTATATGCCTGGAACATTTGATTGGATAGACATAATTATATATTTATTAACCTTATTAATTTTTATTCTATGTTCAAAAAACTTTTACTACAAGCGTTAATCCTTGTGTTATTTGCATGCTTTGCAATCGCAAGTTCAAGTAGCACATATCAGGAGGTTTCACGAGGTGCAGCTGAGGGTGCTATTAAAGGCGCAATTATCGGCGGCACATTATCGTATGACGATTAATAGTTTGAAAAATCGTAACATATCTTATGTAAGGAGAAGCCGAAAAGCCTTTAAGTGAGTAGGAAAACTAAAAAATCATTAAACCTATGAAAAAGTTTTTATTTTTAGCCGTAGCTTTTACATTTGTTGGCATTTTCTCGTCGTCAGCTCAAATTGTTGACAATGGATACGCCAATGCATGCCGTTTTAAGGATGATAAAGGCCAGCTTTGGAATGGCACAGAATCTGTGGCAACACGAACTGAAAGCAATAGTGCCACAGGCACTGTAAGTGCATCTACATCTGCTTCTGCTGAATATAAGGCATTTGGTGCCAAGGTGGAAGGTTCCGCTACTGTGGGTGGCAGTGTGTCAACAACAGGTAGTGGATCAGTCTCTCGAACACAAAATGAATGTTGTCAAATAGGCAATACCAATAATTGCTCGAAAGACTACAAACACGGGCATAGTGAATTATCCAAAAATGCAGATAATTCATGGTGGTAATCGTCAATTAGGGAAACAAGTAAAACTATTTTCTTAAACAACTGTAAATAGAGCCATCACGTGCGTTGTTATCAGAGGCGCATGATTGACACATATTATATTAAACGCATAAGCTTCTACTTATGCGTTTTTTTTGTATATTTGCATAGTTAATTGACATTTTATGCCAAAGACCGTTACCCTACAATTATCGCCCAAGCAGGCGGCAGACGAGAAATTCTACCTCGCACAGGTGGCTCATCGTCTCGGCATACGTCAGAGCGACATCGCCCTGGCGCGTGTCATCAAACGCTCGATAGATGCACGTCAGCGCATGGCCAAGGTCAATCTGACACTCGAAATATATGTCGACAAGGAGCCGCAGCCCGCACCCCTACACTTCGACTATCCCTCCGTGGAACATGGCACCGAAGTTATCGTCGTGGGCTCGGGACCCGCGGGACTCTTCGCCTCGCTACGCCTCATAGAGCTCGGCTACAAGCCCATAATGTTGGAGCGTGGCAAGGCCGTACTACCGCGCAAGCAGGATATAGCGCAGATAAACCGTGGTGGCGACGTACACCCCGACTCGAACTACGCCTTTGGCGAGGGTGGCGCAGGCACATTCTCCGACGGCAAGCTCTTCACGCGCAGCAAGAAGCGTGGCGACTACAACAAGGCGTTGCAGACCCTCGTGTGGCATGGTGCCAACCCCGCAATCCTCTACGAGGCACACCCCCACATAGGCACCGACAAGCTGCCACGCATCATATCGAACATCTGTCGCACCATCACCGAGCATGGTGGCAAGGTGCTCTTCGAGAGCAAGGTATCGGGCTTTGTGCTCAAAGGTGGACGCATCACGGGCGTCAAGGTGGGCGACACGACAATTGAGGGTGCAGCCGTGGTACTCGCCACGGGACACTCGGCGCGCGACATCTACGAGTTGTTGCACTCGTCGGGCATAGCCATCGAGGCCAAGCCCTTTGCCATGGGTGTGCGCATAGAGCATCCGCAGCGTCTCATAGACAGCATACAGTATCACCGCGACGAGCGTGGCGACTACCTCCCCGCAGCGAGCTACTCGCTCGTGAGCCAGGAGGCCGGACGTGGCGTTTACTCGTTCTGCATGTGTCCCGGCGGCTTCATCGTGCCCGCCATGACAAGCACGTCGCAGACCGTCGTAAACGGCATGTCGCCAAGTGGTCGCAACTCGGCATTCGCCAACTCGGGCCTCGTAACGGAGGTGCGCTTGGAGGACTTCGCCTTTCTGCGCGACGAGTGGGGCGAGCTTGCAGGACTACGCTACCAGCAGCTCTTCGAGGAGCTGGCACGTCAGAATAGCAATGGCCGTCAGGTGGCCCCCGCGCAGCGTGTCTCGGACTTTGTGGCGGGACGCGCCTCGGGCTCACTACCCCGCAGCTCCTATATTCCGGGCCTCGCAGCCTCGCGTCTCGACGAGTGGATGCCCGAGAACATCGCCTCGCGCCTGCGCAGCGGCATCGCAACATTCGGACGCCGCATGAAGGGCTTCGTGACGGATGAGGCCATCGTCGTTGGCGTGGAGTCGCGAACATCGACCCCCGTGCGCATACCGCGCGACAGCGAGACGCTCATGCACATCGAGGTTGAGGGTCTCTTTCCCTCGGGTGAGGGCGCAGGATATGCCGGAGGCATAATCTCGGCAGCCCTCGACGGCGAGCGCGTTGCCGATGCTGTGGCACGCTACTGCATGGCTCACAACTACTAATATCGTATCGGATGTCGCCCACAGCGATTATACTCACCCTCGCAGCGTACGTCGCACTGCTTCTGGTCGTGGCATGGCGCACATCGCAACGCAGCAACAACGCCACCTTCTTCACAGGAGGGCGCACCACGCCGCGCGCCGTGGCTGCCGTGGCCATGGTGGGTGCCGCCATGTCGGGCGTAACATATATCTCGGTGCCGGGCACGGTGCTCACAGACAACTTCTCGTATGTGCAGACGACGCTCGGCTTCTTCGTGGGCTACGTCATCATCGCCTACGTGCTCATACCCCTCTACTATCGTCTCGGCGTGGTCTCACTATACGAGTATCTTGACCAACGCTTCGGCATGCTCTCGCACCGCACCGGCGCATGGCTCTTCTTCGTCGCAAAGATAGCCTCGGCATCGCTACGCGCCTATGTCATCTGCGTGGTGCTGCAACAACTGCTCTTCGCGCGCCTCGGCATACCCTTTGCGCTAAATGCCGCGCTTATGATGTGCCTCGTGTGGCTCTACACACGACGCGGTGGCGTGAGGTCGGTGGTGTGGACCGAGTTTTTCAAGACGCTGCTCATGGTGGCCAGCATTGTGGTATGTGTCGCGCTGGTCATCGACGCCTTAGGCGTGGGCCTCGGTGGCGCAGTGCGTGCTGTGGCCGAGAGCCAATACTCCGAAGTATTCTTCTTCGACAACCCCCTCGACGGGCGATACTTCTGGAAGCAGTTCCTCGCGGGCATCTTCCTCGTTGTGGCCATGACGGGGTTGGACCAGGATATGATGCAGACGATGCTATCGTGCCGCACACGTCGCGATGCGCAACGCGGCATGATGACCTCGATACTCATACAGATGTGCGTCATAGGCCTCTTCCTCGCTCTCGGCAGCCTGCTCTACATCTTCGTGAGCAGCCGTGGCATCACCGCTACGGAGGGTGCTATGCCCCTCATAGACGCTGCGGGCGAGGTGGCCGTTGCACGTGGCGACGACCTATTTGGCTATGTTGCCACGGAGTGTGGCCTTCACACCATTGCAGGTGTCCTCTTCCTCCTGGGTCTCGTGGCCTCGACCTATACGTCGGCAGGCTCGGCACTCACAGCCCTCACAACATCGTTCACGCTCGATATTCTGCGTGCCCCTAAGCACGGCGACGACCGACGTGTGGCACGCATACGCCGATGGGCCCACAGCCTTATCGCTATGGCTATGTGCCTTATAATCATCCTATTCGAGCAGTGGAGTTCGTCGGGCGTCATCACGCTCATCTTCACCATGGCGAGTTATACCTATGGCCCGCTGCTCGGCCTCTTCGCCTTCGGACTTCTCACACGCCGCAAGGTGCATGAGCGCGCCGTGCCCATCATCGCCATAGCAGCCCCTGCGCTATGCTTCATCGTCTCGCGCAACTCAGCGTCGTGGCTTGGCGGCTATACGTTCAGCTACGAGATAATCATCCTCAACGCCCTGCTCACAATGCTCGGACTATGGCTCGCGTCGTATAGGGACGCAGGGCGCACCACACGGTAGAGATAGCGGAGCCGAAGGGCATAATTTTAGGGAGATTAGCGGGGGCGTTGAGACCCTCGTTAATCTCCCTATTCGTTAAATGCTCTAATCTACGATGCGCGTAACCTATCGTTAGAAGCGGAAGCCCAACGTAACGACTGCCACATGGTTCTTCGTTCTAAGCGTGTAGAGCGGGCTCTCGGCATCGAACAACGGGTCGTAGTTGGGGTGTGCGGTGTCGTTAAGCACGTAGAAGGTCTTAAACGGCGTGTAGCGCGTCATGCCATACTGATATGCTATATCGAGGTAGGTCGTACTGCTGAAATTAATGCCTATACCTGCGGTGATGTAGCTCTGCTGCTTGATTACGGGGTGCGAGAGTATGACATCGCGATACTCGGGACGCAGTGTCGAGCCACTCCATATATATCCCGCGCGGAGTGCCAAGAAGGGTGTCAGCATCGCCTCAGCACCTACGCGCACGGTATTGCTACCCTTGAACAGCAACTCGGTTTGCGGATAGTAGAGGCCGTCGATGGGAGCCTTCTTAACCTTAACGTTCTGATACCAGCTACGCTCATAGTCGACCGAGAGGATGACACGCTGTGCCACCGTCAGGGCAACACCCGTAAGCAGGCGCGAGGGGCTGCGGAAAGCCCATCCCGTGGGGCCGGCATCCTCCCATACACCCGAGTAGACGTTGTCATACATGTAGCCCTCAGGGTTGATGTCGTAGCCCTCGGGGTTGCTACCCGCACTATATGTGCGCGACCACATCTCGGCGTCGTACTGCATGTTGAGCGAGTAGCGTGTAGGCGTGTGGTAGGCTACGCCTATACGCAAGAACTTCGTGGGGCGCAACGTAGCACCAAGTTTGAGGTTTACGCCCGAGCCTGAGATGCGTGTGCGCTGCATGTAGTTCATATAGTCGAGCTGGTAGGGCATCTGCTCACCCGAAGGGTAGGTGCCATACATGTAGTTCTCGCCATAGTAGGTATCGCGCTTGTAGTTTACGCTCTGTATGCCGAGCGTAGCACCAAAGTAGAAGATATCCACGAAGTTGAGGCCGAAGGTCAGCGCATACTCCCCTATCGAGCCACGCGTCTCCATTGCCGAGTATTGGTCAATCTCGGCTGTGGGTGCTATGCGGTCGACAAACCAGCCGAGGTCATCCTTATTCGTTACGCCATTCTTGTAGGCGAGGACGTTACCCCAGAAGTAGGGGTCGTTGCCAAAGGGCATCGTGCCATCGGCATTTGTCTGCAAGTTATCCGAATTGGACTGCGAGGCAAAGGCATTGGCCATAGAGTTTTGGAAGCTGTTGCCCACCGATGCCGAGAGCATATTGCGGTTGAAGTCGGCAATGCGGTTGTAGACAAATCCGACATTGAAGTTAGTCAGAGCTCCCGAGCCGCGATAGGCCGTGAAGACCGCACCGGCACTCGACATTCCGAAGCGGTTGGTACGCTCCGAAAACTCCTGCTGGCTGCGCGGTATGTCGTTGTAGTAGGGCACGCCACCCTCCGTGGGGCTACTCTTAAACTGCATCATCGGCGTAAGGCTGAAATCGCTATTTAGGTACATGCCTATGCCCGCAGGGTTGAGCGATGCCGAGACCATATCGGCACCCAACGCCGTGAAGGCGTTACCCATGGCCATGGAGCGCGCCGTGCCGTAGTTGTGCGCCGTGAAGCTGAGGTTGTACATATCGGTGAAGCCTATGATGTCGTTACCGAAGTTCAGACCTCCGACATCTGTTCCGGGATAGGCACTCTGTGCCGAGAGGTTTGTGGCTCCCGCCATGGTCATCATAAGCACAGCAAATAGTGTGTATATACGTCTCATAGGATATGCTTTTCTAAGGTTTATAATCAAGGAGTATGCCTCCCGTGGGCGACATACTCCGTTGCATTAGGTCATTATCGGCGCGACGATGTTGAGCCACCGCTGCTACCCGAGCGCGAGCTGCTGCCCGAGCTGAAACTGCCACTCGACGACGAGCGCGACGTTGACGAGCCTATCGTACTGCGGCTGCTCGACGATGAACTGCTCGACGATGAGCTGCTCGACGAGCTTCTGAAACTACTGCTCGACGATGAGCTGCTCTTGCGCGTGGTGATGCCACTTGCCGTAGAGCCCAAGGAGCCGCTGCTGCTGCGTGTTGTCGAGGTTGTGCCTCCCGACACCTTTGTGCCCGAGGACTTCGACGTGCTTGTCGACTTCGAAGAGCCCGATGACACGGTGCCGCTGTTGCGTGTTGTCGAGGTGCTCTGACGGAAGTTACCCGTGCCCGTAGTTGTGCTCGAAGAGCTGTTCGACGAGCCATTGGGGCGCGTGATGCTTGTGCCGCTCGACGACGTGCCTGTCGTGCCACTACTCAAATTTCCACTATTCTCGACACGCGTGGGGGTCTTATTGACCGTAGAGGAGTTGTTCGTGCCATTCGACATCACGCGGTCGTTGCCCGTATAGATGCCTGTCATGGTGCTTCCCGACGAGTTTGTAGGACGTCCCTCAACCTTTGTCGTCGTACCATAGTTGCGGTTTGTCGTGGGAGAGGTATAGCGGTTGGCCGTATTCTCACGATTGCCGTTGAGGTTATAGTTGGGACTCGACGATGCTCCCGAGCCGGTTATATGTCCATGTCCACCATTCGGGCGGTCGTTGTGGCCATGACCGGGCTTCGGACGATACTGCGGAGGACGCGGCGGGTTGTGGTGGTTGTGGTGATGATGGTGATGACTGTAATATGGGTCGTAGTAACCATTCCACCACCAATCGTAGTGGTAGTGCCACGGGTTGTAGCACATTGTCCAGTTCCAATCGTACCACGAGTAGCGCGGGTAGCCCCACCACGAGTAGTAGAAGGGGTTTACGCGGTAGTCCCAGCCATAGGTCCAGGGCGAGGTGTAGATACCGAAGGTGATGTTTGTTGCACCCCACGAGCCGAACATCGACGTTACGTACTTGGGCTCCACCCACACCTGGTTACCCGATACCATGATGTTGTAGTATGCAGGGTCGTAGGCTGTGGCGTAGGTGAGTGCCGCGCTTGTAGCCATGTCGTAGTAGCTCGAAGGCATACGATAGGTTGGCGACTCAAAGCCATACAGACGGCGCGCATAAGCACTATTGTAGTCGTTAGCGACAATGTTCGAGTAGTTGGGCTCGGCATTCAGCGAGGCATAGTACTCGGCCTCGGCGCGCTCGGCCTCAGCCTCAGCCTGACGGGCCTCCCACTGTGCGCGACGTGCCTCTGCCTCGGCACGCTCAGCCTCCGCCTCGGCACGAAGTCGCTCGGCGACCTCAACGCGATTGTTGGTGTTGTATAGATCGCTCGAACCATACGACAATGAACCGAACATTGCCGTGCAACCGTGCAGCGTAAGAGCGGCTGCCGACATTGCCAAAATACTAAGTAAGCGTCTCATAATGTTTCTATTTTATCGTTAACTGACATCGGCCCTAACAGCCCATGCCACAATCATCCTATTACAAAGATACACTATTTTTGTCTAATTACCTCATTTTCGCGGCCCAAAAGTGAAATATGGCCGCCGAAACGCCCAAAAAGCGAGGTAAAGAGACTACTCCTCGACCACAATTCGTGTGCCGACAAGGGGTCGCGGCAGGGTTATTTCCTCCTCGCCGACATCCTGCATTGAGAACTCCATGGCGCGTGTAGGCTGAGCATCGGTCGCCGCCACCAACGCCGCAACATAGGCCGCATCCTCGCGCGATGCCCACCCTGCGCGCGGCAGAGGATAACGCTCGTCGGTGATGTCGAGAGTGTTCTGCACCGTAATGTCGATATCGGGGACTATGCCTTCGCCATAGTCGCCAAAGCCCTTGGCATTGTAGCACATAAACGTAATGGGCGCATACTCCACACGCACCGAATTGATGGTGCGGTACATAACATCCATGCCACAGTTCTTGCCCTCGGTCTGATTGCCTATGAGCTTGACGGGGATGTCGAGACCACGGAGACCCACAACGACCATCTCCGAGGCCGAAGCCGAGTTCTCGGAGCAGATGACGACGACCTCGCGCAAATCGAGCCCCACGCCCACATCCTCCAAGCAGAAGGTTGTCGAGTGGTTAAACTTCTTGTTCAGCGGGTTGCGGCGCACCTCGCAGAGCAACTCTCCGACATACTCCGCACCCAGAATTGCCGATACGAGATTTACGGCCGAGACAACATCGCCACCGCTATTGCACCTCAGGTCGAGGATGAGTTTATTGACCCCCTCGGCCTCAAACTCGCGAAAGACGTCGAGCAGAGCATCGTCGTAGTCCTTGTCGAAGGCGGTGTAAACCAAGTAGCCAAGGTGCGTATCGCCCTCGGTGAAGACATTGCTGTACACCACCGGAGACTCCTCGTACGCAGCCCTCTCGACTACGACGTTGAAGGTGTCGCTCTCACCCTCCTCCACGGCCTGGCGCAACAACGTAAGGCGCGCCTGAGCACCTTCGCCCTGCATCAGGGTGTTGAAGACCGAGATGTAGTTGTCGCGCGTGATATCGGCGTTGTTATACTTGACAATTATGTCGCCACGACGCACACCACACCTCTCGGCAGGCGAGTCGGAATAGGTGTACTCGACAACGATACCTAAGCGCATATCATCCATGGCCAAAATCGTGTAGTGGAGCACAAGTCCATAGCCCATAGCCTCGGCGCGTGTTTCGGCGGGACTCTCGCGGATGAATGAGTAGAAGGCGCGCTGACCACGATTGTTGTAGTAGCCATCATCCTCGTTTGTGGTGAGCATCAGCAGCGACGAGTGGAGGTAGTCCTCCCACTCGACACGGCGGTTAAAGAGGGTGCTCTTCTGCTTCACCTCGTCCAACCAATAGTACTCCTCCATAAGACGCTGGTCAATGTAACCTATTATGGCCTCATCCGTAGAGCTGCCACCCGACGGACGGTCGATACCACCCCCTCCGGGCTGTGTGCACGACACGGCCGCGAGGGCTATA
This sequence comes from Alistipes sp., assembly GCA_045660465.1. Taxonomy (GTDB): domain Bacteria; phylum Bacteroidota; class Bacteroidia; order Bacteroidales; family Rikenellaceae; genus Alistipes. The sequence goes on along the minus strand of JAZRDV010000002.1, from coordinate 29,112 downwards.
ATCGACAAAATTAATACTCTTATTTTCATGGTGTTAACCTATTTACTCTCCGTTTTTTATCATCTTTTTCTGCTGTGCAGCATAGTAGCGGCACAGTGTCGTGAGGCCACATGTCTCGCACTTGGGCTTGCGCGCGAGGCAGGTATATCGGCCATGCAATATAAGCCAATGGTGCGCTATGGGCAGCAACTCGCGACGGAAGCCCGCCTCCAACTGTCGCTCCGTGGCGAGAGGTGTGCGGGCATTACGGCTGAGGCCTATGCGCGCCGAGACACGGAAGACGTGTGTATCGACAGGCATAACCTCTCTGCCCCACAGCACTGCACCCACGACATTTGCCGTCTTGCGCCCCACGCCCGGCAGGGTCTGCAACGCCTCGCCATCGGTCGGCACCTCGCCACCGAAACGCTCGACGATACCTCGCGCGAGGGCGACAAGATGTTTTGCCTTGTTGTTGGGATACGATATGCTACGGATGATGTCGTAGACCTCCTCGGGTGTCGCCTGGGCCATAGCCTCGGGCGTAGGATAGGTTGCAAAGAGGCGTGGCGTAGTCATATTGACACGCTTGTCGGTGCACTGCGCCGAGAGCACCACGGCAACCAACAACTCGAAGGGTGTATTGTAGTTCAACTCGCTCTCGGCCGTAGGCATCGTTCGCGAGAAGTACTCTTCGACAGCACGAAAACGCTCCTCAGTAGTCATACTCAAAAATATTTATCGTTGCCACATACGCCACAGCACCTTCTTGGCGAAGAGGCCATACGCGGCAATATTAAACAGCAGTCGTGGGGCTTGTCGCACATCGCGCCACCAGCGCGCGAGGTACTCGCCCACCGCGCCATTGTAGCTGAGCACCCAGAGTGCCGTATTCTGCTTGTTGCGCAGCAGCCAACTGCGCAGTGCCCCGCAATGATAACGCTCATCGTACCACAGGCTGATATCCGACAGCGAGTCGCAGAAGGCTATCTTTCGGCGATAGTCGGGGCTGTGGCTCACACTGTTTGTGAGTACGCGGTGCATGGCCATAGGCCTGTCGATGGCCCCATAGCGGCTGTTGGCCGCAAACCATAGCCACATGGGCAGGTCGTCGGTGAGCCACTCGGGGTGTGTTGCGGGCTGCACCTCCAAGTAGTACTGCTCGACAAGGTCGCGACGCGCCACGACGGTGCAGTTCTCGGCGGGGTTGCGACGCAACATAGCCTCGAAGGTTGTGCTGCACGGCCCCTCGGGGTATAGGCTCTCGACGCCCATCTCGGTACGACGCACCGAGCGTGTGTAGCACATGCCGAGCGACGCATCGGCCTCCAACATATCGACCTGCTGCTGCAACTTATCATCATCGATGAACACGTCGTCGCCATCGAGCATGGCGATATATCGACCACGCGCCGCAGCAATGGTGCGACGGTAGTTCTTGCGCCAGCCTACATTCTCCGCCGAGGTGATGACACGCACACGGTCGGGATACTCGGCCTCGTAGCGGCGCGCAATGCTCAACGTCGAGTCGGTGCTGCAATCCTCGCCGATAAGAATCTCCACGGCAAAGGTTGTGCGCTGCGCCAACACACTCTCCACAGCCTCCGCGAGGTAGGCTTCGTGGTTATAGGTGGTCATGACCACCGAGACCATCACATCGTTCATTCCCTACTACCCTATCTCGTTACTATCTCTTTGCTAACTTGGCATACTGCGCCAAGAGTGTCTTGCTGCCATACTTATCGAAGGCCACAACCAACTTATGGTCTGTCGATAGCGGCTCTATGCGCTCTATGGTGCCCACACCAAACTTGGGGTGCTCGACACGCTCGCCCACCGCATATCCGCATGGGGGCAGCGCAGAGCCGGAAGTGGCCGTCGGCTGACTCTCCGTGGGGCGCACGCCCACCTTGCGCATACCCTGATTTGCGGGGTCGAGAGGCACAGGTGTGGATATTAGTTCGGGGCGCGGGCCCTCAGCGGGGCGTTGCTGCGAACGGCGGAAGAGACGGTCGCCCTGACGCTCCGAGCGGTTGCCACTGCTGCCATACTGACGACGTAGCTCGTCGAAGCGCGTCTGCTTGTCGTCATCCTCGCCCAAGGCGCGCATCCAGCGGTTACGGCCCGACAGCTCCTCAATGTCGAAGTTAGCATCGAGATACTCCTTGTCTATGTCGCGCAGAAAGCGGCTCGGCTGCGTTGCCTCGGTCTTACCCCACACATGGCGTGTCTCGGAGAAGGTGAGCATAGCCGCGCGCTTGGCGCGTGTCAGGGCCACATAGAAGAGGCGTCGCTCCTCCTCCAAGTCGGCAAGCGACTCGGTGGAGCGTTGCAACGGAAACATCTGCTCCTCCATGCCAACGATATATACATAGTCGTATTCGAGACCCTTGGCCGAATGAACGGTCATCAGCGTAACCTTATTGCCATCATCCTCCGAATCCTGGTCGGTCTGCAACATGATGTTCTGCATCCACTCGTCGATGGTCGGCTCGTCGCCAAGCTCTCGCAGTCCATCCTCCATATCGCGCTTCACCTCATCCTCGTAGACACCCATCATCGCCAACAGCTGGTCGAGATAGTCCTTGGCCGTGTCGTTCTCGGGCTTCTGCTCCGACTCCAAAAGGTGCATGATGCCCGAGCGTGTTATAACCTCCTTGGCAAAGTCCGAGACGCCCATCTGCATGCGTTTCAGGGCCAACTCGCTAATCAGAGCCACGAAGTCGGCAACCTTGCGCACCACCGTGCGCTCCATGGCCGAGAGGTCGGTGGAGTGCTGCAACTCCTCGACAGCGCGCCACATCGACACACCGCGCGCCGCGGCCAACTGCGCTATGCGCTCGATGGTCGTCTGGCCGATGCCTCGTGCCGGGTAGTTCACAATGCGCTTAAACGACTCGTCGTCGTTGGGGTTTATGATGAGGGCTATGTAGGCCAGCATGTTGCGTATATCCTTGTGCTCCAAGAGCGACATACCTTTATATACGCGGTAAGGTATTCCTCGACCCGAGAGAGCCTGCTCGAACAGACCGTGCTGCTTGTTTGTGCGGTAGAGGATGGCGAAGTCGCTGTATGCCGCACCGTCGCGCACCTTATCCTTGATGTCGAGAGCCACTTCGAGGCACTCGTTGCGGTCCTCCGCAACACGCACGAGGCGTATCTTCTCGCCACGCTCCGCCGCCGAGAAACAACGCTTCTCCAAGCGTCGCGAGTTGTGGCTGATAAGCGAGTTTGCGGCATCGACAATGGTCTGCGTCGAGCGATAGTTCTGCTCCAACTTATATACTCGTGCCGTGGGATAGTCCCTCTGGAACGAGAGTATATTCTCAATCTTGGCACCTCGGAAGGCGTAGATGCTCTGTGCATCGTCGCCTACGACACAGACGTTGGAGTGCTGAAAGGCGAGACGACGCACGATGATATACTGCGCCATGTTGGTGTCCTGATACTCGTCCACAAGCACATAGCGGAACTGCTCCTGGTAGCGCGCCAACACCTCGGGGGCGTCGCGCAGCAGGATGTTGGTCTGCAACAGCAGGTCGTCGAAGTCCATTGCACCATTACGCTTGCAACGCACCATATACTCGGTGTAGATGTCGCCAATCTCGGGCATGCGCGCCTCCCTGTCTTCGGCCGCAAGCATCGCATTGGCGATGTAGGCACCGGGGGTGATAAGGCAGTTTTTGGCCATCGAGATACGCGCCGCCACGTTCTGCGGCTTGTAACGCTCCTCGGAGAGGTTCTTATCCTTGATGATGCTCTTTATGAGGTTCTTAACGTCGCTCGGCTCGTAGATGGTGTAGCTCTGCGGAAAGCCTATGCGGTCGGCATTTTCGCGCAACAGACGCGAGAATACCGAGTGGAAGGTACCCATGCGGATAAAGCGCGCCTTGCTGCCCACCAGACGCTCGATACGCTCACGCATCTCGCGGGCCGCCTTGTTGGTAAAGGTGAGGGCGAGGATAGACTCGGGGGCTACGCCGCGCGCCAACATATAGGCAATACGTGTAGTGAGCACGCGCGTCTTTCCGGAGCCTGCGCCGGCAATGATGAGCGAGGGGCCGTCGTAGTTGATAACTGCCTCACGCTGAGGGGTATTTAGACCTTCTAATATATCTTCGTACATCGCATATTCGGTTTAGACTACAAATATACGAATTTAATCGTAACGGCGAAAGCGAAAACGCTAATTGCTGCGCGCAAAAGTGGAGCCCGCACCACAATCGTCCACGGCGACGAGCCATCGGGCGCACCACAACTACGGTGCACGAAGTGCAATTACGAATTATTGTGGCGCAAAAGTGCACGTATTTGCGAAATTTTAGTAACTTTGTACGTTCATTATACATGTATGAACGTGGGTGTTACACCCCGAAAAGTGAGAATAACAAGCGACAAAAACAATAATAACCGATATATGATTAACAAAATTGAACTACTACTGAGCGAAATAGAGGCCTTCGCACCCAAGACGGCGGCCGACGTAGAGGCTTTTCGCATCAAGATTTTGGGCAAGAAGGGCGCACTTGGCGCACTGATGGAGGAGTTTAAGAGCGTGCCCTCGGAGCAGAAGCGCGAGTTGGGACAGAAGCTCAACAACCTCAAAAATGTGGCTACCGAGCGCATCAACACCCTCAAAGAGAGCATCGGCTCAGCCGAGGAGCGCAACGCCTCGAAGATTGACGATATGACACGTCCCGGCACAGCCGAGCAGGTAGGCTCACGCCACCCCATATCGCTCGTGCGCAACGAGATTGTCGGCATCTTCTCGCGCCTCGGATATACCGTGGCCGATGGCCCCGAGATTGAGGACGACTGGCATGTATTCTCGGCCCTCAACTTCCCGCCCGAGCACCCCGCACGCGACATGCAGGACACCTTCTTCATCGAGAAGACACCCGATGTGGTGCTCCGCACACACACCTCGTCGATACAGGTGCGCACGATGGAGCGTCAGAAGCCCCCTATTCGCGTTATATGCCCCGGCCGCGTATTCCGCAACGAGGCTATATCGTACCGCGCACACTGCATCTTCCACCAGATTGAGGGTCTCTACATCGACCGCAACGTGTCGTTTGCCGATATGAAGCAGTCGCTGCTCTACTTCGCCAAGGAGCTCTTCGGCGAGCAGGCACAGATACGCATGCGCCCCTCATACTTCCCCTTCACGGAGCCTTCGGCCGAGGTCGACGTATCATGCTCGATATGCGGTGGCAAGGGCTGCGGTGTATGTAAGGGTACCGGCTGGTTGGAGATTATGGGTTGCGGCATGGTTGACCCCAACGTATTGGAGGCCAACAATATCGACCCCAAAGAGTTCTCGGGCTTCGCCTTTGGTATGGGTATTGAACGTATCGCCATGCTTAAATATGGCGTCGGCGACCTGCGTCTATACTTCGAGAACGACGTGCGCTTCCTCAACCAATTTGAGAGCGCGCTATAAGCAGCCGCCAACAGCCACAACAACACTCGATATTGCGCAGTATGAGGCTTCTAAGACATATCGTTGCAGCTATATTGCTGCTTGGCGTGGCATCCATAGCCCTTGCCACCAAGCCCGAAGGGGCCGACAGGGCAGATGCAACGACGGATATGCCCGACAGCCTCGGGCGCACGTATCGGCATAGCGAGGCCGTACAACGCCTCGCAATATACCGAGATACCCTCTCAGCACGCGACATGTGGCAGGCCCTCATCCGCGAGGATAGCACCTACGCCCCTGCGCACCACTACCTGAGCCTCACGGAGCGTAACCGCACCACGGCAACGCACCACGCCGAGCGCGCCTACATGGCCGACAGCACAAATAAGTGGTATGTGCAGAACTATGGCTGGCAGCTACTGCAAGGGGCACATTACAGCGAGGCACTGCCCATATATCGCCGTCTGCTGCACTTGGACAACAGCGACATAGCGACATATCACACCTTAGCCATACTCTACGGCATCGAGTCGATGCCCTACTCGGCAATAGCGATTATCGACTCGGCAGAGCTGCGTCTCGGACGCAACGACTACCTGAGCAACCTCAAACAAGACCTCCTGATGGACACGCACCAATACAACCGTGTCATCGACGAGGGAGAGGCGATAATCGAGGAGAGCCCCTACGACATCGCGGCGCACACACGCCTCGCCTATGCCTATGAGGCCTCGGGGCGCGACACCTTAGCCCGCGAGATGTTTGAACGCGCCTACGCCTTAGATAGCACGAACATAGAGACCACAATCGAGATTGCCGACTTCTATAAGCGTCGTGGCGACTACGCGCGCATGTTCCACTATGAGGAGCGTCTCTTCCGCGACGAACGCCTACCGCTCACGGATAAGATGCGCCGTATGGGGCAGTATGTAAACAATAGGCAGTTCTACACGCAAAACTTTCACAACATAGGCACTATTCTCGCGGGCTTGGCTATCGACTACCCCACAGACCGTGAGGTGATATCGGCCTACGCCTACTTCCTGCTCTCGTCAGGCGACGAGCAGGAGGCCATCAGCTACATGCGCAGCCACCTCGACGACGCCAATGCCACGGCACAAGACTACATAGACGCCATACAGATGGAGTACTATGCCGAACTAACGGAGCTTATCGACATCGACCTTGCACGCGCCATGGAGCGTTTCCCCGACGATGTCGAGTTATGCCTGTTTGCCGGAGCCTTAGCCGCCGAGCGCAAGGCCTACGACGAGGCGATAAAAATCTTCCGCTCGACGCTGCGCCACACCGACGACAATATGCAGCGCAGCATGCTCTGGGGATACATAGGCGACACATATTATGAGATGGGCGAGACGAAGAGGTGCTTCAAAGCCTACGACAAGGCTCTCGGATATAACAAGGATAACATCCTCGTACTCAACAACTACGCCTACTTCCTAAGTCTTTTGGACAAGGAGTTGGAGAGGGCTCTCGACCTATCGTCGCGCGCCATATACCTCGAAGCGACTAACCCCACATACCTCGATACTCACGCCTGGGTGCTTCACCGTCTCGGGCGCAACCAGGAGGCCAAGCGCATCATGCGTCAGGCACTCTCGCTCGACGGACAGCGCAGTGCCGACCTACTCGCACACTATGGCGACATACTATGGGCCTTAGGCGAGGAGTTCATGGCCGAGACCTACTGGCAGAAGGCTGTGGAGCGTGGCTACGACAGTAGCGCGATGCAGAGCCATATAACCTCGTTAAAACAACAATAAACCGCCGATGCAATGTTACACAAGATAGTAAAACTAACCCTTCTGCTCCTACTCACCACTACCCCACTGCTTGCCACAGCGCAGAGCAAGAAGGTCGAGGAGCAGCGTCGCCGCGTGGAGCAGTACAAGCGCGACTTGGAGAGTGCCAAGAAGGAGGTGTCGACACTCAAAAAGGAGAAGGCATCGGCATCGAGCAAGGTGGAGGCACTGAACAAGCAGATGAACCTGCGCAGCAGCTATATCGCCGAGACGGAGCATGCCAAGAGCCTCGTTGAGGCCGACATACAGCATGCCGACTCGCTGGCCGACTCACTGCACCGCGCCCTCGAACACAACCGCGCGTTGTATGCCGAGGCTGTGCGCGTGGCATATCGCAACTATCGCCAAAACGACCAGACAACATATCTCTTCACGTCGTCCAACATCTCCGAGGCATCGCGCCGCATGGCACAAATTCAGCACGTCGCCAACCAGCGCAAGAGCCTTGCCGAGCAGATTTTGGAGCAGGAGGCACTCCTCGCCGAGCAGCGCGCACTGATGGCAACACGACGCCACGAGCTCGACTCGATAAGCCTATCGTTGGAGGAGGAGCGCAGAGCCTTGGAGCAGGATAAGCGCGAGGCGGTGAAGGACTACAACAAGCTCTCGGAGAGGGAGCGCACGGCACTGAACAACCAGCGACAGCAGCAGAAGAGGCTCGACAGCGCACTTGCCGAGTTGCGCAAACTCACAGCCGGCAACAAGACGGGCTCGTCGTTCTCGGATAAGACGAAGAACCTCAATCTGCCGGTCAAGGGAGGCTCGGTAACGAAGACCAACGGCAACACGGCGACAATCACAGCGAAGAAGGGTAGCGAGGTGCGCAGCATATACGAGGGTAAGGTTATACGCATATCGCGCGACAATACCAACCACCAGCAGGTGTTCATCGCCCACGGACAGTATATCTCTGTATATATGCATCTTAGCTCCGTAACTGTGAAGGAGAATCAGACGGTCGCAAAAGACCAAAAGATAGGTACCATAGGCATTGGCATTGACCACAAGGGCACGGAGAGCGCATACATGCTCTTCATGATAAACCACTCCGACCCCTCGAAGACAATGTCCGTGATGGAGTGCTTCAAAAAGTAAACAACATGATACATTTCTACACCGAGGGATGCAACTATAACCTCCCCAAGCGTCTGGCCATGCGTCGCTGGATTGAGGAGGTAGTACGCCGCGAAGGATACCGCGCAGGCGAGATAAACTACATCTTCTGCTCGTCGGAGTACCACCGACAGATGAATCACGACTTCCTGGGCCACGACTACTTCACCGATGTCATCACCTTCGAGGAGCGCGAAACACGCCTCGGCCAGAGGGTCATCAATGGCGAGGTCTACATCGATGTGGCCACAGTGGAGGATAATGCCGAGTTGTATAACTCGCTACCCATCAACGAGATGCGCCGTATATTGGTACATGGCGCGCTGCACCTCTGCGGACACAAGGATAAGAGCCCATGGGCCGAGAAGAACATGCGCCGCATGGAGAACAAATATCTTAAACTATTGCGCGAGGAGCTACTATGACGGAGCAGTACGATATAATTGTCATCGGTGCAGGTCATGCAGGATGTGAGGCCGCCTCGGCTGCCGCACGTCTCGGCTCGCGCACGTTGCTCATAACCATCGACATGGAGAAGATGGCCTCGATGTCGTGCAACCCCGCCGTGGGTGGCGTGGCTAAGGGTCAGATAGTCCGCGAGATAGACGCTCTGGGAGGCATGATGGGTCGTATCACCGACCACGCCGCAATACAGTTCCGCATGCTCAACCGCTCGAAGGGTGCAGCGATGTGGAGCCCACGCGCACAGTGCGACAAGTCGGAGTTCTCGCGCGAATGGCGACGCACGCTCGAAAACACGCGTAATCTCTATCTGTGGCAAGATTCTGTTGCGGAGATAGTCATAGACCACACGTCCGAAAAACCCCGCGTAAAGGGCGTAAAAACGCGCATGGGCGTGGAGTTCGCAGCAAGTAGGGTAGTGCTCACCGCAGGCACATTCCTCGATGGCGTGATGCACTGCGGCGAGGCACATGCCGAGGGTGGCCGCGCAGGCGACCAGGCATCACACGGCATAACAGAGTCGCTCACAGCATTAGGCTTCGAGGCGGGACGCATGAAGACGGGAACACCCGTCAGACTCGATGCCCGCACCATAAACTTCGAGGCTCTCGAAGTGCAAGAGGGAGACATGGAGCCCTCGAAATTCTCGTTTGACCCTGATACTGAGCCTGTTAAACATCAGTTGCCATGCTTCATGGTATATACCACACCACAGGTACACGACACACTGCGCAAGGGCTTCGACCGCTCGCCACTCTTCAACGGCACAATATCGGGCATAGGCCCGCGCTACTGCCCGAGCATCGAGGATAAGTTGCGCACCTTCGCCGATAAGCAGCAACACCAGCTATTCTTGGAGCCCGAAGGACGGTCGACGAATGAGTATTACCTTAACGGCTTCTCGTCGTCGCTGCCTTATAGTGTTCAGATTGAGGCACTTAGACAAATATCGGGCTTTGAAAATGTGCATGTGTACCGCACGGGCTACGCCATAGAGTACGACTACTTCCCACCGACACAACTGCGCCATACGCTCGAAACAAAGCTCGTCGAGGGTCTCTACTTCGCCGGCCAGGTGAATGGCACCACAGGCTACGAGGAGGCAGCAGCGCAGGGACTCATGGCCGGCATCAACGCTCACCGCTCGCTGCACGGCTTGGAGGAGATAGTATTAAGGCGCGACGAAGCATATATAGGTGTGCTCATCGACGACCTCGTAACAAAGGGTGTCGACGAGCCGTACCGCATGTTTACCTCACGCGCCGAGTATCGAATACTCCTAAGACAGGATAATGCCGATGCACGACTAACGCCTATGGGCCACGAAATAGGCCTTGTGAGCGAGGATAAATACCAAAATCTGCTCAAAAAAAAATCGGACGTAGAATCGCTTATTTCATTCCTGCGTAGCACGTCGGTCAGAATAGGCGAAATTGACGAATACTTAATTTCGGTCGGCGAAGAGCCCCTGACACAGGGCCGCAAGCTCTATGACGTGGTTTTGCGTAGCGGCGTAACTCTCGCGGGGCTACGAAAAGTTGTGGGCAAGTTGGACTCGTTCATCACAAAGGAGGCTCTCAGCAACGAGGTAATCGACCAAACAGAGATACAAATCAAGTACCGCGGATATATCGAGCGCGAGAAATTCTTCGCCGAGAAGTTGCACCGCTTGGAGGATATACGCATCCCCGAGGGCTTCGATTTCGATTCTATGCAGTCTCTGACGATTGAGGCGCGACAGAAACTACGTCGCATACGACCAACAACCATCGGCCAGGCATCGCGTATTCCGGGTGTGTCGCCCGCCGACATCAACGTGTTACTGATTAAATTTGGCAGATAGAGTCAGGGGTTGATACCTATAATATATATATAAAGCAGTGTTCCACGTGGAACGCTGCTTTGTTTTTTTTGGGGGGGGGTGAACTTTGCTGCGGCTCGCGCGAGATTTAATGTCGGCCGCGTCGCCGCATAGTCCCAAAGTCTCATAGTCTCATAGTCAAAAAGTGGGAGAATGGGACGACGGGAAAATGGGAAGATGGGATGACGGGACAATGGGGAAATGGGACGATGGGACGATGGGAAAATGGGACAATGAGAAAAATCTCCCAAAGTCCCAATGTCCCATAGTCAAAAAAGATGCGTCGCTATCACAATAAATTTAGCGTCAGAAGAGTGCCGAGTGCTACACTCGGCAAAAATGCCGTCGATGGGTAGTACATGGAGTACGTCCCATTGACGCCATTTTTTGTTAGGGGCCGCAATCGACCCCTTATCACACTAAATTACTCGACGATAACATTCCAATTGTGAACATCCTCCACACGACCATACTGGATGCCCTGCAAGTGATCGTACATCTTCTTGCAAGTCTCGCCAACCTTCATACCATAATCGTATGTCTTGTTGTTGTCGAGGTCGTAGAGAGCACCGATAGGTGAGATAACGGCAGCAGTACCGCAAGCACCTGCCTCCTCGAATGTAGCAAGCTCCTCAACGGGGATATCGCGCTCCTCAACAGTAAGACCAAGGTCAGCAGCAATCTGACGAAGGCTCTTGTTGGTAATTGAGGGAAGGATAGATGCCGACTTAGGAGTTACATAGGTATTGTTCTTGATACCGAAGAAGTTTGCAGCACCAAACTCCTCAACCTTGCTGTGAGTAGCAGCGTCGAGGTACAATACGTTAGAGAAGCCCTTCTGGTGAGCAGCCTCCAAAGACCAGATTGATGAAGCGTAGTTACCACCAACCTTAACATCACCTGTTCCACGTGGAGCAGCACGGTCCTGATCACGCATGATGAGAGCCTTGATTGCGCTCATACCGCCCTTGAAGTAGGGGCCTACGGGAGCACAGAAGATGATGAGGTCGGCCTCGTCAACAGCGCGCACGCCCAAGCAAGTCTTAGTACCGAGAAGTGTGGGACGCAAGTAGAGCGATGCACCTGTCTCGTAGGGAGGGATAAACTCTGTATTGCGGCGTACACACTCAACGCAACCCTCAACAAACTGCTCAACAGTAGGTGCGGGCAAGCAGAGGCGGTTAGCCGAGTTAATCATACGCTTGGCGTTCTCATCGGGACGGAACAAACGTACCTTACCATCAACACCACGGAAGGCCTTCAAACCCTCGAAAATCTCCAAACCGTAGTGCAAACAAGCAGCCGACATGTGCATCTTGATGTACTCGTCGTCGGTTACCTCCATCGCGCTCCACTGACCGTTAGCATAGTGGTAGCGAACATTGAAAGCGGTCTTGTAGTACGCAAAACCAAGCTCTCCCCATTTAATGTTTTCCATAATAAGAATTTAAGTTTTTTATGTTAGTTATTAGGTAATAACCCACTGAATATCAATTTGTTAAACTATCCAACCATTGCACCGGCCATGGTCTTATCCTCGGGCTGCAACAGCACTAAACGACCCAACGCATCCTCGGCCATGAGAATCATACCACGCGACTCGATGCCCTTAATCTCGCGCGGTGCGAGGTTGGCGAGCACGAGCACCTGGCGTCCCACGAGCGACTCGGGAGCGTAGTACTCGGCGATGCCCGAGACGATGGTACGCTTGTCGATACCTGTGTCGATGGTCAGTTTGAGCAGCTTCTTGGTCTTGGCAACCTTCTCGGCGGCAAGGATTGTCGAGACGCGGATATCCATACGCTGGAAGTCGTCGAACGACACCTCTGCCTTCTGCTCCGAGACATTCTGTGCGGCCTCGGCAGCGAGCTTAGCACGACGCGACGCCTCCAACTTATCGAGCTGCTGCTGTATAACGTCATCCTCAATCTTCTCGAAGAGGAGCTGTGCCTCGCCGATAGTGTGGCCTGCGGCGAGAAGCGACATAGAGCCGAGAGACTCCCAATCGAACTTCTCGACAGCCAGCATGCGGAGCATCTTCTCGGCCGAGAAGGGCATGAAGGGCTCGATGGCGATAGCCGTATTTGCGGTAATCTGCAAGGCTATGTTGAGTATTGTCTTGACACGCTCGGGGTCGGTCTTGATAACCTTCCAGGGCTCAGTATCAGCGAGATACTTGTTACCTACGCGCGCATAGGCCATAGCATCCTTCAACGCCTCACGGAAGTGATAGGTCTCGATGTTACGCTCCAACGACGCCTTAATCTTGGCTATCTCGTCGATGGTGGCACGGTCGTAGTCCGTGAGCTCGCCACATGCGGGAATGACACCATCGTAGTACTTCTTGGTGAGCACCAAAGCACGGTTTACGAAGTTACCGAGCACGGCAACAAGCTCCGAGTTGTTGCGCGCCTGGAAGTCCTTCCATGTGAAGTCGTTATCCTTGGTCTCGGGGGCATTGGCGCAGAGCACATAGCGCAACACATCCTCCTTGCCGGGGAACTCGTCGAGGTACTCATGGAGCCATACAGCCCAATTCTGTGAGGTCGAAATCTTGTCGCCTTCGAGGTTAAGGAACTCGTTAGCAGGGACATTCTCGGGCAGGATATAGTCGCCATGCGCCTTCAACATCGACGGGAAGACGATGCAGTGGAAGACGATGTTATCCTTACCGATGAAGTGCACCATCTTGGTGTCCTCCGACTTCCAATACTTCTCCCAATCGGGTGTCAGATCCTTCGTGGCAGAGATATAGCCGATGGGCGCATCAAACCATACGTAGAGCACCTTGCCGTCGGCACCCTCAACAGGCACGGGGATACCCCAATCGAGGTCGCGGCTCACGGCGCGGGGCTGCAAACCGAGGTCGAGCCAGCTCTTGCACTGACCATAGACATTCGACTTCCACTCCTTGTGGCCATCGAGAATCCACTCACGCAGGAAGCCCTCATACTTATCCAGAGGCAGATACCAATGCTTCGTCTCGCGCTTCACGGGCACAGCACCCGACACGGCACTGTGGGGGTCGAGCAACTCATCGGGCGAGAGTGTCGAACCGCACTTCTCGCACTGGTCGCCATAGGCCTTCTCGTTGTGGCAGTGGGGACATGTACCGACGATATAACGGTCGGCGAGGAATGTCTGAGCCTCCTCGTCGTAGTACTGCATGGATGTCTGCTCGATAAACTTACCCTCGTCGTAGAGCTTGCGGAAGAACTCCGAGGCCGTCACGCGGTGTGTGGGCGACGACGTGCGAGAGTAGATGTTGAACGACATGCCGAGACGCTCAAACGAACGCTTGATAATCTCGTGGTAGCGGTCTACAACCTGCTGGGGTGTGATACCCTCCTTGCGGGCCTTGATGGTGATGGGCACACCGTGCTCATCGCTACCACACACAGAGATTACGTCGTAGCCCTTCAAACGAAGGTATCGGGTGTAGATATCCGAGGGCACATATACGCCGGCGAGGTGTCCGATGTGTACGGGGCCGTTGGCGTAGGGTAGTGCCGAGGTAATAAGATAACGCTTGTATTGCTTACTCACTGTGGTATAGTTTTGCTAAAATTACTCTAAATCGCTGGTATTCGGGCAACAAGCACACTGCATCACACGCATGTGCGCATAAGCCGTAACAAAGTTAAAAAATATTGAGCGAAATAAAAAATAAAAACTACGTTTTTTGCAGTGAAGGGGTGATTTTCGGAGGAGTTCTGGCGCGAAGGAAGGGAGGTGAAAGGTGAAAACGGAAAGGTGAAAAGGGAAAGGTGTGGTGTGCTTCGCACAAGATTTTAATGTCGGCTGAGTCGTCGCATAGTCCCACTGTCTCATGGTCTCATAGTCAAAAAGAAAATGGGACGACGGGACAATGGGAAAATGGGACGACGGGACAATGGGAAAATGGGACGATGGGACAATGAGAAAATGAGACAATGAGAAAAAATCCCATAGTCTCATAGTCTCACTGTCTCATGGTCAAAAAAAGATGCGCTGCTATCACAAGAAATTTAGCGTCAGAAGGGTGCAGATGTGGCCTCGATAAAGAAATCAGCCTGGATAGGTAGTACTCAACGTACGTCCTATTCAGGCTGATGATTGAGAGGTCGCAGATGCGCCCTTATCACGCTAAATAGCCAGGATGATGGCCGATATAGGAGCCACCTGCACCTTGCCGCCGGTAGATAGTCGACCTATGCCCTGGGGCACAATAGTGTCGCCATCGCATATCCACTTATACTCGCCCGCAGGGATGTCAAACTCGACACTCTCGCGCGAGCCGTTCATAAGCACCACGATACGCTCTGAGGGGTCGATGCCCTCCAAATTATCGAGGACGAAGCCCACGGCGGCGACATTATCGTTTTCGATGAAACGGAGGTGCTCACGCACAGCCTCGGCCGTGCCAAGCGAGAAGGCGGGGTGATACTTGCGCATGGCGATAAGACCCTTATAAAACTCCACAAGGTCGCGGTGCTCACTCTTCAATGCCCAGTCGATAGCGTTGTACTTATCGGGCATGTTATAGGTGTTCTTCTCGCCCAGCTTCGAGCGATACATCTCCTCGCCACAGAAGAAGAAGGGGATACCCTGCGAGGTGAAGACACCGAGCTGCGCAAGCTTAACCATCTTCACGCGCTCCTCGTCCGTGGCGTCGGGCGAGAGGTGTGTGAGGCGGTCGCGGAGGTTATGGTCGTCGTGGCAGGTAACGTAGCTTATATGCTGTGTGGGAGCAGCGCACCACGGAGCCTCGCTATGGCTCACCTCGGGGTGCTCAACACCTCCGGCAATACCGAACTTCAAGGCCTCCTTATTACCCTCGACACCATGTATGAAGCCACCCTTCTCCAAGCCGAGTGTGCCACGCAGAGCATTGCGAATATCATCCGAGAAGGCTGCAATGCCGGGCATCTGGTAGGTGTAACGCTTGAAGGCGAGCTTCGCCTCGTCGTAGAGAGGTGCACTTGCCGCCCAGCCCTCGCCATAGAGCAGTATTGAGGGGTTGAGAGCCGAGAGACGCTCGCGTATGAGGTTCATAGTCTCGATGTCGTGGATGGCCATGAGGTCGAAGCGGAAGCCGTCGATATGGTACTCCTTAACCCAATACTCCAACGACTCGATGATATACTTGCGCATCATGGGCTGCTCGCTGGCGGTCTCGTTACCACAGCCCGAGCCGTCGGCAAATGAGCCATCCTCGCGCATACGGTAGAAGTAGCCCGGAACGGTGAGCTCAAAGCCGCAGTTCTCGGTGAGTGTGGTGTGGTTGTAGACAACATCGAGCACTACACACATACCCGCCTTGTGCATCGCCTGAACAAGGGTTTTAAGCTCGTGGATGCGCGTCTCGGGGGTCGATGCGTCGGTAGAGTAGGTACCCTCGGGAGCAGAATAGTTCTTAGGCTCGTAGCCCCAATTATACTGATTCGTGGGCTTAGACTCGTCGATAGAGCCAAAGTCTGCGGTGGGGAGCAGGTGGACGTGTGTTACGCCCATCTCTACGAGGTGGTCGAGGCCCGTTGCAAGACCCTCGGCCGAACGTGTTCCGCGCTCAGCCATGCCGAGGTACTTACCCGGATATGAGCTGCCCGCCGAGGCGTGTGCCGTCATGTCGCGATAGTGCATCTCGTAGATGACGCGCTCATGCGGCTCTATTGCAGGGCTCTTATCGTCGCTCCACCCTTCGGGGTTGGTGTCATTAAGGTCGATAATGGCACCACGGTTGCCATTGACATCGAGGGCACGTGCGAAGATGCCCGCAGTCTCCTTCAACGCCTTACCGTCGACGGTGAGCTGAAAGGCGTAGTAGAGACCCTTGCGGTCGCCCTCGGCCGTGGCACGCCACAAGCCCGACTCGGCACGCTCCATAGCAATCTCCTCAACACGCTCATCGCCATCGTAGAGGCGTACAACAGCACTCTCGGCCGTAGGGCCCCACACCTCAAAGGTTGTCTTCGAGGGGGTGTAACACATCTCTTCGATAGGTTTTTCGGGGACGGGAAAACCCTCCTCCGACACACTCTTCGTGCTCTTGTTGCAACAAGCAACCGCGGCAACAGCCACCATGAGGACTGCGCCCAACTGCAAAACAATGTTTAGTTTCATAGTATTAATGATATGATTTTTGTGTTCGTCATACTTTGACGCCATGCGCCAAGTACAAATTTACAAATTTTTTCGTTACACCCAAAAATCAGACACCCTATTTCGGCCCGCAAGCTACGGGGTAGGCGTAAAACGAAAAATAAAAATTATGGTGTTGTTATTTGCGTTATAGAAAAAAAATGTTATTTTTGCACTAATGAAAGGTGTGTCTCGATATAAGTTCCCAACGTTACGCAACCGTGGGTTGCTCTACGCCGTGGTGCTCTGCATCATAGGCCTTGGGGGTGTTGTGGGGTGTTCGATGGATAAGAGCACCGCTGCAAAAATCGACGAGGCAGAGCGCATCATGCAGAACAAACCCCAGCGAGCTATCGAGATAATGGGTGCGATAGAGCGCAACAACCTAAACAACGATGCAGCCTTTGCGCGCTACGCCCTCGTGTACAGCGAAGCACTCTACTACGGTCAGGCAAATGTCAACAACGACAGCCTCACCCGTCCGATGATTAACTACTACCTCACGAGCGACAACCACGCCGAGCGCGCCCGCGCCTTCTATCAACACGCCTTAGTGCTCAACCGCATGGGCAAGTATCCCGAGGCGATGCTCTCGCTCATCACTGCCGAGGAGTCGCTCGCGAAGAGCCGCAACGAGCGTCTTGCGGGCCTCGTATGCCGCACGAAGGGCTACATTTACAGTTCGGACTGCCTCTTCGAGAATAGCTACAACGAACACAAAGAGTCAATCGAGCACTTCCGCGCAGCCAACCTCGACGAACACTACGCCTTCGCCCTCTATGACATGGCCGACGCGCTGGATAACCTGCATAGGTACGAGGAGGCCGAGGAGCTGTATCTCCAAGCTCTGGACTATGGTATAGAGTATGGCAACAAACACCTCATGTGTGGCTCGCTACATGGCCTATGCGATGTATATATATGTATGGACGAGTTCGAGAAGTGCGGAGAGATGCTCGACCTCTTCGAGAAGTACGACTGCTTGGTATACTATATATCGAACTACTACTGCCTGAAAGCCATCGTCGAGGCTAACCGTGGGGAGTACAACTCGGCTTACGAGTTGGTAGAGACGGCTGCATCGCATGAGGATGCCAATGCAACAAATATTGAGTTCACGCGCTATGCCGTTAACCGCATAAAAGGCAACTACGTAGAGGCCCTGAGGTGGCACGAACAGAGCAAGTTGCGCCAGGATAGCCTTATGCTGCAAGCACTCAAACAGTCGGTGCTCAACGTGCAGGTCGACCTACTGCAAAATGGCGTAGAGAAGGAGCGAAGTGAAGCGAGCCTTAAAGCACAGCGCAATACGATAGCCCTTATCGCGCTGGGTGTGATACTCACGCTCATTATCATCTACCTCTGCCACATGCGCATAGTGTATAAGCGTAACGTGGCCTCGTATCTGCAAACTATCAAGGAGCTCGGTGGCTCGGCCGATAATCTGCGTAGCGAGGTCTATGACCTCTATCGCGACCGCTTTGCCGACTTCAACCGCATGTGCGAGACCTACTATGAGCATGGTAACACACCGCGCGAGGCAACCAAGCTCTTCGAGGATGTGAAGAAGACTATCGAGGCGGTGAAAAACGATGAACAGCGCATCAATGATTTGGAGCGTATCGTCAACCTCCAACACAACAATATCATGGAGCGTCTGCGCAAGGGATGCACGAAGCTCACCGAGCGCGAGTTGAAGGTTATATTGTATAGCTACGCCGGCTTCTCGGCCCGTGCAATAACCATATTCATGGATAGCGACCTGGCTGCCATGTCGCGCCTCAAATACAAAATTAAGACAAAACTACACGAGGTGCAATTCCATAACAGCCAAGAGGTGTTAAATAACATTTTAGGCCGTTAACAGCTGAAAATCAATAAAATAGACCCACGCTCTCGGAGGGTCTATTTTTTCGTATGTAACTCGCTGATTATCAGCAGAGAGAGAGTTTGTAATTCTCTCTTATTTGTAACTCATTGAAAATCAGATACTATTTTTTCGCATAGAGAGATTATTTGCATATCAAAAATTTGGCTTTCGTCGGGTCTCATTATATCTTTGCATCGTCAAAAATGAGTTATTGTAGGGCCTCGGTGCGGAGAGATTTCTATTCGGGAAATAAGTAGATTTTTGATGCTCGATGTCCGAAATATTTGAAGCAGGAATGTTGGCGAAAGGTGGTTTGAAATAGAGCCAACACTGCTAAAAAAGCCGGTGATAAGCCGGTAAATATATGTGGTTAATGAGCCCGTCTCGTTCGTTCATGGGTTTTTAGGGTTAATAAATAGAACGAGATGGTGATAAAGTCGGAAGATCGAGATGCTTCCGACTTTTTTTTGTCGCTACAAGAGGAGTGATAGAGGCTCTTTACATAGGGCGTACAGCGTTTTTAAGCTACGGAGACGACCGAAAGTGGATTGATGTGGGGGTCGACAATTTGGCGCGATATTATATTTTTTTGTCTATATATTTGGGAGTTTCATATTTTTTGCTTAATTTTACAATTATTAATGTTGAAAACTGCTAAAACGCATATACTATGGCTGAGGAGAAGACAAGATATAGTGATGCCGAGCTCGAAGAGTTCCGCGCGCTAATAGAGCAAAAACTCGCATCGGCACGTGCTGACTACGAGATGTTGCGTTCATCGACAGTAAACGAGAACGACACAGAAGATTCATCGCCCACATTCAAGGTTATGGAGGAGGGAGCAACAACCCTCTCAAAGGAGGAGTATGGCCGTTTGGCTGCACGCCAGGTTAAGTTTATCCGTAACCTCGAAATGGCCCTCGTTCGCATTCAGAATAAGACCTACGGCATCTGCAAGACCACAGGCAGATTGATTCCTAAGGAGCGTCTGTTGTGTGTGCCGCACGCCACAGAGTGTATCGAGGCAAAGACTGCCCGCAAGTAGTCGCCGCAGCAATGGTTAAAAAGAGTCCTTCGGGGCTCTTTTTTTTTGGTTTTTGGGGATGGTGGGATGATGGGAAAATGGGACAATGAGAAAAAAATCCCATAGTCCCAATGTCTCCAAGTCTCATTGTCTAAAAAAAAAGGCCGAGAATGCCCCTTACCGTGTAAAGACAATTTAGCGTCAGAAGGGTGCCGAGTGCTACACTCGGCAAAAATGCCGTCGATGGGTAGTACTCGACGTACGTCCCATTGACGGCATTTTTTGTTAGGGGCCGCAATCGACCCCTTATCACGCTAAATTATGAGAACGACTGCATCTGTATCAAATGAGCATAAATTCCTCCC
This sequence comes from Alistipes sp., assembly GCA_045660465.1. GTDB lineage: Bacteria > Bacteroidota > Bacteroidia > Bacteroidales > Rikenellaceae > Alistipes. Next base: position 9,073 of record JAZRDV010000002.1, on the reverse strand, counting down.
TTGGCGACAAGCTCCTGATGGGTACCCTGCTCGGCAACACGTCCCTGATCGATGACGTAGATGCGGTCGGCATTATAGATGGTGCTCAGGCGGTGAGCAATAACCACCGAGGTACGACCTTTAAGAAGCTTGGTGAGAGCATCCTGCACGAGCTTCTCGCTCTCGGTGTCGAGAGCCGATGTTGCCTCGTCGAGGATAAGAATCTCGGGGTTTTTGAGCACGGCACGTGCGATGCTGAGACGCTGGCGTTGACCTCCCGAGAGCTTAGTGCCTCGGTCGCCGATATTCGTTTCGTAGCCCTCGGGGCTCTCCATGATGAAGCTATGGGCGTTGGCAACCTTACAAGCCTCAACAACCTCGTCGTGTGTGGCCGTGGGTCGACCCATGAGGATATTACCCTCGATACTATCGTTGAAGAGCACGGTCTCCTGCGACACGATACTCATGCGCTGGCGCAACGACTCCTGCTTAAACTCCTTGATTGATACTCCGTCGAAGAGGATATCTCCTGCCGTAACATCGTAGAAGCGCGGTATAAGCTCGCTGAGTGTCGACTTACCACCTCCCGACGCACCTACGAGGGCTATGGTCTCGCCCTTACGGATGTTGATAGATACGTCGTTGATAACCTCGCGTGTGCCATCATACGAGAAGTGGACATTGCGCATCTCGATACTCTCTTTGAGGCCCTCAAAGTCGCGGGCATCAGCCTTATCCTGCACCTCGCTTGTGGCATCTATGATGGTGAAGATACGCTCGCCGGCAGCTACACCCTGGTTGATATTGGCAAACTGGTCAATGAACGAGCGTAGAGGACGTGTAATCTGCGAGAAGGCTGCGATGAAGGCTATGAAGCCTGCACCCTGCAACTCACCATCCAACACTAAGCCACCACCGAATACAAGGATGACACCTACGGCCGTGATGCCGAGGAACTCGCTCATGGGTGAGGCCAACTGCTGACGGCGCGCCATGCTTATAATGAGCTGCGAGAAGTGGGCATTGATGCTCTTGAACTTACGGCTTATGAAGTCGGCGGCATTATAACCCTTGACAATCTTCATTCCCGAGAGGCTCTCATCGAGCACCGATACCATATCGCCCATGCGCTCCTGACCACGCTTTGCGGGGTGGCGCAGACGCTTTACGATGTTACCTATGATAAGGCCCACGATAGGCAGGAACACGATAGCAAATACCGACAACTGCCATGAGATGCCTATCATCAACGCGAGATAACCGACTATAAGGAAGGGATCGCGGAAGGCCACCTGCAAGGTGTTTGTTATGCAGTACTGCACAACCATGACATCCTGTGTGATTTTAGACATTATATCGCCCTTACGCTGCTCGCTGAAATAGCCTACGTTCATGTTGATAACGCGCTGGAACATCTCGTCGCGCATGCGCTGCAACGAGTTTACACGCAGACGCTCCACGGTCATGGCCGCAGCATAGCGGAAGAGGTTCGAGAAGAGGTTCATGATGATGGTAACACCCGCCAACATAGCCAGGAAGTGCACCGCATGCCACTGCTCGCCATGAATGAGGGTGTAGAGGTAGCACAAAATCTTATTAAATCCCTCGCTGTTAAGCTCCAATCCCGGAAACTCGTATATAGGCACAAACTTAAAGTCCGACTGGAACATTGCATTGAGCAGCGGTATAATCATCGCATAGTTCACTGTGTTGAACACAGCATGCAGTGCCGCAAAGAAAAAGTAGGGCACGAAGTATCTCGAAAGAGGCTTCGCAAAGCCTAAAAGACGTAGATAGGTCTTAAACATAAAGTATAATTTATCAATAAAGCCCGCCCACGGTTATGTGAGCGAGCGTTGTGTTCGTTATAACTTACCCTCCTTGGCGTACTCCTTAACGCACTGCTCGTAGTGTTTGATGGTCTGTTCCATAGATACAAACGACTTACCTCCGGCAGCATTCTTATGACCGCCACCATTGAAGTAGCGTTGCGCAAAGATGTTGACATCGATATCGCCACGCGAGCGCAACGACACACGAATAAAGTCGCTATGCTCGGTGAACATTGCCGACATCTTCATCTTCTTGATTGTGAGCGGATAGTTCACAAAACCCTCGGAGTCGCCCTGCTGGAACCAGAATTTTCGCATCTCATCTTCGGTGAGCGACATGTGTGCCACCGAACCATTGTGGAAAATCTTCATCTTGCGGTTGATGACATAGCCGAACAGACGAGCACGACCCTCCGTAAAGGAGTTATATACATGGTTGTGGATATCGGGAATAGATATACCTGTCGCAGCCAACACCGACACCATACGGAAGACGTCGGGTGTAACTGACGAGAAGGCGAAATTTCCGGTATCGGTCATCATGCCCACAAAGAGGTTTTCGGCCATGGCACGCGATATATGCTCTGCACTATACATCTGCTCTATGAGCAGTGCAACCAGATAACAGGTGCTCGACGCCTCGGGGTAGGATAACATAAGGTCGAAATCCTCAACAGGGTCGAGGTGATGATCTATGAGCACACGCTTGGCATGTTGATTCTCGTCGATAAGCTCGCCGAGGTGGTCGAGACGCGACAACGAGTGGAAGTCGAGGCAGAAGATAACATCGGCACTCTTTACGGCCCTCTCGGCACGACCATCCTTATCGCTCTTAAAGATGACCAACTCGTCGATGTTGGGCATAAATTCGAGGTAGTAGGGATAGCGGTTGGGGATAATACACGTAACCTTATGATCCTCCGTACGCAGCAACTCGGCCCATGCCAACGACGAGCCGATAGCGTCGCCATCGGGGTTAGTGTGCGAGAGGATGACAATAGAGGAGGGTGAAGATAGTATCTCACGAAGCTCCTCAATCTTATTTTTTGCTATCTGCATAACCTCATTATTAAGGTGTTTAACCTTGCAAATATAATAAATATAGATGTATTATCCTAAACATAACACAACTTTTTCGCTCGACAAGGGTGGCTATGGGGGCGCGGGAGGCGTTTGAGTTGTTTTTGAAGAGTGTGGGTTATTTAATCTTTTGTGGCTTGTTTTGCAGATTTTATGAACAGATGTTTTTTATTTTTTTATACTTATTTTAATAATAATATAAAACAGAGAAATAATAATCTCTGTTGAAAATGTCAGCAACTGTTGAGAGATGAAGATATAAACAATTTTTACTTTTTGTGTTTATTGTTTTTTGAGAATAAAATATTGAAAATAAATACGATATAGAGAAATTAACACTATTAACAACGAGTTTATCAACATATTGATATGAGTGAATTTTCAACATCGATGGTCGATAAGGCCCGAAAAGGGCGTTGAAAAAAAGATAAGTAAAATATGGTCTTAAAATTTGCAAAGTAAAGGCGGCCGTATATACAACAGCCGCCCTCAATAATGCAAATTTATTTATTATAAAATTATCGAAAGATATTAACGCAGTTTTCAACACTCCGCAGGTAGTTTATCGACAACCTTTTCGGCGATGTCGGCGTAGTACTCCTCGACACGAGAATCGACACCCGCAGCGGGACGTCCATCCTCGGCACCCTCCATTATAGACTGTATGATAGGCACCTGACCCAAGAGGTCTATGCCCGCCTGCTCGGCATAACGCTTTGCACCACCCTTACCAAAGAGGTAATACTTATTGTTGGGCAGCTCCTCAGGGGTAAACCACGCCATATTCTCGACAACACCCAGCACAGGCACCGAAACCTGCTCGTGGCGGAACATCTCGACACCGCGTACCACATCGGCAACAGCCACATATTGGGGTGTAGAGACGATGACAGCACCCGAGAGCTTAATCTCGTTGATGATAGAGAGGTGAATATCACCTGTACCCGGAGGAAGGTCTACAAGCAGATAGTCCAACTTACCCCAACGTGTCTGGTGCAGAAGCTGATGCAGGGCATTTACGGCCATGCCACCGCGCCACATAAGTGCATCGGTAGGACGTATGAAGAAGCCTATGCTCATCAGCTTTATACCCAACGACTGCGCAGGGATGATATACTCGTTACCATCCTCGTCGCGCTCTGCCTCGGGAACATAGCCCTCAACACCGAACATCTTAGTCTGCGAAGGGCCATATATATCGGCATCGAGGATACCGACATTATATCCGCGCTGGCGCAGTGCCACAGCGAGGTTGGCCGTAACCGTAGATTTACCTACGCCACCCTTGCCTGAGGCTATGGCGATGATACGTGTAATGTCGGATGTGGTGGTCTGCTGCTCACGGCGGCGTGGCTTGGGTGCTGCCTCGCGGATGATTACCATGCAACGCTTCTCGGGAAAGTGTTCGGCAATGAGCTGCTCGACCTGTGTCTTAATCTTCTGCGCAAAGGGGTCGCGCGCCTTCTGAAAACGCAGTGTTATGGCTATATCGCCATCGGCACCCATATCGGCACGGTCAACAAAGCCGCTGTCGACGATGTTCTGCTCCGTCTCGGGATGTATGATGTGGCGTAGTAGAGCCTCTAATTGTTCGTTCATATACTTATTATATTATAGTTGTAGTTTAACGTCATACGGAACAAAGGCCTGTATGCCACTGTTGGTAAATAGGAAGGGGTGTTGTCTCAGCAGAGAGCGTATATCCTCTCCATAAATATTATAGTCCACACCCATACTCTTTGCGAAGATGAAGCCTATGCTCTCTATCCACTCCTCAAAGGGAGTTAGGGGCACGGTGTACTCCGTAATAGAGAAGTTATCGCCAAGGTCGGCCATGTCGGCTGCCACGGCTATCGCCTCTGTGAAGCCTCCGCTGGCGTCGGCAAGACCATTTTCTACGGCCTCACTACCGCTCCAAATACGACCCTCGGCAATGGTGTAGACCTCGCTTTGCGGGAGGTTGCGACCCTCGGCAACATGCTCTACGAAGGTCTCATATACCCTATCCACACCCTTTCGTATAACGGTGCGCTCACCCTCGGTCAGAGGGTGCAGTGGCGATATGCCGTCGGCTGAGGGCGATGTACCCACGCTGTCGAGCGTGATGCCAAGCTTCGTGCGCAATGTCTCTTCGATGTTGAACATAACGCCAAAGACTCCTATCGAGCCGGTCAGCGTAAGACGGTTTGCTACGATGTAGTCCGCAGGAGCAGATATGTAGTAGCCGCCACTTGCCGCCATGTCGCCCATAGATACCACCACGGGCTTCGCCTGCTGCAAGAGCGTCATCTCGCGCCATACGATATCCGAGGCGAGAGCCGAGCCTCCGGGAGAGTTTACACGCAGCACTACGGCCTTAACGCTATCGTCCAGACGCGCAGTGCGTATATCCTGTGCCAACGCCGAGCCGAAGACATAGTCGTCCATGTAGTAGTTGCCATCGACAATCTCGCCATCGGCATATATTATGGCCAGCTGTGGCATATTCGACGCGAAGTCTATGTCGCCGCTTAGTGCCAAGTGCATCATCTGTCCGGCGTTTATCGTTATGTACTCGCCTAAGCTAAGGGTGTTGATGTCGCCCTCCTTGTTGCGCTTCACGCCATATTCGACGTATAGGGCGCGCAGCTCGTCGTCATAGGCCAACCTGTCGACCAAGCCTAAGCGTTGAGCATCCTCCGCGAGGGCTATTTCGAGGTTTGAGGCCACCTCCATAAGCCTCTCGGGGGCTATGCCGCGACTCGTGGCGACATCAGCCACGATTGTCGACCACATAGAGTTTGCGAGGTCGAGCATCTGCTCGCGATTTGCCTCCGACATCTTCGACATTATGTATGGCTCTACGGCACTCTTGTAGCGGCACATCGTGGGTCGAAATACCTCAACACCGATGTTGAGCTTGTCAATGAGACCCTTCATGAAAAGGGTGTTAAAGCCTATACCTCGCCAGTCTAGCGACCCCTCGGGATGTAACAACACCTCGTCGGCTACGGATGCCAAGTAGTACTCGCCCTGTGTGTAGGTGTCGTCGTAGGCCACGACAAACTTTCCCGAGGCCTTGAATATTTCGAGGGCTCGGCGCAGCTCTTCGATGTTTGCTGCCGAGACTATGCCTTCGCCATCCTGACGTATGCAGATACCTCGTATGTTGCTGTCCGTCGCGGCATACTCGATGGCCGAGAGGGCTTCGAGTATGGTTATAGGCTGTACAAGCGTGAGAGTCTGCACATCGAAATTCGTGAACGACGACATGCGGGGCGAGTCGACAATATCCTCTGCGAGGTCGATGTATAACACCGACTGCTCGGCCACGGTGGGTGGCTGTGTGTCGAACGACGAGATAAGTCTTATGCCCATAAAGAGCAGTATCGCAAAGAGTGCCACAAAGCCTATTACCACGGCGAGCATCGCAGCACCAAAGGTCTTCCAAAAGTTCATATAGCAACAATGTTTGTTTTCTAAGGCAAAGGTACAAATTAAAATCAAAATAAAGAAAAGCAAAACGCTCGAAAGTTGGTCTTGAAAGTTTGTAGATTACACTTTTTTTCCTATCTTTGTAAGTGGGTGTGTCCCACCCTACGATTTTTTATAACAATAACTGCGCAATTATGAAAATTAAACATCTGTTTCTTATGATGTTGGCCCTATCGCTAACAGTTGCCTCGTGCGAGCCTCTGCCCGCTGACGACAATGAAACCGAAACACCTCAACCCGACCCCGACCCGGCACCAGACCCTGAGCCCGACCCTGAGCCCGAGCCCGAGCCTGAGCCCGAGCCTGAGCCTGAGCCTACACCCGAGCCGGATATTGACCCCACACTCGAAACCATCAACTTCGAGGCTACGCACCTCGATGGTATCTACTATGCCGATAAGTACTCGGCGGGTGTGCCCAACCACTATGTGTGGTTCTCGGATCTCGGCCTCGGCCAGGACTATGCACCCTACCTGGGTGGCACATACTATCGTCTCGACATCTACACCTATGAGTTCTACGATGGCATCAACGAGCTCACGATACCCGCTGGCACCTACACCCTCGACCTTGGCGACACCATGGCAAGTGGCACAATCGGCTATCAGCAATCTCTCTACTTTACCATCGATGAGTCGGGTCGAATGACCGAACGTAAGTTCTCGTGGGCTAAGTTGGTAATCGACCAAAGCGGCCTTATGACTCTCAGCGCAGTTATCGACCGCCAAAGACATGAGGTAACATTTAATGGTGCGCCCAACATCGACAACATCATGGACCTTTAAGACACGTTGTGTAGTCCGAATCGGGTGTAACCCATTGCGCCCTATTATATCGCCTTTCGCAGTTAAGCGGGAGGCGTTTTTTTGTATGCTAAACAAACAATGCCCCGCAAGAGTGTTGCTCGTTTCGGAAATTATTTTTAATTTTGTGGAAACAAACGAGTTACACAGACTATGAAACGACTATTTCTACTTCTTGCCCTTTGTGGCATGGTCGCTGTCGGCTGTACCGAGGGTGGCCCTGATGACAACATCAACAATGGCGGAGGCAACAACACCGAGCAGCCGGGCGGCGAAACGGACGATGACTTGGACGATGAGGTTAATGAAATCCCATCTAATGAGATTTGGTATACATCGACCGATAATTTGGAGTTACTTCCCCTTTCTACCAAGATGCATATATTCGGAGCAAACCTTACATCAAACATCTATAAGGATGGTAAGGGTGTACTTACGTTTGATGGTATTGTTGATAAAATCGGTGATGGTGCTTTCAGTGGCTGTATAACTCTCGCCTCTATCACTATCCCCGATAGCGTTAACGAAATTGGCGATGGAGCATTCCAAAATTGTATCCAGCTGACAAGTATTAACATTCCCGCAAGTGTTACTACGATTGGAGATAATGCATTCCAAAATTGCATCATGCTGAAAAGTATTAACATTCCCGCAAGTGTTACTACGATTGGAGTTAATGCATTCCACTCTTGCGTCTCGTTGACAAGCGTTACTATTCCCGAGGGCGTTACCGAGATTGGTAACGATGCCTTTGCTATGTGCTACTTCACCGCCGAAAAATTTATTAATAACTCTTCATTGGATTCCGCTGACAATGGTTATTGGGGAGCATGGGTGTGTGAGATAATCCAGGATGATGGCCTGTGTATTGACGGCTCAACCGCTGTGTATTGCCGACCCAATGCAACATCTGTTACTATCCCCGATAGCGTTACCGAAATTGGTAGTGCTGCATTCTTGGGTTGCGTCACGTTGACAAGCGTTATTATTCCCGAGGGCGTTACCGAGATTGGTTCTCAGGCGTTTGCTGATTGCAGATCACTGACAAGTGTTACAATTCCAGCAAGTGTTACTTCGGTTAGCTATTTGGCATTCGCTTATTGCTCTTCGCTCAAAGAGGTCTATTGCAAGCCAACAACTCCGCCAACGGGAGATTCTTCAATGTTCTACGACAACGCCTCGGGCAGAAAGATTTATGTACCTACCAAGAGCGTGGATGCTTATAAATCAGCAGAGTGTTGGAGCGACTATGCCGACTACTTCGAGGGCTACGACTTCTAAATCAGTATAGACAAACCCACATTACCCACGAGCCTTCACGACTCGTGGGTATACTTTTTTCTACCCGCAAGGCTGAGAGTCTCGTCCCATAGTCCCATAGTCCCATGGTCGCATAGTCAAAAAAAGACAATAAGACAACGAGACAATGAGATTTTTTTGTTGGCCGCGACGTCGCATAGTCCCATCGTCCCATTGTCTCACTGTCCCAACACGACGGTTTCAACCCGACATGAGGCACAGTCTGTGTACAATTTGGCCTCTGAGCCGAGGGAGTGGGCATCAACAAACTAAAAAAAGTACATCTTCCAGGCAAGTGGTTATAATACTGATTAGCAATGGTTTAGTTGTTGAGGTGCGGTGTTGATGTACAAAAAAGAGAAATATTTTGTGAAAAAAGTTTGCAAAAAATTTGCAGGATAAAAAAAATGTAGTACCTTTGCACTCGCAATCGAAAGGTTGTAGACAATAAATTAAAGGTTAGTGTTGCGGAAATAGCTCAGTTGGTAGAGCACAACCTTGCCAAGGTTGGGGTCGCGAGTTCGAGTCTCGTTTTCCGCTCCAAGAGTCCAAAATAAAAAGGACAAAGTAATGTAAAACCTCTTTGAAACGCTGTTTCAGAGAGGT
>JAZRDV010000001.1:0-223808 GCA_045660465.1 Alistipes sp. | reverse complement strand
CCATCGGAGAGCAATGCCACCATCTCAGTACCTTTATCATCGGCCTCCCAGTTGAAGACAAGGCTACCGCTGCCATTGGGGTCTGCCCATACGGCACGGGTAGAAGGCTCGTCAGCACTGCTGAAGGTGAGCTGCTCATATTTGCTCACGCTCGGCTGCTCGGGAACGTCGGGCGTAATATCAACATTATTGCAAGAGGCAAATCCTGCAACAACTGATGCTAAAAGAAAAAAAATAGTGTATCTTCTCATAACAGCTTAATCGTTATTATTAGTAGTAGTTTCCAAATTCAGAGTCATCGCTATCAGGAGCAGAACCATCAAAGGTGTCGCTCAAAGCAAATCCCTTCTCGATTGCCACCTCAGTAACATCTACCATAGGAGGCTCGTAAAAAATCTCTTCACTTTTCATATCTTTACATATTATAATTTATCTTATTGCTAATTGTATAAAATAAAATACGACGTTTCGGAAAGACACGATGAATGCCGACCGATAACGCCGTAATAGGATGATGCAATGCTTTGACAGCCACCACACGGAGGGGCGGAGCACCATTGCGTAGATATAAGTCTAAGGAAAATATCAGCAAAACCCGAGAAAAGGACTTTGCCAACTTTTTGATAATTAAGATATTTTCTATAAAAAAATACGCGCGATGAGAATGTGTTACACAATTTCCGCAACATAACCAAATCATCCATGACATATTTTACCGGAACTTTCAGGCTCCTGTAGCTATCAAAAAGACTGTATGTCATTGAATAATTGTTCATTCTTTTCTGTTAAATGCGTACCTATCTACGCAAAGGTAATTAAATTTTCGCACAAACGGCATTTTTGAAAGCATTTTTTAGCATTTACGAGACTGAAAATAACCAACGCCGCAAAAATAGCCATCGGCAAGCGTAACAGATAGCACGAAAGATGCGCGAAATAGAACAAAATATGAGCAATAAAGCGATATATAAAAAAGCTATATTCCTAACTTATATAACACACGTATGCAGATTAATAGGCATTTATTTCACAAATGACAGATAAATCGTTATATTTGCACAAACGGAACAAACAAAGACCACATAGTGAAACACATTTTTAACAAACTACTAACAACCCTTGTCGTGTTATTGTTGCCGCTAACGCTATGGGCACAAGCCAAGGTTACGGTTACGGGAACAATATCGAGCGACACGGAGGGTGCGCTGATTGGCGCCAGCGTAGTATCGGGCCCAACATCGGGCGTGAGCACCGACATTGAGGGCAGGTACGAGATTACGGTTACGGAGGGCACAACACTAAGTTACTCCTATCTCGGCTATCAGAAGCATGAGTGGGTAGTACCGGCGGGCATAACAGAGATTACTCACAACGTTACGCTTATGCCTGACGACATAATCGAGGAGGTTGTCGTTGTGGCCTACGGCACACGCAAAAAGGGTACTATTGCAGGCTCGGTATCTACCGTCAAGGCCGAGAAGCTCGAGGCCGTGCCTGCCGCCGGTTTCGACCAGGCATTGCAGGGCCAGAGTCCAGGACTCATGGTACTCTCGAACTCGGGCGAGCCATCGAAGGCTGCCACATTCCAGATTCGTGGTACAAACTCGATAAACTCGGGAACATCGCCACTATTCATATTGGACGGTGTGCCCATATCAAGCTCCGACTTTAACACCATATCACCCTCGGACATCGAGTCGGTATCGGTGCTCAAAGATGCCTCGTCATCCTCGATTTATGGTGCACGTGCAGCAAATGGCGTGGTTGTTATCACCACCAAACGAGGCACAGCCATGGATGCTGCCAAGGTTACGTTTCGCACCCAGGTGGGTTTCTCGCAGATTGCCCATGGCAACTGGAACTTGATGAACACTGCCGAGCGCATAGAGTTTGAGAAGATGATAGGTCTCGACGCCGGCAAGAACTACGACAAGCTATCACAGATAGACATCAACTGGCGAGATGTAGTCTTCAACCGTGCAGCGTTGTTGCAGAGCTACGACCTCTCGGTAAGTAAGGCCACCGACAAGATGAACTACTACGTGTCGGGCTCTTTCTACGACCAAGATGGCATTGCTCAGGGCTCTACCTTCCGCCGCTTCAACATACGAGCTAATGCCGACGTACGTGCATCAAGGTGGCTACGTCTGGGCACCAACACCATGGCGGTATACGAGGCTGTTATGCAGGCCGAGGACGGAGAGTATGCTCTCTACTCGCCAATCTCAGCAAGCCGCTTCATGCTACCCTATTGGAACCCATATCGTGAAGATGGGTCGATAGCCTCGGAGAGTGACGGCTCGTGGAATGGCACAGGCCAAAACCCATTGGAGTGGATGGAGGCAAACCCACAGACAAACAAGAAACACAAGATTCTCACAACGCTCTTTGTCGAGGCAACGCCTTGTGAGGGTCTCACCCTACGTTCGCAGTTTGGTGTCGACTTCACCAACTCGTCGTCGTTCATGCGCTCGCTGCCAAGCTACACGCCAAACAACGGTAGTGGCGTGGCAGGACGTGCCTCGTACAACACCCTCGGACTGACAATCACCAACACCATAACCTACCGCACGACCATTGCCGAGAAACACTCGCTAAACTTCATGCTTGGTCACGAGGGCGTAAACTCTCAGTATGAGGGCTTTCAGGCGATTATCCAGGGTCAGAACAACGACTTTCTCACGACCATGTCGTCGGGTTCACGCGCCATATCATGGGGCGATGTTAGCGACTCGTACGGTTTCCTATCGTTCTTTGGTCGTGGCGAGTACAACTACGACAACCGCTACTATGCCGACTTCTCGGTGCGCACCGACGCCTCATCACGCTTTGGTCGCAGTGGCCGTTGGGCAGCCTTCTGGTCAGTAGGCCTTATGTGGAACGCCAAGCGTGAGTCATTCCTTAGCGGCGCAGATTGTATAAGCAACCTTCAAGTCGCCTTCTCGACAGGTACATCGGGTAACTCCTCTATACCTAACTACGACCACCTTGCACTGGTTGCCGGTGGTGCTAACTACAACGACCAGATGGGTATCTACCCTCTTCAAAGTGGCAATGAAGAGTTAGGGTGGGAGAAGCTATGGACAACAAACCTTGCTTTGCACCTCGGTCTTTGGAACAGAGTAAACCTAGACCTCGAGTTTTATAATAAGCACACCACAGATATGCTCATGTCGGTGCCTGTGTCGTATGCCGATAAGGGCGAGGGCTTCCGCTGGGATAATATTGGTGCTATGGTCAACCGAGGCTTCGAGCTATCGCTAAATGCCGACCTGCTGCGCATTCAGGACTTCGTGTGGAATATATCGGCAAACGTGTCGTACAACAGCAATAAGATTACCGAGCTATATAACGGTCTGAACGAGTATGAGCTATCGTCGACAAGCACCAAGCTTGTTGTGGGCCACTCTGTTGGCGAATTCTACGTAAACCGTTATGCAGGAGTAAACCCCGCAAATGGCGATGCTTTATGGCTCACGAAGGAGGGCGATGTAACCACCGAGTTCAACGAGTCGGACAAGGTAATGATTGGCAAGAGCTATATCGCGCCTTGGCAGGGTGGCTTCGGCACATCGCTTTCGTGGCGAGGACTGACCCTCTCTGCGCAGTTCTCATGGGTTGCCGACAGGTGGATGTTCAACAACGACCGCTTCTTCGAGGAGAGCAACGGACTATACTCGACCTACAACCAGTCACGCCGCATACTCTACGACGGCTGGAAAAAACCAGGCGACATCACCGATATACCGCGCTATGGCGTAACGCCACAGATGGACTCACGCTTCTTGGAGGATGCCTCATTCCTACGCCTCAAAAACATCATGTTCAGCTACTCATTGCCCTCAACGGTGTTGAAGAAGAGCAGATTCTTCACCGCTGCACGCATATATGTTCAGGCGCAGAACCTATTCACGTTTACGGCATTCTCGGGCATCGACCCTGAGGCCTCAGGAAATGTCTATCAGGCTCAGTACCCTATGTCGCGCCAATACTCTATGGGAGTTGACCTAACCTTCTAACCTCTGACAACGCTATGAAAACGATATATACAACACTTCGTAAATTGACGATGTTGGTAGCCGTGTTAACTACCCTATCGTCATGCCTTGAGAAGTATCCCGACTATGCTATTCCTCAAGATAAGGCTATCAACACCCTTGACGATTTGGACCAGGCGGCCATAGGTATCTACGACGCATTCAAGAGCAGTGCTCTTTATAGTGGCTATCTTACGCTACTTCCCGACATCCAGTGCGACATGGTGCATGCAATAAATGGATATACCAACACCCATGGCAACATCTGGCGTTGGGACATACTTGCTACAAACTCGGAGATAACATCGGTATATGCTGCACTATATCAGGTTATTGCTCGTGCCAACTTCCTATTGGAGTATGCACCACGCGTAGAGGCCACACTCATCGAGGACTCGGATATCGAGCACTACAACCAGATATGTGGCGAGGCATACTTCGCACGCGCCATGGCATATAGCGAGCTTATCAAGCTCTATTGCAAGAGCTACGAGAGCCGAGATGATGCCAACAACGAGCTGGGCGTGGTGCTTATCATAAAGTACAACACCGACGAACCTATTATCAGAGCTACGTTGCAGCAGTCATACGAGCAGGTTGTCAACGATTTAGACATGGCAGCCGAGCTTATGAAGGTCGACAGTAGCCTCCCTATGAATAGCTTGTTTGGCTCGCCATACTTCAACGAGTACACGGCCTACGCCTTACGAGCGCGCGTGGCGCTATATATGAAGGACTACGATGCAGCTATCGACTACTCGACACGTGTTATCGACAGCGGCTACTACATACTCTCCTCAACCACGCAGATGGTTACCTCGGAGCTAAGCCACTTTGCCTACATGTGGCAGCATGACGATGCTACGGAGATTATCTGGAAGGTGGGCTTCACACCTACATCGTATGGAGGTGCTTTGGGTCGCATATTCTGCAACTACGACTACTCGACGCTCAAACCCGACTACGTACCCTCGGAGTGGGTGCTCAACCTCTACAACGATGCCGACCTACGTGCCTCTACATACTTCCAGACATACCAAACAGGACATAGCCATGGTCTTACATGGCCACTACTTATGAAGTACTTTGGCAACATGGACTTCTTCAACCAGCAGATTCTGCATACCACAATGCCTAAGCCCCTGCGTCTTGCCGAGCAGTACCTAATACGTGCCGAGGCCTATGCCATGAAGCAGAACTACACCATGGCAGGCAACGACCTTGCTACGCTTCTCGCAGCACGTTACTCGTCGTTTAGCGGCAGTGTAACACTTACAGAGGCCAACGCCATGCAACTTATCGAGGAGGAGCGAATCAAGGAGCTATACATGGAGGGGTTCCGCCTCATGGACCTTAAACGTTGGCATAAGGGCTTCGAGCGCAAGCCTCAGGAGCAGTCGTTGGAGCATGGCTCCGAGCTAAAAATTGATGCCGACAACCCACTCTTCGTATGGCCAATACCCCAACACGAGCTCGAATCACCGGGCTCGATGATAGAACCTAACGAAAGTAACAAATAGTCTAAAACCACTATGATGAAATACTTATCAAACATTGCATATATGACCGTTGCTCTCGTTAGCTTCATGCTGCTAAGCTGCCAGAGCGAGCAACCAACATATCAGGGTCCCAACTTTATAATGTTCTCGTCGGAGAGCCACACATTGGGCATACTCAGCGAGGAGGAGTGGTTCGAGATACCCATTTCGGCATCACGCAGCGCAGACTACGACCGTAATGTGGGTGTCGAGGTCATTATCTCGGAGAGCAGTGCCATTGAGGATATGCACTACGTTTTAGAGTCGCACACCGCGACTATCAAGGCTGGCGAGTTAGCCACAGCAGTGCGCCTCAGAGGTATCCCCGAGGCGATATCGCCAAACACATCGGTAGATATCAAGCTAAGCCTTGTTCTCGACGAAAAGGATATTTTTGAGGAGTATAGCACCTCGACAACTGTTACCCTGCAACGTTGCTGCGAGTTTGACATCAACAACTTTGCAGGCTATGCTGTGCTTACCTCAACATGGTCGATGCAGTATATGAACACCGATGCTCGCTTGGTACATACTCACCTCGACACAGAAGAGGGCATCATAGTTATTGAGGATATGTTTTACGAGGGCTACGACATTCGTGTCAAGCTACACACCGAGGACCGTCTCAACCCTCTTGCCACGCTTTGTGGCCCACAGGTGTTGGGCACCACGGGTGAGGCCTTTGGCACTATCTACGGCAATGGTAAACTCATGACAGATGCCTCTATGGGCAACGTATCATATTACAGCACCTGCGAGAGCTTCCTGCTTCTCTACACCGTGATGTATGTCGACGAGGTGGGCACTGTGGGCAACTACATAAACATCCTCGAATGGATATCGGACGACGAGGCCGAGCGCATCATGCGTGAGGGCTTCTAATGCTGAAAAATAAAAGAAGAGATATGAAAACTAAGTCTTTAACAAGGATATGTATGGTTGTGATGGCTGCAATGGCCGCACTAAGCATATCGTGCGAGAAGGAGGTAGCCCAAAGTGTCAACCTACCCTCTAAGCAGACAATATCGTGCAACGCAGGCGATAAGCCACAGCTGACGTTTAGGGCTGAGAGCGATTGGCATATATCGTCAAACGCCCTATGGTGCAAGTTCTTAACACCCGAAGGCGAGCTTCAAGAGATGGCGGGCAAGGCGGGCCAGCCGACCGTCATTCTTAAAATTAGCGACTTAAACCTATCTACAGAGACAACGCGCGCCACAATAACGATAAGAATGGGTGGCAAGAGTGGAACGTTAGCCACCATTGAGCGTGGCGTAAAGGAGCTATACATTAAGCTATACGATGCCGAAGGTAACTCCACAAACTCCCTTGAAATTGGCTATGACGAATACATTGCAACAAACATCGAGGCAAACTTCACCTTTGCCGCCATCGACCTTCCCGAGTGGGTAGAGGTTGCTGAGCGTGATGCAAGTGGCAGAGTTACGATAACCAACGCCATAAGTGGTAGAGCGGGTGAGCGTATCGAGACCCTCATGCGCATAGTAAAGGATGGCAAGCGCGAGAAGATAAAGATTAGCGCCGAGGATAACATAAACCTCAACTTTGCCAACGAGCAAAATAGCGTAAGCTTTAAGTATGCTCTGACATATAATGGCATGGGCAAGAACTACCTTACGTTTGTAGGCCCCACCTCTTCGTCATTTGGTTGGGAGGTGTCGCTCGACGGCAAAACCTTCCGCCACTATAACGAGAGCGACGATACGACAACGACATTTAGCGACGAGCTTCAATATCAGATTACTGCCGAGGATAACGACTACGAAATTCTATATTTCGAGCAGCACCTTGAACGAGGCATATCCTCATACGAGCATATCGCCGAGGGCAGCACCGAGCAGTGGATATCGTTCGACAAGAAGCGTATGACGTTGCGCATAAGCCAAAACTCCACCAAGCCTCGCTATGGCGTGGTCATGGCACTACCCCGAGGTATATACGAGGACATAAAGAGCGATATCAACGCAATTTTTGAGGAGGATATGTCGGCAGGTATCGCACTTCCTGCCATTAAGAGTGAGTATGAGAAATTTATCCTCATAGACTTTGTGCAGCACGACCTCGACAACCTAAATCAGGGCATGTATGCCTACCACTCTATCACCTCGCTCGAAATATACTGTGAGGCAATCGTTGATGCAACGCTCAGCCAGAAGTATGGTACAGACGAACTCTACATCTGCGACTTTGTGAACTCTGTCGAAGGCAAGAAGCCCGGCATCATCGTCAACCCTCTAATCGAGGGCTGGGATACCGCCAACTACGATAAGGGCCTTGTTGGTGTTCAGGTTATGCATGGTGAGCAGATGCTCAAAATTAGCGATGGTGAGTACTACATTGGTGAGAATAGCGATGAGGAGCTTGCAATACACCTATGGGGTCCAAAGAGTGGCTGGAACAACGAAAACTTAGTTATCGCATTCAAGCTTAACGATGAAGTAAAGAGAGTTTTGATAGTTACACCTCCAACGAAGTAAGCCCACAACGAAACATATAGATATATGAATAAGATACTTACACTAATATGGGGCGCGATGCTTGCAACTGCGGCTATGCTGTTTATCGGTTGCGAGAAGAGTGCTGAGAGCCTCGATGCTGAGTATGGCCACGTGCAGTTTCGCCTACTCAAAGAGGCACAAATAGAGGCTGAGAGCCGTGCCACGGAGGAGCTCGAATGGCTATCCGATGCTGCAAAAATAACTGTCGTCATGCAGCGCAATGGCTCGACAATAAGCCAGACGCTACCCCTCATGAGCTACGACAAGCAGTCGGCAGAGTGGGGCTTGCAGAGCGAGAAGCTGCGCTTGGTAGCTGGTAGCTACGAGGTCATAGGTTACTACATCTACGACAACATGGACACTATGATTCTCACGGGCGACAACTGCGGTGAGTTTACGGTTACGGCAGGAGGTCTCGAAATAAAGAGTATTGGCGTTCCCACCATCGAGCGAGGCATCGTAGGCTTTGCCCTCTTAAAGGCTTTTCCCGCGACACGCTATGAGGCTGAGGGCGACTACCCCTTTAACAACATCAAGTCGGTGGATGTCAGCGTGAGAAATAAGTTCTCAGGCAAAACAACAACCTTCGAGGCGATGGCTACGACCTACTACGAGACCTTTGTTGAGGACTCATTCGACAAGGAGCTATACGAGAGTAATGGTCGCACGGCATATATGATTTGTCGTTCACAGTATTGGTTAGAGGCGGGCAACTATGTTGTTACGAGCTACACCACATACTCCGATGTCAAGGGTAAAAATCGCCTTGAAACAGCCACCATCGACGACCTCAATATTGAGTTCAAGGTTGAGGACAACCTTAGCAGCATGGTGGCAGTGCCCATCATCTTGTCAATCACAAGTGAGCGTATCAAGGACTACGAGGCACTACACGACATTTGGTTAGCCCTCGATGGCGAGAATTGGACATTCCACGGCGAGGAGTACAAATCGGGCACAAATTGGAACTTTAATAAGGATATAGATATGTGGGGTGAGCAGCCCGGCGTAACACTAAACGGGGACGGTCGTGTAGTGGGTCTTAATCTTGCCGGCTTTGGCGCAAAGGGCGTTATTCCCGAGGCTATCGGCCAGCTCACCGAGCTCCAAACACTCTATCTTGGCAACCACAACGAGCTTATTGGTGGCTACGCCGATATGTCGGGACGCATCAGCGCCATGGACTACCACGAGCGAGTTATTAGGCGTGATGTGCGTCAAGACCTCACACCAGAGCTTCAACGCGCGCTGATGAGTAGAGACGAGCTCGACAAGTTAAATGCTGTTCAGCGTCTGGATGTGGCCTTTGGCAACTTCACAAATGGCATATCGGGCATCTCACGCGCCATGATGCGCCTAACAAAGCTCGAACAGTTCTTCATTGCCAACGCCCCCATTACTACCGAGGGTTTCTTTGTAGACGTGGAGCGAACATCGCCCTACTACAATGAGCAGTCATCGTGGAGCTGGGCAAACTTCGAGCAACTGACGGACGTTGAGATATACAACTGTCCTAACCTCGAACGTCTGCCTATGGAGTTCTTGGCGGGTGTACCCAAGCTTCAATCGCTCAACGTGGCTATGAACTACGGCATATCGGGCGAGCAGTTAAAGAGCGATTGGGAGGCCTTCATCGACGGCGAGTCGGGCGACGAGATACAGATTCTCTACCTTAGCTATAACAACCTTCGCACGACGCCTTCGCACGATTATATGAAGCGCATGACAAAGCTCGGATACTTAGACTGCACGACTAATAAACTCGAAGTGATACACTCGCTTGGCAAGGAGATATCGCCGGCGACACTGCTCTTCGACTACAACAACATCAAAACAATAACAGTCGAGGATGGCGACTACTTCTGTGGTTTGAGTCAGCTTGAAACATTCTCATGCTCGAACAACTGTCTCACAAAGCTCCCCGACCTATTCTCTTCACGCTCGATTTACACCATGCTCACTGCCGACTTCTCGTCGAACCAAATCGCCGAGTTGGAGAATGGCGAAGAGTGGCGAGGCATAAACACCGAGACGCTAAATCTCGCCAACAACCGCCTAACAACGCTCCCTAAGCGCATCATGCAGTCGGGTTCGAGCGTTCAGGTGCTGATGCTAAGTGCCAATGGTATGGTGTCTATTGAGGAGGGTGCACTGGTAGGTGCTAATAGCAAACAGCTGACCACCATAGACCTCAGCTTCAATCGCTTAAAGTCTATACCATACAACGATTTCAGCATCACGAATGTTCCATACCTCTATGGCATCGACCTGTCGAGCAACGCCTTTGAGGAGTTCCCCATGGCCCCACTATCGGTGGATAGGCTCACGGTGCTAAGCATACGCCAACAGCGTGATGACCAAGGTAACCGCACCCTCTCGGAGTGGCCAACAGGCATAGGCACACACAAGAGCATGGCAGCCTTCTACATCGGCTCGAACGACTTAGGTCGCATCGACGATGAGATTTCGCCATATATCCTCCTATTCGAGATTAAGGATAACCCGAATATCTCGATAGACCTGTCTACGGTATGTCCATATATCGAGATGGGCTACTACGAACTTATCTACGACTCGACACAGGATATTCGTGGCTGCGACGCCCTAAACCTCGACTAAAACAATGACT
Organism: Alistipes sp.; assembly: GCA_045660465.1. GTDB lineage: Bacteria > Bacteroidota > Bacteroidia > Bacteroidales > Rikenellaceae > Alistipes. The sequence continues at coordinate 213,085 of JAZRDV010000001.1, read as the reverse complement.
ATGAAACGACTACATATACTAATAATGGCCTCTGCGCTCATCGTGGGCAGCTGCCAGAGAGACATCCCCACCATTGAGGGCTTCGAGAGCGACAGCACATCAATCGAGGCTAAGGCTGAGGGAGGCGAGCACAGCATCACCATTCGCTCGGATAGGGAGTGGACAGCACAGAGCGACGCTCCATGGCTGATGATATCGCCGGCCAACGGACGTGGCGAGGTGGAGTGCACGATAAAGATTGACTCTACACTTATCAACGATGAACGCTCGACAACAATACGTTTTATCTCCTCGGGAGATATTCTTCAACAGGTAGATGTTACACAGGCGGGCTTCGAGCGCAACATAACGCCCGAGTGCAAGGAGATAGAGATAGCTGCCTCGGAGATATATGCCAACAGATGGGTGGAGTTCGACGTTGTATCGAATGTTGAGTTCAACGTGGAGTGCGATGCCGAGTGGTTAGACATAAGCGACTACAAGCTAAATCTCGATCGTGGTGCCCGTCCACGCACCGTGCGTCTCCACCTAAACTGGAAGATGAACAGCGACCCAACATCGCGTGAGGCACTTCTAAAACTTAATCCTAAGAGTGGCGAGAGTCTTGCCTCGTCTTCCACAATAAAGATATGTCAGGCAGCAGGACCACTTATCGAGGATAACCGTCAGGGCGACTCGTTGGCCATTGTTACCATCTACAACAAGATGGAGTGCTGGGTTGAAGGTGCTATATCGTCGAGCGAGGGCATGCAACGCTGGGATTGTGTGCGCCTATGGAAGTCGACAGATAGTTCACTCCCCTGCCCTGAGGCCGTAGGCCGTGTTCGCGACCTCGACCTTGGCTTCTTCAACACCGAGGACGACATACCATCCGAGATTAAGCACCTTAAATATCTCGAAACATTGTCGCTATATGGCAACGTCAACTCGATGCTCAAAAGCATCAATCTATGCAAGGAGATAGCAACGCTCAACTACCTCAAAGATTTGCGTATCGGTGCTATGGGTATTGTGTCGCTACCCGATAATTTTGCCGAGTTGGGCGATACGCTCGAGAGCCTCGACCTTAACTCGAACAACCTCACATCAATCCCTGAGGTTATTTGTGCCGAGAACTTTCCACACCTTAGGTCGCTAAACCTATCAAGCAACCGTCGCTCATCACTCAGCTCGCTAAATGGCATCAACAATGCTGGTTTATACTCAAACATGCGCGAGAAAGATGATGTACGCCGCTTGTTCCTATGGGAAAACCTCGAAGAGTTAGTGTTATCGTATAACTACATCGAGGGTACACTCCCCGACTTTAAGGCGGGCGAGGAGAATGTAAGAACGTACACCCGTGAGGATATCATAGATCGTGGCGACACGCTAAATTGGGCAGTTGAGAATAATCTACCACGTATTCTTCCTAACGTACGCTCGTTGTGCATCAACCTCAACTTCATGACGGGCAAGCTCCCCGACTGGCTGCTCTACCACCCGCGATTTATGGAGTGGGGCTCTGAGGTGCTTGTATTCCCTCAACAAGAGAAGGGCTACGACAGCGAAGGCAATGCCGTAGGCTTCGACAATGTGCCAACATCCGTTGAGTACTACTTCGAGGCATATCCATTATATCGCTCACGTTATGAGTTTAACGACGAACAGAACTAACCTTTCGACAATGAAAAAGTATCTATATATAGCCCTTGCGCTGATGTTTAGCGCATGCTATAACGATGAGTTGGATATAGCACAAACTGACGACGCAACTAAGCCCATACTCCTCCCTGAGGATGTTACTGAGGGCGAGGTGATTATCAAGTTTAAGGCGGAGATGGAGGCTCTGCTCGATGCTACGATGACACGCTCAGGGGGTGTTGCCACACGCTCAGGAATACCCTCAACCGACGAGGTATTAGACATCTTAGGTGCCTACCACTTCGAGCGAGTATTTCCCGTTGACAGCCGCCACGAGGAGCGCACACGTGAGAATGGTCTACACCTTTGGTATATCGTGAAGTTTAACCCCGAGGAGGAGCTTACGTCCGTTATAGAGCGTCTGTCGCAGCTTGGCGAGGTAGACAAATTGCAGTTCAACCGCCCTATTAAAAGAGCATACAACCCTAATTCCGCGCCACACTTTGTAAGCTGCGACGAGGCTCATGCAAGCGTCACACGTAGTTCGGCGTGGCCTTTCAACGACCCGGAGATATATCGTCAGTGGTGCTACATCAACAATGGCACAGCGCCATTTACGCAGCCATGGGCAGGCATCGTGGCGGGAGCTGATGCCGGCTGCGAGGAGGCATGGAAGCTGACAACGGGCGACGAGGATATTATCGTAGCGGTGATGGACGAGGCCGTAATGTGGAGTCATCCCGACCTTGCCGACAACATCTGGATAAACGAGGGTGAGGAGTATAACGCTGGCGTAGATGCCGATGGTAATGGCTACGTCGACGATAAGTATGGCTACAACTTTGTGCGCAACACCCCTATCACGTCGTGGACATCGAATGGTAGCACAGGTCACGGCACACACGTGGCGGGCACCATTGCCGCAGTGAACGACAATGGTATAGGCGTGGCTGGCATCGCGGGCGGTGGCAAGGGGAACAAGGGTGTCAAGATTATGACCCTTCAACTCTTCGATGGCATGAATTCATGCTCGTTGGCTATGGAGGCACGCGCCATGAAGTATGCAGCCGACAACGGTGCCGTTATTTTGCAGTGCTCATGGGGCTACAACTCTGCAAAGTCAAACATGATTATGGGTTACACCCCCGGCCCCGCAACCGAGGAGGAGTGGGCAACGATGTATCCCCTCGAAAAGGAGGCGTTGGACTACTTTATATATAATGCAGGCTCACCCAATGGAGTTATCGACGGAGGTTTAGCAATATTTGCGTCGGGAAACGAGTATGCAGCGCAGTCGTCGTTCCCTGCGGCATATTCTAAGTGTATCTCGGTATCGGCTATCGCTGCCGACTACACCCCCGCATCATACTCAAACTATGGCGCAGAGGTGCTGTTGTGCGCCCCTGGTGGCGACCTCGAATATTATGGCACACCTGGCCTAAGCGACGACATATACGACGAAAATGGCATACTTAAAGAGCAGGGCGGAATATACTCTACGCTTGTGCTCAATGGCGTTGCGGGATATGGCTACTACGAGGGAACATCTATGGCATGCCCTCACGTATCGGGCGTGGCGGCTCTTGGTCTTGCCTACGCCAAGCAGCAGAAACGCCACTTTACGTGGGAGGAGTTTAAGAGTTTGATGTACTCATCGGGCCGCGACATAGAGGAGTATTTCGTAGGTGAGAAGCTCTACTACATGCGCCACACCTCGGCAGGTGCTACGCCAATAAAGATGAACTTGGCAGATTATCGCGGTAAGATGGGTCGCCTCGTAAATGCCGGTGCTCTACTTAAAGCCATTGAGGGCAGTGGTCGTGATATGCGCCTACCAAACCTCTACCTTGCACCTATGCAAAGTATAACGCTAAATCTAGACGACTACAACATCGCTGAGGCTAAGAGCGCAAGCGTGGCTGATAAGTCGATTGCCGAGACTTCGTTGGAGGGTAATACCCTAACAATCGACGCCAAGAACATTGGACAGACGACACTTAGCGTGGTGGCCGATAAGACTCACAACGTAACTATCACCGTGCGCAAGGACGCTAACGACAACGGATGGCTATAATACGCAACATACTCGTCAGCATCGTAGCACTCTACGTTAGCACAACGCTACTCTACGCTCAGCTACCCACACGCTCGGAGATTGACAAGGCGGTAAACCCCACCCTCTCGGCAGTAGCCAAGCGTGGCGTATGTGCTCAAAAGAGCACTATCGACCTTGGCGAGGTGGAGTCGGATGAGCTACAAGAGGTTAACTTCAAGCTAAGAAACACTACGGCAGCGACTGTGGCGATTACGCAGCTACGCTCGACATGTAGTTGCTTAAAGGTTGCGACATTGCCCAGGGCACTAAAACCCAACGAGGAGCTCGAAGTGGTGGCTACGTTCAACCCTGCGGGGCGCAGTGGCAAGATTAAGTTAGACATCTTCGTCTACACCTCGCTCGATGCACAAAGCCCCACGGAGCGACTTACGGTAACGGGAGTGTTGAATATTGGCGACAAATACTCACACCTACCCTACGGCATGGGCGAGCTTAGGCTCAGTCGTAGGAGTGTAACCATAGACAACTGCAAAGTTGGAGCTACACGCACGGAGCGCATAGCCGTAGCAAATGCGGGTACACGCGAGCTCACATTATCGGCACAATCGACCGTAGAGGGACTCTCGCTACGCCTCGCGCCGACAACGCTTATGCCCGGCGAGGAGGGCGATATAATGATAAGCTACACGACTAAGCAAGCTGTAACACAAGATATTCAGACAATGCTTATAGTGGATGGTTGCTCGGGGCGACCAACAGACAGAGCAATAAAAGTAACGATAACAAAATAGAGAATGAAACAGTCTAAATTACTACTCTTCATGGCAAGTGCGCTGCTACTATTAAGCTGCGAGAAGCCAGTAAACAACGACCTACCACTACCCGAGGCCGAGGTAACGCTTCGCACCATTGCGGGGGCATGGCAGCTCGAAGTGTGGAATGGCGAAAAACTTGCTGGCGACACATTCCTCTACATCGAGCTCGACGGTAAAAACCAACGCTTCGAGATGTGGGATAACCTCGGCTCGATGTACACCCAGCACAAGACTGGGTCGTTTGGCCTATCTAAGGACGAGGATGACAATGTTATAATCACGGGGCAGTATGACAATGGAGTTGGCGACTGGAATAATAGCTATGAGGCCTACTTCATGCAGCGTGGCGACTATATGGCATGGACAACCGACGAGGAGAACATGACCTTTAAGCGCATAAACGAGATACCGGAACTGAACTAAACTAACAAAAACATACTATTATGAAAAGACTGAGACAACTATTAATTGCTGTTGCGGCTATGTGCCTTGCATTTGTGGGCGTTAGCTGCGACAAGGAGCCCGTAGAGACTCCTACGGAGAAGCCAACAATCGGTATTCTTGAACCCGAGTTTCAGGAGGCCACAGCCACTGTAAAGGTTATGATTGTGCCATCGACAGATGCCACTGCATGGTACTACAAAGTACAGAGCGAGGGCAATACTGCCGAATACACAAAGGTAGAGGGCTCCGTAGCTCAGGAGATTGAGTTCGAGGCACAGTATGCTGTTGAGTACACCATCTCGGCCTACGCCGAGAACAAGGCTGGCCAGAGCGAGGTGGCTACAAAGAAGTTTTTGAAGGAGTCAAACCTTGAAGTTGCGACAATAGCTATCTCGAAGCCCGAGTTCGACGAGGCTACAATGACCCTTAGCTACAAGGTTACACCCTCGGAGAACACCGCACGTTGGTATTGGGGCATCAAGAGCGATACTAATTCGCCCTCAGAGTATGAGTACCACGAGGGTAACGAGGAGATGAGCATATCGACACAGGTGGAGTACGACACAGAGTACAACTTTGTGTTTGGAGCTCAGAATGCTCACGGCATTAGCACGGAGGTCGAGGCTCAGTTTATGACTATCTCAGCTGTTGTGGATATTACCATCGAGAACCTTACTGCATACTCGCTCGACGCCGTGATAACAAAGAAGGAGCACTGCGTAAAGTATGTCGTAGGCGCCATGCACACCGAGGCCTACGACCGCAACATCTTCATCGAGCAGGCTAAGGCGTCGCTTAACCCCGACGAGAGCTATCCATTTGCAGTCTTTAACTCAGCAACCGAGAGCCGCACATTCTCGGAGCAGGACTTGGTGCGCAACTCGCTTCTCACAAGCGACCAGAACGCAGGTATCATGCTTGTGCCTGGTACATCGTACACCATTGCCGTATATGGCGAGGACGCTAATGGCATGAGCAACGTAACGACAAAGGTGTTTATTGCGCCTAACGCAACGCTCAATGGCAATGTGGCCGTAGAGGTTAGCGTAGACGACATCACCGAGACATCGGCAACAGTAAATGTCGAGGCCGCTGAGCCATGCAAGGTTATCGTAGGCTACATGGACCCTGCCGTAACCAAGACAGACACCGACAATCCCTTCGACTTCGAAGGCAAGAGCGATGATGAGATTCGCAGCTACCTTATCTCGATGACACACGCCATTCCCTCTATCTACACCGAGCCTATCACTCGCACACTCACAAACCTCGCTATCGGCGGCACATACTACGTCTACGCCTTAGCAATCAAAGATGGCAAGGTGGGTAGCGTGGCATTCGAGAAGTTTACGACCGTTACCCCGAAGCTCTCGGGCACAGCTAAGATTACTGCGGCTGAGATTTTGGAGCAGACATCGCACGAGTCGGTTACTGTTAAGCTTACAGCGGACAGTAACGCCACTAAGGTGCGTCTCTATGCTGCTCCCGAGACCGACCACACAGCATATGCCGAGAACCTCGAATATATCATGGATGCTGATAGCTATCAGAACTACCGTGAGGAGTACGACATCCTAAACGGCGTAGCTACTGCCGAGGTCGATATCTACCACCCCGGTAGCAAGTACTACATGTACGCTGTGGCCGTAGATGGCGATGGCAAGGCCGGCGAGATGGTCTGCGTAACAACACTTGCAGGTCTCAACACACAGTACTACACCACCATCGAGGAGATTGTGGAGGATACCAGCCTTACATTCGACGGCACCGGCACCGTAGACCTTGTTATCAACATCACAGATCAGGTGGAAGACAGAATCAGCCTTACGGTGAATACCGACACCCGCTCGGCAAATGCCTCAAAGGTGTGGTTAATACGCTACAATGGCACTATCGCCGAAATTGAGGAGAACGTGCTGTATGCCTTCACCGACTACTACGCTAACGGCAAGATTCTCGGCTCGTACAAGGAGGCAAAGGTGGGCTACCCCCTCAAATATGAGGATGGCGGCAGCTCATGGGATCCTAAGTACGAGGCATTGCAGGAGTATAGCGCAACATGGGGCGGCGATATCCTCGTTGCGGTAGTTCTCGACACCGACGGCAAGCTAAATATCCATAGCTACTATGCCGCAGGCGGCGAGGTAATACTATACTAAGCTCATAATAAATAATTGAAATTAGGACAGCCTTTCGGGGCTACACTTTTTCGGCGGCGAATTAATTTTCGCCGCCGTTTTTGTTTATTTACAATCCACTAAACGACATAAGAAAATCCCCACCGTGGTGAGACGATGGGGACTGGCATGCTATTAACGTTGATTATACCTTACTAGGAGATAAAATTGAGGGTAAGAGAGTGCTGTGTAAAAAACGATCTACTTAATAGTTCGTTGAATGTACGATGAGTAGTCCTTAATCACGGGCTTATAGTTGGCATGAGCCATAAGTGTCGATGATATCATAAAGTCCGCAGATGAGCGGTTAATTGCCGTAGGCACATTGTAGAGCGTAGCCAAGCGCAGCAGAGCCTTGACATCGACATCGTGCGGCTGAGCAGACATCGGGTCCCAGAAGAAAATCAGCATATCAATATCATCCCCGGCAATCATCGCACCCAGCTGCTGGTCGCCACCAAGAGGGCCCGATTTTAGCATGGTTATATCAAATCGTGTGTTGGCTGCATCCTTACCGCGACGCTCCATAAGCGTCTCAGCGACAATACGTCCCGTCGTTCCCGTACAAATCAGGCGGTGCGACAACAACTTCTCCCAATTCCAAGCGACCCACTCCGCGAGGTCGTGCTTCATTGCATCATGAGCAACAAGTGCTACGGTCATTCTCTTCTCCATAATATTCATAGTTCCTTTCTAAATTATTATCTCTTAAACACGTTGCAAAAATAGTGTTACGATATTTCATATTCATCACAAATGTGTTAAGTTATTATTAAACATACGTCGAGAAACAACCCGAAGCACATCACCACGCGCAAGACTTAAAATTGGGTTTTAGGTCGCAAATATTGGTTATTTAATATTTTTTATTATCTTTACAATAAATTTACGGTGCAAACAAAGTAGTTTGGCACGATGCAAACACCACAAATATAGACTTATGGCCAACACCAACCCAAACAAAATCACGATTAAAGAGGTTACATCGAAACGCGAACTTCGCCGATTTATCAACTTCGGAATAGACCTATACAAAGATAGTCCCTACTACTGCCCTCCTATCGTCTTCGACGAGATTAACACATTCACACCCAAGGGCAACCCCGCACTCGAAGTGTGCGACTTCGTACTATACTTAGCCTACCGCGACGATAAGATTGTTGGCCGCATCGCCGGCATTATAAACCACCGCGCAAACGAGGCGTGGAGGGTTAAGAAGTGTCGCTTCGGATGGTTTGACTTCATCGACGACTACGACGTCTTCGAGGCGTTGATGGATGCTGTGGTTGCTTGGGGCAAGAGCCGCAATATGGAGTGCATCAATGGCCCGGTGGGCTTCACCGATTTCGACCGACAGGGACTTCTCATCGAGGGCTTCGACCACAGCGCGCCCATGGCGAGTCTCTACACCCACCCCTACTATATTGCTCACTACGAGCGTTATGGACTACGCAAGGAGGCCGACTGGATTGAGTATCAGATAACACCTCCCACCGAGGCTCCCGAGCGCATGCGCCGCCTTGTAGACCTCGTGGCAAATCGCCACAAGTTACGCGTGGTGAAGGTTCGAAATTCGCGCGAGCTGAGAAAAAGATACGGTTACAGCTACTTCGACGTCCTGGATGAGGCCTATCAGAAGCTGTACAACTATCAACCCATGACCACTAGACAGAAGCAGTACTATTGCAAGATGTACTTCCCGCTCATAAACTTCGACTTCGTAACGATGGTAGCAAACGAAAAGGATGAGATTATAGCCGTAGGCTTGGGCATGCCGTCGCTCTCGGAGGCACTGCGCAAATGTCGCGGTCGCCTATTTCCATTCGGTTGGTATCACCTGTTGAAGGCCCTCAAAGCCAAGAAGATGACCGACTTTGACCTACTGCTCATCGCCGTGCGTCCCGACTTTCAGGACAAGGGCGTAACAGCACTCATCTTCAACGAGATGACACCCCACTTCACGAAGTACGGTATTCAAAGGGTCGAGACAACAGCTATCTTGGAGACCAACAACAAGAGTCTGGCCAACTTCGCCGAGTTCGACCACATACAACACAAACGCCGCAGAGCATACATCAAAGAGTTGGAGTAACAAAACAGAGTGTCTGACACGCAATTCACACCGGGCCGATGGTTGACGCTATTGCCATAATGAATACCCTGCGTTCGATTGTCAAGTATATGCGCACACTCGAACAGGTATTCGTCGACCCCGACACCATCACATGTGGCAACAACTGCGTAACGGCGCGATGTCGCGTCTTCATGCGCGAAGGGGACTACCTCATACGGTGCTTCATGCATCCGAAGCACAACGCACCGCTCATCTACGGCTCGGCATACTATCCTAAGGAGTTAGGTATCTACAAGATATACGGCAACATAGAATATATCGACATTGTGCTCTTGCCATGGGTTGAGGGTGTACCATTAGACCACTACATAGGGGCACCCGACAGCGACTATGCGGCACTGAGCAGCTCGTTTGAGCGTCTCGCGCTCCGCACATTCGATAGCAAGTGGATGCATGGCGACATCAAACCCGAGAATATCATCGTCAAGCCCGATGGCGAGATGGAGCTTATAGACTACGATGCGGCATGGCACAGCGAACTCAAAGGCTACGTCTACGAGGAGTTGGGCACGGACAGCTACCGCCACCCACGACGTAACGAGGCCTTCATGTCGAAGCATAATGACGACTTCGCCATGGCTCTTATAACCACGGTCTTAGCGGCCTTAGCCACCGACCGCGAGGCGATGGAGCCGTACATCAACAAAGATAAGACACTATTCGACCCCAGACAGGTTGTCGCAGGAGTAGATAGGGCCATGCTCCATGCACAGAGGCTCTTTGCCGAGCATGGCGACGCACCACACTACCGCATTGCCAAGGCGGTACAATCATTCCACTTAGCCATGCACGAACTTCGCAACTGGCTCAACTATGCATCACAGCCACCCGTAGCCACACTCCCCGATGGAGGCAGAGTTGACAATGAGCGCAACCTATGGGGTTATAGCAAGGATGGCGAATGGCTGCTCGCACCACTCTATGACGACTGCATGGTGCGCGACAACATGTGCCGCATCACATTGGGTGAGCACGACAATTTCATCCCCATCGAAGTTTGCGACGAGGAGGTCGAGGCTGACGCAGATTTCTGCGGCTAATCCCAAAGAATAGTCTCGGCAACAAACTCCGAAAAGGTGTCGCTCTCAGGGTCGAAACGTCTGCTGCACACGGGGCAGTTGAAGGGCGACGACTCGTCTTGTTGCTCGCCACAATCACGACACGCACAGAAGAACCCGACACCCGCCTGATGGTCAAACTTCGTTCCGCAACGATCACACTCCATCTTATAAATCACTCCCATAACGATATATTTTTTATTGGTTTGCGCAAAAGTAGAGCTGCGATTTGACAACTTGTGTCAAAAGCTTTGTTATTCCTAAAATTATCACTACCTTTACGCTATAAACTTATTTTTAGCCATGGATCAACCTAAGCTCGAACGTCTGCTACGTCTGATGAAGCTAATGACGGGCAACATCAACTATACGGTCGATGACCTCGCCAAGAGGCTCGACACATCGTACCGCTCGATATATCGCTACATCGAGACATTCAAAGATGCGGGATTTGTGGTGCACAAGCTTGAAGGCGGTGTCTATAAGCTCGGCAAGGAGAGTCGCTACTTTCAGGATATCTCGCAACTCGTACACTTCACGGACGAGGAGGCACACATCGTAAATCAGCTTATCGCAGGTCTCGACGACACAAACATGCTCAAACAAAACCTGCGCAAGAAGCTAACGTCGGTATACAACTGCACCTCAATGGCAAACAGCATCGTGAAGGGTAAAAATGCCGAGAACGTAAACCGCATAATCGAGGCTATCGAGGCGCGACAACAGGTCATCCTTCACGACTATGCGTCAGCTCGCACGGGGTGTCGCGACCGTCTTGTTGAGCCATTTGGCTTTACTACGAACTATGTGCAGCTATGGTGCTACGAGCCCGAGAGCGGCATGAACAAGCTCTTCAACACTGCCCGCGTGGGCGAAGTCGAGGTGCTGAACAACGCATGGCAACATGAGGCCGAACACCGCAAAGGACATATCGACATCTTTCGCACTACGGGCTTCGAGCAACACCGCGTGAAGTTGGAGCTGGGTATCCTATCGCACAACCTTCTCATCGAGGAGTACCCACTCTCTGAGCGCGACCTGATAGCCATAGACACCACACATTGGCTGCTCGACACCGAGGTATGCAACTACTTAGGCATCGGTCGCTTCTATATGGGCCTCGCCGATGATATACGCATCGTCGACTCGCCCGAGTTCGAGGAGTATGTATCACTGCGCGCAAATGCAATAATGGCAAATAGACAATAATATGGCGAAGAAGATAGATAAGACCAATGCAGCGCGTCTGCTCGATAGTGCTAAGATTAGTTACGAGCTGATACCCTACACCGTCGATGAGGATAACCTCGCAGCGACACACGTCGCCGAGGAGCTGGGCGAGGATATAGCCACGGTGTTCAAAACGCTCGTCCTCAGGGGCGACCGCACGGGGCTGTTTGTATGCGTAGTCCCTGGCGACCATGAGGTTGACTTGAAGGCGGCAGCGCGCGTGTCGTCGAATAAGAAGGCCGACCTCATAGCCATGAAGGAGCTGCTGCCCACAACGGGTTATATCCGCGGTGGCTGCTCACCCATAGGCATGAAGAGACCACTACCCACCTTCATACACTCCACATGTATGGAGCACGACAAGATATATATCAGTGCCGGCGTGCGAGGCCTTCAAATAGCCATATCGCCATCCGACCTTATTAGCTACACAGGTGCCGAGGTTGCCGAAATATCGCACCCCATGGAGTAAAAAGAGCAATTGGGTAGTTATATTGCAATATTTTATCACACTATTTTGGTAAAATAAAAATATTCACTATCTTTGCACCACCAAACGCGAAAGCCTTTGGCTCGGAGAATCCGTAGCTCAGTCGGTAGAGCACAACACTTTTAATGTTGGGGTCCCGGGTTCGAGCCCCGGCGGATTCACCACTTGCAACAGTCTTTTCGACTGCTGTTTTTTTTGTTGAGCGGCAGAGTAAAAACTCTGCTGCTCTGTTTTTTTTGTATCCCCGCTACGGCTATCGCCGTTCGAGCCCCAGGCATTTTACCAAATTTTGTGGCTGACGTGCAGGATATACACTAAATTTATATACCTTTGCACTATGGGTTACGCGTTAATTACAGGAGCATCATCGGGCATCGGTCGCCATTATACCTCGGAGCTTGCAGCACGTGGCTACAACATCGTTGCCGTGAGCAATCAGCCTGAGCAGCTCAAAACGCTACGCGAAGAGATAACAGCCAAGTATGGTGTGAATGTTTTGACCCTCGACTGCGACCTTGCAACAGAGAGTGCTGCACAGACAATTTACGACCGCTGCAAGGGTGAGGGCATTGACGTAGAGGTGCTAATATGCAATGCCGGCATGCTCCTATTCTCGACTCTCGTAGCCACTGACGTCGAGCGACTTTGCGCCATCATCAACCTCCACTGCACCACCGTAACGCTCCTATGTCGTCTCTTTGGCGAGGATATGAAGCGACGACGCAAGGGTCGCATACTCATAATGTCGTCGGCAACAGCATGGCTACCCTACCCAACCATCGCGCACTACGGAGCAACAAAGGCTTATCTCAAAAATTTCGCATCGTCGCTATGGTACGAGCTACGCCCCTACGGCGTGAGCGTAACGGCCATATACCCGGGTGCTGTTGACACACCCTTCTACACGCTGAGCGACAAGCGACGCAAGCTATTTCGCCACATGGGCATCATGATAAGTCCCGAAAAGTTGGCTCACCACGCCATAGGTGCGATGTTTCGGGGCAGACGGCGTTACACGCCCGGGCTATTTACTAAAATTGTCGTGGCGGTATGCTCGCTCATTCCTGCGCGACTCTTCTACCCCATATTGCGAATTGGGCCTATACGACGCCTCTTGGAGCGCATCTAACCCTCGACAAGCGTCCTAAGCTGCTCGACGCTAATATCTCGGAAGTCGCCAATAATCATATCGGCATCGGTCGTTGCGAGAAACTCTCTATCGAACGTCGTAGCCAGTGCCACTACCTTCATACCCGCACGCTTAGCCGCCTCGATACCAGCCTCGGCATCCTCGAATACTATACACTCGCAAGGAGCGAGGCCCAACTTAGCGGCCGCGGTGAGATATATTTCGGGGTCGGGCTTACAGCGCGTAACCTCATCGCCCGCAACCGTAGCCTCGAAGTAGCGACGTATGTTGCACTTATCGAGAACAAAATCGACATTGGCCTTATATCCCGACGAGCCGACAGCAGAGCGCAACCCCTCGCGTTCGCACTCCGCAAGGAACGCCAAGAGTCCCGGCTGCGGGGTGATGATAGGCGCGTAGATCTCACGGTAGATAGCCTCCTTCTCGTAGCCGAGCTGTCTGATACCCACACGCTCTACAACATCGGCGGGCATGAGTTCGCCCATGATATCGTCGTTACCCTTGCCAAAGACGCGGCTCAACTCATCGAACGTGCGCTCGACGCCATAACGACGAAAGAATTCGGCAAAGGCCTGTCGGTGTATTTCAAGGTTGTTGACCAACACACCATCCATATCGAAAAGTACTCCTTTAAGCATATTACAAACCAATTGTAACGTTAATTTTCAGCTTCTGCAAAGTTAGTAATTTTTGTTTAACAATTCGCCCCATCTACTTATTATCGCCACATTTGTTTTGCCGATTGGGCGAAAAAACGTAAATTTGCAACTATGAAATGGATGCAACGTCTTAAAAGGCTGAACGCTGGAGAGAACATGGTATATTCACTCGTGTGGATAGCCATCTTCCTCATACCCTTCATGAATGCACAGCTCATGTCGGAGGATTATATCGACTTCAACAAAGTGGTTATCTCATGGGGTAAGATTGCGCCCTACTTCGTCATCTTCATCACCAACAACATCATCCTTGCGCCCAAGTTATTGCTGCGCAACCGCTATTGGTTGTACAGCATATCGCTCATCGTGATGCTCACCGTAATATTCGGTACAATCGACATCCTCGACTACCGCTATTGGCAGTCGGATGACAACCTGCGCAACAGAGCATCGTTTACCGACCTCGAATGGTATTGGAACGTCCTGCTCGGCATCTTCATGGCGGGTGCCAACTCGATGATTAAGCTCTACTACCTATCCATCGAGAACGAGCGACGCATGGCCCTATTGCAGCGCGAGAATATCGAGACACAGATGCAGTATCTGAAATATCAGATAAACCCCCACTTTCTGATGAACACGCTCAACAACATCCACGCCCTCATAGAGTTCGACAGCGAGACTGCCAAGAAGAGCGTGATGGAGCTATCGCGCATGCTGCGACACGTGCTCTACGATTCGAGCGAGAGCTACACCACACTCGACAAGGAGGTGGAGTTCCTGCGCAACTACATAGAGCTTATGCACATACGCTACGACAACGGCATAGACATACGCCTGAACACCCCCGACATGAACACTTGTCGTCGCGTGTCGCTACCGCCGCTGCTCATAATCGTACTCGTGGAGAATGCTTTCAAACATGGCATAAGCTACAACCGTCATTCGTTCATCTATATCGACATAGCAGTACGACAAAACAACCTCTGCTGCACGGTTTCAAACAGCCGCCACCCCTCCTATATGACACAAAATAGCGGCATAGGCCTCAACAACGTAACACAGCGTCTGAACCTACTGTTCGACAAGGAGTACACACTCGACATCGACAGCTCGGACGACAACGTATATGTAGTAAAAATGGTTATTCCCATAAAGAGATAAACAACATGGTAAGATGTATAGCTATCGACGATGAGCCTCTGGCACTACGTCAAATTAAGAGTTATATCGAACGAACGGAGTCGCTATCGCTCGTGGCAACATGCCGTAGCGCGATTGAGGCACAACAGATACTCGAAGAGCAGAAGATAGACCTCATATTCGTTGATATCAACATGCCCGACCTCAACGGCATAGACTTCGTGCGCTCGCTTGCGGGCAACTACTTTGTGATATTCACCACCGCCTACTCCGAGTTTGCCCTCGAAGGCTTCAAGCTAAATGCCATAGACTACCTGTTGAAGCCGTTTACATACGACGAGTTCACAAAGGCGATACAGAAGGTGGTATCGCTTGTCGACTTAGTAAATCGCTGCCACGCCGCCGAGAACGCCATGGCCGCCAACGAAGCCGAGAGCGCAGATAAGGAGTATATATCCGTTAAGGCCGACTACAAGACACAGCTTGTACGCATCGCCGACATCGTATATTTGGAGAGCGCGAGCGAGTATGTACGCCTACATATCGAGGGCAGCGCGACTATCACCACCCTCTTCCGTCTGAAAAACATGGAGACAACGCTCCCGCAAGAGAGCTTCCTGCGTGTGCACCGCTCCTACATCGTAAACCTAAAACGCATATCGAGCTACACCAAGGGTCGCATTTTCCTCGACAATGGCGAGTACATACCCTTAGGCGAGAACTACAAGGAGCGTTTCTTCGAGCGTTTCAACGCCGAGAGGTAAGAATAGAATATACCTATATAATAAATAATGCCCGCATTACTGCGGGCATTATCGTTACATATATGTTTCGTTCGATTAACCGAAGAACGAAAGAAGGATACCGGCAGCAACAGCCGAGCCAATAACACCGGCCACATTGGGGCCCATAGCGTGCATCAACAGGAAGTTGCCGGGGTTATACTTCTGACCTACGGTCTGCGATACGCGGGCAGCCATAGGTACTGCCGACACACCAGCCGAACCAATCAGAGGGTTAATCTTATCCTTCACGAAGAGGTTCATAACCTTGGCGAGCAACACACCACTTGCCGAGCCGAACGAGAAGGCGATAACACCCAACAGGAGGATACCCAATGTCTGGAAGTTAAGGAAGTTATCTGCCGTAGCCGTAGCACCTACCGAGATACCGAGGAAGATGGTTACGATGTTCATCAACTCGTTCTGAACGGTCTTCGACAGACGCTCCGTTACGCCCGACTCTTTGAGCAAGTTACCGAGCATCAAGCAACCAATCAACGGAGCAGCCGAAGGAAGGAGCAACGCGATAATAACGGTAATAGCGATAGGGAAGATAATCTTCTCCTTCTGCGATACCGTACGCAACTGCTTCATCTCAATCTTACGCTCTGCATCCGTAGTAAGAAGCTTCATGATAGGGGGCTGGATAACGGGTACCAACGCCATATATGAGTATGCAGCAACGGCGATGGGGCCGAGCAACTCGGGAGCGAGCTTCGATGTGAGGTAGATAGCCGTAGGGCCGTCAGCGCCACCGATGATACCGATAGAGCCTGCCTGCCAATAGTCAAAGCCGAGAGCCAACGCACCGATAAACGTAGCGAAGATACCAATCTGGGCAGCAGCACCGAGCAACAAGCTCTTGGGGTTAGCAATCAGCGGGCCGAAGTCGGTCATAGCACCTACACCGATGAAAATCAAGCAAGGATAGATACCGAGCTTAACACCGAGGTAGAGGATATCCAACAGACCTGCGTGTCCGCCGGCAAAACCGCTCCAATCGATATGACCGCCTGCGAAGAGGTCGGCATGGAACATATCGGCACCGGGGAGGTTCGTAAGCATCATACCAAATGCGATAGGCATAAGCAACAGCGGCTCGAACTTCTTAACGATAGCCAAGTAGAGCAATACGAACGAGATAAGAAGCATCACGGCACAACGCCAATCGACAGTGTTTGTCAAGGGGTCAGTGTCGTTTGCAATCTGCTCATCGCCGGCAAACTTAGCAACACCCGTGTCGCCGATAAACTTATCAATAGTCTTTGCAATACCACCCTCTGCAAACTCTGCATCGAAAATAGCATTTTTCTCTGATGCTGCGAGAGCCTCATCGCTCTGCTTGTCGGCAGGCGCCTGAACTTCATCCTGGTCGCATGCAATCTCCTCGACAGCCTGCTCGGGTGTCTCGTTAATAAGCATCACGCCCTCAGATGCATTCACATTCTCCTCCTGCAACTCACCATTCTCGGCCATAGCGGGCACCGCCTGAGCGAGCATAGCCGCTGAGAGGAGTAGCGAAAAATAGAATTTAATACTCTTCATCTTATTCAAATTAAAGAGTTAGTACTACTCGATATCGATAAGAGCCTCGCCCTGCTGTACGGCCTTGCCCTCGGTTACGTAAATCTTCTTAACAGTACCTGCGCCGGGAGCCATAATCTCGTTCTCCATCTTCATGGCCTCCAAGGTCATAAGAACCTCACCGGCCTTAACAGCCTGACCCTCCTGTACCTTAATCTTCGATACGTTACCGGGCAGCGGCGACTTGATAGAGCCTGCATTGCCACTGATAGGCTGTGCGGGAGCATCCACGAAATCTGCACCTGCCGACGAAGGCTTAACAGCTGCAATCTTGGGCGACACGATAGCCTCCTCCTTCTCTACTTGCACGGTGTAGCTCTTACCATTAAGCTCAACACGCGCAGTATTGCGCTCTGTCTCCTCAACAATAGCCTCGTAGCTCTTACCGTTGATATTGAATTTGAATTTCTGCATGATTCAATCTTGTTTTAAATCTTATAAGACCAAGTTAGTTATCGGTCGTTTATTAAAGTTGCTTTGAAATATTTCTAACCTGCCATGCCGACACATCGTGGTTCTGGCGGAAAGTAAGAACGTCGCTCTCCTCATCGTGACGGTTGAAGAAGAGGTTTACTGCCATAGCAATGGCAGCAACCTCCTCATCCGTAATACCATCCGATGCAACAGCGACAGCAGCGGCGGGTGCGTTTGTCTTCTTCTCGGCGAATACCATTCCGAAGAGTTTCAGAATGAAGATAAGCAGAACAAGAACGATAAACACGAGCACTATACTAAACAGTGCCACAACAGCCGCATTGCCCCAATTTACTGCAAGCATCATCATAACTTAATTCACTTTTAGATTACAACGGAATATTGTTATGACGCTTTGCGGGGTTCTCCAAACGCTTGTTGCGCAAAGACTCCAAAGCACGAATTACGCGGAAACGTGTGTTGCGAGGCTCGATAACATCGTCGATATAGCCATAACGTGCAGCGTTGTAGGGGTTAGAGAACTTATCGCGGTACTCCTGCTCCTTCTCTGCTACGAACTTAGCCTTATCCTCCTTGTTCTCGAATGCCGACAACGCCTTAGCGTGCAATACCTCAACGGCCCCGCTTGCACCCATAACTGCAATCTCGGCAGTAGGCCATGCGTAGTTAACATCGCCACGGATATGCTTCGACGACATCACGATGTAAGCACCACCGTAAGCCTTACGCAAAGTAACGGTTACCTTAGGTACAGTAGCCTCGCAGTATGCGAAGAGCAACTTAGCACCGTGAGTAATTACGCCACCATACTCCTGAGCGGTACCGGGCAAGAAGCCGGGAACGTCAACCAACGTAACCAAAGGAATGTTGAACGCGTCGCAGAAACGTACGAAACGAGCAGCCTTACGCGAAGCGTTGATATCGAGCACACCGGCCATGAACTTAGGCTGGTTGGCGATGATACCTACTGACTGACCGTTGAAACGTGCGAAACCTGTGATGATGTTCTTAGCATAGGCAGCTGCCGACACCAAGAACTCACCATTATCGACGATAGCCTTGATAACCTCCATCATATCGTAAGGCTTGTTGGGGTTATCGGGGATAATCTCGTTGAGGATATCCTCCTTACGAGCGATATCGTCGGTGCAAGGCTGGTCGGGTACAAGAGCCGTGTAGTTCTGAGGCATGTACGAGAGAAGGTCGCGGATAAGTTTGAGACCCTCCTCCTCAGAATCAACTGCAAACTGAGCAACACCCGACTTTGTAGTGTGCATGTTGGCACCACCCAACTGCTCCTGAGTTACATCCTCACCCGTAACGGTCTTAACAACCTTGGGACCTGTAAGGAACATGTTAGATGTCTCACGACGCATGATGATGAAGTCGGTCAATGCGGGCGAGTAAACAGCACCACCGGCGCAAGGGCCAAAGATAGCCGAAATCTGGGGGATAACACCCGAAGCCATAACGTTACGCTGGAAGATGTTAGCGTAACCAGCCAAGGCGTTTACACCCTCCTGGATACGAGCACCACCCGAGTCGTTAAGACCGATACAGGGGGCACCGTTGCGAACGGCCATATCCATAACCTTGCAAATCTTGTCGGCCAAAGAGATAGACAACGAACCTGCGGTTACGGTGAAGTCCTGTGCAAATACATAAACCAAGCGGCCGGCGATGGTACCGTAACCGGTAACTACGCCATCACCAAATGTATGCTTTGCGTCCATGCCGAAGTCATAGCAACGGTGAGTTACGAACATATCGAACTCCTCGAAGCTACCCTCGTCCAACAACATTGCAATACGCTCACGAGCTGTGTACTTACCCTTCTCGTGCTGCTTGTCGATTGCCTTCTGACCACCGCCCATACGAGCTGTCTGACGGTTATCCATCAGTTTCTCAATCGCTTTCTGAATTTCGCTCATAGCTAAAATCTATTTTATTAATTGTTTGATTCGTCAGTCGATACCGAATTACTTGTTCTTGTTCTCGCAAAGCTCAGTGAGGATACCCTGAGTTGACTTGGGGTGAAGGAATGCGATAGTCAAACCCTCGGCACCCTTGCGGGGAGTCTTGTCGATAAGACGGATACCCTGAGCCTCAGCGTCAGCCAACTGCTCCTCGATGTTCTCTACGGCGAGAGCCATGTGGTGGATACCTACGCCCTTGCTCTCGATATACTTAGCGATAGTCGACTCGGGTGAAGTGGGCTCCAAAAGCTCAATCTTAGTCTGACCAAGCATGAAGAATGCGGTCTTAACCTTCTGGTCAGCCACCTCCTCGATGTTGTAACACTTCAAGCCCAAAACGTTCTCCCAGTAGGGAATTGACTCTTCAAGGCTGTTTACGGCAATGCCGAGATGCTCAATGTGCGATACTTTCATAATGTTAAGTTTTTATAAAGTTTAGTTTAATGATTATTTAAGTTTTTCACCTTATTCTATTCTCCAAAAAAATCATTCAAAGTTACTCCAACTTTTTGAAACAACGAAATATTTTCGAATCTTTTTTTCAACATTTCCTATATTTATATAGGCTACACCTCGATTTGATATTTTTTTCGCACAAATAA
Source organism: Alistipes sp. (assembly GCA_045660465.1). GTDB lineage: Bacteria > Bacteroidota > Bacteroidia > Bacteroidales > Rikenellaceae > Alistipes. Next base: position 192,727 of record JAZRDV010000001.1, on the reverse strand, counting down.
GCTGCATAACCGATAAAAAAGCGGAAATATGAATTGGTATTTGCAGAAAATTCGTTAACTTCGCATAATCTATTTTTAGCAAAACAATGAAACGACTCTTCGCCATAGCCACAATGCTGCTTCTGATGGTCATGCGAGCCGAGGCTCAAAACATCCGTCTGGGCGAGCGTATCCCCACCATCGACGTACACTCGTCAATGGGCACTGCACTCGACCTTATCGACAAGGAGTTTGTATGCTTGGTCTTCATCCACTCCAACAGCCTGCCCTGCATCGAGGCACTCGACACATTTCGAAGCACGACAAATAAGGTTGCAGATAAGATGGCCATAGTGCTACTTACAGCCGAGCAGCGCAGTGCCGAGCAAGATATCGTAGCGCGCTTTGTCGACAGCAACACCACGGTAGCCTTCGACAAGGAGCACAAGACCTTCAACGCCTTCGGCATACACTACGTCCCCTTTGGCGTAATCTACGACACGAAACGTCGCCATACCCAATGGTTTGGCTCAATACAACATCTCGACGAACAGACATTGACACACATAACGCATAAGGCTAAAAAACTGTAATCATGGCATTTACAAAGATAGAACACTACGAAAAAGAGTATCTCGACACTCACCACGATAGCGCGCTTAACGTAACACAGGGCGTCGAAGACCAACCCGTCGTCAATCCGCACTTCGTGCGCAAGAAGCGTCGTCAAATGACCACCGACGAATATGTCGACGGCATCCTCGCGGGCAACATCACAATCCTCGCGCAGGCCATCACGCTTATCGAGAGCAACAACCCCTCGCACTATGCTCAGGCACAGGAGATTATCGAGCGATGCCTACCCTACTCGGGCAACTCCGTACGCATCGGCATAACAGGTGTTCCGGGTGCCGGCAAGTCGAGCTTCATCGAGGCTGTGGGCAACATGGTAACATCGCTGCACCACAAACTCGCCGTGCTCGCTATCGACCCCTCGTCGGAGCGTAGCGGTGGCTCTATCCTCGGCGACAAGACACGCATGGAGAGCATCTGCCACAACCCCGACATCTTCGTTCGCCCCTCACCCTCGGCAGGCTCGTTGGGTGGCGTGGCACGCAAGACACGCGAGACGATAGTGTTGTGTGAGGCTGCGGGCTTCGACGTGATATTCATCGAGACGGTGGGCGTAGGACAGTCCGAGACGGCCGTACACTCAATGGTCGACATGTTCATGATGCTCCAAATATCGGGTGCCGGCGACGAGTTGCAGGGCATCAAGCGCGGTATTATGGAGATGGCCGACATGATGGTAATCACCAAGGCCGACGGCGAGAATATCACAAGTGCCGAGCTTGCCAAGGCGCAGTATCAGGGAGCTTTACACCTCTTCCCGCTGCCCGACTCGGGTTGGCGACCTAAGGTTTACACCTGCTCGTCGCACATGGGCACAGGCTTGGAGGAGGTGTGGAAAGGTGTCGAGGAGTACCTCGACCACATCCAGGCAAACGGCTACTTCACTGCCAACCGCAACCGCCAAAATAAGTATTGGATGTATGAGACCATCAACGAGACATTGAAGTCGAGCTTCTACACCAACCCCGAGATTGAGGCACGCCTCACGGAGGTCGAGCAGCGAGTTTTGGACGCAAAGTTATCGTCGTTTATCGCCGCCAAAGAGCTGCTCGACATATACTTTAAGTAGTCGGCACGAAAGTCTTAAAATACAATTATTAACGAGAGTAAGATTTATCAGGTCTTACTCTTGTTTTTTATTATTACTCAGTCGCTCTACTATACTAAAAATTATCGGTGCTAAGCAAAATATTACACCGACGACATATTTTGTCGCTGACGTTATGTATCTTTGTAACAGCAAAACCAAAACCGTATGAATATCATTGACCAAATACGCAGGTTGGTACGTATCACTAATAGAGTACGTATGTCAAAACCCATATCTCGTGAGGAGCTTATCGGGCATATTTGTCAAAATCTAACCGATAACGACAAGAGTATCACTCCGAGAACACTACAAAGGGACTTGGGGTACATCAACGAACTGTTTAACATAGAGATAGTTTACGACCGCAGCGCAGGAGGATACGTTGTCAAGCAGAGGGGCAAAACATCATCGGAGTACGAGGCATTACTCCAAAATTTCGAGCTGTTAAGTCGCATCGACAACGACTCGGTTTTGATGGATTGTGTCATCTCCGAGCACCGAAGACCTCCGCTCGGGGAGTGCTTCGAGGAGATATTGGATGCGATTAGAAATCGGGATATTATCGAATTTAGCTACGAGCATTTCCGCGATAACTGTCGAATATCGAAGCATATAATCAGTCCCCATTTCCTGAAAGAGTCGCAACAGCGATGGTACTTAGTAGGGTACAATACGGAGGATAAATTGAGAGTGTATGCGTTGGAGAGGATGACCTGCGTAAAGCTATATAAAGGCTTAAAATTCAAGCCAAAGAACACAAAAGATATACTCAAACTCTTTGATGACAGCTTCGGGGTATGGGTCGATGAAACGATAGATGTAGAGGATGTGGTTATCAGATACGATAAGCTGGACGGCGAGTTTGTAAACAGTATGCCACTGCACCCCTCACAGCATATTATCGACAGCACAGAAAATTCGGTAACCATAGGTCTGCGACTTAGGATAACCAACGATTTTGTGATGGCGCTACTATCGCGTAGCCGCTCGTTGGAGGTTATCGCCCCACTATCGCTGCGTCAACGGGTTGAGAGAGTGTTTAGAGAGGCTCTTGAACGTAATAAAACTGACAAATAGCTATGTATTATCGCCAACAAATAAAGGAGCTGATGCGTCTAACGTGGCATCACACCAAATACTTTTATTTGACATTGACATTAATAGCTATCGCATTGTATCTCTATGACCACTTCTCCAAAGAGGAGCGCACGAAGCCCGAGTGTTATTGGAAGAATATAGACAAAAGCCGTAATGCATCGGATATTAAGGCTTTCGACTACGAAAACGGATTAGTTATCTATCGTCCCGAGGGCAAATATAGAGGTTATGAGCAGAGCGACAGCCACCCGACAAATGATTATTTCACAGATTGGTCAGATGTCTCCGACTACTACGATTTACACGAATATTATCACGATTAAAAGATAGCAATATGAGAACTATTCAACAACAAACAATCGACGCCTTAGCTACCATAGGCTACAATTCGGCGAGGGTCATAGATGGCATAGGCACTCCGTCGTTCATCTTGGAGGCGACAAATGCGGATGATAGGGCTGTTGCAATCAGTCTTATAGACGAGCAGACACACTGTAAAGAGTATTTCGAGAAGAGTATCTCACGGGCTGTTGATAGTGGTTATCGCACCATTATATTCGCCGCACGTACACCCAAGGCAATGGACCTATTCGACGCATTTGATTTTCACGAGAGGTATGACGAACTGTCGTTCAGTTGGATGATTTTGTAGGACGGTACACTCAAAAAAACGGATATTATTTTTTACGTATATAAACATTAATAATCAATCAATTATGTGTAATTATATCAAGTTCGACCCTAAGCGCCAAGACTTTGGTCGTATAAGCTCACTTAATGGTGTATATATCATAGCTCTGCGCGAGGGATGCAATATCCCCCAAAGCGTCATAAAGCCCTCTTACAGACTACACGATGGTCTAAGGGTGCTGTATGTCGGGAAGACCAATCAGGGACTTAATTCGCGCATAGGCAAAACGCATTTTAACGGCACGGCTGGCAGATCTACACTTCGCAAGAGTTTAGGATGCCTATTTGGGTACAAGCTAATACCTCGCAGCAAGAACAACCCGAATGACGATAAAACGACATTTGAGACGTGCGATGAAGAGAGGCTCAGCAAATGGATGAGAGATAATCTAATCGTATTTTACGCCACGGTGATAAACGACACCGAGTCTGTTGAGGATGAACTTATCCACTCATACTCTCCCCCATTGAACTTACAACAAGTTCCGTTAGATGACAATATGGGATTTAGGGCGTATTTAACCTCTTTGCGTGGAAATAGATAAAAATAGACGGTAGCCGTACTGCTACCGTCTATTGTCTATTATAGGGTTGGCTAAATAAACGTCTCCAAAACGACATTTCGCTGCTCTCGCAGCAGTGCATCAACGCGCTTCATCATAGGGCGCGAGAGTACAGGACAACCAAAACTTCCCGTCGTGGCGATGGGGAATATAGGATAGGAGGTCGTATGCTCCCAGCCATGCAACACCACGCAGCGCGAGCGGAGATTTGAGTTCGTGGCGTCAAGGCCATCGAGACGATAGGCCACACCATAGCGACCCTCATACCTCTCGGCAACTAACGCACGGCCTACACTCGACAGATGCGAGCCATCGTCGTTCGACAAGCGGGCGTAGGCAGACCTTACGTGCGACCTCACGCTACCACTACCATGGCTGACAGGGGAACAAAACAGCGGTTCACCACGCTCGAAGTCCCACGCCACAAATCGACAACGTCCCGAGTGGCGCGACAGGTCGACAAAGAGTGCAACATGCGTGTTGTACCCCTTCTCGCGACAGAACGTCAATAGCTTTTCGGCGCGCTCGGCCACCCTACTTCTCAAACTCACGACGCAGCTTCTCAACAAGTTGTGGAACACCAATAGCACCGCGCTCCTTGATATGAGTCAGCGGGTTGCGAATAAGCTGTGTATCGGGCGTACCGGGGTCGACGAGATAGATAGGCACCTGACGGTCGCGAACATAGTAGACCAACATAGCCGCAGGATATACAGCGAGCGACGTACCGACGACAATGAGTATATCGGCCGTCGAGACTATACGGCACGCCTCGTCGAACATAGGCACCGACTCCGAAAAGAAGACGATATGCGGACGTAGCAACGCCCCATCTTCGCCACGAGCATCGAGCGACTGCTCCCAGCCCTCGTTAATATCGTATATAAGGTCGGGGTTAGCCTCCGAGCGCAACTTCATGATTTCGCCATGAAGGTGCGTAACACGCGATGAGCCGGCCCTCTCGTGCAGATTGTCGATATTCTGCGTAACGACCTCTACATCAGCCCACTCTTCGAGCGAGGCAATGGCATAGTGGCCCGCATTAGGGCTCTTTTCGAGCACTTCGCGACGACGCATATTATAGAACTCTATAACCTGTGGACGGTTATGCTCCAACGCCTCGGGCGAACACACATCCTCGATACGATAGTTTGCCCATAGGCCATCCGAATCGCGGAACGTGGCAATGCCGCTATCGGCACTCACACCAGCACCCGTAAAGACAACGATTTTTGGTTTCGACATAACTTAAATATTTTCTCCAAAGTTACGATTATTTAACGAGCTATGCAACGTAAGTTCGATTTTTGCTCATCGTTTTTTGCACATATCACTCAATTTTGTAACTTTGTGCTACGAACAATTACATTTATAATGAAAAAACTTCTAAAAAACTTAGGCTTTTGGATACTTATGGCTATGGTCGCAGGTATCCTCGTAGGCGCACAGATGGGCGAGAGTGCCTCGATGTTTAAGCCCCTTGGCGACCTCTTCATCCAACTCATCAAGATGCTCGTGGTGCCGTTGGTATTGGTATCAATCATCAGTGGCGCAGCAGCCCTCGGCGAGACAAAGTCGGCAGGCTTGGTTGGCGGCATAAGCATCGGCTACATGCTCCTCACCACCGCCATATCCATCATTATCGCCATCGCTCTTGGCGAGCTCTTCCAGCCCGGCGCAAGCGTAAGTAGCGACGGCATAGCAGCCATCAACACAGCAAGTGCCGAAGCCTCAGATTTAGCAGGCGTAGCACCCGAGAGCGCATCGTTCTGGGACACCGTCATCGGCATGATTCCCGAAAACCCTATACGCGCACTTACCGAGGGTAACATCCTTCAAATCATCATCTTCGGTCTCTTCTTCGGCTTTGGCATCACAGCCCTTGCCACGGACACTCGTCGCAAGATTGTAGGTGGCCTCAACGCCATACTCGAAGCCCTTATATGGTGTATCGGCAAGGTGATGCTCGTTGCCCCCTTTGGCGTATTTGGACTTATTGCCGACGCTACGGGCACATTCGGCTTCGGCATGCTGTTGCAGATATCCAACGTTCTGTGGTTAGACCTTATCGCTGTGGCAATCATCGGCCTCGGCCTCTACCCTCTCACCATAGCCCTCTTCTCGCGCGTACCTCTTAAAGAGTATTTCCGCGCGATGATTAAGCCCCAGGTTGTATCGTTCTCGACAGCCTCGTCGCTGGCCACCCTACCCGTAAACATGGAGGCTTGCGACCAGATGGGTATCTCGAAGCAGACCTCGGGATTTGTGCTTCCGTTAGGCGCGACCATCAACATGGCCGGTAACGCGATATACTACGCTCTGCTTGCCATATTCTTTGCACAGTTCTACGGCATAGACCTCGGCATGGCCGAGTACACGTCGATTGTCATCGTCTGCACGCTTGGTGCCATTGGCCAGGCAGGTGTCCCGGGCCCCACACTCTTGGCAGCAGCCGTACTTGTGTCGGCCGGCATACCTTTGGAGGGTCTCCCGCTGTTCTATGGCTTAGACCGTATCTTCGACATGATACGCACGACACTCAACATCACGGGCGACGCCGCATGTGCCGCAGTTGTCGACAGATTTGTAAAACGATAGAACGCAATAGCGTAACACTAAAACTGCCTCGAATAGGTAGACACCTGACGTGTACTCCATTCGAGGCATATTTTATTTAGTTGCGGCTTGCGACTTATGGTCTCAGTTTAGGCCAGAAGCGAATTTACATCAACCTCCGAGATATGACCCTGCGCAAAGAGTATCGTGCGCGAGGGGTACTGCTCGATAAGCGAAATGTTGTGTGTCGACATCACCACAGCGCAACCGCTGTCGGCAATCTTGCGAAACAGCTCCATGATACCCTCAGCCGTAACGGGGTCGAGGTTACCCGTAGGCTCGTCTGCGATGATGAGGCGCGGGCGGTTGATAATGGCGCGGGCAATGGTCAGACGCTGCTGCTCGCCACCCGACAGCTCGAAGGGCATCTTGTGTGTCTTGTTTTCCAAACCTACAAGGTGCAACACCTCGTCTATACGTTGACGAATATCGCTCTCGCTACGCCACCCCGTAGCTCGCATTACGTCGTAGAGATTATAGAATACGTTGCGGTCGGTGAGCAACTGAAAATCCTGAAAGACAATACCCATAGCGCGGCGCAGATAGGGTATCTGCTTGCGCTTGATGGTGCGTAAATCGAAGCCCACGACCGTTGCCTCGCCCTCGTAGAGGTCAACCTCGGCGTAGAGCGTCTTCAACAGCGACGACTTACCCGAGCCTACACGACCGATAAGATAGACAAACTCCCCCTCGTCGACCGCAAGGTTCACATTCGACAGCACAAGGTCGCTATCGGCCTCGGCACGGCGACGACGACGGTTTGAGTTATCGTGATATATTGATACGTCGCGAAGTTCGATGACGCGCTTATTTTCCATAGTATCGGTCTTTAAGGTTGATAGTTATCTGCAAAAGTAAAAAATATTTTTGCATTACACAAATATTTACTACATTTGCACCACATTTGAACGATGGCTACTGATTGCCGCAACTTTCGTACGATGTCCCGACTATCGGCGACTATCCGTTTCGGGGGTGAACGGTTTTGACAGCAGGTAGAATTCGATTGTAAGCATGTCGAGCATTGTGTGGGGTCTCGTTAATCGCAACACTCAAACTACAAATGGCAATAATAGCTATGCACTCGCTGCCTAATTTTCAGGGAAAATTGGCTTAATCGTGTGGCCCAAGGAGGCTGCATGACGAGTATCCCGAAGGCGTATTCCGCTCTTTAATACATCTTCATACGGGGTATCATCAATTAAGAGATAGCGCGATATGTGCCTCGGTTATCGTGCGAGATTTAGAGGCTGGGACTTGTGTTCGGCTGCCACCTGCCTGGCACGAGTAGAAGGATGAAACGGTCGGCTAAACATGTAGAAAGCTCTGGGGTTCCTTGTTTGGACGCGGGTTCGACCCCCGCCACCTCCACAAAGACGGGGGCGACTAATACCAAAATTAGTCGTCCCCATTTTTTATTCAGCCTTATCGCATACGGTTCCCGAAGCACTACTCGTGTGCTATATATTCACCAATGATGCGGGCTGCCGTAGCTACATACTCCACACATGGTCGCTTGTGGTAGTACTCCGCCGTGCGCTCCGAGGGCATAGCCGTCTCGGCCTGCTCCTGACGAGGCTCCAAACCAAGCAGACGACGACATACGATATCGCCATTCTCCCTGCGAAAGACATCGGCAAACGACTGCACAAGAGCGTAGTTCTCCATGCGCTCAGTCATATTCTTAGGGTCAATCGAGGGGCGCAGAGCTCCCGCCACGAGAGCCATGCCACTCACCGTGCCACACACCTCGCGCATACGTCCCATGCCGCCACCAAAGGGTGCAGCTATGCGGGCAGCACCGTCTGTCGTAAGCTCCATAATATCATTATAGGCCATGACCACAGCCTGGGCGCAGTTATATCCCGACTGAAAATATTGGCGCGCACGCTCGACGCGCTCATCTACATTGATATCTATACGTTTTTCCATTTTCTTTTGTATCTTTGTGGCAAATATACGAAATATTTTGGTTTCGGCATGGCCTACGACAAACTAAACTACCCACCCATACACCTCCGCGCACGTCGCGGAGCAAACGGACGCACCGAGATTTTCGATACGGTGCGTGGTCGTTGGCTTGTCCTCACCCCCGAGGAGTGGGTACGTCGCCATGTTGTCGGCTACATGCTCTCGGAGTGCGGCTTTACCCCTCAGCAGATTGTCGAGGAGTACCCCGTGAACATCAACGGCATGGCACAGCGTGCCGACATCGTAGCCATAGGCAGCAACCAGCGTCCGCTGATGGTTGTCGAGTGCAAAGAGCCGAACGTCAAGATTAACGACGACGTACTACGTCAGGTGGTACGCTACAACTCCGTGTTGGGATGCCGCTACATAGTTCTGACCAACGGCATGGAGACCTTCTCGTGGCAACACGACGGCGAGGCATATACGCCCATTTCGCACTTCCCGCACTTCGAGTAGAGGAAAAATTCTTTACAATAATACCCACCTACCAGGCGTCCCGAAGTGTTCAGAGTGGCGGATATTGGCATACGCAAACGTGTAAACCCAAGAAAAAAGTGAGCTATCGGGGTGTTTAAGCGATTTTTTATTACTCTTTATTTGTCATCTTCATTTTAGTTTGTAACTTTGTCGCACTATATTTCTAAACAATGAAAGTTGTAAACAGAGTTGCTGACCTTAATGCAGCATTAGCCGCATGCTCACGTGAGGGCATCGGTTTTGTACCCACGATGGGTGCTTTGCACGCCGGACACCGTTCGTTGGTGGAGCGTGCCCGCAAGGAGAACGAGACGGTCGTAGTGAGCGTCTTTGTTAACCCCACACAGTTTAACGACAAGAACGACCTCAGAAACTACCCTCGCACACCCGAGGCCGACTGCAAAGTTTTGGAGGAGGCAGGTGCCGACATAGTATTCATGCCCTCGGTCGAGGACATCTACCCTGAGCCCGACACCCGCGTATTTGACTTTGGCCTTATCGACAAGGTCATGGAGGGTGCTACACGCCCCGGACACTTCAACGGCGTGGCACAGGTCGTAAGCCGCCTCTTCGACCTCGTGAAGCCCGCACGCGCCTACTTCGGCGAGAAGGACTTCCAGCAGATTGCCGTAATCAAGGCTATGGTGAAGCAGCTCTCTATCGACATCGACATCGTGGAGTGCGCCATCGTTCGTGGCGAGGATGGCCTTGCCCTCTCGTCGCGCAACGAGCTGCTCACACCCGAGCACCGCAAGGCGGCACCCCACATCTACGCCACGATAAGCCAGGCTACGGAGAAGATGGCTACGATGAGCCCCGCAGAGCTTACGGCATGGATGGTCGAGACCATAGACTCTAACCCGCTGCTCAAAACCATATACTTCGAGGCTGTCGATGCACTTACGATGCAGAAGGTCGAGAAGTGGGAGGAGTCGGAGCGCATACAGGGCTGTTGCGCTGTACAGGCCGGCAACATCCGCCTCATAGACAACATTCGTATCAAATAGCAACTAACAACCCAAACAATGTATATCGAGAGACTTAAATCGAAGATTCACCGCGTACGTGTTACCGAGGCGAATCTGAACTATGTAGGCAGCATCACCATCGACGAGGATTTGATGGATGCCGCAGGTTTGATTGAGGGCGAGAAGGTACAGATTGTAAACAACAATAACGGCGAGCGCATCGAAACCTACGTCATCAAGGGTGAGCGCGGCAGTGGCTGCATCTGCCTCAATGGCGCAGCAGCACGCAAGACTGCCGTGGGCGACATTGTGATAATCATGGGCTACGGCTTCATGGATTTCGAGGAGGCCAAGAGCTTCCAGCCAAAGGTAATCTTCCCCGACGAGCGCACAAACCGTCTGCTCTAAACAATCACAACACGCTAACTACTACCCCGAAGGTCAAAACTTTCGGGGTATTTTTTCGGCATTTGAGTTTTTTATCGTACCTTTGTTATATAAAAAAGTTGGTAGATGCAAAAAATGGCTCACATATCGGCCGCACGGCTGCTCCGCATCATAGGCAAGCTACTTCTTGCGGCTATGCTCATTGCCGTTATGGCGATTGTTGCCACGAGCATAAGCCCCATCTACGACTTTGCGAAGCCATCGCCATTTAGTGGCCCCGACATCTTCAATCCATACCGCAACTTGGACACCACCACGATGTGGCAACGCGCCAACTTCCACACCCATACGCGCGTCGAGGGCCCGATGAACGAGTGCGAACTGTGGCCCGACGAGGTCTACGACCAATACATGAGGTACGACTACGACATCGTAACCTTCTCGAACCACAATGAGCTGACGGCGCACCCCATCGACTCACTGCAAGTCGACCTCTATGAACACGGCTACAACCTGCTAAAATTCCATAAGTTAGTATTTGGCAGCCGAGAGGTTGATCACTTCGACCATCTGTTGCCCATCTTCGCCTCGCAGCGTCAGTGGCAGATAGACCGTCTACAAGACGATGGCGACATCGTGGTGCTCAACCACCCGTTGCGAACGCCACTCACCACACGCTCGATGCTCGAAAAGCTCACGGGCTACAACATCATGGAGCTCGACAGCGGGCGAAGCACCGAAAACGAGTATTGGGACTGGGCCCTGAGTGCCGGACATTACAGCTTTGGCATGGCTAACGACGACCTGCACTACCCCGACCGCTCGGCAGCCATCGCCGTGCGCTGCAACTTCCTGTGCACACCCTCGGCGCGCTACGAAGATATACGCGCCACACTTATCGACGGCTGCTACTACTCGATGCGCCTACCCGACTACGGCGAGGGCAACTTCTATATCAAGGAGCAAAAAAATAGCGAAATACCCTACATAACCGATATCGGACTCAGGGGCGACACTATACACATAGCCCTATCGCAAGTTGCAGCATCCATTAAGGTAATAGGACAAAACCACACTCTGCTTCACGAAGTTAACAACACCGACCACGCAGAGTACACATTAGGCCCTCACGAGCCTTATGCCCGCTTTATCGTCTATTTCGAGGAGGGCGAAGTGATATACAGCAACCCCTTTGCCCGCTACGACGCCTCGCTGAGCGATACGCCCTACGCGGTGGCCAAGCACACGATAAACATTGGGCTTACCATATTATATAATATATTGTTAGTCGCCTTGACAATAGCCATCGCATGGTTATTGTATAGGCTCGTAATCAAACCCATTGTATATGAACACCTCGCGCACAAAGACCAAAGAGCGAATAGATAGTTGGCGTAAGAGCTTAAAGCTCTCGCTCGGCCGATTTATAGACTTCATACGTCGCCCAATAAGCATCACTGCGCTATGCGCCATACTCTCCTTGTTTACACTCGTGGCATACAACATCCCCGTGATTAAGGCCACCTACGCCAATGTGGAGAGCGACTTTAACGGCTGGCTTATTCTCGCCACCCTCGTAGTGTTGCTGCTGGTGGTAAACTTCACACTCTACTACATACTGCTATACGCAGGACGCATCGTCGGCAAGGTCATAATAGCCTTCACGCTGATAGGAAATGCTGTGGCAATGTACTTCGTCAACACCTATAACGTGATACTCTCGCAGGAGATGATGGGCAACGTCTTTAACACCCGCTCCACAGAGGCGTTCAGCTACTTCTCGCTGAGCTTCATACTCTATGTCGCACTACTCGGCATCATACCCTGCATCTATCTCTTTATGACGAAGATAGACTATAAGCGCGTGTGGCATTTTTTAGCCTCGTTAGCCATCACCATAACGACCATACTATGCCTCGCCGTTGCCAACAGGTCGAATATTCTGTGGATAGACCGCAACGCCACACAGGTAGGCGGACTGCTCATGCCCTACTCCTACACCGTCAACTCGGCACTATACTACCGTCAATGGAAGATACTCAACCGCGAGGAGATTAAGCTACCCGATGCCACCATCAGCACCCCAAGCAGAGACCTATGTGTGGTTGTCATCGGCGAGTCTGCACGCAGCCAAAACTTCTCGCTCTACGGCTATGAGCGCGACACAAACCCGCTACTGGCAACCGACTCGGTGAAGGTGTATAATGCCCACTCGGCAAATACCTATACCACGGCGGGTGTCAAGGCTATCCTCGACCATAAACCCACCGACGAGCTCTATGAGATTCTCCCCAACTATCTGCATCGCACAGGCGTAGAGGTGCTGTGGCGCACGAGCAACTGGGGCGAGCCGAAACTCAACGTCGACAAGTATCAAAATGCCACCGACATTAAAACGATGTTCCCCGATAAGAGCATCGACCACGACGATATTCTGCTTGCCGGGCTGAGAGAGGAGATTGAGGCCTGCGAGGCCGATAAGATGCTCGTTGTGCTGCACACCAGCACGAGCCATGGCCCAACATACTACAAGAAGTATCCCGCCGAGTTCGAGCACTTCACACCCGTGTGCACCACCGTCGAGATGTCGAAGGCCGACCGTACGGAGTTGGTCAACGCCTACGATAACTCGATTCTCTACACCGACTATGTGCTACACTCGCTCGTCGAACTATTGCGCACCATCGACGACCGCCGCTCGTGCATGATATATGTCTCAGATCATGGCGAGTCGCTGGGCGAGGACGATATGTATATGCATGGTGTCCCCATGTCTATGGCCCCAAAGGAGCAGTACGAGATACCCTTTATCGTATGGTCATCGGACAGCGAGACACAATACAAGGAGCTGAGCCTCGTCGGGCAATATCACGTCTTCCACAGCGTGCTCCACTTCTTGGGTATCGAGAGCCCGATATTCAACGAGCAACTGAACATCTTCGCGAAGTAGGAAGACCCGGATAGTATACAGAGACAATGAGACGATGGGACAATGAGAAAAAAATCCCATAGTCGCACTGTCCCATAGTCTCATAGTCAAAAAAAAGGGGCCGCAATCGACCTCTTATCGCAAGAAACTCGATTTCTTGTTAGAAGGGCGTCAGGCTTGGTCTCGACATGAAATAGGGCTGGATGGATAGTACTCGACGTACATTCCATTCAGCCCTATGATTGAGAGGCCGAGAATGACCCCTTATCACAAGAAATTACTCTGATACGAGAATTCGTCCGCAATACTCACATACAATGAGCTTCTTGCCCTGGCGAATATCCACCTGACGCTGGGGAGGAATACGGTTGAAGCAACCACCACAAGCATCACGCGTAACGGTAACAACAGCCAAGCCATTGTGCACGTTCTTGCGAATACGGTTATAGGCCGTGAGCAGACGCTCGTCGATAGGCTCCTTAGCCTTGTCGGCCTCGGCCGTAAGCTCGGCTACCTGCTGTGCTGTCTCAGCCTCGATAGAGTCCAACTCCTCCTTCTTGGCCTTGTAGTCGATGCTACGCTCCTCAACAAGCTCCGCAGTCTCGTCAACGAGAGCCTTCTTGGTCTTCATCGTTGCGGCATACTCCTTCAAACGCTTCTCGGCAAGCTCTATCTCGAGCTCCTGGTACTCAATCTCCTTGGTGATAGCGTCATACTCGCGGTTGTTGCGCACGTTGTTCTGCTGCTCCTTGTAGTTGTTAATCATAATCTTCGCCTGATCAACCTCACGCTTACGCTGACGTGTGAGCGAGTTGAGCTCCTCAATCTCGGCATTGATGTTCTCGATACGGGTATTCAAACCTGCAAGCTCATCTTCGAGATCCTGCACCTCCAAAGGAAGTTCACCCTTTATCTTGTTGATTTCGTCGATCTGAGAGTCTATCTTCTGCAACTGATAGAGTGCCATAATCTTCTCCTGCATCGAGTAATCAACCTCGTTTGTCTTCTTCTGTGCCATATATGTTATGCTATTTTAGTTATTTCAGACCAAATAGTGTATCGGGTTGCGCGAGCATACACTCTTGCGAACCGCAAAGGTACACATTTTTTTTGATATTATATCAAATAAAAGACGAATTGCACAAAATTCGCTCTCAAAATGTCCAATATCTGCCAAAATCATACGATTATCACCCCGCATAAAGTCGTTATATCGTAGGTCGGCAGTGATATAGATGTCGGCCTCGGCCGCAAGTGCCTCGTCGATAAGTGAGCCACCGGAGCCTGTGCATATTGCCACACGGCGCACCATCGCCTCGTCCGACGGAAGGTCGCTATAACGCACCGCGCCGACATCGAACAAGGACTTAACACGCGAGAGCAGTGCCATGGCAGCCTCGGCACGCGGCAGGACACCCACAACGCCAAAGCCCGTCGCAGGGTCATTGGTGCGTGGCTGCAATATATGCATATCGTCGAGACCTATCATTGCACCAACCTGATAGCTCATGCCATGAGGCGCGCTGTCGAGATTGGTATGACACGCATAGAGGGCTATGCCCTTGCGTATGGCACGCTCAACACATCGCTCGACATAGTTCGACGAGTTAAACCGTTTGAGCGGGTGGAATATTATCGGGTGGTGAGTGATGATGATGTCGCACCCCTCACGCTCCGCCTCGTCGAGCACCTCCTCCGTTACGTCGACAGCCAAGAGCGCACTATGCACCTCATCGTCCATGCGTCCCACGATAAGTCCCGAGTTGTCGTACGACTCCTGCAAGGAAAGTGGAGCAAAGCTCTCGATAAGGGCTGCTATATCTCTGATTTTCATCCTACAATAAATTAGAACAACGACTGCTCATAGAATGGAAAGAGCTCCTTGACATCCTCGCTCTTCTTGGTGCGACGACGACGCGCAACGGGCTGTGCCGGCTCAATTGTCTGTGCCACTTCGGCCTCTACGTTTGACTCCACCTTAGCCTCCTTGCGGGGACGACCACGACGACGCGCAGGCTGCTCTTCGTGTGGCTGCTCCTCCTGAGCCTCGGGCGTGGTTGCCGCCTCGACAACCGCAGCCTTAGCCTCGGCCTCGACATCGGCGATAAGCTCCGCAACAGCCTCAACGGGGGCCTCATACTCGGCGGGAGTATCATCGCCCAGCGTCTCGCGCACCTCGACGAGCATCGCACGGATATTATACAGACGCTCCAAGATTGATACGTCGCGCTTAACGCTACCACCTCGACGCTTCATGGTCTTATTCGCGCCTTCGAGCGTCATACCCTTCTCCTTGACAAGGTGATAGATAAGTTTCAGGTTTTCTACATCCGAGGGGGTAAACATTCGATTACCCTTCTTGTTCTTGTGAGGCTTGATGCAGTCGAACTTCGACTCCCAATAGCGGATAAGCGACGCGTTAACGTCGAACATCTCGGTAACCTCACCCATAGAATAGAGTAGTTTTGCCATATAACTGAGTGTTATTAATTTATATTATCTCTTCATTATTCGCTGCTCCTTGGGGTACATATTGTTGCAACGTGCACCTATACGCTTCACAAAGCCTATGGGTAGCCCCTTGCAGCAGACTAAGTTGATACCCTCCTCGAAGTACGAGGCGGCAACATCGTCGCGACGCAGGTAGTCAACAGCCACCTCTTTGTCGACATCGGCCCTGGGTACCACATCGCCACTAAGGCCCACATAGAGAGCCAATGGGTGCTCAGGGCGCAGACGTCCCTTGAATATCTGTCCCATGGCCACACCCGAGTAGACCACCGACAGCGATTCGGAGAGAGCAACAACATCGTCCACAACATCTGAGTGGTAGCCATATATCGTATCTCCAACGACTCTGAACGCATGCTTCGAAGGGTCATCTACCCAACGCTCCACCTCTCTTAAATCGGCCTTCGCAATGGGCGCGAACACCTTGCGTCGTGCACGAGGTGTCGAACGTCGCACACCACCCTCCATCTTGCGCGCCATGGCCACAAAGAAGCCCTCGCCACGCGCCCTATGAGGGAAGAAGTGGAAGCACTGAAAAGCACCTATACGCTGCGAGACAACACCCCACTCGGCTGCAATCGCGACCTCGTCGGCAGAGACTATATCGTCGCCATACTCCGACATGAGCCACTCAACAACACCCTCATCCTCGCGCGAGTTGAATGTACACGTGCTATACAGCAACAAGCCACCCGGGCGCAACGTACGCCACGCCTCGGCGAGTATCTCCTGCTGACGCGCCACACATACATCGACCGACGACGGCGTCCACTCCTCGCGCGCCTCGTCCATCTTACGGAACATGCCCTCGCCCGAGCAGGGGGCATCGACAGCCACAACATCGAACCAATGCTCGAAAGCGGCTATATGGCTCGGCTCATTGCACGTAACAACCACATTACCCAAGCCCCAACGCTGCACATTGTCGGCAAGGGCAAGGGTGCGACCATGGTTTATGTCGTTCGCGACAACCAGACCACCACGCCCCACAAGGGTCGAATATATCGTCGTCTTACCACCCGGCGCGGCACACATATCCAGCACTCTGCGACCCTCCAAGTTATGGCCATGCAGCAGATGGGCCATAAACTGCGACGAGGCCTCCTGCACATAATAGGCACCACCATGCAACGCTGCATCGAGCGTAAACTGAGGT
Source organism: Alistipes sp. (assembly GCA_045660465.1). Taxonomy (GTDB): domain Bacteria; phylum Bacteroidota; class Bacteroidia; order Bacteroidales; family Rikenellaceae; genus Alistipes. The sequence goes on along the minus strand of JAZRDV010000001.1, from coordinate 175,659 downwards.
CGCTCTGCGAGGTAGCTACCCCACCGACACCAACCGATAGGCTCGCCATCGAAGGGCTGACAGGGTTTATAGGGGTTATAGCGCACCGACACCTGAGGCTCCGTATCGAGAGCCTCAAAGAGACGTTCAGCCTCCTCCGGGCCGAGCGTCTGACGCATATCGGAGCAAAACTCCGCGGGGAGTGGTCTACGCATCTTTATCGCTTGCAAATATTATCTATCTCTGCGCAGATACGCTCCACGACCGAGCTATCCGACACAAAGTCATCGACATCCTTATCAACGACCAGCACACGGCCGTCGTAGATATTCTCAATCCAATGGTTATACTTATCGTTCAGGCGGCTCAGATACTCCTCATCGATGTTCTGCTCATAGTCGCGACCACGCATGCGTATCTGCGAGATAAGCGTAGGAACACTCGCTTTGAGATAGATGAGCACATCGGGGCGAGGGATGATATTCGACTGGATATCGAAAATCTTCATATAGGTACCGAAGTCGCGACTCGCCATAAAGCCCATCTGATGCAGATTGTCGGCAAAGATATGGGCATCCTCGTATATCGTGCGGTCTTGTACGATATTGGCCGAGCCATCCGATAGCATGTCGAGCGTCTGTTGTATGCGGCTACCTAAGAACCACAACTGAAATTGAAACGACCAACGACTCATATCCTCGTAGAAGTCGCTGATATAGGGGTTGGCAAGGTCTTCGTAGTAGGCCTTGGCGTTGTAACGTTTGGTAAGTATCTCCGTTAGCGTCGTCTTGCCGCTACCGATGTTACCTGCAATTGCTATATACATATTGGGTTAGGTTTTATTATCTCTTAGTTGAAGAACTCGGCAACACGCATCACCGAGTCGGGCATGGTGAAGACCACAATACGGTCGTAGGCGTTTATCTGCGTATCGTCCACAGCGATGAAGACCCTGTCGCCACGCACCACACCACCAATAACGGCATCCGAGGGCAAACCGAGGTCGCGAATACGCGACTTCGTAGCGGGCGAGTTGGGCTTAACGATAAACTCCATCACCTCGGCCTGGCTACCCGTGAGGCACTTGATAGCCTGCACGTCGGTGGTCATCGTGAAGCGGAAGATGTTGGACGCCGTAACGAGTTTCTTGTTGATGATAGTGTCGACGCCGATACTCTCGGCCAACGATATATAGTTGATATTCTCCACCTCGGCAATAACACGCTTTACGCCCATGCGCTTGGCGAGCATCGCCGCAAGGATATTTGTCTCGCTACGTCCCGTAACGGCAACAAAGGCATCCATACCTGCAATATCCTCCTCCATCATGGCCTCGGTATCGCGACCATCCTCGTTGATGATAAGCGTGCGGTCGAGCATCTCGGCCAGGTGGTATGCCTTATCGGCATTGTAGTCCACGAGTTTGATGTTCACCTCATCCTGCAACTCATTGGCAATGCGCACACCGATGCGCGAACCACCGAGAATCATCATATTGCGTATAGCCTCCTCACGGCGTCCCGACAACTCGACAACCTTCGAGATATTGTTGCTACGAGTGATGACATAGACAATATCCTCCTCCTCGTAGCGGTCATTGGCCGTGGGTATTATGGTGCGAGAGCCACGTACTATGGCCACGGTGCGATATTCGAGATCCTCATCGAAGTACTCCTCGTCGATAACCACACGTCCGAGTAGCGGCGATGTAAGTTGCAGACGGAAGGCCACCAACGATAGTTTACCTCCTGCAAATTCGACATACTCAGTCGAGGAGGTATGACCCAAGAGGTTGATAACCTCGCGTGCGGCAATCTGCTCGGGATAGAAGAGGTAGTCGATACCCATGTCGATGAACACCTCCTTGCTATTGGGCTCCAAATACTCGTTGCTGTCGACACGCGCAATAGATTTGCGTGCTCCGAGCTGCTTGGCCATGACTGCCGAGAGGATATTATCGTTCTCGACAGAGCGTACCGCGATAAATAGGTCGCACTTACGCACTCCCGCCTTACGCAAAACCGAGAACTGCGTAGTATCGCCCTCGACGGTTACAACATCCATAAGGTTGCCCACCTCAACCAACGCCTTGGGGTCAACATCCGCAACCGTAATATCGTGGCCGTTACCACTGAGCATCTTGGCAAGGTGCGTTCCCATATCGCCGGCACCGGCTATTACTATCTTCATACTTTAATAAAGTGAATATAAACCAATTACATACGCCCGCTATCTCACGAGCCACTATAATATTTGCATATTATCACGCAAATATATAAATTTGCAGCCGAAAAACCATAATAAAAACAAAGTTTTTAGCTTATAGCCCGAAAAAAGTTATGTCAACACTCCTTGTAACAATCATTGCGGCGATTGCCGTGGTAGGCTTTTTTGCCCTGGCCATGTCGCTCACTTATATATTCAAAGGCCACCACATAGAGTCGGAGATTTCGACCAACCCCAACATGCAAAAGATGGGTATCAAGTGTGCCGTACAGGAGACCCGTGAGGATATGGGACTCAACGACTGCGACTCCGACAACATCTGCTCGGGCAACTGTGCCGGCTGCGATATCGACCACACGGAGGCGACAAAGAGAACAACAACCAAGAGAATACAAAACGAGGATACAGAGGATGAAGACGACCAATAGAGAGTGGCTGTGTCGCAACTGCAACTCGCTGATTGACGAGACACTAAACACATGCCCACACTGCCATGCCGAGCGTCCCACGGAGAGCTTATCGGAGCCGACACCCGAGGGCATAGCCGAGAGTGTAATAGTAGAGAATTACGCCAATGCGGCACCACGCCCCACAGCCAAGTATAATTTCCGCGAGGGAGTACTCATAAATGCGGCCGACATAGTGCTCGTAATCGGACTATTCTGCACCTTTGGAGCATTGATTGCCCCCATGTTCATCGACAACATCGAGCATATCGAACTGAAAACGATATGCCTCGCCGTAGTAATATTCGCCTTTGCGATGGTGCAGTGGGCACTGCTCCGCACCGTAGCAGATATATCGCGTCGCCTCAGAAAGTACGACGATAAGCGATAAGCGAGACCACAAAAAAAACGACATTGGGTCGAATGAGATGCACACGACGCACCTACTCATTCGGCCCAATGTTCTTTATACGCGCTCAAACGCCCTGAGGCGAAACTACTCGATAGCGATATGCTTTGCTTCGGGGAGTCGCTCCGCGCCGTCGCGCTTCGGGAGCTTAATATACAACACGCCATGCTTCATCTTGGCCGTAATCTTATCGCGGTCAACTGTCTCGGGGATATTAAAGAGCTGGCGGAATGAGGTGTACGAGAACTCGCGACGCAGATAGTGGCGGTCATCCTCCTTTTCGGCAGACTTATCATCCTGCTCCGCACTCTTTTCCAAGCTCACAACAAGCTGATTGTCAGTCGTCAGGTCAATCTTCAAATCATCCTTGGTCATACCCGGGGCGGCAATCTCAATCTTAAACTTCTTGTCGCACTCGATAACATTGACCTGGGGTGTGGTGGCACGTTTGAGGAGCAACTCGGGCCACTGTTCCGAGAAGAGGTCGCCGAAGATTGAGGGCATACGATTGTACTTTTTTACAGGCATCATAACTAACAAAATATTAAGTTAAACATCGCCTCGACAGATGCAAAACCCGAGCCACTAACACCAAGATACACTATAATAAATAGGAAAATGAGCAATTATTCGGCGAAATGTTTTGCAGTTCGGAAAATAGTGCGTATATTTGCGCGCTTAAAAACCTAAAAAGGTTGAGCGTATTAATTATTAACCAATAAATTTTTATAGCAAATGGCTGTTAAAATTCGTTTGGCACGTCACGGTAAGAAGGGTTATGCTTTCTACCACATCGTTGCCGCAGATAGCAGAGCGCCACGTGATGGTAAGTTCATCGAGAAGTTGGGTACTTACAACCCTAACACGAATCCTGCTACAATCGATTTGAAGTTCGACCGAGCTTTGGATTGGTTACTTAAGGGCGCACAACCTACGGACACTTGTCGAGCAATTCTCTCGTACAAGGGCGTAATGTATAAGAAGCACCTCTTGGGTGGTGTGGCTAAGGGCGCATTCACCGAGGCTGAGGCTGAGGCACGTTTCAACAAGTGGACTCAGGAGAAGCAGAACAAGATTGAGGCTAAGAGCAACAAGCTCGCTTCGGACGCTACTGCTGCCAAGAAGGCTCAGCTCGCTGCTGAGACTAAGGTTAAGGAGGAGCGCGCAGCTGCTATCGCCGAGAAGAAGGCTCAGGCTGCTGCTGAGGCTGCTGCCGCTGCTGCTGAGGAGGCCGCAGAGACTGAGGCTCCTGCTGAGGAGGCTTAATCTTCGGGGTGCTATGATCGCCGTGGGACGCATAGGCCGTTTGTTCGGCACCGAGGGTGGAGTGATGATTACGCTCTACGCAACGTTCCCCGACGATTTCTCAAACGAGGAACCGCTGTTTGTCATCATTGACGAACTCGCGGTTCCTCTATTTTGTTCACGCTTTGAGCGTCGTGGCCAGGCGGGTGCCGTGGCCCACTTCGACGACATCGACACCACACGTCGTGCCGAGGAGTACCTCGTAGGTCGCGAGATATTCATCGAGGAGGCCGAGGAGGAGGCGGACGACGAGTTCTTCTTGGAAGATCTCATAGGCTTTCGCGCCATCATCGGCGACGAGCAGGGCACAATCAGCGACTTCTACGACAGCGAAGCAAACCCTCTCTTCGAGGTAACTATCGACCAGAAGGCACACCTCATCCCCGCTGCCGAGGAGTTTATCGCACACATCGACTTCGAGCAGGAGACAATAAAATTTGTACTCCCCGAGGGGCTATTGGAGTTGTAAAGGCCAACAAAATTGGGTCTATACACAAAAAAGTTGTCGGTCGGGTATCTGCCTAACCGATTTTTTTATACCTTTGTATAAATATATATACGCAAGATATGGACGAACTTATCACAAACTACCGCAGAGAAGATATATACGACGCCGAGCGCATTGAGGCTCTCATGGGCCACTATCGCGAGATATTGCGACTGCTGGGCGAGGACCCCGAGCGCGAAGGTCTCATCAAGACCCCCGAGCGTGTAGCCAAGGCCATGTCGTTCATCACCAAGGGTTATGGGCAAGACCCCATTGCCATACTCCAATCGGCAATGTTCAAGGAGGAGTACCAGCAGATGGTTCTCGTCAAGGATATCGAGCTCTTCTCGGTATGCGAGCACCACATGCTACCCTTCATCGGCAAGGCCCATGTGGCGTACATCCCCAACGGATACATCACCGGACTCTCGAAGATTGCCCGTGTGGTGGAGTGCTTCGCGCGTCGTCTGCAAGTACAGGAGCGTCTGACGGTGCAGATTCGCGATAGCATACAGCAGGCCCTCAACCCTGCGGGTGTAGCTGTGGTTATCGAGGCAAGCCATACATGTATGCAGATGCGTGGCGTGGAGAAACAACGCTCCGTAACCACAACATCGGCGTTCACGGGCATATTCCTTTCGGATCCCCGCACACGCGACGAGTTCATGCAGCTTATTAAGTAACACCACTCAACCACTTCATAATGAGAGTTGTCGTAGGACTTTCGGGAGGTGTCGATTCGTCGGTGGCCGCATATCTGCTCAAAGAGCAGGGACATGAGGTCATCGGACTCTTCATGCGCAATTGGCACGACACAACCGGAACCCTCGAAGGCGACTGCCCATGGTACGACGACCAGGTTTTCGCGGAACTTGTAGCCAAGCGTCTCGACATCGAATTTCACTACGTCGACCTCTCGGAGCAGTACCGCAAGCGCGTTGTGGAGTATATGTTTGCGGAGTATGAGCGTGGCCGCACGCCAAACCCTGACGTACTGTGTAACAGAGAGATAAAGTTCGACGTATTCCTCAAAGAGGCTCTCAAACTCGGCGCCGAGCGCGTAGCCACAGGCCACTACTGTCGACGCGAAGAGTGGGTCGACGATAAGGGAGAGCGACACTACCGTCTGCTGGCGGGTAGCGACCCCAACAAAGACCAGAGCTACTTCCTCTGCCAGCTATCACAGGAGCAGTTGGCCTACGCTATGTTTCCCATCGGCGACCTCCTAAAACCCGAGGTACGACGCATCGCCGAGGAGCAACACTTAGCCACAGCCAAGCGCAAAGACTCGCAGGGAATATGCTTCGTGGGCAAGGTCGACCTCCCCGTATTCCTGCAACAGAAACTCGCCGCGAAGAGTGGCAATGTACACGAAATACTACCCTCCTCGCCACGTTTTGTACGCAACGAAGAGGCTGATTACAAGCAACTTGCCGAGCCATATCGACTCACCGTGCGCGACGGCAAGAAGATAGGCACACACAATGGTGCACACTTCTACACCATAGGTCAGCGCAAGGGTTTAGGCATAGGTGGTCGCAAGGAGTCGCTCTTTGTGCTGGCGACGGACGTAGAGCAGAATGTTGTCTACGTTGGCGAGGGCGACAACCATCCCGGACTATACCGCGAGGTGCTTCACATACGTCCCGACGAGGTACACTGGATAGACCCCGCAACACGCCTATTAGAAGGCCAGAGACGCCGCTATGCGGTGCGCATACGCTATCGTCAGCCACTGCAACAGGCCGAACTCATAGCCGACAGCGACGGCCTATACATCCGTTTCGACGAGCCACAGCGCGGCATCACGGCGGGTCAGTTTGCAGCGTGGTATGAGGGCGACACCCTCATAGGCAGCGGCACGATAGACCGTTAGAGGGCAGCAAATCAAGGTCTGACGGGCGTAATATTTGACCATTAGAAAGCAGGCTGATTATCCGTTCGAGGGCGGATAGATTATTCGTTCAAGAGCGCAGAGATTGACTATTGGCGAGGAGCGTACATATCGGCGTAGAGGGTCTCCTCAACACATCTTCATCCTCCATTCGGCCCATTGTACGTACGCTTCACCACCCTACTTTTGCACATTTATTACCTATTATGACTGCAAAGACTTGTTTTTTTGAGAAAAAAAACTTAATTTTGTAGGCTATTAAAACCAAGCATAGCAACGTCAAAGAAAATTTTTAACTTTTAACTATAAAACAAAGACTATTATGGCAGATGTAAAGCGTGTCTACACCTTCGGCAACAAAGAGGCTGAGGGTAATGGCAAGATGCGAGAGTTGCTCGGTGGCAAGGGTGCCAACCTCGCCGAGATGAACCTCATCGGTATCCCCGTACCTCCGGGATTTACCATCACTACGGATGTATGCTCTGAGTACTACAAGGAGGGCAAAGAGCGCGTTATCGAGTTGTTGCGCCCCGAGGTAGAGGCTGCAATCAAGAATATCGAGAACCTCACAGGTCGCAAGTTTGGCGACTCGACACTTCCCCTCTTGGTATCGGTACGTTCGGGTGCTCGCGCATCTATGCCCGGTATGATGGATACCATCCTCAACCTCGGTATGAACGACGAGGCTGTGGAGGCTATCGCCAAGCTCTCGGGCAACCCCCGCTTTGCATGGGACTCATACCGTCGTTTCGTGCAGATGTACGGCGACGTAGTGCTCGACATGAAGCCCGTATCGAAGGAGGATCAGGATCCCTTCGAGGTTATCATCGAGGCACAGAAGGAGAAGCGCGGTGTTAAGGCCGATACCGACCTTACGACCGACGACCTCAAAGAGCTCGTAGCAGCCTTCAAGAAGGCCGTTAAGGAGCAGACAGGCAAGGAGTTCCCCACAAGCGCGTGGGAGCAGCTTTGGGGTGCTATCTGCGCAGTATTCGGCTCATGGATGAACGAGCGCGCAATTCTCTACCGCAAGCTCAACAACATCCCCGAGGAGTGGGGTACAGCAGTATCGGTTCAGGCAATGGTATTCGGTAACATGGGTGAGAACCCAGCAACAGGTGTTGCCTTCTCGCGTGACGCCGCTACCGGTGAGAACATCTTCAACGGTGAGTACCTCATCAACGCTCAGGGCGAGGATGTGGTTGCAGGTATCCGCACACCCCAGCAGATTACTATCGAGGGCTCGAAGCGTTGGGCTGCCGCTCAGAACATCTCTGAGGAGGAGCGCAAGAGCAAGTACCCCTCATTGGAGGAGGTTATGCCCGAGGTATATGCCGAGCTTAACGGCATCCAGCAGCACTTGGAGGAGTACTTCACCGACATGCAGGATATCGAGTTCACAATTCAGGATGGCAAGCTCTGGATGTTGCAGTGCCGCAACGGTAAGCGTACAGGTGCTGCCATGGTGAAGATTGCTATGGATATGCTCCGCGAGGGCCTTATCGACGAGAAGACCGCCGTGCTCCGTTGTGAGCCCGAGAAGCTCGACGAGCTCCTTCACCCCGTATTCGACAAGAAGGCTATCAAGAGCGCGAAGGTGCTCGTTAAGGGTCTTCCCGCATCGCCCGGTGCCGCAACAGGTCCCGTAGTATTCTTCGCTGACGACGCCGAGAAGCACCTCAACGCCACAGGCCAGAAGGCTATCCTCGTGCGTATCGAGACATCACCCGAGGATTTGAAGGGTATGTTGGATGCAGCAGGTATCCTCACCGCTCGTGGTGGTATGACCTCACACGCTGCCGTTGTGGCTCGTGGTATGGGTAAGTGCTGCGTATCGGGTGCCGGTGAGTTGGAGATTGACTACAAGGCTCGCACAATACAGATTAACGGCCACACCATCAAGGAGGGCGACTGGATTTCGCTCAATGGCTCGACAGGTGAGGTTTACCTCGGCCAGGTAGCTACTCAGGCTGCTAACCTCGATGGCGACTTCGGCAAGCTCATGGAGTTGGCTGGCAAGTACTCGACAATGAACGTTCGCGCTAATGCCGACACCCCCCGCGATGCAGAGCAGGCCTTCGCCTTTGGTGCACAGGGTATCGGTCTCTGCCGTACGGAGCATATGTTCTTCGAGGGCGACCGTATCAAGGCTATTCGCGAGATGATTCTCTCGGACGACGAGGCTGGCCGCCGCGTGGCTCTTGCTAAGTTGCTCCCCATGCAGCGTGGCGACTTCGAGGGTCTGTTCAAGGTTATGAACGGCTACCCCGTTATCGTACGTCTCCTCGACCCGCCCTTGCACGAGTTCGCGCCTAACACCGAGAAGGACCAGCGCGAGATGGCTGAGGCTATGGGCATCCCCTTCGAGAAGGTTGTAGCTAAGGTTGAGGCATTGCACGAGGTTAACCCCATGCTCGGCCACCGTGGCTGCCGCTTGGGCAACACCTACCCCGAGATTACCGAGATGCAGGCACGCGCCATCATCGAGGCTGCCATGAACGTTAAGGCATCGGGCACTCCCGTGAAGGTTGAGATCATGGTGCCGCTCGTAGGTAACCACAAGGAGCTCCGCTACCAGAAGAATATCATAGACCGCACTGCTGAGGCTGTATTCGCAGAGCGCAACGACCGCATCGACTACCTCGTAGGTACCATGATTGAGGTTCCCCGCGCTGCCGTTACCGCAAATCAGATTGCCGAGGTTGCCGAGTTCTTCTCGTTCGGTACTAACGACCTTACGCAGATGACTTTGGGCTTCTCGCGTGATGATATCGCTAAGTTCTTGCCCGTATATTTGGAGAAGAACATCCTCAAAAACGACCCCTTCAAGATTTTGGACCGCAACGGTGTAGGTCAGCTTATCCGTGAGGCAGTGTTCAAGGGTCGCACCACACGTCCCGACTTGAAGTGCGGTATCTGCGGTGAGCATGGCGGTGAGCCTTCGTCGGTAGAGTTCTGCCACCATGCAGGTTTGAACTACGTAAGTTGCTCGCCCTTCCGTGTGCCTATCGCACGCTTGGCCGCAGCTCACGCAGCACTCAACGTGAAGTAATAAATAGGTGTCGGCCCTAAAAGGCTGATGCTGAAAGATACCCCGAATGGATGTACCTAAGAGTACAATTCATTCGGGGTAGTTTTTTTTTAACAATGGGACATTGGGAAAATGAGAAATTATAAATCTCGCGCGAAGCGCACCATACTTTTGAGGCAAAACTTCGTAATGCCTCGACTTTGCTACGGCTCGGCATAGTGAACACATTCACTCTGCCCTCGCCTTAATTGCAAAGTTCACTTTTCACTTTATAAACATGCGTCGCAGACACCTTACCTTTCACTTTTCAGTTTTCACTTTTCACTTTATCTCGCTGCGCCACACTGATTAATGGGCGACGAACAAATTTATTTACACTTTTTGGTACAACGTACCATTATTTTTTGTATATTTGTATGAAATTATGTAGACACCACAAAGCGTGGTGCCATACACCGTACACGAGAATACATATAACTAATTAATATATAACTACAAACTTCACTACAATGGACAATGCAAACGTACTGCAGCTGCAAGATGTTGTAATCCGTTTCTCAGGCGACTCTGGCGACGGTATGCAGCTCACCGGTACACTATTTTCGGACACATCGGCGTTGCTCGGTAACGGTATCTCTACCTTCCCCGACTATCCCGCCGAGATTCGCGCTCCGCAGGGCACCGTTGCCGGTGTCTCGGGCTTCCAGGTACATGTCGGCTCATCGCGTGTGGACAACCCTGGCGACTATTGCGATGTTTTGGTTGCCATGAACCCCGCAGCATTGATTGCCAACCGCAAGTGGCTCAAACCCACTGCTACGGTAATTCTCGATGGCGACACCATGACCGAGGATAACATCAAGAAGGCTGGCTTCAAGACTCTCGACCCCATAAAGGAGTTGGACTTGGAGGGCTTCAACGTCATCATCCCCGACATCACGACCATGACCAAGGAGGCTCTCAAAGACCTCGGCATGGACAACAAGGCGATGGTTAAGTGTAAGAATATGTTTGCGTTGGGTATGTGCTTCTGGATGTACAACCGTCCGAGCGACTATGCGCGTAACTTCCTCGACTCGAAGTTCGCCAAGAAGAACCCCGTGGTTGCCGAGGCCAACAAGCTCGTTATCGAGGCCGGCTACAACTTCGCAGCAAACACACACCAGATTGCCAACAACTACTTCATCGCCCCCGCAAACTTGGAGGAGGGCGTATATCGCTCAATCAACGGTAACACCGCTACGGCATGGGGCTTCTGCGCCGCATCGGAGAAGTCGGGACTCCCGCTCTTCTGTGGCTCTTATCCCATCACCCCCGCAACGGTTATCCTCGAGGAGCTTGCCAAGCGCAAGGATCTCGGTGTGAAGACCGTACAGGCCGAGGATGAGATTGCAGGTATCTGTACATCTATCGGTGCCGCCTATGCGGGTAACTTCGCCGTAACGACAACATCGGGTCCCGGCGTATCGCTCAAAAGCGAGGCTATGGGCTTGGCCGTGATGGCCGAGTTGCCGCTTGTTGTTGTTGACGTGCAGCGCGGTGGTCCCTCGACAGGTCTTCCCACAAAGACCGAGCAGAGCGACCTCAACCAGGCACTCTACGGCCGTAACGGCGAGTGTCCCATGGTTGTTATCGCAGCATCGTCGCCCAGCGACTGCTTCCACTACGCATTTATGGCAGGTAAGATTGCCATGGAGCATATGACCCCCGTAATCCTCCTCTCGGACGGCTTCATCGCCAACGGCTCGGAGCCCTGGCGCATCCCCGAGATGAAGGACTACCCCGCTATTGTGCCCCCTATCGTTGAGCCTCGCGAGGGTGAGGAGTTCTTGCCCTACGCCCGCAACGAGAAGCTCGCACGCGGCTGGGCCTTCCCCGGTAAGGCAGGCTTGCAGCACCGCATCGGTGGCTTGGAAAAAGACCACCTCAGAGGCACAATCTCGCACGATCCCAAGAACCACCAGGAGATGGTAACCACACGCCGCCAGAAGGTGGAGAAGGTTGCTGAGGTACTTCCCGAGTTGGAGGTATTTGGTCCCGAGAGTGGCGACGTGCTCGTTATCGGCTGGGGCGGTACTCGTGGACACCTCCACAGCACCGTTAAGCAGCTTCAGGAGGAGGGTCGCTCGGTGGCACACCTCCACTTCAACTACATCTACCCCTTGCAGAAGGGTGTCGAGGATGTATTGAAGCGTTACAAGCGCATCATCGTATGTGAGCTTAACGAGGGTCAGTTCACTGGCTACCTGCGTCAGCAGTTCCAGGCCTACAACTTCGAGCTCTTCGGCAAGACTGAGGGTCAGCCTTTCACCGTTGTTGAGCTTCGTGAGCGTATCGAGAAAATGTTCTAATTAACACCACTTAAAGATTTAGCATTATGGCAGATTTCAAATATACACCCGCTGATTTCAAGAGCGATCAACAGGTAAAGTGGTGTCCTGGATGTGGCGACCACGCAATACTTAACGCCGTACAGCGCGCCATGCCCGAGGTAGCAGATGCCCTCGACATGCCCCACAACAAGTTTACGTTCGTATCGGGTATCGGATGCTCGTCGCGCTTCATCTACTACATGAAGACCTTCGGCTTCCACACCATCCACGGTCGTGCTAACGCCATCGCAACAGGTATCAAGACCGCCAACCCCGACCTCTCGGTATGGGTATGTACGGGTGATGGCGACTCGTTGGCTATCGGTGGTAACCACTTCATCCACGCCATTCGTCGTAACATCGACCTTAACGTCATCTTGTTCAACAACGAGATTTACGGTCTGACAAAGGGTCAGTACTCGCCCACCACCAAGTTGGGTAAGATTACCAAGACCTCGCCTTTCGGTACTGTGGAGAAGCCCTTCACCCCCGGCGAGTTGGTTATCGGTGCTAAGGGTACATTCTTCGCCCGCACCATCGACCAGGAGGTTATGCTTACAAAGGACTGCCTCGTAGCAGCAGCCAAGCATAAGGGTATGGCCGTAACTGAGGCTTTGGTAAACTGTATGATTTTCAACGATAAGACTCATGCTATGTTTGCCGGCGACAAGGCCACACGCGAGGAGAACACCATCCTGTTGAAGCATGGCGAGAAGATGCTCTTCGGCAAGGATAAGAACAAGGGTTTGGTCTTCGAGAACATGCGTTTGAAGCCCGTAACCATCGGCGAGGATGGCTACACCATCGACGACGTCTTGGTACACGATGCCAAGACTGCCGACACTACGCTTCACTCGATGTTGGCCGCTATGAAGTACCCCGAGTACCCCGTAGCTATCGGTGTCATCCGCGATGTTGACGACGAGAATGTCTACGACCAGCGCGTGCAGCAGCAGGTTGAGGAGGTTAAAGCCACCGCAAAGATTAAGTGCGTTGACGACCTCTTGCGCTCGGGTCAGACCTGGGAGATTCGCTAAGTGTAGATTGTAGCTGCGGCTACCTCATACGCTAAATAACATCAAAGTTAGGTGTGTCCGACCGATGGTCGGACACACTTATTTATATATAGGTATATACCGAGCAGTAAGGAGGTAATATTTTGTGCGTTGCGATAATTTTCGTATATTTGCCCTATGATACGTCGCATAGCCACATACGTTCTGTCGCTCACTCTGGTAGCAACATTGTTGGGATGCTCCACCGACCGAGACATCATGGCTAAAATTGACCATGCCGAAAGTATCGCCGAGGAGCACCCCGAGGAGGCCCTTGCGCTTATGCGCGGCATCTCGAAGGATGACATCCATGGCGACGAGGACTTTGCGCGCTATGCGCTGGTATATAGCGAGATATGCTACTACAACCGTATCATCTGCGACCGTGATACGCTAACTTCGGCCATGGTCGACTACTACCGTGATAGCGACCGCCACGCGGAGCGTGCAAGAGCCATGTATCAACACGCACTGGTCATGGAGGCCTCGGGGCGCACTGCCGAGGCTATGCACTCGCTCATGCAGGCCGAGGAGTCGTGCCACGAGATAGACAATCCGCGTTTGGAGGGTCTCATACACCGCAACAAGGGTTATATTTACAGCAACGACTACCTCTTCAAGAACGCCTTGGCGTCGCACACCCTGGGTAAGGAGTGCTTCGAGCGCGCAGGACTCACGGAGCATAGCCTCTATGCAACTCTCGACATTGCCACAACGCTCGTACACATGCGTAACTACGTCGAGGCTGAGCCTCTACTTGGCGAGGTGCGCGACTACGCCATCAGCAGCGACAACAGGTGGCTGCTGTGCGAGGTGCTGCACCGCATGGCGGAGCTATATACGCAGACCGAGGAGTGGGCAAAGTGTGAGGAGTGCATCTCGCTGTTCGACGAGCACGACGCCCTCGTTTCGGGCTTCGGCCACTACTACTGCACACGCGCTATCTGCGCCGCCTATCGTGGCGAGGAGGCTGAGGCTCACCGCCTTATCGCTGAGGCTGAGTCGTGCGACGACGCTATCGACGAGGAGGTCGAGTATGCCCAATATGTTGTCTACCGCGCCTTCGACGACAACTACAACGCGCTGGTATGGCACGAACTGAACAAGCATCGCCAGGACGAGCGACTGTTGGAGGTCTTGGAGCAGCCCATCCTCAATGTTCAGGTCGAGCAGTTGCAGCAGCACCTTACAAGCGAACGTCGAGAAAGGGAGCTTATACGCCAGCGTAACGTGATGATATACATCGGCATCGCCCTACTTATCGTCGTCTCGGTGGCGTACGCATGGTATCGCCTGCGCCGCAAGAATCGCGACATAGCACATTATGTCGAGACCATCAAGGAGTTGCAGCTCGCCAACCGCAACCTCCCCGACGAGATGAACGCCTCGATTGGCGCGCTCTACCGCGACCGCTTCTCGGAGCTTAACGAGCTGTGCGATATCTACTACGACCATAGCGGCTCATCGCGTCAGAAGACCCTCGTCTACGACAAGCTCAGCCAAACCATCGCCTCTATCAAGAGCGACGATGCCCGCCTCGCCGACATGGAGAGTGCCGTAAACCGCTACCGTAACAACATCATGTCGAAGCTACGCGAGCAGATGCCCAAGCTCAGTGAGCGCGATGTGCGTATTGCGCTATACAGCTTCGCGGGCTTCTCGAACCGCGCTATCGCACTCTTCATCGACAGCGACCCTATCAATGTCTCGAAGATGAAGTACAACCTAAAACAAAAAATCAAGAAGAGCGAGCTTAACGACGCCGAGACCTTCATCGCCGCCCTCTCGGAGCGATAAAGAGGCCGTCTCGCAACAATTATAGATGTAAAACGAGCGTATATGAGACATCGATTTAACATACTCTTCATGGTCGTTGGAGCACTACTCCTGTTAGTTAGTTGCGCCGCAGATGTTACTTCTCCATTTGAGGAGGGCACATTACCCAACATAAACGTCAAACCCAAGAAGACGGTACGTCCCAAGAAGACCACGCCGATATTTACCCCGGGGTCAACCACCACTATCGGCTATCCGCGCCCCCTCTCTGTCGACGACATTGAGACGACGCACCGTGGCGACGACCTACACTTCGCATGGGCCGAGGAGCTGCGAGGTGTGAGCATCAGCGTAAGCCATCTTCTGAGTGGCACAACCCATCGTGTGAGTGTCAGCGACGACGAGCGCGAGGCGACAGTGCAAGGTATTACTCAGAGTGGTGTATATGAGATAGTTATCACGTCGGAGTACGGCACGCTGTTGGGCAGTTTCAGCGTGGAATAGCCGCTCTGTTGACACAGCAACGAAATAGGGCTGAATGGTATCTACATCGCGTAGAATCCATTCAGCCCTTAGCTTTTTATGCGGAGCATAGCTCCGTGGCGCATCGTTTAGAGCGAACGTATCGAGGGGAAGAGCATATACAACTGCTGCATGAGGCTATCCATGTCGAAGCCCTCGCGCAGGATGAGCAGTATGGTATTATCGCCCGCAATGGTGCCGAGAATCTCGTTGATACCCTTGCTATCGATAGGCACCGATATGGCACTCGCATAACCGGGCTTGGTGGTTATCACACACATGTTACCCGAGAAGGCGATGTCGGTGATGTTGTCCGTAACGTTAGTCGATATGTTAAGGTCGCTACGAGTGTTGTTGGGCAGCACATAGACATAGCCCTTCTCCTTGTGGGGTACTTTGGCTACATGCATAAATTTCAGGTCGCGCGAGAGTGTCGATTGTGTAATCTGCACACCATGCTCTTCGAGGCGGGCGATGAGTGCCTCCTGTGACGAGATAAACTCCGAGCGGATAATCTTGCGGATGATGGAGAGTCGTTGCGTCTTCTGATTCATATTGTGTTGTGTGTTATGTTCTTAGTAAGTAACGTTGTTTGCGGAATATTATTGCACAAAAATGTTCACAAAGTTAATATTTATGTATTGGATATGCAACAACCGCAAACATTTTTTTTTCGTAGCATTATCAAATTTCGCATCATTTCGTCCTGTTTTCAAAAAGTTTTGCTATTTTTGTATCTTGGATTAGTGTGTATAGCGTCGTATACGCGTGCACGCGAGAGCGAGAGCAGCTACGGCTATCTCGCAAAACCACTGATAACTAATTAATTATAATAAATTTATGTTTACGTTTATGAGAAAAATCATTTCAATGCTGACACTTATGGTGTCTCTGTTTGCAATGGGCTGTAACAACGAGCCCACGCCTACACCCGCACCCGATGCAGCAACATTCGAGTTTTCGAACGTTACAGCAACGACAAACTCTATTGAGGCTACCATCACCCCCTCGAAGGCCGATGCCTTCTACTTTGCTACTATCACCGAGCCCGCAACCATTGCCGACTTGGACGATGCAGCAATCATCGAGAAGTATGTAACGGGCGACGACTACAAGTTGCGCAAGGGCACTCAGATTTTAGGCAAGAGCAACCTCAAACCCGCAACCGAGTATGTTATCGTAGCCTTCTACAACGACGCTGAGGAGGTCTTCACCAAGACAATTTCGACCACTGCTCCCGAGCAGGGTGGCGAGTTCTTTGTTGAGATTAACGTTAGCGACATCACCTCAAAGAGCTGCGTTGTTACGACCAACGTCAACGACGACACCGTAAACTACTTCTGCCGCGTAATTACCAACATGGAGATTAAATACACCGACGGCACAGACCTCGACATCATGAAATACTGCATGGAGAACCCCTACCGCAACGAGTACTTCCGCAAGGGCGACGTTAACTTCACCTACGATGCTGCTCCCAAGATGGACTATACGGTTGTCGCGTTCAACCTCGACACCTTCAACGATGTTGTTGGTGGCTTCGCCGATGCAGTTCTGTTCAAGTATGAGTTCTCGACTCACGACACCGAGCCCGTTGACCCCGACACCTTGTTCCAGCGCAGCAACCTCCAAGTTGACTATGCAGGTTTCTCGTTGGATGTAACACCCACACTTGGCGAGGATGCTTTCTGGTCATACTACGTATTCCAGAAGTCATCATACGACGCAGCCATTAGCCGCAACTACAACCAGGTTGTCATGGAGTCATACTACGGCTTGCAGGGCCTCTGTGCCGAGTACAACTACGCCATCCAGGATCTCGTAGAGGAGGGTAAGGCCGAGTTCCTCGACTTCAACAGCTTCTTGCACGAGTTTATGGGTCATAATGGCTCTACAACCATCACAAACTACGAGAAGTTGAAGTCAAACACCGAGTACGTAGTCGTTCTCTTCTACATGAACCCCGACGTTATCGACCCCACCGTTGTTCACGACTACAACTTTGTTCCCGTTACATTCCGCACACTTAGCGACTCTAACTACGCATGGTTGGAGGTATCGAACGCCATTGTCGAGAAGTCGGAGAGCTACGGCTACGACATCAACTTCATCGTGAAGACCGACGATAAGGCCGCAGACATCAAGGTTGGTGCACAGATGTGGACAGGCTACGACTTCGAGAAGTATTGGGATCCCAACGATTGGACAACAATCCAGGCATTCTTCACATATCGTAAGTCTATCTCGGATGAGTCGTTGGCCGCTGCCAAGACCGAGGAGGGTGCCGTTATCTCGTTCCCCGGCCTGGATGCCGGCGACTATGTATTCTTCTTTGAGGCTCTCACAGAGAATAACAATGCCACACAGTACGCCTTGCGCGTAACACCCGACATGTTCCAGTAGTCGGTAAAACGAATTAACAACTTTACGCTATGAATAAGTTATTCAGAATATTTGCAGCCCTCGCAATCGTTTGCGGCTTTACCGCCTGCGAGGAGCCTGCCCCCGCCCCCACTCCTTCGGACGAGCACAAGGTGATACTTACTGCCGACCACACCACAATCTTTGCCGACGGTGTGGAGACAGCAACATTCACCGTGACGGTAGATGGCGTGGAGCGCACTGCGGAGTGCAGCATCATCAACCTTGCGGACAACTCGATAGTCGAGCCTAAGAGCTTCTCGACAACCGAGGCGGGCGTATATCGTTTTGCTGCTATCTACGGCAAAAACTCTTCGGAGCCTCTGCTCATCACAGCCAAGGCTATCGAGAACCAGCCCGAGGAGATTACCTCTATCGAGCTCCAAGCCGACAAGCTCACCATCCTTGCCGACGGTAACGACACGGTAACCTTCGCGGTAATTTCGGGTAAGCAGGATCTCACAAGCAAGTCGACAATCGTCTATGCCATCAACGGCGAGGCAATCAGCGGCAACACCTTCTCGACAGACGAGGTAGGCAGCTACACCTTCAAGGCCCGCTACGGCGAGTTGGAGTCTCCCGAAATTACCATCACAGCCACAGATAACGGTCAGCCCGAAGAGAAGAGACTCACTCTCTACGCATCGAGCAACCGCATCAAGGCCGATGGTAGCGACACTACAACCTTCACCGTAACCTACGGCGAGGAGGATGTTACGGCAGCATGCTCTATCGTCGATGCCGACAACGGCACCGCCATCAACGGCACCACGTTTACGACCACCACGGCTGCCACCTACAACTTCCAGGCTAAGTACGACGGCAAGGAGTCAAACGTAGTATCGGTAGAAGCCTATGAGCCTGTGGCTCCCGGCGCATACAACGTCGGCGACCTCTACGACGAGGGCGGCGTAAAGGGTGTTGTATTCGCCATCGAGGAGATGTCGGGCAAGACATGGTGCTACATCATGTCGATGGACCAGACAGCCTTGGCATGGTCTACCGAGAATGTATGGTGCAACTGTCTCAACGATCGTGGCGACTGGAACACTGTAGATATGCTTCGTTTCGGAAGCGACCCCTCGAAGTATCCCGCAGCGCAGTGGTGCCAGGCACATGGCGAGGGTTGGTTTATGCCCTCGGAAAAGGAACTTAAATGGATGTGGCGCGCCGTGAGCGGTGGCAAGTATGTCTTCAGTGAGGCTGAGGCGGCCAAGTTCAACAATAAGTTGGACGACCCCATTGAGGAGGACTTCTACTGGTCGTCGAACGAGACAACCGAGGATTTGGCTACCACCGTTGCCTTCATGGGCGATAGCGTAGTATGCTTGGAGCCCTTCAAGTACAAGGCCTACTGCGTACGCGCCGTGTACCGATTTGAAGTAGAGTAGCAATACTCATAAAAACAATAGAAGGTGGCGTTTCGGTGCCACCTTCTCTTGTTTTTATTGCGACGTTTAAGTATCTTTGTGCTACAAATAGATATGATATGAAGAAGACGGAATTTTCGTTTATCGACGACATAGCTCGCACATTCAGCGCGCTCCCACATCACGGCTTCGAGCCTATTGGCGACGACTGCACGGTGGTGGAGTGCGGCAACGACGAGGTGATGGTACTCTCTACCGACCTCCTTGTGGAGGATGTGCACTTCCTACGCTCGGCATCGTCGCCCGAGGAGGTGGGACACAAGAGCCTCATGGTAAACCTTAGCGACGTGGCAGCGATGGGTGCTACGCCCGTGGCAACGCTACTGAGCATTGCCCTGCCCGCCACAGCACAGGGCGAGTGGGCCGAGGCCTTCATGCGCGGATATGCCGACGCCTCGAAGCAGCACAACGTAGCGTTGGTGGGTGGCGACACCACAGCCTCGAAAGATAAGATAGCAATAAACGTCGTGGCCATAGGTCGTGCTCCCAAAAGCCACGTTAAGCGTCGCTCGGCTGCGCGCGTGGGCGACGTGGTATGCGTTACGGGACGCCTCGGCACATCGTCGAAGGGCCTCGTCGACATCTTCTTTGGCGACCTTACAACCGCAGCCGCCAAGCATCACCGCACAGCACAGGCACGCATCGCCGAGGGTACCTTCTTAGGCTCACGCAGCGAGGTACACGCCATGATGGATATTTCGGATGGCATAGCGTCGGACATACGCCACATAATGGAGCAGTCGGGCGTAGGTGCATCCATAGAGCTCGATAAGATACCGACTGACTACGATATGCGATACGCGCTCTCGGGAGGCGAGGACTACGAGTTACTGCTGACGGTCGATGCCACAATGGTCGACCAACTACGCGATGCACTACTCCGAGCCACGGGCACAGAGCTTACGGCAATAGGACGTATAACGGATGATGGAGAGTTGCGTTGGAGCGAACATGGCGAACCCTGCGAGGTCGACCTACACGGTTTCAGCCACTTTTAAGTCTGCCTAACAAGCAGACTTTTTTGTTTGTGAGCTGAGCAGCGTCAAAGCATCACGCACAGCCTCGAAACGAAGCACCATAGCCACGAGCGTATAGACCGCAACACCCGTAGCGACCTTAGCCAGAAGACGCCACCCGAGTGTGAGGGCTGCGAAATGGGGCGACAGCAGATAGAGCACCCCGAACATGATAGTCGCAGTGGCGAGCGACGGCAGAACGGCCCACACGAGACGACCAAAGGATGTTGCAGCGTAGCGTTGCGCCGCAAAGGTATTGATAAGGTAGTCGACAACAGCCATGGCGGTCATACCCCACGCCACAGCCTCGACACCGCGCGGTATGGTGTAGACCAAAATAAGGGTCATCGCAACACGCTTGGCAAGCTCCAAGCGTAGGATGATACGTCCGTCGCTACGTACTTTGAGGATGTTGTACGCCACAACCGAGAGCGGATAGACAAGGCCCGAGAGTGCCAAAATCTCGAAATAGGGCACCGTAGGCATCCACTTATCCCCCAACAGCAACGCAAACATCTCGGGAGCAACAGCCACCAGACCGAGCATAACGGGAAAGACAACGAGCGAAAGCAGACGCACGATTCTGAGGTAGGCAGCCGAGAATTTGTCGTCGTCGTCAGCAAGCGTCGACAGCGCGGGATAGGTAACACCCTGCACAGCCTGCACGGTAGAGATTACGGGGAGGTCTCGGAGCTTCTGCGCCTGCGAGAAGAAGCCGAGAGTAGCCGTAGAGTGAATCTTGCCAACGAAGAGCTGCGCGACATTGTTATAGATAGCCGCGATAAGGTCGGTGGCCAACAGTCGTAGGCTGAATGGTGCCAAACGGCGTATAGCCGCGAAGCTGAAACGAGACTCCGAACGCCAACGACGTATCCACCAAAACGCAACGGCCTTAATGCTCATCTGCAAGAGACGTTGTGCCACCAGACTCCATATTCCGCACCCCGCGATAGCCATAACAACGGCCACAAGGCCGCTGATAAGCGACGATAGGAAGACAATCTTCGAGAGCAGAGCAAAGCGAAACTCGCGCGTGAACATCACCGTCTGCACCACGCACAGAGAGTTTATGGGCAGAAGCAGGAAGAGCACCGGAGCAACCGCCGCAATCTCCGAATGGCCATAGAACGTGGCGATAGGACGAGCCGCAGCAACGAGGATAACATAGAGTAGGAGCGACATCACGATGTTGAAGCCCAGCACCGAGCGATACTCCTCGTCAGTGGGGTTTTGACGCCGTATGAGCGTCTGCGAGAAGCCGCTATCGACAATAGTCAGAGCAACCGACGTAAAGAACGTGAGGATGGCCATCACGCCGAAGTCCTCAGGCAGAAGACGGCGGGCAACAATGATGCTCACGGCCATCTGCACGGCCATGGTGAGGAACTTCTCCGAGAAGCTCCACGCAACACCACTGAGCACCTTACGCTCCAACTTCTGCTCGGCCATACCCTACTACCCTATGAGATATTCGACAGCCAAGCGATACGACTCCATGCCGAAGCCCATGACACTGCCACGCACCACCGGAGCAAGGAGCGACACATGACGAAACTCCTCTCGTGCGAGGATTGACGATATGTGCACCTCGACAACAGGCACCGACACCGCAGCCACAGCATCGCGAATGACAATCGACGTATGGGTGTAGCCCCCGGCATTGAGGATAACGCCATCGTAGCAACCCTCAGCTTGCTGGATTCTATCGACAAGCTCGCCCTCGATGTTCGACTGATAGTGGTCGATGGTATGTCCCGAATAACGAGCACGAAGAGCCCCGAGGTACTCCTCGAAGCTCTTTCGGCCGTATATCTCGGGTTGGCGAACACCCAACAGATTGAGGTTCGCCCCGTTGATAATCAAGATTTTCATCTATTAGTACTCCTTTGCTACGGTCTCGCCGCGAAGCACGCGCAAGGCGTTCTCAGCCAACGACTCCAACTCGTTCTCGCCGGGGTATATCTTGATGGGAGCAAGGAACTTACAGTAGTCGATGATAACATCGTTCACACAGTCGTTCCAAGCGATACCACCCGTGAGAAGGATAGCGTCAACCTGACCCTTCAACACCACTGCCATCTCGCCAATCCACTTGGCTACCGAGTAGGCCATGGTATCGAGCATGAAGCGTGCCTCCTTGTCGCCATTAGCGGCGCGTACCTCGTTGAGCTCCTGCACATTGTTGCAGTTTACATGGTCAACAAGGCCACCCTTACCCGCCAAGAGCTTCTTGATATCGCCCTTCTCGTACTTACCCGAGAAGCAGAGGTCTACCAAATCACCGGCAGGGATAGTACCTGCACGCTCAGGAGCGATAGGACCATCGCCATCGAGAGCATTGTTGGTGTCGATAACACGACCCTTAGCATGAGCCGAAACCGAGATACCACCACCCATGTGTACTACAACGAGGTTGAGTTCCTCATAGGGACGACCTGCCTCGGCAGCATAACGACGTGCGATAGCCTTCTGATTGAGAGCGTGGAAGATTGAGCGACGAGGAATATCCTTGATACCGCTCACACGTGCCATATCCTGCAACTCGTCAACAACAACAGGGTCGGCGATATAGGCCTCAACACCTGCCTCATCGGCGATGCGACGTGCAATCAGAGCACCGAGGTTGCTGGCGTGCTGACGCTTGGGTGCTACGAGGTCGGCAATCATAGCCTCGCCAACGCGGTAAACACCACCCTCGATAGGACGCATAAGACCACCACGACCAATAACGGCATTCAACGATTTGAGGTCGATGCCATCGGCCTTCAACGCGTCGAGGATGATACCCAAACGCCACTCGAGCTGGTCGGCAACAGAGGCAAACTGAGCAATCTCCTCGGCCGAGTGGCTGAGCTTCAAAGTCTTCACCTGCTCCAAGTCGTGGAACAGAGCCACCTTCGTAGAGGTAGAGCCAGGGTTAATGGTTAATATATTGTAAGCCATTGTTTCGTTGTTTAAGGTTAGTTAATCCTACTTCGCTGACAAGCAAGCAAGTGCGATTGAGTAGAGCTTAGTCTTGGTAGAGTCACCACGCGAGGTGAGCACACAAGGAGCAGTAGGACCTGCAACCATAGCTGCCAACTCGGCACCGCCGAACTTCGAGCAAGCCTTGAAGAATACGTTACCGCTCTCCAAGTTGGGGAACAACATACAGTCAGCATCGCCGGCAACGGGGCCTGTGAGCTTCTTAATCTTAACGCTCTCCTCGTCGATAGCTACGTCCAAAGCCAAAGGACCCTGGAAGAGTGCGTTACCAAGCTCGCCTGCCTGACCGAGGTCAGAGAGCTCCTTAGCCTCAACCGAGCTAACTACCTTAGGCAAAAGCTGCTCGCTGGGTGCCAACAACGCTACCTTGGGGCACTCGATACCGAGGTTGTTTGCTGTCTGAATGAGGTACTTCGCAATCTGCTTCTTCTGCTCCAACGAGGGGCAAGGAAGAACGGCTACGTCGCTAACGACGAGAAGCTTGTGGTATGCAGGAACCTCCAATACGGTAACGTGGCTAAGAGTAGTGCCGGCGGGCAACAAACCCCACTCCTTGTTAAGGATACCACGCATGTACTTATCTGTGGGAACAACACCCTTCATAAGAACATCGTACTCGCCATTGTGAACAGCCTTAACAGCAATCTCAACAGCCTTTACGTCCTCCGACTCGGGGATGATGGTGTACTGGTTGATATCAACGCCCTCAGCCTCGCACGACTTCTTAATCTCCTCGGGATCACCTACGAGGGTTACCTCTGCAAGACCGGCCTTGATAGCCATATCGGTAGCACCGATAGAGTGCGTATCCTGACCATAGGCCACAATCATCTTCTTCTTACCACGTGCCACCGCAGCAGCAACGATTTCGTCCAAATGCTTAATCATAGTTGTTTTAGGTTTTATTTTGTTAATGTTATTTTCACGTTTTGTTGCCAAATTACTTTGTCAGACGATAGGTATCCATAGCGATAACAAGCTCCTCGTCGGTGCAGATTACGGCAGCCTTAACCTTCGAGTCGGCTGTGGTAATCTCATAGTCCGTACCGCGCTTGCCACGGTTACGCTCTGCATCGAAGTTGATGCCCATGAACTCCATGTTACGCAAAACATACTCGCGCAACTCAGGAGAGTTCTCGCCAACACCACCGGTGAAGACTACGAGGTCGACACCACCCATCTCGGCAGCATACTCACCCACGAACTTTTTGATGCGGTTGAAGTAGAGGTCGCGAGCCATGATTGCACGCTCGTTGCCCTGATCGTATGCAGCGTCGATATCGCGCATATCGCTCGAAATACCCGTCAGACCCTGAACACCCGACTTCTTGTTAAGCATAGCGTCGAGCTCCTTATATGACATACCCTCCTTCTCGGCAACATAGGTTGCTGCGCTAACGTCCATAGAGCCGGCACGTGTACCCATCACAAGACCATCGAGCGGAGTGAAGCCCATAGAGGTATCGAACGACTTACCGTTGAGAACAGCCGTTACCGAAGCACCGTTACCGATATGGCAAGTTACAATCTTCGACTTCTCGAAATCCAAGCCGAACATCTCGGCACCTACACGCGCTACAAACTTGTGGCTTGTACCGTGGAAGCCATACTTACGAACGCGATACTTCTCGTAGTACTCGTAGGGCATAGCGTACATGTAGTTGATGGCGGGAATGGTGTGGTGGAACGATGTATCGAATACGGCTACCTGCTTGATGCCGGGCAATACCTTCTCCATCGAGAGGATACCTTCGAGGTTTGCGGGGTTATGCAGAGGAGCAATCGAATACAACGACTCAATCTTCTTCTTAACATCCTCGTCAACAAGGCAGCTATCGGTGAAGAACTCGCCGCCATGAGCCACACGATGACCCGCTGCTTTAAGCTCGTCGAGCGACGCGATAACGCCATGCTCGGGGTGAGTCAGAGCATCGAGAACAAGGCGGATACCCGTTGTGTGGTCGGGAATCGGGCAGTGAAGCTCGAACTTATCCTTACCCTGGGGCTTGTGCGTGAGGTCTCCCTCAGCCAAACCGATACGCTCAACCAAACCTTTGGCCAAAAGCGTGTTCGACGACTCCAAAACGTCCAACACCTGATACTTGATAGACGAACTACCGCAGTTAAGTACTAAAATTACCATTTTGTAAAAATTATTTATTGTTAATGAATTATCCTCGCGACTTCAACGTGGGGCCACACGGAGGCCCACAAAAAGCACAACAAAGTTAATAAAATATATGTAACTTTCCAACCATTTTCATACTTTTTTTTGCACCCTCCGTCCAACACCTCCGAACAGCCTATTTTTTTATCGTCAGCAGCTAAACGCAATTATTCAAAATCTATCGCCATTAATATTCTCTTTTGGTAGAAACTTTGGCCATTACGACTTCATCGGAGTGGGCCGCAAAAACAAATTATGGGACGAACTGTTTTTTCTTTGAAAAAGATTTAGTATCTTTGCACGAATAACGTACCCGCGGGTACGCGTTGTAACTTAAAACTATGTAAGCGATGGCTACTGAAAAAACTAATCTTACGGCTCCCGTGGAGCCTGTCGGCACAACTGCCGAAGATGCGCAGATGACCACTACCAATGTCGCCGAGACGACAACAAATGACGATGCTCCCACCATCGAGCAGACCATGAGCGAGACCTTTGCCGAGGAGGAGGCGGCACTTGCCGCAGATGAGGCAGGACTCGACATAGGTGCCGAGACCGCCGAGGAGCAGGAGGCAGCACCCGCCCAGAGCGATATGCTCGCAGGAATGGGCGAGGAGGAGCTCGTATCGTTCTTCGCCTCGAAGATCGAGTCGGAGCCCGTACAGACACTGCGCCCCATTGTCGAGATGGTCAAGATAGCATTCTACAAGCAGCATCGCGCAAAGGTTGAGGCCGAGCGACGCGCCTTCATCGAGGCGGGTGGCGACGAGGAGGCCTTCACCCCCACACAGAACCCCAATGAGCAGCGTTTCAAGGAGCTATTCGCCATATATCGCGAGGCTCGCGACAAACATATCGCCACGCTCGAAGCAAACAAAGAGCAGAACCTCAAAGTAAAGTTGGAGATTATCGACGAACTCAAAGAGTTGATTAACTCCGAGGAGAACATGAACACCACCTTCGCACGCTTCCGCGAGTTGCAGCAGCGTTGGAAGGATACAGGCCTTGTACCCCAGCAGAACGTGAAGGATTTGTGGGAGACCTACAACCTACACATCGAGAATTTCTACAACTTCATAAAGATTAACAAGGAGCTCCGCGACCTCGACCTTAAAAAGAACTACGAGGCCAAGCTCTCACTCTGCGAGCAGGCCGAGGCATTGACGCTCGACACACAGATTGTCGAGGCTTTCCGCAAGTTGCAGAAGCTGCACGACGAGTGGCGCGAGACGGGCCCCGTGGCCATCGAGTTCAAGGAGGCACTGTGGGAGCGTTTCAAGGATGCATCGAGCCGCATCAACAAGCGTCATCAGGAGTACTTCGAGCAGCTCAAAGCGGAGCAGACCAAGAATCTCGCATTGAAGAGCGAACTCTGCGAGAAGACCGAGGCATTAGCCACACGTCCCCTACTCTCGCGCAAGGAGTGGAACAAGGCGAGCGAGGAGCTGTTGGAGATTCAGAAGGTATGGAAGACCATAGGCTTCGCACCCAAGAAGGATAACAACCGCATATACGAGCGTTTCCGCAACGCCTGCGATAAGTTCTTCGAGCTCAAACGCGACTTCTACGCCGGCGTGAAGAGCGAGATGGAGCACAACCTCGCATTGAAGCAGGAGCTATGTGCCGAGGCCGAGACACTCTCGCAGTCGGAGGATTGGAAGCACGCCACCGATGAGCTTATCGCCCTGCAAGCACGATGGAAGCAGGTAGGCCCCGTGGCACGTCGCCACTCGGACGCTATATGGAAGCGTTTCCGCGCCGCATGCGACAAGTTCTTCGAGCGTAAGGCTGCCCACTTCTCGTCGCTCGACAACGAGCAGGAGGAGAACCTACGCCTCAAAAAGGCCCTCATCGAGGAGATGAAGGCGGCCGACATCAAGGCCGGAGGCTTCGAGGCTGTCAAGGAGTTTCAGCGTCGTTGGAGCCAAATAGGCTTCGTGCCCATCAAGCAGAAGGAGGCATTGCAGAAGGAGTACAAGAGCATCGTTGACGATATGTTCCGCACGTTGCGCACCACCGAGCGCGACCGCTCGATGAATCGTTTCCGTGAGCGTGTATCGAGCATGAAGGGCGGCTCACAGCTACGCTCCGAGCGCGAGAAGCTCTACAACAAGGTACGTCAGATGGAACAGGATATCGCCCTCTTGGAGAACAACATCGGCTTCTTCTCGAAGTCAAAAAATGCCGAGACACTCATCGCCGACGTACGCGAGAAGATTGAGAAGGCGAAGCGCGACATGGCCGAGGTAATCGAGAAGGTACGCCTTATTGATACCGAGGAGGCTCGCCAAAAGCAGGAGGAGAACAAGTAAGAATTAGAAATAAAGAATATAAATCAGGGAGGATTATTCAATGAAACTATCTAAACCAAAGTACATCTTTGTTACTGGCGGTGTAGCATCGTCACTCGGCAAAGGCATCATTTCGGCCTCTATCGCACGTCTGTTGCAGGCTCGCGGTTACTCGGTAACCATTCAGAAGCTCGACCCCTATATCAACGTCGACCCCGGTACGCTCAACCCCTACGAGCACGGCGAGTGCTACGTAACGGAGGATGGCACCGAGACCGACCTCGACCTCGGACACTACGAGCGTTTCACGTCGATACAGACAACCAAGAACAACAACGTAACCACAGGTAAGATTTACCAGTGCGTTATCGAGAAGGAGCGTAGCGGCGAGTTCCTCGGCAAGACCGTACAGGTTATACCCCACATCACCGACGAGATTAAGCGTCGCATACAGCTTCTCGGCACAACCAAGAAGTACGACGTCATCATCACCGAGATTGGTGGCACGGTGGGCGACATCGAGTCGTTGCCATTCATCGAGTCGGTACGTCAGCTGCGCTATCAGCTCGGCTACCAGAATACCGTGCTCGTACACCTCACGCTCATACCCTACATGGCAGCATCGGGCGAACTGAAAACTAAGCCCACGCAGCACTCCGTGAAGGAGCTTCTGTCGTACGGTTTGCAGCCCGACGTCCTCGTGCTTCGTTCGGAGCATGTTCTCGGCCAGGATATTCGTCGCAAGGTAGCACTGTTCTGCAACGTAGCCCCCGAGGCTGTTGTTGAGTCTATCGACGTACCCACAATCTACGAGGTACCCTTGCGCATGCACAACCAGCACCTCGATGATGTACTTCTCGAGAAGCTCGGCCTCAAATCGGAGCAGGAGCCCGACATGACCGAGTGGGAGGCATTCGTAGAGCGCATCAAGAACCCCAAGAGCCAGGTGGACATCGCCCTCGTAGGTAAGTACACCGAGCTTCCCGATGCCTACAAGTCGATTAGCGAGTCGTTCATACACGCAGGTGCCGTAAACGAGGTTAAGGTAAAGTTGCACTACGTGAACTCCGAGAAGCTAACGGCGGAGAATGTTCAGGAGCAGCTCGGCAAGATGTCGGCTATCATGGTAGCCCCGGGCTTCGGCAACCGCGGTATCGAGGGTAAGTTGGTCGCTGTGCGCTATGCCCGCGAGAACAATGTTCCCTTCTTCGGTATCTGTCTCGGTATGCAGTGTGCCGTAATTGAGTTTGCACGCAACGTCCTCGGTTGGGCCGATGCCAATTCGAGCGAGATGGGTGCCACGGAGCACGCTGTTATCGACCTTATGGAGGAGCAGAAGAACGTTACGGCCAAGGGTGGCACAATGCGTCTTGGCGGCTACCCCTGTCAGCTGGCAAAGAACTCGCGCGTAGCAAAGGCCTACGACACTCTCTCGGTTGTTGAGCGTCACCGCCACCGCTACGAGTTCAATAGCCACCACCTCGCCGCTTTCGAGGCTGCGGGCATGAAGGCCGTAGGTCAGAACCCCGATACAGGCCTTGTGGAGGTTGTTGAGATTCCCTCGCACCGCTGGTTCGTGGGTACGCAGTACCACCCCGAGTACCACTCGACAGCAGCAAATCCTCATCCGTTGTTTGTAGCCTTTGTTAAGGAGGCTCTCAAATACCGCGACGAGCAGAACAAATAGAGTTTCACACCAGAGAAAAAATAGTAATTTGACCCCACTGCGGGTCAGTAGTAATTAGAGATGGATAAGAAAACGATTATCGGACTGTTGCTCATGGTTGCCGTATTCATTGGCTTTTCGGTATACCAGAGCAACGAAGCCGAGAAGTACAACGAGAAGGTAAAGGCCTACAACGAGCAGCAGGCAGAGATTAAGAGAGCCGAGGAGGAGCGTTTGGCGAAGCTCAACGAGCTTAGCCCCGAGCAGAAGCAGATGCGCGACTCGTTGGCTCAGGTCGAGGAGGAGTTAGCGCGTCTGAACACCGCCAAGAGCGACCTTCTGAACTATGGCGAGCAGCTCATAGCAGCGCGTGATGCCGAGGCCGAGACATTCAGTGTGGAGAACGACCTTTTGAAGGTAGACTTCTCGACACGCGGAGGTAAGATTACCAACGTAACGCTCAAAGAGTACTACAAATATGCCGATGGCCAGCGCACCGAGAATGTGGAGATGATGCAGCCCGAGACCGCAAAGTTCAACATGACACTTCGCACGGCAACGGGTGCAAACATCAACACCGAGAACTACACGTTTGCTACGGCTACCACCACCTTGGAGGATGGCACCAAGCAGATAAACATGCGTCTCGACCTCAGCCCCACGTCGTATATCGTCTACATATATAAGATATACAACACCGGAGAGGCGCACCGCGACTACCTCATCGACTTCGACATCGTTGAGCGCGGCTTGGCAACATTCATTCCCGAGAGTGGCAAGATTGCCTTGGAGTGGTCTAATCACTCAAATCAGAACGAGCGCGGCTTCCAGAACGAGAACATGGCCACGACAATCTGCTATTGGGAGGGCGAGGATAACGAGATGGAGGAGCTCGACGCCGATGGCGAGCACACCAACTGCTCGAATGTTGGCTGGGTAGCACTCAAACAGCAGTACTTCTCGTCGGTATTCATCAGTGGCGAGGCCCTGAGCGCAGGCATGAGCTTCAAGACATCGACAAATGGCGGTGCCGACTTCGTGAAGGACTATAAGGCTAACCTCTACGTGCCTTTCGACGCCGAGCAGGAGGAGTACAACTTCGCATTCTACTACGGCCCCAACGACTACAAGATTCTCAAAGATGTAACCTTTGAGGGCAAGGAGGAGAATCTCGAAGACCTTATCCCGATGGGTGGATGGCTCGTAGGTTGGATTAACCGCATCCTCACAATTCCCGTGTTCAACTGGCTCAGCGACCACGGCTTAGGATTTGGTATTATCATCCTTATCCTCACGCTGTTGGTTAAGATTATCATCCTGCCTTTGACCTACAAGAGCTACATGTCTACGGCCAAGATGCGCGCCGTACGTCCCGAGTTGGAGGCTCTCAACGCCAAGTATCCCAAGCAGGAAGATGCCATGAAGAAGCAGCAGGCAACGATGGAGCTCTACCGCCAGGCGGGCATCAGCCCTATGGGTGGTTGCTTGCCATTGCTCATTCAGATGCCTATTCTGTGGGCTATGTTCCGCTTCTTCCCCGCAAGTATCGAGCTTCGTGGCCAAGGTTTTCTTTGGGCCAACGACCTCTCGTCGTACGATAGCGTCCTCGAACTTCCGTTCAGCATACCCTTCTATGGTAGCCATGTGAGCCTCTTTGCGCTGCTTATGGCCGTTGCCATGTTCGGCTACTCGTTCTTCACATACAAGCAGCAGGCCGCAACAACAGTAGGTCAGCCCGGTAGTGGCATGATGAAGTTCATGATGGTATACTTCATGCCCGTCATGATGCTCTTCTTCTTCAACAACTACTCGTCGGGCTTGTGCTACTACTACTTCCTGTCGCAGATTATGACCATGATTATCATGTTCACTATCCGCCGCATGGTCGATGACGAGAAGGTGCGCGCCAAGCTTATGGCCGCCAAGTCGAAGCCTCGCAAGAAGTCTAAGTTCCAGGAGCGTTACGAGGAGGCGTTGCGCCAGCAGCAGGAGCAGATGACCATCAACCGCGAGCAGCGTCGTCAGCGTCGCTAAGCAGTTAGGATGATATTATAAGATAGCGTGGACTTCGGTCTGCGCTATTTTTTTATTATATATATGGTGCCGAGGGCTGCGGGTGGTGAGCGGTCGATGGTGAGACGATGGAACGATGGAACGAGGAGACGAGGAGACGATGAGACGATGGGACGATGAGACGATGGGCCGATGCGGCCGGCATGAAAAAAAATTCTCATAGTCCCAAAGTCCCACTGTCTCATAGTCAAAAAATAGAGCCCCTAAAATCTCCTTAATCTCCCTAATCTCCTTAACTTCCTTAACTTCCTTATCCCTCTCCCCGGACGACAAAAAAATAGAGGGATGCGCCTGTGCGCACCCCTCAACCATAAATCAAACCGAGTTCGAGAGAACTACTCCTGCTTGATGTTGGGCAACTCCAAGCCGTAGCCCTTCTTCTTATCCTCACGCTTGAGCCACAAGCCGAAGAAGAGAGCCAAAACGCCGAAGCTAACGAAGATTAACATCGCAACGGTGTAGTCGTAACGAGGTGTAAGCGAGAGACCCTTCTCGGCCTGCTCAGCCTTCAACGCCTCGAGCTCAGCCTTCGATGCCTCGAAGTCGAACTTATCGTTGATACCCATCGCTGCACGACCCTCCTCGAGAGCTGCTATCTCAGCGCGAACTGCATCGTAGTCAACAGCCTCAACTGTCTCGGCAACCTCTGTCTCAACAGCCTCAACTGTCTCTACCTCAACAGCCTCAGTCTCGTCAACAACAGTAGCACCCGTAGCCTCAACCTCTGCCTCGTCAACAACGGTAGCACCCGTAGCCTCAACCTCGGCGATAAGTGCATTAAGGTCAACAATCTTCTGCTCGTAGTCAACCTTCTCCGACAAGGTAGCGATCTTATTCTTGTACTCGAACTCCTCGGCAACACCGGGGTTAGTTGAGTTAAGCACAGCACCGATAAGCATAGGCACAAGGCACAAACCTACGTTCTGAACCCAGAAGATAAGCGAGTATGCCGAGCCCAAGAAACGCTCGTCCATAAGCTTGGGTACCGAGGGCCACAAGGCGGCGGGCACCAACGAGAACGATACGCCGAGAACCACAATTGCCGAGTATGCGAGCAACAGGTTGGGGAACTGAGGAAGCACCAAAGCGAAGATAAGGTGGCACGAAATCATGAGGATAGCACCAAGGATAAGCATCGACGCACCCTTACCACGCTTATCGAGGAAACCACCGAGGAACGGAGTGATAAGAGCCGCACCAATGGGGAACCAACGGAAGATGTTGGCAGCCTCAGCAGCCGAGATACCGAGGTTATTCTCGAACATGTTGGTAGCATAACGCTGGAATGGGAAGATAGCCGAGTAGTACAACACGCAGAGCATTGCTACGAGCCAGAAAATCTTGCTCGACAAGATAACCTTCACGTCGCTAATCTTGAACTCCTCCTCCGACGAAGCCTCCTCAACCTCACCGGCTGCGGCAAGCTGCTTATCGAACTTAGCATCCAATACCGAGAATACGAGGAAGCAGAGAAGACCGATGATAAGCAATACCGAGCAGAGGAATACGGGCTTAACAACATCCGTAGGGATGAAGGCAAACATCTCTGAGTTAGCCACGGCGGGCGACATGGTGAAGATTGCAAACACACCGATACGTGCGATAGCCATCTCCAAGCCCATGGCCATAGCCATCTCCTTGCCCTTGAACCACTTAGCAATAGCACGCGACACGGTGATACCCGCCATCTCGCAACCACAGCCAAAAATCATGAAGCCGAGGCATGCAAGCAACGCCGAGCCGGGAAGGCCCATGAAGCCCCAGCCCGAAAGTGTTGCATCCAACTCCGAGCCTACGAACCAATCGCTCACACCATAGAACTTGATGAAGGCACCGATAACCATGAGCGATGCCGAGAGAGTACCCGTAAAGCGAATACCCATCTTATCGAGGATAATACCTGCGATAATGAGGAAACCGAAGACATTGAGGAAGAACTCCGACGAGCCGTAGGTACCGAAGATATCGGGAGTCCAGCCACGCTGACCCTCGATAAGGCTCTGCAAAGGAGACATCATGTCCACGAACATGTAGGCAAAGAACATCATCAACGAGATGAGAATCACTGCCGTCCAGCGAATAAACGCCGAGTCGTTAAGTTTACGTTGAATTGTTTGAGTCATAAATGTTTTATTTAAGTTAATAAAATTGTTTGTTCGTTAGTCGTCTTTTCGCGGCTATCAGCGTCCTATACGGAACTGTGCGAGCAGCTCATAGG
This sequence comes from Alistipes sp., assembly GCA_045660465.1. Taxonomy (GTDB): domain Bacteria; phylum Bacteroidota; class Bacteroidia; order Bacteroidales; family Rikenellaceae; genus Alistipes. The sequence continues at coordinate 141,890 of JAZRDV010000001.1, read as the reverse complement.
CGGCCTCCACACCCAACTCGCCGGCCTTCGACAAATCCATGCACCCCTTGCGCGTATCCTTCATAAGAATCTGCACAAGACCGCGGTTGTAGTAGGCCTCGGCAAAGTCGGCATCGAGCTCTATGGCGCGTGTATAGTCGTCGTAGGCCTCGGGCAGCTTACCCGATATGGCCATGAGGTTTGCACGGTTGTAGTAGGCCTCGGCAAAATCGGAGTAGAGCTTTATAGCCTTGTTCATATCCTCTATCGCCTCGTCGTAATTGTAGGTGCGCGTACCACTGTTGTGTAGACGCTTTGCTGGGTCCGAATCGAAGGTTATGCTCTGGTACGAGTTATCTATTGACGAGATAAAGTCAATCATCTCGGCGCGTGTGGTAGCGCGATTGATGTATAGGAACGGATTTGAGGGGTTGAGCTGAATAGCCTCCGAGAGTGTGGCCACAGCACTTGTGTACTGCTTAATCTGCGACTGGCTCACACCACGCTCAAAGAGCAGCATCCACGATGGCTCATCCGACTGGTGCAACTCCTCGGCTATGCGGCGGTCGATAGCCACAAGCGTATCGGCAGGGAGGTTGCCCACGCGACAATCGAGCCTCAGCAGAGGATTGTCGACCTTGGCGATAAAGTCGGTAACACGGGGCGAGCGGTAACGCTTGGCACGACGATCCGCAACCTTGTCCGTGTCGTCGGTGAGCAGCGTGAAGCGGAACATGGGTATCAGCGTGAGACCATCGTTACCGGCCGACGTGATGGTCGAGGCTATACGCTCGAAGTTGCGCTCCATGAGTTTACTCTCGAACGAGAGCAACTTATCGAAACGCTGCGTCGTATCGGCATATATCGAGTATGTCGAGTCTTTGAGGCGCGAACGGTACTCCGCAATCTTGCGCTCGGCCGTACGTCTATCTCTCTCGGCACCCGCCACATCGCGCTGTGAGCGGCGCAGCACGCTACGACCGAGGTAGGCATTCGTAAAGTCGGGATATAGCTCTATGGCGCGCGTGTAGTCGTCGATAGCGGCCTCAATATCGCCGAGGCGCGTATGGAGCAGTGCGCGGTTGTAGTATAGAAGCACGTTGTCGGGCGAGAAGGTCGCTACCCTATCGAAGTCCTCCAACGCGCGGTTATAGTCGCCAATCTCGGTGCGGACGATGGCGCGGTTGAAGTAGCCGAGCGAGCTTGTGGAGTCGAGGGCGACAACACGGTCGAAGTCGCTGAGCGACTGCATGGGGCGATGCTGATAGCTATGCGCCAGGGCACGGTTGAAGTAGCCGGGGATAAAGGTGCTATCGCACTGCACAGCCATATCGAAGTCGGCGCATGCCTCGGCATAACGCTCCTGCGCCATGTAGAGTGCACCGCGACGGTTGTAGCCATCGGGATCCTCGCGATTGGTGCGTATGGCGGTGTTGAAGTCCTCCATGGCCTTCACCGTATCGCGCAGATAGAGGTAGCTCATGCCACGGTTGATATAGGCCGGCACGTGTCGCTTCTCGTAACGTATAAACTTGTTGAAGTCCGCGACGGCAGCTTCGAACTGCTGGTTAAGCAGGCGTGTAACGCCGCGGCTGTAATAGGGGTCGGGGAGGTCGGGACGCAGCTCTATGGCCTGCTGGAAGTCATTAAGCGCATCGTCGTAGTTACCGAGGCGCGAGCGTGTGATTGCTCTGTAATAGTATGCACCTGTAAATACGGGGTTACGCTCCACAGCCTCCGAAAAGTCGGCATCGGCACCTAAGAGGTCGTCCATGTTATACTTGGCGATACCGCGCAGGAAGTAGGCGTCGTAGTCGCTCGCATCGTGACGCAGAAGGACGTTCAGAACATCGATAGCCTCACGATAGTTGTTCTTGACCATGCACTGCTGCCCTACCCAATAGATGTAGTTACGGTTATACTGCGCCACACCCTCGCTCGGAAGTGCGAGAGCGACCACAAACAGCAGGATGCTAAAAAGTCGCTTCATGGTGTCGGCTACGTCGATACTAAAACGCTTATAGGGGCTATTTTATTACTCCAACTCGTAACCGAAATTTTTGAGCTGTCGGTCGTTGTTGCGCCAATCCTCGTTTACCTTGACGTATAGTTCGAGGAAGACCTTTTTCTGCAAGAAGGCCTCCAAGTCGTGGCGCGCTGCCTGACCCACCTTTTTGAGTTTCTCGCCACGATGACCTATGACAATACCCTTCTGCGAGTTGCGGGCAACATATATGGTGGCCGATATACGGTCTATGGTGGGCTCCTCCTTGTAGGCGTCGATGGCTATCTCGCACGAGTAAGGTATCTCCTTGTCGTAGTTGAGCAGCACCTTCTCGCGGATAATCTCCGAGGCGAAGAAACGCAGTGTCTTATCCGTGAGCGTATCCTTAGGATAGAAGGCCGGGCCCTCGGGCAGACGCTCCAAGATAAGGTTGAAGACGCCCTCGACATTGAAAGACTCCTTAGCCGAACAGGGGGCAATTATGGCGTTGGGCAACAACGCCTGCCACTTCTCGACAAGAGCGGTGAGCCGCTCGGGCGTGGTGAGGTCGACCTTGTTGATAACGACTATGGTAGGTATTCCCGAGAGATTTACCTTCTCGATAATCTCGGCCGAGCGGTCGCTCTGCTCGACGGTGTCGGTAACGTAAAGCAGCACGTCGGCATCGGTTATCGCGCCACGCACAAACTTCATCATCTTCTCTTGCAGCTTGTAGTTTGGTTTTAGGATACCCGGAGTGTCGGAGTAGACAATCTGGAAGTCATCGCCATTGACGATGCCCATGATACGGTGGCGCGTTGTCTGTGCCTTGGATGTGATAATCGAGAGACGCTCGCCGACCAACGCATTCATCAACGTCGATTTTCCGACATTGGGGTTACCAATGATATTTACAAATCCGCTACGATGTGTCATAATCTTTATATATTATCTTGCAAAGATAGGAATAATAGCCGAGAATAACCAAAAAATGGCTGGAAATATTAAGCTTTGCTTAAAAAATAGGCTACCCAACGGAGGCATATTCTCAAAAAAAAATTTACACACTGTGAAACAATTTCTGTATGAGATGCGTATATAAGCGTGAAATATTGTACAAAAGTTGTAAGAAGATATAATTTATGCGTCAATTAAAGATTACAAAGTCAATCACAAATCGCGAGAGCGCATCGCTCGACAAGTATTTGCAGGAGATTGGCAAAGAGGAACTTATCTCGGTTGAGGAGGAGGTAGAACTCGCCCAACGTATCAAGAAGGGCGACCAGGAGGCATTGGAGAAGCTCACTAAGGCAAACCTCCGTTTCGTGGTATCTGTGGCCAAGCAGTACCAGAATCAGGGTCTCAGCCTCCCCGACCTTATCAACGAGGGTAACTTGGGCCTTATCAAGGCTGCCGAGAAGTTCGATGAGACACGTGGTTTCAAGTTCATATCGTACGCCGTATGGTGGATTCGTCAATCTATATTGCAGGCGTTGGCCGAGCAGTCGCGTATTGTGCGTCTGCCTCTGAACCAGGTAGGCTCACTCAACAAGATTAACAAGGCCTTTGCCCGCTTCGAGCAGGAGCATGAGCGTACCCCTTCGGCCGAGGAGTTGGCCAACGAGTTGGAGCTTCCGAAGGAGAAGGTTACCGACACGTTGCGTGTTGCAGGTCGCCATATCTCGGTAGATGCACCCTTCGCCGACGGCGAGGATAACAGTCTGCTCGACGTGCTTGTAAACACCGATTCGCCCAATGCCGACCGTGGTCTTATCAACGAGTCGTTGGCTACGGAGGTTGAGCGCGCGTTGGAGATTCTCACTGACCGTGAGCGCGACATCATACGCTACTTCTTCGGCATAGGTTGCTCGGAGATGACCTTGGAGGAGATTGGCGAGAAGTTCGACCTCACACGTGAGCGTGTACGCCAGATTAAGGAGAAGGCCATACGCAAGCTCCGTCAGTCGTCGCGTAGCTCGATGCTCAAATCGTACCTCGGCTAAGAGTCTGAGCAGTAGATAGAATGGCCACCCGTCAATATCGGGTGGCCATTTTTTTTGTGTGGGCGATGGGACGACGGGACGATGGGACAGTGGGACGATGAGAGAATGGGACGATGGGAAAATGGGACGACGGGACTATGAGAAAAAAAAATCCCATTGTCCCATTGTCTCATAGTCCAATTAAACCAACGAGGCAGATGCCAAAATATCCTTGTTATACGTTTTTTATTTGGTGGTGTAGATCAAATGTTCAATCTCTCGGAGAGGATTGCGCTGTCCCTCCTCGGGTGCATATAGCGCAAATAGAATGGTCGTTATGCGGCGAGTCGCGCTATCGAGTGTCGAGTAGCTGACAAAGGGACCACCCATGAAGTCGCCCTCGACCTCCCACCAGCCACGCAGCTCATACCAGGTACGACCGTTGATGTCCACCTCGCACAACTCGGCAGGGCCCTCCTCGTTGACGCCCATATATGAGCCAACAGCACCCTTGCTCGAAATGATTGATAGACGGTTATCCAACGAGCGCATAAGCCACTCGGCAGTGAGGTCCTCAGCGTCGACATAGTCGTAGGAGTAGGCGAAGATGTACTGCGCCTTCTTCTCGTAGTCGCAGATATACCAGAGTAGATTATTATCGCGCGTCGTGGCCTTATAATAGTTCGCAGGTATTACCATACGGAAGCCCGTATGTGCCTCAAAATCATCCATAAGCTCGGCTGACGCGTGCGATGCTGAGTGGTTGTTGGAAGCCTCACGCTCACCCGCCTCAAACAACTCGCGCAGAGCCTCGGCCGAGAGGTCGATATACTTAGCGGCGGTGGCGGCATCGGCAGCCGAGAGCGTAACCATGGTCTGTGGACGCGCATATACGTTTTTGGCAACGCGCGTAGAGGGTGTCGTATGCACGGGGCTGATGTCGAGTTTGAGGATGTTGGGGTACTTACGATCGATATTCGTTGCACCCTTCTCGTCGGTCTGCTTAATGATGTTGAAGTAGCCCTCGGGGCGTGTCAGTCCCGGAGCATCGGCCTCCAACATATCGCACACGCTATTTGCCAGCTCGCCACGCCACGCCTCATTCGGGCAGATGATTAGAACATCGTAGGCATCGCCGGCTGTGGTTCGAGGTTGGAGTGTATTGCGTGTGGTACACGATGTAAAAATCACAGCCACACAGACAACAAAGAGTCTTAGAGTACGTTTCATAAGTGATAGTTTTTGTGTCGCCCGCAGCAAAATGCAGGCAAAGATTGTAATTTGTAACAGACAAAGGTAATTATATTTTTCGATTTACGAAAAAAAAGTTACTTTTGCACTTCGCTACGGGGCTATACCGCAGCAGCTAAAAGAGATATGCGCATAAACAAGGGAAATATCCTACGAAAACTCTTTCCCAACACCGTTTGGGAGATTGACGACAAGGAGGCGATATTCATCACCTTCGACGATGGCCCCACGCCGGGTGTTACCGAGTGGATACTCAACACCTTAGACCGCTACGACGCCAAGGCCACCTTCTTCGTATTGGGCAAAAACGTGGAGATGTATCCCGACCTCTACCAGATGATTCTCGACCGCGGCCACAAGGTGGGCAACCACACCTACTCGCATCAAAAGGGTTGGCGCATGTCGCTCGAACGATATATCGAGGATGTAGACTTAGCCTCAGGCATGGTACACAGCGAGCTCTTTCGTCCTCCCTATGCGCAGATTACGCGCGCACAGCTACGCGTGATGGCTCAACGCTTCCGTGTGGTGATGTGGACGGTGCTCACCCGCGACTACAACCGCCACCTCTCGCCCAAGAAGTGCATGCGTGCCTCGATACAGGGCATGCGCGGAGGCGACATCATAGCCTTCCACGACAGCGCAAAGTCGTTCCGCAACATGAGCCATGCACTACCCTTCCTGCTGCGCACAGCGCGCGATAGAGGCTTGACATGCAAGATTATAGAGCTTTAAGATGAAGATTATTGTCGCCATAACAGGAGCCAGCGGTGCTATCTATGCACGCCAGCTGTTAGAGCTTCTCGTAGCACACCCCTCCGTAGAACAGGTGGGACTCATCCTGAGCCACCACGCCGAGGATGTACTACGCGCCGAGGGCGTAACATTACCCGAGAGCAAACTGATAACACGCTACCAGAACGACGACATGTGGGCATCACCCGCAAGTGGCTCGGCGCGCTGGGATGCGATGATTGTCGCACCGGCATCTATGGGCACGGTGGGACGTATAGCCTCGGGCATATCGCGTACCCTCTTGGAGCGAGCCGCGGATGTGATGCTCAAAGAGCGTCGACGACTGATATTGGTTGTACGCGAGAGCCCCTACTCGCTAATTCATCTGCGCAACATGACAACGCTCACCGAGGCGGGGGCCATAATATTGCCGGCATCTCCGGGATTCTACTTCTGCCCTACGAGCATCGAGGAGCTGACGCTACCCATAGCACAACATGCTGCCGAACTTGCGGGCCTCGACATAGAGCATAAAACTTGGGGTGGTCAAACCAACAATTAGACCACCCCAAACCTTTGATATTATGAAAAAAATTTGATTATTTCTGCTCGTTAAGAATACGCATTGCAGCATCAAAAATAGTTGTATCATCCAACGTAACAACGCCACCATCGGGGCCCTGCTCAATATGGATACCTGAACATGCCTTAGCTTCGAGGTGCTGACCACCGAAGTAGTTACGTACAGTCTCAACGTCTATTCCCAACTCATCTGCAATGCGCTGCGAGCTGCCACTGGGCAACTTATCCTTGATGCGGCGCAGTTCGTTAAATGTGATAATCATAGTTTTACAAGTATTAGGTTAAAATTAATTTTCTTTCGCACTACTAAATTAATACATTTTTTCGGAACCGCCAAATAATTTTACGAAAAAAAAGATTTTTGACGAAATATAGACCCAACTTATACCCGTCCGAAAAGTGGTTGGCGGCAAACAATATGCAACATATCGGCACAGAGACCAACAACCATACAAAAAAATTTTGTAGTTTGAATTTCTATTTGTAATTTTGTGCGCTTATATTTATATATAAGGTGGAGTTGATAACAAACATAATCGTCGAGTATTTGAAGTACAACAAGCGTATTGTTGTGCCCAAGCTCGGTACGTTCATCGTCAAGCAGCCATCGGGAAATATAGTATTCTCGGAGCTTATGCGTAACGATGACGGCGTATTATGCTCGTTATTGAAGGCCTACGGACTAAACGACCTCGAAGCCAATGGTGCAATAGACCGCTTTGTGTTCGAGGTGCGCTTCACAACAAGCAAGCAGAACAGCTACACGACCGAGAACTTCGGTGTATTCACCCCCGGCCCCAACAACACGATATGCTTCAAGCAGAAGCGCGAACCCCAGACCTTTGGTGGCAATGTGAAGCCGCCCGTAGAGCTGCTCGACAACATGCGCCCCAAGATGGAGCCGACGACACACGTCGAGCCCCAGATGAAGCGTCAGGGCGCAACGCCACGAAGCACAAATCGCGGAGTGCAACGCTTAAAGGTTGAGGACGACGCGATGTCGGTAACCACACCCGACAAGTATCTGCGCGGACTGAACTACGACAAGGCCAAGAACAAGAAGCGCGAAGATAAGATGTTCAGCGCGGGCTCTCGCTCGAACAATAATGCCGGACGCATGCTCAAAATAATGCTTCTCGCAGCGATACTCATCGCATGTGGCGCATGGTTCGCATGGCAGTATCTCAACAAGCCAAAGAGCGTCGAGAGCACGCCCTCGAAGAGTGATATCATGACTGCAACGGCTCTGCCCGAAGAGGGCACCGACAGCCTCAATATTGATACTCCTCAGCTGATTGATGCCTCGACATCAACGGCCGTAGAGGAGCTAACAAGCACGAATAATTAGTACGATGACACCAAACGAACTACTATCGGTAAAACAGCGTTTCGGCATCATAGGCAATGCCGAGGCACTGAACACGGCATTGGAGGTAGCCTTGCGTGTTGCCCCCACCGACCTTTCTGTGCTTGTAACCGGCGAGAGCGGCGTGGGCAAGGAGTTCTTCCCGCAGGTCATACACGCCTACTCGGCACGTAAGCACAACAAATATATCCCTGTAAACTGCGGTGCAATACCCGAAGGTACCATCGACTCGGAGCTTTTCGGCCACGAGAAGGGCTCGTTCACAGGAGCCATAGAGAGCCGCAAGGGTTACTTCGAGGAGGCCGACGGTGGCACCATATTCCTCGACGAGGTGGGCGAACTACCCATATCTACGCAGGTACGCCTGCTCAGAGTGTTGCAGACAGGCGAGTTTATGCGCGTAGGCTCAACAAAGGTGCAGAAGACAAACGTACGCGTGGTGGCAGCGACGAACAACGACCTGATGAAGGCTATTTCGGAGGGTAAATTCCGCGAAGACCTCTTCTACCGTCTCAACACCGTGCCCATCAGCGTGCCGGCACTGCGCGAGCGCAAGAGCGACATATACCTTCTTTTCCGCAAGTTCGCGGGCGATGTGGCCATACAGTACCGCATGCCCTCGATTACTCTCGACGAAGGTGCGCGCGCGCTCTTGGAGAACTATCATTGGCGTGGCAACATACGTCAATTGAAGAACGTGGCCGAGCAGATATCGGCCGTGGAGCAGAGTCGCAACATCACCGCCGACATACTACGCCGTTATCTCCCCGCAGAGCGAACACAGACCCCCATGACGTCGGGAGCCTCTGCCGCCTACGACGATATGAACACCGAGCGCGAACTGCTCTATAAGATACTCTTCGACATGCGCAGCGACATCAACGACCTCAAACGTATGATGACCGAGGCGATGATGGGCCGCACACCACAGCCCGCCGAGAGCACACTGCGTCGTGATATTGCTGGCCTACTACCACAGTCGTCGCACACAGAGGTGGAGCGTTACGAGGAGAGTGTGATGGCCGAAGTTGTAGAGGATGAGGAGACCCCGGCGCGCGAGCTGACGAAAGATGATGTGCAGCGCGAGCAGATTTTACGCGCCCTGCGCAACAACAACTACCGTCGTAAGGATGCCGCACAAGAGTTATTTATATCCGAGAGAACACTCTACCGCAAGATGAAGGCGTTGGGTATTGTCGAGGAGAAAAGATAGATGAATATGAAGAGTTGGATTAAGAGAGTTGCGATGGCAGCCATCGTGCTTGCCATAGGCCTTGCGAGTGGCAGCTGTGGTTACAAGGTTACATACAACCTATCGGGAGGCTCAATACCCCCCGAGGCGAAGACCTTCTCGGTGGCCTACTTCCCGAATAATGCCCCGATGGTAGCCCCGACGCTGAGTAATGTGCTGACGGAGGGTCTGCGCGACAAGTTCTCGCGCCAGACTCGCTTGGAGCAGGTCGAGGAGGGTGGCGACTTTGCCTTCGAGGGCGAGATTACGAACTACACCTCGACAACATCGTCGGTATCGAGTGGCGACTACGCACTACAAAACCGACTTACCATCACCGTGCGCGTAAGCTTCCAGAATGCCGTTGACCAGACGCAGTCGTTCAACAACAAGAGCTTCTCGTCGTACGCCGACTACGACTCGTCGCAGTTGCTTCTCGACGTTCAGGACCAGCTTATCGAGGAGATTGTCGAGGACTTGGTAAACGATATTTATATGGCCGCGGCCGGCAACTGGTAGCAGATGACAGGGGTATCGACATACGACTCTCTCACGCTCGACGAGCTCCAAACGCTCATCACGCGCTACCCATGGTGGCGTGCGCCACGTTTGGCTATGGCTCGACGCAGAGGGCATGAAGGCGATGCCGAGACCCAACTTCTCGCAACGCTGCACCCCAGGTTGATGCTTGCACCAAAGGAGGTGAACATCGAGCAGATGGTGCACCTCACGCACGACGACCTTATCGAGCGTTTCTTGCGTCGCGACGACCTGCGCATCGTAGCACAAGAGGGCGACGCCGAGGATATGTCGAGGGTGGAAATTGAGGCCGATGACGACATGGTAAGTGAAGATTTAGCAGAAATTTACGAAAAACAGGGGTTATATTCGGAGGCAATTGACACTTATCGCAAATTAAGTTTGCTAAATTCAGAAAAAAGTGTTTACTTTGCACGTCTAATCGCAGAGATTGAGGCGAAAATAGATAAAAACTAAAAGTGAATAATTAAATTAATAGACTATGTATACTTTTTGCATTATCATGATTGCTATCGCAAGTATCTTGTTGATTCTTGCAGTATTGGTTCAGAGCCCCAAGAGCGGCATGGCTGCTAACTTCGGTGCAGCAAACCAGACTATGGGTGTTCGCCAGACCACAGATTTCTTGGAGAAGTTCACTTGGGCTATGGTTGCAGCCATCGTATTTTTCAGCCTTCTCTCTGTAACTGCTATGCCTAAGGAGGCTGAGCAGGCTCAGACACAGAGTGGTGTTCAGCAGGCTATCAATGACAACATGGCCGAGGCAACAGAGGTTGAGGGCGAGGAGCTCGCAGTTGAGGCATCGGCTGAGGAGGCACCCGCAATTGAGGTTGCTCCCGTAGAGACAACAGAGGTTACCGAGGAGTTGTAATCACTCCATACGACAAATAACAATGAGGGTGTCCAACAAATGAAGTTGGCACCCTCTTCTCTTTGTGTGCATATTTATTGCGATAAGGAGGATAAAGTAGCCCTGCGGGGTTACTTTTTTTTATGGTAAGGTATTTGCATGTCTTCAATCCAAAACAGATAATTTATGAGACGCTTAGCTTATTACCTAACACCTATTGCGCTATGTTTTTTGGTCGGTTTCTCGGCAATGCTACTCCAAGAGGAGTCGCTCAGTAGCTGGTACCCGCTACTCGACAAGCCGTCGATAACGCCCCCTGATGGTGTATTCCCCATAGCGTGGTCTATAATATATATATGTATGGGTCTCTCGATAGGTCGACTCATGGATGTGGGCCATGGCGGGTTTGTTTGGCTATGGCTACTACAACTCGTACTCAACTTCTTGTGGAGCCCCATGTTCTTCACCCAGCAGTCGCCTCTCTCGGGCCTCGTGGTAATCATCTTCCTCGATGTTGCGGTGCTCACATACACGATACTTGCATGGCCAGCGAGTAAATTCTCTTCTATTATCATGCTACCCTACTTGGCATGGCTCTCTCTGGCAACATATCTCAACCTATATATTTGGCTAAACAACTAATATTACGATGATGAAAAAGTATTTCTGCACGGCTTGCGACTATGTCTACGACCCCGAAAAGGGGGACCCCGAGAACGGCATCGCCGCGGGTACACCGTTCGACGCTCTACCCGACGAGTGGGTATGCCCATGGTGTGGCTTGGGTAAGGAGGTCTTCGAGCCCCTCGAAGAGTAAACTGATGGCTGTCTTGTGTTCGAGACGGCCATTTGTCTATTCAGAGTGAGAAAAATTGGGACGAACACTTGCAGAATGAAAAAATATTATTACCTTTGCACCGCTTTATGCACTAAACATTAACTAATTTATTAAACGTATGAACAATTACGAAACCGTTTTCATTGTCACTCCCGTCCTTTCGGATGCACAGGTAAAGGAGGTTGCTGACAAATTCCAGGGCGTAATCACCGAGAACGGCGGTCAGATTGTGAATTTCGAGAACTGGGGCTTGAAGAAGCTCGCTTATCCGATTCAGAAGAAGACCACCGGTTTCTACTTCCTCGTAGAGTTCACCGGTGAGGGCTCAATCATCAACACTCTCGAGACTCAGTATCGTCGCGATGAGCGCATCATTCGTTTCTTAACCTTCAAGCAGGACAAGTTCGCTGTTGAGTACTCTCAGAAGCGTCGCGCTAAGCTTGCTAACAAATCACAGGAGGAGTAATCATGGCAGAGAACACACAGCAGGGTGCATCGGAGATTCGTTATCTCAACCCCGTATCAGTAGACGTAAAGAAGAAGAAGTACTGCCGCTTTAAGAAGCTCGGCATCAAGTACGTAGATTATAAGGACGGCGAGTTCTTGAAGAAGTTCCTCAACGAGCAGGGTAAGATTTTGCCCCGTCGTCTCACCGGTACTTCTCAGAAGTTCCAGAAGAAGGTGGCTCAGGCTGTTAAGCGCGCACGTCACCTCGCTATTCTGCCTTTCGTAACCGATTGTATGAAATAATTAATTGAGGAGGAGAGAAATATGGAAGTAATTCTTATCAAAGACGTAGAGAACTTGGGCTACGCAAACGACATCGTTAACGTTCGCCCCGGCTATGCCAACAACTACTTGATTCCTCAGGGTTTCGCTAAGGCTGCTACCGCTTCGGCAAAGAAGGTACTCGCTGAGAACCTTCGCCAGCGCGCTCACAAGGATGCTAAGATTCTTGCTGACGCTCAGGCTTTGGCTGAGACTATCGCAAACTTGCACCTCTCAGTAGCTGTTAAGGCTGAGGAGGAGAAGATCTTCGGTTCAGTTACCGCTGCTGACCTTGCAGCTGCTTTGGCGGAGAAGGGCGTAGAGGTTGACCGCAAGAACATCACTGTTGATGCAGTTAAGACCCTCGGTGAGTACGAGGCTGTTGCCAAGTTGCACCGCGAGGTTAAGGCTACTATCAAGTTCTCGGTTGTTGCCGAGTAATTGCGATAAACGCTATACGGATGGGGATGACTAAAAAATAGTCATCCCCATTTCTTTTCAGGGGTTGGATAAAAGGTTGTAGTTCAAGAGTTGCGCAGCCCGAAAAACGGAGTTTACTTAGGCGTAAATGAGCATTCGAGGGCAAGCAAATTTGTGGCGAGAAGTGGCGAGATACAACGCTCGACAAAAAAATCCGACGATGGGCTGTACTTAGCGGTACTGCTCATTGTCGAAACTTTTTTTGTTAGCGGAAGTAGATTGACATTTATTCGCCAGAAAGAACGCAGAAATACACTTTTTATTCAGCCTCGTTTTTCATTTTCAGCCATGTGCTACGCCACACAACAGAGGTTTTAGTAATATTATGCAGCAACTATCCGAAATAATTATATAATAATTATTCGCTAATTGCGTTTATTCAAAAAATTATGTTTAACTTTGTGCACTTAATGCACTCTTTGTGCTATGCGTCGTAAGAGATATTGAATGATGAAGCGTAATTTCGGATATATCGTAGCAGCAATTATCGCGGTACTCGGCGTAGTATCGTGCAGCGTGGTGAACAAAGCCATCAAGAGTGGCGACCCTCAGTACGCCTACGAGCAGGCTCTCGACCTCTACGAGCGTGAGAAGTGGAGCCAGGCATCGGAGCTCTTCGAGGCATGCCGACATATATATCAGGGCTCACCTCGCGAGGACTCGCTCTCGTTCTACAACGCACGATGCAAGTACAAGGAGCACAAGTGGGAGGAGGCGTCGATGCTCCTCGACAACTTCCGCCACAAGTTTGTGCGCAGCCCCTTCATCGAGGATGCCGAGGGCATGTATGCCTTGTGCTACTACTACATGTCGCCGGGCCCCGAGCGCGACCAGTCGATAACAACGCAGGCCATCATCGCCATTACGGAGTTCATGTCGCGCTACCCCGAGTCGGACAATCGCGACGAATTTCAAAACATGCTCGACGACCTCGCGGCACGTCTGCAAGAGAAGAGCTACCTCAACGCCTACACCTACTACAAGATAGGACGCTACAAGTCGGCAATCGTAGCCTTCAAGAATGCAATGAAGCGTTACCCCGACTCACCACGTAGCGAGGAGATGATGTACTACACAACAGTATCGGCATATCGTCTTGCGGCAAACTCGATTGAGACCAAACAGCTCGACAGATACCTCGCAATGCTCGACTACTACTACTCGTTCCTCAGCGAATATCCCGAGTCGTCGCGCCTCAAAGAGTTAGAGCGCATGGCGCGCGATGCCAGAAACTTCATTGACAAGAACCGAACAACACAGCAGACGATGTAGAGAGGCGGAGGCAAAAACGGATAGGCAAAAAGAAGAGACGAAAAAAGGAAGAAGCTAAAACGCAGGCTTGGTTAAGTTAAGAACAAAATAACAACAATCTATACACATGGAAATTAAGAAGAACATCCCCAGCAACACCATCACACGCAAGTTGGTGGATTTGGACGCTCCCACAGGCAACATCTACGAGAGCATCAATATCATTGCACGTCGTGCAAACCAGATTGCAACGGAGCTTAAAACTGAGCTTAACCGCAAGCTCGCCGACTTCTCGTCGCCCACCGACAACTCGGTAGAGGAGACCTTCGAGAACCGTGAGCAGATTGAGATTTCGCGCTTCTACGAGCGTCTTCCCAAGCCTGCAATCATCGCTACCGAGGAGTTCCTCGACGGTGAGGTATATTTCCGCCACGGCGCAGAGAAGTAATCATTCGTAACACAGCGCATAGCGCAAAACAACCCAACGTGATATGTTACTCAAAGGTAAAAACATCATCCTGGGCATAACCGGCAGCATAGCAGCCTACAAGGCTGCTATGCTTTGTCGTCTTTTGGTTAAGGAGGGTGCCGACGTGCGCGTCGTGATGACACCCTTAGCTAAGCAGTTCATAACGCCGCTGACAATGGCGACACTCTCGAAGCACCCTATTCTCGTTGAGTTCTTCAACCCCGAGAATGGCGAGTGGAACTCGCATGTCTCGCTGGGCGAGTGGGCAGACCTCCTGCTCATAGCCCCCGCCACGGCAAACACCTTAGCAAAGATGACCACAGGCATCGCCGACAATCTTCTGCTCACGACCTACCTCTCGGCACGTTCGAAGGTGGCCGTAGCACCCGCCATGGACCTCGACATGTACCAGCACATAACCACGCAACAAAACCTCGCAACATTGCGTGAGCGTGGCGTGAAGGTCATAGAGCCCGAGAGCGGCGAATTGGCAAGCGGCCTGATAGGCAAAGGACGCATGGCCGAGCCTGAGGAGATTGTAGCACAGGTGGTAGCACTACTCGACGAAAAAAAAAAGAGCCTCGCAGGTAAGCGATATATCGTAACGGCGGGCGCAACAATCGAGGCTATCGACCCTGTGCGCTTCATCACAAACCACTCGTCGGGAAAGATGGGCTATGCCATTGCCGAGGAGCTATCGAAGCGTGGTGCCGAGGTAAAGCTCATAAGTGGCCGCACGGCACTTGACTGCCCCACGGGCGTAGAGCGCATCGACACACTCTCGGCCGAGGATATGTATCAGGCGGCCGTAAGGGAGTGGGCTGAGGCCGATGGTGGCGTCATGTGCGCCGCCGTAGCGGACTACACACCGGCAGTTGTTGCCGACCACAAACTTAAAAAGTCGGACGACGACATGTGCATTGCCCTGCGTCGCACGAAGGATATAGCCAAGGAGCTGGGTAGCAACAAGGGGGGTCGCATCTTTGTGGGCTTTGCCTTAGAGACAGACAACGAGGAGGCAAATGCCGAGGGTAAGTTACAGCGCAAGAACTTCGACTTTGTGGTGCTCAACTCGCTACGCGATGCCGGTGCCGGCTTCCGTGGCGACACGAACAAGATAACGCTCATAGACACGAAGGGTCGCACCGAGCATCCGCTGATGACCAAGCGCGAGGTGGCAGAGATTATCGTGGACAAGATTGAGACACTCTCGAAATAACTCTTAACAGATTAACCAAACAGACCATGCTGAGAAGCATAACCATAGAGAACTACGCTCTCATAGAGTCGCTACATGTTGAGTGGGATGAGCATCTGAACATCATAACGGGTGAGACAGGTGCCGGTAAGTCTATTCTGCTTGGAGCATTAGGTCTGTTGCTTGGTGCCAAGAACGAGGGTCAGGCCCTCAAAGACCTCACACGCAACTGCGTAATCGAGGCTCAGTTCGACATCGAGGGCTTAGGGTTGGAGTCTCTCTTCGAGGAGAATGACCTCGACTACGAGCCGCAGATAACCATACGTCGCGTAATAACCCCTGCGGGCAAGAGCCGCGCCTTTGTTGGCGATATGCCCGTACAGCTGTCGACATTAAAGGAGCTGGGCACACACCTCGTAGACATCCACTCGCAGCACCAAAACCTGATACTCTCGTCGGAGTCATACCGCACGCTCATCCTCGATACGTTGGGTGGCAACGCCGACCTTTTGGCGACATATACCGTCCACCTCGACACCCTCACGACACTGCGCGCCGAGCTGAGACGCATGAAGAGCGAGATGGAGGCTGCACGCAAGGATGAGGAGTGGCTGCGATACACCGTGGAGGAGCTACGCGCTGCAAAGCTCAAAGAGAACGAGCAGGCAACAACGGAGCAGACATTAGCCACGTTGGAGAGTGCCGACCGCATAACCGAGACACTCGGCATGCTGCGCAACTCGCTCGAAAACGATGAGCACGGCTCGCTCACAACACTCTCACAGGCTGCAAAAGAGCTACGCGCCTTAGGCGAGAAGTATCCCGCGGGTATAGCACTTGCCGAGCGTATTCACTCCGTAGTCGAGGAGCTCAAAGATATCAGCGCAACGGCCGCGACGGAGGCCGAGAGCATAGATGCCGACCCCGAGAAGTTGCAGCACCTCAGCGAGCGACTGAACACCATCTACTCGCTCGAAATGAAGCACCGCACAGACTCCTTCGACGACCTGCTGCACAAGGCCGCAGAGTTTGAGGCACGCCTGGCCACCATCGACAACAGCGACACCGCACTCCGCGAATTGGAGCAGCGCATCGCCGCGGTTGAGAGCGACTGCCACGGGGCGGCCGACAACCTATCGAAGGCGCGTCGCAGCGTGTGTGAGGCCTTCGAACGTAAGATTGTGGATATGCTCATGCGCCTCGGCATTGAGGACGCACAGTTCAAGGTCGACATCACCGCAACCGAGCAGTTTACCCCCTCGGGATGCGACAGTATAGCCTTCCTCTTCACGGCAAACCGCACCACGAAGCCCGCACCCATAGAGCGTGTAGCATCGGGTGGTGAGCTCTCGCGCGTGATGCTCGCCATAAAGGCTTTGCTCGCGGAGAAGATGGAGCTGCCGACGGTAATATTTGACGAGATTGACACCGGAGTATCGGGACGTATTGCCGATGCCATGGGCGACATAATATCGTCGCTTGCCGAGGTTATGCAGGTCATAGACATCACGCATCTGCCACAAGTAGCAGCCAAGAGTGGCGCACACTTCGTGGTGTACAAGAGCGAGGGATTGAGCAACATACGTCGCCTGAGCAAGTCGGAGCGCGTAGACGAGATTGCCAAGATGCTCTCCGGCAGCGAGATTACCGAGGCGGCACGCAAACAAGCAAAAATCCTCCTGGCATAGCCAAGAGGATTTTTAGTTTGTATGGGCCTGCTACTCACCCTTCTTGATAAACTCTATTTCGTAGTTCGAATACTCGGGCTTCGTAATAGCACCCGTAGCCGCATCTATTGCCCAACCAAGAACATCGCACAGGTTAATCACCGAGACGGCGTTGAACGTCTTGGAGATATACAACATAACGGGTTCGTAGCCATCAGCCTCGACCTTAACCACCGTTTCGTCAAAACCTCGCTTTATCTTGGTCGTATAGGGGAACGACACAGCGTTATGCTTACGACCATCGATTGTCAAGTCGGCAGTAGTATTGACTTTACTATCAAACGTTACCTTTGCCTTTGAGCCACAAAATACAGTCGCACATGACGTTAGCGACATAGCACTGATAGCAAGTGCCAAAAAAGTTAACTTCTTCATTGTATAAAAAAGGTTTTGTGCGTCCCAACACAAGGTTAGTTATTAATAAATAGAGATACAAAAAGCGTGGGACTAAACTCATCTACTGCTTTCTGAGGCTCTGGTAAACCCGAACAACCATATAGAGAATGAAGCCCACGCCAAACGACGTGAGCGTCAAACTTTACTCCATAGTTGTTCAAAAAAATTTACCAGATTTTCAGAAAGTCAGGAAATAAAGCTAACGCTTATGTATGTAATTATATGCCTATTACCTCGGCATACTATGTTTCAAAATTTCGTCTTATATAGGCAGCTGTGTTTTGGTTAATAACGACTCGGTATATCTATTTTAGAATAACCTTTTACAATAACTTCTTCTTCGAGGGTATGACGATAAAGTCTTTGAGGTAGAATGGCTCGAAGTATGCCAAGTCCTCAAAGCGGCCCTCATTGAAGGCCCTCTCGGCAAGACGTACTATGCCTCGTGCAGAGGGTGCAACATCGACACACACGGCATCCGAAAGTAGCTCCTCGCACTTACGCGCACCATTACCGAAGATAACGAACGTGCTACCCTTCTCACGCCACTTGGCGAAGCTCTCGGCCGTAACAACCTCGGCAGCAACATCCGAGAGCGCACCTCCCTCGCTATCGAAGACCTGGGCGTAGACCTCCATGCGTCGGGCATCGACCATGGGGCAGAGGTGTGCCGTGGCCCATGCCTCCTCCTCGATGTCGAGGATGCCGGCATCATAGTCCTCGCGAGCAACCTCCGTAAGTGCATCGAGCGACCCTACGGCTAAAAGCGGGATATCGA
The DNA here is from genome assembly GCA_045660465.1 of Alistipes sp. Taxonomy (GTDB): domain Bacteria; phylum Bacteroidota; class Bacteroidia; order Bacteroidales; family Rikenellaceae; genus Alistipes. Next base: position 123,485 of record JAZRDV010000001.1, on the reverse strand, counting down.
GTGCGTAGCACATGCCCTTAGCAAACGACACACCGATACGCAAACCCGTGTATGAACCAGGGCCCTTGCCTACGGCAATAGCATCGAGGTCATGGGGTTGAACACCCGTTTCGCGAAGCAACTCATCGACAAAAACCGCAACCTTGCGGGCGTGGTCGCGACCCTCATCGCTCTCGCGCAGTGCCATGAGCTCGCCATCGTTGGCCAAAGCTACCGAGCACACATCGGTGCCGGTCTCGATTGAAAGTATTAGTGCCATAGCTATCTTCTATTATTTTTCATCGCCTTATCCATCTCGCGGCGAGCATCGTTCTCCTTCAAATATTCGCGCTTGTCGTACGACTTACGGCCACGCGCAAGGCCGATGACAATCTTCGCCAAGCCGCGCTCGTTGATAAAGAGGCGCAGACCCACAACGGTCAATCCCCTATCCTGTAACGTACGCTGCAACTTATTGAGCTCCTTGCGGTTAAGCAGCAACTTACGGTCGCGCTTGGGAACATGGTTGTTGCACGTGCCCCAGGCATACTCCGCAATGTTTACGTTGCGTATCCACAGTTCACCCTGCTCGAAGTAGCAATACGAATCCGTAAGCGACGCCTTACCCATGCGCAGCGACTTAATCTCGGTGCCCACGAGCACAACACCCGCGATGTACTCCTCCAAAATCTCGTAGTCGAACGTCGCGCGCTTGTTACGTATATTTATACTCTTAAAATCTGTTGTTCTCTTTTCAGCCATCCTCTTTACTGCATCCTCTTTTGGTTTGTTACACTTACTCTTCGCTCAGCCTACCCCACCTTTTCGGCATAAGTTTTGAAGCTCTCGAAACGGGTGGACCGGATAAGGTAACTAATTCTTTTATCTTTGATATGTTTTACACATCTTTCTGTTTATTTTCTGTTTGCACACTGCTGGCGTAGCGATACGTCGGCCCTCCGGCCCACCTCTTTTTTGCTGCGCTATATCAGGCGGTTCGACATCTTGGAGATGACGGTGCGCACAGCGTGGTACTGCGATAGCTGCTCCAAAATCTCGGTAATCTGCTCTTCGCTAAGCTTCTCGGTGGCCAGCCTCTGTGTCAGCTCCACAACGCGCTTATCCAGAAAACGCCACTTGTAGAGTGCCATAGCCTTGGGCACACCCTGAGCCAACTGCTCCTCGTCGCTCTCGATATGCACATCCTTCTGCTCCCATATCTTGCTGATTACGTACATATCGTCCGAGGTGAGCAAATCGACCGACACCCTGTTTACATCGGGGTCGTGGTGGTTGACGAAGTAGTGCGCCGGCACCTCGACACCCTCGCCGAGCTGCTCCCACTGCTCACGATAGGTGGCCAAAATCTCGCGATATACGGGGATATCGAACGTTAGGCCGTCGCTGTCGAGCTGGTCGAATATGTAGGATGCCACATTGTAGCGTATGGTCTCCTTCTCCTCCAACACCTCGAAGTCGGTGTGGCCGAATTTTATGAGGTACTTGGCCAAAGTGCGCTCCAATGTCTCACCCGAAGTACCAAGAGAGAGAGTTTGCAACGTAGGCTCCGCCTGAGTCTGGGGCTGTGCCACATAGAGGGCTGAGGCGGGGGTTGTGGCGCGTTCACGCTGCTGCTGACGACTGAGAAAGTCGGTAGCCTCGCGGTTGCCACGTATTCCCTCACGGTTGCGGGCCACCTCAACGCCAAGAGTCTGCTCGTCAACCTGCATGATGCCTGCGCAGTACTTGACATACTCCGCACGCTTAATGTTATCGGGGATGAGAGCTATGGACTGCACCATATCGCGTATCGCCTCGGCACGCTGCATAGGGTCGGCCGTAGCCTCGCCGAGCAACAATTGGGCCTTAAAGGCGAGGAAGTCCTGCGCATGCTCTTTGATGTATGCCCTAAGCTGCTCCGACGTATTGGCGCGAGCAAAGGTATCGGGGTCGTGCTCCTCGGGCAGTAGCACGATGCGCACGTTCATATCGGCTTTGAGTATGAGGTCAACACCTCGTATTGCAGCCTTCACACCCGCAGCATCGCCATCGTACATGATGGTAATATTGCGCGTGAAGCGTCCGAGGAGGCGTATCTGCTCCTCGGTGAGCGACGTTCCGGACGATGCCACAACATTCTCGACACCCGCCTGATGCATAGAGATAACATCGGCATAGCCCTCCACCATGATGGCGTAGTCCTCCTGCTGTATAGCCTTCTTAGCAAAGAAGAGACCATAGAGCTCGCGGCTCTTGCTGTATATCTCACTCTCGGGCGAGTTCTGATACTTTGCCACCTTCTTGTCGGTGCGCAGGGTGCGGCCACCAAAGGCCACAACACGTCCCGAGACGTTGTGTACGGGGAAGATGACACGATCGTAGAAGCGGTCGCGAAGTGAGCCATCCGTCTCGCGCTGTATCGATAGGCCCGTCGAGAGCAAAAACTCCTCCTTGTAGCCTGCGGCACGCGCATCCGACGAGAAGCGGCTGCCCTGTGAGGGGCAGTAGCCGAGGCCGAACTTGCGTATTGTGGCATCCGAGAAGCCACGCACCGACGAGAAGTAGCTGAGGGCGACACTGCGACCCTCATCCTCCGAGAACATGTAGCGCGTGAAGTACTCCGACGCCCAGCCATTGAGCGCGAACATACTCTCGCGGTTGTTGTTTTGGGCTATCTGCTCGGGCGTAAGTTCCTCATCCTTAACCTCGATACCGTAACGCTTAGCTACGATTTTGAGTGCCTCGGGGTAGGTTACATTCTCGCTCTCCATGATGAAGTTGATGGCATTGCCACCCTTGCCGCAGCCGAAACACTTGTATATACCGCGCGACGGCGAGACCACAAACGAGGGTGTCTTCTCCTGATGGAAAGGACAGCACGCCTGATAGTTTACGCCCTTGCGTTTGAGCGTAACGTAGTCGCCAACAATATCTACGATATTGGCAGCAGCAAATATTCGGTCTATGGTTTCGCGGTCAATCATTCTCGCAAAGATAACTATTTTTTCGATAACTCACCCCCGATATGCCGAAAAAAGTAATAATCGAGAGTCTGACGAAATAATGCACCGTGCAAAGTAGCTAAAAAATGAGATAAATCGTGGGCCTAAAAACAAACTCTCGGTTATCATGCGAGTCGCGCCCACGCAATAAAAGTTTAAGGCGAGAGTTTGCATTATTGAAAAAGATTTTTTACCTTTGTTAGTTGGAATAACACCAAAAAAAGAGACTAAAACTTAAAACAACAATACTACAATGAACAAAGACTTACAGATTTTTGACCTGATTGCCGAGGAGCGTTCACGTCAAACGAAAGGTATTGAGCTTATCGCATCGGAGAACTTCGTGAGCGACCAGGTGATGGCCGCCATGGGCTCGGTATGCACCAACAAGTATGCAGAGGGTTATCCCGCAGCACGCTACTATGGCGGTTGCGAGGTGGTAGATAAGATTGAGAACCTGGCAATAGAGCGTCTGTGCAAAATCTACGACGCCGAGTATGCCAACGTACAGCCCCACTCGGGTGCACAGGCAAACATGGCCGTATTCTTCGCCTGCCTCAAACCCGGCGACACGTTCATGGGTCTCGACCTCTCGCACGGTGGCCACCTCTCACACGGTTCGCCCGTAAATATGTCGGGTATGTACTTCAAGGCCGTAGGCTACAAGCTCTCGGAGCAGACCGGCAACATCGACTACGACGAGATGGAGCAGCTCGCATTGGAGCACAAGCCTAAGCTCATCGTGGGTGGTGCTTCGGCATTCTCACGCGAGTGGGACTACAAGCGCATGCGCGAGATTGCAGATAAGGTAGGTGCACTCCTGCTCGTGGATATGGCCCACACCGCAGGTCTCATCGCCGCAGGTCTTCTGGACAACCCAGTGAAGTATGCACACATCGTAACATCGACAACACACAAGACCTTGCGTGGCCCTCGTGGCGGTATCATTCTCATGGGCAAGGACTTCGACAACCCCTGGGGCTACACCACACCTAAGGGCGTAGTGAAGAAGATGTCGCAGATACTCAACTCGGCCGTATTCCCCGGTATTCAGGGCGGCCCGCTGGAGCATGTCATAGCAGCCAAGGCCGTAGCCTTTGGCGAGGCTCTCACTCCCGAGTACAAGGAGTATCAGAAGCAGGTATTGAAGAACTCACAGGCCTTGGCCGAGGCTCTCACAAAGCGCGGCTACAAGATTGTATCGGGCGGCACGGATAACCACCTCATGTTGGTTGACCTGCGCACCAAGTTCCCCGAACTGACGGGTAAGCTTGCCGAGAAGTGCCTCGTGGCTGCCGACATCACCACCAACAAGAATATGGTGCCCTTCGACTCACGCACTCCGTTCACAACATCGGGCTTGCGCTTCGGTACTCCCGCCATCACTACACGTGGCGTAAAGGAGGATAAGATGGACTATATCGCCGAGCTTATCGACCGCGTATTGAGCGACCCCGAGAACGAGGAGAACATCGCAGCAGTACGCAAGGACGTGAACGCCATGATGAACGAGTATCCGTTGTTCGCTTGGTAGTGTAACACACCGATACACAACAAGATATAAGGCAGGGCAACCTGCCTTATATTGTATATTACAAATCATACACATGAAGGATATATTATCGTTTTTTGGCGACCTGCACGACAACAACAACCGCGAGTGGTTCGAGGCCAACAAGTCGCGCTATAAAGCTGTTCTTGCCAAGCATAACGCCAATGTCGAGAGGCTTATATCGCTCATCGCAACCTTTGACCCTACCATCGAGGGCCTCACGGTAAAGGATAGCACCTATCGCATATATCGCGACACGCGCTTCTCGAAGGATAAAACGCCATACAAGGACTTCATCAGCACCTTCATCGTGCGGGGTGGCAAGCGCAGCGGCTATGGCGGCTACTATCTGCACATATCGCCCAAGGGACACACCTGGGGCGAAGGGTCGTTCCTCGCTGCGGGCAACGTATGTCCCGAGCCCTACGTACTGCGCAGCATGCGCGAGGAGATTGAGGATAACGCCGCGGAGTTGGAGCGCGAGATTGCTTCGAGTGGCTTTACGCTGGACGACACAAATGCCTTAAAACGCACTCCACGAGGTTTCAGCGTAGCACCCGAACACGAGTACCTGCTCAGACAGAGAGAGCTTATAATATCGAAATCGATAGATAGCCTCTGGCTCATGGCCGACGACTGGTTGGAGCAGACGGCGGAGGCTTTCCGCCGAACAAAACCCTTCCTCGACCGCATAAACCGCGCCATAGAGTACGCATACGAGGAGTACAGATAGAGTGTGGGCCAACTAAGTTGCTTAGTCGGCCCACATCACATATACGCTACTCTTCGTCATCCAAATCGGCCTCCGCAAGAGCCTTGGTCGTCTGTTGCTTCTTGGTCGGGAGCCCCAACTTTTTGAGACGCTCACCAAGACGCACGATATTGTTATTTCCCGTGTGCAGACGCTTGTACGCCTCATCGTAACGCGCCTTGGCCGTATCGAGAGCCGTACCCACACCATCCAACTGCTCCGTAAAGGTTACAAGCTGCTCGTAAAGCTTTGTCGCCTTCTCGACAATCTCGGCCTGATTCTTCGACTGCGCATCACGACGCCACATATCTCCGACCATCTTCAACAGCGCAAAGAGGTTGGTGGGCGACGAGATGATAATCTTCTTCTGATAGGCATCTGCCCAGATAGTGTTATCCTCCTTCAAAGCCTCCAAAAATGCAGGCTCCGTAGGTATGAACATGATGACGAAGTCGGGCGAGTTAACCAACTTCTGATACTCCTTGGCGGCAAGCTCCTGAACATGCTTGCGCACCGACTGAACATGCTCCGCGCGGGCAACACGTCGCTCGGTATCGCTCTGCGCCTCGCATGAGCGCATATATGCCGTAAGCGACACCTTCGAGTCGATGACTATCGAACGCTCCTCGGGCAACGACAACACCACATCGGGGCGTACATTAGCACCCTGGTCATCCTTGAAGTTCTGCTGAACATGGTAGTGCAGACCCTTGACCAGCCCCGTGCTCTCCAAGATAGTCTCCAAGTAGACCTCGCCCCAATCGCCCTGCACCTTGGAGTTACCCCTCAGAGCATCGGTAAGATTGGCTGCCGAGGTTGTCATCTGCATATTGAGTTTTAGCAGGTTATCCAACTCGTTTTTCAACGCTCCACGCTGCTCGTTCTCGGCTGCATAGATACGCTCGACACGCTCACGAAAGTCGGTGATATTATCCTTAAAAGGCTTCAACAGCACATCCAACGAGTCGCGATTTGTCTGGCGCAGGTCGTGCGTATGCTGCAATAGCAGTTCGTTGGCCAGACTCTTAAACTCGGCCTTCATGCTCCGCTCCGCCTCTTCGCGCTCACGACGCGCTGTCTCCTGCTCACGGCGCGTCTGCTCGATAGCGGCACTTAGCTGATCGCGCTCGGCCTCGACACGTGCACGCTCGACACGCTCGTCCATAAGGCCCTTGGCAACAGCCTCACGCTCCGCACGCACCGCATTTAGCTCCGAGCTGATGCTCTCCACACGGCACTCATAGCGGTTGTTATCCTTGCGCCAAAGCACTACAACAATAGCAATAACCAGAACCAAAAGGCATATTGCAACGATATATCCAATCATAATTTTTACACTTTATATTACTCGTTTTGCAAATATACGAAACAATTCGCAGAATATAGGTTCAAAATTAAAAGTAATTTTGTAAATTTGTGGGATAAAAGCAAAAAACCTTAAACTTCAACTTAATAGTATGAAACGAATTATTGCCCCATCGGTACTCTCAGCCGACTTTGGAAACCTTAACCGCGATATGGCGATGCTCGACCGCTCACAGGCAGAGTGGGTACACATCGACGTTATGGATGGCGTATTTGTGCCCAACATATCATTCGGCTTCCCGCTGATGAAGCCCATGCGCAAGGCTACGAACAAGACCCTCGATGTGCACCTCATGATTACCGCACCCGAGAAGTATGTTGCCCGCTTCGTGGAGGCCGGCGCCGACTACGTAACATTCCACTACGAAGCTACGGACGATATTCAGGGTTGCATCGACCTGATCCGCAATGCGGGAGCAAAGGTGGGTATTTCGATTAAGCCCGGCACCGAGCCCAACGTACTCGATAAGTGGATTGAGCAGCTCGACCTTATCCTTGTGATGAGCGTGGAGCCCGGCTTCGGTGGTCAGAAGTTCATGCCCTCGTCGATTGCCAAGTGTGAGTACCTGAACGCCAAGAAGCAGGAGCTCGGACTCAACGACCTCATCATCGAGGTTGATGGCGGTATCTCGGCGGCCAACTCGCGTCTTCTGTTCGATGCAGGTGCCGAGGCGTTGGTTGCCGGCAGCTCGGTATTTGGTGCCGAGAACCCCGAGCAGGCTATAATTGACATGCTTAACTCTTAATATGATTTCGTTAGACAACCTCACGATAAGTTACGGTGGATGGACGCTCTTTGACGGCATCTCGTTTCTGATTAACCCCAAAGACCGCATAGGCCTTGTGGGTAAGAACGGTGCGGGCAAGACTACCCTACTGCGCGTCATCACAGGCGAACAGCAGCCCACCGAGGGTGCTGTAACGATAAATGGCGAGTGCACCATAGGCTACCTCCCGCAGCAAATGCGCGTGGCCGACACCACATCGCTCGTCGAGGAGACCGCAAAGGCCTTTGACGAGGTGTTGCGCATAGAACGCGACATCGAGCACCTCACTGCCGAGATAGCGCAGCGCACGGACTACGAGTCGGCAGACTACGAAGAGCTGATACACCGCCTGAACGTCGCAAACGACCGTTATCACATTCTCGGTGGCGACACTCGCGAGGCCGATATCGAGCGCACGCTCCTCGGCTTAGGCTTCAAGCGCACCGACTTCGAACGCCCGACACGCGAGTTTTCGGGAGGTTGGCGCATGCGTATCGAGTTAGCAAAGCTACTACTACGCAGACCATCGATATTCTTGCTCGACGAGCCGACAAACCACCTCGACATCGAGAGTATTCAGTGGTTGGAGGAGTATCTGAAAAACTACAACGGTGCGGTGCTGCTCATATCGCACGACCGCGCCTTCCTCGATAACGTTACCACGCGCACCGTAGAGCTATCGTTAGGCAAGGTGTACGACTACAAGGTGCCATACTCGAAGTTCGTAGAGTTGCGTGCCGAACGTCGCGCACAGCAGATGGCGGCATATCAAAACCAGCAGAGGCTTATCGAGAAGACCGAGGAGTTTATCGAGAAGTTCCGCTACAAGCCTACGAAGAGTAACCAGGTGCAGTCGCGCGTCAAGCAGCTCGAACGCTTGGAGCGCATCGAAGTTGACGAGGAGGACTTGTCGCGTCTGAACATAAAATTCCCGCCTGCGCCACGCTCGGGACAGATTGTAGCCGACATCAAGGGTGTGGGCAAGGCCTTTGGCCAGAAGCGCATATTTAGCGATGCCGAGTTCACCATAGAGCGCGGACAGAAGATTGCTCTGGTAGGTCGTAACGGCGAGGGTAAGACAACATTTGCACGCATGCTCATAGGCGAGTTGGAGCCTACGGAGGGCAACATAAAGGTTGGTGCAAACGTGAATATAGGCTACTACGCCCAAAATCAGGACGACCTGATGGATGGCGAGTTTACCGTATTCGATACGCTCGACCGCGTGGCCGTGGGCGACATACGCACGCGCCTGCGCGACATCCTCGGAGCCTTTCTCTTCCGTGGCGAGGATATCGACAAGAAGGTTAAGGTGCTCTCGGGTGGCGAACGTTCGCGTTTGGCCATGGCGCGCCTCATGTTGGAGCCCTACAACCTGCTTATCCTCGACGAGCCGACAAACCACATGGATATGCGCTCGAAGGATATACTCAAAAATGCGTTACAGAAGTACGACGGCACGGTAGTCGTAGTATCGCACGACCGAGAGTTCCTCGACGGCTTGGTTGACCGCATCTACGAGTTCAGGGATGGTGGCGTCAAGGAGTACTTGGGCGGCATCTACTACTTCTTGGAGAAGCGCAAGTTGGAGTCTATGGCCGACATCGAGCGTCATGACAAACCCGCGGCACAGAGCGCAAAGGGTGGCGATATGGCCACTGCCGGCAAGCTGTCGTACGAGCAGAAGAAGGAGCAGGAGAAGCTGCTTCGCAAGTTGCGCAAGGCCGTGGAGAGCATCGAGGCGGAGCTTGCCGATATCGAGCGACAGATTGCCGAGTACGACGCGCGCTTTGCCACGGCAACGGAGTATCGTAGCGACGACTACGCAGCATACAACGCCCTCAAAGAGCGTTACGACTGCCAGATGCACGAGTGGGAGAAAGCATCCTACGAATTGGAGATTACGGAGGCACAATCCTAAGTTGTAACGGCCTGTTCATTTGCAGTTTTGCCCAATTTTTGCATAAGCGATGATGATGAAAATGGATAAACAAAATGGTCTGCCCGAGAAGCAGGACTTCACGGCAGAGGATAGAGAGTTTATGAGACGAGCCATCGACCTCTCGATAGAGAATATCGACACGGGAGGTGGCCCCTTTGGTGCTGTTATTGTACGCGACGGCAAGCTAATAGCGTCGGGAACAAATCGCGTGGTACCTAACAACGACCCCACGGCACATGCCGAGGTTGTAGCCATACGAAATGCCTGTCGCGAGTTGGAGACCTTCGACCTCTCGGGATGCACCGTATATACATCGTGCGAGCCATGCCCGATGTGTCTCAGCGCACTCTATTGGGCGGGTGTCGAGCGTATATGCTACGCCAACACCAAGCGCGATGCTGCGGCTATCTCGTTCGACGACTCGTATATCTACGACCAGCTACGCCTCGACTACGACCGCCGAACGATACATTGCGAACACTTCATGCGCGACGAAGCATTGGAGGCCTTCCGCAAGTGGAGCGAGAAGCTCGACAAGGTTGAGTACTAACAAATTAGAAAGACTTAGATGAAGAGACTTATACTTATAGCACTTCTCGCTGCTCTATGCATAACATCGGCCGCTACGGCGCAGCAGGTCGTAGCACATCGAGGCTACCATGTAGCCGATGGAGCTGCCGAGAACAGCCTCGCGGCACTACGCGCAGCACAACAGGCCGAACTCTATGCCGTGGAGTGCGACGTAACGATGACCTCGGATGGCGAGGTGATAGTGGCCAACGGCCCATGGCACGGAGAGAAGGGCGACAAAGACCGCCTCAACATCCAACGCTCAGACCTCGCAACGATACGTTCTAAGCGTCTCGACAACGGCGAGCAGATACCTACGCTCGACGAGTATCTCGACGAGGTAGCGAAGCATACCGCGACACGCCTTATAATCGAGATTAAGGAGCAGTCGACGCCCCAGAACGAGACAAAGTTGGTGCGCGCGGTGGTCGATGCCGTAAAGTCGCGCAAGCTGCAAGGCACAGTTGATTATGCCGCAGCACACGAACACATCTGCAACGAGCTGCTACGTCTTACCCCCGATGGCACCGAGATAGTCCTCATCGGAGGCTCGCTCACACCCGAATATGTCGCCGGCCTCGGCTACACGGCTATATGCTACAACATCGAGACATACAAGCGCATACCGCGCTGGATAAAGGAGGCCCACAGGCTCGGCCTCAGTGTGTACGCCACAAGCGTGAACAGCGCAGAGGATATCGACTGGCTCCTGCTCAACGGTGCCGACTACATAACTACCGACAACCCCACCCTTGCGCGCAAGCGTCTCGGGGAGCAATAAACCGAATAAACCAACGACATGAAACTGAAATACTCGATAGACGACCGCATGCCCTTTGGGCAGATGATGCTCTACGCCATGCAGTGGTTCATATTGGCCGTGGCCGTAGTAGCCACCAGCGTATGGGTAGCACCCATCGAGGAGCGACTCTTCTTCTCGCAGAAGATGTTTGCGCTGATGGGCATAACGGGACTTTTGCAGGTCATCATCGGCCACCGCATGCCCCTTGTAACGGGCCCGGCAGCAGTTCTCTTGGTCGGCGTCATGGCGGCTAAGGGTGCTCCTGCGGCGGCGATATACTCGGCCATTGCGGTGGGTGGTGCACTTATCACACTACTTACGTTTGGCCGTGTTATGCGCTACGTGCAGCGTCTCTTCACACCTCGCATCGTCGTGGTCATACTCATGCTCATAGCCTTCACGCTGACACCCGTCATCGCCAATAACTTAGTATTCAGCACCCAGCCCACGGATAGCCGTCTCTTCGGCCTTATCTTCGCACCCGTGGGATGCTTCGCCATGGTCATCCTAAATCGTACATTGAAAGGCGTAGGCAAGAGCCTTGTAATACCCATAGCCCTCGTCGCAGGAAGCGTGGCGTACTACCTTATCTACCCCACACCCGAGGTAGCAGCGTCGAATGCAACACTCGGTGGCGTATTTATCGAGGAGTTCACGTTTGATTGGGGCCTCGTAATAGCCTTTGTTATCTGCTACATCGCACTGCTAATTAACGACATAGGCTCTATCGAATCGCTCGGCACGATGCTCCAAGTCGACAACATGGAGCGTCGCATGCGTCGTGGTGTAAGGCTCACAGGCGTGATGAATATCCTCGCCGGCGCGGTGGGTGTTCTCGGCCCTGTGAACTACTCTATGAGCCCCGGCATCATCGCAGCGTCGGGATGTGCCTCGCGCAGGGCACTCATCCCCGCGACACTGCTTCTTACGTTGTGTGCACTCTCGCCCGAGACCATTTGGGTGCTAATCAATATCCCCAACCCCGTTATCGGCGTCATACTGCTCTTTCTGATGGGCACGCAGCTTGCCGCCTCGTTCGAGATGTTGCACTCAACAAAGGCCGTGCAGTCGTTCGCCGATGGTCTCACGCTGGGTTTGCCGCTGATGGTGGCGATGCTCTTCACGATGATGCCCAAGGGTATAGCACCCGCCGTGATAGAGCCCCTCGTTGGCAACGGCTTTGCGATGGGCGTCATTGTGGTGATGATAATGGAGCATGTGGTAAACCGTCCGAAGAGAGTGAAATAGGCGCAGGAGCGACGAATTATTGAGATTATTTAATAAAGTGTTGATAATTTCTGCACTTGCAGGGTGCGGCTATGCAAATATTTTGGTATATTTGTAGCCGTAAAATTGTGCCGCAAAGATTAGCTGCCCGATAACGGAGCGTGGCGTATTGCGGAGCGAAAAAGTGTTAAATCGAAGTTAGTTCAAAACAGAAGATACTTATGAATAATACATTGGTTGTAGTAGGTGCCCAGTGGGGCGACGAAGGTAAGGGTAAGATTACCGATTTCTATGCCGGAGGTGCCGATGTCGTAGTGCGCCACCAGGGCGGTAACAATGCGGGCCACACCATCGTCTTCGATGGCAAGAAGTTCGCCTTGCAGTCTATCCCCTCGGGCGTGTTCAATCCCCATATCATCAACATCATGGCCAACGGCATGGTCATCAACCCCGTGTCGCTCATGGAGGAGCTCGACCGTCTGCATAAGGCGGGTATCACCGACTACAAACTCTTCATCTCGGATCGCGCAGCCTGCGTTATGCCCTACCACTCGATGCTCGATGGCGCATACGAGGCGTTGAAGGGCGGACGACAGATTGGCACAACAAAGAAGGGTATCGGCCCTGCATACACCGATAAGTATAGCCGCGTAGGCATCCGCATTGGCGACCTTCTGGATAAGGAGTACTTCGCCGAGCGTTTGAAGGATGCTCTTGCACAGAAAAACTTGGAGCTCAAAGCCCTCGGCATGGAGCCCTGCGATTTTGAGACCATCTATAACCAATATCTCGACCTTGGCGAGAAGTTGCGTCCCATGATTTGCGACACCTCGGTGTTGCTCAACCGCCTCTTGGAGGAGGGCAAGAAGGTATTGTTTGAGGGTGCACAGGGCGTCATGCTCTGCATCGACCACGGCACCTACCCCTTTGTTACCTCGTCGAGCCCCACGGCCGCAAGTGTACCCATCAACTCGGGTGTTGCACCTCGCTATATCAACAACGTCATGGGTGTTGCCAAGGCCTACACCACACGCGTAGGTGAGGGCCCCTTCCCCACGGAGCTCTTCGATGAGAAGGCCGAGTATATCCGTGAGCGTGGCCACGAGTACGGCACCGTTACGGGACGTCCGCGCCGTGTAGGTTGGCTCGATGCCGTGGTGCTTAACCACGTACGTCGCATCAGCGGTATCAACTACCTGTCGCTCATGCTCTTCGACGTGCTCTCGGGCTTAGAGAAGATTCGCATCTGCACAGGCTATAAGCTCGACGGCAAGGCTATCGACTACGTTCCCTCGACTATCGCACAGCTTGCGCGCGTTGAGGCCGAGTATATCGAGTTGGACGGCTGGTCGGAGGATATCACGGCTATTAAGTCGTATGACGAGCTTCCCGAGAACGCCAAGGCATATATCCGCAAGGTTGAGGAGCTCACACGCACCGAGGTTGCCGTAGTATCGGTAGGTCCCGACCGTGAGCAGACAATCATCCGCAAGGAGATATTCTAATCTCATATATAACATAGATACCGAGAGGGTGTTGGGTGTTTCCGCCTAACACCCTCTTGGTTTATGGCGGGGTGGACGAGGGGGACGAGGGGGACGAGGGGACGATGGGACGGTGGGACGGTGGGACGACTCGGCCGACAAAAATATCTCATAGTCCCAAAGTCTCACTGTCTTGTTGTCTTTTTTGACAGTGGGACGATGGGATAGTGGGACGATGGGACGAGTCATGTTTTGCGCGCGGTGGGTAGTTGTGGGTAGTGGTAGGTAGATATGGGTAGTTGTGCGCGAGTTCTTTGCGCGCAACAACAAATAAACATGCGTCGCAGACACCACACTTTTCACTTTTCACTTTTCACCTTTCACTTTATTTTGGCGCGCTCCCCACTACTACCTATAACTACCTACCACTACCCACCACTACCTATAAAATATAGCGCGCCAAAGAGGCTACACTCGACGAAAGTACCCTGGATGGATAGTACCTCGGCGTACATTCCATTCAGGGTAACTTTCTGTTTCGTGCCGCAGATTGCGGCTTATCACGCTAAGATTAGCCTTTGAGCCACTTATACCGCGCCACACTATATATTGGTACGAGCGGGAGAATGAGCGGTGTGCGCTTGATGTAGGCCTGAAACTCGGGGTCGCTGCCATAGGTCTCTGTCTGGCGTAGTTCGAGACGACGTGCACCGCTAAACATCACATAGACGATGCCGACATATCCGAGCGAGGCTATAACCCACTGGCCCACGGTGCAGCATGCGCCGAAGCAGATAAGGAAGCTACCCGTCCACATGAGCACCTCGCCAAAGTAGTTGGGACAGCGCACAATGCGGTAGAGGCCCGTATCGACAAAGCGGTGGGCGTTAACTCTCTTGGCGGCACTCTTCTGCGCGTCGGCGACCATCTCGATAACCACACCCGCAGCGGCGACGAGGGCTCCTATCCACGCCCAGAGGTCATTCACGGGGGCGAGGTGCGCCATGTTATAGAGGTAGAAGGTTACGGGGCTTATCTGTCCGATGTAGAGCAGGGCACACGATATCCAAATCATAAACATGGCGAACAGTGGCTTGCGCGCCGTATTTTCGGGCTGATAGAGTATCTTCTTGTACGATGCCGAGCGACGCTCTCTGAGCAGCAGATACATCGCAAGGCGTATGCCGTAGATGAAGAGCACGCCACAGAGTATTGCTGCGGGGAGGGTGATAACATCGCGGAAGATGATTGCCGTGGCGAGCGACAGTGCCGAGATAGCGAAGCCGTATCCGATACTGAAAAAGTAGATGAAGTAGAGCCAGCCGACAGCCGACACGGCAAACGATATTGCCAAAAGAAGCCACATGTAGGTCATAATAGAGTATTTTTATTGGGTTTATAACTTATTTTCCATTATCGTGCCACTCGCGATAGGACAAGCGGCGAGCATCGACGCAACGCGAGAGTACACACAAAGATACATTTTATTTTGCAAAATGGCAATATAATAGTCGTCATTTAGCTCAACATGGCACAATATAGGTTATATTTGCAGAGTAAATCACCGAGCTATGAACGAGATATACTTTGCGGGAGGGTGCTTCTGGGGCACTCAGCACTACTTGAAGCAGATACGCGGTGTTGTCACCACCGCGGTGGGCTACGCTAACGGCACGACACCCAACCCCACCTACGAGGAGGTATATAGCGACCTTACGGGATATGTGGAGTGTGTGCGTGTGGAGTATGACCCCGCAGCGATTACGCTGCGCCGCCTCGTGGAGCTCTACTTCGCATCCATAGACCCCACGCTTCTCAACCGCCAGGGTAACGACGTCGGCACGCGCTACCGCACGGGCATCTACTACACGCGCGAGGAGGATAGGGCCACCATCGCCGAGGTCTACCTCGCCGAGCAGACGAAGTACGAGAGCGAGCTTACGACGGAGGTCGAGCCTCTGAGGTGCTTCGTCGCTGCCGAGGAGTATCATCAGGACTACTTGGAGAAGAACCCCGCGGGATATTGCCACCTCCCCGCAGCACTCTTTAAGTTTGCACGCGAGGCCAACAAATAAAAAATCGGAATTACCCGAGGGATAATTCCGATAAAGAACTGAAAATCAATAGCCTAAATGCTAAAAAGCGGACACGGCGCGCACATAGTAGCTGCCGTACTTACCGCTGTCGCCGGTGCCGCCAAGGTACATAGCGACAAGCCACGCTCTATCCGCGCCATACTCTGTTGACGACCAATGGTAGCTTTCTTGAATCGGATCTCCAAGGGCTACAAGCATAGAGTTTAGTTGACCCATAACTTCGTAGAGAGCCAACAATTCAGCCTTTGTTGGCAGACGCCATCCGCTACCGAGATTTGCGCAAATAGACTTCGCATCGTCCCACGCTGCTCTACCTAAGTCCTGCAAGCAGACAATCTTTCCGTGTTGTCCATCGGGCGTAACAACAAAGACCACACCCTGCTTACCACCCACATCGTAGTAGTCGCCAATAGCATATCTTTTGGGAGTAGAGGGTGTATATTGCGAATTTGTCTGTGTATTTGCATACGAATTTAACTGCGTATTTGCATATGCATTTATTTGAGTGTTTGCTGACGAATTTGTCTGAGTGTTTTGCTGTATATTAGATTTCAACTTTGCATCTACACCAAGCAATTTAGAGAACAATGTTTCTAAGGCTGACAACAAAGAGTTTGATGAGGGTTGAAACTCCACCATGCTCGTTTTCATCTCAGATGCGGTGGCAATTCTATACAGAGTAGCGGTTATATAGATAACAACATCCTGTGCCACAGGAGCTGAAGAACTTAGTTTTATATCGGTAAATATAATATAGTCTGCCCTGACACCTATTTGCTTACATATATTCGAACGATCCACATTTAGCCCCTTTGCAGTAAGTTGTTGCCTGATGTCATCCATATTTATCTCATATACCTCATAATCATCGGAGTTGGTGCAAGCGTCAATTAAACCCTGTTTAATCATAGTCCTAACCCCGTCATCCACTTTACGATCGCTATTATTATGAACCTCAGCAACAGCAACCTTTTGCTTTGCAAACAAGTTGAAATCTTGTGCATACAATATGTTTGAACTAAACATTATTGCACACAATAACGCTATAATTAAGTTATTTTTCATAGGTATTATTCTTAAATTGAGCCGACCAACTTGTATGCAAGGTTATTACAAGCAGAGTCCAAACAATCCAAATCTGCATAGGTACGTAGTGAGGATGAGGCTACAATCTTACCCGTAGAAGTGTTTACAATTCGAGCACTCAATAATACAGTTTGCTTGTCAAGAGGCGTAACTTCAGATATAAGAACATACTCCATCATCTGATTCTTAACGTAAGTGAGCGTCGCAGAAGAAATATTACCATGCCTGTCAAAATTCATTTCGAGAGATATAAAACTAATTGAATCATAACCCTCATAGCCCTCCGAATTTGTGATTGCATTGGTCAAAGCTGTACGAATATAAGTCTTAGTACCATCAGAGACTTCTCCGCTCTTATCCACTACCTCTGTAATAGCAACCTTCTTGCGATTGTAGAACTGAGCAGAAACGGTTGTTGACACGAACGCCAACAGCGCAACCAAAAGAAAAAACCTTGTCTTCATAAATAATATTGTTTAGTTGTTAGTTTATTTATATGCTAATACACAGGGACAATCAACGTCCCAAACCACACAACTCCAATATGGCAAAATATTAAAAACAAGAAAGTGTGGAGCTGACTTTCGATTATCTGATAAGAGGCTCTGGAAATGCCCAACTAAGAATAAACGATACAAAACCCCACACTTGGATAGTATGGGGTGTATGCACAGAGAGGTGCATAGCCACATAACTATACAAGAAATGAGTGCTGTCGTTATCCTCTTAGTTGTGAAATTTTCCAGATTTCTTATCAAGGATAAAAGCGAAAACACTTTCACCAAATATGTAATGTCGAGGGTATAGCACCCAAGACGTTACAAATTTAATAATAATTTCGCAAAAAACAACATTTGAAGACTATTTATATAGAACACAAAAAAATCACCCCTTATTTGACTAAGAGGTGATTTAAGTGATAAGTTAAACGTATTCGTTTCGCTAAAAAAATTATCTACTCCTTGCGGTAGGTGTACTTGCCGCGGGTGAGCTTATCGAGGGTGAAGCAGTCGTAGACAATGGTATAGCCACCATAGGGCGGAAGACCCTCGCAGTAGGTGGTCTCCTCCCACAAGAAGGCCAAACGACCATCCGCCTGCCATGTCATAGTAGAGTAGGCAGAGTTGAGCTTCGTAACCTGATATACATCCTCCCAATCTTGGGCTATCTTACTCGACGATGCGTAGTCAGCAGCACTCTCCAACGCCTTGTAGTAGATGCCGACATTTGCACGGCCGGGACCCAGGGGCACCGACTGCAACAACAAATCGACATTCGCGCCATCCTCCGTACGCGCGGCGGGGATAAGCATAACCTCGCCATTAGTGGAGTTGTCGCGCGCCTCGACGCCGCCATTGTTTATGCCCGAGATAGTAGGACTACCCCACTGGCCACTACCCGAGGCGACATCCGTGAACTTAAAGATATTGAAGTTGCGGCCACCATTACAACGTGAGCTGAGCAGAATAGAGCCATCGGGGAGCTCCTCAACCTTAGGCTCATCGCAGTTACCCGACAATGCAGCCTTCGAGACACCACCCAGAACATCCCACGACTCACCGAAATTATCCGAGAAGAGGACAGCATTCTTAGGCGAGCCACTTCTATCGCGCATGATGATGGCGCAGTAGAGGCGATAGTAGTCGGCAACCTTAACCGTGCGGCTCTGCATAACGCGACCCGAGGCGATAAACATGGCATTGACAGGGCCATAAGAGCAGTTATCGAACTTCGAGTAGATGCTCTCGGCGATATCGGTAGGCTTACCCCACGTCATACCGCCATCGTCGCTATAAAAGCGCGCTATATTCTGATGTCTATTGCGCGTGCCCGCGTGATACGAGACATTACCCGCACAGCTCATAAGAAGAACGCGCGAGCTCTCCCTATCGGCAACGATGCAGGGGTCGCCATAGCCCACATTCATAAAGTCGGGAGATTGAGCACCCTGACCCTCGATGATGGGCGTGATGTTGTCCCACGTAACACCATTATCGCTACTGCGGCGTATATGCAGGTCGATACGACCATAATCTATAACGCCAATATCTGCGCCACTATGACGATAGTCGGCACAGGCGAGAATAGTACCATTGTTGGTTACCGCAACGGCGGGAATACGGTACGGAATATCCGCGTTGTCAAGCAACGGGAAGAGGTCGAAACGACGTGTAGCCTCGTTCTGCACGAGTCGCATCTTCGCCGTAGCATCGCCATACGTAAGCACCAATTCGGCCTCGCGAGGCAGACGCTCCTCATTCTTCGTAACCTTAAAACTGAGCACCGAGGCGACAACCTTCATATCGCTAACCCACTCGGCATCGCACTGAGGCTCGACATCGAGACCCTCAACACGCTTATCGAGCGAGAAGTAGACGAGGTGGCTCGCAGCATCGCCCTCAACGGTGAGCACCGACTGCTCAAAAGTAATAGCGGTGGTAGGCTTACCACCCTCGGGCTCCTGCGTCTCGCACCCCACGCCCGTAGTGAGCAGTGCGACACAACATAAAAACATGCTTAACATACCCTTCATCATACGCCTTCGATTATTTACGGTAGGTATAGTATGCTCCGGCCTGACATGTAGGCATGAGCACCATATCGTTTACGTTCATGTGCGCAGGCAACGACAACATCCAATGGATAGCCTCGGCGATATCCTCGCCCTGCAACGCCTCAACACCCTTATAGACACCCGCAGCACGCTCCCTGTCGCCATGGAAACGCACCTCCGAGAACTCGGTCTCGACCATGCCGGGACGCACCTCGCCAACCTTGATGCCGGCACTGAGTAAATCGGCACGCATAGCCTGCGAAATGGCGTGCACGGCGTGCTTCGAAGCACAGTAGACCGCGCCATTCTCATAAGGCTCGGTACCGGCGATAGAGCCGATATTGATGATATGACCACCCTGGCCCGCCTCAACCATAGCACGGCTGATGATGCGCGTAACGTAGAGTAAGCCCTTGACGTTGGTGTCAATCATGGCATCCCAATCGGCCGTATCGCCACGGTCGATATGCTCCAAACCCGCAGCCAAGCCGGCATTGTTGATAAGGATATCGACACGGCCCAGAGGCGTGAGATTGTCGATACACTCCTGCTCGGAACGTACATCGAAGTTGAGCACCAGACACTCGGCACCGCGAGCCTCGACCTCGCTTTTAAGAGCCATGAGCCTATCCATACGGCGACCCGTGATAATCATCTCAACGCCCGGCTCCGATAAACGCAGCGCAGTGGCACGGCCAATGCCCGAAGTGGCACCCGTTACAAGAATTCGTTTTTTCATAATTTATAATATTTTGTATTCATTTATATTCATGCACCATTGCACATCTACAAAGATACGAAAAAAATATTATGAACACCATCACTACATATATTTTTATGGTATCGAGAGCCGAAAATTGTATAAACATTGCAGAGCAACATCGAATTTCGCACAAAACTACGACCCCGAAAAACACCTCGCCGCAAGCGAAATATCGAAGAGCATAACGCGGGCGACAAAGGCGAATAACGGCACAGCAAAAATGGCGTTAAATTTTATTCGCACATAGTTGAATATTTGCCATTATAAGAATAGACACAAAGGAGCAAAACAGCATAAAATTAAGCATATATTCATATACAAATTGACCACATACAACAGCCTGCAAACACTCCTAAAAAGAGCAAAATGCGAAGAGAGAATATAAATACTTATATTTATTGCAAATTTTCTTTGTCGGTTTAACATTTTTTCATACCTTTGCATATTGATAAGCGGAGGTATTTTTTCTCGCTTATCGGGATTACGAATTTCAGCCTCGGGTCGAGGTATGCGTCGCATGTTGGACAAGCCAACTTAATCCTGCCTACTGCGTCTTTGGAGCAATATGCGCTCCGTGGGCGAGGGAATAGAGAGTATGCACATCAACGAACAAGCATCCGATACACCAAAATCCTGGTTCGCAATAAAGGTATTCTACAACCGAGTACTCACATTGCAGAGACGACTCGACGAGCAGCATATCGAGAGCTACATCCCGATGAAGAGTACCGAACAGATTGTCAACGGTCGCAAAATCAGAAGACGCAAGCCCGCAATATCGTCGCTCCTATTTGTCAGATGCACCGAACAACAGGCATCGGAGTTGCAGGCACTCTTCCGCGGCGAGGCGATGCTCTACACAAACCGCGGAGAGAAGCACCCCGCAGCAATTCCCGACCAGCAGATGCGCACCTTCATAAGCGTTACGTCGATTGACGACATCGGCATGGAGTATCTCGGCGACATAACCGACGAGTGGACAACGGGCCAGCGCGTGAGAGTAACGGGTGGAGTGTTCAAGGGTGCTGAGGGATACATAAAACGCATCAAGGGTAATCACCGCCTGATAGTCGCCATTGAGGGCGTAGTGGCCGTAGCGACATCCTACATCCCCACATGCCACCTCGAAAGAGTGGAACAAGAGTAACAAAGAGACGAAAAATAAAAATCAAAACATCATGTTGAAGATTATCGAAAAACTGCATTTGGAACGCTATTTAAGCTCGAAGCTGATATTGTGCTTCGACCTGCTAACATCGGTGGCAGCATCGCTGAGCGCACTGGTGTTCATCCACATGCTCGTATGCCCCATAACCCACATCCCCAACTTCTCGCTGCTGTGGCTCATCGGAGCGTTTATATTTTCGTTTATCGGATTCTACCTCCTCAAAACATACCACTCGGTAATTCGCCACTCGACACTGCGCGAAATAGCCAAATTCACGCTTGCAGTGCTCGGCAAAGAGCTGATGCTCGTGGTGGGTGTAACGATATGGCGTCCCACAGGCATGGAGGATGTTCACCTCATAGCCCTCGTGATATTCGATGGCGTGATAACACTCTGCGCACTAATCATGCTGCGCGTGGCGATGATTGTGGCTTACGACGCCATAAAACGCAGATACAAGACACATAAGCGTCGCGAAAATGTGCTCATATACGGCACGGGCGACAAGAGCGTGGCTCAGGTAACACGTCTGCAAAACTCGACGCACTACAACGTAATGGGATTTCTGACTTACGGCCCTCGACTGAGAAACCACACAATAGCAAACTGCCGTGTGTTCTACTTCGAGAACGAAGAGAACATGG
Organism: Alistipes sp.; assembly: GCA_045660465.1. Lineage (GTDB taxonomy): Bacteria > Bacteroidota > Bacteroidia > Bacteroidales > Rikenellaceae > Alistipes. Next base: position 101,733 of record JAZRDV010000001.1, on the reverse strand, counting down.
AGTATGTGAAGAACAGATGCGACCTCGACGCCGTGCTCTTTGCCAACAACGACGAGGCAAAGATGGAGCAGGAGCGACTGATAAAATACTGCGTGGAGAACAACGTGAAGGTACTCATAGCACCACCCATCGACGAGGTTATCGACGGCAAGGTGATGAAACAGACAATACGCGAGATTAAGATTGAAGACCTCCTCGGACGCCCCGAGATTGAGATTTCGATGCAGGATATCATCGAGAGCTTCCGCGATAAGACCATAATGGTTACGGGTGCTGCGGGCTCAATAGGCTCGGAGCTATGTCGACAGCTTGCCACATTCGGCATCAAGCACCTGGTGATGTACGACAACGCCGAGACACCGATGCACAACATACGCCTCGAATTAGAAGAGCGTTATCCCGAGCTGAGCTTCACACCCGTAATTGGCGACGTGAGACAAAAGCCGCGCCTGGACTTCGCATTCCGCACCTACCATCCGCAGGTGGTATTCCACGCTGCGGCATACAAGCATGTGCCACTCATGGAGGATAACCCCTGCGAGGCGGTATATGTCAATGTGGCGGGCTCACGCAACGTCGCGGATAAGTGTATCGAGTACGACGTAGAGAAGATGGTGATGATATCGACGGACAAGGCCGTGAACCCGACAAACATCATGGGATGCACAAAACGCCTCGCCGAGATTTACGTTCAGTCGCTCGGCCTGGCCATAGAGCAGGGCACGGTGAAGGGTAAGACAAAGTTCGTAACGACACGCTTTGGCAACGTGCTCGGCTCAAACGGCTCGGTGATACCCCGCTTCCGCGAGCAGATAGCCAAGGGCGGCCCCGTAACGGTTACGCACCCCGAGATTACGCGCTTCTTCATGACCATACCCGAGGCGTGCCGCCTCGTGATGGAGGCCGCGACGATGTCGACAGGCAACCAGATATTCGTATTCGACATGGGCGAGTCGGTGAAGATAGCCCACCTCGCCGAGCGCATGATACGCCTTGCGGGACTCAGGTTAGGTGTCGACATCGACATCGAATATACGGGCCTACGTCCGGGCGAGAAGCTCTACGAGGAGGTGCTGTCGAACACGGAGAACACCCTGCCGACGAGCCACGACCGCATACGCATTGCCAAGGTGCGCGAGTACGACTACAACAACGCGCTGAGCATCGTAAACGCCTTGGAGGAGGAGGCGCGCAAGGTGGAGATTGCGGAGATGGTGCGCCTGATGAAACGCTCCGTACCGGAGTTCATATCGAAGAACTCGCAGTTCGAGGCATTGGATAAAGAGAGAGGCTTATAGGATGAAAATCGCGGTTATAGGTACAGGATATGTCGGTCTCAGCATCGCTACGTTGCTATCGCAGCACCACGATGTTGTGGCGATGGATGTGGTAGCGGCTAAGGTCGAGGCCATAAACCGTCGTATATGCCCCATACAGGACTCCGAGATAGAGAGATACTTTGCGACAAAGAGTCTGCACCTACACGCCACATGCAACATCGAGGAGGCATGTCGCGACGCCAAATTTGTGGTAATAGCCGTGCCTACGAACTATGACCCGATAAAAAATTATTTTGACACCCACCATATCGAGGAGTCGATAGATAGGATATACGAGATAAATCGCGATGCTACGATTGTCATCAAGTCTACCGTTCCGGTGGGATACTGCGAGGCTCTGCACGCGAAGCATCGCGCAATGGGAAGAGATATCAACTTGCTCTTCTCGCCCGAATTTCTACGCGAGAGTTCAGCATTCTATGACAACCTCCACCCCTCACGCATCATCGTGGGCTACCCTACCGTTCGCCCCGAGCTCAGGGCACATGCCGAGGAGTTCGCAAGAGTACTTCAAGAGGGCGCAGCAGAGGATGACATCCCGACGTTGTATATGACCACTACGGAAGCCGAGGCCGTAAAACTCTTTGCAAACACGTACCTTGCACTGCGTGTCAGCTACTTCAACGAGCTGGACACCTACGCCGAGATGAAGGGCCTCGACTCACAGGCTATAATCGAGGGTGTGGGCCTCGACCCGCGCATCGGCACACACTACAACAACCCCTCGTTTGGCTACGGTGGCTACTGCCTACCCAAGGATACGAAGCAGCTGCTTGCCAACTATGCCGACGTGCCGCAGAACATGATGACGGCCATTGTCGAGAGCAACCGCACGCGCAAGGACTACATCGCCGACCAGGTGCTGCAAAAGGCGGGCTACTATGTAGGGTCGAGCATGTGGGATGCCGCTAAGGAGAGAGATATCACGGTGGGCGTATATCGTCTCACGATGAAGTCCAACTCCGATAACTTCCGCCAATCGTCGGTGCAGGGCGTGATGAAGCGCATCAAGGCTAAGGGCGCGAAGATTATCATCTACGAGCCCACGTTGGAGGATGGCACGATGTTCTTCGGCTCGGAGGTGGTGAACGATATTTCACGCTTCAAACGCGAGAGCCAGGCCATCATCGCCAACCGCTACGACGCCATCCTCGACGACGTTGTCGACAAAGTTTACACACGAGATATTTTCAGAAGAGATTAAAAAGGATATAAGTATGAGTAAGATATGTATTCTTAGCGCAGTCAACATTAAGCATATGTCTTTAATTAGCCTTTACACGACAATGCTCGAAAAAGACAAAATCGATTATGACATCATCTACATGGACAAATATGGTGAAGATGAATATATTGGCGCAAAAAATAAATACGTATTCAAAAATATAATTGATCCTAAATTACCCAAATGGCGTAAATTACTATTATACTGGAAATTTAGATCATATGCTATTGACATTATTAACAAAAATAAATATGACTTTATCATAGTATGGAATGATGTTGCAATATTTATGTTTGCTGATTATTTGAGACGAAAAATGAGTGGCAAATATTGCTTAAATATTAGAGATTACTGCCATCAGAAGAATTATTTTGTCTTTCGACGTTTCGAAAAAGTAATTAAGCGCGCTGCATTTACTACTATATCATCTCCAGGTTATCAAATATTTTTACCCAAACATAATTACATACACGTACACAGCTTAAATCCGTCAATTCTCGAATCCATAAATCCCAGGACGAGATTTAATAAAAAAACTGAGCCAATTAAAATTGGGTTTGTTGGATATATAAGATTTTTCGATTTACAAAAAAGAATGTTGGATTTATTCAAAAATGATTCAAGATTCGAATTACATTTCTACGGAGCACATGCGGAAGAATTAGAGACGTATGCTCATAATAACAACATACACAACACGGCATTCCATGGATCATTTCCTGTAGAAGATACCGCAAAATATCTATCAAAAATTGACATAATCAATAATATCTATGGCAACAACACCATAAGTTTAGATTATGCGTTGTCAATCAAATTATATCATGGGGTATATTCAAGAATTCCTATTCTAGTTTGTCCAAATACCTATATGGAAAAAATTACCAGCGAATATAACATCGGTTTTACTATTCAGGAGTACTCTGACAAAATGAAGGATGAATTATTCGCTTGGTATCATGAAATGAATTTCGACAAATTTGATCAATATTGCAACCATTTCATAGAGAAAGTAAATACAGATAAACAATTGTTTATTGAAGAATATAATAAACATATAGCACATATTTGACGCAATGTTCAACTTATTAATACTCATATCCTCTGTTGCATCTGCATACCTGTGTATAGTAAATTTATATTTTACTCCTTATAATGGCCTATTCATTATCCCGATAATATACCTTTTATTACACCCAATTTTATACAGGTTGAAGTCCATTTCATGTAATAACATCATATCAGTTTATGTGGTTATTATACTCCTATGGATGAGAATGGTGATTTTGCCAATGTATGGTGCTATTAGTGGGCAATATTATTCAACGGACACAACTGATGTCGGTAGCATAGACACGGCTATATTACTAATAGTTTATGAAGCTATTGCAATTTGCATAACACTCATACTCTCGGTTAACCGGCAAAAAAGCATCACGCCAACACAAATTTCACTTGAAGGCAATACTAATATTTATAATGTCTTAATTCTAATCTCTATCATTGTATTTGTAACTATTGGTCGCCATTTAGATTTATTCGAGTTCGGAGTTAAATCAATTGCCGAGGACATGGATAGAGTTGGAGACGTCGTGGACACGAAAACGATTATAATAAGACGAATTGTAAGTAGTGGATATCTATTTTTATTCATGATATTAATAGAAAAATTTAAACAGCAATATGATAAAAAACAAAGTTCAAAATACATAAATCTATCTATTTTATGTGCGATTTTAATGACGTGCATTATTATTGGAGAACGTAGAAGTGCTCAATTATATATAGCATTTGCATCATGTTGGACACTTATAAGATTATTTCCAAAACAAAAGAATAAGATTATTACATATATAGGAACCACGGCAATCATCGTATTATCATTGATGACTATTTATAAGCAGTTCAACGCATTCTTGTATGATAGTTACATAGAGGCTATTGAAAACACAAGTCTAAATGAGGGTCTGTCGTCAAGTTATATGGATGCATATTTCTATGGCGTTAATACCATCGCATCAAATGTTTCGTATGCAAATGTTGCAATACATGACATATCGAATCTTTTGTATGACATATTAAGATCTACTTTTGGTATAAGTTTCTTGGTAAAAGGAAGTATGCCCATGACATCAGAAGCATATAATATGTTTATATACGCAGGTGAACAATCTACTGGATTGCTCTTATCAAGCGTAGGATATGGCTACATTTATTTAGGTGGTCTATTAGCTCCATTCTTCTCTTGCATAAACATTTTAATAATGGTATGGATGGAAATTAAAATGAGAACGTGTAGATCCATAGAGATGTGTTACATTTGGTCCTATATATTCATGAGATTCGCATTTGGCATTTTAGGATCAATTCCGCCATTGATAGGTGTAGCAACTCAAAATCTATTCATTAGCGGAGGTATATATTTAATTGCATCAAAATTTTTTAGAAAATAATTACATGTTTAAAAAATTACTTTATAGTAAATTTGTGAAATTTTCCCTTAAAATTTTGTTCTCTATATTCTATCAGAAAAAATATCTGCAAGGGAAATTCTTTGACGCAAAAAGACTTGGGTGGTATTGGTGCTTTATTGGACTTAAATCAAGATTATGGGGCGCCAACCGCAATATACCCTGGCCTGTTAATCCCAACACCATAATTTCTAATCCTAATAAGATACATTTTGATGTAGACAATATTAACATCTTTCAAACTCCAGGATGTTATTGGCAAAATCATGATGGGAACATATATATAGGTAAGAACTGTTGGATTGGACCAAACGTAGGTGTGATAACTACGAACCACGACATTCACAACCCATCCCAACATGTAGAAGGTAAAGATATCATTTTGGGGGACTCGTGTTGGATTGGAATGAATAGCACAATTCTTCCGGGCGTAGTATTAGGAAATAACACTGTGGTTGGTGCTGGAAGTGTTGTAACGAAAAGTTTTCCTAATGGAAACTGCGTTATTGGAGGGGTTCCCGCTAAAATTATTAAACAGTTGTAAAGTTGATAAAATAGACTAAAATATTCATGGCTATTTCATCAATATTGAAATCATCATATTTCAAATCAATTACTATTCTAGCATCGGGATCAATAATAGCCCAATTAATTGCAGTAGTAATTACACCTATCATTTCACGAATATACGCTCCAGAAATCTTAGGCGTTTATACGTATACAATATCCATAGCTTCTATTTTCATAAGCGTAATAAATGGTAGGTATGATATATCTATTGTAACTGATAAAAATGAAAATAACATTTTCCCATTAATAAAACTTTCCTTTATTATTGGATTTATCATTACAATATTAGGTACAATTGGATGTGTAATATACTTCATAACACAAAATACTAGTTTGTATATAGCTATTTATATATTTTTCATATTATTATCATACGCTATTATAAACGTATTGACTGCGTACAATAATAGAATGAAAGAGTATAAAATCATGTCTTCTGTCTATATTATTAGAACTGCATCCCAAAATATTGGAGGATCCTTATTAGGTTTAATTTCTGCTTGTCCACATAGTCTACTAGTGCCATATACTATAGGACAGACATTAGGCATTAAAAGACAGAGCAAACCTTTTAGAGGCAATTGGAGGAATATTATTAATGTTAATTTCAAAGATATACTACGAGTTGCTAACCTTCATAGGAATCAACCATTATATTCGGTACCCGCATTATTAGCTAATAGTTTATCCTATTCTCTGATTACAATTTTCATTGAAAACTTGTACTGCCTTGAAACAGTGGGAATGTACTCTCTATCAGTTAGATTGTTAGGTTTGCCACTCGCCTTGATTGGGAGCAATGTCTCAAAGGTGTTCACTGAAAAAGCATCAAAAGAGTATAATACATACAGTAACTACACAAACTCATTGATTAAGACCACCATTTTCCTAGTTTGTGTTGCTATTCCGATGGTAATTATATTGATACTCTATTCGCGTCCACTATGCATCATATTCTTGGGAGAACAATGGGCAACTGCTGGTGATTATATATCAATATTAGCTCCTATGTTCGGTATAAGACTAATTACATCAGCACTATCTCCAGCACTTATTATTGCGAATAAGCAAAAAATAGAATTGTATTTGCAGAACATATTTCTTGCTTCAGCCATAATGAGTTTTGTTATTACAAAAGTCAATAATCTCGACGTTAGTTATTTTCTCGTTTTGATAAGTGTAACATACACACTTTCATACTTTGTATATCTATTATTCATTTACAAATATAAAAAAAAGTAATTTTATGAAAGCTTGCTTTATGGGTTTGGGATATATTGGCCTCCCAACAGCTATTATCGCAGCCAAACACGGTATTCAAGTTCATGGTGTAGACATCAACCCAAAAGTTGTTGAAAAAACAAATGCTGGGCAACTACATATTATTGAGCCAGGAATGCAGGAGCTACTTGAAGAAGTTGTAAAAAACGGACAACTCAAAGCCGATGTTACTCCAACTGAAAGCGACGCATATTTCATGGTTGTACCAACTCCTTTTAAGGGCGATCACCAGCCTGACACTTCATATGTTGAAGCAGCGACTCGAGCAGTACTACCCTTACTGAAAAAAGGTGATTTATATGTCATAGAGTCGACATCACCGGTTGGTACCACCGAAGCGATGGCTGAAATTATTTTTTCCGAGAGGCCAGAATTAAAAGACAATATTTACATTGCATATTGTCCAGAAAGAGTACTCCCAGGAAACGTAATATACGAATTAGTGAACAATGATCGTGTGATTGGAGGTTTAAATCCCGAGTCAACGGAAAAAGCAATTGAATTCTATTCTCAATTCGTGACTGGCCAACTCCACAAGACTAATTGCCGTACAGCCGAGATGTGCAAACTCACAGAGAACTCTTCACGAGACGTTCAAATTGCATTTGCAAATGAGCTATCATTTATATGTGATAAAGCAGGTATCAATGTATGGGAGTTAATCAACCTCGCAAATAAACATCCTCGTGTAAACATTTTATGGCCCGGGTGTGGCGTGGGTGGTCATTGCATAGCAGTTGATCCTTATTTCATCACTGCAGAATTCCCCATGGAGTCACGAATGATTGGTCAAGCTCGACAAATCAATAATTATAAAGCTTTTTGGTGCGCTGAAAAGATTCATAATGAAATGCTAAAATTCGAGTTGGAAAAAGGTCGTAAGCCAATCGTTGCCATGATGGGTCTTGCTTTCAAGCCAGATATTGATGATTTACGAGAATCTCCTGCTAAGCAAATTGTTGCAAAAGTAATGCAGAGTTGCAATAATGCCACAATTCTGATTGCTGAACCAAATGTTTCAGACCATAATGTGTATAAATTGTGCCAGTATCAAGATGCATATGAAAAAGCTGATATCGTGGTATATCTAGTTGCTCACACTCCTTTCAAAACGTTACCGAAAGCGACAAACAAGATTATACTTGATTTCTGCGGCATAAACAAAGGGTTCTAAACACAGTTATAAATTTCAATAAGTAATCGCAATGAAAAAAGTCATGCTTGTATTCGGCACACGTCCCGAAGCAATAAAAATGGCACCTCTTGTAAAAGAGTTTCAAAAATACACAGATGCATTCAAAACAATAGTTTGCGTAACAGGGCAACATAGAGAGATGCTGGATCAAGTATTAAATATTTTCGATATTAAACCTGACCATGATCTCAATATTATGAAACAAGGACAAGACCTTTATGACGTTACTACACGTGTTCTTATGGGCATGAGGGATGTACTTAAAGATAATCGCCCAGATATTGTTTTGGTACATGGTGATACTACTACATCAATGGCTGCAGCCTTAGCCGCATATTATCAACAAATTCCAGTAGGACACGTTGAAGCTGGACTTAGAACATATAATATTTATAGTCCATGGCCAGAAGAAATGAACAGACTCGTTACTGGTCGCATCGCTACGTACCATTATGCACCAACATTATTGAGTAGAGATAATTTATTAAAAGAAAATGTAAAGGACTCATCTATACTTGTTACAGGTAATACAGTCATTGATGCACTGTATATGGTAATCGATAAAATTACTAAAGATGTTACGCTATCTGATAAATTGGCTCAATCTCTAAATCAATCTGGTTATAATCTTTCTCGTTTAACTGGAGATAAAAAATTGGTTTTAATCACAGGTCACAGACGTGAGAATTTTGGAGATGGATTCATCAACATATGCCGTGCGATAAAGGACCTTGCTAACAAATATCCAGATGTTGACTTTGTATATCCTATGCATCTTAACCCCAATGTTCGTAAGCCTATACACGAAATATTTGGACAAGACTTATCAAACTTAGGTAACATGTTTTTTATTGAACCACTAGAATACCTATCGTTCGTAAATTTGATGAATAAATCGACAATAGTATTAACTGATAGCGGTGGTATACAAGAAGAAGCTCCAGGTCTAGGCAAACCAGTATTGGTGATGAGAGACACTACCGAACGTCCAGAAGCTCTTACTGCAGGAACTGTAAAACTTGTTGGTACAAACTATGATAGAATAATAAGCGAAGTATCAAAGTTAATCGAAGATCAGCAGTACTACAACACGATGAGTATGGCTACAAATCCATATGGAGACGGACACGCGTGCGAGCGTATCGTACAAAGCTTAATTGATTAAATCTATATTACACGTTAATATTTCCAAGTGATTCTACTGCAAGTTAATACTACGGCGAATTGGGGCTCGACAGGTAAAATTGCCGAGCAGATTGGGGAACAGGTGATGAGACGAGGTGGCAAAAGCTACATCGCTTACGGGTATTATGCCAATAATTGCAGATCTGAACTGATTAAAATAGGCTCCGATATAAGCATACGCTGGCACGTCCGTTTCGGAAAATGGCTCGACAAGCATGGACTACTATCGCGCATAGCAACAAACAAGCTGATACGAAAAATAGAACGCATAAAGCCCGACATCATCCATCTGCACAACCTACACGGTTACTTCATAAACTACAAGATACTCTTCGAGTACTTCAACCGAAGTAACATACCCGTAGTATGGACACTACACGACTGCTGGTCGTTCACGGGGCGTTGTGCGCACTACATGCTCACCGGGTGCGAGAAGTGGAAGAGTGCATGCCACAACTGCCAATATCGCAAAACATATCCCAAGACATACATCGACCGCTCGGCGAGAAACCATGCGCTAAAACGCGAACTCTTCACCTCGCTCGGTGAGAGGCTTACTCTTGTACCCGTATCGGAGTGGTTAGCAGGGGATGCTCGACAGTCGTTCTTCGCCAATACTCGGATACACACCATACACAACGGCATCGACATCAACATCTTCCGCAACACCGACAAGCTGTTGGCACGCAAAGCGTTGGGACTCGACCCCGGCAAGCGTATAATAATAGGTGTAGCCTCGGCATGGGGCCTTTCGAAGGGTATTAACGACTTCTACAAGCTACGTGAGATGCTCCCCGCCGAGCAGTACGACATAATACTCGTGGGGCTCATGGACAAGCAGTTGGAGACACTTCCCGAGGGCATCATCGGCATAAAGCGCACACAGAATGCTGCCGAATTGGCACTATACTACTCGGCAGCGGATGTGTTCTTCAACCCCACATACGCCGATAACTACCCTACGACAAACCTCGAAGCGATAGCTTGTGGCACGCCATGCCTAACATATCGCACGGGAGGTAGTCCCGAGTCGATAACCGAAAACACGGGTTATGTCGTGGAGCAGGGCGACTTAGAGGAGGCTAAAAAGAGGATTGACCATATATGCTCTAATGGCAAGGAGCACTACTCGGAGGCGTGTCGCAAGCATGCCGAGCAGAACTTCGACAAACGCAAATGTTACGAACAATACATCAAACTATACAACGAAATATTAACGAATAACAAAAAATAAAAACACTATGTCACTATTTACAGGTAAGACACTCCTCATCACCGGAGGTACAGGCTCATTCGGAAATGCCGTATTGAACAGATTTCTTCGCACCGACATCGGCGAGATTCGCGTATTCTCGCGCGACGAGAAGAAGCAGGATGACATGCGCCACGAGTTTCAGGCTAAGATGCCCGATGTAGCCGACAAGATTAAGTTCTACATTGGCGACGTTCGCGACTTGCAGTCGGTAAAGAACGCTATGCACGGCGTGGACTACATCTTCCATGCAGCCGCCTTGAAGCAGGTACCCTCGTGCGAGTTCTTCCCCATCGAGGCTGTTAAGACCAATGTCATAGGTACGGAGAATGTACTCACCGCAGCCATCGACGAGGGCGTTAAGACCGTGATATGTCTCTCTACGGACAAGGCGGCATACCCCGTTAATGCCATGGGTACCTCAAAGGCGATGATGGAGAAGGTTATCGTTGCCAAGAGCCGCACCATCTCGCCCGACAAGACGAAGATTTGCTGTACACGCTACGGCAACGTAATGTGCTCACGCGGCTCGGTTATTCCGTTGTGGATTGACCAGATTCGCAATGGCAACCCCATCACCCTCACCGACCCGCGCATGACACGTTTCATCATGTCGTTGGAGGAGGCTGTTGACTTGGTACTCTTCGCCTTCGAGCATGGTACAAGTGGCGATATTCTCGTGCAGAAGGCTCCGGCATGTACCATCAAGACGCAAGCCGAGGCTGTATGCGAGCTCTTTGGCGGCAACAAGGAGGAGATTAAGGTTATCGGCATACGCCACGGCGAGAAGATGTACGAGACGCTGCTGACGAACGAAGAGTGCGCAAACGCCATCGACATGGGTAACTTCTACCGTGTGCCGAGCGACAAGCGTGGCTTGAACTACGATAAGTATTTCAGCGAGGGCGATGCCGAGCGCAACACCCTGACGGAGTTTAACTCGAACAACACCGAGCTTCTCAGCGTGGAGCAGGTTAAGGAGAAGCTCCTCACGCTCACATACATACAGGAGGAACTCGCAAAGAAATAGGCTGCTATGAATATTCTTGTTACGGGTGCCAAGGGCTTTGTCGGCAAGAACCTGTGCGCACAGCTGCGCACCATTGCCGAGGGTAAGAATAAGAGCTATGGCGAGATAAACATCGGCGATATCTACGAGTACGACATCGACTCTACGGCCGAGCAGTTGGACGAGTATTGCCAGAAGGCCGACTTCGTCTTCAACCTCGCGGGTGTCAACCGCCCTCAAAATAGCGAGGAGTTTATGCAGGGTAACTTTGGCTTCGCCTCGACGCTTCTCGACACACTACGCAAGCACAACAACCGCTGCCCCGTCATGCTCTCGTCGTCGATACAGGCGACCCTCGTAGGCCGCTACGCCGAGGGCGACTACGGCAAGAGTAAGAAGGCGGGCGAGGAGCTCTTCTTCGCCTATGGCACCGAGACAGGGGCCCGCGTACTTGTCTACCGCTTTCCGAACCTCTTCGGTAAGTGGTGCCGCCCCAACTATAACTCTGCGGTAGCTACCTTCTGCAACAACATCGCTAACGACCTGCCCATCATGGTCAACGACCGCTCTACATGCCTCGAACTGCTCTATATCGACGACCTCGTAGATGAGATGATTGCGGTATTGAAGGGCGAGGAGCACCACTGCGAGTTCGAGGGTGTCGACACCATACTGAACCCCGAGGGACGCTACTGCGCAGCACCTATCACACATAAGGTTACGCTCGGCGAGATTGTCGACCTGTTGGAGATGTTCCGCAAGCAGCCCGCGACATTGCAAGTGCCCGAGATACCATATAACTCATTCGCCAAGAAGCTCTACTCGACATATCTGTCGTACCTACCCAAGGAGAAGGTGTCGTTTCCGTTGAAGATGAACGTCGATGCGCGAGGCAGCTTCACGGAGCTTCTGCGTAGCGAGAAGTGCGGTCAGGTGAGCATCAACATCTCGAAGCCCGGCATTACGAAGGGTGAGCATTGGCACAACACCAAGTGGGAGTTCTTCATCGTCGTTAGTGGCCACGGCCTCATCCAGGAGCGTAAGATAGGCACGGACGAGGTTATCGAATTTGAGGTTTCGGGCGAGAAGATTGAGGCTATACACATGCTTCCGGGCTATACGCACAACATCATAAACCTCTCCGAGACGGAGGATTTGGTTACGGTGATGTGGGCAAACGAGTCGTTCGACCCGGCACACCCCGACACATTCTTCGAGAAGGTGGTACAGTAGATGGAGACAAGGGTCGATAGAGTCTCTACGAAGCGCGACAGGGTGCTCGATATACTCAAATGCGTGGCCATGTTCATGGTAATCAGCGGCCACTGCTTTCAGCATACGGGATATGGCAACGGCTATCTGAATATTCCGATATTCAGGCTTATAACGATGATACAGATGCCGCTTTTTATCTTCATAAGTGGCTATGTGGCCTACCGGTCGCTCACGTCATCGTCGTTTCAAACGCTCGTAAAGCGCAAATACTTCGGGTTGTTGCAACCAATGATACTATTTGCTCTTGCGCAGTTCGTGATAAACTATATCGTCTACGCCAAAGGCGGCTTCAATCCGGGGTCTGTGCCTCACGACATAGCTGTGTCGATAGGCTACTCCTACTGGTTTGTGTGGGTGTTGCTCTATGCAATATTTACGACATGGGGAGTGCTCCGCACGCTTGGCGTATATGGGCTCGTAGGCTCGCTAATTGTGGTGATGCTACTACCAAGAGAGCTGCCACTACCCCACCTGACATCGTTCCAGGCGATGTACCCATTCTTCGTGGGAGGTGTGCTTGCATACCGATACGACCTCTTGGCGTGGCTACGTAAACACTCATGGGGCGCGCTGATGGCAAGCATAGCGGTGCTGATGGCATGCTACATGACCTATCGCGGCTCGCACGTCTTCTACTTCTTTAAGTACATGCCCGCGCGCGTATACTTTGCCGCATACGGACACCTGCTACTCGGAGGCTTTGCCTCGATAGTGGCAATGTACACGACAACATGGCTTCTTGAAGTACGATGCTCGAAGTGGCGAACAACAAGCCTCATGGCGCGCATCGGCAAATATACATTGGGCATATACCTCTTGCAGGGGCTCTTTGTCGAGGTGGCGAAGAGGTATGAGATAACAATCGCGTGCAGTGCCGCGCAGTGGCTGCTGGCCATAGGTGTATTTACAATATGTGTCGGCGCGGTATATGGCATAAGCCGCACGAAGCACCTAAGAGGGTGGCTCTTGGGCAAGTAAACGTAACAGAAATTAACAAATAAAAATTACCTATATGGAACTCAAACAAGATTTTTCAGATGTTTCGTTTAAGGATGATGGTCGCCTTAAACTCCTTATCATCGTGGGTACACGCCCCGAGATTATACGCCTCGCGGCGGTAATCAACAAGTGCCGTAAGTACTTCGACTGCCTCTTGGCACACACGGGACAGAACTACGACTACAACCTCAACGGCGTCTTCTTCCGCGACCTGAAACTCGAAAATCCTGATGTCTACCTCGATGCTGTGGGCGACGACCTCGGAGCAACGATGGGTAACATCATCAACGCATCGTATAAGCTGATGGTGGCAACAAAGCCCGATGCGGTGCTCGTACTGGGCGACACCAACTCTTGCCTCTCGGTCATCGGCGCAAAGCGTCTTCATATCCCCATCTTCCACATGGAGGCGGGCAACCGCTGCTTCGACGAGTGCCTGCCCGAGGAGACAAACCGCCGTATCGTGGATATCATCTCGGATGTAAACCTCTGCTACTCGGAGCACGCACGCCGCTACCTCAACGCCTCGGGCGTGGCTAAGGAGCGCACATACGTTACAGGCTCACCCATGGCTGAGGTGCTACACAACAACCTCGCCGACATCGAGGCATCGGATATCCACGCGCGCCTCGGCTTGGAGAAGGGACGCTACATCCTACTCTCGGCACACCGCGAGGAGAATATCGACACGGAGAAGAACTTTATGTCGCTCTTCACGGCAATCAACAAGATGGCCGAGAAGTACGATATGCCCATCCTCTACTCGTGCCATCCCCGCAGCCGCAACCGCCTTGCTGCGAGCGGCTTCCAGCTCGACCGCCGCGTGATACAGCATGAGCCTCTGGGCTTCCACGACTACAACTGCTTGCAGATGAATGCCTTTGCCGTGGTTAGCGATAGTGGCACCCTGCCCGAGGAGAGCTCATTCTTCACCAGCGTAGGCCACTCTTTCCCGGCGGTGTGCATCCGCACCTCAACGGAGCGTCCCGAGGCGTTGGATAAGGGTTGCTTCGTGCTTGCGGGCATCGACGAGAAGTCGTTGTTGCAGGCGGTAGATACGGCAGTAGAGATGGTCAAGAACGAAGATAACGGCATCCCCGTACCCAACTACACGGACGAGAACGTCTCGACGAAGGTTGTAAAACTCATCCAGTCGTACACAGGCGTAGTAAACAAGATGGTTTGGCGTAAGTTCTAAAAAGAGATGAATACTAAACTAAGAAATATACCCTTCTCGCCGCCCGACATGAGCGAGGAGGAGGTTATGGAGGTTAGCGAGGCCATACGCTCGGGATGGATTACCACAGGCCCACGCACCAAAGAGTTTGAACGACAGATAGCACAATACTGCCACACCGATAAGGCCGTATGCCTCAACTCGGCAACAGCATGCATGGAGTTGATACTACGTGTTCTCGGCGTAGGTCCCGGCGATGAGGTTATAACTTCGGCATACACATACACAGCAACGGCAAGTGTTACGTGCCACGTAGGAGCAAAGGTTGTAATGGTTGACACTGCACCCAACTCCTTTGAGATGGACTACGATAAGTTAGCGGATGCCATTACCGAGCACACAAAGGTTATCCTTCCCGTGGATTTGGGTGGCGTGATATGCGACTACGACAAGATTTTTGCAGCCGTAGAGAGCAAAAAGCACCTCTTTACTCCCAGTAACGATATTCAGAGAGCCTACGGCCGTGTAATTGTCCTGGCAGATGCTGCACACGCCTTCGGCGCAGAGTGGAGAGGCAAGATGTGTGGCGAGATTGCCGACTTCACATCGTTCTCGTTCCATGCTGTTAAGAACCTAACAACAGCCGAGGGTGGAGCTCTTACATGGCGCACGGTAGCAGGTGTTGATAACGAGTGGCTCTACAAACAGTTTCAGCTACTATCTCTGCATGGTCAAAATAAGGACGCTCTTGCCAAGACGAAGCTCGGAGCTTGGGAATATGATATCATCGCCCCTAACTTCAAGTGTAACATGACCGACATAACAGCAGGTATTGGCTTGGCTCAGTTCCGACGTTATGCCGAGATGCTCAAACGTCGCCACGAGATTATCACAATGTATAACGAAGCACTCAGCGGATGCAACGTACAGACGCTCACACACGTAGATAAAGACGCCAAATCGAGTGGTCATCTCTATCTTGTAAGACTTCTCGGCAAGGATATCGAGTATCGCAACCGCGTAATAGAGCAGATGGCCGAGCGTGGCATCGCATGTAACGTACACTACAAGCCACTGCCCATGATGACGGCATACAAGAATTTAGGATTCGACATTTCGAACTATCCAAATGCCTACGCTCAGTATGCAAACGAAGTAACATTACCGCTTCACACACGTCTCACAAACGAGGATGTAGAGTACATCATGAATAATTTTGTAGAGATAATAAAGCAGAAATAAGTATGTATCAACACTTCTTTAAACGATTATTTGATATTATTGGAGCAATAATCATACTGCCCTTTGTGCTATTAGTGATTTTAATTTTAGCACCAATAATTTATTTTACGGATAGAGGCCCCATCTTTTATAATGCACCTCGTACAGGCAAAAATTGCAAGCAATTTAAGATGTATAAGTTGCGCTCAATGTATGTTAATTCACCCGACTTGCGTAATGCAGATGGATCAACATTTAATTCAGATAATGACCCAAGAGTGACTCCTATCGGTAGATTTATGAGAAAGACTAGTCTTGATGAATTTCCTCAGTTCCTTAATGTGCTTTTGGGCAACATGAGTTTTGTAGGTCCACGGCCTACGTTAGGCAATGCTTCTCTCAAATTCGAAGATTTAGTTGGCTACCGCAAAATGCGATATACCGTTAAACCAGGAATTACAGGATACGCACAAGCTTATTTCAGAAACAGCATCAGTCAAGAGGAGAAATTCCGATATGATGCAGAGTATGTAAAGAATATATCATTGGGGCTTGACATCAAGATTTTATTCGCAACTGCATTCTCGGTATTAGCACATAAAAACATCAACACTGTAAAATAATATGAAGCGATTGCTTATCATAGGTGCATCAATTCTACAACTACCGGCAATAAAAAAGGCAAAAGAGATGGGGTTGTATGTAGCAGTAGCTGACTATAATCCTAATGCAATAGGTATAAAGTACGCAGATGAATATTTCAATGCTAGTACTATTGACGAAGGGGCAATATGTAAAGTTGCGCAAGAATTCAAACCTGATGGTATTATGACATTGGCTACAGATATGCCAATGCGCTCTATTGCCAAAGCAGCAGCACACCTAAATCTGCCCGCAATAAGTTATGACACGGCTATTAAGGCAACGGATAAACACGAAATGATAAAAGCATTTAAGCAGCATGACGTTGCCTCTCCTTGGTTTTATGCGATATCTCATTTAGATGATATTACGAAATTTCATAATCGTATCACCTACCCATGCATCATGAAACCCACGGATAATGCCGGAAGTAGAGGTGTCGTTTTGGTTAATTCGTATGAGGAGCTTATAAATGCCTATGAGTATAGCCACAAGCAGTCGCGTAGTGGTAATGTTATTATCGAGGAATATCTGCAAGGCGACGAAGTGAGTGTTGAAGTAATGGTTGTAGATGGCGAGGTAAATATCTTGGCTATAACCGACAAGCTAACCACGGGAGCCCCACATTTTGTCGAAATGGGACACAGCCAACCATCACGCCACCCACTTGATGTTCAAACCGAGATAAAAACATTAGCAACAAAGGCTGTTAAAGCCGTTGGTATTCATACAGGGCCTGCTCATGTTGAGATGATGGTAACTTCACATGGCCCTGTAATGATAGAGCTTGGAGCAAGAATGGGAGGTGATTGTATAACCACTCATTTAGTACCTCTTTCAACTGGAATTGATATGATAAAAGCCACGATTGATTTAGCTCTCGGCAACATTCCAGATATTACGCCAAAGATTAATATGGCGAGTGCGATTCGATTTATTAAAGGTCCAGTTGGCATTATCAAAGCCATTGATGGGATTGAAGAAGCAAAACAAATTCCCGGGGTAATTGAAGTTACCTTAACAAAATCAGTAGGAGATACTATTGAAGATATTCATAGTAGCACTGATAGGGTTGGATATGTCGTAGCACAGGCTGATACTGTAATGAATGCAATACATATATGTGCGTCTGCCATAAGTATAATTGATATTAATTTTTGAATTTAGTAAATTATGAATGTACAGCAAATTGGGCTCTACTTTGAAGATTTTGAAGTAGGTGCAGAAATTAAACACTCTCTTTCTAAAACTATCTTTGAAAGTGATGATAATTTCTTCTCTCTTCTAACAATGAATTATCATCCTGTGCATACCAATTTGGATTATGCAGCTCAAAATCAACACGGAAAGATTTTGGTTGTTGGCACATTGGTATTCTCATTAGCTGTTGGTATTACTGTGCCAGATATTAGCGGAAAAGCAATTGCTAATTTGGAGTATGAGAGCGTAAAGCATCATAATCCTGTGTTCATTAACGATACAATATATGTTCGCTCTAAAATCTTGGACAAATGGGAGTCTAAATCCAAAGCCGATAGGGGTATCGTTTATGTAGAGAGTATCGCCTACAATCAACGCGGAGAAGATGTCCTCTCATTCCGTCGAAAGGTTTTAATCAAAAAACGTCCATAGGATATGAAGGCAGATTTTCTAATGCGCAGTTTGATGTTTCTTCCTGCGCATAACGATAGGCTCATGAATAGTGCTTCTCGCAGTAATGCTGATGTGTTACTATTAGACATTGAAGATTCTGTACAACCCAAATGCAACAAGCAGATTGCAAGGGATAATATAGTGAAATATATTGAATCTGGCACTTTTGACGGAAGAATAATATTCCCGAGAATCAATGACCGAGAGAGTGGCGAGTTATTACGAGATGTGTATCAGCTCACAATCAAGGGTGTAACCGGCTTCATGTACCCAAAGGCTCGTTGCGGTCAGGACATCTATTTCATAGGAAAATTACTTGAAACAATTGAGTATGAGAAAGGTTTTGCAATAGGGACATTTAAGCTCATTCCTTTAATTGAAACAGCCGGAGCTGTTATGAACATTCAGGAAATATGTACAGCCTGCCCTAATCGTGTTGTTGCTGTGGCATTTGGCTGCGAGGATTTTGTTACAGACCTCGGTGGCAAACACGACTCGGAAGGACAAAGCATTTTTACGCCTCGAGCGATGATTGCAATGGGTGCAAAGGCCTGTGGAGTAACCCCTATTGATACAGTACACATCAAAGTTCACGACTTGGAGGATCTGGAGAAGAATCTTCAAATAGCGAAGAAATTGGGCTTTGAAGGAATGTTGATACTCAATCCCAAAGAGCTTACCTTGTGCCACAAATATTTTTCTCCGAGCGAGGAAGAAGTAGCTTGGGCAACAGAAATGTTGGCGTTGGCAGATGAGGCTGTCCGAGAAGGTAAAGGTGTCGCTGTGAAAGACAATAAATTCATTGGTCCACCAATGGTTAAAATGGCAAAAGACATTATAGAAAAAGATAAACTGTGTAAAAAACAATAATCATATGTCAAAAAAAGTATTAATCTTAGGAGGTGAAGGAAATGGCGGTGTAATTGCAAATGCCATTGCTGATGCAAACCAAAGAGGTTATGATGAATGGGAGTGTGTGGGATATCTTAATGATGGCGTGGAAAAAGGTACTATTATTGACTCTTTCCCTGTTGTCGGAGACATACATAACGACATCTACAAATACCTTGATGAGGGATACTATTTTATTAACACAATTTTAAGAATAGATGGTCAAAATGAAAGATTATCTATGTTTGATAAGTTAAATATCCCTGATGATAGACTGGCAACATTTGTTCATCCTACAGCATACGTGGCTCCCAATGTTATTTTGGGCTCTGGATGTGTTGTTATGCCCATGGTGTGCATATCTTCTAATACAAGATTGGGGAAAGGATCGATAGTAATGGTAGGAGCTACTGTTGGACATGATAATATCATTGCAGAGTATTGTCATATTGCCGCCCAGGCTTGCGTAGGCTCTTTTCTTAACATTGAGAAAGGTGTCCATATTGGGTTGAATGCAACAATTAGGGAACATCTATCAATAGGTGAATACGCGACTGTGGGCATGGGTGCTGTTTTGACTAAAAATGTTGGTAGAAGAGAGATTTGGGCTGGCAATCCTGCAAAATTCTTGCGATATGCAGAATAATAATTCTAATCCTTAAACAGACATTGCTATATGAATATTTATTTTTATACCCATTCTTTAATGGTCAATATGAACTAAATGGGCGATTAAAATGAATATAATTTCTGCATTCCCAACAAATGTAGAAAAAGGGGTTCCCATTGCAATAATTGACGGTACTCGGTGTACAAAACTTAGAACTGCAGCGGTAGGATGCGTTGCTACTAAGTACTTAGCACCGTCAAAGGTAAACACCATTGGATTCAGCGATGCTGGCGAGGAGACAAAAATGTATTTTGTATTATTAAAACCACTTTTCTCAACCATTTCAGAGTGTCGTGTATCATCGAGATCAGGCAAAAGCGAGGATAGCTTTATTGCGTAAATGTATGAAGTAGCACCCGACGTTAATTTCATTCCATGTTGTAATCATTCATATATGGCAGCATCAAATGCAGATATTATCGTTACTGCAATTAGCGGTAAGGCTCCTGTATTAAAAGCCTCTGATATTACCAAGGGCAGTTTATACATACATGTAGGAGGATGGGAAGATGAACATGGCGTAGCTCCTAAAGCAGATAAGATTGTGTGCGATGACTGGGAATCATCAAAACATAGAATACAGACTATATGCAGAATGTACAAAGATGGCATTCTCAAAGATGAGGATATTCATGCAAACTTATCGGAAATTATAACGAACAAAAAGTGTGGCAGAGAGAATGATAATGAATTTATATACTTTAACTCTGTTAGACTTTCGTATATTGATCTAAATTTTGCAAACACCATTTACAAAGAGGCCGTAAAACTCAAATTGGGCACAATAGTTCCAATAGCAGAATCGGAAAAAGTTGACTACAAAAACTTTATTACAAAGTAATGAAGATACTATATTTATCGGCATATTTCACACCAGAGTCTACATCGAGCGCACATCTTTCAGACAACCGTAACAAGGCTTTTGCCGATAAAGGATACAGTATGGTTGTCTACACTCCCACGCCAACGCGAGGCATAAGCGACGAAGTACGACAAGAGTATAAGAAACGACGCCATGAAACTATGTACGACGGCAAGATGGTCGTACACCGTTTTAGTCTTATGGGCGAGCGTAAAAACCCTATTCTACGCGCTATGCGATATACCATAAGCTGCATCAAGCAACTCTATTTTGGTATCTTCGGCAAGGATGCCCGCAAGTGCGATGTGATGTTTATTTCGAGTACGCCACCTATTCAGGGAGCCATGGCTGCGCTGATAAAAAAGCTGCGAGGCATACCCTATATTTATAACCTGCAAGATATCTTTCCCGACTCGCTCGTCGGCACAGGAATGACCCATAAAGGCTCTATTCTTTGGAAGATTGGGCGTATAATCGAAAACTTCACATACCGCAACGCCGAGAAGATTATCGTTATATCCGAGGATTTCAAGCAAAACCTTTTGGAGAAGGGTGTCCCGGAGAGTAAAATCGAGGTCATCTACAATTGGGTGGACGAGAAGGCCGTAGTACCTATTAAAAAGGAGGATAACACTCTATATGAGGAGCTTGGTATCTCACGCGATAAGTTTAATATCGTATATGCGGGCAACTTCGGACATGCTCAAAATATCGAAGTTATCCTCAAAGCTGCCGAGAAGCTACAATCACACACCGACATACGCTTTCTGCTCTTCGGTACGGGTGGTCTGAAAGAGAAGTTTATGGAGGTAGCACACAACATGAATCTCGGCAACGTCGACTTCTACCCATTGCAACCCTACGATAAGGTATCCAACGTATATAGTCTTGCAGATGTAGGCATCGTATCGTGTAAGAAGGGTATTGGCAAAGGTGCTATGCCGAGTAAGACATGGAGCATACTCTCTGCCGCGACAGCCGTAGTTGCAAACTACGATAAGGGAACAGATATCGAAAATATACTCACCGACAACAAAATAGGTCTCTTCTCCGACGCAGACGATGTTGATGCCTTCACAGAGGCTATCATAACACTCTACAACGACCGCTCGCTATGTGAGGATATGGGTAGACGAGGTCGTCAATTTATCGAGAACAACCTCACCAAGGAGATCGGAACATCTAAGATCATTAGTCTGGTCGAGCAGATTAAGGCAAATATCAAGTAATGCAGATTAAGAAGCAGAGCGCGGGGGTGCTTATTGCACTCATTAACATAGGCTTAGGTGGCGATACCTGCGCGTGGCAAGGTGTCGAGGCGGTAATTCACACCTCGCCAAGCGTGAACGACATCTGGCGCGAGGTGTTCCGTCTCGCGGCGAAGCATGGCGTCGTGGCCATCGCATGGGATGGCGTGGAGCGCATCGCGAGCGAGGGGCTCATGGTCCCCGAGCTGATGCCCGACCGAACACTTAGGTTGCAGTGGGCTGTCAGCGTCGACAACATCTCGAAGCGTTACCGCAAGCACGAGGCCCTCATCGGCAAGTTGGCGGCCTTCTACCACGAGCATGACATACGTCTGATGTTGCTCAAAGGCTACGGCATGAGCCTCAACTACCCCACGCCCGAGCACCGCGAGTGTGGCGACATCGACATCTGGCAGTTTGGCGAGCAGAAGCGTGCCGACGCGCTGTTGCGCGACATCAAGGGTGTCAAGATTGACGAGGATGTGCACCATCACACCACCTTCGTCATCAACGGCGTGCTCATCGAGAACCACTTTGACTTCATCAACGTCCACGCACACACCTCCAACAAGCTCATCGAGCGCGAGTTGCAACGTTATGCACGCGAGGAGGAGCCCGCAACCATCGTCGTAAATGGCGCAACGGTCTATCTACCCTCGCCCAACCTGAACGCTCTGTTTTTGCTCAAACACGCCGCCTCACACTTTGCTGCCGTGGAGCTTATCTTCCGCCAGGTACTCGACTGGGTGCTCTTCGTCAAGCGCAACCACGAGGCCATCGACTGGCCGTGGCTCTACAACTTCGCCAAGCAGATGAACATGCACCGTTTTCTCAACTGTCTCAACGCCATTGCCATCGACCACTTCGGTCTGGATGCGTCGACACTCCCCCCTTTCGAGCGCGACAGGGCGATAGAGGAGCGTGTGCTGAACGACATCATCGAGCCCGAGTTCAACGAGACGTCGCCGAAGGGTAATATCCTTCGCAGCCTCATCTTCAAGTTCCGTCGTTGGTGGGCAAACCGCTGGAAGCACCGCCTTGTGCACCGCGAGGGCCTGTTGCACACCTTCGTCGTGCAGGTTTATAGCCATCTGCTCAAACCCAAAACGTTGAGATAAAAGATATACAGTCATTAATAGGCTTTAACACATTATTCCCCTCTCATTTCGCCTCTCGCTTAACTGCGGGAGGCGTTTTTTGTATTCTCTTCGAATAATGCCCCGCAAGAGTGTTGTTCGTTTGGGAAATTCTTTTTATATTTGTAGTAACAAACGAGTTACATAAACTGTGAACATAAGTTCAATATAAGGGTACACAAATACCCCCTCCCGTTTTCGGGGGGGGGTATTTCGTTGATATTCAACGATTTACAAATAAGGGATTTTAGGGAGATTAAGGAGATTAAGGAATTTAAGGGATAAGGTTCTCACTAAATTCTCTAAATTCACTAATATCCCTAAACTCCCTAATAACGAGACAATGGGACAATGAGACAATGAGAATTTCTGTGTCGGCCGCAACGTCCCACTATCCCACCGTCCCACTATCGCACCGTCAAAAAAAACACATCGCGGGTATACTTTTTTCAACCCATGATATGAGGGGGCGGTAAACCTTACTTTGGAACTATATGAAATGGTTTGCGGGTATACTTTTTTCTACCCACGACATTAGGTTTTGGTTGTGTTGTGTGTTGTTATCCTCCTCGCCTTGCGGGTATACTTTTTTCTACCCGCAAGGGTGAGAGCCTTTTTAGGTATGGGTAGATAGTGGTGGGTAGTGGTGGGTAGTAGTGGGTAGTAGTGGGTAGTAGTGGGTTCGCGAAAAAATAAAATCTCATTGTCCCATCGTCCCCGCAGCGAAAAGACTATGAGACTATGAGACTGTGAGACTATGAGACTATGAGACGACGAGACAATGGGACGATGAGAATTTCTGTGTCGGCCGCAACGTCCCACTATCCCACCGTCCCACAATCCCATCGTTCCACAATCCCACCGTCAATAAAACACATCGCGGGTATTAAAAATAATACCCGCGATGGTTGTTTGTTGAGAGATATCTATCGTAGCGAGACTGATGACCGCCAACAAATAGCCGCCAACTATACCTACCGAGGCCCTATCGGCGTTCGCTCTCGAAGGGCTCTATCTCGGCACCGGCCATCTTCCACGACGGCTTACGCATGGCATAGATGATAAAAGGTATTACGACAACGACCAACGCACCGACGATAAGCACCGTAAACCACACCGCGCTGCTGCCGACTGCAATCTGTCCGGGAGGGATAAAGCTCAGCACAAAGGCCAAGAGCGAGCCGCAGAAGCCAACACCGCCGAGCAGCCACATAAGGCCATTGCCCTTGCCGAGGCGGAAGGGACGCTCCATGGCGGGGTACTTATAGCGCAGCGTGATGGCCGAGGCGAACATCATCATATACATAATAAGGTACAACAGCACCGTGAGCTGCGAGAGTATCTGGTAGAACGACTGCACCGAGGGCATGACGACGAAGAGTAGGCTGAGCAACGTAACGATGACACCCTGCACGAGGAGTATGTTGCGCTGCACACCACGGCTATTGGTGCGCTGGAAGAAGGGCGGCAAGTAGCCGGCACGGCCCACGGTGAAGATACCCTTCGAGGGGCCGGCAACCCACGTGAGGACACCCGCCAACACGCCAAAGACCAGAGCAACAGCGATAACGGGGCCTGCCCAGCGCATGTGGAAGTAGGCGAAGTAGTCGTCGAAGCCTATGAGCAGCGTCTGCGTGAGCGATATATCCTTTGGGGGCACGATGAAGCCCAACGAGAAGGTGCCGAGCACGAAGATAAGCACCGTAACAAGCGAGCCGATGACGATGGCGCGCGGATAGTTACGCTTCGGATTTTCGACATCCATGACGTGGATACCCATCATCTCCATACCTGCATAAAAGAGAAATATGGAGCTCGCCAAGACCAGGTTATCGAAGTTCGATAGGTCCGGGAAGAAGCTCTGATGCATGTTCATGTAGACATGGCCTCCCGTGGCGAGGTAGGCGATGCCGAGGATGATAAGCAGGGCCGCGGGGATGATTGTGCCGATGATACCGCCCCACTTGCTCACCTTACCTACCCAGCCGAGGCCGCGCAGCGAGATGAACGTGGCTGCCCAATATATCGCCAGGACGATAACAAGCGTGAAGAGACGATTGGAGGCGAGTGCCGCATCCTCGGCGGGATTAAAACCGATGAAGGCGATGCTCACAGCACCAAACGTCAGCACCGTAGGATACCAAATGGTCGATTGTATCCACTGCAACCATATCGCCAGGAAGCCGAAGCGCGGACCGAAGGCCTCGCCAACCCAACGAAAGACACCACCCTGCTTCGAGGAGAACATGGCGGCAAGCTCGGCGGCAACCATCGACGTGGGGATGAGGAAGACTATTGCCGCAAAGAGGTAGTAGAAGGCCGACGTAGGGCCATAGATAGCCTCGGTGGCCAAGCCACGCAGGCTGACAACGGCTGTAACGTTCATGATAGCAAGGGTCATGACGCTAAGTTTGAAGCCATTAGATTTATTTACACTCTGCATACTAAATATTTTTTTAGTGATTTGCTGCTCACGACGCAATTATTATGCAAAAGAGCTATTATTAATATATGTAATTTATAAAACCGCCGGCCGCTATAAGATTACTCAATAACAAAAACCTATATAGCTATAAGGACAAATGATTGAAAAACTATTGTAACTAATGAAAAAAGCGTTATCTTTGTAGTGCAGAAAGATAAGAAATCGAAAAGATAATAACCTAATAAAACTTAAAAGACTATGAAAGAATTGAAAGGCACAAAGACCGAGAAGAACCTTTGGGAGGCATTTGCCGGTGAATCACAGGCTCGCAACAAGTATACCTACTTTGCATCGAAGGCAAAGAAGGACGGATATGTTCAGATAGCAAAGATTTTCGAGGAGACAGCAGCCAACGAGAAGGAGCACGCCGAGATTTGGTTTAAGCTTCTCAACGGCATCGGCTCGACTGCCGAGAACCTCAAACACGCTGCCGAGGGCGAGAACTACGAGTGGACAGACATGTACTCGTCGATGGCCAAGGATGCACGCGAGGAGGGCTTCGACCACATCGCATTCCTCTTCGAGCAGGTGGCTAAAATCGAGAAGGAGCACGAGGAGCGTTACCTCAAACTCTTGGCTAACGTTGAGGGTGGCCTCGTATTCTCACGCGACGGCGATATGATTTGGAAGTGCTCGAACTGTGGCCATATCCACGTAGGCCGCAAGGCTCCCGAGATGTGCCCCGTATGTGCTCATCCTCAGGCTTACTTCGAGCTCAAATGCGAGAACTACTAATCGTCAACCGATAAATCGAACAGGCTCAACGACAATTGGGCCTGTTTTTGTATAATATAGCAAAACAACGATATGAATCTCTGGGCTATACTCCTCATACCTTTTGCCGGCACACTGCTCGGTGCCTCGACCGTGCTCTTCGCACGCCGCGATGTCTCGGCACGTCTGCATAAGGCTCTGCTGGGCTTTGCTGCGGGCGTCATGGTCGCCGCCTCGGTGTGGTCGCTGATAATACCGGCCATGAACCTCTCGGCAGATATGGGGCGCATGAGTTGGCTTCCCGCCGCTGTGGGCATCATGCTCGGCATGCTCTTCCTGTTGGCCTTGGATAGCCTTGTGCCGCACCAACACCTCACCTCCGACGCCCCCGAGGGCATGAAGTCGGGGTTGGGCCGCCGCCAGATGCTCATGCTCGCTGTTACGCTACACAACATTCCCGAGGGCATGGCCGTGGGTGCTGTTGTCGCGGGAGCCATGAGTGGAGATATGGGCATAGCTATCGCCTCGGCAACGGCATTGGCCGTGGGTATGGCAATACAGAATATCCCCGAGGGTGCTATCATCGCTCTACCGCTACGCGCCGATGGCACATCGCGTAGTCGCGCCTTCGGCTATGGCACGCTCTCGGGTGTCGTTGAGCCCGTGGCAGCACTGCTCATGATACTACTCTACGAGTATATATCGCCCTCGCTACCCTACCTTTTGGCCTTTTCGGCGGGTGCAATGCTCTATGTCGTTGTCGAGGAGCTAATTCCCGAGACCCAGCAGGGCAAACACTCCGACACGGGCACAGTAGCCTTTGCCGTAGGATTTATTCTGATGATGATATTGGACGTGGCACTCGGCTAATAGCGTCGCCCAACAACCAACCTTAGATAATAGCTTACAAAACTTAGATAATAGCTTACAAAACCATGCGGGTATACTTTTTTCCACCCGCAAGGCTGGGAGGATTGTCGCATAGTCCCATAGTCAAAAAAAGACAATGAGACAATGAGATTTTTTTATCGGCTGCGACGTCCCATAGTCCCATTGTCGCATCGTCCCAAAGTTCCACAATCCAATCGTCCCATTGTCCCACTGTCCCATAATCAAAAAAAAAACACATTGCGGGTAGAAAAAAGTATACCCGCAATGTGTTTTTGATATTGTGTATAGGAGGGACTGCACCGCAACGAGAGGATACCTCCACGACGATGCTAAATAACGCGGATGAGGTTTATGCCATCACGGATGGGGATAATGACATTATCGACCCTATCGTCCTCGACAACCTTGCGATTAAACTCTATGATAGCCTCCGTATGCTTATCGTTATGCGCCACAGGCTCGGCCACCTTGCCGTACCACAGGATGTTGTCGGCCATGAGAAACGAGCCGCTATGCACATAGCCGCCATCGAGGAGCATATCGTAGTAGGCCGGGTACTCGCGCTTATCGCCATCGATAAATACCATGTCGTAGCACTCGCCGAGGCGTGGCACGACATCCAACGCCGAGCCTATATGTTGGCGTATGCGTGAGCCATATTCGGACTTCTCGAAGAACGAGGCGGCGATATCTTCCAACTCGTCATCGACCTCGATAGTGTCGAGCAGAGCATCATCGTCCAAGCCTCGCGCGATGCTCAGTGCAGAGTAGCCCGTGAACGTGCCTATCTCCAAGACACGCTTGGGACGCATCATGCGGACAAGCATTTCGAGGAGCTTACCTTGCAGGTGGCCCGAAATCATGCGAGGGTTGATAACACGCAGATAGGTCTCGCGTTCGAGGCGATGCATAAGCTCCTCCTCGGGCTTTGTATTGTTGAGAATGTAGTGTTCTAAGTTATCCATAGTTATCTGTATATCAATTTCGAGAGGCTACCGAGGCTATCGTGTGCCACATCCATAATCTGCTCCGACGTGATGGCCATAACCTTCTTGTAGGCCTCCTCCAACGTATCAATATCCTTATATATAAGGTAGCTCTTACCCGCGCCGAGCATATAGCCCTCGTTCGACTCCATGGAGATGGCCATCTGAGCCACAAACTGACGCTTAGCCACAGCCAGACGTCGCGGCGTAACGGCCTCACGGGCAAGGCGTGCCGTCTCCTGCTCGATAAGTTCGATACACTGCTCCACGTTGCCGTGGTCGGATGAGAAGTAGATGCTCACAATACCGCTATCGGAGTAGGGAGTATAGCTCGCCTCAACATTATACGACAATCCGTAACGCTCCCTAAGCATAAGGTTGAGCGTAGAGTTTGCCGAGGGGCCACCGAGGATGTTGACAAGCAGAGCCAACGGTAGACGTCTATCATCCGAAATGCCGTAGCCGCGTGTGCCGAGGATGCCGTGGGCTTGGTGGGTATGTTTCGTTAGACGCACATCGAAATACTCCGACGGCGAGGGTTGCACGCGCGAAAATGTTCGCTCGGTAGGCTTAAACTCCGCAAGATAACGCTCCGCAACGCTACGTGCCGTAGCTGTCGAGAAGTTACCGATAGACGAGAAGACCATCTGGTCGGTGGTATAGGTGCGGTCGACAAAGGCGCGAATCTCGGCAGTCGAGAAGCGCGATATTGAGGCCTTAGTACCGAGAATGTTATGTCCCAGCTCCGAGCCGCGAAACAACATATCCTCAAACGAGTCGTAGATAATCTCGGCGGGCGAATCCTTATAGGTGTTTATCTCGTCGGCAATAACCTCGCGCTCCTTCTTCAACTCCCTCTCGGGGTACGTAGAGCGGAAGATGACATCGGCCAAGAGCTCTACGGCGCGCGAAAAGTCGTGGCGCAAGACTGTGGCGTGCAGCGTAGTATCCTCCTTCGTGGTGTAGGCATTGAGCTCGCCACCGAGGTTTTCGAGACGACAATTCACTTGATAGGCACGACGACGCGCCGTACCCTTGAAGAGTGCGTGCTCCGTGAGGTGCGCGATGCCGTGCTCTGTGGGTAGCTCATCGCGGCTACCGGCGTTGACAACCAAAGCGCAGTGTGTAACGCCACTACGCACCTGGCGGTGTATGCCTCGTATGCCGTTGGGCAGTATGTATGTTTCGAACTCCTTCATCACTTCGTGGCGTTATGTAGTTTTAGGTACTGTCCCGTGTAGCTGCGCTCACACGCCATCACCTCCTCGGGCGTGCCGGCAACGACAACTTCACCACCCTCCGTTCCGGCCTCGGGGCCGAGGTCTATGACATGGTCGGCACACTTGATGACCTCCATGTTGTGCTCCACCACGACAATCGTATGGCCACGCTCAATGAGCGCATCGAAGGCCCCAAGCAGACGACCTATATCGTGGAAGTGGAGACCTGTTGTAGGCTCGTCGAAGATGAAGAGCAGCTTATCCGTAGAACGCTCCTTGATGAGGTACGACGCGAGCTTCACACGCTGCGACTCGCCACCCGACAACGTCGAAGAGGACTGTCCGAGCTTGACATAACCCAAGCCCACCTGCTGCAAGGCGCGGATACGCTCAACGATACGTCGGCAGGTGATGTTATCCCTATCCTCCGCAAAGAAGTCGATAGCCTCGTCGACGGACATCTCCAAGATGTCGTAGATGTTACGACCGCGGTACTTGACCTCCAATATCTCGGGCTTGAAGCGCATGCCGCCACACGCCTCGCACGTAAGCTCTACATCGGCCATAAACTGCATGCTCACCTTGATGACACCCTCACCCTCGCACTCCTCGCAACGGCCACCCGGCATATTGAACGAAAAGGCCGTGGCCGGAATGCCTGTATGCACCGAGTAGGGCTGCTCGGCAAAGAGTCGACGTATATCGTCATAGGCCTTGATGTAGGTTACGGGGTTGGAGCGCGTTGACTTGCCAATGGGCGACTGCGACACCATCTCGACGCCCTGCAACAGTGCAACATCCCCCGACAGCGAGTCGTGGTCGCCGGGGGTGAGCGTAGTCTCGGCAAGGCGACGACGCAGGGCCGGATAGAGAATATCATCGGCCAACGACGACTTACCCGAGCCCGAGACACCCGTGATGCAGGTCATCACGCCAAGAGGTATCTCAACGTCGATATTTTTGAGGTTGTTATGGCGCGCGCCATGTATCTTTATGTATCCCGCAGCAGCACGACGGCGCGACGGGATATCTATACGGCGACGTCCCGTGAGGTAGTCGGCCGTGAGTGAGTGCTGAGCACCCTCGATGTCGGCAGCAGGGCCGTTGTAGACCACCTCGCCACCACCGATACCCGCCTCGGGGCCCATATCTACTATCCAATCGGCAGCACGCATAACCTCCTCCTCGTGCTCCACGACGATAACCGTATTATCAAGGTCGCGCAACTGCTTCAACACACCGATAAGGCGATTAGTATCGCGCGGATGGAGGCCTATGCTCGGCTCATCGAGGATATACATCGAGCCTACGAGGTTGCTACCCAACGACGTCGAGAGGTTTATACGCTGCGACTCGCCACCCGACAGCGTAGCCGAGAGACGATCTAAGGTGAGGTAGTGCAACCCCACATCGACAAGGTAGCCGAGACGATTGCGTATTTCGGTGAGTATACGCTCGGCGGTCTGTGCATCGTGCTCATCGAGCACGAGGGTCTCGAAGAAGTGCTTCAACTCGCCTACGGTCATCTGCACCAGCTCGGCGATGTTGCGTCCTCCGACCTTGACATAGAGAGCCTCGGGACGAAGACGCGAGCCGCGACACACGGGACAGAGCGTCTTACCCATATATCGCGATTTAAGTACGCGGTACTGCACCTTATGGCGTTGCGTATCGACATAGGCGAAGAAGTCGTCGATGCCGTGGAAGTGTTCGTTGCCACGCCACAACATCGTGCGTTGCTCGTCGCTGAGGGCATAGTATGGCGTATGTATCGGAAAACCGCACTCAGCCGATGCAAGGATTAGCTCATTGCGCCAACGCCCCATCGTAGCACCATTCCAGCAGGCCACAGCACCGCCATAGACGCTCTTCGACTTATCGGGGATGACCAACGCCTCGTCGATACCCACAACACGTCCATAGCCCTCGCACTCGACACATGCTCCAATAGGATTGTTAAACGAGAAGAGGTGCTCGGTAGGTCGCTCAAAGGTCATGCCTGCCTCGTCGTAGCGCGACGAGAAGCTCTCGACCTTATCGGTTATGAGGTGCATGGTACCTGCGCCGTAGCCCATGGCGCGTGCCACAGAGTCCGCAAGGCGCGAGACGGTGTCCTGGTCGTGGCTGACCTTCAAACGGTCGACAACGACCATCACATCCTCCAACGCCATATCATCCGACACCATGGGCATGAACTGCTCGACGAGCATCACCTCGCCACGGTAGCTAACACGGTTTACACCCTCCTCCATCAGCGTAAGCATACGCTCGATGATGCCCTCGGACTGCTTCAACAGCAGGGGCGCAGCGATGATAACACGGCTATCGTCCTCCATGCGCAGAACGATATCGACAATGTCGTCGACCTCGTAGCACCTCACCTCGCGTCCTGTCGAGGGCGAGTAGGTGCGGCCGATGCGCGCGAAGAGGAGTTTCAGGTAGTCGTATATCTCGGTCGTCGTACCCACCGTCGAGCGCGGATTACGCGACGTTACCTTCTGTTCGATGGCAATAGCCGGAGCGATACCCTCGATAAGGTCGACATCGGGCTTCGACACGCGGCCTAAGAATTGACGAGCGTAGGCCGAGAGGCTCTCGACATAGCGTCGCTGACCCTCGGCAAAGATAGTATCGAAGGCCAACGTCGATTTTCCCGACCCCGAGAGTCCCGTAACAACAACAAGGTTGTTGTGCGGTATCGAGAGGTCTATATTTTTGAGGTTGTGCACACGCGCACCCCGTATTGTAATCTTGCTATCGGACATTGCTCAGTCGTTTAACTATTTACGTTCGATGTTCACATCCTCGACCTTCTCCAAGCGGCCGATTAGCTGGTCGGCCTCGCTCTGACGAATGGAGAGGGTCATGCTACACAGATTGTCGAACTGCTGATTTATTATGCGCGGTTGCATATCCTTGATGATGCGCATGACGTCGTTCATGACGATATACGAATACTCCAACTCGATAGTTGCATCCACCGTGCGCTCAACAATCTCACACTCGCCCAAGACCAATGCCGTAGACTCCTTGTAGGCGGCGATAAGTCCCGGAACGCCCAACTTCGTGCCACCGAAGTAGCGAACAACCACAACCAAGCAGTTGGTAACATCCTGCGATAGCAGCTGTCCCAAGATAGGTTTTCCGGCCGTCGACGAGGGCTCGCCATCGTCATTAGCGCGAAAACGCTCACCATGAGGGCCGAGACGCCATGCGTAGCAGTGGTGCGTAGCATCGAACCACCTCTTGCGCAGAGCGTCGAGGTGCTCCTTAATCTGCTCCTCGCTCTCCACAGGGTAGGCATACACCAGAAACTTACTGCTCAGCTGGCGGTAGGTGGTCTCGGCGGCACGCGCTATGGTCTTGTAACTATCCTCTGCCACGGCACTACTCTATTGAGTTAAACATGCGCTCCCAACGTATCTCACCCGTGTTGATATCGCGCGAGAACCATACGTACGACGCCTTACCGACGATGTGATCCTCGGGCACAAAGCCCCAGAAGCGCGAGTCGAGCGACTCGTGGCGGTTATCGCCCATCATGAAGTAGTAGTCCATAAGGAAGGTATAATGGGTAGCCTCCACGCCGTCGATATATATCTTACCACCCTTACACTCCACCAGACGCTGCTCATATACGGCAATGCAGCGACCATAGAGAGCCATATTTTCATCCGTAAGCTCGATGCTCTGGCCCGCCTTTGGCACCCACACAGGGCCAAAGTTATTTATCGTCCACGAGGCGGTATCGCCGTCGCTGAGGTGCGGGATAAGCTGTGTTCCCGTATAGCCATCGACCTTGCTGAGTGCATAGATAGCCGTATCGGCATACTGTGCCAACTCCGAGTCGCGCAGCAGACGCTCCGTGCGCTTACCGGTACGCCTATTCTCGACGTTGTAGTAGTACTGCTTCTCGCTCACCTCGGCCTCAGCCTCCTCGCCATGATACACCACACCATCGCGCACCGAGAGCACATCGCCGGGTAGACCCACACAACGCTTGATGTAGTTCTCCTTCTTATCCAAGGGGCGCACCACCACCGTAAACTGCTCGGCCAAGGTTTTGCGACGCTCCGCCTCGGTAGCACCCAATTCGCGGCTGTAATCGGGGTTGCGCAACAGGTCGTAATAGCTCATAGCGGCCATCTCCATAACTACGGTATCGCCCTCGGGGAAGTTGAAGACGACGACATCGCCACGCTCCACCTGTGCAGTGCCCGCCAAGCGACGATAGGAACGCTCCCACGCCGTAGAGAACGACGCCTTCTGGTCGTTCATGGGCATGGTGTTATGTACGAACGGGAACGACAAGGGTGTCATGGGCACACGCGGGCCATAGGCAACCTTATTTACGAGGATGTAGTCGCCCGCCATGAGGGTACTCTCCATAGAGCCCGTGGGGATGACAAACATCTGGAAGAGGTAGAGCTGTATGAGCGTAGCCACCACCGTGGCGAAGATGATGGCATGCACCCAGCCATAGAGCCACTTGTATATCTTCGTCTCGCCCCTCAACTCGTTCCACAGCGCAAAGGCCATGACCACGACAAAGGTGAGGATAAAGGGTGTATCCCAACGGAAGAGAACCATCTCAACGATAACGCCCACAACCACTGCAAAGAGCAGTGCGCACCACACGGCGTATATCACACGCCACCAACGGTATCTATCCATCATGCGCTTATGCCACGAACGGATGCGTCGCGTGATGTAGTGGTCGTAGAGGAGCGGCAACGAGATGATGAGCGTCCATGCCGCGCCATACCACACCGAGAAGAGCACTACGAGCGCAGCCACCACCGAGAAGACAAACCATGGATGTCCCACGAAGCGTCCTACGGCCGTATATATGCTTTTGAGTCTATTCATAATCGATTTCTGTTTTATTCTACAAAAGGTCATCCATGGTGTGTACGCCCTGCTTATCGCAGAGGTACTCACCTGCCAACACCGCACCCATAGCCAGGGCACGACGGTTGGTTATCGAGTGTTTGAGTTCGATGAAGTCATCCTCCGAGGTATAGGTTACGGTGTGGATACCGGGCACCATGCCTTCACGGAACGACTCAATCTCCAATACCGAGGCGTCTTCCGAAGGCTCGTTTGCCCACGATGTCTTGCGTTCCACCTGCTCGATGATGCCCTCGGCCAAGGTTATGGCCGTGCCACTCGGAGCATCCTTCTTCCACATGTGGTGGGTCTCCTCGATGCGTACATCATACTCCGTATAGGGGTTCATAAGTTCGGCAAGGCGACGGTTCAGACGAAACATCATGTTCACGCCTATCGAGAAGTTCGAGGCGTAGAACAGAGCACCTCCCGCCTCGGTTGCCAACTGCTGCATCTCGCCGAGACTTGCGAGCCAGCCCGTAGTGCCACACACCACCCTGCCACCTGCCGCAAGCACCGTGCGCACGTTGTGTAGCGCGGTATCGGGGGTTGTAAACTCAAAGGCAACATCTATGCCTTGCAGATTCTCGGCCGTAAGCTCGTTGGCGTTGGCCTCGTCGATAACAAGTTTTACATCATGACCACGGTCGAGCAGAATCTTCTCAATCTCGCGACCCATCTTGCCATGACCAATTATTGCACACTTCATATATTCGTTGTTTTTACGTTCATTGATAAATATCGCGGTAAAGATACAAAAAAAAGTGAGAAGTTATACTTCTCACCCTAAATTTAGAGGTCTAAACCTACCGCTGCCTACTCGTATCTCACATCCGAAAGAAAGAGTCCACACGCCGGAGCACCAGCACTCGAACGCGACAAATCCTTCGAGCGGATGATATCTTCGAACTGCTCAACAGTATAGCGACCACGGCCCACATCGACCAGCGTACCCACGATAGCGCGCACCATGTTGCGCAAAAATCTATCGGCACGGATAGTGAAACGCAGCACCCCGTCGCTCTCCACAACCCACTGAGCATGAGATATATGACAGATATTGGTCTTATTGTTTGAATTGAGCTTCGCAAACGACGTGAAGTCATCGTAACGAAGCAGCGCAGTGGCCGCCCGATTCATCCTCTCGACATCCAAATCCACAGCAAAATACCACGCCGAGAAGCGTCGGAAGGGGGACTTATGGGGTGTGAGAAAATAGGTGTACTCTCTCTGCTTGGCATCGAAGCGGGCATGTTTATCACCCTCTACCTCATAGATGCGAAGTATGGCGATATCGTCGGGCAGCACCTTATTTAGTTTATAGGCAAGCTGCGCACAATCGACCGCCTCGTCGCTATCGAAGTGAGCAACATAGAACGAGGCATTTACACCCGTATCGGTACGTCCTGCGCCGACAATCTCCGTAGGCACACGTCGCAGCATCGAGAGTCGCTGCTCGATGACACCCTGCACAGTCTCGGCATCGGGCTGTCGCTGCCAGCCACAGTATGCCGCGCCGTCGTATTGAAGCTCAACAAAATAGCGCATCGGCTCCTTGGTTTATGCTTTCGCGAGACATCGAGACTATGAGACGATGCAAAAATCACATCGTCTCATATCCCATGTTCTCAAAGTCTCATTTCTCGTTATTCGATTAAACGTGGATAGCGCAACCCATAGCATCCTCCGCAGCCTCCATCACCGCCTCGTGCATCGAGGGGTGCGCATGGATGGTGCGAGCGATGCGGTGTGCCGTAACGCCCAGCGTCTTGGCCAACGTGGGCTCACCTATCATCTCTGTGACGTTGTGTCCTACAAAGTGAGCACCCAAGAGCCTCTCCTCGGCATCGAAGATGAGCTTCACGAAGCCGTCGCGCTCACCCGCAGCCGTAGCCTTACCCGATGCCGTATAGGGGAACTTACCCACCTTATACTCCACGCCGCTCTCGCGCACCTGCTGCTCCGTGAGACCCACCGAGGCAACCTCGGGCGAGGTGAAGATGCACGACGGGATAGTCGTGTAGTCGACCTTCTCGGGATTAAGGCCACAGATATGCTCGATGCAGTGTATAGCCTCGGTCGAGGCGACGTGTGCCAACGCGGGCGTAGCGATGATATCGCCAATAGCGTAGACGCCATCGACAGATGTCTTATAGTGCTCGTCGACCTTAATCTTATCGCGCTCAACCTCGATGCCGAGCTCCTCCAAGCCAATACCCTCGATATTCGACTTGATACCCACGGCCGACAACACTACATCGGCCTCCAAGGTCTGAGCACCCTTCTTACCCTCAATCTCAACGGCACACTTACCATCCTCGCGTACCGACACCTGCTTAACGGTTGTCGACGTGAGAACCGTGGCACGCAGCTTACGGAAGGCACGCTCCATGGCCTTTGCCGTATCCTCATCCTCCAAAGGCATAATCTGGGGCATATACTCAACGATGGTAACCTTAACGCCGAGCGTAGCATAGATATAGGCGAACTCCGAGCCGATAGCACCCGAGCCCACGACAATCATCGTCTCGGGGAGCTTAGACAACACGAGGGCCTCCTTCGACGAGATGATATGCTCGCCGTCGATAGGCATGAAAGGCATAACGCGAGGACGCGCACCCGTAGCCAAGACCACATTCTCGGCCTCATACTCCACACCGTCAACATCGACAACATGTGCCGATTTGAGCTTACCGAAGCCGGCCAAGAGGTCGATATTGTTCTTCTTGAAGAGGAACTGAATACCCTTATTCATGGTCGTTGCCACCATACGCTCGCGCTCGACCATCTTCGACCAGTCGGCCTTAACATCGCCCTCGATGGCCACACCAAAGGTAGCAGCAGCCTTGCAGTCGGCATATACCTGTGCCGAGCGCACGAGAGCCTTCGTGGGAATACAACCCCAATTGAGGCACACACCGCCGGCATCGGCCTTCTCGACAACTGCCACGCGCTTGCCACACTGTGCGGCACGAATAGCGGCTACATAGCCACCAGGGCCCGAGCCGATAACGATGATATCATACTTCTCCATAGTATATTCTGTTATTTTTACGTTCTAAAACTACTTTACAACCTTCAAAATCTCGCCCTTGTCGGCAGCAACAGCTCTCTTCCAAGTCTCGGTGTAGCCGGGCTGCTCAATTACCTCGGGTATATCCTGACCGTTGCCGTTGTCGATGAAGCCGTTGGCATCCTCGCCCTTAACATTACCGTCGATATACTTAACCATGAGGTACTTGTCGAGCTCAACCCAACGGTTGAACAAATTCTGTGCAGTAGCCACCGAGAACTCCGTAGCAATCTTATTCTGCTTCTTGGCATTTGGCGCAGCAGCAATCTCGGCATCAATCTTAGCCACAATGTCGAAGGCCTCGTTCTCCCACTTGTCGACCTCGGCACGAACGTGCTTACCTACGATGTTGTAGCGCAAATATGCGAACTGAGCTACGCGGTTTGTTACCCAGAACATCGCCGTGTCGGAGTACTTCAACATTGAGCCGTTACCCGTCTTCAAACACTCGGGAACCTCCTGTGAGTTAACGTAGATGGGTGTAAGGGGCGATGTTGCAGCATCGTCGGTACCAAACCAGAGGATACCCTTCTTACCGGGACGCGCCTGACCTACAAGCCAGAAGCCTGTCTGCTGCGTTGCCGTAGCACGCTCGTTGCAGTACTCTACGCCATCCACCTCAAAGTACATGGGACGCCAACGGTAGGGGCAACCCTCGCCACCGGCACCAATATCTGTGGTCATATCCATCTTAGTACCCTCGTAGTGGTCGCGCATGCAGTCCATGAGCACCTTGGGCGACACCTTCGTGCGGGGCTTAACCCAGAGAGGCATACGATTCTCCTTGTTGTGTCCCATGGCGTAGTCCTCATACTGATCCATGTCGTCGGCTACGGTGCGGAAGAACGACCATACACGAGCCTCACAACCGCGCATAGCACCGAAATCGAGGGGTGCATAGGCCTCAGCAAAGCTGAAATCCTTATCCTCGCCCTCGAACCAGCCGAACTTACGAGCTACGTCGGCTACATCCTTGGCATAGATACAGTTCTCGGGGTCGTCCCAGGGGAATGTGGTGATACGCGCCTGGTTGGCATGCGCCGAGACATAGCCATCGGGGATGCGACGTGCTACCCATACGATACCCTTATCCTCGGGACCCTTGCCGATAAGCTCCATAATCCACGCCTCCTCGGTGTCAATCAACGAGAATGACTCACCCGACGAGCAGTAGCCATAGGTGTTGGCCAACTCGACGATAACGTCGATAGCCTCACGCGCAGTCTTGGCACGCTGCAAGGTGATGTAGATAAGTGAACCGTAGTCGATGCCACCCTTCGGGTCCTCCAACTCGGGGCGTCCGCCAAAGGTGGTCTCAGTGATGAAGAGCGAGTGCTCGTTCGAGTTGCCGAGCGTACGGTATGTTACCGCAGCCTGGCGTATCTGTCCGATAGGACGGCCCGTATCCCACTCGCGAACATCCATATAGGGCGTATATTTCACGGGAATATACTGATACAAAGAGCCATAGAGGCCATGAGAGTCGGCGGCATAGGTAACCATATTCGAGCCGTCGGTTGAAGCACCACGCGTAACGATAAAGTTGGTGCAGGCATCGGCCGTAGCGATAGAGCCGATAAGTGCGCCCACAAGGGCGAGTGTCTTAAAGAGTTTGTTCATACGATTATTTAAGATTTAGTTTGTTTCCAATCTTCAAAGATACAAATTTATTTCGAAATAGTTGCGCCATAACGCGATATTTTATACTTTTGTAGAGAAAATTTGATTTACGATGAAGCTAAGCGAACGTTTACACAAGATACTCGACACCCTGCCTGCGGGTGTCAAACTCGTTGCCGTGTCGAAATTCCACCCCGCCGAGCGAATCATGGAGGCCTACGACGCCGGACAGCGCATCTTTGGCGAGAGTCGTCCACAGGAGATGGCAGCCAAGGCAGCCTCGCTACCGAAGGATATCGAGTGGCACATGATAGGCCATTTGCAGACCAACAAGGTAAAGATGATTGCCCCCTTCGTAGCGATGATTTCGTCGGTCGACTCGGAGCGTCTTGTGGAGGAGATTGAACGACAGGCCGCAAAGCACAACCGCCAGATAGACATCCTTTTAGAGGTGCACGTTGCCGACGAGCAGACCAAGTCGGGATGGTCACCCGAGGAGCTGCGCTCGTACCTTGCAACGGGCCGCTTGGAGCAGATGCAACACATCCGCGTTCGAGGCGTCATGACCATCGCCACAAACAGCGATGACGAGTCTATTGTACGTCGCGATTTCCAACACATACGCGACATCTTCGAGGAGCTGAAACCGCGCTTTGGCGCATCGTTCGACACCCTCTCCATAGGCATGTCGGACGACTACCCCATCGCCATGGAGTATGGCTCGACGATGGTGCGCATTGGCACAGCCATATTCGGACAACGCGAGTATTAGCGACACGTCATGACTGACAAAATGTCAGTTCGACAAACCATTTTGGCATACATATTTATAATATATCGAAGAAAATGCGTCATTCGTGGCGCGTTTTTTCGTTTGGTATGCCGTTTGTTTGGTCTAAAATCGTTCGATGCGACGAAATATCGAACATAAGTGCGAAATTAAATAATTAACAAATAAAACAGATTAAGATTATGAGCAAGATTATTGGTATTGACTTAGGTACGACCAACTCATGTGTGGCCGTAATGGAGGGTAACGAGCCCGTTGTAATTCCCAACGCCGAGGGACACCGCACAACACCTTCGGTAGTAGCATTTACGGAGGGTGGCGAGCGCAAGGTGGGCGACCCTGCAAAGCGTCAGGCTATCACCAACCCCAAGCGTACGGTATTCTCGATTAAGCGTTTCATGGGCGAGCGTTACGACAACGTAACCAGCGACATCGCACGTGCCCCCTACTCAATCATCAAGGGCGACAACAACACTCCCCGCGTGGATATTGACGGCCGTCAGTACACTCCCCAGGAGATTTCGGCTATCACCTTGCAGAAGATGAAGAAGACCGCCGAGGACTACCTTGGCCAGGAGGTTACCGAGGCCGTTATCACCGTACCCGCATACTTCTCGGACTCTCAGCGTCAGGCAACTAAGGAGGCCGGTGAGATTGCAGGTTTGAAGGTGCGCCGTATCATCAACGAGCCTACGGCAGCAGCCCTTGCCTATGGTCTCGACAAGAAGCAGGACGACGTGAAGATTGCCGTATATGACCTTGGTGGCGGTACCTTCGATATCTCTATCTTGGAGCTTGGCGACGGCGTATTCGAGGTTAAGTCGACAAACGGCGATACACACCTCGGTGGCGACGACTTCGACCACGTGCTTATCGACTACATGGCCGAGGCATTCAAGGCTGAGCACGGCATCGACCTTCGTCAGGACCCCATGGCATTGCAGCGTTTGAAGGAGGCTGCCGAGAAGGCAAAGATTGAGCTCTCGTCGGCAACAACGACAGATATCAACCTCCCCTACATCATGCCCGTAAACGGTATTCCTCAGCACCTCGTAATGTCGCTCACACGCGCCAAGTTCGAGCAGCTCTGCGACCACCTCATTCAGAAGACTATCGAGCCCTGCCGCATAGCATTGCGCGATGCCGGCTTGCAGGCAAGCCAGATTGACGAGGTTATCCTCGTAGGTGGCTCGACACGTATCCCCGCAATTCAGAAGATTGTCGAGGAGTTCTTCGGCAAGACTCCCAACCGCTCGGTAAACCCCGACGAGGTAGTAGCCGTAGGTGCTGCAATTCAGGGCGGTGTGCTCACAGGCGAGGTTAAGGATGTGCTTCTCTTGGACGTTACTCCCCTCTCACTCGGTATCGAGACTTTGGGTGGTGTATTCACAAAGCTCATCGAGGCAAATACCACAATTCCTACACGCAAGAGCGAGGTATTCTCGACAGCTGCCGACAACCAGCCCTCAGTAGAGATTAACGTATGCCAGGGTGAGCGTCCCATGGCCCGCGACAACAAGTCTATCGGCCGCTTCCACCTCGACGGCATCCCCGCAGCACCGCGTGGTGTACCTCAGATTGAGGTTACGTTCGATATCGACGCCAACGGTATCCTCAACGTATCGGCTAAGGATAAGGGTACAGGCAAGGAGCAGAAGATTCGAATCGAGGCTTCGAGCGGTCTTACCGAGCAGGAGATTCAGCGCATGCGCGACGAGGCTAAGGCCAACGAAGAGAAGGATAAGGCCGAGAAGGAGCGCGTAGAGAAGGTAAACGCTGCCGACTCTAACATCTTCGCTACGGAGAAGCAGCTCAAAGAGTATGGCGACAAGATTCCTGCAGAGAAGAAGGCCGCTATCGAGGAGGCTCTCGGCAAGTTGAAGGAGGCACACAAGGCTCAGGACTTGGCCGCTATCGACTCGTCAATCGAGGCTCTGAACGCCGCATGGCAGGCAGCATCGCAGGATATCTACGCACAGCAGCAGGCCGAGCAGGCTCAGGCACAGCAGAATGGCGGTGCTCAGGCCGGTGGCGAGCAGCCCAAGCAGCAGCCTGAGGATGTAGAGTTCGAGGAGGTGAAGTAATGCTGCATAGAACGATTTAGGGCATCGCCGCCCGAAGGTCGTCAAAAATATTTAACAACGGAGTGTTAGGCCCGAATGGTCTAACACTCTTTTTTTATGCCTTATAGATAACTATTTGCCCGCGAACTTCTTTATTTCGGATTTTTATTCGTACCTTTGCATGATTTATATATGTACGCCCGCGTTAGGGCGTGTGCAACACAACGAACAATTAAAGACTCACAACGTAGAGACCTAATACAGAGCACCATGTTCTCGGATATTCTGACACTCGACACCTACAACACCCTGCTTGTTGTCATGGCCGCAATAGCCCTCGTGGTATTCGTGGCCCTATACTTCGTGGAGGCGGGCTACGGCTACCTCTTTAACCCCAAGTTCGGCAGACCCATACCCAACAAGATTGCCTGGGTACTGATGGAGTGCCCCGTATTCTTCGTCATGGCGGCACTATGGTGGCTCTCGCCAGCCAAGACAGAGGCAGCACCCCTCGTGCTCTTCATCGTCTTCCAGACCCACTACTTCCAGCGTTCGTTCATCTTCCCGATGCTCATTCGCGGCCGCTCGAAGATGCCTGTCGGCATTATGCTGATGGGCGCAGTGTTCAACACGCTCAACGCCATAATGCAGGGTGGCTGGATATTCTACTACGGCCCCGCGATGGGTTACTACGACGGCTGGATGGCAAAGCCATACATCTATATCGGCATCGCCGTATTCCTCTTCGGCTTCATCACAAACCTACACTCGGACTACATCATTCGCCACCTGCGCAAGGAGGGCGACACGAAGCACTATATACCCAAGGGCGGCATGTTCCGCTACGTATCGTCGGCAAACTACTTCGGCGAGTTTATGGAGTGGGTAGGCTTCGCCATAGCCTCATGGTCGTGGGCAGGTGTGGTCTTCGCGATGTGGACATTTGCCAACCTCGGCCCACGCTCGGCATCGCTCTACAAACGCTACGAGAGAGAGTTTGGCGAGG
Organism: Alistipes sp.; assembly: GCA_045660465.1. Taxonomy (GTDB): domain Bacteria; phylum Bacteroidota; class Bacteroidia; order Bacteroidales; family Rikenellaceae; genus Alistipes. The sequence goes on along the minus strand of JAZRDV010000001.1, from coordinate 58,694 downwards.
AGTTCACCTCGCTCGGCCGCAAGCGCATAATACCCTTTATCTACTAAGCAATAAACACAATAAGCGATATGGAGAAGAGAGATCTCAAAGAGTCAAAGCTTTTTACACCTTATAAGCTCGGCAGCGTTACGCTGCGCAACCGTATAATACGCTCGGCAGCCTTCGAGTCGATGGGTAAGGACTTCTCGCCCACCCAGGCCCTCAAAGATTACCATGTGAGCGTAGCGCGTGGCGGCGTGGGTATGACCACCGTGGCCTATGCCTCAATCAACCGCAGCGGCATATCGTTCAACAAGCAGTTGTGGCTGCGCGACGAGATAGTACCCGCCCTGCGCGACCTCACGGATGCGGTACACAACGAGGGTGCCGCCGTAGGTATTCAGCTCGGACACTGCGGCAACATGACACACTGGTCAACAGCCGGCAGCTTCCCCGTATCGGCATCCAACGGCTTCAACCTCTACTCGCCCACCTTCCATCGCCGCATGCGCAAGAGCGAGATTATGGAGTTTGCCAAGGACTTCGGCAAGGCTGTCGAGACGGCCTACAACGCAGGCTTCGACTCGGTGGAGGTACACGCCGGACACGGATACCTCATATCGCAGTTCCTCTCACCCTACACCAACCACCGTCGCGACGAGTTTGGCGGCTCGCTCGAAAACCGCATGCGCTTCATGAATATGTGTCTCACGGAGGTTATGGAGGCTGCACGTAAGCGCGGCATGGGTGTGCTCGTTAAGCACAACATGGAGGATGGCTTCAAGAGCGGTATTCAAGTTCCGGAGTCAATCGAGATAGCCAAGCAGATAGAGACCTTTGGCGTGGATGGCATCGTTCTCTCGTCGGGCTTCGTGTCGAAGGCCCCCATGGCCGTGATGCGTGGCCGCATCCCGACAAAGACCATGGGCTACTACATGGGCTGGAACGAGTGGTTGCAGAAAATCGTTGTCTCGCTCTTCGGACAGTGGCTCATCAAGCAGTACGACTTCGAGGAGTGCTACTTCTTGGAGAATGCCAAGAAGTTCCGCGCAGCGTTGAAGGGTCCGTTAGTCTATGTCGGCGGTCTTGTGTCGCGCGAGGGCATAGAGCGCGTCCTCGACGAGGGCTTCGAGCTGTTGCAGATGGCACGCGCACTTGTCAACGACCCCGCCTTTGTAAACAAACTCAAAGAGGGCGACCTCGCCACACGCAGCGGCTGCGACCACCGCGACTACTGCATGGCGCGCATGTACTCGGTAGATATGCAGTGTTGCCACAACTGCAAGGAGCATATCCCCGAGCGTCTGTGGCGCGAGATTAACAAGATTAAATAACACCTCAACCCAACCTTAGAAGAGACCCAACATAGATATGTGTTTTTGTAAGAAGAATCGTGGCGAGGTAGCCCGCGGCTCGGCATGGGCCATGGTTACAGGAGCATCGCTCGGCATCGGACGTCAGTATGCCGAACGCCTTGCCGAATTGGGCTACAACCTGCTACTCGTCGACGTGCGCGAGGATATAGTGCGCGAGGCCGAGATAATATCTCACGCCCACCGCATAAAGTGCGTAACAAAGGTCTTAGACCTCGCAACAACCGAGGCAGCACACCGTCTGCACGACGCCACCGTAGCCGAGGGATACACCTTCGACGTTATAATCAACAATGCGGGCATCTTCTCGCACTGCGATATACTTCGTACCCCCGTAGAGCGTTTGGAGCGTATGATTCTGCTTCACGACTACACGCTGACGCTACTCTGCCGTCTCTATGGCGAGGATATGGCGAAGCGTGGCAAGGGTCGCATACTCAACATGTCGTCCTACTCGATATGGATGCCCTTCCCCGGTCTGGCGGCATACAGCGCAAGCAAGGCCTACATAAAGAGCTTCACCGAGGCCTTCGCCAAGGAGCTGCACAAGACGGGTGTTACAATCACGGCGATATGTCCTGCGGGCATCGCCACAGACCTCTACGGACTATCTAAGGGCTTACAAGCCTTTGGCGTGAAGAGTGGCATACTCATGTCGCCCAAGAGCTGCGCACGACGCGCGCTGAACGCCATGTTCCGAGGCAAAAGCGTGGTGGTACCCGACTGGTGGTATCGTCTTCTCATTCCGATATGCAAGTATCTCCCGGGCTTCATCATCCGTCCGCTGAGACGCTTCACGATGAAGTGGCAGAAGTAGTTTTTCCTAAGACCTAAAACACAAAAACCATGGCAACCGAGAACAATAGACCCGATATGGATACGGCGCAGAGACCCAAGCATCGTCGTAAGTGGCTAAGACGCACACTTATAGCACTCGGCACACTTCTACTTTTGGCCATTATCGCCTTAGGTATTGTTATCGCCTACTTGGGCCCTATCGTCGAGAAGTACGCCGAGGATAACGACAAGGAGTTGCTCAATCGTCGTTTGGAGATGGACAACCTGAGCATCGACATCTTCTCGGGCGTTGCCAGCGTCGACAACCTCACCCTCTACGAGGAGGATGAGACCACACCCTTTGCCAAAATCGGGCATGCCGACCTTGCCATAGACCTAATGGAGGTGCTCGACAACCATATACACATCACCGAGGCACGTCTTACAAATCCCTACCTCCGCATCGACCAGCAGGGCAGCAACTTTAACTTCGATAGTCTGATGCTCTACATCATCACCACCTATCTCATGGGCGAGGATGATGGCGAGGAGTGGGACATAACAATCGAGAATGTAACATTGCAGGGCGGAGAGCTCGCCTACCATGACCTCGACATCGACCAACGTTGGGTGCTCAGCGAGATGTCGCTACGTAGCGACCGCCTGTGGCTCGACGACCACGCAAGCCGTATCGACGCCACGATGAAGATTAACGACGTAGCGGAGCTCGCGGGTGCTCTCGACCTCAACATCGAGACCTTCGACTTCCTCTTCGCAGGTACGCTCGCCAAATTTCCGCTCGCCGACACCTACAAATATTGGACTCCCTACCTCAACATACATAGCGTTGAGGGCACCGTGGCGGCCGATATGCAGCTCGAAGGTAACGTCATGGATATCTTCGGCATGAAGATTTCGGGCGAGGCATCGGCCGAGAACTTCGCCATCACCGACTGCCGCGGCAGCAACCTGCTGAGTGCGACCTCGCTGAGAACAGATATCGACGATGTGAACATCAACGCCGAGCGTTACCTACTGCGCACGCTCCATGCCGAGGGCTTTGCTACGCAGTTTGTGCTCAATGCCGACGGCACGACAAACTTAGACGACCTCTTCTATGGCGAGCCCGATGTTACGGTGGAGACCACGACGCATAGTCTCGGCAACGACATGTACGACGTGCGCGAGAGGGTAACCATCACCACCGAGACGGAGACAGCACCGCTGAGCAGCATGACACTGCATATTGGCGATATGCGTCTGCACGGAGGCAGCGTCTACATCGCCGACAGGACGATGCACAAGCCCTTTGAGTATCGTCTGCACGACATGGCAATCGAGAGCAAGGATTTCGACATCGTGGGCAACAACACCGTATCGCTACGCACAGGGTTGCAGAAGCAGGGCTCGGCACTTATCGAGTGGCGCGGCTCACTAACGGACTTCTACAACCAAAATCTGTTGGCCATGCTCACAAATGTCAACATGCAGGACTTCTCGCCCTACATCGAGCACTTCACCGCCTTCCCCGTGTCGTCGGGTAACCTCACCTTCCGTAGCCAGAACGTGGTTACGAATGGTGCGCTGAGTGGCGTGAACAACCTCGGAACGCACAACTTCCATGTGGGCAACAAGGATAGGTCGTTGGATGCCGAGTATAAGCTCCCGATGAAGGCAGCTATCTTCATCCTCGCCGACGGCAAGGATAACATAAACCTCGACATGCCCATCTCGGGACGTATCGACTCACCCGAATTCTCGTATCGCAAGATTATATGGAAGGCCATAGGCAACGTTGTCCTCAAAGTTATCGCCTCGCCCTTTATGTGGATGGCGGGCGATAAGCAGGATGCATTCCGACATATCGACGTTAAGCTATTGGAGGCGGGCTTCAACTCGGAGCACTACGCACGTCTCGACGAGATGGCGCAGGCCCTAAAAGAGGATGCAAACATTAAGGTGCGCCTCACGCAGCGCATCAACTACCACCGTGCGCGCTACGACCTTGCAGAGCTCGACCTGAAAATAGCCTACTACAACTCTACGCAGAGCGACGCGGACGAGCGTTTCGACATGCTCGACTTTGAGCGTATACGACAGATGCGCCTCTCGCGCAAGGAGGTATCGGCCTTTGCCGACTCGCAGCTCATAGCACGCGGCATAGACCCCGCACACCTCACATCCGAGAAGAAGGCGATGGCCCTCTATGGCGACATGGTCGATGGGCAGCTTACAATGCTCATGACGCAGCGCAACCGCATCCTCAGCGAGTATATGGAGTTCCAGCATAGCGACCTCCGTCCCGAGGCATTTAGCGTCAACGAGGTGGTACTCGACGACATGAAGCAGTACACGGGCAAAGACCGATATACCGTAACACTTATCATCGACGACGAGGAGATTGAACTCGCCCCCATCGAGGAGACGGTTACCGAGGAGCAGAGCGACTACTACGACGCCTACGCCCTCGAAGAGGAGGATGAGGCGGCAGAGGAGGCGACGGATGGCACGGATATTGCCTCGGAGGACAATTTATCTAACGCTACAACGTTAGATAGTGCCGAGGCGACAAACGCCCAAAGTGCAGAGGTGCAGACAGAGTAGAAATATAATATTTTAGAGAATTGAAAAGGCTTTTAACAACATTACTCAGCCTAACGGCTATCGTGCTCGTTATGGCGGGATGCGGCCGCGCGTCGCAAGGTAACGACGAGCAGAGTGGCGCGATAGATACCATATCGTATGGCTTTGGCGTGAACATGGGCATGGCCACAAACCGCACATGGGCATACTGCGACCTGGATATGGAGCAGGTACGTCGCGGCATCAAGGAGTATCTCGAAGCGGAGAACAAGGAGAGCGTGGCATTTCTTAATAGCATGGAGCACCTCAAAGCCTTCACCAAGTCCGGCCACGTTAGGCGTTACATGAGCATCAAGGCCCGGCACCAAAGCTACGAGGGCGACACGCCCGACACCCTACCACAGCTTCCCGAGTTGTACGACACGTATAATACGCGCGAGGATATATCGTACTGCCTGGGTGTGCTTATCGGCTCGAACATCGTGCACTTCTACGAAACACCCGACACGCGATGGGTTCTCGACGGCTTTAACGACGGTATTCAAATTGTCGACCCGCAAACCAAGGAGTCGATGATTAAGATACCGACAAGTGAGTATAACGAGGCTTTTCTGAGATACACGAACACTAAGGCCGTAAAGAAGTAAGCAGCAACGACAGAGACTAAATAAACTAAATAACAACTAATTAACAAACGTATGAAAAAGATTTTTATGACACTTTGCAGTGCCACCATCATCGCTACGATGGTCATGGGCTGCGCAAGCAAGGCAAAGGAGTTGCCTAAGGCTGAGGGCGATATCGACACCCTCTCGTATGCAATTGGTGTTAGCTTCGGTATGAGCACCAATCAGCAGTTTGGTATCTTGGAGCTCGACCAGGAGCGCGTTAAGTGGGGTATCGTAGACTTTGTCGAGTCGGGCAATGTTGAGGATAGCACCTTCCTCGACAACCACCAGAAGTTCGTGCAGTTCATGATGGATGGCCACGTACAGGAGTATGCACGCGCCAAGTTCGAGCGCGACGCCTACGAGGGCGACAAGGCCGACACGCTGCCCGCACTTCCCGAGTTGTTCAACGCCGAGAATACACGCGACAACATGTCGTATATCATCGGTCAGCTCATTGGTGCCGATGTTAAGATGATGGGCAACGACAAGTTGAACAACGGCTGGTTGTTGGAGGGTTATAGCGACGCTCTGAACATCACCGACTATGCCAACATGGACGCATCGTTGAAGGTTACGATGAACGACCTTAACGCCGCATATATCAAGCACATGCAGGATATGCAGAAGCGCGAGTACGAGAAGGCTATGGCCGAGGCTGAGCAGAATAAGCAGGCTTGCGCCGAGTGGCTTGCGGAGGTAGAGAAGATGGAGGGTGTCAAGAAGACCGAGTCGGGCTTGCTCTATCGCATCGACCGCGAGGGTACAGGTGCTCAGGCTACCGAGGATAGCGACGTGGTGTTGGTTAACTACGAGGGTAAGGTTCGCACGGGCGAGATTTTCGATTCGAGCTACGAGCGCGAGGAGCCTATCTCATTCCCCCTCAATGGCGTGATTAAGGGTTGGACCGAGGGTCTGAAACTCGTTAAGGCGGGTGGTCAGATTACGTTGTGGATTCCTTCGGATTTGGCCTATGGCGACCAGCGTCGTAGCGACGTTATCGGCCCCGGCGAGGCCTTGGAGTTCAAGGTTGAGTTGTTGGAGGTAAACCCCGAGAAGTAATTGATTAACAACGATATTTAGTTACAACAAAGGTCGCAGATTGTTCTGCGACCTTTGTTGTGTTATTTGGGGATTTTGGGAATATGGGACTGTGGGAATATGGGAATATGGGAATACCTCGTTGTCTCATTGTCTCATTGTCTCATTGTCCCATTGTCCCAATGTCCTTTTTTTTGACTATGGGACTATGGGACAGTGGGACTATGGGACGTCGCGGCCGACATTAAATCTCGCGCGAAGCGCACCTTACTTTTCAGTTTTCACCTTTCAGTTTTCACCTTTCACTTTCTCATTGTCTCATTGTCTCACCGCCCTATTCATCCCTACTTCTTCTTATCTATCAGCTCGGTCAATGAGCCCAACGCACCAACAAGGTTGCTCGCCTCGAAGGGTAGGAAGACGGTCTTTGCCTGCTCGCCTGAACCTATCTCCTTCAACGTCTCAACATACTTCATAAGGAGCATATACGTCGCAGGGTCGGTCTTCGACTTCTCGATAGCCTCGGCAACCTTCTGTATGGCCTCGGCCTCGGCTGTGGCCTGCAAGATACGTGCATCGGCCTCGCCCTGAGCCTTCAATATCTGCGTCTGCTTCTCGGCCTCGGCCTGGTTTATCTGCGACTGCTTCTCGCCCTCGGACTTCAAAATCATCGCCTCCTTCTGGCCCTCAGCCTCCAACACCTTGGCACGACGCTCACGCTCGGCCTGCATCTGCAACTCCATGGTACGTCGCACCGAGTCGGGAGGCGTAATATCCTGCAACTCAACACGATTAACCTTGACGCCCCACTTATTCGTGGCATCGTCCAACACCAAGCGCAACTTCGAGTTAATCGTATCGCGCGACGTCAAGGTCTCGTCCAACTCCAACTCACCGATTACGTTACGCAACGTCGTCTGCGTAAGTTTCTCGATGGCGTTGGGCAGGTTATCAATCTCGTAGACCGACTTCACGGGGTCTACAATCTGGAAATAGAGCAGAGCGTTGATTGTCGTCGTTACGTTATCCTTCGTGATAACGCTCTGCTTGGGGAAGTCGTAGACCTGCTCACGAAGGTCGATGCGCGACGTCGAACGTATGGTAGCCGTCTTCGAGCCATCGGCAAAGGTGGTCTCGTCGCGCTGATATACCTCGCGTGCACGGTCGATAACCGGGAAGAGGTAGTTGATACCCGACTGCAAGGTGCGGTCGTAGCGACCCAAACGCTCAACAACACGTGTCTCCGACTGCGGAATAATCTTGAAGCCTTTGAGCACATATATCACCGCAATAACGGCGATGATAATGAAAATGGTTAGGGGTGTAAGATTCATGATTATAACTTTTTAACGGTTAATACTACACTTTCGATGGCCACAACCTCAACACGAGCACCCTGCTCAATGGGGCTATCGTCTACGGAGCGCGCCTTCCAATCGACACCGTCGATAACGACGCGACCACTCTCACTTTGGTCGATAGCGTTGCACACCACACCATGACGCCCCACCATTGCACTCGCATTGGTGAGCACCTTCTCGCCCTGCTTGTAGAACGAGCGTTTGAGTATGGGGCGCACCGAAGCCAACGCCACAAACGACACCACAGCGAAGATGAGCAACTGCACCTCGACGCTGGTGGCGCATGCCGCAGCAACAGCACCTCCGAGGCATCCTATCGAGAGGCAGATGACGGCAAAACCCGTGGTGAAGAGTTCGACAATAAAGAGCACAAGGGCCACGATAATCCAAATATGCCAAATTTCCATAGAGCAGTAATGTTTTAGTTTTGACCACACGGGGGTCGATTGAAAATAACACTTCGTCAAAGTTACATTTTTTCGGCGTAAAATGCAAATTTTAGGTCGGCATAATCCCGACGAGAAGAGATATTTCTATTGCAACAAAAAAATGATGCGCGGAAGGCAAAAAAAGGGGAACGCATCGAACTGCGTTCGAAAATTTTTTACTACATTTGTATGATTATAACCTATAACTAACCTATTCGTATGATAAGACATGTCGTTATGTGGAAATTCCGCCGTGATGCGGAGCAGACACCCGAGCAGATTGCTGGTGAGATGAAGAGCCGTTTAGAGAGCCTCCGAGGCCGTATTGAGGGGCTTGTAAGCGTAGAGGTAGGCGTCAACTGCCGCGAGTCGGCATCATCCTTCGATGCGGTGCTCACCGCCGACTTCACATCGTGGGAGGCGATGGATGCCTACAAGGTACACCCTCTGCATGTTCCCATCAGCGACTACTGCAAGTCTCTGCGCGTGGAGCGCGTGGATGTCGACTACGAGGTGTAGACAAGGGGCAGAATAGAGAGCATGTATTGAGAGTCTGAATAGATAGGCAGCCACCGACAATGATTAAAACATTTTCGCAGAACAAAATACAAACTAAATAAAAACATATCCTATGCAGAAAAGAATTATTGAGTGCGTACCCAACTTCTCGGAGGGTCGCAACATGGAGACAATCAAGCAAATCACCGATGTTATCGAGGCACAGAAGGGCGTTAAGCTCTTGGATGTTGACCCCGGCGAGGCAACAAACCGCACGGTTGTAACCTTCGTGGGTGAGCCCGAGGCAGTGGTAGAGACCGCCGTAGCGGCCATCAAGCGAGCAACGGAGCTTATCGACATGCGCCAGCATAAGGGTGCACACCCCCGCATGGGTGCTTGCGACGTTTGTCCCCTGATTCCCGTATCGGGCATCACATTGGAGGAGTGCGCAGAGTTGGCCCGCGGCCTTGCAAAGCGCATCGCCGAGGAGCTTAACGTGCCCACCTACTGCTACGAGGCTGCTGCCTTCACCCCCGAGCGTCGCAACCTCGCAGTATGTCGCGCAGGTGAGTATGAGGCACTGCCCGAGAAGATGACCAACGAAGCGAAGAAGCCCGACTTCGGTGCTCGTCCCTACGACGAGGGTGTGGCACGCACAGGTGCTACGGCCGTGGGTGCTCGCGACTTCCTCGTTGCCGTAAACTACAACCTCAACACCACATCTACACGTCGTGCCAACGCCATCGCCTTTGACGTACGCGAGAAGGGTCGTCCCATGCGTGAGGGCAACCCCATCACCGGCAAGATTGTGAAGGACGAGAACGGCAACCCCGTAATGAAGCCCGGCACGTTGAAGGCTTGCAAGGCTATCGGCTGGTTCATCGAGGAGTATGGCATCGCCCAGGTGTCGATGAACATGACAAACCTCTCGGTAACACCTCTGCACATCGCCTTCGACGAGGTATGCCGCGCTGCGGATGCTCGTGGTGTACGCGTTACGGGTGCCGAGATTGTAGGTCTCGTGCCTAAGAGTGCGTTGGTGGATGCCGGTCGCCACTTCCTCCGCAAGCAGAACCGCTCGACGGGTCTTCCCGAGAGAGAGTTGGTGCGCATCGCCATCGAGTCGATGGGTCTCTCGAACTTAAAGGAGTTTAAGGCAGAGGAGAAGGTTGTTGAGTATATCCTCGAAGCCGAGGAGTTGAAGGGCAAGAAGAAGCTCGTAGATATGACCTGCACAGGCTTCGCCGAGGAGACAGCAAGCGAGTCGCCCGCACCCGGTGGTGGCTCTATCTCGGCCTACATGGGTGCTTTGGCTGCGGCTCTGGGCACCATGGTTGCCAACCTCTCGTCGCACAAGGCTGGTTGGGACGACCGCTGGGAGTTCTTCTCAAATTGGGCAGACAACGGCATGGGCGTGATGAACGAGTTGCTCTACCTCGTAGACGAGGACACCGAGGCCTTCAACAAGATTATGGCCGTATTCGGCATGCCCAAGGGCACTGACGAGGAGAAGGCAGCACGCGCCGAGGCTATGGAGGCCGCTACGCTCTACGCCACACAGGTACCCCTGCGCACCATGAAGACCGCATACAAGGCCTTCGACGTCATCCGCGCCATGGCCGAGGAGGGTAACCCCAACTCCGTTTCGGATGCGGGTGTAGGTGCTCTTGCCGCACGCTCGGCAGTGATGGGTGCATGCCTCAACGTGAAGATTAATGCCGCAGGACTCAAAGACCGTGAGGCGGCCGACAAGCTCGTAAAGGAGGCTGAGGAGATTCAGGCACTGGCACAGAAGGCCGAGGCCGAGATTTTGGCAGTCGTAGAGAGCAAGATTAACTAATTTCGGGTTACGAACAACAAAAGACGAACTACAATGACAGATTTTCAGAAAGATATATTGGCCGGTATTCCCGACCCGCTGCCTCAGCCTAAGGCTTACGACCCCGCAGCAAACCATGCACCCAAGCGTAAGGATATTCTCACCGACGAGGAGAAGAAGCTCGCCCTGGCAAATGCTCTGCGTTACTTCCCCGCGAAGCATCATGCCGAGTTGGCACCCGAGTTTCTCGACGAGTTGAAGCGTTATGGCCGTATCTACATGTACCGTCTGCGCCCCGACTACGAGATGTACGCTCGCTCGATAGATGACTACCCTGCACGTTCGCGTCAGGCGGCAGCCATCATGCTCATGATACAGAACAACCTCGACAAGGCCGTAGCGCAGCACCCCCACGAGCTTATAACCTATGGTGGTAACGGTGCCGTATTCCAGAACTGGGCGCAGTATCGCCTGGCGATGAAGTACCTTGCCGAGATGACCGACGAGCAGACCCTTGTGATGTACTCGGGACACCCCCTCGGACTCTTCCCCTCGCATAAGGATGCACCCCGCGTGATTGTAACAAACGGTATGGTCATCCCCAACCACTCGTCGCAGGACGACTGGGAGCGTTTCAACGCCATGGGTGTATCGCAGTATGGACAGATGACCGCGGGCTCGTACATGTATATCGGCCCTCAGGGCATCGTTCACGGCACTACCATCACGGTGATGAACGCCGCACGCAAGCGCATGAAGCCCGAGCAGAAGGATTTGCGTGGCATGCTCTTCGTTACGGCCGGCCTCGGCGGTATGTCGGGAGCACAGCCCAAGGCGGGTAACATCTCGGGCGTGGTGAGCATCACCGCCGAGATTAACATCGCCGCAGCCGAGAAGCGTCATAAGCAGGGATGGGTCGACGAGCTCTACACCTCGCTCGACGAGCTTATGCCCCGCGTGCGCAAGGCCGTAGAGGAGAAGGAGGTTATCTCGTTTGCCTACGTTGGCAACGTCGTAGACCTCTGGGAGCGTCTTGCTGAGGAGGATATCAACGTAGACCTCGGCTCTGACCAGACATCGTTGCACAACCCATGGGCCGGTGGCTACTACCCCGTGGGCTACTCGTACGAGGAGTCTAACCGCATGATGGCCGAGGAGCCCGAGCGTTTCCACGAGTGCGTACGCGAGTCGCTGCGCCGTCAGGTGGCAGCCATCAACAAGCTCACAGCACGCGGCATGTACTTCTTCGACTACGGCAACGCCTTCCTCTTGGAGTCGTCGCGCGCCGGTGCCGACATCATGGGCGAGGATGGCAAGTTCCGCTATCCGTCGTACGTTCAGGATATCATGGGCCCCATGTTCTTCGACTACGGCTTCGGCCCCTTCCGTTGGGTATGTACATCGGGCAGCGAGCAAGACCTCGAAACGACAGACCGTCTTGCAGCCGAGGTTTTGGAGGATATGTTGCGTGAGTCGCCCGCCGAGATTCGCGGACAGCTCGAAGATAACCTCCATTGGATACGCGAGGCCAAGCAGAATAAGCTCGTCGTGGGCTCACAGGCACGTATTCTCTATGCCGACTCGGAGGGTCGCACACGCATAGCCCTCGCCTTCAACGAGGCTATCAAGCGTGGCGAGATTTCGGCTCCCGTGGTGCTCGGTCGCGACCACCACGACGTATCGGGTACGGACTCACCCTACCGCGAGACCTCGAACATCTACGACGGCTCGCAGTTCTGTGCCGACATGGCCGTACACAACGTCATTGGCGACTCGTTCCGTGGTGCTACGTGGGTATCTATCCACAATGGTGGCGGCGTAGGCTGGGGCGAGGTGATGAACGGTGGCTTCGGTATGGTCATCGACGGCTCTACGGACTCGGCACGCCACATCGAGGAGATGCTTCTTTGGGACGTGAACAACGGTATTGCACGTCGCAGCTGGGCACGCAACGAGGGCGCAATGTTCGCCATTAAGCGTCAGATGGAGCGCACACCGCTACTCAAAGTAACACTCCCGAACCTTGCGGATAAGTCGCTTATCGACGAGGTATTTAACGCCAACAAGTAGTAACAACCTAAAACTAAGACTATTATGATTCATTATATCAGTGCCGAGCGTCTTACGATAGCTCGCGTAGAGGAGATTTTGACCAAGGGCTATAAGCTTGCCCTGAGCGACGATGCCAAGGCTCGCATCAACCACTGTCGCGAGTATCTCGACCGCAAGATGGAGAACGCCGGACGTCCTATCTATGGTGTAACAACCGGCTTCGGCTCGCTGTGCAACATATCGGTCGAGAAGGAGGGTCTCTCGCAGTTGCAGAAGAACCTTATGATGTCGCACGCCTGTGGTACAGGTCAGCGCGTGCCGTCGGATATTGCACGACTGATGATTCTGCTCAAAGTGCAGTCTCTGTCGTACGGACACTCGGGCGTACAGCTTATCACCGTGGAGCGTCTGGTAGAGATGTTCAACAATAACATCATCCCCGTAGTCTATGAGCAGGGCTCGTTGGGTGCTTCGGGCGACCTCTCACCCCTGGCACACATGTGTCTGCCGCTACTCGGCCTCGGCCATGTGGAGATTGACGGCGAGGTTGTAGAGGGTAAGGTGATGATGGAGAAGATGGGCTGGGAGCCTATCACCCTCTGCTCAAAGGAGGGTCTCGCACTGCTCAACGGCACACAGTTCATGTCGGCATACGGCGTATATTCGCTCATCCACTCTCAGCGTCTTAGCCGCTGGGCCGACCACATCGGTGCAATGTCGTTGGACGCTTTCGATGGCCGCATGGAGCCCTTCGAGCACAACGTACACGCCATACGTCCCCACAACGGACAGATTGAGACGGCGCGCAACTTCCGCGAGCTGCTCGCCGGCAGCGAGATTGGTCGCCAGCCCAAGCAGCACGTACAGGACCCCTACTCGTTCCGCTGCATACCTCAGGTACACGGCGCATCGAAGGATACTATCGCCTACGTAGCAAGTGTCTTGGAGACCGAGATTAACTCGGCAACAGACAACCCCACCGTATTCCCCGATAGCGACGAGGTAATCTCAGCGGGTAACTTCCACGGTCAGCCTATCGCCGTAGCGATGGACTTCCTGGCTATTGCCGTGGCGGAGCTGGGTAATATCTCGGAGCGTCGCACCTATAAGCTTATCTCGGGCGCGCGTAACCTTCCCAACTTCCTCGTGGCCAATCCGGGTCTGAACAGCGGTTTCATGATTCCGCAGTACACCGCAGCCTCGATTGTAAGCCAGTCGAAGGGTCTCTGCTGGCCCGCATCGTGCGACTCTATACCCTCGTCGCAGGGTCAGGAGGATCATGTGAGCATGGGCTCGAATGCCGCTACGAAGCTCTGGAAGGTGGTGCAGAACACCGAGCGCGTATTGGCCATCGAGCTTATGAACTCGGCACAGGCCTTGGAGTTCCGCCGTCCTATGCGCTCGTCGGAGAAGGTTGAGGCCATGTTCGAGGCATACCGCAAGGTTGTTCCCTTCGTGGACAACGACACGGTGATGTATCCCCACATCGCAACATCCGTAAACTTCCTCAACGACTATGAGCCTGCTTGTTAAAAATATAGGTATGCTCGTCGGCATCGACGAGAGCGGACGTGAGCGTGTCGAGGGTCGCGATATGGCCGAGATAGGCATGCTCGCCGATGCATGGCTGCTCTCCGACGGCGACCGCATCAAGGAGTACGGCACAATGGATAAGCTACCCGACATCGAGTGCGAGACACTCGATGCCGAGGGTGGCTGGCTCTTTCCGTCGTTCTGCGACTCGCACACACACATCGTCTATGCCGGTAGCCGCGAGCAGGAGTTTTTGGATAAGATTAACGGACTCTCGTACGAGGAGATAGCCAAGCGTGGCGGTGGTATTCTCAATTCGGCAGACCGTCTGCACGACACCTCGGAGGATGAGCTATACCGTCAGGCCATGGAGCGCATCGACGAGATTGTGGCCATGGGTACGGGCCTCGTAGAGATTAAGTCGGGCTATGGTCTCACGTTGGAGGACGAGTTGAAGATATTGCGCGTCATACGCCGCATACGCCAGACAGCACCCTTGGAGGTGCGCGCCACCTTCCTTGGTGCACATGCCGTGGGTCGCGCATACAAGGGTCGCCAGAGCGACTATGTAGAGCACGTATGCCGCGATATGATTCCTGCCGTGGCGAAGGAGGGCTTGGCCGAGTTCGTGGATGTATTCTGCGACCGCGGCTTCTTCACCACCGAGGAGACAGCACAAATCATCGCTACAGGAGCCAAGTATGGACTACGCGCCAAGATACACGCCAACGAGCTCGCCATTTCGGGTGGCGTGGAGGTAGGCGTGGAGCATGGTGCTCTGTCGGTAGACCACTTGGAGTCGATGGGTGATGAGCAGATTGAGGCACTGCGCGGTCAGAAGACCATGCCTACGATGCTTCCGGGCTGCGCCTTCTTCCTCGGCATAGGCTACCCCCCTGCGCGCAAGATGATTGACGCAGGTCTGGCCGTAGCCCTCGCCTCGGACTTCAACCCCGGCACAGCACCATCGGGTAATATGCGTTTCGTGGTATCGTTAGGCTCTATAAAGATGAAGATGACACCCGCCGAGGCCCTCAACGCAGCAACGCTCAACAGCGCATGCGCCATGGGCGAGAGCCGCGACTATGGCTCTATCACACGCGGCAAGGTGGCCAACTTCTACATCACAAAGCCGCTACCCTCGCTTGCATATCTGCCCTACGCTCACCAGACACCCGTCATCCGTGAGATTGTACTTAAAGGAAAGCGTATAAACCGTTAATATTTCGACTTTTATGAAGAGTATCCATACAACATTTGCTACCCTCGCGCTTGCACTCCTAATGGTGGGTTGCTGCTGCTCTGAGGAGAGGTGTAAGAAGGAGTGCGACAAGCAGTCGTGTGCTGCAACATGCGAGGCAGACTGCACCGAGGCTGTCATCAACAACATCCTCACACGTCGCTCTATTCGCGACTATAAGCCCGAGGCCGTATGCCGTGAGCAGATGGCCAAGGTCATCGAGTGTGGTATATATGCCCCCAACGCCATAAATGCTCAGACATGGGCCGTGCGTGTGGTAGATGCGCCCGACTTTATCAATGGCGTAACCGACATCTACAAGGCTCAACACCCCGAGCTCGCGAGCGATGCCTCGTTCCGCAACATCTTCCGCAACGCCCCCACCGTGGCATTTATAGCATGCCCCGAGGAGAGTTACAGTGGCGAGTATGACTGCGGTCTATTGTCTGAGAACATGATGCTCGCAGCATGGTCGATGGGCATAGGCTCATGTTGTCTGGGTAGCGTCGTGCCGCTGATGAACTCCGTTGAGGCTAAGCCCTACATGGAGCGTCTGAACCTCCCCGAGGGCTACAAGCTGCTTGTAGCTATCGCCTTTGGCTACCCCGAGGGTGAGATACCCGCAGCCCCCGAGCGCGACACAACGAAGGCATACTACGTAGAGTAGGCGTAACCAACAATAGAAGATGCCTCGGATGGTCGGTGCTTCATAGCACGCCATTCGAGGCATCTCTTTTTAGTGTCGCCGAGAGCGACGTGTTGGGATAATACCGTGGGTTAGATTATCTCCTCACCAAAGAGTGTCGCTGACGAACATCCCGTGATGCGCACCTTGACGTAGTCGCCAACCTTGTGGTTGCCACGGTCGAAGACCACCATCTTATTCTGCGATGTGCGACCCGAGAGCTGCTCATCGCTACGCTTCGAGGTGCACTCAACGAGTATCTCGAACTCCTTACCCACGTCGCGCTTGTTACTCTGCTCCGAGAGGGTGTTTTGAAGGTCGATAATCTCCGTAAGACGGCGCGTCTTGACATCCTCGGGTATGTCGTCGCCGAGGTTGCGCTGTGCGAAGGTTCCGGGACGCTCCGAATACTTGAACATATAGGCGAAGTCGTAGCCCACCTCACGCATCAGCGAGAGTGTTGCCTCGTGCTCCTCCTCAGTCTCGTGCGCAAAGCCTGCGATAAGGTCGGTCGTGATGGCACAATCGGGCATGTAGCGACGTATAGCCGCAACACGCTCCAAGTACCACTCGCGCGTATATTTGCGGTTCATGCGTTTGAGCATCTCTGTTGAGCCCGACTGCGCAGGGAGGTGTATGGCGCGACAGATGTTGGGTGTAGCGGCCATAACTTCGAGAAGCTTATCACTGATATCCTTGGGATGCGACGTTGCAAAACGAACGCGCAGAAGCGGCGATATGTCGGCCACGCGGCGTAGCAACTCCGGAAAATCGACCTCTCCGGTGCGGTATGAGTTGACATTCTGTCCGAGCAGCGTAACCTCGCGGTAGCCATTCTCGAAGAGCGTGCGCGCCTCCTCGACGATGGTCTCAGCAGGACGGCTGCGCTCGATGCCTCGCGTGTAGGGCACGACGCAGTATGAGCAGTAGTTGTTGCAACCACGCATGATGGCGATGAAGGCACTCACGCCATTGCGGTCGAGGCGCACAGGGGCAATCTCGGCGTATGTCTCCTCCTTCGAGAGCTCGACGTTGACACCCTTCGCGCCGTTGTCCACCTCGCGCACGAGGTGCGGCAGGTCGCGATAGGCATCGGGGCCGGCAACGATATCTACACCCGTGCCACCCTTCGTGAGCTCCTCTTTGAGACGCTCGGCCATGCAGCCGATGATGCCGATGATGAGCGACGGCTTCTGCTTGCGCATACGGCGCATCTCGCTGAGGCGTCCCCAGATGCGCTGCTCGGCATTGTCGCGTATCGAGCAGGTGTTGATAAGCACAATATCGGCCTCCTCCAAGCTGTCGGTGTAGCGGTAGCCCTCTTGCTGCATGATAGAGACCACAATCTCCGAATCGCCAACATTCATCTGGCAACCGTAGGTCTCGATATAGAGTTTGCGACCACTGCCTGTGAGGGGTCGCAAACTATTGATAGGTATGTTTGTCATGTTCAATATTGAAAGTCAAACAGTGTCGGTAATTTACTTAGTCGGCCATTAGGTAGCGCAAACGCAGATTACGCAGTTGTAGTTAAGTGCAGCGTAAATGAGCAATTTGCTTTCGAGGCAGACGCCACAATAGCCAACGAGAGTTCTATTCGGTGGGCATGCCATCCTCCTTGGGGAATGGCTTGAAGCCCTGACCAAATGTGTCGTAGGCGTCGGTAACGACAACAAAGGCACTTGGGTCAAACTCCTTAATCTTCTGCTGTACGTTGCGTACCTCCTTGCGGTTTACGACGAGGAAAATCATCTCCTTGTCGTTCTTGGTGTACATACCCTGCGCCTTAATATAGGTACCGCCACGGTTAAGATCCGTGAGGATATAGTTGCGCATCGCCTCAGAGTGCTCGTCGCAGATGATGTAGAGCAGCTTATCGCGCGAAGCACCATCGATGGTATAGCCGAGTACCTTGGCATTTACAAAGATACATATTGCCGAGTAGAGTGAGAGGAGCAGACCCTGGGGCTCCTTGCCCTCGGGCAGACCCACGCCAAAGCCGATAACGACCAAACCGCACGCCACGATGATAGCATCCGAGAGCAGCACGCCGTGGGCGAACTTCATCTTGGCGAACTTATGCAGAAGCATACCTGTGATATCGGTACCACCTGTTGCTGCGTTGTTGCGGATAACAAGACCTACACCCACACCACTGAAACAACCACCGATGATGGCTGCGAGCAGGAGGTGATCCGAGAGGTTCACCATGCCGTCGAGCAACAGATTGGGGTCGAGGGCCTCGATAGCTGCCTGGTTGGGATATACGGCGTAGTCGAGGAGGTTCATAAGACCGGGTGTTACGAACGATGCGAAGATTGTGCGACCACCAAACGTACCACCAAAGATGAGGAGTGCCGTGAGAATCAATGGCACGTCGAACATATAGCCAAACGTACCCACCTGAACCGATGGGAAGAGGTTGTGAAGTACCAACGCGAGACCATAGATACCACCGGGCACCATATCGTAGGGGTTGATGAAGACAACAAAGGCCACAGCCACAAGGAAACAGCCAAAGACGATTTGCGAGATTGAGCCCCACCACTTTACGTCTGTAACAGACTCACGCATCGATGCAAGTGATGCTTTGAGGCTGAATGTAGATTTTAGTTTGAGTTGCATAAATATCCAATTTATGGGTTTTTATTCACATTGCATCCTCAAAGGTAAGAATAATTTTGAAATTATCAAGTTATTCGCACATTTTTTTGCAATAGCCCGATGGTGGCCAAAAAATTTGTGGTGCATAAAATTTTGAAATTGACATTTTTTTAGTATCTTTGTCTTACATGAACACACGGCATTTAGACGCTAAATGCTGACTATTAACCCTTTACAAACAATATTATGCAAGACTGGGGCCCACTGACATACTACTGCGCAATCACTATTGTAATCTTTGCCTATCTGCTTGGCTCGATACCCAGCGCAGTATGGATTGGCAAGAAATATTATGGCATAGATATTCGCGAGCACGGCTCGAAGAATGCAGGCACGACAAACATGTTGCGTGTGCTCGGCAAGCGCGCCGCAATACCCGTATTCATCATCGACTACTTCAAGGGTTTCAGTGCCGTGATACTCACATCTATCATGCGTTTCGACGACTCTATTACCGAGTCGTGGCTCATAAACCTTCGTATCATAGCCGCTATCGCCGTGGTGCTCGGACATATATTCCCCATCTTCGCGGGCTTCAAGGGCGGTAAGGGCGTTGCCACACTGCTGGGTGCCGGCACAGGTATCTACCCCGAGTTGGTGCTTATATGCTTCGGTATCTGGGCGTTAGTCTTTGCTATATGGCACTATGTGTCGTTGGCATCGATGGTTGCGGGTTGCTGCTACCCTATTCTTGTGATTATCATCTCGCCGATGTACTACGACCCCAACTCGGCACACATGAGCATACCGTTCATCGTCTTCTCGTGGGTTGTGGCCGTGATGTTAGTGTGGACACACCGCAAGAATATCAAGCGTCTGAGAGAGGGCACGGAGTCGAAGATACACCTATGGGGCCCCGAGGCCGAGTAGCAAGCCTACGCAGACCATAGGAGCACAATCACACATCAGCAAAACAAATCGCGGGTAGAAAAAAGTATACCCGCGATGTTTTTTTGTTGTGGTGGGTGGTGGGATGATGGGACTATGCGACGACTCGGCCAACAGAAAAGCTTTCTCATTGTCTCATTGTCTCATTGTCATTTTTTTGACTATGGGACAGTGGGACTTTGGGACTATGGGACGACTCGGCCGACATTAAAACCTCGCGCGAAGCGCACCTAACTTTTCACCTTTCAACCTACGCTCTCTTGCGGTATATCTGGTAGCTATTGACAAAGTTCTGCCACACGATATAGGCCGTAGGGGCGATGGATGAAACAGGGTCTAAGAAGTTGAGCGACATCCACACCGCCAGAATAGTATTCTTCTGCCCGACGGACTGTCCTCCCGCCACAGCATCACCTGCGAGGCGGCCTATCGCACGTCCCGCAGCAAACTGCGCAATGCAGAGCACCAGGGCGACAAGTGCCAACTCTACCTCGACAACAATATCGGCATCGGTATCGAGGATGAAGCATGTGGTACGGCCCAAAACGAGTACCAACGATATGAGCCACAGGTAGAACGACATGCCCGAGTGGTCGGCAAACCACTTAGCACCGCGTGGCCATAGATAGCGGCACAGCTGGCCTGCGACGAAGGGCATAAGCAACGTAGGGGCAACACGGCCAATAATCTCGGCAAAGGTACAACTACCCGTACCGAAGGCGTGAAGTAGTGGTGGCGCAACAAGCGCGGTCAGCAGGTTGCAGACAAGGCTATATGTCGCCATCGTAGTAACGTTAGCACCGAGCATACCGCCGATGACCACCGCAGCCATGGCGATGGGTGCAAGCACACATATCATGGCACCCTGAGCTACGGTGTCGCCCAAGAGCGGCAACACGAGGTAGTAGACCGTAATAGAGCCAATAAATTGGAAGAGGAGCATCCAGAGGTGCATCCACCTGAGGCGCATGGCGCGGATATCGACACGGCAGAACGTAAGAAAGAGCATGGCCGCGATGAGCAACGGCGTAAGAACACCACCCGTTGCCTGTTCGACATGTGCCAGAGGTCGACACAGAAGCGCGCCGACGACCATGGCCAAAGGCATCGTTATGGTCTTGATGGTATGACGTGAGAGGGCCACTATTTATCGTTTTTTGGTTAGAAATTTCAGTGTGTTGGACATCAGCTTGTCGCGCTCCGCATCGTCGAGAATGGTCTCAAACGGGAAGCCCATGACCACCGTGCGGTAGGCACCCGCATAGGCCACACCTGCCGACTGACCACCCGCCGTATAGCGCATAGCCACCGAGGCACCCTTACCCTTGGGCAGCACAACCTCGGGCGACTCGACACGATAGATATCGCTGCGCAGCTCGGTGTTAAAGCACAGGTCCAAGCGTCGTTCGGTCAGTGGCGACGGCACGAGGCGCACATCGCCACGGCGCGTAGCCATGTCGCCACCAAAGGCTACATGCAATACCTCCTCTGCAAAGCGACGGTCATCGTCCGTAGCCACCGCCGAGTGCCACATATCGTGGAGCATATAGGAGCCCGAGAGCAGCAACGAGCCACCCGACGCCGTAAAGGCCGTAATCTCGCGCTGCAACGCCTCGGTGAAGGCCTCATACTTATGCTCCATAGCACCACGACCTACTGTCGTAGCGCGCTGCTTACCCATGATGACATCCACCGCATCGTAGCCCTTCAACACGACTCTTCCCGCCTCAACAGCACCACGCGACGAAGAGCTGAAAGAGTAGCCCGCAGCCACGATGGAGCGTCCGTGCAGAGCCACAAAGTCGAAGCTGTTGCCCGCGATAATCTCCGTCTCGTAGTCGTTGTACGAGGCACCGAGGGCATAGTTGTCGTTCTCGGAGCGCGAGAGGCTGCGGTCGAAGTTCTTCTGCTCGCCGATAAACGATATATCCGACAGGTAGGCAGCACCGCTATCGTACTGGTTGTAGAAGCCTGCCGACACGTCGCCCTGAACACTCAGCGGCGCAGCAACGCGCGTGAAGCCGTTGATGACCATCACGCTACCCTTGCTACCCTTCGCTCGACATACGGCCAGCGTCTCCGAGTCGAAGCTCTCGCCACCACTATTTACTGCCGTGATGCGGAAGCTGTATATCTTGCCGGCCTCGATGGCGACATCCGCCGTTGTGGCATCGACCCTGCGACCACCATCGAAACCACCATCACCCACACGCGTGTATAGTATATAGTAGTCGGGCTCGGCCGAGGGGTTCAGTTCGTCGGTTGTAGGCTCCCATGCGAGGTGCGCACTGTCGTCCACCAACTCCGCCGAGAAGTTCTTCACGGGGAGTGGCTGAACGGTAAAAGGCGTACCATATTGGCTCGACAGGTAGCGCAGCATGCCGACATATATCGCACGGCTGACCATAAAGCGGAACGAGGGGTCGAGACCGTAGCGCATATCGGCAAAGTTCTGATGCGACAGCAGCTCCAAGAGCATCGTGGGACACGACGGCACACGCGCCTCGTAGTACGACCTATCCCACATGCCGCGACGCACCCAGGCGGGCTCGTAGTATTTGCGCGCAGCGAGGACTATCTCGCTCATAACCAAGTCGGTAAGGTCGCGCGAGCGTAGACGCGATATGGAGTCCGTAAACTCGCCCTCGTTATCCTTCGTGCAGTAGATGCCGAGCGTGCCTATAACATCGTCATTGAGGCGCACACCCGCGTCGGAGTGGAACGCAAAGGCTAAGTCGAGGGGTATGTTTTTGCCGTTCTCCTCTTCGAGACGCTCCGAGCCACCCATAAGGGCATTGACCCAATGGGCACGCGACATATAGTCGTCGCGATAGTCATCCTTGCCACCCTTAGGCTGATATACCGACGTCGGAAAGCCCGACCACTGCAACCAATAGCGCGCACCCTCCGTGAAACGCGGATAGCCACTAACCGTCGAGGGGTAGATGCCATCCTCTGAGCGCAGCGACGCATGTACCTCGCGCGCTATATTTCCCATGCCGCCACCAATCTTAACAGCATCGGCCGTAACGACGCCCGCACTCTTGGAGTAGTTGTCGAGTGTAACGAGCGACGTGTGCTTACCCTTCTCGAAGTAGTAGTCGCCGAGGCATACCCACATTCTATCGCCCATGCGTTGGTTGACAAGCAACGTATGGTCGGCACCCGAGGCATGCACCGTGTAGCGGGCATCCGAGACCGAGTTACTGAGTGTGCGGTAGGACACATAAACGCTGTACATGCCCGAGGCGGGAATCTCGCCACTCCACGTTGCGGTGCTCAACTTTCGGTCGTTGGTGGTTGTTGCCACCTTGCGCGAAGTGCCGTCGTGGAAGGGGTTATGGCCCGTAGGATAGCTCTCCTTAAGGTGTGCAAAGCCACCTCCGGCACTACTCCACTCCTCGCTGCGCGACACCTCGTCGTAGGAGGTATGGGTGTCGATGCCGGCATCGTTGTCGATGATAACCTCCTCCTTCTGCATAGACCTCTCGCGCGGCAGCAGCACCGTAGCACCTGCACGCTCCAACATAGGCAGAAGGAAGGGTATGACGTAGCCCTGGGTATAGAGGTCTTCGACGGTCTCCCAGAGGCGCGAACGCTGCCATCGCCACTCGCCCGACTTATTGTCGAAGTAGCGGCCGTGGCTCTGCCAGAGGGCTATATGGCGCGACTGCAAGCCCCGCGTTGGCTGCGAGAGGGCACTCTTGCGCGTAACGAGCGGGCGCGAAGCACGGTTGGTGAAGAACTTTTTGTCGTCGCGCGCCGAGTAGTAGTAAGGCACGAGGTTGTCGATAAGCTCGCCGTCGGCATAGATAAGTATTGTATGTCGTTTGAAGTCGCTGCCCAGCAGACGGCGCGCCTCGCCATAGAAGAGGTCGAGACCCTCGCGACGCATGGGATAGTAGGCCAAGTCGACCGAGGCGCGTATCTCCACAACCCTCTCGTCGCCCTCCTCGCAGAGACGTATATCCTCGATTTTCGGGTAGCAACCCTTGACCTCCTCGCGTACAATACGCTGAAACGACTTGGCAATAGAGTCGCGGATGTAGCCCGGCACACGGCTCTGAGCCGAGGCATCGAACAGGGTGATAAGCAGAGCTATCGCGGCGATATATATGGTGCGTAGTAAGGTCTTGTTTGGCATATCGAAAAAAAATTTTTCAAAGATAACGGAGTTATTCGATAAATCAAAATTGATTTACCATTTTTTTTGTATCTTTGTCGCTACGAATAATTTGAAACAGCAGAGAATATGAAAAGAATCATTCTAATGGCCATCATGTTGCTGAGCATCACTACACTCAGCGCACAGAACTTTGAGACCCACTTCGAGGATGCCACACTGCGCATCGACTACACCTTCGCAGGATGTGCCGACAAGCAGATCGTAGCCCTCAAAGAGCTATCGTCGACACCTGCGTGGTGGGGACGTCGCGTAAACCTCGACGAGGTACCCCTCAAAGGTAATGGCGACCTTACGCTCTACGACGAGGCAACGGGCGAAAAGCTCTACATGACATCCTTCTCGTCGCTCTTCCAGGAGTGGATAACAACAGAGGAGGCCAAGAGCGCGTTCCGCAGCTTCGAGTTCACACTGCTCGTGCCCATGCCCCGACAGAGAGCCATAGCCGAGATTGTACTGCGCAACAACAACGAGGAGGAGGCCTGCATCCTGCGCCACGTCATCGACCCCACGGATGTTCTTATTCGCGACCGCGCCAAGCAGCAGCCCCTACCCTACGAGTACCTGCATAAGGGTGGCGACTCGCGCGACTGCATCGACATAGTCATTCTTGCGGAGGGTTACACCGCCGAGCAGATGTCAACATTCATCGAGGATGCACAGATTGCCGCAAACGAGATTCTCCGCTACGAGCCCTTCAACAGCCACAGGGAGCGTTTCAACTTTATCGCCGTGAAGAGCCCCTCGACAGATGGCCGCGTGAGCGTACCCCAGGACGAGGATTGGTGTCAGACGGCCGTGAAGTCCAACTTCATGACCTTCTACATGCCGCGCTACCTAACGTCGGACGCGGTATACAGCATGTACGACCTTGCAACGAACATCCCCTGTGAGCACTTCGTAATACTTGCCAATACCGACACATACGGTGGTGGCGGCATCTACAACTCATACACCCTCACTACGGCGCATCACCCCTCATTCCGCCCCGTTGTGGTGCACGAGTTCGGCCACTCGTTCGGAGGTCTTGGCGACGAGTACTTCTACATCAACCAGGACAACAACGACGAGATGCACTCTGTGGCACACGAGCCCTGGGAGCCCAACATCACCACACTTGTGGACTTCGACTCGAAGTGGAGCGACATGGTTGGCGAAGGCATAGAGATACCGACACAGGTTACCGAGGAGCGCACAGCAAACTACACCGTGGGTGTCTACGAGGGTGGTGGCTACCGCGCTAAGGGCATCTACCGTCCTACGGACGTATGCCGCATGCGCGACAACGTGGCCGAGCGTTTCTGCCCCGTATGTGAGCGCGCCTTGGAGCGTGTCATACTGCACCAAACCGTTGAGCAGTAGAGCGCGCAGGAGCGACAACATATATCGAAACGACCAAACCTCGCAGTAGCCATTCTGCGGGGTTTCGTCGTCTTTGAGGAGCACAAAAATTGCCTTACGGAGAAAATTGAGGGTCGAAACGCACTTTTTTAGCTAAATTGTTGCACAAACGAAAAAGATTTACTAAATTTGTTATTCGGATAACAGCGAGTAACATCGCCCGAGACTAAGAACAAAATCTAAACTAACTAAATAACCTTTTGAAAGACTATGACAAAGATCCTTAAAATTCGAGATCTTACGTTGCGCGACGGCCAGCAGTCATCGTTTGCAACTCGTATGACACAGCAGCAGGTAGACCGCTGCCTTCCTTACTACAAGGATGCAGGTTTCTACGCTATGGAGGTTTGGGGTGGTGCAGTGCCCGACTCGGTTATGCGCTACCTCAACGAGAACCCCTGGACACGCCTCGAAACAATCAAGAAGGCCGTAGGCGACGTATCGAAGCTCACCGCTTTGTCGCGCGGTCGCAACCTCTTTGGTTATGCCCCCTACACCGACGAGATTATCGACGGTTTCTCGCGTAACGCCATCGAGAGCGGCCTCGGCATCATGCGTATCTTCGACGCGCTGAACGACGTGGACAACGTGAAGTCGACCATCAAGTATATCAAGCAGTATGGCGGTATCGCCGACTGCGCCGTATGTTACACCGTAGACCCCAAGTCCAACGACGGTGAGGAGCACGAGAAGGTATTTACCGACGAGTACGTCCTCGTCAAGGCGCGCCAGATGGCAGCCCTCGGTGCCGACATGATTACCATCAAGGATATGTCGGGCCTTATCCCTCCCGCACGCGTTGCAGGCCTCATCAAGCTCCTCAAAAAGGAGTTGGGCGTGGTTGTTGACTTCCACACACACTGTACTCCCGGTTACGGCCTCGGCTCTGTATATGCCGCTATCGTAGCGGGTGTCGACATCGTCGATACCAACTGCTGGTGGTTTGGTGGTGGTACGGGTGCCCCCGCCGTAGAGCTTGTTTACCTCTTCTGCAAGAAGCTCGGCATCGAGCTTGGCGCAAACATGGAGGCTGTGGCTAAGATTAACGTTGAGTTGAAGGATATCCGCAAGGAGCTCGAACTCTCGGTATTTGGTGCCGAGAAGCCCCTGCCCAAGCCCTTCAACCCCCTCACCGACGAGACTCCCGCCGAGGTTGATGCTCTGCTCGACCGCTGCGTGAAGGCTGCCCAGGAGGAGAATTGGGACGAGCTGCTCACAGCATCACAGGCTATCGAGGCCTACTTCGGCTTCCCCGCACCCAACAAACTTGTTCAGGATGCCGAGATTCCCGGTGGTATGTACTCGAACATGGTGGCTCAGCTCAAACAGTTAGGTGCCGAGGATATCCTGCCCCGCGCCATGGAGCTTATTCCTCCCGTGCGTCTTGCAGCAGGTCTTCCTCCCCTCGTAACGCCCACATCGCAGATTGTAGGTGCTCAGGCCGTAAACTGCGCTATGGACGAGAAGGCGGGTCGCGCCATGTACACCAATAAGAGTGCTCAGTTTGTGGGCCTCGTGAAGGGCGACTACGGCCGTACACCCGTCAAGATTTCGGAGGACTTCCGCGAGAAGATTTGCGGCTTCCGCGAGGAGCGTCCCTACGACACATCGAAGTACCAGAAGCAACCCAACCCCGCATTGGAGGAGGCTGGTGGCGTTCTCTTGGCCGAGAACGAGAAGGAGGAGTTCTTGTTGGAGTTGTTCCCCTTGGTTGCCAAGAGCTATCTGACAGGTATCAAGAAGGCTGCCTATGCCGAGAAGGTTGCTGCCGACCCCTCATTGAAGAAGGAGGAGGCCGTTGTGGCACAGCCTATCACGGGCGACACAATCCTTGCACCGCTGCCCGGTCGCGTCATCGAGCTTAAAGTGAAGGTTGGCGACACCGTAGCCGTAGGTCAGGAGGTTGCCGTATTGGAGGCTATGAAGATGGAGAACTCTATCACATCGGACTACGCAGGTAAGGTTAAGCAGATATTGGTTAAGGAGGGTGATACGGTACAGGCTGAGGCCATCATCATCGAGGTGGAGAATGCCAAGGCCGCAGGTGCAGGTGCCGCAAAGCGCATGCCCGTAACGGGTAAGACCATCACAGCTCCGCTGCCCGGTCGCGTTATCGAGTTCAAGGTTAAGGTGGGCGACAAGGTGGCTCTCGGTCAGGAGGTTGCTATCTTGGAGGCCATGAAGATGGAGAACTCTATCACGTCGGACTATGCCGGCTACGTTAAGCAGATTTTGGTTGAGGAGGGCGACACCGTACAGGCTGACGGCATCCTTATCGAGATTAGCGACACGTTGGAGGAGGGCGCAGGCGAGGCTCAGGCAGAGCGCAAGGTTACGGCTGCTGACGGCAAGGCTGTATGTGCTCCGCTGCCCGGACGTGTTATCGAGATTAAGGTTAAGGCCGGCGAGACGGTTACCGTAGGCCAGGAGGTGATGATATTGGAGGCCATGAAGATGGAGAACTCGATATCGTCGGACTATGCAGGTAAGGTGCTTGGCATCCTCGTGGAGGAGGGCGACACCGTACAGGCTGACCAGGCTCTGTTGGTTGTCGAGTAAACGGCACGATAGATACGAGAAACAGACCGCTTTCGGGCGGTCTGTTTTTGTTTTGGGTTGTCTCGTTGTGGGGTTTGGACAGTGGGACGATGGGACTATGCGGACACGCGCGCTGACTTTGTGGGTAGTGGTGGGTAATGGTGGGTAATGATGGGTAGTAGTGGGGAGCGCGCAAAAAACTCGCTTACAACTACCTACATCTACCTATAACTACCCATTTCTACCCATTGCGCGCCTCCTCCTTCTCGTCCTCAACCCTTAGAACGGCAGGTCGTCGGGGTCCTGAGCAGGCACTGAGGGCTGTGTGTTAACCGGCTGCGCGGGCTGCTGATAGGGCTGCTGCGACTGTGCGGGCTGCTGATACGGCTGTGCGGGCTGCTGATAAGCCTGCTGCGGCTGTGCGGGGTTATCCTGGCGACGGCCGAGGAGGGTCATCTCGTCGGCGACAATCTCAACACCAAAGTGCTTAACACCATCCTTCTCCCACTCGCGGCCACGTATGCGACCCTCGATATAGAGTTGTGAGCCCTTGCGGACATACTTGTCGGCCACATCGGCCAAGCCACGCCACAGCGTAACGGTATGCCACTCGGTATGGTCTGTCGACTCGTTGGTCTGACGGTTGAAGATACGCTCGGTGGTAGCCAAACGTATGCGGGCAACCTTAACGCCCGACTCCAAGGAGCGCACCTCAGGGTCGGCACCCACATTTCCTACTAAGATTACTTTATTTGCCATAATATGTTCTGTTTTAGATTATTTCGATAGTTTATGCACGGCATAGGCTCTCACGCGGACACATACCGAGAGCCTACTTACCCTTCGCCTCGAAGGTCTGCTCCACATGGTCAATCTCCTCGATAAGGTTGGGGATGAAGTTGTGGTCGGGGCCCTCGACGAGGGTCATCTCAATGGGTAGATAGTACATCGCACGACGCATCATCTCGGGCAGGCGGTGGGCACGGCGCAACTTGACGGCATCCTTCTCGGTTAGGAGGATGATGGCACGAGGATGACGCTTTAAGCACTCGTAGATGTCGCGTAGGTCGTCGGCCGTATAGTCGTGGTGGTCGCCATAGGTGAACGTTGCCACCTCGTTGAATAGCTTACCCGCCGAAGTGAGGAAGGGACGGGCATTGCCGATGCCACTTACGAGGATTGCCTGCTGTCCATAGTCGACACGCTGACGCTCGTCGAAGCGGAACAGAGGCTCGATGCCGAGGTGCGAGATACGCGAGAAGTATATCTTCTGGTAGGCAACCTTACGTAGGTTGTTGCACCACAGACGCTTATCCAGGGGCGACATGGCGTCGGGACACTTCGTAACGATGAAGAAGTGGGCAGCGCGGAGGCGCGACTTAACATCGCGCAGACGGCCCAGGGGCAACATCCTATCGGCGTCGATAGGTCGTGATGCGTCGACGATGATGATGTTGACCTTAGCCCTCAGGCGGCGGTGCTGGAAGCCG
The DNA here is from genome assembly GCA_045660465.1 of Alistipes sp. Classification (GTDB taxonomy): domain Bacteria; phylum Bacteroidota; class Bacteroidia; order Bacteroidales; family Rikenellaceae; genus Alistipes. The sequence continues at coordinate 29,493 of JAZRDV010000001.1, read as the reverse complement.
TCGTCCATGATTATGAGGTTTACCTCGGGGTGCTCGGCGCGGATGCGCTCAACGGCCGCAACACGGTCTTCCGAGACGACAACCGTAACCGACGGATACTTCAACTTTATCTGCAACGGCTCGTCGCCCACATCGCCATAATCGTCGCGCGTGGTAACCTCGCGGTAACCCTTTGTCGAGCGTCCGTAGCCTCGCGAGAGCAGGGCTATTTGGTAGCGGGTGCCGAGTTGCGAGATTAGATACTCGGCCGCGGGGGTCTTGCCCGTGCCACCTACGGTGATGTTACCTATGCAGACGATGGGTATGTCGAATGAGAAACTCTTGAAGAGTCCCCAATCGTAGAGGCGATGTCGGATGACTATCACCAGCTTGTATATCCACGAGAGTATGGTCTTTAATGTCTTCATCACCAAAAAGTCGTAAATCGTCCATCACTGCGCCCACGATACACCCAACTCCTACACCCACATTGCCACTCGTTACGGCAGGCGCACAATAACACAATTTGGTCAAAGGTACTATTTTTTTTCGTAACAGACAAATAAACATCGATAAATTGCGTTAGATGAGGGTAAATAGAGCTAAAACAGAGTATAAAACCAAAAATATTTCGTATATTTGCGCTATATGAAGCGACTTAAACTTTTCTCTGCACTTTGCCTCCTACTCGGCATGGTGGCGTGTGGCGGCAACTCGTCCGAAAACGGGGCTAACAGCAACAACTCCGAAGCCACGGTAGTGGAGCCTGTTCGCGAGTACGGCATCATCGTCGACGGATACACCATCACCAACGACACCGTACGCTCGGGAGAGACCGTGGGCGGCATCCTCGGTCGTCGCGGAGTTTCGGCCGTAAAGGTAGACCGCCTCGACAAGGCCTCAGCCGACATCTTCCCCCTGCGCCAGATACGCGCCGGCAACGCCTACACCACATTCGTGCGCACCGAGCAGGACTCAACAGGCACACGCGATGTGATGGACTACATGGTATACCACCGCAACGCCATCGACTACGTCGTATTCGGCTTCGTGGGCGATAGCATCAGCGTAACACTCGGAAAGCGTCCCATGGAGGTGGTACGTCAGCGCAGCACGGCTGTGATACACTCGTCGCTGTGGGGTGCTATCATGGAGCAAGACCTACCCTACGCCTTAGCCGCAGAGTTCGAGGATATATATCAGTGGACGGTCGACTTCTTCGGTATTCAGGAGGGCGACAGCTTCACGGTGCTCTACGACGAGAAGTTCGTTGGCGAGGCCTCGGTGGGCATAGGCCGCATCTGGGGTGCCGAGTTCATACACAACGGCAAGACATACTACGCCATACCCTTCGCACAGGAGCAGGGCAAGGTACGCTACTGGGAGGCTAACGGCGAGTCGCTGCGCAAGCAGTTCCTCAAAGCACCGCTCAAATATACGCGCATAAGCTCGGGTTACACCAACGCGCGCCTACACCCCGTCTACAAGGTTTATCGTCCGCACCACGGCGTAGACTATGCCGCACCCATGGGTACCCCCGTACACTCGGTGGCCGATGGCGTTGTAACCTTCCGCGGCTGGGGCGGCGGTGGCGGCAACACACTGAAAATCAAGCATGCCAACAACATGATGACGGGCTACCTGCACTTGCAGAAGTTCGCCCCCGGCATCAACGTCGGCACACGCGTACAGCAGGGACAGCTTATCGGCTATGTAGGCTCGACAGGCACCTCGACAGGCCCTCACCTCGACTACCGCGTATGGAAGAATGGCTCGCCCATCAACCCGTTGAAGATTGACCAGGAGCCCGCAGAGCCTATTGCGGAGGCCAACAAGGCCGAGTTCGAGGCACTGCGCGACAGAGTCATCGCCGAGCTCAACGGCACGGCAACCGAGGATATGCTCATTAGCGAGGATGACATACAGCGCAAGAGCGCGACCCCGACAGCCGAGAGCAACCCAGAGAGCACAGCAAGCACAGCGAGCGAACAACCTAAGGCCGAGAAGTAGTGAGCCGAGAGACAACCATAGCTACACAGCCTGACCAGCGCATAGTGAAGTTCATCAAGCGACACCATGTGCTGACCCTCGCCACGACAAACGAGGCGGGTGAGCCCTACGTTGCCAACTGCTTTTACGCCTACGACGCACAGCGCAACAGGATTGTATTCACGTCGGACGAGACAACACGTCATGGCTATGAGATGGCCTCACGAGGGAACGTGGCACTGAGCATAGTGCTCGAAACACGCATCGTAGGTCGCGTGCAGGGCATACAGGCCACAGGCATCGCGGAGCGTGGCGATAAGGAGGCTCACGCCTGCTACATCAAGCGTTTTCCGTATGCTGCCGTAGCACCTCTCAGGCTATGGATGGTGCGCCCCACGATGTTCAAACTCACCGATAACACACTTGGCTTCGGCAAGAAACTGATATGGCACGACACTCTGTAATCATCGTCGCAGGAGGCTCGGGCAGCCGCATGGGCACGACGCTACCCAAGCAATTTCTGATGCTCGGCAACGAGCCCGTCCTCGCACGCACCATAAACACCTTTGCGGAGGCACTTCCCGCCGCCGACATCGTCGTGGTACTGCCCGAGGAGCATATATCGCTGTGGCACAACCTCAGCGCACGCTTCGAGGTGGCACCCCACCGCACTGTGGCCGGGGGACGCGAGCGTTTCGACTCGGTGCGCGCAGGTATCGAGGCACTGACGGCGGATACGGCATATATAGCCGTTCACGACGGCGTGCGCTCGATGGTAAGCAAACGACTTATCATACGCACCCTTCTCGATGCTGAGACCCACGGTGCGTCGATACCCGTCATCGGCGTTGCGGACTCCTACCGTCGCATCACCGAGGGAGGCTCCGAGATAGTGCCACGCGGGGATTTACGCATAGTGCAGACGCCCCAGATATTTCGTACCGAGTTGCTGCGCGAGGCCTACACACAGCCCTTCGACAGCGCGTTTACGGATGACGCATCGGTAGTCGAGAGCCTCGGACACAGCATATCGCTTGTCGAGGGTGAGCGCACAAACATCAAACTTACAACGCCCGACGACCTCGCCTTTGCCGAGTGGCTCATAGCGCGCGAGGAGGCATAAGGAGACCGCACCGACCAGCCACAACATACGTTTAAGGTCTGATTATTGCATAGACCATACGCACAACAAGTAATAAATATCAATGCGTATGACTATGACAACACTTCTAACGAGCATCTTTACCGTCGTCGAGCTACCCTACGCCTACGACGCCCTCGAGCCCTATATCTCGGCCGAGACACTCCATTTCCACCACGACATGCACTATGCTGGATATGTCGTAAAACTCGAAGAGCTCGTCGCAGGTACGCGCTACGAGAGCATGTCGTTGGAGGATATCATCCGCGAGAGCGACGGCGCGATATTTAACAATGCTGCACAGGCATGGAACCATGTCTTCTACTTCGAGCAGCTCACACGCCACGGCTACCACACACCCAACGGACGACTGCTGCGCGCCATAGAGGATACCTTTGGCAGCGTGGACGAGCTACGCCGCCGCATGACCACGGCCGCCACGTCGCTATTCGGCTCGGGCTGGGTGTGGCTCGCTGCGGACTACGACGGCAGACTATATATCGTCAGCAAGCCCAATGCCGGCACACCCCTCACCGACGGGCTGACACCGCTGATGTGCATCGACGTGTGGGAGCACGCCTACTACCTCGACTACCGCAACCAACGTAAGCAGTCGGTAGAGGACTTCTGGAAAATCCTCGACTGGGAGGTGGTGGAGAAGAGGTATAAGCAGAGATAGAGGGAAGGTGAAAAGTGAAAAGGGAAAAGGGAAAGGTAAGGTGTCTGCGACGCTATGTTTAATTGGTGGTCGCATAGTCTCATAGTCCCATAGTCTCATAGTCTAAAAAGAGGACAATGGGATAATAGGAAGATGGGACGATGGGACGATGGGACGTCGCGGCCGACAAAACAATGGGACTACGGAAAAAAATTTCCCATAGTCCCATAGTCTCATGTTCTCATTGTCAAAAAAGAGGACGCAGATGCGCCCTTATCACAAGAAACTCAATTTCTTGTCAGAAGGGGTTAGATTTGGTGCCAAGTCGAAATTGACACGGATGGGGGTGTACTTGACGTACATCCCCATTCGGGGCAATGAGCTTGGTGCCAAAGATGACCCCTTATCACAAGAAATTACTTTGTGAAGGTTGCTGCACCATAGATACCACTAAACTGCTGGGCTACGGCACTCACGCTCAACAACAACTGATGGTTAGCATACTCGGGATAGGCAGTCTTGAAGGCGGCGAGAGCCTCGTTAGCATCAACAAGGGCCACAAGCTTGCCACCCTCCATCTTAACATAGCCTGAGCAGCTGAGTGTCGCGCCATTGAGAACACCTGTAACGGTGATGGCTCCCGTCTCGGGGTTATACTTATAGCGGCCATCGAGAGTACGGCTGCCCCAAGTGATGACTCCCGTGCCATTGCGGCGCAGGAGGATGGTGAACGAGCCACGCGTGATGCCATAAGACTCGACCTTCTGCATCACATAGCCCTCAACCTGCGATATGGCGAGGTCGGCAAGCACATTGGTACCGAGGTACTCGGCCTCGGCAGAATCGTAGGTCCACGTGCCAAGGATGTCGCGCGCCGAGGGTGCTGCCTGGGCGATAGCCTCATAGGGGTCTACCGTCTGGTTGGGTGTCTGCTCCTCGGTCTGGCTCTTCTGGCCGCCAAAGAGCGAGTTGAGCACACCCGAGAGGTTGAACTGCGCAGAGGCCGCATCAGGAAGAAGAACGGCAACAGCTGCGATAAGAAGTACGATTATACGTTTCATGTTCGTGTGGTTTTAGGGTTACACTACTGCTCGCGCACAAAGCCAAAGCCGAGCATCATGCTGTCGTAGTTGGTCATGAGCGATGTTATGCCGTTGAGCATCTGCACCTTAGAGCCGAGCTTCGTGAGCAGGTTCATAAGGCGTGTACAGTCGAAGACAAGCTCCATAGAGGCACCATCGAGGTAGGCGTAGCCCTTCATCGTGCCGGGGTTAATCTTCGAGGTGAAGCTTAGCTCTATGGCGTGTGTCGCAGCATCGTAGGTATAGGTACCCGACAGCGTGCGCTTGCCGAAGGTGGCAGTGAACGTGTCGTCGCTGTTGAACGTGAACGAGCAGCTGCCAGGCTTGATGCCCACAAACTCGTAGGCCGTGGTGAGCTTCGTCTCGACGCTCTTGATGGCGGCAGACGACGCCACGTCGGCGAGGAGGTTATCCGAGCTGAGGAGCTTCATGGCGGGAGCATCGTAGCTCCATGTGCCGGGGAGCATAATCTCGGTGGCCTTGCCTCCCGTAACCTTGTCGATGACGGTGGTGGCGGCACCCTTCAACTTATCGAGGAAGCCCTGTGCCGAGACGCTGCTTACGCTGAGTGTGGCCAGCGCAACAACCATAATAAGAGTCTTTTTCATTATCCGTATAGGTTTAAGTTTTACATTATATTCGCTGCGAGGGCGTTGCACGCTACCCTCTCATTGCGGCATCCAACTCGGCCTCCACAGCCTCAACCTCCGCAAGCCATGCTCGCTCCTGAGCATCCGACGGCATACGCAGGTCGCCACGCGGCGAGAGACCTACGACACCCACCTTCGGGCCATCGGGCATTGCCGAGCGTTTGAACTGCTGACCGAAGAAGCGGCGGAAGAAGACTTTGAGCCACTTGATGATGGTCTTCGAGTCGTACTCGCCCTCGAAGGCCTGGGCTGCGAGCATCGCAATCTTCGTTGGTGAGTAGCGGCGACGCAACGTGCAGTAGAGGAAGAAGTCGTGAAGCTCGTAGGGGCCCACCAAGTCCTCGGTCTTCTGCGCAATAGCACCATTCTCCGCGGGGAGAAGCTCGGGGCTGACGGGCGTAGAGACAACATCGAGGAGCACCTCACGCAGCGTACCCTCAGCGCGGTTGCGGGCATACCAATCGACCATGTGGCGCACAAGGGTCTTGGGCACCGAGGCGTTGATGCCGTACATCGACATCTGGTCGCCATTGTAGGTCGCCCAGCCGAGTGCCAACTCGCTCATGTCGCCCGTGCCGATGACCATGCCACCACACATATTGGCCACGTCCATGAGTATCTGTGTGCGCTCGCGCGCCTGTGAGTTCTCGTAGGCCACGGTGCGGTCCGCGGCGTCGAGGCCTATATCCTTGAAGTGCTGCTCACACGCCTCGCGGATAGGTATCTCGCGCAGCGTGCAGCCCAACTCGCGCACCATACTTAGCGCATTCTGATAGGTGCGGTCGGTGGTGCCGAAGCCCGGCATCGTAACGCCGATGATGCCCTTGCGGTCGAGACCTAAGAGGTCGTAGGTGTCGCACACGGCAAGGAGGGCCAACGTAGAGTCCAAGCCTCCCGATATGCCGAGCACGGCCGTCTTGCAGCCCGTATGTTCGAGTCTCTGCGCCAAGCCAGCAGACTGTATGGCGAAGACCTCGCGGCAGTGTACGGCGCGCGCAGCAGCATCCTTAGGCACGAAGTAGAGGGGCTCGATGCGACGACGTATATCGCCATCGTTGAGTATCTCGTCGACCTCGACCTCGACAACGCGCATCTCCGGTGCATCGGGATAGTAGAAGGTGTTACGCGCCGTGCGGCGAGTGGAGATATACTCGACGTCAATATCGCGTACCACCATGCGGTCGTTGCGCACAAAGCGGTCGCTGACGCCCAGCACCGTGCCTAACTCGGCGATGATGGCATTACCGGCAAAGACAAGGTCGCTCGACGACTCGCCATGGCCTGCCGAGGCGTAGATGTAGGCCGCCATGGTGCGTGATGACTGCTCGGCGATGAGCGATTTGAGATAGTCGTGCTTGCATACCGACTCGGGCGAGGCCGAGAGGTTGAAGAGCAGCTTGGCACCCTGCACCGCCTGTACCGATGACGGGGGCACGGGGACCCACATATCCTCGCATATCTCGACGCCAAACTCCACGCCGTGGATGTTGAACAGAAGGTCGCTACCGAAGCAGCACTCGCGGCCCGCATAGCGTATGGTGCGGTCCTTGATGCCGTAGCCCGACACCCACCAGCGGAGCTCCGAGAACTCGCCATAGTTGGGGATGTAGCTCTTGGGCACGATACCCCACAACTCGCCCTGGCCGAAGATGGCGGCGCAGTTGTAGAGACGGTCGGCATAGACCACCGGAAGACCTACGATGCCTATGGTGGGGATGTCGCGACACTCGTCGATAAGCCACTCCAACGCCTTCTCGGCATCGTTGAGCAGCTTTGTTTGGAGAATCATATCGCCTGAGGTGTAACCCACAAGCGACAACTCGGGCATCACAACAATCTCGACACCCTCTGCGAAGGCATCCTCCATGATGGTGAGTGCGCCCTCGGCATTGCGTCGGGCATCGGCGATATGTACGCGGGGTACTGCCGCCGCAACTCGTATATATCCGAATGTGTTGTTCATAGTTTAGAGGTTTTGGTTGTAAGATGTAACGTGGGTAATTGTGGGTAGTCGTGGGTAGTTGTGGGTAGTTGTGCGCGAGATTTGGCGCGCTACCTACCACTACCTACTTCTACCTACTACTACCTACCACTACCTACAAAGTTTGCGCGCAATATCTACTCCGTCCAGATGCGGGCGAGGTTGATTATCACGTTCATCGCCTTGTGCATCGTCGTCAACGACGCATACTCGTAGCGGCCGTGGAAGTTCATGCCGCCCGTGAATAGGTTGGGACAGGGCAGACCCATGAACGAGAGGCGTGAGCCGTCGGTACCACCACGTATGGGCTTAACAACAGGCTTTACACCCGACTCCAACATCGCCTTCTTGGCCTTCTCGATGACAGCAGGATGTGGCTCAACCATCTTACGCATGTTGTAGTATTGGTCGCGCAGCGCGAGCTGAACACAATTCTCGCCATACTTGCGCTGCAAGAAGTTAACTACATCCCACATGAGCTGCTTCTTCTGCTCGAACTTCTCGGTCGAGTGGTCGCGGATGATGTAGTTTATCTCGGCATGCTCAACAGTGCCTGTGAGGCCCACGCAGTGGAAGAAGCCCTCGTAGTGCTCCGTATACTGGGGACGGTCGGCGGCGGGAAGCATGCCGTTGAGCTCCGTGGCGATGTCGATGGCGTTTATCATCTTATGCTTCGCAGCACCGGGGTGCACGTTGCGGCCGTTGATGGTAATCTTGGCACCTGCGGCGTTGAAGTTCTCGTACTCCAACTCGCCCTCCATGCCACCATCCATAGTGTAGGCGAAGTCGGCAGCGAACTTCTCGACAGAGAAGAAGTCGACACCACGGCCTATCTCCTCGTCGGGTGTGAAGCCCACGCGTATCTTGCCGTGTGCCACCTCGGGGTGGGCTATGAGCCACTCCATGGCCGTAACAATCTCCGCAACACCCGCCTTGTCGTCAGCACCCAGCAGCGTCGTGCCGTCGGTGTGTATGAGGGTGTGGCCCTTGAAGAACTTCAACTCGGGAAACTCCTCGACGCGCATCCACAGGTCGTTGCCGAGAAGTATATCGCGGCCGTCGTAGTCGTCGATGACGTGGGGCTTGATGTTAGCACCGCTCATATCGGGCGACGTGTCGACATGCGAGATGAAGCCTATGACGGGCACATTCTCCATGCCGCGTGTGGCGGGCAGCGTGGCCATGACATAGCCGTGCTCGTCCATCGTAACATCTTTGAGGCCTATGGTCTCCAACTCCTCTTTGAGGTAGCGGAGCAGCACCAGCTGCTTCTCGGTTGAGGGGTATGTCTGGCTGTTCTCGTCCGACTGCGTGTCGAACGATACGTACTTCAAAAATCTATCTTTCAGTTCCATATTGTAGTGTTTTATGTTTCGAGGTTAAAAGGTTTGTTACACGCCAATCTTGGCACGGCGCGAGTGGATGATGAAGTAGGCGATAAGTGCCACATACATCACCAGGCCGAGGATTTGAGCACCCTCCGAGTCGGCCCAGCCTGCGATAGTGCCGTTGAAGCCCGCAAAGGCCAATACGGCACTCACCACACCCATCAGCGCACCACCGGCGATGAAGCCCGAGGCGATAAGCGTACCGCGGTTGTTGTTGGCCTTAGCCTTCTCGGCGTTCTTATGACGGTTTACGGCCCACGACACCAAGCCACCCACAACAAGCGGAGCGTTGAGGTTCATGGGGATGAACATACCGAGGGCGAAGGGCAGCGCGGGGATGTTGATGAGCGTGAGCACGAGGATGAGACCCGCACCGATGCCGTAGAGCAACCACGGCGTAACGCCATCCATCATCAGGGGCTGTAACACCGCAGCCATAGCGTTGGCCTGGGGTGCCACGAGAGGCTCACTCTGACCGAGGGCCGTGGCCGCCTCCTTCGTGAAGCCGTAGGTGTCGTTCATGATAATCATCACACCCGCAACCGTAGCCGCCGAGACTACCGTGCCGACAAACTTCCATGTCTGCTGCTTGCGCGGTGTTGTGCCAAGCCAATAGCCGATTTTAAGGTCGGTGATGAAGCCACCCGCCATTGAGAGTGCCGTGCACACCACGCCACCGATGACCAGCGCGGCAATCATGCCCGACTCACCTTCGAGACCCACAGAGACGAGCACCAACGACGATAGTATGAGCGTCATGAGCGTCATGCCCGACACGGGGTTCGAGCCGACGATGGCGATAGCATTTGCTGCCACGGTCGTAAACAGAAAGGCGATGACGAAGACGATAGCCAACGCCACAGCCGTCTGTGCCCAGTTGCCAAGCACGCCAAACTGGAAGAAGAAGAACGTCGCGGCGAGTGTCGCGATAAGTATCGTGAGGATATGCTTCATCGCAATATCGCGCTGTGTACGAGGCTCATCCGTAGCTGTCTTCTTGCCGCTGAACTCGCTCACGGCGAGGCTCAACGCGCTCTTGATGATGCCCGCCTGGCGCACGATGCCTATGAGGCCCGCCATGGCGATGCCGCCGATGCCGACGGGGCGTCCTATGTAGGTGTAGAGGTTCTCGGGGGTGAAGATAAGCGACGGGTTGGCGAGAATCTCGCTGTCGGTGATGCCGAGCATCGCAACAAACTCACCCGCATATACAGCACCCTCCATCGAGCCTACGAGGGGCACGATGAAGAACCACACGAGGGCCGAGCCCGCAGCGATGATAAGGGCATATTTGAGGCCGATGATATATCCGAGGCCGAGCACCGCCGCCGAGGTGTTGAGACCGAACGTGAGCTTGAACTTCGCGGCGAGGAGCTTACCTGCGCCGAGCATCTGCGTCGAGAGTCCCGACACCCACGCACCGAAGGTCGACACCACAAAGTCGTAGAGACCGCCTATGAGGCCCGCAGCAACCAATATCTTGGCCTGTGAGCCACCCTTCTCGCCCGATACGAGCACCTCGGTTGTCGCCGTGGCCTCGGGGAAGGGGTACTTGCCGTGCATCTGCTTTACGAAGTACTTGCGGAAGGGTATGAGCAGTATGATGCCGAGGATACCGCCGAGCAACGACGAGAGGAACACCTGGTAGAACTGCGCATCGAGGCCGAGGATGTAGAGCGCGGGGAGCGTGAAGATGGCACCCGCCACGATGACGCCCGACGACGCACCGATGCTCTGTATGATGACATTCTGGCCGAGCATGTTTCGCTTGCCACGCATCGTGCCGAGACCTACGGCGATGATGGCAATGGGTATGGCAGCCTCAAATACCTGGCCCACCTTCAAGCCGAGGTAGGCGGCGGCTGCCGAGAAGAGGATAGCCATGATGATACCCACCGACACCGAGTATGGTGTTACCTCGACGGGGGTCTCCTGTGCGCCCATTATGGGCTGATACTCCTCGTTGGGGCCCAACTCGCGGTAGGCGTTCTCGGGGAGCGACGTTTTAGGTTGTTCTGACATAGTAGTATAGTATTTTTTAGTTTTGTATGCGTCTGCGCGTGCAAAGACGTACAAAGATATAAAAAAGTTTTGAAATGTGCAAGGGACGTCGCGGCCGAGGGGAAGAAATTCTCATTGTCTCATCGTCTCATCGTCGTCTTTTTTGGACAATGGGACTATGGGACGGTGGGACTATGCGACGTCGCGGCCGACAGGAGGAAAAAATTTTCTCATTGTCTCATTTTCTCATTTTCTCATTGTCTTTTTCTTGGACTATGGGACTATGAGACGATGGGACTATGGGACGATGGGACGATGGGACTATGGGACGATGCGGCCGACAAATAATCTTGCGCGCCCTCAGCCTTCCCTCCGAACGCACCGTTCGCCGAGGGGAGCCCCTCCGAACGTTCGTTCGTTCGTTCGCCAACACACTCAAAGTACAATAATTTACTATGCAGTATTTAGTCGCAGTATGTCGCCGTCGGCTATGATGCTACCATTGCGTATCGCGCGACCTATACGCATGCGCGCAGCATCCAACGATATAGACATGTCGTTCATCATGCGCTGCACGAGCACCTGACGCTCCACAGCACCGCCATACATATCGTGCAGTATGGTCGTGGCGGCCATGTCGGGCGAGAGCTTATCCGTAGGTAGTGCTGTGAGCATGGGTATGCCGTTGTCGTCGACCTTGAAGGCGAAACGCTCGAAGGGCTCATTACGGCAGAACTGAGGCTCGACAATCGAGGCCTCGCCCACGCGGTGCACGAAGATTACCGTCTCGGCCTTACGTTGCAGTGCCGAGCCCACATGACCACGCGCCTTGTCGCTACCCGGGTTGGTATGCAACACACATATAATATGACAATTATATAGTGTCGAGAGGCGCATAATCTCGCCCACAACACGGTCGCTCTCCTCCAAGTCGTTGGTGTTGTGCATAAGGTCTGAGATGCCGTCGATGACCACTATATCGGGAGCATTGAGGTGTATGCTGTCCACGAGCACCGCCATGCGCTCCTTAGGCGAGTACTCACGTAGTGAGTAGAACTCCACACGGTCGTCCACCACGCGCCCTACACGCTGAGCACCCGATATATGATTAATACGATTAATAACCTTACGTACGTGGTGCTCACCCTGCTCCGTATCGAGCCACACCACACGACGGTCGAAGTTGGAGGCTACGGTCTCGAAGCCATCTCTATCGCGGTAGGGAAAGGCTATGGCCGAGGCTACGAGGGCTGAGGTGAGGAAGGTCTTACGGCTCTTGGACTCGCCCACGATAGCCGAGATATTACCGCGCGAGCATACACATACGCCATTTATGGCTACGAGTGGCTTAGGCTCGGGGAGCTCGCGTGTGATATCCACACGGTAGGGTTTCAGACGCTCCTCGATAAGCTCCATTTCGAGGGCATACTGCTGTCGCTGGTCCGTAGACATGAGCAACACATTCTCGGTGCGTAGGGCATACTGCGCCTTATCGCACTGCGCATCAGAGTATTCGTTCATACGTAAATAAAGGTTAGTGGCATGCCCCACAAGGGTACACGCCTAAGGTTAATAATAGATAAATAGATAGATATATATGTATATATATAGATATATATTTATGGATGGTTATCGACCGACATAGGGTTGTATGCCGCCGAACTAAGGGACGAGGAACGAAGCCTCGGTGGTAGGGGTCGAAGTCCCGCTTTCGAGTGCAAATATACAACATCGCAGAGGCGTTGTCAAGAGGTAGAGTTAAATTTTTTAATATTTTTATCTATTTGGTTGTTTATGGTCATCATTGGGCATGGTTTGGCGAACGAACGAACGAACGTTCGGAGGGGCTCCCCCCAGCGAACGGTGCGTTCGGAGACGACGACACCCAAAGCGAACGAACGAACGAACGTTCGGAGGGGCTCCCCCCGGCGAACGGTGCGTTCGGAGACGACGACAAACTGAAAGGTGAAAGGTGAAAAGTGAAAGGTGTGGTGTCTGCGACGCGAGGTTTAATTGTCGGCCGCGACGTCCCATAGTCCCATAGTCCCATAGTCCAAAAAGACGACCATGAGAAAATGGGAAAATGAGACAATGAGAAAAGTTTTTCTTCCCGTCGGCCGCGACGTCCCTCTTGCACATTTCGAAACTTTTTCGTATCTTTGGCCGATTAAGTGCGCATACGAGCGCGCGGGTGCTAACATATACACGCATCCGTACACACGAACGTAAATAATAACAACATAACAATCACTGACTTATGCAGATTGCAGACAAGTATTCTCCCGAACAAATCGAGCAGAAGTGGTACGACTTCTGGATTGAGAAAGACCTTTTTCACTCTACGCCCGACGAGCGTGAGCCATATACGATAGTTATCCCGCCGCCCAACGTCACGGGCATGCTCCACATGGGACACATGCTCAACAACACGTTGCAGGATGTCCTCGTGCGTCGTGCACGCATGGAGGGTAAGAACGCCTGCTGGGTACCGGGCACCGACCATGCATCCATAGCCACCGAGGCTAAGGTGGTGGCGAAGCTCCGCGACGAGGGCATAGACAAGGCATCGCTCACACGCGAGGAGTTCCTTGCACACGCCTGGGAGTGGAAGGAGAAGCACGGCGGCATCATCCTGCGTCAGCTGCGCAAGCTCGGTGCCTCGTGCGACTGGGCACGCACATGCTTCACCATGGACGAGATACGCTCCGAGAGCGTCATCAAGGTCTTCGTAGACCTCTACCGCAAGGGCCGCATCTACCGCGGCGTGCGCATGGTAAACTGGGACCCCTCGGCAAAGACCGCCCTCTCGGACGAGGAGGTAGTATACAAGGAGTCGCAGGGCAAGCTCTACTACCTGCGCTATAAGGTTGAGGGCAGCGACCGCTCGATAATCGTCGCCACGACACGTCCCGAGACCATCCTCGGCGATACGGCACTCTGCGTAAACCCCAACGACGAGCGTTACGCATGGCTGGCGGACGATGCGCGCGTCATTGTGCCCCTCGTAGGCCGCTCGATACCCGTCATCCGCGACGAGTATGTCGACATGGAGTTCGGTACGGGAGCGTTGAAGGTAACACCCGCACACGACGTCAACGACTACATGCTGGGCGAGAAGTACGGCTTGGAGAGCATCGACATCTTCGAGGACGACGGCACGATAAACGACAAGGTGGGCCTCTACGTAGGCATGGAGCGTTTCGAGTGCCGCAAGGTTATCGAGGGCGACCTCACAGCTGCCGACCTCATGGAGCGCGTGGAGCCCTACACCAACAATGTGGGTTACTCGGAGCGCACGGGAGTGGCCATCGAGCCTAAGCTCTCGATGCAGTGGTTCCTCTCGATGGAGGAGCTGGCGAAGCCCGCGACAAAGGCCGTGATGGAGGATATCATCAAGTTCGTGCCCGCGAAGTACAAGAATACCTACCGCCACTGGATGGAGAACATCAAGGATTGGTGTATCTCGCGCCAGCTGTGGTGGGGCCACCGCATCCCCGCCTACTACCTGCCCAAGGGTGGCTACGTCGTAGCCGAGAGCGCAGAGGAGGCTTTGGCACTCGCCCGCGAGAAGGATGCCACGCTCACGATGGCCGACCTGCGCCAGGAGGAGGATGTGCTCGACACATGGTTCTCGTCGTGGCTATGGCCCATCAGCGTCTTCGACGGCATACGCGACCCCCACAACCGCGAGATAGAGTACTACTACCCCACCAACGACCTCGTTACGGGTCCCGATATCATCTTCTTCTGGGTGGCACGCATGATTATGGCGGGCTACGAGTACCGCGACATGATGCCCTTTGGCAATGTCTACTTCACGGGTATCGTGCGCGACAAGCTCGGCCGTAAGATGTCGAAGCAGCTCGGCAACTCGCCCGACCCCCTCGACCTTATCGCCAAGTATGGTGCCGACGGCATGCGCGTAGCGATGATGCTCTCAACATCGGCGGGCAACGACGTGATGTTCGACGAGGCACTCTGCGAGCAGGGTCGCAACTTCGGTAACAAGATATGGAACGCCTACCGTCTGATAAACATGTGGGAGGTGGACACGACACTCGCCCAGAGCGAGGCTGCACGTGCCGCCGTGGCATGGTTCGACGAGGTGATGACGGAGCGCATAGCGCGCATCGACGAGAATATGAAGGCATACCGCATCTCGGAGGCCTTCATGGAGCTCTACCGCCTCTTCTGGGACGATTTCAGCGGCTGGTACCTCGAAATTATCAAGCCCGCATACCAGAGCCCCATCGACGCTGCGACGTTGGAGCGCACGAAGCACTATGTCGACATGCTACTGCGTCTGCTCCACCCCTTCATGCCCTTCGTAACGGAGGAGATATGGCAAGACCTCGCCACAGCGAAGGAGGCCGTGTCGATATGTGTTGCCCGCGCACCCCGTGCCGAGCGCGTGGCCGATGCCGCCATCCTCGCCCGCTTCGAGTTGGCCAAGGAGGCTATCACCGCCATACGTAACATCCGCAAGCAGCGCAACATAGCACAGAAGGAGGCCCTCACGTTGCACTACATCGCCGACGAGAACTACCCCGCAGAGTATAAGGAGGTTATCGCCAAGATGGGTAACATGAAGGCTATCGAGGCTGTCGAGGAGAAGGATGCCACGGCCGCAGCATTCATCGTCAAGACCACGCAGTACTTCGTGCCCATGGAGGGTAAGATTGACCGCGAGGCCGAGGTTGAGAAGCTCACCGCGGAGCTCAGCTACTACGAGGGCTTCTTGCAGAGCGTCATGAAGAAGCTCTCGAACGAGCGTTTCGTGCAGTCGGCACCCGAGAAGGTTGTAGCCAACGAGCGCGCCAAGCAGGCCGATGCCGAGGCTAAGATTGCGGCACTCAAAGAGCAGATTGCAGCACTCCGATAACCGCGACGCTATGGCAGACATTACGATATACACCGACGGCTCGGCGTTAGGCAACCCGGGCCCCGGTGGCTACGGCGTGGTGCTCATCTCGGGCCCGCACCGCAAGGAGCTCTCGGCGGGCTACCGCCTGACGACCAACAACCGCATGGAGCTTATGGCCGTATGTGTGGCGTTGGAGGCGTTGCGCTTCGAGGGCAGCAACGTTACGCTCTACTCCGACTCGAAATATGTTGTCGAGGCTGTCAACCAACGCTGGCTCATGGGCTGGGAGCGCACAGGCTTCAAGGGTAAGAAGAACCCCGACCTGTGGATGCGTTTCTTGCGCATCTATCGCCGCCATAACGTGCGCTTCGTGTGGGTCAAGGGCCATGCCGAGACCGTTGAGAACAACCGTTGCGACCAGCTTGCCGTGGCTGCCGCCTCGGGCGAGCGACTCCTCGACGACGTGGGCTACGACGCACAGTCGTAACGAGCTATAACCCAACATGAACAGAACCGATAGTACATCGTGCGGATGGCGTGGCCGTCTGCGTAGGGTGGGCATGAGCCTAAGGCCGAGTGTGCCCATAAGCTTCATCCTGAGCATCGCCGTGGCGGGCATCCTCTGCCTCGGCCTGATACGTGTGGTGCTGCTCCTGCGCAACCTACCCCTCTTGGATGCGGGCATGGACAACAGCATGGCGTTTGTGCGTCAGGCCATAGTTACGGGCATGCGCTTCGACATCGTTACGACGTTCTACATCCTCACGCTGCCCACGCTGCTGCTGCTCATCGCGCAGTACACCTCGGAGCGTGTGCGTGGCATCATTGCGCGCTCTATTGTCGCCCTCTGCTGCCTCTGCTACTCGCTAACGCTGATGTGCAACATCGGCGATATACCCTTCTACGAGCACTTCAACACCCACATCAACGCTGTGGCTATCAGCTACCTGACCAACGACATGATGCAGGCTGCCGACATGATTACGGGCGATAGGGGCTACCTCGGTTTCGCCATCATCGCCATAGCCTCGGCCCTCGCCTTCACCACGCTGACAATCTTCATCGCACGCCGTCTGGACATACACCACAACACCACACGTCGCCGCTATACGCTTATCTTCGCGCTGCTGTTCTTCGCCCTCACGCCGCTCTTTGCGCGAGGCATGCTCTTTCAGCGAAGCCCTATGACCATGCGCGACGCCTTCATCTCGGAGAATAGGTTTATCAACGACCTCGCCAAGAGCCCCGAGTTCACGCTTATTAGCTCACTAAGGACGATGACAAACGCCGTGGAGCTTATGGATGCCGACGAGGCATGCCGCTATGTGCGCGAGGAGCTGCAACGCGACAGCCTCCTGAGCCGACACGTAGCACCCCACCAGAGCCCCTACCGCCATGTGATATTCGTCTTACAGGAGAGTAGCAGCGTAGCACGTCTACGCCGCGAGGGGTCGACAGAGGGTCTCACGCCCCACCTCGACTCGCTTATCGAGCGTGGCCGCTACTTCGAGAATGTCTACTCCACAGGTACGCACACCTGCCACGGACTATACTCTACCATCACCTCGCTGCCGTCGTACATCAACATCAACCCTCTGACCGAGGGCCTTGCGTCGAACCTGCGCACCGCCTACGAGCAGGTTGCCGCAAGCGACGAGCTGACGACGATGTTCTTCGTTACGCACGAGCCCCACTTCGACAATGTTCACGGCTTTACGACGAAGAACGGCTTTGAACGCTTCTTCTGTGCCGACGACTACGACATACCCACACCCAAGACGTGGGGTGCCGACGACCATATAATGTTCGACTACGCCATCGAGGCCATCGACAAGGAGATAGCCACGGGACGCAGGGTTGTGGCCATGTGTCTCACGTGCTCGAACCACATACCCTACAACGCACCTCTCGACGTGGGCTTCACGCCCACCACCACGGGCGACGAGAATATCGCCGTGCAGTATGCCGACTGGTCGTTGGGCCGCTTCATGGATGCCGCAAGCCGCTATGAGTGGTTCTCCGAGACGCTCTTCGTCATCACGG
This sequence comes from Alistipes sp., assembly GCA_045660465.1. Lineage (GTDB taxonomy): Bacteria > Bacteroidota > Bacteroidia > Bacteroidales > Rikenellaceae > Alistipes. Next base: position 11,717 of record JAZRDV010000001.1, on the reverse strand, counting down.
GCGACCATGGCCGTGCCCTCGGTAGCGACTACTACATCCCCGACAGCTTCGTCCATATACCGCTGCTCTTCTACGCCCCCGAACATATCGCAAGCGAGGTGCGCAGCGACCTTCTATCGCAGATGGACACCACGCCTACGGCCTTTGGCCTCGCGGGCTTGGAGTGGGACAACCATACGTTGGGTATCGACATCGAGCACGAGACACGCCGTCTGCTGCCCTATGGTGCCGATGGCTGCATCGCGGTGCGCGACTACGAGTGGGTCTACATCTACGACGCCAACGAGCATATACCCTACCTCTACGACCTACGCTCCGACGAGCCGCTGCGCAACGTGGCTACGGAGCATCCCGCGATTGTGGAGGGCATGCACCGCTACGCCTCAGCCACAACACAGACTGGCTGGGAGATACACAACAACCCCCACCGCACAACCTTTTAACGATATACTGAGTATGAAGCAACGCTCCAAAGCCGACAACCTATCGTCGGCCAAGCACAACGACGATGCCGAGGCCGCGCAGCCCACAATTACGAAGCAGTCGTGGAAGGCGGGCACACTTATCTACCCTCTTCCCGCGGTGTTGGTGAGTTCGGGTGCCACCCCCGAGGAGTATAACCTCTTCACGGTGGCCTGGACGGGCACGGTATGCACGGAGCCTCCGATGTGCTACATCTCGGTGCGCAAGCAGCGACACTCCTACGACATCATACGTCGCACGGGCGAGTTTGTCATCAACCTCACCACCGAGGCTATGGCCCACGCCACAGATTGGTGTGGTGTGCGCTCGGGACGCAACGAGAATAAGTGGGCCGCAACGGGTCTTACGCCCATGGCCACAAGCCATCTATCGGCACCCATCGTCGCCGAGTCGCCACTATCGATATGCTGCAAGGTGCGCCAGGTTATAGAGTTGGGCACGCACGACATGTTTCTTGCCGATGTTGTGGGCATCGAGGCCGACGAGAGGTATATCGACCCCACGACGGGTAAGTTCTCGCTCGACAAGGCATCGCCCATCGTCTACTCGCACGGCGAATACTACACCTTGGGCAAGCTCATTGGCCACTTCGGCTGGTCGGTGCGCAAGAAGAAGACAACAAAACGAAAGAGATAACTATGACAGAACAACAACACGAACTACTAAACCGCTACGAGGAGACGCTGCGCAAGACGCTTGTGGAGTACCTCACCGAGCATAAGTGGCTCGATGGTCAGCTGCTGAGCGTCGAGGAGCTCAACGATAAGTGGCGCACGTCGGCGGCATCGTATATGGCCGACGCCGTGCCCGAGATAGCCAAATATCCGCTTGTAGCCATCGCCTGGGCCATGTACGAGGGTATGGGTGCTGCGGTGCTCTGGGATAAGGAGTGGAAGCGTTACGAGGCCACGGACGACCTTCATCAGATGTTTACCGCGCCACGCGGCTTCGACTGCATGGACGAGTATATCACCGAGGTGCTCTTGGCCCTGCCGTTGGGCTCTGCCGAGGCCGAGAAGATTGAGGATATGGCGCGTAGCACCGCCGAGCGTGCACAGATGCTCATCCGCAAGGAGGCTGTCGAGGCGCAGAGCGTCATGGCGTTTCATGTCTTTGCGCGCACAACGAAGGTTATGTTCGAGGCGGGTGTTGCCGTCTCGCTGCGCCGCCTGGGCTACAACTACGTCAAGGTCAACGCCAACGTGGTGAGCTAACGACCACCGCGAGAAGAAAGAGAAAAGAGAAAAGAAAAAGACCGCCAGCGATGGCGGTCTTTTTTTTGGACTATGGGACTATGGGACGGTGGGACTATGCGACGTCGCGGCCAACATATAAACATGCGTCGCAGACACCTTACCTTTCCCTTTTCACCTTTCACCTTCCTAAAACTCCACCACGGGGGCTACCTCAGCACCCTCCTGTGCCTCCCAGTTGGCTGCACGCTCGAAGCCGAAGATGCCGGCAATGATGTTCTTGGGGAACTTACGCATGTGGGTGTTGTACTCCTTCACCGCAGCGTTATAGTTTCTGCGCTCCACCGCGATACGGTTCTCCGTGCCCTCCAACTGAGCCTGCAATTCGAGGAAGTTCTGGTTTGCTTTGAGGTCGGGGTAGCTCTCAGCCACGGCTATGAGACGTCCGAGCGACGTGCCCACCTGCTGCTGCGCAGCGAAGAAGGCCTCCATCTGCTCGGGGGTTGCCGTTGCGGGGTCAATGTTAATCGACGTAGCCTTGGTGCGGGCATCGGTTACAGCCTGCAAGGTCTCCTCCTCGTGTGTGGCATAGCCCTTCACGGTGTTCACGAGGTTGGGGATAAGGTCGCTACGACGCTGATATACGTTCTCGACATTCGACCATGCCTTGTTCAACTCCTCCTGCTTCTCTACCAGGCCGTTATAGCCCGAGATAAGCCAAATGACAACCACGGCAACGACGCCGAGGATAATCCACATCTTCTTGTTTTTCATAGTATTAAAGTTTTTAGTTTGTTTCATGTAATCCTTTCGTATCCACGCCTGCGCGCACTACCAGCGTGAGCCTGCGCCACCGCCACCAAACGAGCCACCGCCGAAGCCACCTCCGAAGCTGCCTCCGCCACCGCCGAAGCCGCCGCCGAAGCCGCCCATGGGGAATATCCATATTCCGCCACCGCCACCACGTCGTGAGCCGGGACCACGGTCGTTCTCACGCACTATGGTGCGCGTATGCTCCGTATGGCAGGCGTCGCAGAGCAACTTTTGCTGCACCGTGACGGTTGTTGCCGTGCGTGCCACCACCTCGCTGTGCACCACACGCAGACGATGCTTGCCACATGTCGGGCACTTGGTCTTACGTCGTTCGTCGAGCGTAAGCAGCACAAGGGGTACGAGTATGAGGCACACGACAATCAGCAGCGAGAGCCACTGTGCACCATCGTCGGCCTGACGCTTGGCGCGTGGCAGGTCGCCATTAGTGAGCAGCCCATCGACAGCCTCCACGCCCTCGACCATGCCCTGCGAGTAGTCGCCCTCGCGGAAGGCGGGCAGCATGTAGTCCTGTTGTATGCGCTTGCAGAGGGCATCGGTGAGCACACCCTCCAAGCCGTAGCCCGTGACGAAGCGCACCTCGCGCAGATTGGTAACGAGGAGTATGCCGAGGCCATTGCTCAGCTCCCTGTCGCCCACACCCCATGCCGTGAAGAGGTCGTGTGCGAACGAGAAGCTATCACCACCCGCGATATCGTTCACCGCGACCACCGCAATCTCGGCAATGCCGCGCTCACGCAGCGAGAGGGCAACATCGTTTATACGTGCCACAGCCTCTGCCGAGAGCACGCCATCGGGGTTTGCGACAAACTGTCGCGCATCACCACGCTGCACGTTACATATTTCGTCTACGCTATAACTCTTAGCCCGAGCCTCACACGGCACGAGCGCGATAAGTGCTACAATAAATATATATAGGTATCGTTTCATGCTGTTCAAGTGTCGCTAAATGAAAACGGGCGAGGATACAATAAAATTGTCCGCCGCCCGCCCTATTTGCTATTTCGACCAAAGGTTTCTACCTCTTGGCATCTATGACGCCCTGCAAGCGCGCGAACACCTCGTCCATGGTGCCGAGGCCGTTGATGTCGGCATACTTCTGCTGCTTGGTGTAGTGCTCAGCGACGATGGCTGTCTGCTGTCGGTAGACCTCGATGCGGTTGCGGATGACATCCTCCGAGGCGTCGTCGGCACGTCCCGAGTCCTTGCCACGGAGCAGTATGCGGCGCACGAGTTCATCCTCGGGCACGTCCATGTATATCATCACGTCGACCTTGCTACCAATCTCCGCGAGCATGGTATCGAAAATCTCGGCCTGTGCCGTAGTGCGGGGGAAGCCGTCGAAGATGCAACCCTTATCGCTGTGGGTACGCATATAGTCGCGCACCATCTCCACAACAATCGCATCGGGAGCCAACTCGCCACGCGAGATATAACTCTCCATGCTACGTCCCAACTCCGTACCACGTGCTATCTCTGAGCGTATAACCTCGCCCGTCGATATGTGATACAGGTCATAGTGTTCTGCCAATCGCTTCGCCTGCGTACCCTTGCCGCAGCCCGGAGCACCGAAAAGTATAATATTTAACATACGGTCTAAGAAAAAAAATTACGCGCAAAGTTATATTTTTTTTTGGACTTTTCCAATCAAAGACCTACTTTTGTAAAAAATTTATTTTTAGCCACGCTATGAATACCACAAAGAGTACTCCTATCGCCTCGTTGGGCGAATTTGGCCTTATCGACCGCCTCACCTCACGTCTCACCACACGTCGTGCCACGACACTCCTCGGTGCGGGCGACGATGCCGCCGTCATCGACCTCGGCGACGAGGTGCTGCTCACCACGTGCGACATGCTCACCGAGGGCATCGACTTCGACCTGAGCTACTTCCCGCTGCAACATCTTGGCTATAAGGCTGTTGTGCGCGGCATCAACGACATCCTCGCGATGAACGGACGTCCCGAGCAGATTATGGTGTCGTTAGGCATCTCGGCAAAGATATCGGTCGAGGCTCTCGACGCGCTGTACGAGGGCATGGAGCATGCGTTGAAGGAGTACGACGTAGACTTGGTGGGTGGCGACACCACATCGTCGCTCAACGGCCTGACAATAAGCATCACAGCCATAGGACGCGCCAAGAAGGAGGATGTTGTCTACCGCACGGGAGCCAGGGAGCACGACCTGATATGTATTACGGCCAACCTCGGTGCCGCCTACATGGGACTACACCTTTTGGAGCGCGAGAAGCGTGTGTTGAAGGATATGGAGAACCCCGAGCCTCAGTTTGCGGGCTACGAGTATCTATTGGAGCGTTACCTCAAACCGCGCGCCAAGAGTAACGTTGTGGAGGCATTGCGCGAGGCGGGCATACGTCCCACGTCGATGATTGACCTCTCGGACGGCTTGGCCAGCGACCTCAGACAGATATGCGACCGCTCGAAGTGTGGCGCACGCATCTACCTCGAACGCCTGCCCATAGCGCGTCAGACTACGGCCCTCGCCGAGGAGATGAACATCGACCCTGTTGTTGCGGCCATCAACGGTGGCGAAGACCACGAGTTACTCTTCACCGTGCCTCTCTCGGAGCAGGAGAAGATTATGAGTTTGCAGTTAGTGGATATCATCGGCCACATCACACGCGAGGAGTCGGGCATAGCCCTCGTTACGCCCGATGGCGACAACATCGCCCTCAAAGCCCCGGCCTTCGACAGATAGCCACAACATAGAGACGACGAGAATCATTCTCGTTGTCTTTTTTTTGGACGATGGGACTTTGGGACAGTGGGACTATGGGACTATGCGACGTCGCGGCCACCAATTAAACATGCGTCGCAGACACCTCACCTTTCACTTTTCACCTTTCACCTTTCAGTTTCGTCCTCCCCTCAACAAAAAAATAAGACGATGACCCAAATCATCGTCTTACTTTTTTATTTATCGGCGGCTACCTCCTCACGAAGGTCTCCACTCGCTCGACAACCATCTCGGGAGTGATAGCCTTCAAACACTTATACTCGCCGCTCTTACACTCTCGCTTGCCATATACCGAGCAGGGACGACACTTCATAGGCTCCTGCAAGATACCTTCGTCACCCATGCCGTAGCCCGAGAAGCCAAACTCGGGATGTGTAGCACCCCATATCGAGACGGTGGGTGTTGCAACCAACGCCGCGAGGTGCATAACCAGGGAGTCCATCGTAACAACACAGTCGAGGTGCGCTATGAGGTCGCGCTCCTGGCCGAGGTTGAGCTTACCCCACAGGGCCGTAACATTGCTATACTTACGCTCCATGGCCTCAGCAAAGGCGGCCTCTGCGCCACCACCACCGTGAATGAAGACGCGGTCGTAACGCTTCGCAAGAAGCTCCACGAGCTCCTCGCGCATACCCTCGGGATAGGTCTTACCGCGGTGTGCCGAGAATGGTGCGAAGCCCACCCATGTGCCACACTTCTCGCCCATGGGGTTGACTACCGCGGGCTTTACCGCCGGCGTGGGATCGTCGAACTCAAAGCCCAGACGACGCACGACGTCGCAGTAACGCACGACGGTATGTTTCAGGGGCACAGCGTGATGGTGGCTGTAACCCACACGGAACCACTTCTCGACGCGACCCTTGCGTATCGAGCGCGAGCGCACGAAGCCTCTTACAAAGGCAAACAGACTGAGCATACGCGAGCGCATCACACCGTGGGTATCGGCAATGTCCGTAACGCCCGCACGCTTAATATCGCCCGCGAGACGCCATACGCCGCAGATGCTCTTGTGTCGGCCCTTCGTATCGGCAAAGATGAAGTCTACATCGAGTCCATCGAAGAGCGGACGAAGAAACTCGCGCGTGAGGATTGTAACCTTAACGTCGGGATACGACGCTTTGAAGGCGCGCACAGCATGGGGCAACATCGCAACATCGCCCAACGCCGAGAGACGCACCAGAAGGATATGTTTACTGCTTGTTGGCATACAATACGGGGTTAAGCGATGGGTCGTTATACATCTTCATCTGCTTGTAAGTCTTCATATACTTACGTCCCGCCTCAATATCCTCGATAAGCTCCTCGATAGCCGTCGAGAGGTCTACACGCTGCTGCAAGAGTGTGTCGAGTTTTTTCTGACAAGCATCGCGGTGTGCCTGGTCGACATCCGTACGCTCCACCTCACAGTTCATGTGGTATATCTTCAACGCCAAGATTGAGAGACGGTCGATAGCCCATGCCGGGGTCTCGGTATTGAGGCGAGCATCGGCTGCGGGTACTATATCCTTATACTTATCGAGCATATATGAGTCGATGTACTCCACCATATCGGTACGTACCTGATTTGAGCGGTCTATGCGACGCTTGATTTCGAGAGCCTTCACGGGGTCAATCTGCGGGTCACGGATTATATCCTCCAAGTGCCACTGCACAGCATCCACCCAATTCTTCTCGTAAAGCAGCGCATCCAACGAGCCGGCAGCATAGGGGTTTGCCATAGGCTGGTCGACATTATCCCACTTGTGATAATCCTCTATCGAGCGTACGAAGATGTTGTTTGCGTTTTCGGTGAACATAGTAGTTGTTTTTTATTGTTTATTCCATTATAAAATCTTACCTTTGCGAGAGGTAAACGCACAATTAATTACACAAATATAATGAATTTTATTGGGAAAACAACATTTTTGCTCGTTATTCTTGCTTCGACAGCCCTCACAGCGCCCCAAACGGGTGTTGCTCAGGAGCGTATGACACGAGCCGAGTATATTGCCAAATGGCGACATATCGCCATAGAACACATGGAGACCTACGGCATCCCCGCGAGTATCACCCTCGCGCAGGGTCTGCTCGAATCGTCGGCCGGCAACAGCGAGCTGGCGCGCAAGTCGAACAACCACTTCGGCATAAAGTGTAAGTCTACATGGACCGGCGACCGCGTATATCACGACGACGACGCAAAGGGCGAGTGCTTCCGTGCCTACCCCACCGTCGAGGAGTCGTACGAGGACCACGCCGAGTTTCTCAACACCAACAAACGCTACGACAGCCTCTTTGCCTACGCCACGGATGACTATATGAGCTGGGCACACGGCCTCAAAGCTGCGGGCTACGCCACAGCACCCGACTATGCCGAGCGTCTCATTAAGCTTATCGAGGATGAGCGTCTCTACCTCTTCGACCGTGCCGGGGGTACCGAGCAGTACGACACCTACATGACGGAGGCCTTGGGCATCAAGCCCTCGACCGAGAGCACCGCACCGACGGCCGCAGAGCCCGCTCCCGTAGAGCCCGCACCCGCAGTCGTAAAGGATGTTACGGTGGCATACGCCGAGCGTGGCATAGACCCCGACAACTTCCGCGTAACGATAAACTCGCACCACGGCTACAACGTCTACAAGACCAACGGCGCACACTACATCATCGCCAAGGCCGACGACACGTACGACACCATCGGCAAGCTCTTCGAGATGTCGGCCTCTACGTTGCGTCGCTTCAACGATGTAGGCTCGTCGACACGCCTCGCGGAGGGCGATATCGTCTACATCGAGCGTAAGCAGGCACGCTGGCAGGGTTCGAACCTCCAACATGAGGTCGTAGCCGGCGAGACGATGCACACCATAGCACAGGTCTACGGCGTACGCATCGACCAGCTCTCGAAACTAAACCGCATACGCCCCTCGGACCCCCTCGCCGCGGGACAACTTCTCAGACTACGATAATAACGTAAAGAACAACAATATGAGCGCATTACGAGAAAAAATCTTGGAGTCGATAGTTCGCAAGTCGACCCTCAAACAGCAAATCTTCGACAATACGTTTTCGACCTTCAACGAGCTCAAAGAGACCCTCTTCGAGATGGCCTCGGAGATTGACGACGAGCTCGATGGCAAGCTCGACCGCCGTGTGCGTATCGAGTACCGCGACCGTGGTAAGTTCGAGGCGCAGTTGCAGGTAGCAAGCGATATTCTGCTCTTCCAGATGCACACCGACGTCTTCGAGTACGACTCGAACCACATCATCTGGCAGAACAACTACGTTCAGCAGAACCGCGAGAACTCGTACACGGGTGTCATCAACATCTACAACTTCCTCTCCGACTCGTTGAAGTACAACCGTAATGCCGACGAGGGCTATCTCATTGGTCGTATCTTCATCAACCGCGAGAAGTGCTTCTGGGTTGAGGGCAAGCGTCAGACGTTAGTGCGTCCCATGGCCTTTGGCACCAAGAAGATTGCCCGCGAGGCACTCGTAGCCATCATCGAGACGGCAATCAACTACGCCCTTAACTTCGACCTGCTGATGCCGCCCTACGAGGAGAACATTCGCGTTACGGTCGACCAGTTCAACTCGAAGCTCGATAACTCGAAGTTCACGACGGGTAAGCGTCTGAGCTACGACTTTTCGATAGACGACATTTAACCGATATTCACACAACAAAACTACACTACACCGAATATGAGAAGACTCCTTTTCACACTTTCAGCCCTCACGCTCACACTCGTTGCCACGGCACAGGTGCGCTACACCGATATGCTACGCGAGCGCACGAAGGATGCCCCCCGCTACCAGCATCCCGCAACGCTGACACCCGCCGAGGGCACCGACAAATATATGCGTATCGAGGGCCGCGACGTTGTACTTTTGGACTATGCCGACCCCAACCGCAAGGAGGTGGTCTTCACCGCCTCGCAGCCTGTGCTATCGTTCGTGCAGTCGCCCGACGGCAGCATGGTGCTCTACGATGAGCTTAACGCCGACGGCACATCGCCCCGCAAGGATATATACCGCCACTCGTTCACCTCGGACTACCGTCTATGGGTGGGTGGCGAGCGTAATACGAACGTAGCGACCTTCACCGGCGTGCGCGACGTATCGTTCTCGCCCGACTCACGCCACTTGGCCATGTCATGCAACAACGACCTCTACATCTACGATATCGCCGCCGACAAGCTCCTCAACATCACCAACGATGGCCTCTGGAACCACATCATCAACGGCACTACGGACTGGGTATATGAGGAGGAGTACGGCTTCACAAAGGCATACGCCTTCTCGACAGATGGCACGGAGATAGCCTACCTCAAATTCGACGAGAGCCACGTCAAGGAGTTCGAGATGATGCGCTTCGATGCTACGCTCTACAACAAGGCCTATCGCTTCAAGTACCCCAAGGCTGGCGAGGAGAACTCCATCGCACGACTCTTCGTCTACAACATCCCTACACAGCAGACCCGCGAGATAGAGCTCGGCACCACTACGGACCAATATATACCGCGCGTGGACTACACCCCCGCAGGTAAGCTCTTCTTCTACCGCGTCAACCGTCTGCAAAACCACTTCGAGGTGGTCATGGTGGAGGCCGACGGCAGCCAGAAGGTTATCTACGATGAGCGCGACGAGAGATATGTTGAGCGTCCCGACCACTCGACTATCACCTTCATCGACGGCGAGCGTTTCATCGTGCGCGAGGAGACCTCGGCAGGATGGTTCCACCTCTATCTGCACACCGTAAGCGGAGGTCGCAGGTGTGCACTCACCGCAGGCGAGTGGGAGGTAACGTCGCTGGTAGGCATGTCGAAGGATAAGCGATACGTCTACTACACCTCTACCGAGCAGTCGCCCTTGGAGCGACACCTCTACCGTGTGGGCATCAACGGCAAGGGCAAGGTATGTCTGCTCTCGACGCCCGGCTATTGGCGCGTCTACCCCTCTGCCGACATGAGTTACTTCGCAGCCGAGCACTCGGCCACAGACTGCTACCCTACGGCCGCCGTATACGACGCTAAGGGACGCATGGTGCGCTCGCTGATGATTGACACACCGACGGATGCTAAACCCGCCTATCAGCGCAACTACTACACCTTCACCACGGAGCGTGGCGACGAGTTGCAGTACTACCTCATCTACCCCGAGGATTTCGACGCCCAGAGACGCTACCCCGTGCTTATGACGCAGTATTCGGGTCCCGGCTCGCAGCAGATTGAGAATCGCTGGACAACAGATTGGGAGGAGGCTCTCGCCCGCAACGGCTACATCGTGGCATGCTGTGATGCACGCGGCACAGGCTACCGTGGCGAGGATTTCAAGAAGGTAACATACGCCAACCTCGGCTACAACGAGGTCGAAGACCAGCTCTCGTTTGCCCGCCACTTGGCAGAGCAGAGCTTCATCGACGAGGCGCGCATAGGCATCTACGGATGGTCGTTTGGTGGCTTCATGGCTCTGGGCTGCTCGTTGAAGGGCGACGGACTCTTCAAGATGGCTATCGCCGTGGCTCCCGTAACCTCGTGGCGTTACTACGACTCGATATATACGGAGATTTACAACGGCATACCTCAGCAGAATGCTGCGGGCTACGACAACAATTCGCCCATCAACTTTGCCGACCGTCTGAGCGATAAGACACGTCTGCTTATCATCCACGGCACGGCCGACGACAACGTACACTTCCAGAATGCTATGGAGATGTGTCGTGCCCTAAACCGTGCGCACAAGCAGTACGACATGATGGTCTACCCCGACCAGAACCACTCGATGCGCCCCAACGACATGACCAACATCCGCGAGAAGATGCTCAGCTACTGCTTGGAGAACCTCTAACCGATAGCCGAGCAACAAACTAACTCAGGAGGCTTGGAGGCTGATTGGGCTGATTGAGTTAGGGAATTTAAGGAATTTAGGGAACTTAGGGAGTTTAGGGATAATCATCCTTAATCTCCCTAAATTCTTTATCCTCCCTAATCTCCTTATCCTCCCCGACCTTCCTCGCCGTCCACACCATCCGCACCGTCCTCGCCACCTATTCCTCGCCCGCCCCCGCCTAACAAACAAAAAAAAGGGAGAAACCTTTCGGTCTCCCCCTCTCTCTTCGCTAACGGAAGATACTATTTAACTGCATTAACAATTGCCTCGAATGCCTTAGGCTCGTTGAGTGCGAGGTCAGCCAAAACCTTACGGTTAAGAGCGATACCCTTCGCGTTCATCTTGCCAATAAACTCTGAATAAGTCATACCGTACATACGAACCGCAGCGTTGATACGAACGATCCACAACGAACGATAATTTCTCTTCTTCTCACGACGGTGTGCATAAGCAAACTGCAAACCCTTCTCGACAGTGTTTTTCGCAACTGTCCATACGTTTCCCCTTGAACCAAAGTTACCCTTGGCAAGTTTCAAAACCTTCTTTCTTCTTGCGCGTGACGCAACAGCATTTACTGAACGTGGCATAAAT